>NZ_OX366320.1:0-1635810 GCF_947250475.1 Wolbachia endosymbiont (group B) of Apotomis betuletana | reverse complement strand
ATAGAAGTTTCATAAAGTCTTGTACCAGGCTCTACGAGATTATTTAAGGAACTTAAAGATTGAAAAGTACGTTTATTGGAATCATCAAACGCTACTATAAAGTTTAACAAGTTATCATTAGATAGATATTCAGTTATATTATATGTAGAATCATGATCCAGAATAATTTTCTTTTCTTTGGCATCTTGATCTGCCACATCTAATTTAGTATAAAATTGTATCTTACTTAACTTATTTAACAAATCTGCTCTTTCTAAAAAAGGTTTTACCTTATCTAATATGATATCATTATATATAGGATAGCGTATGGAATAATCAATTTTTGCTAGTCTTACAGATAATTGATTATTATATAGTACATGTATGTTGAAATTATTTGTAACAAATTCATATAGTGGAAGGCTATCTTTTATTTCATCTGTTTTCATTTGAAGAATTTCACAAACACAGTCATCTAGATAACTTGATAATTTACTGTAATTACTGCATCCTTTATAAGGAGATAAGTCAATAATTTTTCCGTAATCCTTATTGAAGTTCCTTACTAAAGTAAATTTAATCAACAATTTAGCGCATGCTAGATCACTTACAGCGTTATCTAAAGATGTGGAACAATTATCATAAAGCCGTCGTTCACGATTTCTTATATTAATATCAGCTCCATATTCTAATAGTTCTTTAACTACTTCCAGATTTTTACCACTTTTTTTTACAGCATGGTTCAGTGCAGTATTGCCTTTACGGTTTGTTGCATTTACATCAGCACCATGTTTCAGAAGTTCTCTAACTAATTCTAATTCCTTCCCCAGTGTTATAGCAGAATGTAGTGGAGTTTCACTATACATGTTTCTTGAATTGACTTCGGCACCACCTAACAAAAGCTCTTTAGTAATTTCTACACTACTAGTAGTATGAAGTAACGTATCTCTATTCCTTTCTACTCTAAGGTTAGCATTAGCACCTGCAGACAAAAGAGCTTTAACTTTTTCTAAGTTTCGTTCATAGACTGCTTTTTCTAATTCTTTGTTAATATTATTATTTAGCATATTTTTAAAATCCTCCTAAATTTCACTATTTTGTAACAAAATTTTTGTATATTTTCTAGATCTTGGCACCCTCATTAGAGTTTCATTTAAGAGAGCTATAACTTTAAACTCTTTACTCGATTTTCTACGCTGACATCTTGTAAACTCTGATCTGGACTTTTTAATATTTCTAATAATCTACTTGCAAGGTTTGAGTGTTTATTGATTACTGCAACCTGGACTAATGACTTGCCTTGATCATCACGAGCATTTGTTACAGCTACGCGCTCATCGGGTTTTATTGCTCTCAGCTTACTGATAATTTCAATATTACCATTTTTTGCATTCTCAAACAGCTCTTCTACTAATTTCAATAGGTTAGTAATATTTTGGTCTCGAGAAAGATCAAGTGGTATTTTACCTTCCTTATTCTTGATGTTATAAATTGCACCATGTTTCAACAAAGACTTTACAGCTTCAAAAAAGCTATTTTCAGTAGCAACATGCAACGATGCAGTGCCTTTAACTATTGTTTTAGCATTAATAAAATCACTCAATTTATTGTGGCTTACACGTTGTAACAAAGCTTCAATAATTTCTTTATGACCTTTGGAAGCAGCAGTGTGTAATGGTGTATTACCTTTGTTAGTAACTTTAGTAGCATCAGCTCCATTTGCTAGCAAGATATTTACAACTTTTATGTGCCCATTATTAACAGCATAATGTAATGGCGTTCTTCCATCCACGTTTTTCGAATCAATGATTGCTCCATCTCTAATGGAACTCTCAATTCCTAAATAATTATTATCTTCTATAGCCTTAAATAACTTCTCAACCAATTTTAGTAATTTTATGACTTCTGGGTTTCCTCTTCTTTCTGCAAAGTGTAATGGTAAAACATATCTACCTCCTTCAGCTCTAGCATTAAAGTATGCTCCGCTCATAAGCAGAGACCTAACTATATCTAAATTACCAATTTGTGCCCCTAAGTGTAAAGGTGTAGCATTTTTATCCATTTTTGCATTAACATTTGCTCCACTTATAATAAGGGTTTTGACTACCTTAGGATGACCATATTGAGCTGCAAGATGTAGGGCTGTGCCTTTATTTTGACTTTCTTTTACACTTACATCAGCGCCATGTTTCAATAGAACGGTTGCTATCTGATCATAACCTTTTTCTGCTGCAAAATGTAAAGGAGTCCAATTTGTGTGATCTAAAGCATTAATATCTGCTTCCTTTTCTAAGAGCAATTCAACCACCTCTAAATGATCATGGTCTACTGCAAAGTGTAGAGGTGTAGTACTTTTAACTGTTTTAGCATTAATGTCTACTCCTTTATCAAGCAAAGATTTAGCAACTTCTAAATTACCATCATATGCTGCACAATGTAGAGGAGTCCAACTTCTGTTATCTAGAGCATTAATATCTGCTCCATTTTCAATCAAGAAATTCATTATTTCCAAGTGATTATGTTCTGCTGCCAAATGTAGAGCTCTTCTACCATCATCCATCTTTGCATTTATATTTGCTCCTTTTGCAATTAAGCTCTCTACTATTTTTAAAGAAAAACCATTATATGCTGCATTATGTAAAGGAGTCCAATTCTGATCATCCACGGTGTTAATGTTTGCTCCATTTTTAATTAAAAAATCACTCACCTCGAAATGACTTTGCTGAATTGCTAGATGCAAAGGTGTAAAACCTTCGTTTTTTTTAGCATTAACATTGGCTTTTTTCTCTATTAGTAGCTTCACTACTTCTAAGTGACCATTCTGAGATCCTATATGTAAAGCTGTGGAATTATCGTGGTCCTTAGCATTAACATCAATTCCCCTTACGAGAAGAAGAGACTTAACTACTCCAAAGTGATTACGTTCTGCTGCTAAATGTAGAGGTGTAAGATTCTCATAATCCTTAGCATTAACATTAGATTTTGCTTTTAGTAAAATGTCTACTAACTCTAAAAAGCCATTTTGAGACGCTAAATGTAGAGGTGTAATCTTATCATCTGTTTTTGCATTAACGTTTGCTCCCGCTTCAAGCAGAACTTTAACTATATCTAACCTACCAGTTTGTGTTCCCAGATGTAAGGGTGTAATGTTTGCATCAACTTTATGATTACCTATGCCTGAAGATCCAGCGTTAATATTAGACCCTTGTGAAATAAGAGCTTTAACTACTTCGAGGTTACCATTTTGTACTGCAGAATGCAAAGGTCTTGCTCGATCATTATTTACAGCATTAACATCTAATCCCTTTTCAATAAAAACATTTACTATATCTAGATGACCATTTTCTGCTGCTAGGTGTAAAGGTGTATTAAGTTTATCTGTTTTAGTACTAAGATCTGCTCCATTTGCAATCAAGGTGTTGACTATATCTAAATATCCTTGCTGGGATGCAAAACTTAAAGGTGTAAAGCCTAGAATGGTCTTATGGTTTACATCTGCTCCATGAGCAATAAGAAAGTTAACCATCTCTAAGCGATTTTTTGCAATTGAAAAATACAGTGGCGTAAAGGCATCGTACTTAATCTCTGAGTTAATATCTAAACCCTCTCCAATAAAGTGTTGACTAAATCCAACTGACCATTTCCTGCTGCTAAATGTAGCGGCGTAAGACTAAGATGTTTCTGAGTTTCATAGTTTTCATTTAAAAACTCTACAAAAAATTGCAGCTGATCCAGATTATTAGATATTCTATTAGTAAACATAAAGGCCTCGCATGAAGAATTTATGTAAAATATAGTATCTACAAGTTTTTAAGCAAGATAAATCTTCTTCTTAAAAAAGATACTGTGATCCAATCTGTGTGCTTATAACTTTTTTATTTGATCATGAGTGATCAGCTGTCTCAGCTGCAATAGAGACACCTGCCTTAAGTAGTTACATCAATTTTCTCTGTTTTTGCCCCTTTTTTTTCTGATGAAGATGTCTTCATTCTTCTCAGTAGCCAACATTCTTTTTAAAGTATAATCGTTACGTGCACCAAAGCATTAATAATTATACACAATTGTGAAGAAATATTCAATCTTTTTATTGTTTTGAATGTGTTGATGAAAAAAACGTCTGTCAGAGATCATCTGAGAATTGCATTTTAGGCTTTAGATGTAGAAGGGGTCTTATCGTCTTTTTATAAATACTCTAAAAATAGGCTTAAATCGCCAAGAGATGGATATCATGAATTTAGTAGCGTAAAAACATCAAAGATACCTCATATCATAAAGTTTAATGTCAACATTTGGTGCAACATTCCTGATTTACAAAGCAGAGTCAATAAAGGTTGCAAATAATCTACTTATGTTGGACGTTTCTGTTAATGCTATTTCTAAAATAACAGATTTATCTATTGAGGAACTTGAAAATCATGCTTCCAAAACTTAACCTGAATTAAAAGCAACATTAGTTTACTGATTTCTACACAATATATTAAAATACCAACAAAGGTGATTACATAATTAATTATCTGCATTACTGGATGAAATTCTTGTGCTTCTGTATTCAATATATAATATTAAAAAAATATTTTAGTAAATTTATTAAAGTAGATACTAGAAACTCGCTTATTTTGTTTTTCTAGCTCAGTTATAGTTTTCGATTTTGCTTGCAGAATTTGTCTATCACTTTCTGGTTATCCTCTATCATTTTACTTGCCTCTTGCTGAAGAAATTTGATATTTCTGAGTGTAATATTTTCCATCTCAGTCGATGCTACTTTCAATTGCGATTGTATTCTTATGTATTTATCATCTATTACTTGTTCTAGTTGATAATCAACGCAATCCAATCCAGAAGCGAACATCACATTCAGTAGTGGCTTGATCCACCCTATTTTGCCAAATTTCCTTGAGTTAGCATACTTTATACTTCTATCTGTTCCACCAGTGCCTATTGATAGCAGTATAATCTCATCATCTCGAAATAACTTCTTAGCACTTGCATATGCACAAGCCGCTGGATTATTGGCAAACACTCCGCCATCTATCAATACTCTCTCTGTTTGGCTAATTTTCAGACGTTTTGGTGTGAAGTACGTTGGGGCAGCTGTTGTAGCTCTGAGTGCATCTTTCAACTTAATGTTTTCTTCTTTCCAACTTTTGAAGAAAAATTCACAATTGTTGTGAATGTCATAACTAGTGAGCAGTAGATTACTCGCAACATCGGCCATAGTGCTTTCGCCGAAGTATTTGTTGAGAATAAATTCCATATTTTTATATGAGTACTGAGAACCACTCAGCCAAGAAGCGATTGATTTTCTCCAAAGTGATGCTTGAAAGATATATGCTCCATACTCTTGGTAAAGTTCAACCAAATCATTGGCAGAGTATTGAAGTTTATTGCTTTTACAAAGTCCAGCAACAATAATTCCACCGGTTGAGGTACCTGCCATTAAATCAAAGATCTGAGAAATTGGCTTTTTTATCCTAGATTCAATTTCTGCTAGAATAATTGCAGGAATTATTCCTCTAATTCCTCCTCCATCAACCGATAAAATGTACTTTGTCATTTTTGTCTCTGCTCAAGCTCGTTAACTTCTTCAGCAAGGTTTTTGACTCTTTCTTCAAGACGATAGATGATTTCTGTAGTCCTTTGATTTTGCTCTATAAACCTGTCATGTATCTGCACTCTTAAGTCAAGTTTGGCCAGCCACCAGATAAATGCTATTGTTTGTATTACCATAGTAGCAATTACTGCTACAGGGATCTTTCCTGTACTTTGGTTTTTCATGTTTTTGTACAAAAAGCTGTATACTAATATATACAAGATTTGTCAAAAATACGTCCAAAAAAATCTTAAGAATTTTTCTTAAAGCTAACTCATTGCATTAAGCAAGTAATGTAAATAATATCATAGATATGAAATTCAGCCTTTTTCGAAAACTGTTAGTAAATTCGATAATACCAATAATATGTGTTATCTTTTTGTTTCAGCATTGTAAACCATCAAAAATTATACCAATAAAAAGTAAGGTAAATGGCAATGATCTTGAAACATTGTCTACTGCAGCTCAAAAGTGTAACTTCGATGCTGTAAGATCCTTAATAAAAAATACAATAGATATCAATGCTACTCATCATTTTGGTGCAACATCATTACACTATGCTACAAGTGGAGGCTGTTTAGAAGTTATAAAATTTCTGGTTGAAGAAGGCATTGATATAAATACTACTGATGCTTTTGGCTGGACAGCTTTGCATTATGCTGCACGAAAAGGACATCTAGAAATCACTAAATTTCTACTGGAAAACGGAGCAAATCCTCTTGCTAAAAACAAAGATAAAAAAACTCCTTTAGATCTTGCTGTAGAGGAATTAAATAATAATAAAGAAAAAAAAGATATCTATGAGGAAATTATCAATTTACTTTCCCGTGCCTCCGTAACAGCTGTTATCATACTACGATAGCCCAGGTTATCAATTACATGCTCAGCTTTATTTATTATCCAACCACCATAAACTCCTTTGCGAAATCCCAAAAGGTTGATCTTTGCTTCGGTAAATAATTCAGGATTTCCTGCCATTGTAATGTTGAGTGTTGCTGTACTGCTCATCAGCTGATTTAATTTTGCAGATGCTGCACTTTGCGCCAAATCACTGCTTGCATAAACATCTCGCAGAATATAGCTTGGTTCTTGATCACCTATTTTTTCTGTTATAGTCTCTGCTTTTTCATAATCATACCAATAGGAAAGAACCGAGCCATATTGATTACGCTCATTAAATCTTACTTGCCAACTTGTAATATTTCCAGGTGTTAAAGTAATAGTGCTTAAAGTTTTTCCGGTAACTGATTTTGCTTTTCCTTTTGAAACAAAAAGTAAATATCCTCCTGCAGGTTTTGCTATTGCTCCATAAATTTGAGCAAGCCTGGTCAAAAAATGCATGTCGCTCTCTGCAGTTTGATCAATATGTGATATCATGATATTTGCAAACTCTGCAGCAACTTTAGCTTTATAGCTATGTTTATTTGCAATTTTTTCCACCAAATCATTTAAAGTAATTTGATGCCACTCATTAAATACTTGTTCCTTTAAAGACTGTTTTAAGTCTGCTGCATGACTCTTAATTTTTAACGCCTTGTGGTGGACCTTGTAGCGTAATTTCATTCACTATGTAATCTCCCATTGGCACAATACCAGTTTCTTTATATCCAAGTAAAATATTCAGCTTTGCTCCAGTTCTAGGAATCTCAAATAACGAATCACGGTCATCAAGGTGAATTATAGCAGTATCGCTTATTACTCCAGCTTCATCAGTAATATGAATTGATACTAACCGACTCTTTATCAACTCAGTGATGGAAATTCCTTCTACTGAAATACTAAAATCTGGTGTCACTTCAATCCCATAGTTTTACTACTTGCTTTTGTATTGCTTTTTGAATTACAGGCAGTTTAACGGTTAACCCTGCAGGAAGAAGCTCGTACTCTGCAAGCCCAGGATTAGCTTTCAATACAACCTCAACTGTGCCAGAGCTGAATCCATAGTGTCTCCAGCAAATAAAATCTAACATGTCATTTTCTTTAGTTTTGTAGTACATCATCATCAAATTGTATATCGTCAACGGGATTATTTAGTGATCCATCTAACAACACGTTATCGTAGTGTTTCAGGCTTAAATGAAACTCAATCTTCCTTGGTTCTCCATTTGGAAAAAAATATTTCTGTGTTTCTTCTATTTTTACGATAACAAAATGGCCTAAAATGTTACCCTGGCCATCAATAAGTAAAAGAGGTTTCGATGAATTTCGCATATTATTTATTTGCTTCATCCCTCCTGAATAGATTACTCCTGCAAGCTCAACAATGTCCTCTCCAGGACCAATACTTTGAAGCAATGGCTTTTCCCCAATACGCTCAAGTGCAGGCCAGCGATATTCACTTCTACGTGTAAAACCTTGCTCAGTTAATGCAAATCTATATGGACCAAGAGATAACATAATTTAATTTATATCGTAAAGTGCGCCACTAAATTGTTCTCTAATTCTCTCCATTACTTCATCAGCAATGCTGCGTGCATTCTGCTCAGGTCTTGAATGAATATTAATACTAAATTGCATTTTGTTCTCTATAGTCTTATTTTGTGCTGTAATGGGGTGCTTAAGAGAATCGCTGACAACGTTATTTACAGAGCTAACTTCTAATCTGGCCTCATTTTTTTTGCTCCACAGATTATTGATTGTTTTAAAAGGCTGAGTAATATTATTCCAAAATTTTCCTACCCAATCAGAAAAAGACTTCCATACAATTTTCACTGATTCCCAGATAGTAACAAAAAAGTTCTTTACTGCTTGCCATTTGGTAATTATCAAAGTTGCAGCAACAGCAAAACCACCAATAACCAGTCCCATAGGGTTGCTCATTAAGGCAATTGTCAATGCTTTAAATCCAGCAATTATTGCTGGAAAAACTGCAGAAAGACCTATTTTTACCAAAGTAATAACAGATCCAAACACTTTCCAAGTAAACAAAAGAGCGAATAAGGAACCTTTTACAAAAGTCCAAGCATATCCAAGAGATATGGCTGCTATTTTAATGCTAATCAAAGCAGTAATTGTGCTCATGATTACTGTAGTCAGTATTGGATATTCTTTTGCATACAGCGCTACTTGTGTAGTTGCTGACCTGAGAAGATTAACAGTAAAATTTAAAGATGGTAATAATACAAAGCCAAGATTCATTCCCACTTCTGCTATTGAGTTTTTAAGTAACTGAAGATTATTTGCTGTAGTATTTGCTCTATTTTCAAACTCTCTTTGCATTGAGCCATGATATTCTTCGTTTATTAGTCGCAAAGATTTTCTATACTCATCAAGACTACCAGTAAGTAGCGCTATATCATCTTGATATTCAAGACCAAAGAGATCAAAGAGAACGCTAGAACGTTCTTGCTTATCTAATTTTGCAACTGTTTCTAAAAATTTAACTAATGTACCTTGTGCATTCTTACCGATTGCTTTCTCAAACTCCTGAGCGTTTATTTTTAGCACTTGAAACGCTTTTTGAAAATTGCCACCTTGTTTACTTGCTGTTTGTAGTTTGCTAAGCATGGCATTGATTGCTGTTCCTGCCTTTTCAGGAGCTTTACCAAGACTAATAAAGCTGCTTGCTAAAGCTCCTGCCTCCACTGCAGTTAAGCCAAATTGCCTTGCTGTACCACCAATTCTGTTTAGCGTCGGAACAATTTCCTTGGCCTTTGCTGCAGTGTTATCAGAGATATGGTTTATCGCATCACCAACGCTTTTCATTTCACCAATTTCAATTTGGTAAATATTAGAAAGCTTAGCAATAGCTTCTCCTGCTTCTTCTGCTGACATATCAAATGCGGTTGCCATTTTGGCCACAGTATCTGTAAAAATTGCAAGATCTTTAGCTGCAATACCAAGTTGACCACCACTTGCAGTAATTTGCGCAAGTTCTGCTGCAGATAGCGGAATTGTTCGTGACATTGCCTTTAATGTTTCCCCAAGCTTTGTTAACCCATTTACATCTTTATCTTCAAATTTTACAACTTTTTTTACATCAGCCATAGCACTCTCAAAACTAATTGCAGCTTTAAGTGGTGCTGCAAGGGTGAGTCCAAGTGTTACAGCATCTATCATTTGAGCTTTGAAATTTACTCTTTGCGCTAGAACTCCTTTACGTTTTTGCATTACGGAATTTAAAGCCGTATAGTTATTTTTAAGCTTTTCAATAGAAGAGCCAAGTTTAGCTTGATCTCCAATAAGAGATTTTATGTCTCTACCACTTTTACTGAACTCCGTGCGTAAATGGTGAAGAGCACTTCTTTTTTGTAAATAAGCCGTTTTAGCTTTCAGTGCTGCAGCTTTAGATCTTGTAAATTCATTTTGCAGATTCTTACTTGGTTCTTCTGCGTTTTTTATCTGCTGAGCAAGAGATTTTGTTTTTATTTCCAGTTCATTCCAAGAACGCCGAGCAAGCAGAGCATCGTGGCTTAATTGTTTAACTTGGATACTGATTTACTTGATGATTCAAGTTGTTTTATCGTACTACCAATACGAGAAAGTTGCTTCGTGCTACCTGCTATCGTACTATTAAAACTGCTTTGCAGTGTTGCTCCAATTACTATAGAAATTGCTTTCATTTGTATAACTTTTTGCTACTTTCAAACCACGTAATAAATTCTTTAATATCCATATCAAGCCACTGATTGATTCCACCACCAACCATTGAGCTAAGCGACAATATGCTCAGCCTCAAGTCTTCTGCTGAGACAAAAAACCTTGTAACGCTTCTTGAATCTTACTGTAGTCTGCAAGATCAAGTTCTTCTACTGCTTCTCTTGAAATACTTGCAAGATTTGCAATTAGTGCTACTTCTTTCTCTGCATCGTTATTACTCATACGTTCAACAGCTAAACGATCTCGCACTTTTGGACGGCGCAGAGTTAGCTCTGAGAGTAAAATTCCTTCTACTGTTATTGGGTTATTAAGTTCTACTGTTGTCATGTTTTCCCCTAAAAGTTAATTAAATAAAAACTTCATAGCTTTTACATAACTAATTTTTTTTATTACAGTTTTTGTGTTTGATTGAAGAGGCAACCTAATATAAAAGTTATAGTAGGGGTTATTTCTCTTCAACTTGAATTAATTCTTGAACTTCATCGACAGAAAGACCTGTACACTTGACAATAGTGTTAATATCAACATTATTAGTCAACATCGCTTTTGCAACTTCAATCTTTCCTTCAATCTTTCCTTCAATCTTTCCTTCAATCTTTCCTTCAATCTTTCCTTCAATCTTTCCTTCAATCTTTCCTTCAATCTTTCCTTTCTCTTCACCAATTTTGATTCCTTCCTCTTTAGCATCATCAAGTTTTTGAGCAAGGACAGCCTGTTCATCACGAATACGCTTGCTCTCCTGTTCATATGCTATAAACTCTTTTTCTGACCAGTTAAACCTGTTTAGCTCTTCATACGCTTTTTTGATTATTCCGTCACTTCCTATTATTCTTTCCAATTCTTCTTCACTTGTTTCATCAGCGTACTTAAAAAAATACACCCACTTCTCAACTATATTTGAAAGTTGATCTTCTTTGGTTTTGGGAAATTTAGGCAATTCAATAAATACAAAATAAAAATCTTTTAGATCATGTTCATTAGTATCTTCATCGCGAATAGTGTGCTTTGATTTATACTCGGACTTATCAGGAAATAAAATACAATCTGCTATAGCAATAAAGATAATTTCCTTAAGGTCATGGTATTGATCACCTTTATCTGCTTGTCTTGAATAGGCTTTAGCAGCGTAATATTGGGCACGTTTTTCAAAGCCTTTGGTTTTAGCGACCTGCATCTCAATTATCCATTGCACTCCTGTTGAATCTCTACATAGCACATCAACAATACTTTGCTTTTTAGATGCGATATCAGGGTCTTGAATAGTACTTAAAAACTCTATATCCTGTATTGCATTTTTGCCAGTAAAGCTCAAGATATCATTGAGGAAGTGAATGAGAATGTCTTTATTCTTTTCAGTACCAAAGATACGGCGAAATGCTATATCATTTTTAGGGTCAAGAAATTTAGATAAAGCCATAGCAAAAATGCCTAAAAAACGTTAGTAATTATACAGTATTATCAGTAATTTTTCAATAAAAAAGTGAAAAGGCATTCGTCCATTCCATTAAATCCCTAGAATCGTTTGCAACAAAGCCATTTGATCAACACCGTTAATCTTACGGATCATATTTTCAGCATCGATTTCTATTAATTCATTACCACCTATAGTAAGTTTATAGTAATGGGCAGCTACAGTACACTTCAGCGTTGCTTTTTCAGCAGGTTTCCAACTACCAAAATCAAATTCTTTAAATATGCCCCTAAGGTTGATAATAACTCCTTCAACTTCATTACTTCCACTTCCTTGCATTCCACCACGAAGAGTTAAAGATACAGAGTTTCCATTTATCAACCCAAATAGCCGAAAGAGCTCTGTATCATATTCAGAAAGAGTGAAATCTGCTTCCAGTTTCTCCATGCCCATATCAATATTTATTGGAATATCCATACCACCAGCTCTATATTCCTCTGTTTTAATGGTGAGTTTTGGCAGAGTGATCTCATCGATACGACCAGCATAACCACGACCATCAACAAATACGTTAAAATTTCTCAGTATTTTCGGTAACACTTTGCTTTCTCCTAACTTATATTTACGAGATGAGATCTGAATATTATTTGTTCTGCCGGATATGGTGGTGTAAACTCAAAGTCAAAGTATACTTTTCCACTTGCAATATTTGCTGGTGTATTGAGCTCTGGAGTTGCATAACATTTTCCGCTGATAATAGCTCCTTGTGCTTTTAAATTGGCCAAATAAGAATTCACCCCCTCAATCACATCATCTATATAAGTTTTGGTGATATTGCGATCAACTGCCCATAAATGAGCTCGAAGTAGACTATCATTGATTAAATCTGCAGTCCTTCTCACTGACAGAAAAGCCCATTTTGAGTCATTTGAACATGTTCTATTTCCCCAAAGCCTATAGCCGTTTTGATCAATTATCGTTGTTACTTCATTTTCATTTAAGTGGTTTGCTCTACAATTTGTATTACCGAGCGTAAAATCAATAGGCCTGCTTGTTCCAACAATACCATTTATCTCTTTATTTGAAGGTGAGTGCCAGAAGCCTTGCTCGCTGTCTATCTTAGCTATTAAACCAGCTACAAATGGACTCGATGGCAAGATTTCTTCTTTTCCTTCAATAAATACCTTAATCCATGGGTCAACCACATAAACTCTTGAGCTGCCTACACTTTTTCTCCATTTTATTGCTTCTTCATCATTAGTATTTGGTCCATCTGCAACAATAATTGCTCTTAATTTTTCTGCTATGGAAATTAAAGCACTCACTACTGGATTTACTCCATCTATTTCAGGTAACTGATGAGTAAACTGAGGTGCAATGAGTATTCTTGGCGCAATATGAACTATGCTTTCACTACTGAGGAATGCCTCTATCCCTTGATACTCTCCAGTCTCTTTATCAACACCGCCAATTATATTTTTCAGCGTCTCTTCTTCTTTTAATTTTGGATCGCTGTTTTCACTTTCTTTAACTCGAATAACTACTACTGTTGCACCAATCTGGGAAAATATTCCATTTACTGCAGAAGGTAAACTTCCACTCTTTCCAAGCTTTGCTGCTTCCTTTAAACTTCCTGCTATCAGTACTGGTTTATTCAGTGGAAATTTTTGCTCATCAGCTTCGAATGCAGTACCAATTACACCTATCACTGATGATTTAGCTGTACGTACTGATCTTGTCCCTGAGGTAACCTCTATAACATTTACGCCATGTAAAAATTCTTCAGCCATTTCTTTGTATCTTTTGTTTAAAATCGTTTAGTAAGTTCTCTACACTTTTGGCTTCTGCAATTTTCTTCTTGGTAATGTCTTCCAACTCTTCACATTTAATTATTTCTTTTACTGCTTTTTTTGCTTTTTCTTCAATTATTCTTGCCATTTCAATAACTGTAATACCACGGACTTTTGCTAATGGTTCTATAATTTCTGTATCCTTTTTACTTATAGACTCTGGTGCTGCTAGAATGCTTTTTGCGGCTTTTTCTTGTATTTGATACGATTTAGCTTTTTGGTGAGAATTTCCAGCGTATTCGTTAGTATAGTTATTAAAATAAAAACGAAGTGCAGAAAGCTTCGCATTTTCCAATAATTCCAGCTCAATATCTTCCTTATTCCTTTCAACAATTTTCTCTCCTTCTGTTAAACAATAACTTTTTTGCCAGTCAAAATTCTTTGGTGCTTCATACCAATCATTTCCAGTTGGCTTGTTTTCAAGTGTTGTTATTTCAACTTATTTGTAAGCGTATTTTCTTCCTCTTTTACTGCCAAAGTTTATATGTTGCATCTAGCCCTGGACACTGCCACGCTCTTAGCGTTCTCTCTACATCGATCTCAAGTCCTGTGGTTAAAAAATTACTGCGAAAGTTATATATTCCCCACTGAATAAATTGACCATAGATTGTGCTATACGTATGCTCACTCGCAAAGAACTCAGGTGTCTCACCAACTCTTTCACCTCCTGAGTGAAGATTGGATGACGTATAAAGTAACACTGTAACAGTTTTTCCTGCTGGAATGAGTATGTTACCTGATGCAATAAATTCAGGACTGTTAATTTCATGCTGGTAAATACGTGTCCAAGTAATTCTCGAAATCTCTGACTTCCTTGTATTAGTTTTATCAGGTGTACCTATAAATAATCCTGCTCCTCCATAATTAACTTCATCTTTATACCACATTGCAGATCCAACAAAGTTTAGAGTTTTACTTATATCTACATTGCTTGTGTTTTTTACGAATATTACTCCTAGTGCAGCATAAGGATATTTCAACATATTGAATTGCTCCGAAAATCCATCATACATGAATCTTGGGTATGATTCTCCGTAGATAAATGTACCTTTACTTCCTTCAAAAAAACTGAGTTGTCTTGGCCGATAAAAACTAACATAGCTTGTATCGTACGTGTGAGTACCTGCAAGTAGTTGCAGCATATAGTCTGTTTTTGTTATATCACCGCTCCACTCTCCAAGCTCAGTTGTAAAAGTTCCGTGGCCAAAGTAATTATTTTTTCTACTTAGTACACCAAATAAAAAAGGTAATGCTCCAGGTTCAATCATATGACGATTTCTTACTTCTTTCATGATTGATGAGCCACTTGGTACATCATTTATGGAGTTAAGCTTGGTTGGTTCTCTGCTCCTTATCTCCCTCATAATCGATGAACCACTTGGCACATCATTAACAGTACGGAAGTTATTCACTAAACCTTTTAGACCATCTTTATGATCATTGCCAACACTATTTATTGCTGCAATGTTGGCATTCTTTCTCGTATCAAGTAGCGATAAATTTGTTGTCCCTTTTTCATCAATTCTCTTTAATAATTGCTTCTCTGATTCAGAGATCACTGCTAAAGAACTAGCTTTTTTATTATCCAGATCAGTTAAGTGTTTTTTTGCACTATCAAGAAGTTCTTTTAGCTTACCATCAGTCATCTGTACAATTTCAGAAACTGCACTTTTGTCGACTATTGATTCCAATGCTTTAGCAAGATATGCTAATTGATCTGGAGTACTGTTTTCTGCTAAATCCTTAAGTCTTTTTTGTAGTGCATCAATTATTCCTTTTACTTCAGTCATCTGCACAACGTTGGAAATAGCTTTTTTATCTGCTATCAATTCCAGCGATTTTGCAAGATATGCCAGTTGATCAGCTGTGCTACTTACTGCTAAATCCTTTATCCTTTGGTATATTGCTTCTTTCATTCCCAAAAATTCAAAAAAGTTTCAAATCTAAATCGTTCAAAATTACTTTTCAGTTGATTATGTTTATTTTCTCTCTCACTCATATCTTCATCTATTTTCTCAATTGTGGTACGAATACGTACTACATCTTCCACTGCAATGTTTTCTGGATGAGGTAGTGGATACCCTCTACTCGTTTTATCATTTGACATTCTTCTATGTAACAATGATTCGTAGATTTTTGACTTTAGGACGATAGATAACTGTTCCACTTAAAACTAATTTTATCCTTGTCTCATTGCCATTAAAGTTTGTCAGCACATGAGTTCTCTCTACCCAATTTTCTCCAATTGGTTTTCCTGATGTTAAATTTACTAATTGCCATTCTCCCACGTTTTTCTCTACATAAGTTTTAATGTCTGCAGTGCCAGGTATTAGCGCATCATATGTTATGGTAATTTTAGTGTTAGCTCCTGCTGTAATGCTTCTTGTAACATAATCTCCTTTTTCCCCTATATTACCCATAACTAGCTGTAACCCAGGATATAGCACTGGACTTTTTTCTTTTGACCCTTTTAAATTTGCCTTTACTGTTAACTCTCCAGATAGTCTTTCACGCAGCGCGAGCGACAAGTTATCAGATAGAAAATTTTCTTTTCCCTCTTCATCTATCAGAATAAATTCTACATTGGTATCAAATGCTACTTTTTCGACGTTCGTCAAAACAATTAAATCTGAAGTATTGTTTGCAGTAACTTTACCAAGATCAATAACGTGAGAATTTTCAGTGAACTTCGCTGCTAAAAGCCTAAAAGTTAGATCTAAATTTTGATGTGGTGTCCAAGTACTTGCGTTGCTAGATGAAAGTAATACTCCTACTTGATATGGCTGACTTGTTACCCAACGGCTATTTACTGCATCATATTTGCCAAGTTCTGCTATCTTTACTGCAGTACCAGGATCATCAGTAAGCAGTACTATTGAATACTCCTCTCCTGCATGGCAAAACACTGGTGACCACTCTATACGTGTTGCTGTGCCATCTATCTTTATATCTTTTGGCTCAATATAACTTTCAGCAATGACAGTCTGCGAGGGCATTCCCACTGCTGTTTCTCTAATCTGCACAACAACACGTTTTTTGCCGCTATTTGTGAACCATAAATCTAGACCCCCTATGTGTCTGCTCTCATTTAAAGTAAATGTTTGTGCTAAAGGATCAACTCGTCTTGCTGCGATCACTCTTCTTCTTTCTTCTATGGTAATTGTTTTTTTACCAGTATAAGTTGCTTCTCCATAGCTTCCTTTATTCCCATAAAATTGCACCAATTTAGTACCTGCTGGAATGTTTGCTGGGATTTTTATTTTTCCCTTTAATTTTCCCTGATTGTTAGCTGTTAACATTTGGTTTTCCAGTTTTAAGTTATAGGTTGAATGTTTATTCCGTCAAATTTTATCTCTTTAAGCTTCTCATTTGGCTCAAAACCTTCAATTTCAAAATTCTGTATTGCTTCTCTCATAAATTCAGTTTCATAAGAATTACTTGATAATAGCTCTGTGGTCTCTCTAGTATTAAATTCTCTAGTTACTGGACTTTTCCAATTTGTTTTTACCTCCGTCCAGTGATCAATGTTTTTATTTATGGTAACTTTTGCGGTTATTTTATCAAAAGCTTGATACGGATTAATTTTTTCACTTTTAGTCTGTAAAAGCTGTTCTAATACCGGCTCAAGTTCATACGGTAAAAGATAAGGTTTTGTGCTCTTTTCAACATCAATAATTTCTACGTCTATCGGTAAAATTAGTTCCTTATTTACTATCGCTGCAGACTGCGAAACTCCTTGATCACGCATATCATCGTCAAAGAACGAATCTACAAACACTCCTTTTTTCGTTGTAGGTTCTCTTGAATTTGCATCACTGCGTAAACGTTCCTGTGCAACTAGCGCATAAAGATCATTTATTCCTTTTTTCATTGCTTCAAGCTCATTCATCGGTACAGCATGAATAGCATTATTCACTATTTTTACCCCTTCTTTTTCTCCGTTTTTCCATGTCTGATGAATGTAGCAGAGCAAAAGTTGTCCACTAGGCGCTCTAGGCATTGATGGTCTCCAGGGATGGGCAATTCCCTTGATTCTTCTCACCACTCCTTTGCTATCGATAGTAATTAAATCAAAGCGGGGCATTTTCCAGGTGTAATCAATCAGAACCAAGCTGTTATCAACTGCTCCTTTTACTTTGCATCCCTCTTCACTTATATCTTCAGGACTTACATGAGTACGACAGCGATAGGTTATCAGGTAACTACTCCCAGGAGCTGGTTCTTTGCCAGGTAATGACCAATCAACGTTTCCTGCATTTAACTTATAGTCTGTACTATTTTCATAAATAACATTGCCTTGTTTAACTTGAATAATCTCAAGTACTGCAGAGTCAGGTATCGGATCAACAGCTCCTGAGTATGAACCATGAGTAACAGTAGTGGTTTTCTGAACAGTTATATCTACTTTTTTGATTTCACTTATTGGAAAATCATTAACTTTAAGTTCCATTACTCTTTGGCTATTTAGCTGAAAAGTATGTGGTTCTGATTCAACTGATTTTATATTCGGATCTTGATCAAAAGAAACACGAATACTATGAGGTAACTCAATCTCATAGCCATCAACATGAGCTTTTCCCTCATTAATCACGAATACTTGTTTTTTGCCCTCTTCTTCCTTTTGCAAAAACATTACTTCAAGGCCATTTACAACGTAGGAACCATTAGCTTCTTTGTCATAACGAGCAAGAGCAGTAGTTACTATGTTTGCTTGTGGTGGTGGTGAATGTTCTATTAATACTCCATTTTCAATGTTATAGATTGGATAAAACTCTCCTGCAGAAAAACGTGGAGAAAGACCTTCTGCTTGATAACCCCAAATGGTGGAAACTTTAAGCCTTGCAGCTCCTACTTCTTGATAATTACGTGTACCAACAGCAGGATCACGAAGATTTTCGTCCTCAAGTTCTGTAATCGTAGATTCTAGATAATAAACACCTATACGAACTGTGGTACTCAGTGGAATAACAAACTCTTTTGCCTCTACCTTTCTCACCGCTCCACGAAGATAGATTTTTCCTCCTTCAAGTGTAACTTTACCAGTTTCTCTATCTATAATACAATTGCTGCCTGTTATAACATCGCCATCACGGAATATTGCATCACCTATGCCTTTAAGCTTAGAGAGAGCATATTCTTGCGTCTCGTTTAATTCTGCTGACTGTAGACCTCTTCCTGCAAGAAACAAGCTTTTTTCGTATTCTTTGTCAGGATTAAAGCGATTGTAATAGGCGTTTAAAGTCATTTTATGCTAGAAAAATTCAAAAAGTTACAACAAATGAAAAAGTTTCCCGAGTTGCAGCAGTTCTGATAAGTGGTACGGTATGTTCCAAAATCAATAAAATCCCATGGTCTTCTATATCTTGAGGTTCAAAATATCTCTGTCCTTCAGGTAATTCTTTTTTTACTTTAGTACCAACCATAACCCCTAGCTCTCTGATTACTCGATTTGCTGCATCCGTGAGATCGAAAGTAAATTTGAGATAGAGATTATTAGTTGGTACATTTGAGGGCCTAAACCTTCCAGATGGAGTTATAAGTTCACCGTTTTCATCACCTGTGCAGAATAGCACTTCGTCTGCAGTACGTCTGCCAAGTTCATTGAGCAGTTTTTCAGAAGTTATCAGCTCTGGTGGTGTGCTTTCACTATACTCTACAGTAACTTTATCACTTACTGGAATAGAGCTATTTTCCGTACGTTTTATTACATCAGTACTGCCATTAACTGTATAGTCAATACTTGGCTGATAAGTTGTTTGCCCTGTAACAACCTTCACATCTTTAATAGGTTGATGATCAAATTTTATTTCACCCTTAACGAAAGTTTTTTCTACTTTATGGCTACTTTTCCAACTTGAATCACCTGTTCCCCAAGCAAGATGGATAGATTGCTTTTTTATGCTGGCTGCTATTGCTGCTCTTCCTGACTGTGTGAGAATTGACATTTTTAATTAAGCCTCATATATTATATATGTACAATGACTTCAAAATTCGTCCGCAAAAATCAAAATATTTTTTTATATCAGAAAAATTTTTTAGGAGAATAGCTCAGCTCCACAGCTAAACTTTCCAACACCGCGAGCAAATGGTCCGCTAGGAATGTCAAGCCATTTATCTTCTTTTGAACCAGTAGCCATTCCCTTAACCAACTTCCGTGCTTGTAACAGCTCTTGAACTATACGCTCCATTCTATCTCTTCCTATACTGTGAAACTCCTCAGGTAGTCTATGCCGCTGTTTATACACTCCTGTACTTCCTGTATGGGTAAATGGATGTCCAGAAATTGCTGCTCGTGTAATTGCAGTTATAAGATGCTGCTTTGAATCTTTTTCGTTCATATTTTTTATTCTTAATCTTTCAGTTATGTCCTCTAACAATCCTGTTTCTTCATTTCTTAAATAAGTGCGTAAAGTGCGATCAGCCAAACCGTTTGCTTTAACAATTGCTCCATAAAATAATGCGTTCTGTCTTACAGATTCTCCTATTGATTTAAAAATTGTCGGTTTAGCTGTATCTTCCACAGACCAAAAAGCGTATGAACACCTAACACCATTAACAAGAGCAGATGTACCTCTAATGGCATCACGTGCTTGCTCAACAGTCGATATAGGTTTTTCACTTTTTGGCTTTCTCATATGATGAGCAGTAATTATTGATGCTCCAGTGCTACCTGCTAAATCAGATAATAAAGACATCAAATAATCGCCTACGGCTGGGTCAGTATTTAAATCAGCATGCACGAATGATGCAAGTGGATCAAATACGATTAATTTTAAGTCTTTTATTTTATTAAGTTGTTTTGTTATCGATTCAAATTCAGGAGAAGTCTCTATAACTTTACCTGAAACACTCTTTATGATTGTAAGTGATCCACTAACATTTGGTAATGGTACAATAAAGAGCCTATCCTTATATTTTAATCTCTCGCATTGTGAGTCAAGACGCTCTAAACGACGATGTATTTCACTCATATCATCTTCTGCAGAGAATATTACAACAGATCCATGTTCAGTAACTAAAGGACCAAAACCACATGGCTGATCTTTTCTACTCGCAACTTTCAGTGCTAAATCAAGCAGAAGCATACCTTTACCAGTATCTCCCATTGCAGCTAGAATAGATGTCACTCCTAAAGGAAATAACCCTTCAACAAGAAACTTTTGCTCTGGTACTGGACCTATAAAACGTTCTACGCTCCATTCTTGAATATTAAGCAATTGCTTAACGATGATTTTTTTCGAGTTATTTTCAATGAATTCAGGAATATTCATCTTTTCTTCTATACCATCAGCTGAATCCCATCCCTTTGGTTTATTCTCCGGTATTTCAAGAAGAGTAAGTGATAAAACACCAAGAAAAGTAAGCTTTTTCACAACTTTCTCAGCATATTGTTTACCTGGTTCATCATTGTCTGGCCAAATAATAACATGCTTGCCCTTAAGTGGTGACCAGTCTGTTTTTTCTATTGGTGCATTTGCTCCTAACATTGCAGTTGTGGCAGTCATACCTTGCTCTATCAGAGCATCTGCACACTTTTCACCTTCAACTAAAATCACCTTATCAGATTTCATGATACCTGGAATATTATATAAAGGCCTGGTCTCTGGTAGAGTAAAACTAGACCTTTTTACATCAAAAGGAAGATATCTTTTTCCTGAATCAGTGTTATAACGATAAACTGTAACAATCACTTGATCACTTTCATCGTAATAGTTCCATGATGCCGTTGGTTGCCCCAGAGTGTTATTTTTTTCCGAATAACCAATCCACTTAGCAATATCTTCTATCGTATCAGTAAATTGATTTTTTCCAGTAACAGCAGCCCAAAGATCAAAAATATCTCCTCCTTCTCCGGTAGAAAAATCATGCCATAATCCGGCTTTACTGCCAGTTAACTCCACTATCATACTTTTTCCTTGATTGCCTTTTAGATCACCTACATAGAACTTATCACCACGAAAAGTTCCTCTTGGCAGTAAATAAGAAAGACATGACCTTATATTTGATAGGAGTTGAGTTCTTAACTGTTCTTTCTTCCCTAATAATTTATAATGTCCATTTCTTTGTGAACAATAAATATCCATACCTACCTGAAGAATTTTTATGTTCTAGCTATAACGTTAGCAGATTTCCAACATCCATTAATCTTGTTGATGAATTTTGTTGGTATAGATCTACCGTTTCTAAGTTCATATACTACTTGCAAGATATTTGTACGTTTATTGGGTTGAAATATTACTATTCCAGATGTATAAAAACTTCTTAAAGCGTTAGCACCAACGAGAGCTTGAAATGGATTCTTTTCCAATATAGAGGTAGGTACTTTTTTGGTGTGATTTGTGATGATTATTCCAGCCATAGGATTAATCTTGGAACGTAGTTTTTCTATTGCATGCTGCAGACCATAGTTAACGGAATTATAAGGAGAATCAATCACAACTAAATCAAACTTTTCCTCTACCATATTTTTTATTTTTTCTATACCTTCTTCATTTAAGGTCAAATTCATCTTGTTCGTCACAATTAAGTTTTCTGTTGCTAAATGAGGAAGTTTGTTGAGTTGTTGTATACGTTCTCTAATGTAATCATATTCCATTTCGTTTTGTAGATAGAATATTTTTAGCGGTCTTGTAGGCTTCATGCCAAGAAATGATCTTCCTGCTGCCAGATGTACTAATAGAGAAAGAAGAAAATGACTTTTGCCAATCTTTGGAGTACCACCTATGACCAAAAGACCACCTGGTGTCAAAATTCTTGGGCCTATTATATCTTGTGGCATTGGTGATTTGTCATTTAAGTAATGGTTTACAGAAAATGCTTTTCCTTCGTTTTGTTTTTCTTGTAATATGGAACTTCTTCCATCTTTACTGTTCAACCATGTTTCAGCAGAATCTATATTACCTTTAACTAAAGTCCAAAGGTCTATTATATTTCCTTTCTTTTCTTCGATCAGGTTGTACCAATTTCCTGCATTTTCTCCTTCCATTTCAACTATTATCTTATTTCCATTTCTACTGCCAATATAGAATTTATTTTGGTAAGATTTGCCTTCAGGTAACAAATAAGATAAACAATCTTTGATATTATTAATTAATAATGATTTTATTTTTAAAGCATTTTTAGATGAAAAATCCATAAAATTCTCCTTGTTTATTCCAAATTTGTTCAACATATTTTTTAGACGTTTAAAGTCAAGATTAGCCAGCTCACAAACAGTTTCAAAAGATCGTGAGCGAATCCATTGACAAGCCTCTTTTTTAAGTTTAGGGTTTTTTCCTGCTGCATCCTGAATAGCTCTAGTAATAACAGCAGCCCACAACTTTCCTTCGTCATACTTCAAAATGGCAACCAATCATCTTGAAAACTTTTTTGTAATTCTGGAGTAATAACTGTAGTAATCCTATTTCTATCTCCGTACGTATTATTAGTTTCAACGCCTACTTTCGCTGTAAACTCTAAATCGTTGAAATCAGCTATAGAGTTGATTTTTCTAGCAGTAACTGCTTTCTCTGAAGTGTCATTTGCATGAATATTTCTGGATGATTCCAAAATACTACGCAGCATCGAACGTCCAGATTCTCCCCAGATGTCTTCTTCACCTTCTGCTTTGCCATTTTTGATACCTATAATCTGAAAAATCTTGCGTTTTGCATATGGACCTTCAGTGACAGTAAATTCAGTGTTTAAATAGATGCTGCCAGTAGTGTAGTTTTTAGTGAACCAATTTTCATAACCTCCAGGCTTTATTGCCATTTTTACCTTGACTATTGTACCTTTCGGTATTAAACTGCTCTGCAGTTTTGCATTATTAAAATCAGTTAAAAAATCTTGTAGCATACGCTCTCCTATAAGTTGATTTTAAAGTGAAAATTAGCTATTCCATTAGCTGCCAATGACCATTTATCTTATCGACAAGTTTATTTTGCACGCGTTCACCATTGCGAAGCTCAAATACTATCTGGCGTGCACTACTTTCTTCATCATGAGCAAACATCACCATACCAGTACTGTAAAATCCACGTAAAGATCCAGCACCACTTAGGCCTTGAAATGGATCTTCTTCGAGCATCTTTTTTGATAATTTTTTTGTATGATGAGTAAGTACAATACAAGCATCTGGATTGATAGCACTGCGTAGCTTTTCAAGAGTCTTTTGCAGAAAAAACAGCATAGCACTATTGTCATTTTCATTTCCATATTCACTGCTAAAGATGTTACGTAATGGATCTATGGCCAAAACATCAGGTTTAAAGCGTTCATTCACAATTTCCTTGATTTCACTTATTTCATCATGATTAAATGATAAGTGCACTTTTGGCGTAATGATTAAGTTGTTAGCAGCTACATTCAAAAGTTCATTATCAAGTTGTTGCAAACGTTCTTTCATATATTCATATTCAATTTCAGTTTGCATGTAGAAAATTTTCAAAGGTCTACTTGGTGTCATACCGAGAAATGATCTACCAGCGGCCATGTGGACAAGCCAAGAGATCAAAAAGTCACTCTTGCCGATTTTAGGTGGGCCACCCAGTACCAATAAGCCTCTTTTTGTTAAAATTCTTGGTGAGATTATATCTTCTGGTATTGGCGATTGATCATCCAAGTATTCTTTCACACTGAAAAAAGGAATTTTTTGACCAATAGTTAAAAAGTTTTGTAGCATATAATAACCTCCTATATGTTGTGCGTGATAGGTTGAATTGCAAAAGCTTTGGTTTTAATCTTTGTAAGAAGTTTTCCTAGATGCGGTTCTTCAACCATATTCAGGCATCCACTTCGATCTTTAGCAGGATATCCCCAAGAATTAATTGTCTGACAGACAAATGAACGAACCTCTGTACCATCATCTTTCTTGATTCCAACCATACTGATTACTTCGTCAACTATCCCAGGAATTTCACTTGCAGTTTTAGCTCCTTCACATTGAGGTAGCCAAGTTGAGCGATTGAAATCATCAAGGTATTGCCCAAGAGTTCCAACTGTAATGATGTCTTTATTTGGAATATGTTGAAACTGATTGAGCCAAGCCATCATCTCTTGAGCAAGTAACCCGTAAGCAGCTCTCATATCTTGTTTTCCTGATCTTTCAGAAAAAGCTTCAGGTTGCATTTTTGACCATAAAAGACATAAACGCGAGGCTACTGTAATACTATCGATAAAAACACATCGATACTTGAGAAACTCCGAAGCAAGCTCTTTGTATTTACTGGATACATGCTCATAGTGTCTTTGGCTATATGCTGAGTCAGATTTTAACGCAGGATTAGGACCACCTATGAGACATGCAATATCTCTTGCCTCATTCCAAGTACGAATACTTACAGAATCCCCTTGCCAATCTTGAACAGCAAGTAAACCTGCCTCAAAATCAAGACAAAGTGTTGGTTCATTTATGGTCTTTAAGAGACTAGTTTTACCTATACCATAAGGACCAAAGATGACCATTTTTATACCTGTTTGAACTTTTAGCCGTTCATTG
Source organism: Wolbachia endosymbiont (group B) of Apotomis betuletana (assembly GCF_947250475.1). NCBI lineage: Bacteria > Pseudomonadati > Pseudomonadota > Alphaproteobacteria > Rickettsiales > Anaplasmataceae > Wolbachia > Wolbachia endosymbiont (group B) of Apotomis betuletana. The sequence goes on along the minus strand of NZ_OX366320.1, from coordinate 1,610,902 downwards.
CTGTTCATTATTTTCATTTTTCTCCCAATACCTAAATATATATGTACGATGACCTAGGCAATTCGTCCGCAATTTGCAAAAAAAAAATTTTGAGCAAATATAATCGAGAGCTTATAACTTCTCTAAAACTGAGAATTTATCGCGTATTCGTTCTAGTGTGCGATAGATAGTTGTCTTTGGTATTTTGGTTATTACAGAAACTTCAGTAATAGTAAATACCTTAAGTAATTGACATAAATTACTATCTTTTTCAGACAAAGTTGAAATTATATTATTTATATCAGTGCGAATTATCGCTTCGATTTCCGAGTTCCTATGATCTGGAATATCGTCGTTTATATCATCAAAAGTTATATTACGTTTTAGACATAACTGATTGCGTAACATATTGCGAGCACAATAATTAGCTAATCTAGCAACGAAAGTACTAAAACTACTTCTTTTCTCATCGTGCTGGTTAAGATATTGCCAAACCTGACAAAAAAGCTCTTGTTCTATATCTTCGAGACTTTCGTTAATAAAACAGCTTTTGGATTTAAGGCGCGAAGCTTGAAATCTCACATGTTTAACAATTGTAGAATCGATTCCTTGATAAGAATTCTTCATAAAAACTCCAAAAGTTTCATGAATAGAGATTTTTACCAAGACTTTGTATGACTAATTTGTTATAAAAAAGTAGTAATAATTTTTTTATCTAAAAGAATAAAATCTTTAAAAATTAAAATAAGATTTAAACGTTTTGATACACTACTGAAGCTACTTTTTCATAGGTAAAAAACTACCAATTTCATACCTAATTTCTGAGTTACTAATTAGTATTTCAGAAAGCAGTGATCGTTAAGTTATTGATAATATTGTCTTTTTTATGTTCTATTCCTAAAAGCCGTTTCTAAAGTTAAGTGGCTAAAATCGGCCAGTAAAGAGGGTTTGCGGATTACTGAAGTCTTATATATATTATATATATATTTAAATACAGGTAAAATATAATATATGATAATATAATAATATAAATATTGGCGTAATATAAGTTATGTAAAATAGTTATTAAGATAAGTAAAGATGAAAAAAACTCAAATGGCAGGATATGAAATTTTTTTTAATTTTTTTTCAAAATTGCGGACGAATTTGCGAGTCATCGTACATATATATTATACAGGGCATTGAACTTTAATTACACAAAGGAGTTTTTGTACGTCAATCTTAACGCTAGATCTCGGCAAGCAAACAGGCTGGGCAATTCTAACAGATGGAATAATTGAAAGTGGGAGCAAAAGCTTTCATGGTAGTCGTTTCAGCGGAGGTGGAATGTGTTTCTTAAACTTTTGCAATTGGCTCAATTCTTTGAAAGACATTTCTGCAGTGTACTTTGAGGAGGTGAGAAGACATTTAGGAACTGATGCAGCCCATTGCTACGGTGGGTTTCTTGCAGTGCTGTCTGCTTGGTGTGAAGAGAACAATATTCCCTACCAAGGTGTTAATGTTAAAACTATAAAACGCTTTATAGCTGGTAATGGCAATGCAAGTAAGAGTGAAGTTATTGAAGCTGTAAAGGAAAAAGGGGGTTTGCCTAAAGATGATAATGAATCTGATGCTTTAGCATTAATGTTCTATGTTATGGATTTCAGTAAAGATATTAATAAGATGAAAAATCCATAAAAAGTGGGTCCTTTCGGCCATAATGGCGGGTTTGGTGGTGCTGACCCCAGGCCTTTTCTAGTGTCAGAGATATTTTGAATATTAACTTTTTAATTATTAAGATATGAATTTAGCAATCCACTACTATCCTGTTGAAAACCTCGTCGAATATAAGCGTAATCCTCGTAAAAATGATGACGTAGTAAACAGAATGTGTGCTTCAATCAGGGAATTCGGCTTTCGTATACCAATAGTTGCAAAAAGCGATGGCACTGTGGTTGATGGTCATTTAAGACTTAAAGCAGCAAGAAAACTTGGTATGGAGAGTATTCCAGTGGTTTTAAGTGATAATCTAAATGAACCACAAACCAAAGCTTTTCGATTACTGGCAAATCAATCAGCTAATTGGGCAAAGTGGGATGATGAGCTTTTAAAAGTGGAAATTCAAGAATTAGAAAATCTGCAGTTTGATCTTAAAATGACAGGATTTGAATTGGAAAAAGTTCAAAACTTTCTTGATGATTTAGATAGAGAAGAAGAAGATTTTTCTGACTTGGTTGGTGATGAAAAAAGGGTAGAAATAACAAAACCAGGTGATTTATGGATTTTAGGTGATCATCGAATCTATTGTGGTGATAGCTCTGTAGTTGAATCATATAAAGCGCTTTTAGATGATAAAATGGCAGACATTACGGTTTGTGATCCTCCGTATAACGTTGATTATGGTAATAGTCAAGATAAAAAGATATTAAATGATAATCAAGGTGAAAAGTACGAACTTTTTCTCTACGATATCTGTTCCCATATTTTAGCATATACGAAAGGTGCAATTTACATTTGCATATCATCATCAGAGTTTTCAACGTTGCAAAAAGCATTTGAAGAGGCAGGAGGAAAATGGTCAACATTTATCATTTGGGCAAAGAATCACTTTACGCTAGGCAGATCAGATTATCAAAGACAATACGAAGCAATGCTCTATGGATGGAAAAGCGGCAATAAACGTGAGTGGCATGGAGGAAGAAATCAAAGTGATCTGTGGTTTTATGATAAGCCAACGCACAATACACTACATCCAACGATGAAGCCAGTAGAATTAATGGAAAGAGCAATAGTTAATAGCAGTAGACCAGGAGATATAGTACTTGATCCATTTAGTGGTTCTGGTAGCACATTGATTGCATGTGAGAGAACAGGAAGAATTTGCAGAACAATAGAGCTAGATTCAAAGTTTGTAGATGTAACGATAAAACGTTGGCAAGTATACACGGGAAGAGATGCCATTTTAGCCGGTACTGGTAAAACCTTTTCAGAGACTCAAGAAGAAAATTCGTAAAAAATAGGCAAAAAAGAGAGAAGAAAAAAAAAAGTGAAAAAAATAACACAAACAGAATGGGCAAGAGAGATAGGAGTATCAAAGCAATATGTCTGTTATTTAGTAAAGAAAGGGATAGTTGAGTTGGAGGATGGTTTGATCAATAGAGAACAAGCAAATGAAGCAGTAGCGGCAATAAGAGATCCAAGTCAGCCACTTAGGAGGAAAAATCCAGAAAACGAAAATACAAGTAACCTTTCCACGATGTTGCTAAAAACTCGAATAAAAAATGAAATGGAACGAGGTAAACTTCTTGAGGCGAAAGCTAAGGCTGAGATAGGAGAACTTGTAGCAGTAGAGGAAGTAAAGCGCGATGCATTTAATGTAGCAAGAGTTGTACGTAATAATTTGCTTAATATTCCAAATAGAGTTTCAGCACTGCTTGCATCACTGAGTGACACTGAAAAGATTCATATGGCGCTAACCGAAGAGATTACAAACTCATTACAAGAATTATCTAATATTAAGTTTTAAATAATGTCTGCTAACTTAAGTTTAGAATTAATAAAGTGTCTTATTAATCAACCAGGAGTGGATGTAAATGTTAGAGGATTAAATGGGAAAACCCCACTACATTATGCAGTAGAAATTAACGAGCTTAGTATGGTTGCTCTCTTACTAAATAGGAAAAATATTAATCCACTGATCACTGATGATAATGGTAAAAGTGCGCTGGATTGTGCAAGAGAAGAGATATTACAAGCACTAATCAATCACAAATATGGATTGGAGAAAGATAGCTTACTTCACTTAGCTGCGATGTTGAATGAAGCAAATGCTGTAAGGTTTTTACTCGACAAAGGGACTAATGTTAATGAGCAGAATGCTTTACTACATACACCGTTACACTTAGCGGCAGGAGCTGGGCATGAACAAATAGTAGAAATTTTAATTAGAGAAGGAAATGCTGAAATAGATGTCTTTGATGCACGAAATCAGACACCAATGCACTATGCAGTTAATAATAAAAAGTTGGAGATAGTAAAGTTACTGCTGAAGCTTGGAGCAGATGTAAATAGCACGCGCATGGGACAAAACTCAATGAAATTGTCGCCTGTGCATATAGCTGTAAGTAATACTAATTATGATGAAAGAGACTTATGTCTTGATATCCTCAAATCCTTAATAAAGGAGCCTAATGCTCAAGTCAATTTGCAAGACTATGAAAATAAAACACCACTACATTATGCTGAAAGACTTAAAACAATAGAAGTTTTACTAACGCGAGAAGATATAGATCCATTGGTAAAAGACGATAGCGGCAAGACACCATTTGATTACGCTAAACCTGAGATAAAGAAGGCTTTGATAAGTAATAAATACGGTTCTGAAAAGAATAGTCTACTCCATTTAGCTGCACAAAGAGGAGAAATTGAGATTGTAGAGTCTATTTTAAAAGAAGAAATTGATATTGACGTTTCAAATAATAAAAGTCTATCACCGATTTACCTTGCTGCAGAAAAAGGGCATTTACATGTAGTAAAGTTACTGCTGAAAAAAGGAGCAAATTACACACCTGTTTTGCATTTAGCAATCAAGTCAAATAATTTAGAGTTACTTAAAGCTTTGTTTAAAGAAAAGAACGTCAAATTACCAGACGAAAGGAGAGTATCTGTAATAAATTCACCAGTTTATTGTGCTCTGAATAGGTGTATAGAACATAGAGAAGTAAAAGTAAGAAAATACAATAATGTGATCTGCATTTTTACTTCAGTAAGTGCAGTAGCAATGGCAGCATATATAGGCTTAACAGCAACAACAATATATCAAATGCTTACTCTGATAATAGTAACAGCAATAGTTGCATTCACTGTAGCAATAGTTATGAGTGGTCTTACACAAAAGTACATAGAAAATGAATCTCAGAAGAAGATGTTTATGGAATTAGAAGGGCAGAAAGGCACAGAAAATGTCAGATCAGAAATTGATAGTGTTGAAGTAGAAAGCTTACACAGGAATTGTTTGAGTGGAGCATAGTGATCTACAGTGCCAGCTTTTATTCAGGATTAAAGCCAGATCCCCAGCTTAAAGTATCAGAGTGGGCGAATGAGTATCGAGTTCTAGCAGCAACTGCAGCATCAGAGCCAGGGAAGTGGAGAACGGAAAGAACTCCTTATTTAAAAGAAATCATGGATTCACTATCTCCGTCTTCAACTGCAGAAAAAGTAGTATTCATGAAAGGAGCGCAGATTGGAGGAACAGAAGCTGGTAACAATTGGATAGGCTATATTATAGATCAGACTCCTGGTCCAATGTTAGTTGTGCAGCCAACAGTTGAAATGGGAAAGCGTTGGTCAAAAGGAAGATTTGCGCCGTTAATAGAGAGTACGCCATGTTTAAAGAGTAAAGTAAAAGACCCAAGGTCAAGAGACTCAGGCAATACTGTACAAAGTAAGGAATTTCCAGGTGGAATAGTAGTAATAACTGGAGCAAACAGCAGTGTAGGACTGAGGTCTATGCCAGTAAAATATCTCTTTCTTGATGAAATAGACGCCTATCCAGGAGATTCAGGTGGTGAAGGAGATCCAGTGCTGCTCAGTATTGCTCGAACTAATACATTTGCACGGCGAAAGATTTTTTTAGTATCAACACCAACGATTCATGGAATAAGCAGAATTGAGAAAGAATTTGAAGCAACAGATAAGCAGTACTTTTTTGTACCATGTCCGTATTGTAATTACTATCAAGTTCTAAAATGGTCACAAATTAAATGGGAAAACAACGACTCAAGAACAGCACATTATGTCTGCACTGAATGTAGCGGCAAAATAGAAAATCATCAAAAGACAGAGATGCTTGAGCGTGGAGAATGGAGACCTACTAATAGAGTAAAAGGTGAGAAAAAAGGATTTCATCTTTCAAGTCTTTATAGTCCAGTAGGCTGGTATAGCTGGACTCAAGCAGTAGAAGATTTTCTTCATGCAAAAGAAAGTGAACAATTACTAAAAGTATGGATAAATACTACGCTTGGAGAAACCTGGGTAGACAAAGGAGAAGTACCAGATTGGAAGCAATTATTTAACAGGAGAGAATTTTTTCCCGTAGGCACAGTACCTAGGAGAGAAGTGGTGCTTACTGCAGGAGTAGATGTCCAAAAAGATCGTTTAGAAGTAGAAGTTGTAGCATGGGGAAAAAGCCGCGAAAGTTGGTCAATAGAATACCGAGTATTTGAAGGTGATACTGGAAGAGGAGAAGTATGGGGAAAACTCTCTGAGCTCTTAAATCATCATTTTATCGGTGAAAATGGTCTTGAATACATGATAAGTATGATGGCGGTTGATGCTGGGTATGCGACACAAGAAGTATACAATTGGGTAAGAGGTCATCAAGGCTCTGGAAGAGTAATGGCAGTGAAAGGTGTAAATAAAGCTCTAGTACCACTTAGCAGCCCAAGTAGAGTAGATATAACAGTTGGTGGTCAAAAGCTAAAAAGAGGAATAAAGCTCTGGCCAGTGGGAGTATCGATTTTAAAGTCAGAACTTTTTCAATTACTTAATGTTTTAAAGGACGGTGAAGAAGCTCCAGCAGGATACTGTCATTTTCCCGAGTATGCACCTGAATATTTTAAGCAGCTAACGGCAGAGCAATTAGTCAGCAAAGTAGTAAAAGGTTATACCAAACAAGAGTGGCAAAAGGTAAGAGAAAGAAATGAAGTATTAGACTGTAGGATTTATGCAAGAGCAGCATCGATAGCACTGGGAATAGATAGATGGCCAGAGAGTAAATGGAATAGTTTAAGTGAAAAACCAGAAAGTAAAAAATCAAAGAAAATAGTGAAAAGCAAATGGATCAGCAAGCAATAAATGTATAACGAAGATTATTTAATTCAAGTTGAACAAGCAATAAAGAAGCTTCAGAGTGGCGAAAGAGTGGTATCAATTGCATATGGTGACCATGTGGTGAGATATGCTGAAGTTCAGATAAATGATTTGCTCAGCCTCAGACAACGCATCAAAGGTGAACTAAAGATTGCTGGAATGAAGCCTAAACGAAAGATTATTTTTGCAACAAATAAAGGAGTTATATGAGGGAAAATTTTCTGAGAAAAGTTGTAAAAGAGGAATATTCTGAATTTTTAGAGCAATTAAAAACTTTCATAAAACTATGGGAGAATAGAGAGAGTTCAGTAAATGGAATAATAGATTTGTCACATTGGCAAGAAAATGTGGATTTTGAGTTAGCTAAAGAGAGTGGTATAGTTGGAGTAATTCATAAGGCAACACAAGGAACAGAGTACATAGATTCAAAATACAAAGAAAGAAGAAAAGAAGCTGAAGACTTGGGTCTATTATGGGGTTCATATCATTTCGGTGTAGGGGAAGATGGAAAGGATCAAGCAAATCACTTTTTGAATACAGTGGGTGAAACTAAAAATACAATTGTTGTGCTTGATATTGAAGAGAACGAAAGTGGAAAAAATATAGAGCCAAAACAAGCAGAAGATTTTGTTAAAAAAATTCAAGAAGAAACAGGGCGTTTACCTTTAGTGTATGGAGGTGCTAATTTTTTGAAAGATTTTGCCACACCAATTTTGACAAAATGTCCATTATGGATAGCAAGCTGGAGAAAAGAACTCACATTACCAAAAGGCTGGAATGATTGGATTTTATGGCAATATACTGACGGTAAAATAGGTCCAGAGCCAGATGAAGTAAGTGGAATTGGAAAATGTGACAGAAATAAATTTAACGGAACTTTGAAAGAATTAAGAGAATTTTGGTTAGTATGATGCTGAAAAAATTCAAACAACTATTTAGCAAGCCAAAAATCAAAAGTTCAGCCTGGGATGCAGCAGGGTCAGGAAGAAGGGTAATGTATTGGCAAGGAGAAGCAGGAAGCATAAATAATTTACTCTCTCAAAGCCTTGAGCACCTGCGTAGTCGCTCTCGAGATATGGTAAGGAAAAATCCATATGCGGCAAATATCATTGATACAATAGTAAGTAACTCTATTGGAACAGGAATAAAACCGCAATCAAAAGCAAGAGATGGAGAATTTCGAAAGAAGGTGCAAGAATTATGGCTAAGATGGACAGATGAAGCAGACAGTAGCGGGGTAAGTGATTTTTATGGATTACAAGCTCTAGTATGCAGAAGTATGATAGAGGGAGGAGAATGTTTTGTACGTTTAAGAACGAGAAAGCTGGAAGATAGATTTTCTGTGCCATTACAACTGCAAGTACTTGAGTCTGAACATCTAGATAATAAAACAAATCAAACTTTAGGAAATGGTAATGTAATAAGAAACGGGATTGAGTTTAACAAGCTTGGGCAAAGAGAAGCATATTACCTATTTAAAGAACACCCTGGTGAAGGCTCGTTTGGTGAATCAGTGAGAGTGCCAGCAAATGATGTTTTACATATTTATAGACCATTAAGACCTGGGCAAATCAGAGGGGAGCCATGGCTTTCTAATATACTGCTGAAGCTTTATGAGCTTGATCAATATGATGATGCAGAGCTGGTGAGAAAGAAAACTGCAGCAATGTTTGCAGGGTTTATTACAAGACTTGATCCTGAAGCAAATATTTTAGGAGAAAGTGAAAGTAATGAGCAAGGAGTAGCATTATCAGGTTTAGAGCCAGGAACAATGCAGCTTTTAGACCCAGGAGAAGATATAAAATTTTCAGAGCCGTCAGATGTAGGAGGAAGTTATGAAGCGTTTATGAGACAGCAACTCAGGGCAATAGCAATAGGTACAGGGATAACATATGAACAGCTAACAGGAGATTTAACAGGCGTTAATTATTCATCCATTCGAGCAGGGCTGATAGAGTTTCGCAGAAGGTGTGCAATGTTGCAGCATAACGTGATAGTGTTCCAGTTTTGTAGACCTATTTGGAATAGATGGCTAGAGTTAGCAGTACTTTGTGGAGAACTGAGTATAGATGAAAAAGTAGTAAAAGCAGCGAAAGAAGAAGTAAAATGGATACCACAGGGATTTGATTGGGTAGATCCACTGAAAGATCAGCAAGCACAGCAAATGGCAGTAAGAAATGGATTTAAGAGTCGAGCAGAAGTAGTATCAGAAATGGGTTACGATGTAGAAGAAATTGACCAAGAAATAGCAGAAGATCAAAAGCGTGCTAATTCTTTTGGACTTTGTTTCGATTCTGACGTTAATCATAAAAGGGAAGGAAGGTGATGTGGATAAATAAGCCAATAGTGGTAGAGAGAAGAAGCTTTGAACTACTATCATTATATAACAGCAAACAACCTATCTTTAAGAACTTAAAGCATTTTCATATAAACCCAAAAGGAATAGCAATAATACGTATTTATGGAGTTTTGACAAAAAAAACAGAAGCTTTTGATCATATTTTAGATATGACTTCGTATGAAAATATTCATGAAGAGATAGAGAGTGCTTTAGGAGATAAAAGCATAGAGACGATTCTACTTGACATAGACAGTCCAGGAGGGGAAGTAAACGGTGTATTTGACCTGGCTGATTTTATTTACGAATCAAGAGCAAAAAAAAGGATTATTGCGATGGCCAATGATGATGCATACTCTGCTGCATATGCTATAGCCTCTAGCGCTGAGAAGGTATTTGTGAGCAGAACTTCTGGTGTTGGCAGTATTGGAGTAATAGCAAGCCACATAGATCAAAGTGGGTTTGATGAAAGGCAAGGTATTAAGTACACCACAATCTTTGCTGGTAGTCGAAAGAATGATTTAAACCCGCATGAGCCAATGACGTCTGAAAGTCTGGGAAGCTTACAAAAAGAAGTAGACCGACTATATGAAATGTTTGTGCAGCTGATAGCAAGGAACAGAGGTCTTTCAATTGAAAAGATTCGATCAACAGAAGCAGGGCTGTATTTTGGCGAGAAAGCAGTAGAAATAGGTCTTGCAGATGGAGTTACAACATTTTTTGAATTTATCAACAATCATAAAAGTAGGAGTGTTAGTATGACAACTATTGAGGAGAACTGTCGTAGAGAAATTTTAGAGATAATAAGATTATGTAATGTATCAAAGATGCCAGAAAAGATAGGAGAATTTATTGAGCAAAGCGTAAGTGTTGAGCAAGCAAGGGAGGTTTTGATGGAATTACTTGCAGAAAGAACGAAGAAGACAGAGATACTGAGTGCAGTACCACAGAATTCGCAGGAAGATTTGATGACACAGGTAGCAAGAAGTCGTAGGAGTTAAAGTATTTTTATAACCGCCGTATATAGCATTGATAAAAGCGGCGGTAAGCAGTTAAGGAGAGAAATTTATGAGTTGTATAAGCGAACAAAATAATCTGGGTGACTTATTAAAGTATGAGGCATCAAGTCTATATTCAAGAGATCAGATAACAGTAGCAAAAGGGCAGAACCTAAAGCTTGGTACAGTAGTGGCTCTCGATAAAGATAGCATGGTTAAGATAATAAATCCAACTGCCACAGATGGTACACAAACAGCGATAGGTGCAGTAGTAAGTGATGTAAATGCGACAGAAAATGCTAAAGCAGTAATTATTACTCGTTGTGCAATACTAGCAGATCATGCGGTTGTGTGGCCAGCAAATATCACTGAAGAGCAGAAAGCTGCAGCAATAAAGCAACTTGAAGCACGAGGGATCATTGTCCGCAAGGGAATTTAACTAAAATTAATAGGAAAAAAAGGAGAGAAAAAATGCAAAATCCATTTACAAATACAGCATTTAGCATGACGGCACTAACAAATGCGATAAATATATTGCCGATAAATTATGGACGAGTTGAAAATCTAAATTTGTTTCCAAGTAGGTCAGTAAGATTTAGACATATTACCATAGAAGAACACAACGGAGTATTAAGTTTATTACCAACGCAAGTACCAGGGGCGCCAGCAACAGTAGGAAAAAGAGGAAAAAGAAAGGTAAGAACATTTACGATTCCGCACATTCCGCATGATGATGTAGTGCTGCCAGAAGAAGTACAAGGAATAAGGGCATTTGGATCAGAGAGTGAACTTAAAGCGCTTGCAGATGTAATAACTGATCATTTGCAGCTAATGAGAAACAAACATGCAATAACATTAGAGCATTTGCGAATGGGAGCGCTGAAGGGAATTATTCTTGATGCTGATGGGTCAGAATTATTAAATCTGTACAACGAATTTGAAATAACACCAAAAGTAGTAAATTTTGCCCTTGGAACAGCAACAACTGACGTAAAACGTAAGTGTCTGGAAGTATTGCGGCATATAGAAGATAACCTAAGTGGTGAATATATGACTGGAATTCATGCCTTGGTAAGCCCTGAGTTTTTTGATGCATTAACTTCTCATGCTAAAGTAAAAGAAGCATATGAAAGATGGCAAGAAGGAGCAGCACTTCGAAATGATATGAGGTCAGGATTTACGTTCTGTGGCATAACATTTGAGGAATATAGAGGGCAAGCAACTGACCCTGAAGGAACGGTTAGAAGATTTATTGACAAAGATACAGGGCACTGTTTTCCACTAGGAACAGCAAGCACATTTACAACATACTTTGCACCAGCAGACTTTAATGAGACAGTAAACACTCTTGGACAGCCACTATATGCAAAACAAGAGCCAAGGAGGTTTGATAGAGGAACAGATTTACATACGCAGTCAAATCCTCTGCCAATGTGCCATAGACCAGGGGTATTAGTCAAGGTTGTTGCAACATAACAACACAGGTAGAGCAATTATAAAGCAGTGTGAGGCAGAAGAATGCTTTACCTGTGTGCCCCTTCTTAGCATGTAAATGTTAGTATATAGCGGAGAAATGTGCAAGAAAATATTAAGCGATTATTGAAAGATTGTTTTGCCCATTTAGGAGAAGTAGCTTTATATAAATCAAAGGATAAGTCATATATGGTACAAGTATTAAAGCAACAGCCAGATAAATTATACGAGATTGGTGAAGGACAATTTGTGGGGGAGATGTTGATTTTGGAGGTGAGTGTCTTTGATATATTAAAGCCAATGGTAGGAGATATCTTCGTTATTGGTAACTGTAAGTATAAGGTGCACTCACCGCCACTTAGAGACAAGTCTGGAATAACGTGGAAAATCAAAGCATCTGGAGTGTAAAATGTCTATTCATATAGAAGTTAATAGTATAGAAAGTGTAAACGCTAAAAGAAAAAAAATAGAATTAGCAATAGTGAGAGCATTAAACAGAACGGCACTATGGTTAAAAGCGCAAGCAGCTAAGGAAATCAGTGAGGAAAAGAAGGTAAAATTAAGTTTAATAAGAAAGAGATTAAGAATTTTTAAGGCGAAAACTAGCAGATTAGACGTGTTAATTAGAGCAAATCTCTATGACATTAGAGCATCGACAATTGGCAAAATACAAAAAACAAGAAGAGGATCGAAAGTAGGAAAGCATGAGTTTATAGGAGGATTTGCAGCAGTTATGCCAAAAGGAAATAGCGGTATTTTTAAACGTGAAGGAAGAGCAGCATTGCCAATAAAGGAAGTAAAACTACCACTGGAACCAGAGGCTTCAAGGATAATAGGGAATCTTGTTAATTATGAAGTTGAAAAGGTATTTGAAAAATATTTTATACATTACATGAGTTAAATTATATGCATGACAAAGTTCTGGAAAGATTTACATAAAGCAATTTGCAGCACACTGAAGGAAGAAATACTGGCTATACAGACATGTGAAATTTATCCAGCAATAAGGAAAGAATTAGTAGCGCCAGCGGTGTTTGTAGAACTAACAAGTTTAGAACCAGGTAAAGATGAATTAGCATTGAAAGCCAGGTTTGAGGCGAGGATTGTAGTTGATGGCACAGTAGAGGATTCCTCGGTAGTTGTTAGAACATTAGCTAGCGAAGTTGCAAAAGTAGTAAATAAAAATACTTGGAACGTAAAAAATGTTTCACCAGGAGAATTTATCTCTGCAGAAGTTGACGAATTTAGACCTGAATTAGATGCATATCTTGTGTGGATGGTAGAATGGGTGCATACAATACACGTAGGGCGATCTATTTGGAAAGAAGGAAAATTTATGCCACACAAAATAGAAATCGGTGAAATAAATGTTAGAGAATAATTTTGCGATTGCAGAATTACAGAGGAAATTAGCCAATATTGTCCGTATAGGAGTTGTAAAAGAAATAGATTGTGAAAAAGCAAAAGTAAGAGTGAAAATAGGAGAATTTTTAACAGATTATTTACCATGGATAACAAGCAAAGCAGGAAAAGATAGAAATTGGTCTCCACCAGATATCGATGAACAAGTAATGGTATTTTCTCCTCTTGGTGAACTATCATTAGGAGTGGTATTAGGAGGAATATATCAGGAAAAATACTCTGCACCAGAGGATAAAAAAGAAATAAATAGTGTGAAGTTTCAGGATGGAACAAGATTGTTATATGATAAAGAGAAGCATCATTTAGAGATTGAAGTAGTAGACAAAATAACACTGAAAGCTGGGGAATCGAGCATAGAGATGACGAAGAGCGAAATAAAACTGAAAGCAGATAGAATAAACCTTAATTAAATGAATAAATCGGTTGTACGAGTAGGAGATTATTGTGTAGAAGTAACACCGCATTTTTGCATTAGTGGGAGTAACAATGTTTCTGTAAATGGTAAGCCAATGTGCAGACAAGGAGACAAATTTAGTGAAGGAAGAGCATTAACTGAAGGATCAAAAACAGTGTTTGCAAATGGGTTTGGAGCGGGAAGAGTAGGAGATATAGTTTCATGTGGGTTTAAAGTAATAAAAGGCAGTGAAAACGTGTTTGCAGGCTAAAAATGGAAGGGATGGACTCCAAAACAGGAAAAGAATTAGAAGGAATAGAACATCTGAAACAATCAATAATTGATATACTGACCACTCCTATTAACAGTAGGATAATGAGAAGGGATTATGGGTCTAGACTATTTGAATTAGTGGATAAACCAATCAGTAGAGATTTAACACTTGAGATATATGCAGCAACAGCAGAAGCTTTAGGGAAATGGGAAAAAAGATTTAAATTAGAAAAAGTAAAAATAACAGAGGTGAAAGAAGGAAAAGTAACGCTTGACCTAGAAGGATTATACGTACCAAGTGGGAAAAACATTCGCTTTATAGTATAAAGATGCAGCAGACTAACATTATTGAGCGACTGAACTTCGAAGAAATTCTGTCTCGGATGAAGGAAGAGTTAGTGAAGTGTGATGCAAGTTTTACAGCATTAGTAGAAAGTGACCCAGCGATGAAGGTATTAGAAGTAGCAGCATGGAGGGAATTGTTACTAAGACAAAGAATAAATGAATCAGTAAAGAGCAATTTACTAAAATTTGCAATGGGAGAAGATCTTGATAATTTAGCTGAGTTTTATGGAGTGGAGAGGCAAAAAGAAGAAGATGATGAACGATTTAGAAAAAGAATTAAAGCAAAGATAGTAGGCTCAAGCACGTGTGGAAGCAAGGAGTATTATAGGTATCATGCACTGTCAGCAGATAGTAGAGTAAAAGATGCATTAGTAGAATCACCTATACCAGGAAAAGTACAAATTTCAATCTTATCAACACAATTATCCACAACTGGCATAGTATCAGAAGAACTACTTAAAATTGTAAAAAAGCAGGTTACTAGAGATGATATAAGGGTTTTAACCGATACATTAACAGTGATAGGTTGCAATATTACGGAAATAGATATTCACAGCAGAATGAGCATAAGTCCTGTGATATCGAAGGAGGAAATCAAGAAGCAGTTTATTAAGAAGTTTGAATTAGCAAAAAGATTAGGATGGAATGTTACAAGATCTTGGATAATAGCAAACCTATTTGTAGAGGGTGTAGAAAACGTAGAATTAATCGAGCCAAGAGAGGATGTTGTGGTTCTGGGGAATGAGTGTGCAGTGCTTGGCTACGTCAAGTTAGATAGGATTTAAAACGTATTTTTTTTGTTTTGTGCCAGTGAGGGGATTGCGTGCAATAAGTGGTTTACTGGATCCAATGTTAGGGAGACGAAAGTATTGATTTTCTTCCAGAAGTTGTAACTTGTTTTTTAAAGTATGGATAGTATGGTCAAATATTATGGAAAGTGTTTTCGATATTAAGAACATCTTTATTTTTGATCAGTTCTGAAATGATCTCTTGCTTACTCATAAGCTACCTAAATAAAGGAAATTAAAGCAACTTGAAAGAAAAGACAAATGAAAAGTTTATTACCGCCAAACGCAACAAAGCAAGAAAAAGCGCTGGTTAATGCAATAGATTATAAGGTTGATCCGAGCTGTATCAGAGGATTTAAGTTTAGTCTTAAAGAAGAAACATTGCCGTGGTTAGTTGAAGAATATGGATTGGGGGAAATTCTACGTTGGATAAGGGATAAAAGAAAAGCCGTAGTAGAAGGAGTAAAATTTCAAAGACTGAGAGGAACTCCAGCATCACTAAAAATAGCACTAAAATGGGCAAATATAGAAGATATTAAAATTATCGAAGAACCACCTGGTAAACATTTTTTTGAGTTGCAAGTAGGGATAAAAGAGGTACCAAATGACTTCTTCGTAGATGCAGTAGTAGAGCTGGCAAAACTATTACTGCCTGTAAGATCCAGATTGATGAGGATTTTTAACGATTATTATAATGCGCAGAGATTTATATTGGATGAGAGTTTATTTGGAGATCTTCTTTCTGATTATTCAGGGGTAAAAATAGAAAAAGATGGACCAGTGTTATCATTTGGAAGAGTAAATTTTTTCAGGTCTAGTGGTCCAGTTATTAGGATTATAGAAAACTATCTACGCGATCATTATGAACGAGCTTTAAGCAATGATATATATCGCCTAGATGTAGCAATCCTTGGAGAAACCGAGCCTCACACAAAGAATTATAACGGTATTTATGAAAGAAATCATTTGTGGTACAACTTAAAAGCACTATATCCATTACCACAGAGTTTATTACCATCGATTAAATTTGCAAAAGCGCAGATAGTATTATCAGATCAACTATGTTTTTTAAAATTTTTTGAATTTAGTTTCATTACAACTTTTGTTTGTAATTTTGTTTTTTATTCGAGTAAAAAGTGCATTTTTGACAATAAAAACCCTAACTTAATCATAGAAAAATTTTGTATCAAACAACAGTTACTGCTTAGATCTTATGGTTAACGAATATGTGGATAAATACTTTAAATGTGTGTAGACGTATTTATCCACATATTCGTTAACCTATTTTCTATGCAGATTTTTTTAATTCACATTGACTGCTTCTTTAAGCCTCGCATTGGCAATTACTATGATTTTACGCATTAGAGCTGTCATAGCCACCATCTTCTTTTTACCTTTACCAACAAGCCTTGAATAGAAGGCACCAAGCGCAGACTTAGACCTTGAAGCAGACATCGCAGCTGTAAAAAGCTTTTCACGAACGTTGCTTCTGCCACCACTTATTCTGCGATAACCAATAGTTTTACCACTTTCTTTCGGATGAGGTGCAACTCCAGCAAGACTTGCAATTTCTCCCCTACTTACATAACCAAGTTCTGGCATTAGACACAGAAAATCTTGAGATAATTTTGCACCTATTCCTGGAACTGTTTTAAGGATTTTTTGGCGCTTTTGTAACTCTGGATTCTCATCAATAATTTTTTGTATGGTATTGTTGAGCTCATCTATCTGGCTATTAAAGAATTCAATAGTTTTCTGACAGCTTTCTTTTATATGGTCGTTTTCAGGTGCTGCAAGCCTAGATTTCTCTTGAGCTCTCATTTTTGTAATGTCATCACGACGTTGACAAAGTGCAACTAAGGTTGTTTGTTCTTTTGACATAGGTGCAAATAGAGATAGAGTACTATAGCGTTCAAACCCATACTGAGCAAGGGCTCTTGCATCTGATTGATCAGACTTTGCTAAAGTTCCATGAGATAGAACAAAGCTTTTTACTTTGCGAGTATTAGCTCGATGTACAGCAATATCTTTATCAACAAGAAAATGTGCTAAGCCAAGCTCATATTTTCCAGTGTTTTCCAGAGTTACTAAAGAATTAGGTAAGATATTTGAAAAATCTTGAAACAATTGTTGCCAGCCAGCAGTATCATTGTCGAATTCGACAGCGTTCTTCTGTTTGTGAACTGCAACAACATTTTTAAATTTTCCGATATCAATGCCAATAAAATTTTGATAAGATGTAATCATAATAACCTCGATTAGTTTTAATTAATTTAAGATTGTAAACGGGTGCATACATATGTCCCATGCAACTATTCAAACGTATCGAGAGATGGGCTAGTGTACCTTGATCCGAACGGTTATAATACCAACAGTTGGTCGGTCGCACACGCCCGTGATAACTCTATTCCTATAGTGAGTAGGGTTATCTTCCCTCTTATCTCCTTTATATCATATTTTTAACTTACAACAGTTGGGATTTAGGAGACATAAATACGTGCTTTCCAGTTAGTAGCGTAGAAGAAAGAGGAAATAAATTTGTATTGGGAAGCGATAAACTTTCAGGGCAATATTGGAATTTAAAACACAAGCCAATTTTAGAAAGATTTAGCGTTACTCACAACTATAAAGCAAAAAATTATACAGATCAGAAGGTCAGAAAATATGTTTTAGCAGAACACAACGTTTACTATAAAAATGACTCAGATTCAGAGCAAAAAGACTCAATACACGAATTAGAAAATTACATTTTAGTGTTTTACCCAGGAGTACTGAAGTGGCACGAACATCGACATTTGCACAGAAGTTGGAAAAATAGTCAAGCAATATGTGTAATAAGTTAAATACTTATATTTAGATCCTCATGTATTATGTTAATAATAGGTTAAAACGTATGAAATAAAAAGAAAAGGACTTGCTTTCTTATGCTAAAAAGGACATGAATTAAATAGCAGCAGGTAAACATAAGAAATTTATCTGGCGCTAGAAAAGCTAATTTTGTGAGGTAAGTATGAA
Source organism: Wolbachia endosymbiont (group B) of Apotomis betuletana (assembly GCF_947250475.1). Taxonomy (NCBI): domain Bacteria; kingdom Pseudomonadati; phylum Pseudomonadota; class Alphaproteobacteria; order Rickettsiales; family Anaplasmataceae; genus Wolbachia; species Wolbachia endosymbiont (group B) of Apotomis betuletana. The sequence goes on along the minus strand of NZ_OX366320.1, from coordinate 1,593,028 downwards.
GTTTAGCGAAGAAAAGAGAGAATCTTTTAGTAAGTTTTTTAAAGAAGTATCAAGTAACGGGTTTAAAAACATTAATAAAAGAAATGAAGAAGGAGAGACGATATTGCACCAAGCAGTAGAAATCTCTGATTACAAAACAGCGAGGTTATTAATAAAAAAAGGGGCAGAGGTAAATGCAAGAGATAAAAATGGTTATACACCACTACACTGTGCAGTATTTGCGAAAAGCTTAGAAAATGTAAAAGTGCTGCTAAGGGAAGGAGCAGAAGTAAATGCCACTCAATATGTCACTGGATGTACGCCACTACACTCTGCATGCAAAATAGGAGGAGCAGGAGTTGAAATAATAAAAGAGCTAGTAAAAGCAGGAGCTGAGGTTAATCAACTGAATAAATATGGTGCAACACCAATGTATTACATTTGGGAAAGTGAAAAGTATCGTCTATGTGATAGCAAAGAGAGTGAAAGGGCGAGTAAATTTCTGAGAGAAAAAGGAGGAATAACAAAAAGTAGAGAACTGACGTGCTATGGAATAGAGAGGATAGTGGAAGAAATAGCAGATATGTTGGATAGGAGCTATTTACCTGAGTTCAAAATAATAGAGATAGAAGAAATAAGGAAGAAAGATAAGTCACTAATAAAGGAAGAGTGTAAAAATTTAGCAAGCAAGATAATGAGCCAAGTGAATGAAATGATAGATGAGGTGGTGAGAAGGAAGGCTTAGGGGTTTAAATTTAAAGAAAAGGTGAGGTAAATTATGAGTAAAAAAGAGAAAGAGAAGTCAGCAAAAGAATTATTAGAGAACTCATGTAAAAATATTTATGAAAGAGACGAAAAAGGAAGAACAGCTCTACATTATGCAGTAGACGCAAAAACAGTGAGGTTATTAGTTGAAAAAGGAGTGAATGTGAATGCAACAGATATAGGAGGATATACAGCACTGCATCTAGCGGTAACGGAGAAACGTCTAGAAATCGTGAGGGAATTGATAAAATCAGGAGCAGACGTAAATGCTGAGGAATATGGAAGTAAATGCACTCCATTGCACCTTGCATGTATGGTGGGGAAAGTGGAAATAGTAGAAGAGTTAGTGGAAGCAGGAGCAGAAATAGAGCAAGCGGATAAATTTGGAATGACAGCAATGGATTATAGTAAAGAAGTAACCGAGGTATTAAAGAAAGAAACAGACAGAATTGAAAAGTTATTTATGAAAGGCTAAAAATATGGAGGAAGAAATAGAAAAGAAAGTAATGAATTTAGAGAGAAAACCTTTGGGTGAGCTGAGAAAAACGTGGAAGAAGGTATTTGGGGAAGAGGCGCCTAGATACTCAAAGAAATATCTGATACCAAGATTAGCTTATAGAATGCAGGAAAAAGCGTATGGAGAAATGTCAAGAAAGGGGACAAAAAGACTAGAGTATCTGGCAGATCGGCTAGAGAAGGGAAAAAGAATAAGTAGCGATAAACTGCCAGTAGAGGGAACAGAGCTAATATTAGAGAGAGGGGAAGAGACTCACGCAGTAATGGTAACAGATAAGGGTTTAATCTACAGAGAAGAATTTTTCACATCATTATCAGCAGTAGCCGGAAAAATAATGGGAATGAGTTACAATGGGCCGCTCCTATTTGGTTTGCGTGATCAAAAGGGAAGGGAAAATGTGTAAAGGGATAAGATGTGGAATATATACGAGAAAGTCAAATGAAGACGGTCTAGAGCAGAAGTTTAACAGTTTAGATGCGCAACGAGTAGCATGTGAGAAGTACATAAAGAGCAAAGAAGGCTGGGTAGCATTGGCCAAAAGGTACGACGATGGAGGTTTCTCAGGAAAGAATTTAGAAAGACCAGCAATAAAGGAATTATTTGAAGATGTAAAAAAAGGAGAAGTAGATTGTGTAGTAGTATATACGCTGGATAGGCTCTCAAGAGAAACAAAAGACAGCATCGAAGTAACGTCATTTTTTAGAAGGCATAGAGTAAATTTTGTAGCAGTAACGCAGATATTTGACAATAATACGGCCAATGGGAAAGTTTGTACAAACAGTGTTATCAGGAGCAGCACAACTAGAAAGAGAAATGATAGTGGAGAGAGTAAAAAATAAAATAGCAACATCAAAGGAGCAGGGATTATGGATGGGTGGAACTTTGCCATTTGGGTATGATGTGAAAGATAAAGAATTAATAATAAATGAGAAAGAAGCAAAGACAGTGAAGCATATGTTTGAAAGATATTTGGAGCCGAAGTCAATGGCAGAGTTGGCAAGGGAGTTAAATAGCCAAGGTTACAGAACAAAATCAGATATCTTTAAAAAGGCCACGGTGAGAAGAATAATAACAAATCCAATATATATGGGAAAAATTAGGCATTATGAGAAAGAGTATGAGGGAAAGCATGAAGCAATAATAGAAGAGGAAAAGTGGCAAAAAGCGCAGGAATTGATAAGGAATCAACCATATAGGAAAGCAAAATATGAGGAAGCACTGCTTAGGGGAATAATTAAGTGCAAGAGCTGTGATGTAAATATGACACTGACGTATGCAAAAAAAGAGAATAAAAGATATCGATATTACGTATGCAACAATCACTTAAGAGGAAAAGGTTGTGAATCAGTGAATCGAACAATAGTAGCTGGAGAAGTGGAAAAAGAAGTAATGAGGAAGACAGAGCAGCTATATGAAAATTGGAAAGAAAAGACCGAAGAAGAGTGGAAAAATTTAAGTTTTGGAAAGCAGAAAGAAGTAGTGAAAAAGTTAATAAAAGGAGTAATGGTAAAAGGAGATGGAATAGAGGTGGGTTCGGAGGATAAGGTCGAATTTATAGCAATAAAGAAGAAAGGAAAGAAATGCGTGGTAATAGAGCCAGAAGGGAAAACAAATAATGCGTTACTAAAAGCAGTGGTAAGAGCCCACCTATGGAAACGGCAACTGGAGGAAGGAAAATACGAAAGTGTGAAAGAGCTGAGTGCCAAAATTAATATAGGTACAAGACGTATACAGCAAATTTTGAGGTTGAACTATTTAGCACCAAAGATTAAAGAAGACATAGTAAATGGGAGACAGCCAAGAGATTTGAAATTAGTTGATTTGAGAGAAATACCGATGCTGTGGAGTGAGCAAAGGGAGAAATTTTACGGCTCAGCGTCGTAACGTTTATAAAAACAACAATATGAAAAAACATCGAAAAAAGTATGTGCCAGAAAATTAAAAAAGGTTATTGCAAAAGGAGCTACTACAAAGGGCCACACAAAAAGATGTTGAAATTGATATAGAAGAGCAAATAAATGTTACAAGATCAATTATGTAAAAATATCAATACAGGTGATGAAGATTTTAGCATATTAGGTGCAACAATGGTAGAAAATGATCCAATTTTAGCTGCATATTTTAATAGTAGACCTGGAGTGTAAAAGGCAGCTCAGAGCCAATTGTATGTTCCATATCCTCATTTTGTAACCAGCTTCAAAACAATATAAAAGAGTATTCTTAGAAGACATTGGTACAACTTCCTTAATCTATAAATTATAGTAGTTTATATTTAAATAATAATCTTTAACTTTTATGGAAAATTAATCTACCTAGCCCTAGAATCAGAAGTTCTTCTTAACTCTTCACGTCCTACCCATGAATCTTTGTTCTTGTTAGACTCGCTTATTACTTCAGGACGCATTAATCCACCAGATCTTTCAAAATATCCCTGTTCAATAGCATCGTAGACCCAGTAGTTACCAAGCTCGCAATCATTACCTAACTCTTCTTCGCGACCTTTGAATTTTTCTAATATTTCTTCTCTATTACTCACTTCTACTATAATTTTGCTTTTATTCTGTATGTCAGGATACAGCCTAACGTCTACATTTCCCAAACTAGTATAGAAAGTTAATACTATACTGCTACCTTCTGTAAGATCTGTGTAATTCCTTATGCCATCTTCAGTTTTTATTTCTACTTCACTTTTACCGATCTTTACTATATTTCTTCCACACTTTACATCTCCATCTGTTAGACCTAAATCCCTTGTTCCATCTGTAATCTGCGCAACATCTATTATACTGTCTTCTGAATATTCTAAGTAAAAAGTAGCGTTATCCATTTTTGCACAATTTAACTTGCCGTTGGTCGCATTTTTTGCGATTTTCAGAAATTTATGAGTACGATCAACACACTGTTCATGAGCTTTTATCATATTAGCTTTGTGCTCTTTAAACTCCAGTTCTATTTCATCAATAACGTTTAAACTATTCCAGTTACTTAACCTTGCTCCTTTTGATATTAATGTACATACTATATTGCTAGCAACTTCATGGTTTTTTTCTAGTTGGTCAATTCTTTCTAGTATGTAATCTGTGAAACACTGACCTCCATCTTTAGTAAGATTCAATCCCACTCCAGACATGATAGCCTTATCGACAACTTTCTGTAATTCAGCTATGTTTGCAGCTTTTGGTATTTCACTTACAAACTGATTTAGTTGCCGTAGTTGATCTGTTAAACAAATGTCCAATAAACATTGATGTGGTACATAAGTTTCCTCTGTCTCTTGCTCAGTTACCATTAATTGTGATTGAGTTGCCGAGAGTAAATTTATCACTTCAGTATACATATAATCTTTAAGTATTTCTAAATTATTTTCTTCATCCCTAATACTCAAAATCATCTTTAAATCTTCATTGTTTTTATTTTTATCTAAGAACTTTTTCAGGTCCTCAACACCTTGAACGTTATATTTGGAAGAACCATTCTCAAGTTTAGATGTACCTTCAATTAGCTTGTTTAATTCTTCATACAATTTCTTTTGCTCTAAATTAAAGAAGCACTCTGCAACATCCAAAGTACCTTTATCAATTGCAATTTGTAGAGGAGTTTTTCCATTATTGTCCTTTATATTCAAATCAGCTCCATAGCTTACAAGAGAATCCACATATTTCTTTTCAACAGGATAAGTAGCAGCATAGTAATGTAGAGGTGTTTTTCCCTTATAATCTTGTATATTTGGTTCAGCTCCTGCTTTTAAGAGACAATCCACTAAAGTACAACTATCAAATGAATTTAGGATTGTTGGAAGTATATGTAACAATGTTAACTCTGACGCCCCTACTTTAAGATCGAGAACAGTTTTTAGATCTGGATTACTCTTAGTTTTCTGTAAAAATTGTTGGAGTGTTGAAGTATCACGACTATTGATAATATGAAATAACTTTTGAATTAACTTCTCCTGATTCTTTGTTAATTCTGATCTATGCGCTTTAATAACCCATTCTTTTTCTAATAAGCTCCAATTACTTGTATTATCCATTAAGTTCATATTAATCCAAAATAAACTTTGTTTAATGAGTTCGTAGTAGTCATCTTTACTACTTGTTGGTAATTGAGTTATTTCTAATTCCTGGTCATCTGTGCTTGGCCATCTTTGCCCAGTGCTTGGTTTCCATTTCGGTTCCTGCTCATTTGTTTGATCACTTTGCCGATTGGTAAGTTTTATAATATGTTCTACAAATTCTTTAGTCTCAACCATAGCTACCCCCTAATTTCTAAATATAGGATGTATTATGTATAATATATAATATTGGTCAAGCTAATTTCAACGTAATATTTTTACTGCTCATATTTTTGTTAAGTTTTTATGGTGAGTACTACTACTAGGTTAAAAGTTGTTTATGACTCCAAGTTTTAGCCAGTTTTACTATAGATCAACAAATTTGAGAAGCACTAGCGATATTTAATATATAGGAATATGATGCTTTAAAGGAGTGCAAAAACTGCTGAAGCTTATACAGTAACCTGCGGAGCCACTTCAGCAGAATAAACAAACACATGCCAGTATTAGTAGAGAATTATTTATAAGTCAACTAACTTTTTAAAAAATATTTTAGTGAAGATACCATGCTAGCTAGTGTTATAAAGAATTGAATTATTGACTCTTCCTAAGATTGCAAAAAAGGTCGTATATTTGTGAGAACAAGCCGCGTAAAAATAAGGTTATAAAAATAGAAGATTTAAATTATTTCAATAAGCTTAGGCAAAACAGTTCGTATGTAGATATGGATGAAATGGGCTAATGTAGCTAGTTTTAGCGTATAGTTAAATTGTTATATTAAAAAGTTCGTATGGTACATATGGAAGACCAACGCATTCCAAGAAAACTTGTTCTCACGGATGTTGTTTTTTGGTGCTAAAAGTGTCTAAATCACCTAAGTTTTCAATATAATATACTGCTAAATTAATATTTATTCATTTAAGATAACTTAAGAGAAGTGGGTAGGAAATTTCAATAATCCTATAGCAAATCAGCAAATTGTAATACTTTCAATTTCTATAGTTTCAAAATAATTTAGATCAATAGTGCAGATCATACAAAAAATCGATGGGTATTGCGTTTTGAGACATTTACGTCTATAATTGGTAGCATTGTCTTAAATTGAATGTTAATAGATGTTTGTAAATAAAAAGTTAAATCTAAATGAGTGGAAGAATTGGGCTATCGGTCTTGTAGGTGGTACTATGCCTTCAGTTGATCAAACTATCTCAAGTTGGTTTTGGAATTTAATTAGTGATCTACCACGTGATTACTTTGTCCAAACATTTGATCAAGTTAATTATCTTGATAAACGAGTTTGGGAAGGAATGTTCAGGTTGAGGATAGATGATATAAAGAAACAGCTAGAGTTAGAAGTGTCAGAGAGTGTGCTTAAAACTAATCTTGTAAAGTTGCAGGGGTTAATCGGTAAATATAGTTTGTCTCCTGTAGTTTATGAAGATGGACTCGAAGAATTAGAGAGTTTTGCATCTAACTTAGCTGATTCGGATAATTATCTAAGAACATTAGTACAGGTAAAGAGTGAATTTAGAGAGGAATTAAAATCACAATCTGCGCTATTAAGGGAGTGTACAAGAGATAATCCTAATTTAGGAAGAAAAGAAATTGCATATTATAAATCTCTATTAGGTGATAGAGGCTTAAAAAACGTAAGATCTAAAGAGGTTGTTAGTGAATTGCCTATTCTAGATAAAGCTGCTGCAAGCGAGAAGCGAGATAGCAATTCTAAGTTAAGGAATATTAGCAAATTACTTATTGGTAGCCCTGGACAAGCATTAGTTATGTTTTTAGCTGCTCAATCAGCTTTTGTTAATGCTGCTAATGTGCGACTTAGTAATTCTTCTGAATTTGATAGAGGAAATGATACTTTGTCTTTTGAGAATAATCTTTTTACTCTATCTCAGCGTACAGGAGATATAAATGCAAGTCTTTTTATGCAAAGTAACCCCAGCGTTAGGATGAAAGAGCTAAAGAGCGCTGATAAGCTAGCAGTCGTTTTAGCTCACGCAGAGAAGAGTAAAAATCAAGATGATGAACGTTATAAGCGTTCTCCTGAGTCCGACAGTGCAGATGGATTTATTTCGTCTGATTCTGATGAGCTTGAAAAACAAGTGGCAGAGTTAAGAAATCGGATTGAGAGTCTAGAGGAATATAATAATCTTTCCGGTGCTAATCTCACAAGTCAAATATCCTCTCTCCAAGCAGAGAATATAAGATTGCAAACTCTTGTCGATAATCTCAAAAAAGATAATGAACAGGCAGAGGATGCGAAGAAAAAGGCTGAGCAGTGTTATCTGAGTCAGATTAATAAATTATCTAATGATGTGAAAGATTTGAATAAACAACTTACACAGAATTATCTAACCTTCCTGCCTGATAGCTGTGTCAAGGATATAGAAGGTAGAAGATTTGGCATTGCAGAAAAGAAACTAAGACAAATTAACGATGACACTAAAATTGCGTACATAGTAGATAGGGTCTATAAGAATAATGCAAAAGGAAGATTCTCTCTGTTGTTTGAGTTTGGTAAGAGTCTCAAATCTATCCCTTTGACCTTCTCAGTTTACAAATTTTTAGATCATGAGATGAGAGTAAGTAATAGTTCTGATGTTTTTGAATCAATTAAGTTGGCTGAAGCTCTGATATCGGAGATTATTTATCAATTGAACACTCCTTTAGATATTAGGGATAAAGCGCACGATCTTGTGACCATCTTGAAAGGTCAAGTGAAGGACATGGCGGTAGAAGTGTTAAGCAATGCTATAAAGAATAAAACTTATAATAGAGAGAATGCAAATGTTGTTGCAATTTCTGATCAAGTTTATCAACTAGACCGATGGTTGTTTTTAAATACAATGAAAGGTGTTATTGATAAGGTGTATAATAAAGCAGATGCAAAAAAAATCTTGGAATGTATAAAAAAGACTAACACAATGATTCCACATGTCATTTTATGTTATACGGCTCTCTTTGATAAAATGCAAAGTGAAGGTCCTCCCAAGGATAACTCCATGTTGATATTAGCTTATCATGTTAAGGAAATAATGGAAATGGATGATTACCCTGATTTCGATTTTGAAGTAAAATATTACTCTAGGTCCTTAAAATACAGATTACCAAAGTCGATAAAAAATGCAGCATTTTCACCAACAATATGTATTAAAAATCTTGCTCGTAACGAATATCTATATGCTGCTGGTATTGATGCTCCTAACTCACATTATTTTAAGTATGATAAAGATAGACGTTATGTATTTACGTGGGTGCCAGGTGGATTAGTTACACAAGGTATATGGAAAATTGGACGCTATGGAGATAGTTTTTATATCAAAAATGTCCGACATTCAGAATACCTATACACTGCTAATGATTATTTTCAGTACGATGAGGAGAGATATCGTGTATTTACGTGGATTCCTCAAGATCCTATGTTTAGCGAAGGTGGGTGGGAAATCGAACCTGATGGGCCTGACGTTCGTATCAAAAGTGTTACATATTCAGGATATTTGTTTGCTGACTATGATAGAAAATATGATCAAGATAGACGTTATGTATTTACGTGGATGTCACGTGGAACAGTGGGAAATAGTTTATGGTCAATTGAAGATTGCAGTGATTTATTACGTAAAAGGCGTAGCGTAGAAGCAATAGAAGAACAGAATAATATGGATAATATCACAACTTATGAAAAGGAAGATATGGAAAAAAATGCACAGCCATATTCTTATCTCAGCTATATTTCTTTAGGGGAAACAAAAGAAAGTAATTCTTCTTTTATTTCGAGGTAATTTTAGCCTACTTATTTCCCTAGATTTTTTGAGAGATTTTATATGCCAAATTTTTATAAGTTAAACTTTACCAAGCAAGCCCTTCCTTCTTATGAAGGGGTACAGCTCTATCAAGATAATTCTCGAAGTGGTGGCCCTTTACAATTGTATGCTCTTCACAAGGAAGGATTAGATAGCTATCGTTATGACAACGGTACTTGGATACAAGGATTTCCCATGAAAGATCTTCATGCTCAACAAATCTATTTTGCTGACGTGTTAGGGAATAGAGAGTTGATGTTGATCGCAAAAACTCAAGAAGGAATTAGCTTCTATCAGCATAAGAACAATAAATTTAGTCTCTTTGATAAAACTGAGAATTTTAAAAGCAATATTTTTAGTAGCATTTATGGCTGGAATGAACCTGGCAGTGTTATAAAATTTGGCCACTTTTATCACGATCCAAATTTGCTGGGAATATTTACTTATCGCAGAGGCCATGGAACAAAGCTTTACGTAGTTATGAAGAATTTACTTAAGAAGCATAAGTATCCTATTTACAAACTTGACAGAGATCTTAGCATTCTTGGTAACTCCTCTCAAGTTAAGTTTGCATTGTCTGACTTAAAACACAATGACCAAGAAAACATTATTGTTCATGGTAATAATGGTCTGAATATATACTCTTTTAATCAAACTAACCGGTTAGAACATGTGATGCAAGTACCAAGTAGTGCTAAATCTGATAATTCTAAAGAGGAGTTATTCTTTCCTAACTTAACTGGCCAGGATTATCGTGATATTGTTGTATTAAACTCCAGCGGATTGTTCGTTTATCAACATAATAATACCATCAATAATTATGGGCTGATTGATTATCAGCCTTCGTTCTCAAAGTTAAAGGGCTGGGGGCAAGAATATGTAAATTCCATTCAATTTAAAGACATAGATTTAGATGGTAGAGAGGATATGCTTTTTACTGGCCCAGGTGGAATAAACTTACTTTCATTTAATAATCGTACTAATCAATTGCAGTCCTTGTTAGATAATTCTGAGCTTACTATTTCTCAGCGTCATAGCAGTATAGTGAAAGTTTTACCTTCTAATCCTCCGATTACAAAACACCCGATAGTGCTTACAAAGTATAAGAATCAATTGCATTCAGCAGATATTGTCGAAGTTGAAGATTCACTATCATTAGAAGAGGAATTTGAGATACATAATGCTTCATCTCAGGTAGCAACATCAAAGGTAGTACCACAAGTATCCAAGGTTAATCTTGAAGAAGAAAATCCTCCTCTTTTACTTAGGGATCAATTAGATTACTCTTCGATTATCGATGCGGTTAATAAAAATACAGGAAAGCTAAATTTTAAACTGCCATTAATTGATTTATCAAATCTTTCATCTGATCTCAAGTTAGATGTGTTTTATGATGGCAATAGTCAAATATCTGGTAATTTGGGGCTTGGTTGGTCCTTACCACAAAATTTTATAATGGTGGATCACCAAGCGAGTATTTTTCCTGAAGATGAAAAGTATTATATTATTCTGCAAGATTTGCCTCAGCAGTTAATATTTGATTGTAAAAATTCAACTGAAAAAGTCTATTCTTTTAAATTATTAAATGGGCAACCTGATGTGCAGGTGCATTATCATAAAGATGGAGAGAGATGGGAAATAGATAGCAAGGGTGTTAAGCAGATTTATGGTGGTGCTCAAAATGGTGCTGTTGGTTGGGGGTTGCAGTGGAAAAATTGGCGAGGTGTGGGGAGTAGCTCAAAAGGACAAGAGCAACTTGCCAATGTTTGGTACTTATCTGAAATAAAGGATAAAGATAATAATGTTCTGCGTTATACGTATGACGCAATTAATGTTGAAGTAGCGAGTGGTAAGAACTTTACCAGAGGAATTTACTTAAAAACCATTAGTGATGATCATGGCAATAATATCACCTTCAATTACTCTGATAAGGACAAAAGTGAGTATGATTTACATCCTTTAGTCGATCAACAAGGCAATATCAATACACAAACGGTGCAAACTCGTTATCTTAGTGGCTATAAGGTTAGTGCTCCAAGCTATCAACAAGACATCAGTTTTGTTTATAAAGTAGAAGATAGAGAGCGTTTATTATCTGAAATTAAGCAAGAAGGTGATTCCACTAATCAGCCGATTCTACAATTTTCTTACAGTAAATCACATATGTTGGAGAAAGTTGTTTTACCAACTGGTGCAAGTGTTCAATTTGACTACCAATTGCTGGAAAAAGACTTCTCAATTTCAGTTAATGAGAGGATTGGGCAAAGGTATGATGTAGGGAAAGACTACAGAGTAGATTATGTCTATGATTGCGTACTTGTGAGTTATCTCGATAGACAAGAGCGAGTAGTACTTAGAATGTTTAATCAAGAGGTGACAGAGGAGTTGTACTCTTCTCTAGCATGGAAAGATTCATCAAAATTGCCTCTGTTAGGAAGGGGTGGAGCAAAATCTTATGGGGTTGTCCTTGTAAATGGTTTTCTTGCTGTTGTTTTATACTATAACAATGCTCAAGAGCTACACTTACTACGTCAAGAAGAAGGTAAATGGGCATCCAAATGTTACACCTTTAATGAAAAAGCAATAATCAATCCTGGCAAAGATTTCATGGTTGTGAAAGATAATGACTCTGCTATAGAAGTAATTAGCTGGAATAAAAATTCAAAAGAGTGGAGAAAGGATAAACCTTTTGCTGAGTCAGGAAAAAACAAAGAGCACTTATTGCTTAAAGTGTTTGGTGGAGGGTTTATCTTTTATGACGATGATCTTTTGTCAATAGGATATAAAGATCGTGAAGATAGGTGGCAGTATAATGTAATTACATCAATACCTGGAGTGATCAATGATATAAGCGAAACACTAGATAAATTTGATTTAGATAGCAAGCGACGCGATGATTTTTTCGCATTCTTCAAAAACAACGCACTGCAAGTTAGCAATAACTTGTTGTTTCTAAATAGATGGAAAGTGGAAGGAATGAAGATTTATTCTGTAATAGATTTGTTAGTTCTAGATAGTAGTTACAAATCAGCTAAACACGAGCGAAAAAAGGTTCTTCAAGATGATTTAAATCATATTTTAGATTGGCGGGAAAATGGTAAGGGAAGTTCCTTCAAACTTGCTTACGAGATTGTTGGCAGCAAATTCAAAGTCATCGCTAAGGACGTTCATGGTGCTATTCTTAATGAAATATATAGGCAAACTGATAATGACAATCGGAGAAATGATAAAAAAGACGAAGTCTTAAAGAGTATCAGTCAATCTCTAGAAAATCCAGCAAACAAGCCTTTTCTGTTAGAACCTTACAAGTATCTCGTAGCCCTAAATTCACAAGTGGTAATATGTAACAACAAGAAGTTTACTTTTACTGGTGATAACTGGAAGGAAGATACGATATCTGAAGCAGAGTTGAAACAGGAGAAGTTTTCTGTTCAGCTTGGTGAGAAGTTTGTTTTACGAAAGGAAGGTTTAAATTCTTCCATCAAGCTGTATAGTCAGTCAAATGATAAAGAGAAGCTGGTTCTGGATCTAGAAGTAAAGCAATTAAGTCAAACTTTGGTAAGATATCCAATTTACTTAGCTTATCAGCAAAGTGGTGCACAGGTGACTGTGGTTAAGTTTGCAAATAGTGGTAGTATTGATGGGAATTATAAATTATCTTGGGAAGAAAAACTAAGTCCATTCAGTAGTTATCAAACATTAGTAACCAGCATTGATCATATTAATAGGCCTGGTAAGACTCTGGTTTTTCGCCAGCAGCTTGGACGTTTATTTCCTAATCCTGTTATTACAAAGGTTACAGTGAGTTTTGACGAAGGTAATAAGCGTATTACTGGATATGAATATAGTGGAGCAAAAGCCTTGGGTAGTATTGTATACTATGAGAATATTTCTATAGTCCCAGGCAATGATAATAGATCTTTTGGTTGGATCGAAGAAACTAAACATTTGGGCAATCAATCAGAAAGAATTTTTAATTCACAGGGAAGGTTGATAAAAACCCTAGAATTTGAAGATAGGCAAGCTAATGATACCATGGTAGATAAAGAAAATTTATACTTAAACACTACCTTATTGGATAAGACGGAAAGGTTAGAGGTAGCACAATTTTTTCCTTATGAAGTAGAAGATGAAGAAGTTGGTTACTATGGCTTTGAAGGTTATGAGATAAATAGAATTGGTAAAAAGAATTCCACACTTGAAAAGAAATGGATATTTGATGAAAAGGATGTAGTAAGAGAGGGATTTTCATTTACTGGAAGGAACTATTTGAGCTTATCAGGGAAATCCTTGGTAGGGAAGTTTCAGCCAAACAATCAAAATCAGGAATACATAGCATCATGCTGGGTAAGGCCACACAGCGAAATGTTTAAACTTGGTGATATTGTTCCTTATCTAAAAGCAGTTGTTTCTGTTGAAAACAAAAATGAGACGGTTTTACCACTTGGTGAGGTTAAGTTGCAACTTGGTAATTGGTTTTATTTAGAGGTGATTGTAGACTTATTCTATGCAAAAGAGATTTTAAAAAATTTAAATGAACTGCAGACAAATAAAACTCTAGTAGAAAAAGAGGATGTTAAATTAACAACATCTATCGTTGTAGCTCCTGGTACAAACACTACCATTGATGTAGATCACGTTCGTTTCTCTCCGCTCAAGAGTAACTTTAAAGCTAATGTATATGATCCTAAGACCAAACAGGTGAAAGAAGTGGTGAGTGCTAGTGGATTGGTTGAGAGACGGATTTATGATAAATATCAAAAACAAGTAGGAAGTATCAGTGGATATGGTGAGCTTGAGGAGCTTAGTACTTATACTAAATCCTCAAGTATCGGTAAAATAACAGAGCTAAAGAGTAGCGTTATAATTCAGCCTAGAAGTGGTTTTTATGAAGATTTTGCTCCCGAATCGTTCAACAAGCTTTGGAAAATAGATGGTGTTGATGCTTGGCAAATTTCTCCTGGTCAGTTAGACCATTTGACTAATAGTTTACATACCTTGCAGTTAAGTTCAAATGATATAAATCATAATTCATGTGGAATGAGGTTTTATTTCTCATTACAGTCAGAGGGTAGTGTGATCAATTTTAATAATCTGAAAGTAACCCGTACAGGAAATAAGGCGGAGATTACATTCTCAAGGAAAGGTCAATCTATACCACTTAATGGTGAACTACTAATAGTTGCTGAAGGTAAGCGGATATTTGTATGGGTAGATGGAGGTCTATACTTTGATGGGTTTTTAGATGTTTCTCTGTTCAATTTAGAAATTAGTGGTAGAGCAAAAATAAGTGACTTGATTGTCTTTAGTCAGCCGAGTATTGAGGTAACTTATTTTAATGAGTTAGATGAAAAATTACAGAAGATTGTATTAGAGAATGAAAATGTCTCAATAGTAACACAGTATCTGTATGATGAACTTGGTAGACAATCCGTTACTACGCAACCAGCGCGTATAGAGAGATCTAATGCTTTAACTTACTATCCTAATTTTGTTACAAACAGGAACCCTTATTCATTAGATTCAGTATGGAAAACTGGCAAATTGGAAGGTGATGCTGCAAGGATTGTAGGAGAATATGGTTATAGTCAGGTTAAATATTGCGATAATCCACTAAATGAGGAGTGTGCAGTAGGTTTACCCGGGAGAGAGTTCTCTGTGTCAGGTCCTTATGCGAAACGTTTTTCTTCTTCATTAGACAATTTGTTTATCAGCAATCTCTTTCCTGCCAGCAAAAATTATAGTTACCGTGTAGAGCATAAACCTGGAAATGTGGAAGATATTTCTGTTTTTGACAGCAAGGATAACAGAGTAGCTTGGTATATCTCCACTCCAAAAAGTAAAAGTTTATTAAGCACTTATGAGTATGATGAAAATGGCAAGCTAGTGAAGAGTTTACCACCTATTTATCACGAAAAAGCGGGTACTTTTTACAAACTGAATTCACAACTTAACTCTACGTCTAGGGAGGAAAAGACTTTGCAAGATTCTTTAGGCGTGAATATAAGTTATGACCAAAGGGGAAACATCATTACTAAAATAACGCCAGATTCGGGGAAAGTAGAGAATATATACGATAAGGATGGATTGCTAAGATTTGTTTTACATTATTCTAATGAGAAGATTAATAATACTGTATATTTTGATTATGACGAACTAGGAAGACTGCGAAGTACGGGTGAAGTAATTTCTTCAACGCCTAAGGAAGAGCTGCTGAGTTTAGAGCTTTCTGGTAATAATACAAGAGCATATCAGGAATTTTACTATAGCGATGCTGAACGTCAGCCCGTTCTTCGTGGAAAGGTAGCTAGAGCTATTACTTTTAACACTGGTGAACCTCTGATTGAAGAATCGATAGTAAATATAGATGAAGAAACCATAAGTAAGCGAATTGTTATTCCAACTAAAGATGGAGAAAAGCCTGTATTGATTGGAGTAAATAAAAGATATGGAGCAGGGAAATTAAGGGAGATAGAATATCCAATTGATATTCAGGATAGACCTTTTAGGATTAACTATCAGTATGATAAGCTTGGTAGAGTTGAAGGTATTGGTGTGAGGGGAAAAGAAGACCTGTTTGCAAGTTTTACCTATAATTCTTATGGGCAGATCAGTAGTGAGGTGCACTTACCAGATTTAGAAAAGAACTTTACGCGTCAATATAGATACAATTCTGCAGGATTTTTAACTAACTTGGAAGACAAGTTTTTAGCTGAGAGAGTTTATTATACTGGAGGGAGTTATGGTGGTTATGGATATGGTGATGGAACTGTTACACGCACTGAATTTGAAGCAACCTGGCATGGGAATTGTGATGATAGTAGACTTGGGTTAAATGAAAAGTCATTTGTCAGCAAATACATTACTCCTGAACAATCTGCAGCTTGTTTTCATGAGTTAAAGAAAGCAGGGTATTTAAATGATCATGGGCATCAGGCAAAAGTTTATTATTCTGACTTGGAGCCTAAACTACCGATTATCTGCAATTATGGGATAGCGGGTCGATATATTCAAAACACCTTGGGAAAAAAGGGTTTTCCAGCACAGTATGGGCACAGCTATGATTATGGCAATCATCAGGAATTGACTAAGGCCAAGTATTTTGTAGGTAGAGAGGCGCCCATGCCACTGCAGCCTGATAGTTTTGCTAAAGAAATTTCTGGAGTGAACAGTACGGCTTCACTTGATATTTGGGAGAGATTGAAGAACTTTGGGTACCTGATTCAGGATAGTGAAAAAGTTGAGATATCTTTGAGTCATGGTAAGAGAGGAAAATCTTTTATTCAGGAAAAATTACCTGATGATCTTAGAAAGATTAATGCTAGTTATGGATGGTATGGATTACCTTTAGAAAGTTTGTTGATTGAATCTTTTTCTCAAAAGCGGGATTTATCGTCATTGAAAGTAAGTTTGCGAGATGCATTTGTAAGATGGGGTAGTATTGAGGAAGCAAATGCAAATAAGGTCGTAAAAATGTTAGAAGAGAAAGGATACTTAAAGAATCCTTTTGCAAAAGAGTTTAATGAAGTACTAGAGAGATATCATCCATCTATGCACGAAATAGTTCGTGTATTGTCAGAACATTTTGCTAAACAGCTAGGTGAAGCAGAATTTGATGTTGAGTCGTATAGTATAGATGCAAATGGTAACCACAGGCATTTTTATACTGGATTTGATCGTTATAAGATTAGCTACCGTAATAATACCAACCAAGTTAGCAATGTGAGCTTTAACTCTTTTGCTTTATCTACAGAAGAACAAAAATTCTTAATGAAACATGATAGTCGAGGAAATGTTATTCAGGCTTTGCACAAAGGCATTGAGCAAATTGATTATCATCCGGTATCAAATCGTGCTACTAAAATTAAATTAACTGACGGTAGAACATTAGAATTTTACTATGATGCACATGGTGAACGTGTACTAAAGAGAGTTTACGATAAAGCAGGGGAAGCAACAAAAGAAGTATATTATGTAAGAGATGAGTTTGGTCGAGCATTAGTAGACAGGGAAGTTACATATATTGCCGGAGGTTTGCAACCAGATGTGTTAGTGACAGCATATATTTATGGTCCAAGGGGACTACTTGGGTTTATCAGACATAATGAATTTTACAGTGTAATAACCGACCACGAAGGATCAATAAGGTTAGTGGTAAAAGGTGATGAGGTGGTGGTAGCGTATGATTACTTACCATATGGTAATTTAATGCGTGAATATGGAAACAACCCTGAAGGTAAAATTTCATATCGGTATACCGGTCAAGAATGGGATGAAGAAATAGGTTTGTACAATTACCACGCACGTTTTTATGACCCAAGCATTGGGCGTTTTTATCAGATTGATCCAAAGGGGCAGTACTTTAGTCCATATAAATATTCTGGTAACTCACCAGTATCGATGATAGATCCAGATGGGGAGTTTGCCTTTTTGGCTCTTCTACCATTTATTATAGCTGGAGCTATAGCAGGAGCGTATTTAGGTGGAGCTGCAGCAAATAACCGATGGAATCCTGGAGACTGGGACTTTAAAAGTAAAGAGACTTGGTTGGGGGGAGTGGGTGGAGCAGTTGCTGGAGGATTCTTGCCGGTAGGTTTTAGTGCATCTGTGGGTGCGCTTACCTCTGGTTTTGCTGCTGTGGGATTATCTGCAACTTCTCTTACTACGATAGGAGGTTTCTCTGTAAGTGCATCGAGCTTAGCAGCCATCGGCGCAACTACTGGCTTAGGTATTGGTGGTACTTATTTAAGCATGGGCAGTGCTAATCATGAATGGAATCCTGGTAAGTGGGATTTTGAATCGCCTGAAACGTGGAATGCAGGGTTTCATGGATTTGCCTTAGGGTCTAGTATTGTTGCTGGAGGCGATGGCGCTAGAATAGCTTACCAAAAACTAGGTTCTAGTTTGAGTAGAGGTGCTTTCATTGGAGGTGGTGTGGGTATGGGCGCAGGATCACTTGTGGTAGGTGGTATTCAAAATGAATGGGATTTTTCAAAGCCTGGAATGTATTATGCTGGGTTTCAAGTAGTTGATGATGCTTTTAATTTGCCGGTGTTTGCACGCAGTGCTTTTAAATCTGCGGGCAGGAGTTTTAAGGATATAGGAAAAGGAATGGGCCGTAATCGTGGTTCTTATAATCTGCTTGATGAAACACATAAGATGTCTGGTTATGGGGGTGCATCTTATACTGCCGGAAAAATGGCTTTAAAGGCATTGGGAGTATCTGTGCCAGCTTTTGTACTCACTGAACTGAGTGAGGGACTGGATATGAGTAATCCCAGCACTTATTTTTCCATAGTTCGTCAAATGGCTATGGTCAATCAACATTGGCTGATTGGTAAAAATTTTTATCGGAAAAGGAATATTGGAAAAGAGTTGAAGATGAATCAACAGTTAGAATTCTTTTCTCGTAAAGTTGCAGAGGATGCTATTGAGCAGTATCTTAATGAATTAAAATATGCACGAGAAACCGGTGATAATAGGGCGAATGTTGAGTGGTATATAAGTAAACTGAAAGAAATACCAGGACCCAGTAAAGCTAAGGATTTGGATATTACCATTGCACAAGATGCTACTGAGTTGTATCTTGCTCGATTGAACAAACGACTGGAATACAGTAATATTGTTGATGTTGATGTGTCCCTTCTTGATGATTTTGTTGATTTATGTATCAAAAACAAAAAATTGAGTACAGTATTAAAAAGTAGTAGTACCAGTGATTCTGATAATTCCATCAAACTGGATGTCGTTAAGGTATATCTCAAGAGTTTTCGGAATATACTAGGAATCATTGATCCTAGCTATATTGATAGTTTGAGCAAAGTGGTTGCTGAATCAATTAGTGTTGAACTTGTAAATGAATTGTATAACAATAGATTGCTAGGGTCAAAAAGAACTCGTGACAATATTAATCATTTCAACAAAGTAGTTCTTGACTCAATAAATGTTGAAGTTTTAGCTTTGTTATACTGTGCTAGACTCATGATGCTACATCCAACTGGTAGTGCTAATGATATTATTAGGTTGCGTTTCGATGGATTGGCCAAAGCACAAGATATTCATATCCTTCTCGATGCTGATAATATCAACATAGCAGTTGATGAAATGATTTCTGTGGAAGGGATACAAAGAACCGAGGGTACTGGCCAGATTGGAATTAGTAACAGAGCAATGGCAATATTAATGAATGATAAGTATGCATCGGTTGCTTTTTCAGGAAAGGGGACTGGGTTTATTGCATTTTATGATCATGATAATTTCAAAGTTTTGACACAGGGGAGGTACTACTTACAAAGAGATAATCAGTTTATTGCTGAAGAAAGGGTGGTTTTATCTTCTATACCTGAGAATAATGAGTTTTTAATTAATAAAATTGGTGAATTCCAAGCAATACTAAAAAAGCATAATGTGAAAGAATTGAACAAGATGATTCGAGATGATACAGATAAAATGTTAGGGGATTTAAATGATGTTGAAGAGAGAGCTGTAATGCTTGAATTGAGGAAAGATCTGGCTAACAATGTGTGGCTCGGTGAAAAAGTTGTGATGGAAAGAATAGTAGAAATTTATAAAAGATTTCTAAGTCCCAATGTAAGTAAGTTTTCTGACTCTATATTAGAAAAGAAAAGTGAGATATCAGAGCATAAAAAGAGGCTTGAATCCATCACTAAAACCGAAAAAGCAGCTGATCTTGAATGGAAAGAAAAATATTTCAGTTTAAAAGAAAAAATCGCTAAGTTGGAGAAATCGAATACAAAAAAGAAGAAAGGGAAGGAGGATCCTTCTTTATATAAATATATTGAAAAGTTAGAAGAGTTAGAAGCAAGTGCTCCTGAAAGTTACAAAATATTGATTGAGGTCGAAAAATTAACGAAAGAACTCAATGAATTGAGGAGGAAAGTGAGTAAAGAGAAAAATGAAGATAAAAAGAAAGCTTTGCAAAAGGAACTTGGAGATCTGGATCAAAAAAGAAAAGATCTGGAGGCTCTTATACCTGAAGAGGAGCTTTGGAAAAGGAAAATTCAAGCTTTGGAAAAGGAAGTTACTAAATTTGAGACAAATCTGTCAGTAGAGAAAAAGAATGTAGAACAAAAAGTTAAAAAGTCACTCGAAAAAAGTAAGCTTTTGAAAAAAATCCGAGAGCTTGATAAAGAGCTGACTCATTGGAGTCACGATAATTGTGCTGAGCCTCACGCTACTACATTATTTGCTAGGTCTAGAGAAGCTTTTTTGGATAAGCCATTCGGAGGGACAATGAAATTTCTGGCTACCTACAAAAATCTAGATTTAGAAGGAGGCTTAGAAAGTTTTCCTAGGTGTGATAATTGTATCATATCAACTGAATCGATCCCGTCAGTTATAACAGATCATAGCTGGTTAGTGGTGATGGAGAATCTTCGGGCTCAGCTGGATATTTACACTACAAAGCTGAATCATCCGAAAAATATACCGCATCTTTTTGTACCTATGACAAATAGTTCATTGAAAGCAAAAAATTCTAGTTCAATCAGAGGAAAAAGATCGGTATTTGTTGGACAGGGTGAAGTAGAGACTATACCAAATCCTCGAACTAGGTCTAGTAAACTAACTTCTATTTCAAATCAACTAAGTAAGGAAAGTATTATTGATATAAACAAAAAAGTTACAAATAGTGCTACTCGAACGTCTTCATGGATAAATGATTTATTTGGTTGGATAAGAAGCTCTGTGAGTGGGTTATTAAGTTCTGAGCCTGCATTACCTAGGAAAACATCAAGCACTCCAACTCCAATCTCACAAGTTGATGCACCAGTGGATGTAAATGGTACAATAATGTTGCTTGACGTGCTTGTAAGAAAGTTTACGGGTAAAAAATATATATCTGAAGTAGATCAATCTATACCTTTATTAGAAGCAAGAGGTTATGCACTCAACATTACAAAGGGATTTGAGAAAGTAGTAGAGCAAGCTGGATTAAAAAGTGGTGTATCAATGCATCGGTTAAATATTGATTATATGGGAATGCAAAAAGAGATTACTAGAAAAGTCATGAGTGGTAAATTTAATGAGATTTCAGGGATTTTAAGTTCGTATTTAGAGAAAGCATGTCCTAGTAGAGAAGCAGGATGTCTTGGTAAGTTAAGTTCGAAGAAGTTTGACAAGTTTATGGTAGAGTTTAATAGCAGGCTAAATGTTGTACTAAATCGATCAATACAACGGATATTACACAACGGAGATGGTAGATTAGAAGTTGATGGTGCAAAGCAAATGAATTTAGAGCCTCAAAGTTATTTAAGTAATGCTTCCGTTCAAGACCATTCAAAGGACAAAGTATCAACTTGTCTTTCTGAGATAGGAGTAACCAAGCTTGGAGGTAATCTCAATAGGTAGGTTATAATATAAGAGGTAATATGCCAAGTAGTGGGAAATTTAAAGTGAAGGTAGCCAAAATAATTAGGGAAACAACCAGTAGCAAGTTTGATAGTCTTAATGCTAAAATGGATGAAGTAGACATTAAATGCTAAGTGATTAATGTATTTTCCATATTGAACTTACAGCACGTAGCTTTGATATAGAAGTTTGGGTAACGTTATGATAGTAATTTATATAATTCTATGTGCAATCTTCATAGCTATTTTAGACAGTTCACTAGATTCTTAATTAGGGGATATGTCTAACTTAGGAAAGATTTTCATCAATGTTGAAGTGAATAAGTAGGGATATTATGTTTTTTCTTTGAGTTGTGAAATTTCAGAATGAGAGAGACCAGTAATTTGAGCTATAACATCTATAGAAACACCGGCCTTGAGCGAGTTTTTTGCTACTTCAATTTTACCTTCAATTTTACCTTTTTGATGGCCGATTTGGATGCCTTCATGTTTAGCATCATCAAGTTTTTGTTCCAAGATAGCAGCTTCTTTCTGTAAATCCATTACCCTTTCTTCATAAGCTAATAGGTCCTTCTCATTCCAATGGAACTTATCTAATTCATCATATGCTAGCTTTATTATTGGTGATTTTTCTGCTATTTTTCTTAAATCTTCATCAGTTGTTTCTTCTGCATATTTAAAGAAAAATAGCCAACGATCTACTACATTTTCTAGCTGCTCTTCTCTACTTTTGGGAAACTTTGGTAACTCAATGAAGATAAATTGAAAATCTTTTAAGTCATGCTCATTAGTTTTTTCATCTCTTATGGTATGGCTAGATATATAATCAAGCTTATCAGGAAATAAATTACAATTAGAAATAGCAATAAAGAAAACCTTCTTTAAATCAATGTACTTACCACCTTTATCAGCCTGCCTTGAGTAAGCCTTAGCAGCATATAATTGAGCCCGTTTTTCGAAGCCTTTATCACGAGCGAGTTGCATCTCAATCACGTATCTGGCCCCAGTGGAATCTCTGCACAGAACATCAACAATACTCTGCTTATCAGAGGCAATTTCAGGGTCCATAATGGTGCTAAGGAATTCAACTTCTTGTATAGTATTTATTTCAGTAAACCCCAAAATATCATTCAAAAAGTGAATAAGGATATTCTTATTTTTTTCAGTACCGAATATTTTCTTAAATGTTAAATCAAGCTTAGGATCTAAAAATTTTGAAAGAGCCATAGGGAATCGACTTAAAAAGCATTAATAATTATACACAATTGTGAAGAAATATTCAACGTTTTTGTGCTAAAGTCTATTAAAGTTAGCTAAATTTCAAGAGTTGGCAAAAAACTACCTTCATAGATGACCATAGAATGCTACTGCGCACCTTAGCTGTTTATTTTATCATCTTTTACAACTCCCTCCATAAACCCCAGCAAATGAATTCATGAGCTATAAAGAGCTTTAAAAACACTTATTTTGGGTGTGAGAGATTAACCTCCTAATAAAAATACAAGCCCAAAAGCTCAATTACGATTTACCTAATATCGTGAGGACAGGTTCATTAATCTCCCACACCTTTACATGATAAAGATCTTGAAACTTAGTGTCAACATTTCAGTAGCAAATTTATGTTAAATCTATATCCTGTCAATATGGACAAAAAGAAGGTTATAATATATACAGATGGATGGAAATCCGGGGCCTGGTGGATGGGCAGCCGTGGTGATGTATGAAAATAAAAGTATCTTTATCAAAAAACGCATCTCTGGAGGTGAAGAAAACACAACGAATAACAAAATGGAGTTAAAGGCTGTGATTAACGGGCTAAAGATGTTGAAAGTTTCTTGCAAAGTTGTTTTACACACTGATAGTCAGTATATTAAACAAGGTATAACAGAGTGGATCAACAAGTGGAAAACAAATGGTTGGAAGACAGCTGATAAAAAGCCAGTAAAGAACAAGGAATTATGGAAGGAATTGAATGAAATTGTCTTGCAGCATGATATTAACTGGAAGTGGGTTAAGGCTCACAGTGGTAATACCTATAATAAAGAAGCAGATAGACTTGCTAGAAAGAAATCTAAAAAGCTAAAATATAGAGATTGTGAGATCAAGAAATCACAAAAAAATAGAGGGAGCTCTAAGTTTTATAGATTGGAGGGAGTGTTATGGCAATAATTCTTTTAGACACAAAAACTATAAATCGTATAGCAGCGGGAGAGGTAATAGAAAGGCCAGCGAGTGTAGTAAAGGAATTAGTAGAAAATGCAATAGATGCTGGAAGTTCAGAGATAGAGATCAAAATAGAAAGTGGTGGGCGTAATCTTATAACTGTAACAGACGATGGAAATGGAATAGAAAAGGAAGATTTGGAACTTGCGTTTATGCGCCACGCTACTTCAAAATTAAGCGATAGTGAGTTAATAGAAATCAAACATCTTGGCTTTAGAGGAGAAGCTTTGCCTTCAATTGCAGCAGTAAGTAGAATGAAATTATCGTCTAAGGCAAGTGGAGCAAAGGAAGCATGGTCTATAAGATATGAGGGAGGAGAAAAAATAAGAGAGATTACCCCTTGTTCTTTGTTGCAAGGTACATATATTGAAGTTCGTGACTTATTTTTTGCTACACCAAATAGACTAAAGTTTCTAAAAACCGAAAGGGCAGAAACACAAAGTATTGTTGATATTGTGAATAACTTAGCGATGATTAATTATAGTATTGGGTTTACTCTCACTTCTGGTAATAAAAAGCTCTTAAAATATGTTAAGCAAACTTCGCTGTTCAACAGATTATGTGAAATAGAAGAAGAATTTCAAAGCAATTCACTGGAAGTTAAAGAGGAAGAAGAAGGCATCAAACTTAAGGGACACATCTGTAAACCTAATGTCAATCGTGGCAACTCAACTCAAATTTATACGTTTGTTAATGGAAGGCCAATAAAAGAGAATCTACTTGTTGGTGTAATTAGATATGCGTATCACGATTTTATTCCAAACAATAGGTATCCTTTTGCAGTGTTGCATTTAGAAGTACCATATGACCAAGTAGATGTAAATGTGCATCCAAATAAATCGGAAGTAAGATTTCAGAATAAAAGGCTAATATATGAAATAGTGAGAAGAGGGATAATAAAAACACTATCAACGAGATTTGCAGCGGGTGATCAAGGTATTGAAGAGGAGCTAATTTTTAATGATAGTAAAAGCCAAGAGCAGGTTGATAGTCAAGAGAAAAAAGATCAAAAAGAATTTTATGAAAAGAGGCCAAGTCTTTTAGAAAATCATTTAATGAAAGAATTCAATGCACCAGATGAAAGAAGGCAAAGCTTACCAGAAACGTTTAAATATGGAGAATCTCCAACCCAAAAGGGAACGATGGTTCTAGAAAAGAAGCAAATTGATTTGATAGAGGATCACCCTCTAGGATATGCACGCTGTCAGGTCTACAATACTTACATTATTGCTGAGGCTGGAGATAGGCTGATTATAGTAGATCAACATGCAGCCTATGAGAGATTGATATACGAGTGCTTAACAAGCATAAAAAGACAAAAACTTCTCATTCCTGAAATAGTTGAAATTAAAAACCAAGCTGGAATGGAGATGGTTAAAACTTATAAAGATAAGCTTTTTGAAATGGGTTTTGGTATTGAAATAGAATCAGAAGATAAAGTAAGGGTAAAAGAAATACCTGCAATCTTGGGAACAATAGATATAAAAGAGATGCTAGTTGATATAGTAGATAAGTTAATGGAAATAGAAGATACGCTACCAATAGAGGATAAGGTGAACAAAATATCATCCATAATCGCTTGCCACGGAGCAGGAAGAAAAATGAAATTGGAAGAGATGAATGAGATACTAAGACAAATTGAGAAAACTCCATATTCTGATCACGGAAGACCAACGTATATAGAAATGAAACTAAGTGATATAGAAAAATTGTTTGAAAGGAGATGAGTTCAGTTTGTCAAAAAGGTTGCCAATTAAGTATACGTAACAGCTCTTCTGGTTATGGAGTATAAAATGTGAAAAAAGAGAATAAATGCTCTAATTTTTTAGATTACAAAGTAATAGGACAGGAAGTAAGAAATCGTAGATTAGCAAAGGGCTATACTCAAAAAGATTTAGCAAAAAAAATCGATACAACATATCAGGTAATACTGCAATATGAAAAAGGAACACGCAGAATTTCAATTAAGAAGTTATATGAATTAGCAGAAGCATTATCAACAACTGCTAGAGATCTAGCTTGCGGACAAGAAGTATCAAATGAGGAAAAGTACGAGGGAGAAGAGGTATTAAATCTAGTAAGAAGACATAAAGAGATTAAGGATCAAGAATTACGTGAAACGTTTTATTTATTAACCAAATTCATCCGTATTAGTGAGGAAGAAAGTGGAAAGGCAGTAAAAGTAGAGGTGGCAAAGGGTTTAGTTAAGGAAGGAGTTTCTGCTCATGTTATCTCTCGAACAACCAATTTATCTATTGATGAATATGATAATGATGAGAAAAAAATTTCTATTCCGTATAAAGTAGGTCAAAGAATAAAAGAATGGAGGTTGAGAAGAGGATACACTCAGGAAGATTTAGCAAGTAAAGTGGGTATAATAAATCAAAGAATATATGAATATGAACAAGGACGAGCTGCTGTTTCACTTGAAATGTTAGATGAAATAGCAAAGGTACTATCAATTAGTATTACAGACCTACTTCCAGAAACAACAGAAAATGAGAATAGTGAAGCAGAGCTATCAAAGTTAATAGAAGAATACAAAAAGATTAAAAGCCAAGAACTACGTAATGTACTAATAAAATCTCTGTTTGAAAGTATACAAGTTTGCAAAGAGAAAGTGGAGAGAGTAGAAAGGATGAAAATTGCAAAGAATTTAGTTAAGGAAGGAATTTCTATCAATATTATTTTAAAAACAGTAGGCATCTCTTTAGACGAAATTCAACAAATTTAAAATAAAAAATCAGTATCTATTAATATCTTTACTTTTTGATGAAAAAATAAGTAAAAAAGATTGAAAAATTGATTTGACTTCACTCAAAAGCTATGGCCTTATGCCAAGACTGCTAAAAAATGGCAGTAAATATATAAAAACATTTTGTTATTAGTGAAGGGTAATTTTTATGAATAATAAGAAAGATCGTAGAGAAGAAATAGAATTCAGAGCATTAGAAAGCAACGGTAAAGCTCTACTTGATCGTGAAGTAATAGAAACGTTTCTAAGTGCAGTGCATGACAGGGAAGAAGCTCGAATTATTGCTAGAAAGCTAATAGATAGTTTTGGAATAGGAGGAGTTTTAGGCCAGGAAATAGATGACTTGAAAACTATAGAAGGGATAACTGACTCTACAGTAGCAGTAATTTTATGCCTAAAGGAAGCTGCAAAGAGAGTACCAAGAGAAGAGTTAAAGAAAGGACCTGTAATGGATAACTTGGAAACCATAGTAAAATATTTAAGGGTGAGTATTGGTTATTCGGAGGAGGAAAAGATGAAAATAATATATTTTGATCAAAAGTGCCATTTAAAGGGGGAAGAAGTGTTCACTGGTACAGTGGATAAGGTACCTTTTTACATAAGAGAAGTAACAAGAAAGGCATTAATAAGGAAAGCGACGTCAATAATAATATCGCATAACCACCCAGAAGGAAGGTTAAAGCCATCTGATGAGGATGAAGCTGTAACTAAAGACTTGGCTAAAGCTTGTCAGACTATAGGGATTAGGTTACTGGATCACATTATCATTACAAGTGTTGGATATTTTAGTTTTAAAGAGCAAGGACTGTTATAAAGCAGATGTTTGAAGTAGATGAAGAGTCTTACTTTTCATGAGTTATTTAGCTACTTGAATGAAGAAAGTATTTGCAAATACATTAATTCTTGTTTATAATTAATGAGAAAGTATATATTAAATTAATTATAAAGTAATAAAGTCGGTTATAGACTTAGTAAAATATATTTAATAGCGGAGGCTAATATGAGTAATAAAATAATTGTACCTTTTGATGATCAAGAAGGAGGTACTTACGAGTTAAACATTGATCTTGATAGATTATCAAAAGGTGAGGTGTTAAATGCGATTATAGGAATTGGTCGTACTAAGGAGCAATCCACCTTTGTAAGCAAAATTAATAAGGCTAAAAAGCCTGAGGAAATAGCACCTTTCCCTGGTAGAGAAGTTCGCGAAAACAAAATCAACTGTGGGAAAGGATTTGACTATGTTTATGGCACAAAACCTGCAAGTGATCAAGAAGATAAAAATCCATTTACCTCTGCCTTGCAAAAAATAAAGCCAAGTATAAGCGAAAGTGAAAAGTTGAGCTGGTTTAAGAGTGGAGTGGTAAAAGCAAAAACCCCAAAAGAGATGAACAAAGTTATAGATGAAGTAATAGGTGATGGAACAAGGCTAAATGCATGTAATGATGGGGAATGGAGTTTCTCAGAGTATGTAGTATTAGGTACACATTTTCATAAATTTGATAAGGTTGATCGTAAAAAGGTAATACGTAAATTAATGTTAAGCGGTGCAGAGTTTCATGATACTCTACTACAGAATAAACTGATAGGTGAAATCTATGATGAGCTACAACCAGAAGTTCAGCCACAGATAGATAAGCAACTAGAAGAACTAGAAAAAGCTGGCGAAAGTGCTGTTCAAGAAGGATCCTTAATAGATCTCGAGATAGACAATACAACATCATATATAGAATTTTCTGATAATAGCAAGGTAGAGGTAGCCAAAATACTGGAAGCAAACAGAAAGTTAGGAAGTAATATTTTAAAAATTGGTAATGATGCAGTTGAGGTTAAAAGCGAGAAGGGAGGTATAAGAAACTATATCGATATGTCAGATGAAAGCTCTATTATATTACAATTTCCTACAAGCATTGGTCAGCTAAATATTATATTGTACCACGATGTAAAAAAATATGATCAAGTACAAGTCAGAGTAGAAAACAAGGAAATGTGGGCTGAGTTACAAAAAAGAGGCGAAGAAATAGGAAAAAACTGCCTTTTTGGGGGAGTGAAACTTCAAGAAGCAGTAGAGAAAGGTAATTTCACTAGATGTGGCATATGGAATGAAAAGTATGCTATAAAAGAGATTAGCAATGATGAAGTATTGTCTTCATGGGTAAATAGGGTATGTGGAGGTAGTAAAGAAACCTTTAGGGAACTTTAATTCATTTATTTTAAGGTTCCAGAGTTTAGTGTGCCGTAGAGACACAAGGAATGTTCAAGTAAGAGCAAACTAAGTGCAAAAGCTACGCAATAGATGGGGGTGGGCCCCTCGGAGCCGGCTTACAAGAGCAGGCTTCAAACAACCATAAGCTGCTTTGGTAAAAAGCTAAGGTAGTGAGCGTTATGGAAAAGGCGCAAATATGCGTCATGTGTAAAATAGAGAGATGAATGAAAATGAACCACTGATAAAGTGTCGAAAGGAATTGGATGATGTCAAAACCAGGGGTTAGACTTAACCTGGGATAAATCTATCGGGAGCTTGTTTACTGGATAGATGGCGTCCGGCATAGAGGTGGCATGAATCTATTTTGGGCTATTGCGTGGAACTGCGGGAACCTGTCGTTTCGATGATAAGGGAGAAATCCAAGGAGCTGATCTCTGAGGATGAGAGTACCGATGCGGAAAACAGGGGCGGATCAGCTCGTAGTAGTGAAGAAGTTTCTGTAATGGAAATGGAGCGAAGGAGCTGAGTTATTTAGTTTTAGTTATTTATCAACCGAAAGGGAGGAGTTAATGAATAAAACAAAGTCTTTTGATATACCAAAGCAACTTATTTGGAGAGCTTATAAACAAGTATCGAAAAATAGAGGTGCTGCTGGTGTAGATGGGGTTTCGATAACAAAGTTTGAGGAAAATCTAAAAGATAATCTATACAAACTATGGAATCGTATGACATCCGGAAGTTATTTTCCAGAGCCTGTAAAAGCTGTAGCAATACCGAAAGATATGGGAGGAGGACAAAGAATTTTATGTGTTCCTTCAGTATCAGATAGGATAGCGCAAACAGCAGCAACAATGTATCTCGAACCGTTAGTGGAGCCAAAATTCCATGAGGATTCATATGGTTATAGATCGAATAAATCAGCATTGGATGCGGTAGATACAGCGCGTAAGAGATGCTGGAAGTACGATTGGGTGGTAGACCTTGATATATCAGGGTTCTTCGACAATCTGGATCACGACTTAGCACTTCAGGCTATCAAGAAACACACAGACTGCAAATGGGTCATACTATATGTTGAAAGGTGGATGAAATCCCCTATACAACTTGCAGATGGCAGTAAAGTAGTTAGGGATAAAGGAGTTCCGCAAGGAGGTTCAGTTAGCCCAATCATCTCTAATATATTCATGCATCATGTGTTTGATATATGGATGAAAAAGAACTATCCGACGGTACCATTTGAGAGATATGTGGACGATGCGATAGTGCACTGCAGAACAGAGAAACAGACAAGATTTGTGAAAGTAATGATCGAAGAAAGATTGGCTGAGTATAGGTTGAAATTACATCCTAAAAAGACACAGATAGTGTACTGTAAGGATGACAATAGGAGAGATGAATTTCCTAAACAAAGTTTTGATTTTCTGGGTTACACATTCAGACCCAGGTTAGCAAGAAATAAAATAGGGAAGCATTTTGTTTCATTTCTCCCAGCAATTAGCAACAAGGCCAAGAAAAAGATTACTACAACCATAAGATCATGG
Source organism: Wolbachia endosymbiont (group B) of Apotomis betuletana (assembly GCF_947250475.1). Classification (NCBI taxonomy): domain Bacteria; kingdom Pseudomonadati; phylum Pseudomonadota; class Alphaproteobacteria; order Rickettsiales; family Anaplasmataceae; genus Wolbachia; species Wolbachia endosymbiont (group B) of Apotomis betuletana. The sequence goes on along the minus strand of NZ_OX366320.1, from coordinate 1,562,814 downwards.
AAAATGCTACGAAATACGCATATAACATTAGAGGAGATATCAGGAAAAGTAAATCCAATAGTCAGAGGCTGGTATCAGTACTATGGCAAATTTTACAGAACTGAGGTCTACAAATCTCTAAAGAATGTAGAGCGGCATCTAGAAAAGTGGGTCAAAAGGAAATATAAGAGACTCAGGAGTCACGGAAGACTAGCAAGACAATTTCTAGGAAAGGTGAGAGATAGGTCTCCAAATATTTTCTATCATTGGACACTAGGTTTAGGGTCAAAAAGGCTAAATAATGGGAGCTGTATAAGCTGAGAGGTTTATGTACAGTTCTGCGAGAGACTGGTAGGGGAAGTTCCACTGGTCTACTCTCCCTGGAGCCTTTGAGCTATAGTAGAAAATATTATATATATGGTTTTTTGCGTGGAAAAAAGTCTAGATTATGAAGTAGGACAAAAAGTAAAAAGTTGGAGGTTAGAGCGAGGTTATACTCAGAAGGGTTTAGCTGAGAAAATTGGTGTAAAGTACTGGGTAATACTGCAATATGAGAAAGGGAACCGTAAAATTCCAATTAAGAAGTTATATGCTATAGCAGAAGCATTATCAGTAAATGTTAAAGGTCTAGTTTGTGGAGAGACGCTACCAAATGAAAAAAGATATTTTGAAGATAAAGAAATATTAAATTTAGTAAAGGGGTATAAGGATAAAGAATTAAGCGAGGTATTTTATTTATTAACCAAATTTATTCGTTTGAGTGAGGAAAGAAGCAGAAAAGCGGTAAAAATGGAAGTAGCAAGGGGTTTGATGAAAGTAGGAGTTTCTGCTCATGTTATCTCTCGAACAACTAACTTATCTATTGGTGAGTATGAGGAGAACAAAATTCCCATTCCATACAAAGTAGGGCAAAGGATAAAAGAGTGGAGATTGATACGAGGATATACTCAAAAAGATTTAGCGAATAAAGTTGGCATAACAAATCAAGGAATATACGAATATGAACAAGGGCGAGCTGCTGTCTCACTTGAAATGTTAGATGAAATAGCAAAGGTATTATCAATCAGTATCATAGATCTACTTCCCGAATCAGATGAGGATAGTGAAGCGGAAGAAAAGCTATCAAACTTGATAGAAGAATACAAAAAGATTGAGAGTCGGGAATTACGCGATATGCTAATCAAGTCTTTATTTAAAAGTATACATGTTTGTAGAGAAAAGGTCAGAGAGGAAAAGAAGATTGAAGTTGCAAGGAATTTAGTGAAAGAAGGAATTTCTGTTGATATTATCTTGCAAACGACAGGCTTATCAAATTATATGATTGAGAAATTTTTGTGATTTCATAAAAACTTAGCCAATGGTGGATTTTTTTGTGATAGAATATATGTTTGCTTCTGTAGGAAAAACAGCTTTTAGAGGATTTATCTATGATAATTCAGAGCATATTGGCTCAGCAAGCTACGAGCTGGGGAAAAAAATAGAAGGTTGTAGGATAGTACAAGGGTATACTCAGGCAAAATTAGCAAGCAAAATTGGTTTAACACATAAGGAAATACATAACTTTGAACTAGGGTGCAAGGCTATTACAATCAAAGAATCGTATATAATAGCAGGAGCATTGTCAGTTAATGTTATAGATCTACTTCCAGGACCAACAGTACTAAGAGAAAACAGTTGGTATGAAGATGAGGATAAAGAAATAGTCTATCTAACAAAAATACATAGAGAAATTAAGGATCAGGAATTACGAAAGAAACTGTATCCATTAGTAAGGTTTGTATATATTAGCGAAAAAATTAGTCAAGAAGAAGCGAAAATAGAAGTAGCAAAGAATCTAGTGAAAGAAGGAGTTTCAGTTGATATTATTTCCCAAGTGACTCGCTTATCTACTTATGAGTATGATGATATAGAGAAAGAAATTTGTACTGATTCTATACTCTACAAAGTGGGGAAAAGGATAAAAGAGCAGAGATTAATACGGGAATACACTCAGGAGGACTTGGCAAATAAAATAGGTTCAACACCTAAAGAAATACACGACTATGAACGAGGATATACAGACATTCCAATTGAAATATTATATAAGATAGCAAAGACATTATCAGTTAACATTAAAGCTCTTGGACTAACAGAATATGAAAATGAGCCAGTTTTGAGGTTTGTAGGTAAATGCGAAAAAATTGAGGATCAAGAATTACTGGATACGGTAGCCAGATCTTTATCTGAAGGAATGCAAACTGGTAAAGAAAAGGTTAAAAAAGCAGAGAAAATCAAGATTGCAAAAGATCTAGTTAAGGAAGGTGTTGCTATTGATATTATTGTGCGAGCAAGTGGCCTAACTGCTGATGAGTGTGAAAATTGAATTGTGTTAAACAATATATTAAGATGTAAGTAAAGATAGTTATATATTTAATATTTCTATACAGAATTTTTCTATCACTTTCTGATTGTCCTCTATCATTGCCTTTGCCTCCTGTTGAAGAAATTTGATATTTTTTGATGTAATGTTATCCATGTCAGCCGACGCTAGCTTCAATTGCGATTGTATTCTTACGTATCTATTGCCTATTACTTGATTCATCTGATAATTTACGCAGTCCAATCCAGAGGCAAACATCACATTTAACAAAGGTTTTATCCAGCCTATTTTTCCAAATCTCTTTGAATTGGCATACTCTATGCTTCTGTCTGTTCTTCCAGTACCTATCGATAACAGTAGAATATCATCATTTGGAAATAACCTCTTACCACTTGCATATGCACAAGCCGCTGGATTATTGGCAAACACCCCACCATCCACTAATACTCTGTTTATCTGGTTAATTTTTAGATGTTTTGGTATGAAATAAGTAGGTGCAGCCGTTGCAGCTCTGAGTGCATCTTTCAGCTTAATATTACCTTCTTTCCAGCTTTTGAAGAAAAATGGGCAGTTATTGTGAATATCGTAACTCGTAATCAACACATCACTTAAAGTGTTTTTAAGGATATCATCGCCAAAATATTTATCCAGTACAAATTCAATATTTTTATGTGGGTATTGTGTGCAATTAAGCCAAGAAAATATTGATCTTCTCAAAAATGAAGATTTAAAAATATATGACCCGTATTTTTGGTAAAGCTCGACTAAATCATTGGCTGAATATTGAGGGTTTCCTTGTTTATCTTTTTTACATAATCCTGCTATAACAATTCCACCGGTTGAGGTTCCTGCCACTAAATCAAAGATTTCAGCTATCGGTTTCCTTGCCCTCTTTTCTATTTCTGCTAGTATAATGGCTGGTATGATGCCTCTTATGCCTCCGCCGTCAACTGAAAGGATGTATTTTGCCATGGTTAGGTATTTATTGATTTTATTAACTTGTTCGCTTTTATCGGGATGTGTTTCCTGCCCAAAAGCCACAGTCTGCTTCACGCCTGGAGAAAATTGCACCAACCTAATAATTGATTCCGTAGACTATGCTAAAAAATCTGTGTTGGTTCAGGCATACCAATTTACCTCAAAGCCTATTGCTGAATCCTTGGTTCAAGCTAAAAAGCGTGGAGTTGATATTAAGGTTATTCTAGATGAATCACAAACTAGTTCAAAACATAGTGTAATTAACGAATTATTTGAGCACAAAATCCCGATATGGATTGACTTTAAACCAGCGATTGCTCATAGTAAAATAATGATTATTGATGATAACAAAATAATAACTGGCTCTTTTAATTTCACCTATGCAGCTGAATCAAGAAATGCTGAGAATCTACTGATTATAACAGGGGATCCTCAATTAGTTGAGCAATACATCGAAAACTGGAAGGATCGTCAATCTCAATCTGATCCTTATACACCAAAAGTAGAAGAATAATTACTTTAAATCAGCTTTAAGTTCATCCAATTCCTCAGAAAGATTTTTTACCCTTTCCTCAAGTACTAACACTTTTTCCATTAAACCATATTCAATGAGTTTATCGTGAAATTGTACCCTTGAGTCTAGCTTGGATAACCACCATATCAATGCTACGGTTTGGATTAATATGGTAATAATTACCGTAATTGGGATTTTTTGCTTTTTCATGTGAAAATATTAACTTGTTATGGATAGTTTTAGAAATTTATGTATAGATTATAGAAAACTTACAGCTTTAGTGATTACTTTTTGTTGATTCGTATTGATCCTCTGCTTTAGCAAGTAGCTTTATGATTTCTCTATATGTTTTGCCTTTGTTTTTATCATATCGCAATTCCACTACAGCCATATCTCTTGGTCTTCTTCCATCTCGATCTGTAGCTATAGGATTTGATCCTTTATCTAATAAGAATTTGACAATTTCTAAATGTCCATTATCTGCAGCATAATGTAGTGCTGTTCGCTTAAATTTATTGGCAGTATTTATATCAACATCCTTTTCTACTAAAAATTTTATAATTTCTAAACATCCTTTTTCTGCAGCATAATGCAATGCTTTTTCGCCAATATTTACATTATTTTGTATCAAGAGCTCGATATTTTCTAGGTCACAAGTTTCAGATGCAATCTCTAATTTAGTAATGCTATCTTTATATCTCTTTTCAGATAAGGAAATACATACGATTACAATACATACTGCTAGTGCTATTAATAAAATTAGTCTATTTTTATATATGATCGAATTTATGTTCATGTATTATATATTTATTTGGAATTAAATGACCATTTGCTTAAGTTTCACTTAAACAGCTTTGCTCACTGTTGCCTCTACTATAGTTTGATATCCTCTATTATTCAGAATATGTTCTGCCTTGCTAATTATCCATTCACCTTCAATTTCCTGACAAAATCCTGAAAGGCTGATCTTAGCTTCTGCAAATAATTCTGGATTACCAGGAACAGTTACATTTAAATTTGATGTACTACGTTTTAGTTGTTTTAACTTAGCTGCTGCTGCACTAATTGCTGATTCTGCGGTAGAGTAAAGCGTTTGCAGGGTATAACTTGGACCCTCATTTCCCACTTTCTCTTCTATAGTTTCTCCCTTTTCATAACTGTGCCATTTTGCAATAACAGATCCATATTTGTTACGCACATTAAAATTTACCTCCCAATTTATAATATCTTTAGGTGTTAATACTGTTGTACCTAACATCTTTCCAGTCGCTGATCTTGCTTCTCCCTTTGGAATAAAAATTATATATCCTCCTGCTGGTTTTACTAGTGCATCATATTTTTTGCCTAATCCTTCCAAAAAACTCATGTCGCTTTCATCTGCTTGAATGGTATGTGGTATAAATGTATTTTCAAATCTTTCAGCGACTTTACCTTCATACCCATGTTCTTGTGCTATTTCTTTAATCAAATCTTCCAAGGTAATGTCTTTCCATTCCTTTGATTTTCTTTCCTTTAATGATCCTCTTAAACTTGCAGCGTCACATTTTATTCTTAAAGTTTGTGGTGGACTTTGTATTGTAATTTGATTTGCCTTATATACCCCCATAGGTAATAAACCTGTTTCTTTATATCCTAGAAAAACCTGTAAATTACCCTTAAGTTCTAAAGCGCTAGAGTTATAACTAATATATATCTCAGCTTCGTCACTTGTAGTACCGGATCCATCAGTAACACGTAATAATATTAAACTCTTTTTTAAAACCTCTGTTACTGGGTTATTTTTTGCTACTATATCAAAGTCTGGCGTCATTCATCTAAAATATTTATGACAGATTCTTTCGATATTTTCTGAATTTTAGGAAGCTTAATTCTTAATCCAGCGGGCAAAAAGCTTGCGTATTCTGCAAGGCCTGGATTTTCAAGCAATACTTCCTCCACTGCTCCACTACTGTATCCATAATGTTTCCAGCAAATGTAATCCAACATTTCGTTTTCTTTCGTGTAATAATAAATCACTTACTGTAACTTTTTAACTTCAAAATAAACTCAACTTTTCTCGGTTTTCCATCAGGAAAAAATAATATCTGCTTTTCTTCTACATTAGTAATGACAAAATTTCCAAATACACTTCCTGAATTATCAACTAGAACGTGTGGTTCTTGAGTGTTACGTATATTTTTTAGCTGTTCTAAGCCATTACTCTGATAACGTGAATAAATCACTCCTGTTAAATCAATACATTCAATTCCTGAACCAATGTTTTGTAGCGACGTTTTTTCAATACATTCAATTGTATACCACCTTTTTTCTTTACTGTATCTTAGGCTTATTGGTTCAAGCTTACATTTTCCAAGCAACATCAATGTAACTCTTCAACTATATCAAAAAGTGCCCCACGTGCTTGTTCTCTAAATCGTTCTATTACTGCATCAGCAACGCTGCGGACATCTTCAGACTTAATGTTGATATTAAACGTTTGATAGAATGCTTGGTTATATACTTTAGATTCCCTATTTTCATATCTACTTTTCTTGAATGCTTTCTCAATTTCTTCTTGTTCTATAGCTCTTTTTTCTTCTATAACACCTTTAACTTTAAAACTCTCAAAATTGCCTTTACTATTTTCTGAAAATTGTTTAATAGCACTATTACTTGTCAATGGGTTTCCGTTACTGAAAATGCTATTTTTAGAAAGCTTATTAACAAAATTTCCATTATTTTCAAATTTTCTAATCGGGTTATTCTCAGCAAATATGCTACTAACTGTATTTCCCATCCATGAAAAAGCTTTTCCTATAGGTTCAATGAGTGATTTCCAAAAGCTAGAGAAAAAGTCTTTCACTTTTTGCCAGTTAGTTAGAACATAAGCTGCACCAGAAACAAGACTCGCTATTAAAAGTCCAATTGGGTTAGTCATTACAGCTAGTGTTATTGCTCTTAGCCCTGTTATTACTGCAGGGAAAACTATAGCTGATAAAAATGAAAATGTTGCCAATATCGTTGCTTTAAGACCAAAAATTGTACTTCCTAATAAAGTAATTCCATAGCCTACTCCCACTACTAAGACTTTCAAACTTATCAAAGCTGCTAAAGTACTCATGATTACTGTAGTTAAAGTTGGATATTTTTCTGCAAAAGAAGCTATACGCTCTGTTATTGCTTTCAAACTTCCAGCTACATAATTTAAAGTAGGCAACATCACTGACCCTAGATTCATTCCAGCTTCAAATACTGCATTTTTAAGTAATTGTAATTTATTAGCTGTAGTGTTTGCCCGATTTTCAAATTCTTTCTGCATTGAGGAGCGGTACTTTCCTTTATCAGCTACCTGTTCAATAGCTTTCTTATAAATGTCTAAGCTTCCTACTAAAAGAGCAATGTCATCTTGAAACCCAGCGCCAAATAGATTCATAAGAATACCGGCACGCTCTTGATCGTCTATTCTTTTTAAAGTTTCAAGGAATTGTAATATTGCCTCTTGAGGATTTTTTTTAATGGTTTGTTCGAGCTCTTCTATACTTGTTCCCATCTCATCTAATGCATCGTGAAATTCAGGACTTTGCTCTCTTGCAGTCTGTAGTTTACTAAGAAAGTTATTTATAGCAGTTGCTGCTTTTTCAGGTTGTTTACCTAAACTTATGAACGTACTTGCTAAGCTACTTGCTTGATCAACTTCTAAACCAAACTGTTTAGCATTACCACCAATTCTATTTAATGTAAGAACCACTTCTTGTGCTTTAGCAGCGGTATTGTCTGAGAGATGGTTTATTATGTTACCTACATTTTCCATACCATCAACTTTAATTCCATAGACGTTGGATATTTTCGCAATAGCATTACCAGCTTCTTCTGCCGACATATCAAACGCTGTGGTCATTTTGGCAACTACTGTTGTAAACTTAATAAGATCATTTTTGTCAATACCAAGTTGACCACCACTTGCAGCTATTTGTGCTAATTCTGCAGCTGACAAGGGTATCTCCCGAGATAATTTCTTTAACTCTTTAGCAAACTTTAATGCTTCATCTTTAGTGTCATTTTGCACAAATTTTACTACTTTCTTTACATCAGCCATAGCCGATTCAAAATCAACAGCAACTTTAATTGGCGCTGCAAGCGTTAGCCCTAGCCCAATAGTCTCTATAATTTGTGATCTATAATGCGCTTTTTTTGCCAAAGCATTTTGCTGTTTTTGTATTACAGATCCTAATTTATTGTATTTCCCTTTGAGTACTTCAATAGATGAACCAAGTTTAGTTTGATCCCTCACTAAAGATTTAATATCCTTTCCACTTTTCCTTATTTCTTCATTTAATGTGTGAAGTGTATCTCTCTTTTTGATATAAGCCTCTTTTGCCTTTGATGCCGATGCTTTCAATTTTTCGAATTCATTTCTCAGTGCTTTGCTTGGTTCTTTTTTTTCCTTCTTCTCTTTAGCAATTACTGCAGCTGATTCTTTTGCTTTCTTCTCCGCTTCCTTCCAATTCTTCATGGCTTCAAGGGCATCATGATTTAGTTGCTTAAATTTGGAAACAGATTTCATTGACGAATCAAGCTGCTTTATACTATCACCCAACTTAGAAAGCTTTGCTGTACTACCTGTCATTGCACTATTAAAACTGCCATCTAACGTTGCACCGATCTTTATTGAAAGCATTGACATTTTTTTGTTACTCCTTCACTTACTTCTAACCACTTTAGAAACTCTTTTATACTCATATTAATAATTTGCTCAATTCCACTTCCTGTTGTTGAGCTAAGTTTTAAAATATTGAATCTTAACTCCTCTGTTCCAGCGGCGACAAAAAATCTTTTAGTACCTTTTGTATTTCTACATAATCTTTAATACATAAATCTTCAACTACTTCTTTTGGCACAGATGCTAGATTAGCAATTAAAGCTACCTCTTTCAAAGCTTCGCCTTCTATGCGTTCTATAGTAAGTAAATCTCTTACTTTAGGTTCACGCATCGATAACTCTGAGACAGAAATTCCATCAACTGTAATTGGGTTGTTTAGTGTTATAGTGTGCATTATTGCCTCCTTAAAATAAAATTTCGAAATCTTTTCATATGCCTAAAACCGTTTGTAGCAAAGCCATCTGATCAACACCATTTATCTTTCTAATCATATTTTCAGCATCGATTTCTATTAATTCATTACCACCTATAGTAAGTTTGTAGTAATGGGCAGCTACAGTACACTTTAGAGTTGCTTTTTCAGCAGGTTTCCAGCTACCAAAGTCAAATTCTTTAAAAATGCCTCTTAAATTGATTATTACTGCTTCAATATCATTACTTCCACTACCTTGCATTCCACCACGGAGCGTCAAAGCTACTGAATTTCCATTTATCAACCCAAATAGCCGAAAGAGCTCTGTATCGTATTCAGAAAAAGTAAAGTCTGCTTCTAACTTTTCCATACCCATGTCAATATTTATTGGGATATCCATACCACCAGCACGATATTCTTCGGTTTTTATGGTGAGCTTTGGTAACGTTATCTCATCAATTTTTCCTGCATAACCCCGACCATCTACGAATACATTAAAATTCTTTAAAATCTTCGGTAACATCTCTTTCTCCCATTTTTATAATATTGTACCACTCACAAGATGTGACCTGAAAGTAATCTGCTCTGCCGGATACGGTGGTGTAAATTCAAAGTCAAAATATACTTTTCCACTTGCAATATTTATTGGCGTATTGAGTTCAGTGTTGCATAACATTTTCCGCTGATAATAGCTCCTTGCGCTTTTAAATTGGCCAAATAAGAATTCACCCCCTCAATCACATCATCTATGTAAGTTTTGGTAATATTGCGATCAACTGCCCATAGATGAGCTCGAAGTAAACTATCGTTGATTAAATCTGCAGTTCTTCTTACTGATAGAAAAGCCCATTTTGAGTCATTTGAACATGTTCTATTTCCCCAAAGCCTATAGCCATTTTGATGAATTATCGTTGTTACTTCATTTTCATTTAAGTGGTTTGCTCTGCAATTTGTATTACCGAGCGTAAAATCAATAGGCCTGCTTGTTCCAACAATACCATTTATCTCTTTATTTGAAGGTGAGTGCCAAAATCCTTGTTCGCTATCTACTTTTGCTATTAAACCAGCTACAAATGGGCTTGCTGGCAAGGTTCCTTCTTTTCCTTCAATAAATACCTTAACCCATGGGTCAATCACGTAAACTCTTGAGCTGCCTACACTTTTTCTCCATTTTATTACTTCTTCATCATTAGTATTTGGTCCATCTGCTACTATTATGCTTCTCAGCTTTTCTGCTATAGGAATTAATGCTGCAACCACTGGATTTTTGCCATCTTCTGGTAGTTGATGAGTAAACTGAGGTGCAATTAATATTCTTGGAGCAACATGAATTATACTTTCACTGCTGAGGAATGCCTCTATCCCTTGATACTCTCCAGTTTCTTTATCAACACCGCCAATTATATTCTTCAGCGTCTCTTCTTCTTTTAATTTTGGATCGCTGTTTTCACTTTCCTCAACTCGAATAACTACTACTGTTGCACCAATCTGGGAAAATATTCCGTTTACTGCAGAAGGTAAACTGCCACTCTTTCCAAGTTTTGCTACTTCTTTTAAGCTTCCTTCTATCAGTACTGGTTTATTCAGTGGAAATTTTTGCTCATTGGCTTCAGGTGCATTACCAATTACACCTATCACTGATGATTTAGCTGTATGTACTGTTCTTGCCCCTGAGGTTATCTCAATAACATTTACTCCGTGTAAAAATTCTTCTGGCATTTTTTCTTTTTAACTTTCTTGCATTCTTTGTTTAAAATCATTGAGCAAAGCCTCTAGCTCTCCTTCGCTTTTGGCTTCTTTAATTTTCTTTTTGACCAAATCTTCAAGCTCTTCACATTTAATTATTTCTTTTACTGCTTTTTTTACTTTTTCTTCAATTATTCTTGCCATTTCAATAACTGTAATACCACGTACTTTTGCTAATGGCTCTATAATTTCCGCATCCTTTTCATTCATAGATTCTGGTGCTGCTAAAATGTTCTCTGCGGCTTTCGCTTGAATCTCATAAGATTTAGCTTTTTGGTGAGAATGCCCTGCGTATTGGTGAGTATAGTTATCATAATAAGCACGAAGATTAGAAAGTGCAGAAAACTTCGCATTTTGCAGTAACTCCAATTCAATGTCTTCTTGATTTCGCTGAGCAATTTTGCCTCCTTCTGTTAAACAATAGCTTTTTTGCCAATCAAAATCTTTTGGCGCTTCATACCAATTTTTACCTTTTGGCTTGCTTTCAAGTATTGTTGTTTCTACTTGTTTATCATTTTCAAATCTAATGTAGATAGACATTGTTTGTTACCTCCAAATCTCATGCGTGTTAGATAATCCTGGACATTGCCAAGCTTTTAGCGTTCTTTCCACATCTATCTCAAGCCCTGTAGTTAAAAAATTGCTCCGAAAGTTATAAATACTCCACCTCATAAACCAACTGTAATGGTGATAATCAGATGTGTAAAAATATGGCGATGCGTAAAATAAAATTGCTATTGTCTTATTTGCTGGCACAGTAATATTATTTGAACTACTAAATACTGCAGAATTAGTTGAGTAGTTGTAAATATTTGTCCAAGTTATTCCTGAGATTGCCGATTTATTAGTATTAACGTGACTAGGTGTTCCTACGAATAACCCTGCTCCTTCATATCCTGAACTCCAACGTGATGAACCACTAAAATGAAGCGTTCGCGTTTTATCGCTGTTTGTAGTGTTTTTTACAAATATTACTCCAAGTAGTGCATATGGGTAACTGTATTGATCTGAGCTGTGACTACGACGTAAAAATGCTTTTCTGTACAGAAATTTACCGTTACTTCCTTGTAAGAAGTACAACTGTGGTGGATGATAAAAACTAGAATACGTACAATCATAAGTATTACTACCTGCAAGGAGCTGCAGCATATAGTCGGTTTTTGCTGTATCTTTATACCACTGCCCTAATTCTGTTTTGAAATAGCCATTATCATCAGACCAACCATAGTCATTATATCGATTAAGAATGCCGAACAGAAAAGGTAATGATTCAGGTTCAACCATATTGCGCTTTCTTATCTCTTTTATAATTGATGACCCATTTGGCACATCATTAATCGAGTTAAATTTAGTTGTGAGTGTTTTTAATTGGTCTTCTCTGGTTTTTATTTCCTTCATAATTGATGAACCAGTTGGTATATCGCTTATGGCTTTAAGGCTATTTAATGTGTTTCTTATGCTATTTAAGTCTCCGGCATTATTGATGGTGGCAACATGTGAATCTTTTCTGCTATCAAGTAGTGATAAGTTTGTAATTCCTTTTTCATCTATTTTCTTTAACGACTTTCCCTCCAATTCAGAGATTGCCGCTAATGCATTGTTTTTACTACTATCTAATTTATTTAAATGACTTGTGCTACTGTCAAGAAGCTCTTTTAATTTTGCATCAGTCATCTGTACAATATCAAGTACTGTACTTTGCCCAGCAATAGACTCTAGAGATTTTGCAAGATAGGCAAGTTGATCAGGGGTAGCATTTACAGATAAATCTTTTAGTCTCTGATGCAATGCATAAACTACTTCTTTGGCGATAGTCACCTGTTATTACTCCAAAAATTCAAAAAATTCTCAAAACTGAGCTTATCAAATGCTTTTTTAAGCTGATTGTGCTCATTCTCTCTTTTAGCGATATCTTCATCTATTTTCTCAATTGTAGTACGGATACGTACCACATCTTGAACTGCAATATTTTCTGGATGAGGCAGTGGATATCCTCGTTTGGTTTGGTCATTTGGCATTGGTTTATGTGACAATAATTCTCAAATTTTTGACTTTAGGACGATAAACAACCGTTCCACTTAAAACTAATTTTATCCTCGTCTCATTAGCACTAAAATTTGATAGTACATGAGTTCTCTCCACCCAGCTTTCTCCAATTGGTTTTCCTGATGTTAAATTTACTAATTGCCAATCCACGTTTTTTTGTACATATGCTTTAACATCTGCAGTGCCAGGTATTAGCGCATCATATGTTATGGTGATCTTGGTGTTAGCTCCTGCTGTAATACTTCTTGTAACATAATCTCCTTTTTCCCCTATATTACCCATAACTAGCTGTAACCCAGGATATAGCACTGGACTTTTTTCTTTTGACCCTTTTAAATTTGCCTTTACTGTTAGCTTTCCAGATAATCTTTCACGCAGTGCGAGTGGTAAATTATCAGACAGAAAGTTTTCTTTTCCCTCTTCATCTGTTAAGATAAATTCCACATTGGTATCAAATGCTACTTTTTCGACGTTCGTCAAAACAATTAAATCTGAAGTATTGGTTGCTGTAACTTTGCCAAGATCAATAACATGAGAATTTTCGCTAAATTTTGCAGCTAGTAGTCGAAACGTTAAATCTAAATTTTGATGCGGTGTCCACGTACTTGCATTGCTTGATGAGAGTAATACTCCTACTTGATATGGTTGACTTGTTACCCAACGGCTATTTACTGCATCATATTTGCCAAGTTTTGCTATTTTTACTGCAGTATCTGCATCATCAGTAAGTAGTACTATTGCATACTCCTCTTCTGCATGGCAAAACACTGGTGACCACTCTATACGTGTTGCTGTGCCATCTATCTTTATATCTTTTGGCTCAATATAACTTTCAGCAATGACAGTTTGTGAGGGCATTCCCACTGCTGTTTCTCTAATCTGCACAACAACACGTTTTTTGCCGTTATTTACAAACCATAGTTCCACGCCTCCTATGTGCCTACTTTCATTTAGAGTAAATGTTTGCGCTAAAGGATCAACTCTTCTTGCTGCGATAACTCTTCTTCTTTCCTCTATGGTAATTGTTTTTTTACCAGTATAAGTTGTTTCTCCATAGCTTCCTTTATCGCCATAAAACTGTACTAATTTAGTACCCGCTGGAATGTTTGCCGGCACTTTCACCTTTCCTTTTAATTTTCCCTGATTGTTAGCTTCCACTTTTTTTTCCTCTATGCCATAGGTATAATAGAAATGCCATCAAATTTTACTTCTTTAATTTTTTCATTTGGCTCAAAACCTTCGATCTCAAAATTCTGTACTGCTTCTCTCATAAATTCAGTTTCATATGAAGTACTTGACAGCAGCTCTGTTGTTTCTTTAACATTAAATACTCTGGTTACTGGACTTTTCCAATTAGTGGTAACCTCTGTCCAGTGGTCAATGTTTTTATTTAGAGTAATTTGTGCCGGTACTGGATCAAAAGCTTGATATGGATTAATCTTTTCTCCTTTAGTCTGTAAAAGCTGCTCCAGTACCGGTTCAAGTTCATATGGCAAAAGATATCTTTCCCCACCTTTTTCAATATCTGCAACTTCTACATCTATTGGCAGAACTAGCTCTCTATTTACTATTGCTGCAAACTGCGAAATTCCTTGATCGCGCATATCATCATCAAAGAACGGATCTACAAATACTCCTTTTTTGCTGGTAGGTTCTCTTGAATTTGCATCATTGCGTAGACGTTCCTGTGCAACCAGCGCATAAAGATCATTTATTCCCTTCTTCATTGCTTCAAGCTCATTCATCGGTACAGCATGAATAGCATTATTCACTATTTTCACCCCTTCTTTTTCTCCGTTTTTCCATGTCTGATGAATGTAGCAGAGCAAAAGTTGTCCGCTAGGTGCTTTAGGCATTGATGGTTGCCAAGAATGGGAAATTCCTTTTATTCTCCTTACCACCCCTTTGCTATCGATAGTAATTAAATCATAGCGTGGCATTTTCCAGGTGTAATCAATCAGAACCAAGCTGTTATCAACTGCTCCTTTTACTTTACATCCCTCTTCGCTTATATCTTCAGGGCTTATATGAGTGCGGCAGCGATAAGTTATTTGGTAACTACTTCCAGGAGCTGGTTCTTTACCAGGTAATGACCAATCAACGTTTCCTGCGTTTAGTTTGTAATCTATACTATTTTCATAAATAACATTGCCTTGTTTAACTTGAATAATCTCAAGTACTGCAGAGTCAGGTATCGGATCAATAGCTCCAGAATATGAACCGTGAGTAACAGTAATGGTTTTTTGAACAGTTATATCTACTTTTTTAATTTCACTTATTGGAAAATCATTAACCTTCAGTTCCATTACTCTTTGGCTATTTGGCTGAAAAGTATGTGGTTCTGATTCAACTGATTTTATATCCGGATCTTCATCAAAAGAAACACGAATACTGTGAGGAAGTTCAATCTCATAGCCATCAACATGAGCTTTGCCCTCATTAATCACAAATATTTTTTTTCCTCCTTCTCTCTCTTCCTTTTGCAGGAACATTACTTCAAGACCATTTACGACGTAGGAACCATTTGCTTCTTTATCATAACGAGCAAGAGCTGTAGTTACTATGTTTGCTTGTGGTGGCGGTGAATTTTCTATTAATACTCCATTTTCAATGTTATAAATTGGATAAAATTCTCCTGAAGCATTAGTAGTCACACCCTCAGCTTGATAACTCCAAGTGGTGGAAACTTTAAGCCTTGCAGCGCCTACTTCTTGATAATTACGTGTACCAACAGCAGGATCACGAAGGTTTTCATCCTCAAGTTCTGTAATCGTAGATTCTACATAATAAACACCTATGCGAACTGTGGTACTCAGTGGAATAACAAATTCTTCTTTTTCGACTTTTCTAACTGCACCGCGCAGATAGATTTTTCCTCCCTCAAGTGTAGCTTTACCAGTGTCTCTATCTATAATACAGTTGCTTCCTGTTATAACATCACCATCACGAAATATTGCATCACCTATGCCTTTAAGCTTAGAGAGAGCATACTCCTGAGTCTCATTTAATTCTGCTGACTGTAGACCTCTTCCTGCAAGAAACAAGCTTTTTTCGTATTCTTTATCAGGATTAAAGCGGTTATAATAACTATTTAAGGTCATCTTTTTTCTCTTTTTCTAAAATGTCACTACAAACGAAAAAGTTTCCCGAGTTGCTGCAGTTCTGATAAGTGGTACGGTGTGTTCTAAAACTAACAAAATTCCCGGATTTTCCACGTCTTTTGGTTCAAAATATCTCTGTCCTCTAGGTAATTCTTTTTTTACTTTAGTACCAACTATAACCCCAAGCTCCCTGATAACTTGATTTGCTGCATCCGTGAAATCGAAAGTAAATTTAAGGTACAAATTATTGGTTGGTACATTTGAGGGCCTAAACCTTCCAGAAGGAGTTATAAGTTCGCCGTTTTCATCACCTGTGCAGAATAGCACTTCATCTGCAGTACGTCTGCCAAGCTCATTGAACAGTTTTTGAGATGTAATGGACTCTGGTGGTGTGTCTTGAACGTATTCTATAGTTACTGTACTATTCTCTACAATAGAGCTGTTTTTCGTACGTTTTATTATACCACTACTGCTCTCAACTATATAGTCAATACTGGATTGATACACTGTTTGTCCTGTAAAAACCCTTACATCTTTAATAGTGTGGTAATCTAGAGCTATTTCACCCTCAACAAAAACTTTTTCGACCTGATGGCTACTTCCAGAGCTTGAATCACCACTTCCCCAAGCAAGATGTAGAGATTGCTCTTTTATGTTGGCTGCTATTGCTGCTCTTCCTGACTGTGTAAGAATTGACACCTGTGATGAGTTTGAAAGGCTTATATAATATATATTCAGGATTTGGAAAATTTTTGTCCAAAAAAAATGAATTTTTGCCTAATTTTTTGTTGCAGTATTATTTAAAAATCGAACTATATTATTCTCGAAAAAAAACAATAGAATATCAATAGGTTAAAAATTGCATCTGTATTATTTATTTTTGCTCCTGTCCTACAAAGTGCACCTATAAGTTCTCATCCTTAAAGCATTAATTGTTTTAGGGAAAAGTTATGAAACTAAAAACTGCCATAGTTGTTCAAAATATACGGTATCAAGCTAAGAGATTAAAACTTTTTGAATGCTTTGCTCATGAAACTCATGAAGATCTTGAGCAAGAACTTTTCTGTGAAATTTGGACTTATCTTGATAGATATGATGAAAGTAAAGGTAGCTTTAACACTTTTGTAGCAAGATTAACTGAACGTCGTGCCAATAACTTATTGGAGAAACAACTATGTATGAAGCGCAATATTAATAACTATGTCAATATTGAGAAAACAGAAGCTTTTGAAGATGAAGTAGCGAAACGTACTGATGTAGATTACATGATTTCAACGCTACCAAGAAAGATGCAAAAGATATGCGAACAACTCAAGTACTTTAACTTATATGAAGTTGCTAAGATGAACAACATATCAAGAACTACTTTAAATACTATGGTAAGAAAAATACGTATAAAACTCTCTTCCATCTACTACAAGAGCAAAAAGAAAAATTGAACATAAATTCTACCTTTCCTGAATATATAACATATACCATTGAGGTGAATAAATGACTTTTAAAATTTTAAACAATAATGAAAGATTGAAAACAACTACAGGCATAAAAGTAGTAATTTTTGGTCCTTACGGTATTGGTAAAACCAGTCTCTTAAAGACTATAAGTGAACCAACACTATGTCTTGACTTTGAAGCAGGTCTGCTTGCTGTTCAAGATTGGCAGGGAGATTCAATTAGTGTTCGTACTTGGAATCAAGCTCGGGATATTGCCTGCCTAATTGGTGGTCCGAACCCTGCACTAAAATCTGATCAAGCGTATAGCCAAAGACACTATGAGCACGTATCAAGTAAATACAATGAAGAGTTTTCTAAATATCGATGTATTTTTATTGATAGCATTACTGTAGCATCACGTCTTTGTCTCTTATGGGCAAAAATGCAACCGGAAGCTTTTTCTGAGAGAAGTGGAAAGCAAGACATGAGAGCTGCTTACGGAATACTTGCGCAAGAGATGATGGCATGGCTCAATCAATTTCAACACATCGGAGATAAAGACATCATCATAGTTGGCACATTAGGCCAATATCTTGATGATTGCAATCGCTCAACCTGGCTTCCTCAATGTGAAGGAGCAAAAACTGCTAGTGAAATTCCAGGTATTGTTGATGAAGTAATTAGTATGGTTGGAATCAAGAAAGATGATGGTACAGAGAAACGTTCATTTGTCTGTCAGACTATTAATACTTGGGGATATCCAGCTAAAGATCGCAGTGGCTGCCTGAATATGGTTGAAGAACCGCATTTAGGTAAATTACTTGCGAAAATTAAAGCCAAAACCTTGGCTTCTGTTGCCTAATTTTAAAAGGAGTAATATGGAACAAAGCTTTTTCAATATCGGTCAAAAAATTCCCTTTTTCAGTGTGAAAGAATACTTGAATGATCAATCGCCAATACCAGAAGATATCATCTGCCCTAGAATTTTAACGAAAAGAGGTTTATTGGTACTAGGTGGCCCACCTAAAATCGGCAAAAGTGACTTTTTGATCTCTTGGCTTGTTCACATGGCTGCTGGAGTTTCATTTTTGGGTATGACTCCAAGCAAACCTATGAAAATTTTCTATCTGCAAACTGAAATTGAATATGAATATATGAAAGAACGTTTGCAACAACTTCAACTGGATAACGAACTTTTGAATATAGCTGCCAATAACTTAATCATTACACCAAGAGTACAATTATCTTTCAGCAGTGAAGAAATAGATGAAATTAAAAATGTTATCAAAGAGCGTTTCAAACCTGATATTATTGCCGTCGATCCTCTTCGTAACATTTTTAACTCAAGTGAATATGGCAATGAAAACGACAATAGCGCTATGTTATTCTTCTTGCAAAAAACACTTGAAAGACTGAGAAATGTTATCAATCCAGATTCGGGCATAATACTCACTCACCATACAAAAAAACTATCCAAAAAAATGTTAGAAGAAGATCCATTTCAAGGCCTAAGTGGTGCTGGATCTTTACGTGGATTTTATAGCACTGGCATGGTGATGTTTGCTCATGATGAGGAAAGCACTGCCCGCCAAATAGTATTTGAGCTTCGTAATGGTGAACGTGTAGCAAATAAGCTTGTTGATAAGATAGATGGTCACTGGGAGCTTGTAGACCAATGGAGTAACTGATTTTTACTTAATTTATAGGAGGACAATATGTTATCAGATTTTTTAACTGATTTTAATAACGCAAAACTGCAGAGCAATTTAATACCAAAAGGTACAATAGTCAAGGTAAAAATGGCAATAAAGCCTGGAGGTTATGAAAATTGGTTCACTAAAAGCTATGCTACCGGCAGCATCTATTTAAACGCTGAATTTACCGTCACTGAAGGTCAATATGCAAAACGTAAGATTTTTCAAGTAATTGGTATTAAAAGTGGCAAAGCAAGCGTTGAAGGAGAAGATACTTGGGGAGAATCTGGACGTTCTATGCTTAGAAGTATTTTAGAGTCAGCACGGAACATTCATGCAAATGACACTTCAGAAAAAGCAGTGATTGCTAGAAAAATCAACTCTATAGCTGATTTTAACGGGTTAGAGTTTACTGCAAAAGTTGGTATTGAAGCCGACAGTAGATACGGAGATAGAAACAGAATTGCTACAGTTGTTACTCCAGAACAAAACAATGGTATTGAATCTGATTGGTTGCCATTTTGAAGTACGACGAAGAGAAGCTCTGGATTGCTGTAATTGAGAGAGCTATCAAAGATGCAGCAGGAAAAAATCTAGAGCTAAAGAAAGAAGCAATAAAATGGTTTGATTCAGAGTCTTTTGAAACTGTTTGTGAGCTAGCTAATCTCAGCTCTAAACGTATGAAGAGTATGTATGGGGGTTTTATGCAGAGAAAGGAAATAAAAGGATTATTGATTGATAATATTAAGAAGTGTGTACCTTACCTAATTCCAAACGGTAATTTTTATCGAGAGAGGACTTATGTTGGCAATTGTGATGGGGATACGATTACAGTTAAAATAGTGGGTAAAGAAGCTGGAAATTGGCGTAATTTTACTAAAGGAATCAGTGGTGATATCATTGATCTTTGGACTTTAGTGAAAGGTGATATAAATTCCGCTAAGAAGTGGTTAAATACTAAAGAAAACACAACAGAATATAAAATTACATCGTTTTCAGCAAGGCATTACTTAAATGATAAATCACCAATGCCAAAAGATATAATAGGCCCAAGAATTTTAACTCCAGGCGGTCTTTTGGTTATAGGCGGAACTCCCAAAATAGGAAAAAGTAATTTTCTACTTTCCATGTTAGTACATTTAGCTGCTGGAGTATCATTTCTTGGTATGAAGCCTGCAAAGCCACTTAAGATATTCTATCTACAGAATGAAATGGAATATGATTACATAAGAGAGCGCTTACAGAAGCTAAGAATCAGCAAGAAAACCCTTGATGCAGGAACAGAAAACTTAGTTATTACTAAAAAAGTACAGTTAACTTTGAATGTGGAAAAAATAAAGGAAATTATGTCGGAAAATCTCGATGTAAAAACAGTTGATCTTATAGTGATAGACTCTCTTTTTGATTATAGGAGTATGATCTCTTTTCTGCAAAATAGTATTGATGAACTACGCTCTATAACTAATCCTGCTGCTGGAGTAATAGTTACACATTACACAAAAAAAATGTCAACAACCACGTTAAAAAAGAATCCATTTCAAGCATTGAGTGGTGCTAATGTTTTAAGAAGTTTATATACATCTGGAGTAATGATATTTAGGCCAGAAAGGAATACTCTGCAATTGATGTACGAACTTAAAAACGGCAAACCAATACCAACAAAATTCATAAACATGGTTAACGGACGCTGGATAGCCACAGCTTAACCAAATTTCTAAACTTTAAATATATTGGAGATTTTATGGGTATCTATTGTGATTTTAATACTGCAGCTCCACGAAAAAATGCATCATTAGTAGAAAAAGAACAGCTTAAAGCTCAGCTTCTGTTAAATATCAGATCATGCCTTTCTTATCTATTGCCAAGAGGGATTTTTCGTGGTGATAAGTTTTATGTAGGCAATGTACAAGGTGATAAAGGAAAGAGTCTAGTAGTAGAATTAAGTGGCAGTGAAGCTGGCCTATGGCATGATTTTGCAACAGGAGAAGGTGGTGACATTATCGACCTTTGGGCAGAAGTGCATAGAAAAAGTACTAGAACAGAGTTTACTGAAGTAATGGACTCTATAGCTGAATCGCTTGGTCATTTTAAAAAGATCAAAACTGACAAAACTGCAGGTAATCCAACTGCATATTGGGATTATTACGATGAAAAAGGCCAAGCTCTTGTTAGAGTATATCGTTATGATGATGATAGTGGAAAGAGATATCTTCCTTTTGATATCAAAAAATCCACCTTTAGTGTACCAGAGATAAGGCCACTATATAATATTCCAGGTATTTTAAAGTCCGATAAAATTCTTCTTGTAGAAGGGGAAAAGTGTGCAAATGCTCTCATAGAGCAAGGTATTACTGCCACAACTGCAATGTCTGGAGCAAATGCAGACCCAAATAAAACAGATTGGACACCACTCAAAGGTAAACATGTTATTATTTGGCCAGATAATGATGAACCAGGTAAAAAGTATGCTGAAAATGCTACTACAAAACTTATTAGTTTAGGTATTGCATCACTTTCTATGATTAAAATTCCAGAGAATAAACCGAAAGGCTGGGATGCTGCTGACTATTTACAAGAAAGCATAAACGTCTCTGATTTTATCAAGAACAACGCAAAAAAAGTAATGATTAAACCGCCACTAAAGATTTTAGACTGGAGTGCAGAACGCTTTGTAGGTCCGGTACCAGAGCAAAAGTTTCTTGTTGAGGGAGTATTTCCTTTAGGAGTTACTTCAATAGTGGCTGCTATGGGAGATACAGGTAAAGGCATGCTTCTTCTTGATCTAGCACTTAAAGTTATAAGTGATAAAGATCAGATATGTAGTTTTGGTTCATTTGTTACTGAGCATGGATCAGTGGTAATTTTTTCAGCAGAAGATGATGCAAGTGAGATACACCGCCGCTTAGAACGACTTGACCCTAAGTGCGAAAGGTTAAAACATAAAGATAAATTATTTATTGTACCACTGCCAAATGTCAGAGGATCACTTACAATACTCAGAAATGTTCGTGGTAAAATCGTTGAAATTTCTCCTGAATTTGAATCAATCATGAAGCAGCTCGAGGAAATAAAAGATCTAAAACTGATAGTATTTGATCCACTTGCTTCATTTATTCATGCAGATATAAATGCTGATCCTGCTGTAGGAGATTATCTGATGTGTTTGCTATCTGATCTAGCGTGTAGTACTGGAGCTTCAATTATTACTGCTCACCACATGAGAAAACCAAAAGGAGAAAAACCTATACTAACTGTTGAGCAAGCAAGAGATGCAATTAGAGGTACCTCTGCCCTTGTTAATGGTGTTAGATGTTCATATGCTTTTTGGCCAATAGAAGATACAGCTAAGCAAGAAATCTTTAGGTCAATGGGGGAAACTCCAAGACAAAATGCTTTATTTAACGGGGCAGTTGTTAAGGCAAATGGGTTAGCTGATCGCACTGTACGTACTTACCTAAGAAATCAAGAAACAGGACTACTAGAAGATATAACAGCGCAATTAAAAGTTAAAGATGTTAGTGATAAAAGTCTTAAGATATACCTTATCAATGCAATTAAACGATCTGCTATTGCAGGACATCCATTTACTCATACAGGAAGCACAGGAGTATATAAACAACGGCATAGGCTACCTGAAATTTTTTACAATATGGGAAGAGACAAACTAGAACGTATGGTACAGGAACTTTTACAGGCGAAGCAGTTAGTAAAAGGAATGTCTAAAGGTTCAAGAGAGGATAAGTGGCTTGACGTTACAACAGGACCATTTGCTTGTGGTGTAGGAAAATTCACTCCTGGAGCTGAGGATTTTAGCTGTAGAGAAAACTTATAAATCTCTACTTTGGTATCTAAGTGAGAAAAGTCGCCTTTCCCCACTCGACTTCAAAACCGGACTTGTGACTTTCACCACATCCGGCTTCTCTCTAATTTGGTGTTTGTCATACATACTTCTCCATGTAATCAACATTTCAAAGCTTGGTAAATTTGTTTTTGTAGCTTAAATACAGCGTTCTCTATACTACTAGAGAGGTCGTATTCATTCATACCTAACACTTAATGTTGGCTCATAACATATTAACCACTACTTACAACTTTACCCTCCAAATTACAGTGTCCACGTCAGCATATCCTAAACATTACTTTAGGCCTTAGCTTTTTAGACAATCCCTCCAACATAAATGCTTGCGGCTGGCTACCTACTTATTCCATAGGAATAAGAGCATATATGAGGTTACCCCGTTCCATGGTTTCGTTTCGCGTTAGACTTAGGTTTTTACTATTTGCCGGAAGCTGAGAACATCTATAATCAAGAATAAATAATCTTGATTCCTCTTTTGCTTCATACTATTTTGGTCTATGCGTATCAACCTTGTTTCGCATATTGGTACTAACGACAATTCAAACATAAATTTCTCTCGTAACCATATCTAACTCTGCTTGCAGGGATTTACCATAAGGTTTAGTATTACCTGCTTTTGTCTCATGCTTGCACCCCAGAGGTTGCCACTCTCTGAAATGTGAAACATACATTATCTCCGATGTCTAGAGAAGGTGGAATTTAACCATCACAAAACCACGACTATTCGGATCGCACATTTATAAATCCCTCATACAGGTTTAAAGTACTATAAATGGGATTCGAAAATATACTATCAGTTTTCTTAATATCTTATCAAATTATTTATCATTATATGATACAACTTACAGCATATTTATAGTAAGGTGTTAATTATGAAAGAGGCAAAGGAGAATCCAGTAGTTAGATTAAAGGCTACAGCTAAAGAATTCAATTTTAGTAAATTAAGAGTAGATCAAGCTAATAAATTGGCGAATTCCGGTGAAACAATGTTCTTAGATTTTCAAAGGATGAATTTTATTATTAACGGAAAAGAAATAGATAAAAATTTTATTATTGCATTTAAGGAAGGAGCTAAGTACCGCAGAAGCGAACTTTTTAATAGTGATGATATATATAATGACGAAATATTTAACAAAAAAGGAACAAGAGAAATAGATACGGATCATGGCAAAGCATTTGTTGCTTCAGTACTTAAAGATATTGAGAAAGAGATTGTACAAGATGCATTTGGCGAGTTGTGGAAGGATCATTGCGAAAATCCTGAAACTGCTGATAATCAAAAAACTGATTCATATAAGAAAGAATTTAAAGAATTTTACAATGCTGGTCAAGAGTATACCGATCTACTACCTATAGAGAGAGATGAAAACAAGGATTACCGTTCCTTTGCAAAAAAAGTTTTCAAAAAAATGTTTAGATACGCTGGGGCAGAAGTTCCAAGTGATGCTATTTTAGAAGAGCTAGTCACCAATTGTAATCAAGCCGGGTATGAGGCTGCTCCATTTATACAAACCCAACTTGCACTTGGACAGTCGTTCATAGTAGAAAATCCTAAAAAAGTAATAAACATTGATTGTGCTAACCAAAATAATGTAAGAATTAGATCTAACATGAAGCTACCAATACTTTCTGTCAAAGATCATATGCATGGAGATAAAATATGTAATCTGTCCAGTTCATTGGAATTTATAATTGAATCTTGTGATGATAAAGACTTTGTAACATACAGAGATGGTAAATTATCACTTACTATTCCTAAAGAGTTGGAAAACTATAAAGATAATGGCAAGACCTTGTTTGACATTATTAAAGAATATTTTCAGAAATTCTGTGCAGAATTAGGGTTTAAATATGAGACAAAAATACAAATAGAGCATGTCTTAGGTACTCAAATTAAAGTAAGTAACCATTTAGATGGTACGATATCAACCACAGGATCAGATGCAAATGAAGAGTTCATCAATCTTTTAAGGAAAAATCTCAGAGGGAGGTTATTGGGACCAGGAGTTACTCTAGGGGGTGAAGATGTTGATGATATTATTGAAGTCAGAGTATCTGCAGTTATGGATCTATTAAGTGATTATGCTAAATTGGAAGATAATAAAGAAAATAGAGAGTTATTAATAAGTGAAGTAGCAGATAATTTAGGGCTTTTCTTTCAAGGTAAAATAGCACCAGAAGTATTGAAAGAGTTTGATGATAAAATAATAAAGTTGATGAATAGCGAAGGTATAGAAAGTAATATAGATCAACATGTAATGGAATTAGAATCTTTACCTTCTTTGATAAAAGGTGAGGTTGATCATAATCAAGTCCAGTGTGTTGTAAATATTTTTACCAATTTAATTATTGAAGGGAAAAGAGAAATATGCGAAAAAAAAGGTGCGATTAATGCAATTGATGCAATTCATAAGAAGGTAGATAAGGCAATTATTGAACAAGAAAAACAAGCAACCAATAAACAAGATATAGAAAATGATAAATGGACAGATAGAATCAAAAAACAGAGATTATCTATGGAACCACATGAACATTTACATTAAAAACACTGGTATGCTCTTTAAATATCTTAGAGTTTAATCTATTTTTTTATTCAATCTACTTAATCAAAAATATTAACTTTGGAGCCAGAAACTACAACCTATTATAAGCTATGATTTCAATTAAAAAGGGATAAGACATCAAATGGTTGAATTACATTCCTGATTCCTGGGTTATTCACTAAACAGTTAGAAATCAAGGAAGCTAAAACCTGCATAAAACCTAGACTTTTTGACCTACATTCCTAAAAGCATTCCTAGTAACTACATACTTAAAGTGAGCTAATATGGCTGATTTTACCATTCCTAAAACCCTTATATATTATATATATATAATAACAATAGTAATAAATAATAAATAAAATAAATATATAAACTACAAATAAAAATTATCAAAAAGAAGGAAGATCAAAAAGACCACTGCAAAACATTACTTAGATTTTATGAAAAAGATACAATTTAGAGATAATTGCAATTAGTGCGGTTTTAAAGGGATTTTACGACTTCATGGTAACAATTGATCACTGAGACCTAAGTTGCTCGTGTAGGATAGCTTAAAACTCAATTACGAGGCATTTCTTTTGCTTTAAACTTTTATCTTTGTAGAAGAAACCCTTGCCTAGCTTATCACGTTTTTTATTCGTTGTAAAATATTTTTTCAAAATAATAAACCAGATGAACGGCAAAGAACAGAAGCGACTGCGAGACGGAATGCTTTGTGTTGAAGGCCTTGTTTTCCTTTTCTACCTTACTATAAACTACTGATTAAAGATACAAAAATAAAAAGAAGCAAATACAGTATTTTAAAGCATTTTATGAGTTTAGGTTTGTGTGTTTCTATCTTATACTAAAGAGCCTCTATAATACCGCTAAAAACGCGAATAAAAGGCATACAAACTCTATATGAATGTAATCCATTATAAGAGATGAATAAGTTAGAGTTTTGAGATTAACTCAAGTAAATTGCTACAAAAAACGTCCTGTAGACTTAGCAGCACCTAAAGAAAGTATAAAAGGATTGAGACGATAACCATGGTCTTTGCAAGAATATCCTGGCCAGCCAATGTTTTCAATAACGTCGTTACAATTTGCACCAAGCTCTTTGGATAAAATTTCTTTTATTGCTTTAATCATTCTATTTAGTGGCCTTCTAATCTTGTACTCTAAATTGTGAATTTCTGAATTAAAACCCAAGAGCTCTCCTAGTTGATTGATATTAAGGAACTTATATTTTTCTGCTGGCAATCCGCTTTTGAAATCCTGCCAAAACTGAGCTAACAAAACGTGCATAATACCAAGGCGTGCTACTGAATGCTTACTGATAATTTGAATGTTATTTATGTAGATTGAGTTATTTATAATATGCAAATGTAGTATCTTAGGCTGAGATAGCTCAGTGGATGGAACGAGCAACATTTATTAACTTATTATGTTTAATAAACTTATTATAGTATATTTTCAATAAAAAAATAGAATTTTTTGGACGAATTTTGAAGTTACCGTGTATATATATTATGTACACACTACAACGTACCTCTAATTTCTAGTAATGTCAATCTTAACACTCGACCTCGGCAAACAAACGGGCTGGGCAATTCTAACAGATGGAATAATTGAAAGTGGAAGCAAAGGCTTTCATGGTAGTCGTTTTAGCGGAGGTGGCATGTGCTTCTTGAATTTTCGTAATTGGCTTAATTCTTTGAAACATGAGTTCACTGCAGTGTATTTTGAAGAAGTGAGAAGACATCTAGGAACTGATGCAGCGCATTGCTACGGTGGTTTTCTTGCCGTTCTATCTGCTTGGTGTGAAGAGAACAATATTCCCTACCAAGGTGTTAATGTTAAAACTATAAAACGCTTTATAGCAGGCAAAGGTAATGCAAGTAAGAGTGAAGTTATTGAAGCGATACGTGAAAAAGGTTTTTCACCTAGAGATGATAATCAAGCAGATGCTTTGGCATTAATGTTCTACGTTATGAATCTTAGTAAAGATTTTAACACATTAAAAATACCGTAAAAGTGGGTCCTTTCGGCCATAATGGCGGGTTTGGTGGGTTCAACCCCAGGCCTTCTCTAGCGTCAGATATATTTTGAATATTAACTTTTTAATTATTAAGATATGAATTTAGCAATCCACTACTATCCTACTCGAAATCTGGTCGAATATGAGCGTAATCCACGTAAAAATGACGATGTAGTCAACAGAATGTGTGCTTCTATTCGAGAATTCGGCTTTCGTATTCCAATAGTTGCAAAAAGCGATGGTACTGTGGTTGATGGTCATTTAAGACTTAAAGCAGCAAGAAAACTCGGTATGGAGAGTATTCCAGTGGTCTTAAGTGATAATTTAAACGAACCACAAACCAAAGCTTTTCGATTACTTGCCAATCAATCAGCTAATTGGGCAAAGTGGGATGATGATCTTTTAAAAGTGGAAATTCAAGAGCTAGAAGATTTGCAGTTTGACCTTAAAATGACAGGATTTGAATTAGAAAAAGTTCAACATTTCCTTGATGATTTAGATAGTGAAAAAGAAGATTTTTCTGACTTAGCTATTGATGACAAAAAGGTAACAAAACCAGGTGATCTTTGGATTTTAGGTGATCATAGAATCTATTGTGGTGATAGCTCTGTAGTTGAATCATATAAAGCGGTATTAGACGATAAAATGGCAGATATTACCGTATGTGATCCTCCATATAACGTTGATTACGGTAGCAGTCAGGAAAGAGAAGATAAAAAAATATTAAATGATAATCAAGGTGAAAAGTATGAGCTTTTTCTCTACGACATCTGTTCCCACATTTTAGCATATACGAAAGGTGCAATTTACATCTGCATATCATCATCAGAGTTTTCAACGTTGCAAAAAGCATTTGAGGAGGCAGGAGGAAAATGGTCAACATTTATCATTTGGGCAAAGAATCACTTTACGCTAGGAAGATCAGATTATCAAAGACAATACGAAGCAATGCTCTATGGATGGAAAAGCGGCAATAAACGTGAGTGGCATGGAGGTAGAAATCAAAGTGATCTGTGGTTTTATGATAAGCCAACGCACAATACACTACATCCAACGATGAAGCCAGTAGAGCTAATGGAGAGAGCAATAGTAAACAGCAGCAGACCAGGAGACATAGTACTTGATCCATTTAGTGGTTCTGGTAGCACACTAATTGCATGTGAAAGAACAGGAAGAATTTGCAGAACAATAGAGCTAGATTCAAAATTTGTAGATGTAACCATAAAACGTTGGCAAATATACACAGGTAGGAAGGCAATTCTTTCTGGTACTGACAAAACTTTTGCACAAATTCAAGAAGAAAAACAGCAATAAAGGGGCAAAAAAAGTGGAAAAGATTACACAAACGGAATGGGCAAAAGAACTAGGAGTTTCAAAGCAATATGTCTGTTATTTAGTAAAAAAAGGAATAGTTGAGTTGGAGGATGGTTTGATCAATAGAGAACAAGCAAATGAAGCAGTAGCGGCAATAAGAGATCCAAGTCAGCCACTGAGGAGGAAAAATCCAGAAAACGAAAATACAAGTAACCTTTCCACGATGTTGCTAAAAACTAGAATAAAAAATGAAATGGAACGAGGTAAACTTCTTGAGGCAAAAGCTAAGGCTGAGATAGGAGAACTTGTCTCAGTAGAAGAAGTAGAAACTGAAGCATTTAATGTAGCAAGAGTTGTCCGTAATAATTTGCTTAATATTCCAAATAGGGTTTCAGCGCTACTTGCATCACTGAGTGATACTGAAAAGATTCATATGGCGCTAACTGAAGAGATTACAAACTCATTACAAGAATTATCTAATACTAAATTTCAAATATAAAAAAGATTTTGAATATAAAATGGCTAAGTTTAGAGTTAATAAAGTGTCTAATCAATCAACCAGGATTAGATGTTAATGTTAGAGGATTAAATGGAAAAACCCCACTACATTGCGCTATAGAATTTGACGAATTAAGTATGGTAGATCTGTTACTCACGAAAAAGAACATTAATCCTTTTATAGAAGATAATGATGGTAAAACATCTCTTGATTACGCCAAAGAAGGGAAAAAAGCAGAAATATTACAAGCGCTAATCAACAATAAATATGGATCAGAGCAAGATAGTTTACTTCATTTAGCTGCAATGATAGGTGAAATTAATGCAGTGAGATATTTGATAGGAAAAGGTATTGACGTTAATGTACGAAATGCTTTGCATCATACGCCATTACATCTAGCAGCAGGGATAGGACATGGAAATGTTGTCAAAATTTTAGTAAAAGAAGGAAAAGCTGAAATAGATGTCTTTGATGCACGAAATCAGACACCAATGCACTATGCAGTTAATAATAAAAAGTTGGAGATAGTAAAGTTACTGCTGAAGCTAGGAGCAGATGTAAATAGCGCACGCATGGGACAAAACTCAATGAAATTGTCGCCTGTTCATATAGCTGTAAGTAATACTAATTACGATGAAAGAGACTTATGTCTTGATATCCTCAAATGCTTAATAAAGGAGCCTAATGCTCAAGTCAATTTGCAAGACTACGAAAATAAAACACCACTACATTACGCTGAAAGACTTAAAACAATAGAAGTTTTACTAACACGAGAAGATATAGATCCATTGGTAAAAGACGATAGCGGCAAGACACCATTTGATTACGCTAAACCTGAGATAAAGAAGGCTTTGATGAGTAATAAATACGGTTCTGAAAAGAATAGTCTACTCCATTTAGCTGCACAAAGAGGAGAAATTGAGCTTGTAGATGCAATCTTAAAGGAAGAAATCGATATTGATATTGTAAATAATAAAGGTTTATCACCGATTTACCTCGCTGCAGAAAAAGGGCATTTACATGTAGTAAAGTTATTGCTGAAAAAAGGAGCAAATTATACACCTGTTTTGCACTTAGCAATCAAATCAAACAATTTAGAGTTACTTAAAGTTTTGTTTACTGAAAAAAATGGGGCATTGCTCTGCAGAGATACCGTTGTTAATTTTCCAACCCTTCATAATAAATATATAGCACAGAGAGAAATAGCAGATAAAAGGACGAAAAAACATAATAATATTATCTGCATCTATACTACAGTCAGCGCAATAGCAGTAGCAGTATATATAGGGTTGATAACAACAACAATAAGCAGTGCAATCATTTTTGCAACAATAACAGGGATATTTGCGCTTGTTATAGCAATAATGATAAGTGAGGTGAGCAAAAGATATATAGAAAACGAATTTCAGAAAAAGATGTTTATGGAATTGGAGGAGTGTAGTTCTACTGTTAATGATGTTGAGATAGAACCAGTTATGAGTAGATGCAGACAATGATATACGCTAGAGCTTTTTCTGAAGGTTTAAGGCCAGATCCGCAGCTTAAAGTATCAGAGTGGGCGAATGAGTATCGAGTTTTAGCAGCAACTGCAGCATCAGAGCCAGGTAAATGGAGAACGGAAAGAACTCCTTATTTAAAAGAAATCATGGATTCACTTTCTCCGTCTTCACCTGCAGAAAAAATAGTATTCATGAAAGGAGCACAGATTGGGGGAACAGAAGCAGGAAATAATTGGATTGGCTATATCATCGATCAAACGCCAGGGCCAATGCTAGTTGTGCAGCCAACAGTTGAAATGGGAAAGCGTTGGTCAAAGGGAAGATTTGCGCCGTTAATAGAGAGTACGCCATGTTTAAAGAGTAAAGTAAAAGACCCAAGATCAAGAGACTCAGGCAATACTGTACAAAGTAAGGAATTTCCAGGTGGAATAGTAGTAATAACCGGAGCAAATAGCAGTGTAGCACTGAGATCTATGCCAGTAAAATATCTCTTTCTTGATGAAATAGATGCCTACCCAGGAGATTCAGGAGGAGAAGGAGATCCAGTACTGCTCAGTATTGCTCGAACTAATACATTTGCAAGGCGAAAGATTTTTTTAGTATCGACACCAACGATTCATGGAATAAGCAGAATTGAGAAAGAATTTGAAGCAACAGATAAGAGATATTTTTTTGTTCCCTGTCCGTATTGTAATTACTATCAAGTTCTAAAATGGTCACAAATAAAATGGGAAGATAAAAATCCAAGTACAGCACACTATATATGTATAGAATGTGGTGAAAAGATAGAAAATCATCAAAAGACAGAGATGCTTGAGCGTGGAGAAAGGAGGCCTACTGATAGAGTAAAAGGTGAGAAAAAAGGATTTCATCTTTCAAGTCTTTATAGTCCAGTTGGCTGGTATAGCTGGACTCAAGCAGTAGAAGATTTTCTCCATGCAAAAGAAAGTGAACAATTACTGAAAGTTTGGATAAATACTACGCTTGGAGAAACCTGGGTAGATAAGGGAGAAGTACCAGACTGGAAGCAATTATTTAACAGGAGAGAATTTTTTCCCGTAGGCACAGTACCAAAAGGTGAAGTGGTTTTGACAGCAGGAGTAGATGTACAAAAAGATCGGTTAGAAGTAGAAGTTGTAGCATGGGGAAAAAGCCGTGAAAATTGGTCAATAGACTACCGAGTATTTGAAGGTGATACTGGAGGAGGAGAAGTATGGGGAAAACTTTCGGAGCTCCTCAATCATCATTTTATCGGTGAAAATGGTCTTGAATACATGATAAGTATGATGGCGGTTGATGCTGGGTATGCGACACAAGAAGTATACAATTGGGTAAGAGGTCATCAAGGATCTGGAAGAGTAATGGCAGTCAAAGGTGTAAACAAAGCGCTAGTACCACTTAGCAGCCCAAGTAGAGTAGATATAACAGTTGGTGGCCAAAAGCTAAAGAGAGGAATAAAGCTATGGCCAGTAGGAGTATCGATATTAAAGTCAGAGCTTTTTCAATTACTTAATGTTTTAAAAGAAGGTGAAGAAGTTCCAGCAGGATATTGTCATTTTCCGGAGTATGCACCTGAATATTTTAAGCAGCTAACGGCAGAGCAATTAGTCAGTAAAGTAGTGAAAGGATATACCAAACAAGAGTGGCAGAAGGTAAGAGAAAGAAATGAAGTACTAGATTGCCGAATTTACGCAAGAGCAGCATCAATAGCACTGGGAATAGACAGATGGCCAGAGAGTAAATGGAATAGTTTGAGTGGAAAAATGGAAAGCAAAAAGCCCAAAAAAGTAAGACAGAGTAAGTGGTTGAAAAATGTATAACGAAGAGTATTTGTCTCAAATTGAACAAGCAATAAAGAAGCTTCAGAGTGGCGAAAGAGTGGTATCAATTGCATATGGTGATCATGTTGTGAGATATGCTGAAGTTCAGATAAATGACCTGCTAAGCTTAAGACAACGTATTAAAGCTGAGCTAAAGATTGCTGGAGTGGAGCCAAAGAGGAAAATTGTTTTTGCTACTAATAAGGGAATTATATGAGAGAATATCAAAATTTTCTGAAACAATTAAAGTATGTAATAGTCAATAGTGGTGTATTAGAAAAAGAAGAGAAATGTAAGAAAATAGCTGATTTATCAAATAAAGTATATGCGAATGCAGTAGTAGACCTATCACATTGGAATGCAGATGTAAATTTTAAGCTAGTCAAAGAAGATGGAATATTGGGTGTAGTACATAAGGCAACTCAAGGATTAAAATTTGTAGATCTAAAGTACGCAGAGAGAAGAAAAGTTGCTGAAGAAGAAGGACTTCTGTATGGTGCATACCATTTTGGAGTAGGAGAAAACGGAAAAGACCAAGCTGAGCATTTTTTAGAGACAGTAGGAGATAGTTCTAAAGTTCTACTTGCTCTAGATATAGAAGAAAACAAAAATGGAGAAAACATAACACCAAAACAGGCGGAAGATTTTGTAACTAGAGTTCAAGAAAGAACTAATCGCTTACCATTGATTTGCGGAGGAG
The DNA here is from genome assembly GCF_947250475.1 of Wolbachia endosymbiont (group B) of Apotomis betuletana. Taxonomy (NCBI): domain Bacteria; kingdom Pseudomonadati; phylum Pseudomonadota; class Alphaproteobacteria; order Rickettsiales; family Anaplasmataceae; genus Wolbachia; species Wolbachia endosymbiont (group B) of Apotomis betuletana. The sequence continues at coordinate 1,529,659 of NZ_OX366320.1, read as the reverse complement.
CTTATTTTCTAAAAGATTTTGCTACACCAATTTTAACTAAGTGTCCACTGTGGAAAATAAGATGGTCTAAACTACCAAAAGGATGGAATAAGTGGGTTTTGTGGCAATACACTAATGGTCAAATGGGACCTAAACCGCATTCAGTAAGAGGAATAGGACCATGTGATAGAAGTAAATTTAATGGAACAATAGAAGAATTAAAGAATTTTTGGTTATCAGGATGTTAAAGACCTTAAAACAACTATTTAGTAAGCCAAAAATCAAAAGTTCTGCATGGGATGCGTCAGGCTCAGGAAGAAGAGTGATGTATTGGCAAGGAGAAACAGGAAGCATAAATAATTTACTTTCTCAGAGCCTTGGGCACTTACGTAGCCGCTCTCGGGATATGGTAAGAAAAAATCCATATGCAGCCAATATCATTGATACAATAGTAAGTAACTCTATTGGAACAGGAATAAAACCGCAATCAAAAGCAAGAGATGGAGAATTTCGAAAGAAAGTGCAAGAATTATGGCTAAAATGGACAGATGAAGCAGATAGCTGTGGAATAAGTGATTTTTATGGATTACAAGCTCTAGTATGCAGAAGTATGATAGAGGGAGGAGAATGTTTTGTACGTTTAAGAACGAGAAAGCTGGAAGATAGATTTTCTGTACCACTACAACTGCAAGTACTTGAGTCTGAACATTTAGATAATAAAACAAATCAAACTTTAGGAAATGGTAATGTAATAAGAAACGGGATTGAGTTCAATAGACTTGGGCAAAGAGAGGCATATTACTTATTTAGAGAACATCCAGGAGAAGGCTCATTTGGAGAATCAGTGAGAGTACCAGCAAATGATGTTTTACATATTTATAGACCTTTAAGACCTGGGCAAATCAGAGGGGAGCCTTGGCTTTCTAATATACTGTTAAAGCTCTATGAACTTGATCAATACGATGATGCAGAATTAGTGAGAAAAAAGACAGCAGCAATGTTTGCAGGGTTTATTACAAGACTTGATCCTGAGGCAAATATTTTAGGAGAAGGCGAAGCGAATGAGCAAGGAGTAGCATTATCTGGCCTAGAACCTGGAACAATGCAGCTTTTAGACCCAGGAGAAGATATAAAATTTTCAGAGCCGTCTGATGTTGGAGGAAGTTATGAAGCATTCATGAGACAGCAGCTAAGGGCAATAGCAATAGGCACAGGGATAACATATGAGCAACTAACAGGAGATTTAACGGGCGTTAATTATTCATCAATCAGAGCTGGATTAATAGAGTTTCGTCGTCGATGTGCTATGCTGCAACACAACATTATAGTATTTCAATTTTGCAGACCAGTATGGAGTAGATGGCTAGAATTAGCAGTGCTTTGTGGAGAACTGAGTATAGATGAAAAAGTAGTAAAAGCAGCGAAAGAAGAAGTAAAATGGATACCGCAGGGATTTGATTGGGTGGATCCGCTAAAAGATCAGCAAGCACAGCAAATGGCAGTAAGGAATGGCTTCAAAAGTCGAGCAGAGGTAGTATCAGAAATGGGTTACGATGTAGAAGAAATAGACCAAGAAATAGCAGAAGATCAAAAGCGTGCTAATTCTTTTGGACTTTGTTTCGATTCTGACGTTAACCATAAAAGGGAAGGAAGGTGATGTGGATAAATAAGCCAATAATGGTAGAGAGAAGAAGCTTTGAACTACTATCATTATATAACAGCAAACAACCTATCTTTAAAAACGTAAAACACTATGTAAAGAACAATATAGAAAAGACAGCAATAATACCAATACATGGAATTTTAACCAAAAAACCAGGAGCTTTTGATGATTTTCTAGGCATGACATCGTATGAGAAAATTCAAGAAGAGATAGAGAGTGCTTTAGAAGATAAAAGCATAGAGACGATTCTACTTGACATAGACAGTCCAGGAGGGGAAGTAAACGGTGTCTTTGACCTAGCTGATTTTATTTATGAGTCAAGAGCAAAAAAGAGAATTATTGCAATAGCAAATGATGATGCATATTCTGCTGCGTACGCTATAGCCTCTAGCGCTGAAAAGATTTTTCTCACCCGCACTTCAGGAATTGGGAGTATAGGAGTAATAGCAAGTCATATAGATCAAAGTGGATTTGACGAAAAACAGGGAATAAAATATACCACAATATTTGCTGGTAGTCGGAAGAATGATTTAAATCCGCATGAGCCAATGACGTCTGAAAGTTTAGAAAGCTTACAAAAAGAAGTAGGAAGACTATATGAAATGTTTTTGCAGCTAATAGCAAGAAACAGAGGTCTTTCAATTGAAAAGATTCGATCAACAGAAGCAGGTCTATATTTTGGCGAGAAAGCAGTAGAAATAGGTCTTGCAGATGGAGTTACAACATTTTTTGAATTTATCAATAATCATAAAAGTAGGAGTGTTAGTATGACAACTAATGAGTTAACTGATGAAGGCTACGAAAACTGTCGTAGAGAAATTTTAGAGATAATAAGATTATGTAATATATCAAAGATGCCAGAAAAGATAGGAGAATTTATTGAGCAAGGCGTAAGTATTGAGCAAGCCAGGGAAGTTTTAATGGAGTTACTTGCAGAGCAAACGAAGAAGACAGAAATACTAAGTGCAATACCACAGAATTCAGGAGAAGAGTTGATGATGCAGGTAGCGAAAAGTCGTGCGCAATCAAACATTTAAAGTATGTGTATAACCGCCGTGTATAACAACCACAAATATGGCGGTAAAAAAATAAAAAAAGGAGAAAAGGAAATATGACATGTATAACCGAACAAAATAATCTGGGTGACTTATTAAAGTATGAGGCATCAAGTCTATATTCAAGAGATCAGATAACAGTAGCCAAGGGGGAAAATCTGAAGCTAGGAACAGTTGTTAGTCGTGATAAAGACAACATGATTAGGATAATCAATCCAACTGCCACAGATGGGACACAAACGGCGATAGGAGTGATAGCAAGCGATGTAAACGCAAAGGAAAATAGTAAAGGAGTAATTGTTACTCGTGGTGCAATGCTAGCAGATCATGCAGTTGTATGGCCAGCAAATATCACTGAAGAGCAGAAAGCTGCAGCAATAAAGCAACTTGAAGCACAAGGGATCATTATCCGCAAGGGAGTTTAAAAAACTATTAAAATATATATAAGGGGGAAAAGAAAGAATGCAAAATCCATTTACAAATACAGCATTTAGTATGACGGCACTAACAAATGCGATGAATATATTGCCGATAAATTATGGACGAGTTGAAAATTTAAATTTGTTTCCAAATAGGTCAGTAAGATTTAGACATATTACCATAGAAGAACATAATGGAGTTTTAAGTTTACTACCAACGCAAGTTCCAGGAGCACCAGCAACAGTAGGAAAAAGAGGAAAAAGAAAGGTAAGAACGTTTACGATTCCGCATATTCCACATGATGATGTAGTGTTACCAGAGGAAGTACAAGGAATAAGGGCATTTGGATCAGAGAGTGAACTTAAAGCGCTGGCAGATGTAATAACTGACCATTTACAGCTAATGAGGAACAAACACGCAATAACATTAGAGCATTTACGAATGGGAGCGCTGAAGGGAATTATTCTTGATGCTGACGGGTCAGAATTATTAAATCTGTACAACGAATTTGAAATAACACCAAAAGTAGTAAATTTTGCCCTTGGAACAGCAACAACAGATGTCAAGCGTAAGTGTATGGAAGTACTCCGGCATATAGAAGATAATCTAAGTGGTGAATATATGACAGGAGTACATGCCTTGGTAAGCCCTGAATTTTTTGATGCATTAACTTCGCATAGTAAAGTGAAAGAAGCATATGAAAGATGGCAAGAAGGAGCAGCGCTAAGAAACGATATGAGATCAGGATTTACGTTCTGTGGCATAACATTTGAGGAGTATAGAGGGCAAGCAACTGGCCCTGAAGGAACTGTGAGAAGATTTATTGAGAAAGATACAGGGCACTGTTTTCCACTAGGAACAGCGAGCACATTTACAACATATTTTGCACCAGCAGATTTTAATGAGACAGTAAATACTCTTGGACAGCCACTCTATGGAAAACAAGAACCAAGGAGATTTGATAGAGGAACTGATTTACATACGCAGTCAAACCCTCTGCCAATGTGTCACAGACCTGGGGTATTAATCAAAATTACTGCAAGTTAATGAGTATAGAGAGGTTGTTGGAGGATTGTTTTGAGCATCTAGGAGTGGAAGCCACATATTGTAATAAAAATAAGGAGGGTATTCATAAAATAAAAGTGCTAATGAAACGTCCTGAGACTACGTACTCTTTAGGTACAGATGGAGCATTAACTCAGCAAATTGCTTCTATAGAAATACGTGATCAGGACGTTACTTCCTTTAGCATAGGTGATTATATCAAGATTGAAAAAAGGTTCTACAAGATTTTTGAACCACCATTGAAAGATTCTTCAAGTAAAATATGGAAAATTCAAGCTGTAGGAGAAGGAAGTGTTTCATAATGTAAACCAGGTAATAAGTGATATCAGAGGAAAAGAAGCTCAAATCAAATTAGTAGTAGCAAAAGCACTGAATAAAACAGCAATATGGTTAAAGGGACAAGCAGCTAAGGAAATCAGTGAGGAAAAGAAGATAAAATTAACGGTAATGAGAAAAAGGTTGCGAATCTTTAAAGCGAAAGTAGGTAGGTTAGAGGTTTTAATAAGAGCAAACTTGTATGATGTAAGGGCTTCATCTATTGGCAGTATGAGAGAAACAAAAAGAGGTACGAAAACAGGAAATCATGAGTTTATAGGAGCATTTACTGCAACAATGCCAAGAGGTTATAAAGGAGCTTTTAAACGTGAAGGAAGAGCAGCATTGCCAATAAAGGAAGTTAAATTGCCACTCGAACCTGAGGCTTCAAGGATAATAGGAAATCTTGTTAATTATGAGGTTGAGAAAGTCTTTACAAAGTTTTTTGAACGTGAATTGAGCTATAAAGGATGAATTTGAAAGATTTACATGATAAAATTTGTACCACGCTGAAGAGAGAAATACCAGCAATTCAAACTTGTGAAATTTATCCATCGATAAGAAAAGAATTATTAGCGCCAGCGGTGTTTGTGGAACTAGCAAGTTTAGAACCAGGTAAAGATCCAGGTACTGAACAATTAGCTCTAAAAGCAAGATTTGAAGCTAGAATAGTAGTTGATAGCACAATAGAAAATGCTCCTCTCATTGTCAGATCATTAGCTGCTGAGGTTGCAAGAGTAGTGAACAAGAATACCTGGGAAAAGAATGTATCTCCGGCTGAATTTCTTTCTGCAGAGCCTGATGGATTTAGACCCGAATTAGATGCATATTTGGTGTGGATGGTTGATTGGAGTCATCAGCTTCATTTAGGTAAATCAGTATGGGAAGAAGGAAAAATTAAGCCACATACCATAAACGTAGGAAATATAAATGTTGGATCATAGTTTTGCGATTTCAGAGCTGAATAGGAAGCTAGCAAACATTGTACGAATAGGGCTTGTAAAAGAGGTAGATTATGACAAAGCAAAAGTAAGAGTAAAAATAGGAGAACTTTTAACAGATTATTTACCTTGGATAACGAGCAAAGCAGGAAAAGATAGAGATTGGTCTCCGCCAGATATCGATGAACAAGTAATGGTATTTTCTCCTCTTGGTGAACTATCATTAGGAGTAGTGTTAGCAGGAATATATCAGGAAAAATACCCTGCACCAGAGAATAAAAAAGAAATAAATAGTGTAAAATTTCAAGATGGGACAAGATTATTATATGATAAAGAGAAGCATAATTTAGAGATTGAAGTAGTAGACAAAATAACACTTAAGGCTGGGGGATCAAGTATAGAAATGACAAAAAGTGGAATAAAACTGAAAGCAGAAAGGATCGACTTAAATTGAACAAAGGAATAGTGAGGTTAGGAGACTACTGTGGAGAAGCTATACCACATTTCTGCATTAGTGGGAGTAACAATGTTTTTGTAAACGGTAAGTCAATATGTAGACAAGGAGAAAGTTTTAGTGAAGGAAAAGTAATGATTCAAGGATCAAAAACAGTGTTTGCAAATGGTCTTAGTGTAGGAAGAGTAGGAGATATAGTTTCATGTGGGTTTAAAGTAATAAAAGGCAGTGAAAGCGTTTTTGCAAAATAGAAATGAAGGGTATGGATGCTAAAACAGGAAAAGCGTTAGAAGGAATAGAGCACTTAAAGCAGTCGATAATTGATATACTGACCACTCCTATTAACAGTAGAGTAATGAGAAGAGATTATGGTTCAAGATTATTTGAATTAGTAGATAAGCCAATAAATAGAGATTTAACTTTGGAAATCTATGCAGCAACAGCAGAAGCACTGGGGAAATTTGAGAAGAGATTTAAGTTAGAAAAAGTAAAAGTTGAAGGAGTAAAAGAAGGGAGGGTAACATTGAATTTAGAAGGTGTCTATCTTTCAGAAGGTAAGTTCATAAATATTAATGGAGTAGTTGTTTAAAAATGCAGCAGCCAAATATTATCGAACCACTGAACTTTGAAGAGATTTTTTCTCGGATGAAGGAAGAGTTAGTAAATAGAGATGAAACCTTTTCAGCATTAGTAGAAAGTGATCCAGCGATAAAGATTCTGGAGGTAGCAGCCTGGCGAGAACTTTTGCTCAGACAAAGGATGAACGAAGCAGTAAAGAGTAATTTACTGAAATTTGCAAGGGGAGAAGATCTTGATAATTTGGCTGAATTTTATGGAGTAGAGAGAGAAAAAGAAGAAGATGACGAACGATTTAGAAAGAGGGTAAAAGCAAAAGTAAAAGGCTGGAGCACATGTGGGAGCAAGGAGTATTATAGGTATTATGCACTGTCAGCAGATAGTAGAGTAAAAGATGCACTAGTAGAATCACCTATACCAGGAAAAGTACAAATTTCAATCTTATCAACACAAACTGGCATATTGTCAGAAGAGCTACTTGAAATTGTAAGAAAGCAGGTTACTAGAGATGATATAAGAGTTTTAACAGATACAGTAACAGTGATAGGTTGCAATATTACGGAAATAGATATTCACAGCAGAATGAGTATAAGTCCTATAATATCAAAGGAGGAAATCAAGAAGCAGTTTATTGAGAAGTTTGAAGCAAGTAGAAGGTTGGGATGGAATGTTACAAAATCATGGATAATAGCAAACCTATTTGTAGATGGTGTAGAAAATGTGGAATTGATCGAGCCAAGAGAGGATGTTGTGGTGCTAGGTAACGAATGTGCAAATTTGCGAAATTTAAAGATTGAGTAATGCTATTACCCCCAAACGCAACAAAGCAAGAGCAAGCACTGGTTGATGCAACAGATTATAAGGTTGATCCGAGCTGTATCAGAGGATTTAAGTTTAGTCTTAAAGAAGAAACATTGCCTTGGATAATAGAAGAATATGGTTTAGAAGAAATACTGCGCTGGGTAAAAGATAGAAGAAAAGCCGTAATAGAAGGAGTAAAATTTCAAAGACTGAGAGGAACTCCAGCATCACTAAAAATAGCACTAAAATGGGCAAATATAGAAGATATTACAATTATCGAAGAACCACCTGGAAAACATTTTTTTGAGCTGCAAATTGGAATAAAGGATGTGCCAAATGACTTTTTTGTAGATGCAGTTGTAGAATTGGCAAAGCTGTCATTACCAGCAAGATCGCGACTAATGAGAATTTTTAATGACTATTACAATGCTCAAAGATTCATATTAGACGAAAGTTTTTTCGGAGATCTTCTATCAGACTATTCAGGGGTGAAAGTTGAAAAAGAAGGGCCAATGTTGTCTTTTGGTCGGAAAAATTCATTTAAACTAAAAATAGCAAATGCAACTTTCAATTTTAGTACATTTCGAAATCATTATGAGAGAAGTTTTAGCAATGATTTATATCGCCTAGATGTTGCAATACTTGAAGAAACAGAGCCACATACCAAAAACTACAGTGGAATATATGAACGAAGTCACCTGTGGTATAATGTCAAAGCACTATATCCTCTATCACAGAGCTTATTACCAGAAATAAAGTTTGCCAAAGCACAGATTGTACTGTCAGATAGCTGGAAGTTAGGAGAAATAAATGGGTGCTTTTCAGTAAGTAGCATAGAAGAAGAAGGAAATAAATTTCTATTGGGAAGCGATAAACTTTCAGGGCAATATTGGAATCTAAAACACAAGCCAATTTTAGAAAGATTTAGCATTACCCATGCTTATAAAGCAGAAAACTATACTGATCAAAAGATTACAAAATACGCTTTAGCAGAGCACAATATTCATTTTGAAAGTGAATTAGATTCAGAGCAAAAAGACTCAATACACGAATTAGAAAAGCACATTTTAGTATTTTATCCAGGAGTACTGAAGTGGCACGAACATCGACATTTGCACAGAAGTTGGAAAAATAGTCAAGTAATATCTCTAATAAGTTAAGTACTTATATTTAGATCCTCATATATTATATTAATAACAGGTTAAAGTATATGAAATAAAAAGAAAAAGACTTGCTTTTTCATGCTAAAAAGGACATGACTTGAATAGCAGCAGGTAAATATAAGAAATTTGTCTGGCGCTAGAAAAGCTAATTTTGTGAGGTATGAAATGAGTTTTAGCAAGAGTAAGTTTTTTAAAGAAATATCAAGTAACGATATTAATAAAAGAAATGAAGAAGGAGAGACGATCTTGCATCAAGCAGTAGAAATCTCCGATTACAAAACAGTGAGGTTCTTAATAAAGAAAGGAGCAGAGGTTAATGCAAGAGACAAAAATGGTTATACACCTCTGCACTGTGCAGTATTCGCAAAAAGTTTAGAAAATGTAAAAGTGCTGCTAAGAGAAGGAGCGGAAGTAAATGCCACTCAATATGTCAGTGGATGTACGCCACTCCACTCTGCATGCAAAATAGGAGGAGTTGAAATAATAAAAGAGCTAGTAAAAGCGGGAGCTGAAGTTAATCAACTGAATAAATATGGTGCAACACCAATGTATTACATTTGGGAAAGTGAAAAGTATTCTCTGTGTGATAGCAAAGAAAGTGAAAAGGCAAGTAAATTTTTGAGAGAAAAAGGAGGAATAACAAAAAGTAGAGAACTGACGTGTTATGGAATAGAGGGGCTAGTGGGAGAAATAGCAGACATGTTGAATGGGAGTTATTTACCGGAGCTAAAAATAATAGAGATAGGAGAAATAAGGAAGAAAGATAAGTCACTAATAAAGAAAGAATGTCAAAATTTAGCAAGCAAGATAATGAGCCAAGTGAACGAAATGATAGATGAGGTAGCGAAAAGGAAGGTTTAAAAGAGGGATTTAAATTTAAAGAAAAGGTGAGGTGGATTATGTTAAAGCTTGGCAAATTTAATAAGTCAGCAAAAGAATTATTAGAGAACTCATATGAAAATATTTATGCAAGAGACAGAATAGCTCTGCATTATGCGGTAGACGCAAAAACAGTGAAGTTATTAGTCGAAAAAGGAGCGAATGTGAATGCTAAAGATATAGAAGGACACACAGCACTGCACCTAGCGGTAACGGAGAAACGTCTAGAAATCGTGAGGGAATTGATAAAATCAGGAGCAGACGTAAATGCTGAGGAATATGGAAATAAATGCATACCTCTACACCTTGCGTGCATGGTAGGTGAAAAAGAAATAGTGGAGGAGCTAGTGAAAGCTGGAGGAGAAATAGAGCAAGCGGATAAATTTGGAATGACAGCGATGGATTATGCGAAAAATAGCAAAAAGATAACCGAGGTATTAAAGAAAGAAACAGACAGAATTGAGAAGCTATTTATGAAGGGCTAAAAATATGGAGAAAGAAATAGAAAAGAAAGTAATGAATTTAGAGAAAAAACCTTTGAATGAGCTGAGAAAAATATGGAAGAAGGTATTTGTGGAAGAAGCACCTAGATACTCAAAGAAATATCTGATACCAAGATTAGCTTATAGAATGCAGGAAAAAGCGTATGGAGAAATGTCAAGAAAGGGGACAAAAAGACTAGAGTATCTGGCAGATCGGCTAGAGAAGGGAAAAAGAATAAGTAGCGATAAATTACCAGTAGAAGGAACAGAATTAATACTAGAGAGAGGAGAAGAGACGCATGCGGTAATGGTGACAGATAAGGGTTTAATCTACCGAGAAGAATTTTTCACATCATTATCAGCAGTAGCCGGGAAAATAATGGGAATGAGCTACAACGGACCTTTATTATTCGGTATGCGTGATAAAAATGAAAATTGAAAATGCTAAAAGAAGTAAGGTGTGCGATATATACAAGAAAATCAAATGAGGATGGGCTAGAACAAAAGTTTAACAGTCTTGATGCGCAGCGAGTAGCATGTGAAAAGTACATAAAGAGCAGAGAAGGCTGGGCAGCATTGGCCAAAAGGTATGATGATGGAGGCTATTCAGGAAAAAATTTAGAAAGACCAGCGATAAAGGAATTATTTGAAGATGTTAAAGGAGGAGAAGTAGATTGTGTAGTAGTATATACACTAGATAGGTTATCAAGGGAAACAAAAGACAGCATTGAAGTAACATCATTTTTTAGAAGGCATCGAGTAAATTTTGTAGCAGTAACGCAGATATTTGACAATAATACGCCAATGGGAAAGTTTGTACAAACGGTATTGTCAGGAGCAGCACAACTAGAAAGAGAGATGATAGTAGAGAGAGTAAAAAATAAAATAGCAACATCAAAGGAGCAGGGATTGTGGATGGGGGGAACTTTGCCGCTTGGATATGATGTAAAGGATAAAGAATTAATAATAAATGAGAAAGAAGCAAAGACAGTAAAGCATATATTTGAAAGGTATGTAGAGCTGAAGTCAATGGCAGAATTGGCAAGGGAGCTAAATAGTCAAGGTTACAGAACAAAATCAGATATCTTTAAAAAAGCGACGGTAAGGAGAATAATAACAAATCCAATATATATGGGAAAAATACGGCATTATGAGAAAGAGTATGAAGGAAAACATGAAGCAATAATAGAGGAAGAAAAATGGCAAAAAGCGCAGGAATTGATAAGGAATCAACCATATAGAAAAGCAAGATATGAAGAGGCGCTACTAAAGGGAATAATTAAGTGCAAAAGCTGTGATGTAAATATGACTTTGACGTACTCAAAAAAAGAGAATAAAAGGTACCGATATTATGTGTGCAATAACCATTTAAGGGGAAAAGGTTGTGAATCAGAAAAACGAAATGTAATAGCTGGAGAAGTCGAAAAAGAAGTGATGAAGAAAGCTGAACAGCTATATGAAAATTGGAGAGAAAAGACCGAAGAAAAATGGAAAAATTTAAGTTTTGGAAAGCAGAAAGAAGTAGTGAAAAAGTTAATAAAGGGAGTAATGGTAAAAGAAGATGGAATAGAGGTGAGTTTAGAGGATAAGGTGAAATTTATACCAATAAAAAAGAAAGGAAAGAAATGCACAGTAACTGAGCCAGAAGGCAAAACAAACAATGCACTACTGAAAGCAGTGGTAAGAGCCCATCTGTGGAAACGGCAACTAGAAGAGGGAAAATACGAAAGTGTGAAGGAGCTGAGTGCCAAAATTAATATAGGTACAAGACGTATACAGCAAATTTTAAGGTTAAATTATTTAGCTCCGAAGATTAAGGAAGACATAGTAAATGGGAGACAGCCAAGGGGTTTGAAGTTAGTTGATTTGAGAGAAATACCGATGCTGTGGAGTGAACAATTAGAGAAGTTTTACGGCTCAGCGTCGTAACGTTTATAAAAACAACATGAAAAAACATCGAAAAAAGTATGTGCCAGAAAATTAAAAAAGGTTATTGCAAAAGGAGCTACTACAAAGGGCCACACAAAAAGATGTTGAAATCGATATAGAAGAGCAAATAAATGTTACAAAATCAATTATGTAAAAATATCAATACAAGTGATGAAGATTTTAGCATATTAGGTGCAACAATGGTAGAAAATGATCCAATTTTAGCTGCATATTTTAATAGTAGACCTGGAGTGTAAAAGGCAGCTCAGCCAATTGTATGTCCCATATCCTCATTTTGTAGCCAGCTTAAAAACAATATAAAAGAGTATTCTTAGAAGACATTGGTACAATTTCCTTAATCTATAAATTATAGTAGTTTGTATTTAAATAATAATCTTCAACTTTTATGGCAAACTAGCAATTTTTCCCCTAGAATCAGAAGCCCTTCTTAGCTCTTCACGTCCTACCCATGAATCTTTGTTCTTGTTAGACTCGCTTATTACTTCAGGACGCATTAATCCACCAGATCTAGCAAAAACACCTTGATCTATAGCTTCAATAACCGATAAACCTCCCAATAAGCAATTTTGCCCTATTTCTTCATGACTTGCTATTTCTTCAAATAGATCTTCATCGCTCACTTCTACTCTTATCAATTTTTTATTGTTCTCATCAGGATATAATCTAACTTCTAATTCTCCCAAACTAGTATAGAAAGTTAATACTATACTGCTGCCTTCTGTAAGATCTGTATAATTCCTTATGCCGTTTTCAGTTTTAATTTCTACTTCACTTTTACCGATCTTTACTATATTTCTTCCACAGTTTACCTCTCCATCGGTTAGACCTAAACCCCTTACCCCATCTGTTATCTTTATAATGTCTATTTTACTATCTTTAGAATATTCTAAGTAAAAAACGGAGTTGTCTACTCTTGCATCTTTTAGCTCTCTATTGGTTGCACTTTTTGCGATTTCAATAAACTTATGAGAATTGCTAATATAATCTCTATAAGCTTTTTTTAGGTTAGTTTTATGCTCTTTAAATTCTGATGTCAGTGTGTTAGCATCAACTGTATTACCAAACACTGCCCCTTTTGATACTAATTGACATATTATATTACTAGCAACTTTAGGATTTTTTTCTAATTCACTGATTTTTTTCATCACATAATCGGTAAAAGTGTACTCATTACCTGAAAAGAAATCTTGTGAAAGAGAATAGTTTAATCGTACACCAGACTTTATAGCATCGTTTACAATCTTTTCAAGTTCAGCCATATTTTGAGCTTGAAATACCTTATCAGAAAACCTATTTAACTTCTCCTTTTGATTTGAAGTTAAATTAACGAGTAATTTACTGACCTGTCCTTTCTTTTGCTGACGATAAATAATATTTTTATCATAATCTAATGCTCCTGCTTCTAGAAATATTTTTCTTAACTCTTGAGCAAGATCTTCATTATCCCAAGCAAAACGATCAACATACGAAAACACTTTTGATTCACCCATTCCTTGCCGAATATTTAGCACTACTTTTAGGTCTGAGTCTCTTTTATGCTTACTTAAAAACTCCTTTAAATTTTTAGTGCAGTCTGAATCTAGTACAAGTAAGTCATACAATTCCTTATTCATCTTTTTCTGTTTATCAGTTAAAAATAATTCTTCAATATCATAGCAGAGGTTATTAGTTGCTATTCGTTGTGGAGTTTTGCCCTTTCTACTTGTTATATTAGGGTTAGCTCCTTTCAGGAGAAGAGAGTTTGCATTATCGTAATGACCTTTAGCAGCAGCAAGGTATAGTGGTGTTTTTCCTTTATTATCTTGTATGTTAGGATCTGCGCCTGCTTCTAAGAGTAAATCTATAGCCTGATTTCCTATGCGACGAAATCCACCAATATTTGCTCCTGCAATTGCATGCAATACTGTTGATTGAGATTCTCCTCTTCTTAGGTTAAGAATTACTTTTAAATCTTTATTGTTTCTATTATCATATAAAAATTCTTCAAGGGGCTCAGTATTATCAAATGAACCACAGTTAGAAGCTAAACATTTTAGAGCACTAAGTAACTTTTTGTTTAAATTTTTTTGACTTGGTGTAAGGTCATGATCTAGAGCAAACCAAACACAAATTTGTTCACTTAATCCAAGTTTGCTATCTATCAAAGATAATGGTTCATTATAGTTTCTGACTGATGGTAAGTCTCCTGAGTACCACATATCATTCATCAGCTCATTTAATAAATGCTCTTTAGATAATAGATGTTCTATAATTGATTCATATTCAAAATCAGATGGTTCTGGTTTGGATTTTGGTTTTAGTAGATTGATAATAGATTTTACTATCCCAGTAGACTCACCCATACTTATCCCTCTAAGCTAAGATATATGATATATTGTATGCGATATGTAACATTAAGTCAATAACCATAATCTTTTTACTACTCACGTCGTTAAGCTTTTGTGAAGTTTTTATGGTGAGTAACAATGGAGTATATAGAGAGGTTAAAAGTTGCTTATGACTGCAAATTTGGGCTAATTTTACTATAAATCAACATGGTTAAGACCTATACTTGATATCACTACTATAAGAGCATGATGAATTATACTTTAAAGGAGTACGGAAACTGCTGAAGCTTATACAGTAACCTGCGGAGCCACTTCAGCAGAATAAACAAACATATGCCAGTATTAGTAGAGAATTATTTATAAGTCAACTAACTTTTTCAAAAATATTTTAGCAAGAACATCAGTGTTGTGAAAAAAAGTTCAAAACCTTCCAGCCTTGGTAACTATTTACACAATACATACTTTTAGCTCTTAGCTATCTAAGGAATTCACTGGAGATTGATTACTATAAATGTAATTCATATTATGCTTAGTAATAAATGTATCAGAAAACGAACTTTTAACAGCACTCCATGTACTCGTATCAGGATCATTTTGTTTTCCTTCTATAACTTTGTCACAAAACTTCTCGACAGCATAACCTACTTAAGATGACTATTTCTTAAGACTAGATCACTGATTAACTGCTCGAGATAGACCTGCTTGTTGAACATAAGGTTGTTGGAGACTACCTGGCTGTTGACCAAAAGCAACCACAGAGCTATGTCTTACATCTACCTCTACAAACTCATTACCAATTTTTATAAGGGAACCTTCATCTGTTGCACCTTTATTAAAAACAGCATATATCAGTTTCACTTTGCCAGCATCAGTAATTACCTTATACGCTTCACCTTCTTTATATCTTTTCAACTGGTCCTTAGCATCTTTTTCTTTTTTATCCAATTCTCCTTTCTTAGCAAATTTTAGCTCTATTCCAACTGGGGGGTATTCTTTTTTTTTGATCAGTAGCATTTATAACCAACATAACATCCAACTTCTCTCCACCACCTATTTGAAATTCAGTAATAACTTTTATATTATCTTCTCCGTAGCTACTAAATAAACCATGCAATACAGCTTGAAATGTAGCCTCATTGCTTATTAATGATTTGAAAGGATGTAGTATATGAGAAATTTCTTCAAATAGTTTTTTGTAATCATCATATTTACCAGATTCTATAGCTTTGCTCAAAGCTGCTTTAAATTTTTTATTTTCCACAATTCGAGTAAAATTACCTTGTAAAATTTCTTTACCTCTTTTGTATTTGTCCAATGAGTCATACGTATTTACTGTAATTCCCTTATTCTTATTACAGTACTGATCAAATGGATTCTTATTACTAGGTGTACTGTATAAGTTACAGGTTATTTCTTGTATCTTTATGTCATTGACGTTTTGAATTCCCCTAATATTTTCAATAGGAATTCCTTTATTATCTGGCACTCTCAATGCAAATTCATTTTTTTCATTTATGTTGAGTATAAGCACCTTCTTACCTAAAGTTAGCACTATAGTTGTAACACAATCCTCAATACTTTCTTTTGCTGCTTCTGGGCGTTTCTGTGATCCAGTAACCATTTTATCATTTTGATCATAAATAAAAATATGTTTACCTAACTTTTCACGCTTAATAATATTAGAAATAAGTACTAGCTGACCTAAGATCATTCTGCTGACATAATTAATATTATCACTTCCACCATTGCTCCAAACAATTCCATAGTAAAGATACTCTAGCTGTGTTCTTATCACCTCAGCATTCGCTGCTTCAGTGCCAAGTAACTTTTCTATTACAGAATTACCTTCTCGACTAAGAAAATTTTCTACATCAATTTTAACATTTTCGTGATGAACCATGTCAAAATTTAATCCTACACAAATAGCTTCATTAGCTATAGTAATCATTCTTATAGAGTTAGAAAAAGAGCCCTTAACATAATCTTGTGCTTGCTTCAATGCTTTTATCACTGTACTTATCTCACCAGTACCTGCTTTAAGCTCAATAATAATAGGAATAGAGCTTAGCGACTTATCAGAACCGCGCACAAGTAAAATAATGTCTGCGTAACCTTTTCCAGCAAATAATTCGAGATAAAGTTTTAGGTGAAAACGATACTTAAAATTTATCAAAAACCCAGCTAAAAACCCATGATGACTTGATTCTTTACCGCTAAATAGAGTTTCTTTTTCATATTTCTTATAGACATTTGTAATATAATTAAACATTCTTCTAGCGTTCTTTTTTACTTCTTCAAAATTTTGATTACTCAATTTTGAAATTAAGCTCTCTAGGTCTTGTTGGTCACGATCTTTTTCTATTTCTGTAAAACCTTTTTGTGAATAATCAGTCTTTTTACTAAAAGCTGGATCAACCTTTCCGTACTTTACTTCTTTTCCTGTAATTGTTATTTCATGCTCTTCTTTTTCTAGTTTATCAAACTCTGCTCCCATTTTCCATTTCTGTGCTATTTTTTCTAACTCTCCTTGAGAGAACTTTAGATGCATGTTACCATCAACTTGATCAGACACCGTTATACACTTAAGTCCCTCATTAGTTAATATAGCTATTTTTAAAGTTCTATTATCATCAAAACGAAAATGAAGTTTTTTGATACCAATTTTAGTAGCAAGTTCTGTGTCTAATACAGTAGCAAACATACCAAAAAAGAAACTAGGGAAAAAGCCTGGCTTTCCAACTGAATGCAAAAAAGAAGGAGATTGATTGATAAACGATTGGAACCTTTTTTGAAAATCTAGGAACTCGTCTTTTGATTTATTTCTCATTAACAGAAGCTGTACCAACTCAAGCGGCTTGACATTACTTGGCATATTACTCTCCTATTTGCTATGGCCTAAAGATTTTATATTATATGGGGTATCAGTCGTACTGAGACTTGACTGTGGCAAAGTATCACCAGCTTCACGCAAAATTGATTCTTTAGAAGCTTCTTGAGCTAATTTAGAAAATACTTGTTCTCCTAATTGCAATTTTTTACCCCCATGAAATAACTGAATTTTACTTAATACAGAATCTTTAACCTTTATCATCTCTTCACCACTCATTTCTTTTACGTGCTTTAATATCTTCCCTAATATTTCTTCTTTACTTACCCCTTGTCTACTTGGATCCACAATTAAATTTGCTATTGTATATGTAACTGAATAGTCTACAAAAATAGAGGAAATAGATTGCTCCCCGCGGTCTTGAGTTTTTAATTTTATTATACGTTCCCAAACATTCATCATACATTTTTTTGTTTCTTCAGACAGATCTGGATTCTTCAGTACTTGATCTGATAATGAAGATAAAAAAGTTGTGTAACGTTCACATTCAATCTGACTACACAATCGGCTTAATTCCATAAAAGAATCAAAGTAATACTGACCTACTAGCACATTCAACACTGCATAATAAGTATTTTCCTTATAATCTCTATTTAGTAATTTTTTCTTTTGTTCATCATCCATTTTAGACAGGCAAAACTCTATGGTGTCTACTTCTTTGTAACCCTTTACTGCAGATAAAGCTGCTTCAATTAACAAATTATTTTTATCTTGACTAGAAATACTGGAATCATTGTGCAATTTATTATAGAAGAACTCTATACCTTCTTCCCAGTTTTTATTAGAATTTATCTGTATGGATTTTTGCAAACCTTCAACTGATTTATATTCGTTTAGTTTTCCAATCTGCTTATCAATAAGAAAAGACCAGAAAGCTTCTATAGGGCTAGTTTCTTCGATATTTTCCAATAATTCTCTTCTCAGATCATCATCAGATCCATCCTCTTCAAAGGCACTTCTCTTAAATCTCATAAATACTTGTTCAAACAATCCAGGAATCTTATCTTCTAGACAATATTTACATGCCAAGTAATATCTATCTGCAAGATCAAGCGGATTTTCTTTTCCATTTTTATTTTTTTCTTCAGTTAACCTTTCACCAACAGCTTTATTTTTTAATTTTATTCCATCCCAACAAGAATTATCAGAGAATATATCAGAGAAAAATTTTAATTTTCCCTCATCAAAATCTTCAATTAATTGAATATAAACCCTCAACCATCTTTCTACTCTAAGATGTTTTCTTGCTTTAACTTGATTATCGTCGCCTTTAATAGCACCTTTTAATATATCAAGTATTTTATTGTAATTGTGATCCAAACCAGATTCCATACCCGCAACCCCATTTTGTATTTTAATATAAACTTTAGTCTAGTAAATTATCGTTGCCAAGCCAATCTTTTTCTCCAAACCTTACCACTGCACAACAGGAAATTTCTTGAGAGCCAAGTATGATATTTTCATTCTAATAATTAATTATTATAAAACATTTTTATTTACGAAAAAATAGACCTTGTTGTAACTAAAGAAACGTCTATTTTAGTGCTGCAAAAATTTGAATTATTGACTCTTTCTAAAATTGCAAAAAAGGTCGTATATTTGCGAGAACAAGCCGCATAGAAATAAGGTTATAAAAATAGAAGGTTTAAATTATTTTCATAAGCTTAGGCAAAACAGTTCGTACGTAGGTTTAGTAAAAGTGAGCCAATATAGCTGATTTCAGCGTATAATGAAATTATTATCTAGAAAAGTTCGTATGTATCGTTTGGTAGACCATAAGATCCAAAAACAAACACTTCTCACATTTGCTGGTTTTTGTTGCTGAAAGTAGATATATCGTTTAAATTCTTAACAAGAAGATATATTAAATTAATAATAATTTATTTAGGAATAGTAAAGAAAAGTCAAGCAAACTTATTGACATTTATTATTAATATATTAATACTAAATATTAATCATTTTAGAGGTAATTTATGCCACAACTAGAAGAAACGAAATCAACAGAACTTTTGGATGCTGTTAGAAAACGAGATATGAAGGAATTTGTGAGATTGATAAAAGCTGGAGCAGATATTAATGCAAAAGATAAGGATGAACGAACTCCTTTGCATCATGCTGCTCAAAGATTATCTACAGAGGAAGTAAAAGTTCTAATAGAAGCTGGAGCTGATGTGAATTCAGTAGACAGATGTGGATGGACTCCTTTGATTACTTCTATTATGTGTTTCTATGGAGAATTTACAGATATAATAAAAGTTCTAATAGACTTAGGAGCAGATATTAATGCAAAAGATAAGAGTAAAAAAACTCCTTTGCATTGGGCTACTGAAATGGGCTTTACAGATATTTGTGAGGTTATACTAAATCACATAGCAAGACTAGAAGTTGCTGGCTTATATGTAAGTGAGGAAAATTTACAAAAGAAAAATGAATTTATAACCACTTCAACCGAGAGGTATAACAATTATTTACAGCATCTTAAAAATTGTGAAGAAGAAGTTAAAAAGATTAAAGAAAGAAATAAGTCACTATATGACTTTTTGAGGGAAAATGACGTTAATAAAATGGCTGGCATATGGGAGCAAAATGAAAACGTACGTAATGAATTTGATAATGAAGAGAATTTAAAAAAGCTATATCCAGAATATGCACATATTTTAATTAATAAGGCTGATGAATTGAAAAAAGAAATTTTCCTTCATAACCATAGACCATTGATTGATGTTTTATCAGAAAATTATAAAGGAGATTTTCAAAAAATGTCATTTGCTGGCATAAAAAACTCTCTTATGTTTCATAATAATGATTATAGTTATATTCAACAAGAAACGGGAGTAACTTTGATTAATTGTTTAGATTTTGAAGATGTGAAAGAAAGGCATGTGCCTAAGCTTAAAGTAAGGGTATTTGCAGAAATGATTCAAAACAAAGGTATAAATAGTAATATTGAGTTTTCAAGCACTGAACAAACTCAAGGAGCTAGTCAGTCTCTTAATTAAAGAGGGATACATGGAGACCTGCTGCAAAAACAAAAAGAGGTGTTTCTCACTTCTATAAAGTATTTTTAAACGTGATTTTTTAATATCATAATTACCATAAAAACTGGGGCTTTCCTTTTGCAGCAGTTCTTGAGTTCCAGCAACAGACCAATCCATCCCAAAACGAACTCTTCTCTCACTAGCCGGTTTTAGTTGTTGGGAATGGTTGTTTTATTTAAATTTTTAGTAATATATACTATTAAGTCAGTATTAATTCGTTAAGAACTTTCATTAAAGATTATCAAAAAAACTTCTAAATAGGGATTGACAAGTTTTAGAGATGGAGTATTTTATGAAAAGTATATTGAGCTATTAATTTTTTATGTATAATAAATATGATAGTGAAAATATTTTTCTTTATATTATGAGGTAGCTGTTTTATTCAGAAAAAGATTTTTTTCTTACTTTGAAATTGAGTGGTTTTTATCGAGGGTTAAATGATTAATGAATTATTTGCTGCTGTACGTAGTGGAGATGCTAATCAAGTTGCGGATCTTATCAATAAAGGGGATGATGTTAATGCCAGGGACAATAGAGGCAATACTCCTCTACATTTAGCTGTTCTTGCAGATAAATTACAGGTAGTAGAAAAGCTTATAGAGAGAGGAGCTGATATTAATGCTAAGAATAATCATGGCGCTACTCCTCTGCACTGGGCTGCTCTTAATCAGAATGTCAGTATAGTAGAAAAGCTTATAGAGAAAGGGGCTAATGTTAATGAGAAGAATAAATATGACAATGTCCCTCTGCACTATGCTGCTTTTTTTAATGGTTGCTTAGGTACAGCAGAAAAGCTTATAGAGAAAGGAGCCAATGTTAATGCTAAGAACAATGATGGCGCTACTCCTCTGCACTGGGCTGCTCTTCATGATAATTTACAAGTAGCTGGTCTTTTTATAAATAAGCGTGCTAATGTTAACGCTAAAGATGAGAATGGTTGGACACCTTTGCATACTGCAGCTGCTCGTGGCAATTTGGGTGTAGTTAAGCTCATTCTTGATAAAAGTGATTATGTTGATGCTAGAGGAGCTTTAGCCGTAGCAAATACGCTTAATGAAGAAAACAGCTTAGAAATACGAAACCTTCTAGAAGAAAGAATAAGAAGAAATGAAGAAATCACCCAACATCTTAACTTGCAAGAAGAAAGCAGCTCCCTATCAACACGTGTCCATAATCGCCTCAGTATTGCACAAGAAGATGAAAATTCGTTGCAAAATGATAAGATAGGTCCTGATAAAATAGGAGTTACAAGCGGAACAAGTAAGCCATCTTCATTTATCAATATTTTTGCTTACACTACGGTAGATACTATTAAAGGTATTTTTCAGTTTGTTTCTTCTCCTTTTAAGGCAGCTATAAGTATGGAACCTTCTAAAGCTATTACAGTTCAAGGTATTGATAACAACGGTATACTTCTTTTATTAGATGTATTTATAAGGAAAATCACAGGTCAGAAGTATATTTCCACAGTAGTTCAGTCTATATCACCATTAGAAGCACAGGGCTATGCATTAAATATTATAGAGGAATTTGAGAAAGTAGTAGAGCAAGCTGCATTAAAAAGTGGGATATCAATGCATCGGTTAAATATTGATTGTGTAGAAATGCAGAAAGAGGTTACTGCAAAAATCACGGGTGGTAAGTTTAATGACATTTCAGGAGTTTTAAACTCATATGTAGAGCAAGCATGCCACGATAGAGAAACAGGTAAGTTAAGTCCAAAGAAGTTTAACAAATTTATGGTTATATTTAATAAGGAACTAGATTTAATAGTAAATCAATCAATGCAACAGATATTACACAATAGAGATAGTACATTAGAAGTTGAAGAACAGCAAATAAACTTAGAGCCTCAAAGTTATTTAAGTAATACTTCTGTTCAAGGTCATTTAATTCAGGATAGAGGTTTAATAAATCAAGGTAAGGCTTAATTCCTTAGCTTTTTGATTTCATCTAGTAAAAGGTTGGTAATTTGATCTTATAACATCAATGGGCACACCAGCCTTTGTTTTGTATGCATTCAAGCAATGTGTGACTATTACGCCACCTAAAAAAATAATCATACACTGTCTTCCATAGAGGAAAATCTTTTGCTCTACTGGCAAATACCTTTCATTATGTATTGTATAACATTAATAATTGTTCTTATTTTGTGCTTTCTTGGCCACACCTTGTGCAACTCTTGGCTCAAGAAATTTCCATTCTTTGTCACTTACATCACCTGGATATATTTTTTACTGATCCTATCATATTATCTTCCTGATTTCCTTTCAAGATATGTTCTAAAAAGTAGAATCCGTTCAGCAGGGTGACAAAATAAGATAGAAAAGACAGCCATAGAAATAAATGGTGTCATTTCAATATGATGCTTTCTCTGTCATCCCAGTACTTGACACTGGAATGACACCATTTTTGCTTCGATATTTACACATTAGCCATGCATCTGAACGGATACAAAAGTAGAATTTAGAATTCTATCTAAAAGGATACCGAAAAAGAGCAGGAGTCCTATCTGGGAATTATTTTTAAATATGGACATGCATTGATTAGAATCGTCTGGATTGAAATTTTTGTGTTGGTGGTGAAATATGAATCCTATGGCAAGTAAAGCAATATAAAAGATGTTATTTAATGATGATAGTATACCAGCGTACAACCATGCCATTAAGGATATTAAATAAAATCTTTTCAACCAAGATTTTGTTGTATTGCCAAAATATAATGCAGTAGATTTCATTCCTAATTTCTCATCATCTTTTTTATCTTGATGAGCGTATATAGTATCATAACTAAGCGTCCAAAAGACGCATCCTATATAAAATAGCAAGGATTCTATGCTAATCTGGTTTGTTATTGCTGCTGAACCCATGAGTGATCCCATGTTGAAAGTAAACCCTAAAAACAATTGTGGCCACCAAACGTAACGCTTTAGCAAGGGGTAGATAACTATCATGCACATTGAAATTATTCCAAGTATAAGAGTAGTTTTATTGGTTAATAATAAGATTACCAGGGCAATAGACAGTAACAGTGAAAGTAAAGCCAAAGCCTGCTTTATGTTTAATGCACCACTTGCAAGTGGCCTATATTTTGTTCGTTCAACGTGCGCATCTATTTCTCTATCGAAGATATCATTGATTATGCACCCTGCGGGTCTCATTAAAAATGCACCTATAGTAAACAAAACAAGGAGAAAAAGAGCCTGATACGATAGAGAAGTTGAGGCTAAAAGAATGCCGCTTAAGCTAGAAAATAGCACAAGCCATAAACCTGTTAAACTGTGTATTCTCATTAATGAGAAATAATGGTTGAAATACATTAATTAAGTGTGATTATGTAATATTTTGCTTACATTGACAAAATTATCGAATGCTAAATCAGGATTAAAAACTAACTCAGGTATAAATCGCAAATCAACATAACACAATATAGATTTACGTATTGACCATGCAGATTGGTTCATTTCATTAACAACAGTGCTGATATCATCATTATCATTTTGGGTGTTTAATGAAGATAACACAATATATACATCTGCTTTCTTCAAATCTTTGCTTAGCTTTACATCAGATACTACTACTTTTTCATTAAGAACATTACCTTCCATTAAGACTTTTGATATTGCCCTGTGTAATACCGATGCTACTTTTAGGTTTCTAATTTCCTTTTTCATATTCAACTACTATAACGTCCTTTCTTCTTGCACTAATTGATAAGCTTCCAAAATGTCTCCAACTTTAATATCGATATTACCCTCTAGCGATATTCCGCATTCAAAATTTACACCCACTTCTTTAACATCATCTTTAAATCTACGTAGTGCTTTTAACTTTCCTTCATGCACCAATTTGCTGCCACGTACTACCTTAATTAAAGAATCTTTTTTTATAACTCCATCAGTGACATAACATCCGATTATATTACCGGCTTTGGATGCATTAAATATTTGCCTTACAGATGCAGAACCAACACGAACCTCTCGTGTAACAGGCTTTAACATTTTAGTTAGATACATCCTCATGTCTTCAATAAGCTCATATATTATATTGTAAGTATGTATTTCTATACCTTTTTGTTTTGCTAATTCTCTTATTTTTGAATCCACTTTTACATTAAAAGCTAAAATTACTGCGCTTGATGCTTCTGCAAGCAGCACATCTGAATCTGTTACTCCTCCTACTGCTTTGTGTAGAATATTTAATTTCACTTGCTCTTTACCAAGCTTATCAATTGAGCTTGATATTGCTTCAATAGAACCAGTGACATCGCACTTTAAAACTACAGATAGTTCTTCTGTTTCACTATCATTACGACTGAATATATCTAAATTACTGTCGTCTAAATCTTCTTGCTTTTTCTTGATTAATTCTAACCTGTATTCAACAATTTCACGAGCCTGCCTTTCAGAGTTTACAACAACAAATTTATCTCCAGCATTTGGTACACCATTTAAACCAGTAACTTCAACTGGAGTAGAAGGTAGTGCCGCTTTTTCTCTTTGACCAAGGTGATTAACCATACTGCGTACTTTGCTGTATGTTGTACCAACTACCAATATGTCACCAATCTTTAATGTCCCTTCTTCAACTATTAATGTAGCTGATATTCCTTTAGCTTTATCTATTTTGGACTCTATTACCCATCCAAGTGCTCGACAATCCTCTATTCCTTCTAGCGTCATTAATTCAGCAATTAATAAAATTGCCTCTTCTAGTTTATCTAAGTTGATTTTCTTTTTTGCTGATACTGGCACAATTATAACATCACCACCAAGTTCTTCGGGGATGAGGTCATACTGAGGCAAACTATTAATTATTCTTTCTACATCGCCAGGTTGTGATTTATCAATTTTATTAATGGCAACTATAATAGAGACATTTGCTGCTTTTGCATGGTTTATTGCTTCAACTGTTTGTTTCATGATTCCATCATCAGCTGCAACTACTATCACAACTATATTAGTAATATTGGCACCACGTGCACGCATTGCAGTAAACGCCTCATGCCCTGGTGTATCAATGAAAGTAATTTTTTGCTTATTTTTTGTCGTTAATTGATAAGCACCTATATGTTGAGTGATGCCACCTGACTCTCTTTCTGCAACATTGGATTCACGAAATGCATCAAGCAATGATGTTTTACCATGATCCACATGTCCCATAAAAGTAACGATAGGTGGTTTTGGTCTTTTAGGTAAGTTTTCTCTGTTGCTTATGAAGAGTAAATTCTTTTCTTTATCAGCATCACTTACTCGTTTAGCCGTATGATTAAATTTTTTTGCTATTTCGCATGCTATATCTGGATCTACTAGATCATCTACTCTATAGCTCTCCCCAACTTCTTCTTTGAGCATTTTTAGCACACTCTTGCTATCTTCTGCCATACGAATAGATAACTCCCTGATAGTTATTTTGTCTGGTATAATAACTTCTCTTGCTATATTTTTACCCTTAGTAAACTTTGATTGTTTACTTCTTATACCAAATTTTTTCTTAAATACAGGGAGGTGTTCATTTCTTTCATCTATTGCCTGTGTAATTACTAGCTTAGAATGCTTAGAGTATATATCTTTGCTAGCTTTAAAAGACTTTTTATCATTGTTCTCATATTCAATACTATCTTCTTTTTGTTCAACTGAGTTAGTATTACTTAAAACTTCCTTATTTATTTCTTTAGGTACAGAGTGTGATTCATTTTTATCTTCAGCTTCTTGATTGCTTTCTTCTTTTTTTATTTTCTCTTCTTGTTCTCTCTGATTCCTTTCTTTCAGCAAAGTAGCATTCTGTACAGCATTAATGCGGGAAATTTGTTCTTTTTCAGTTAAAGAGCCTAATTTACTCTCGTCAAATAAACTATATTCTTCTGCAGAATGAATTTTTCTTCTTTTTTTTACTATTGTAGTACCAGTACTTTGACTATCTAAAGAGTTTAAATTAATGTCTAATTTAAGCTTGCTTAAGCCTTGTAGGGTTAATTTTTTATTACTGATATCTTCATTATTCATATTGTTTTTATATTAATCCAAGCTTTTTACGTGCTTCTATGATTATTAAATCTGCTGTATCTTTTAGATTGTCTTTATTATTAGTTGAGGAAGAGAGTATGCTATAAAACTCATAATTTGATAAATCTGCTATGTCCTCTAAAGTTTTAATATTATGTTTACTAAGAGCAATTTTATTATCTATTGATAAGGCTAAGTTGATTACATCGTCTTCCATACCTAAATTTTTTAGCTCTTCTATTTTTCTATCATTCTCTGCTTTCAGGTAATTATTTGCTCTATTATGAAGTTCATTTGCAATATCTTCATTGAAGCCCTCTATTGAAGCAAGTTCCTTAATTGAAGTGTTAGATATATCTTCTACACTTGAAAAACCTTCTGTTACCAATAATTGGCCCATAATCTCTTCTAAGTTTAAAGCTTCAGCAAATAAAACTGAACATTGACTAAATTCTTTGTTTCTTCTTTCTGATTCTTGCTGAGTGCTTAATATCTCAATTTTCCATCCAACAAGCTCTGAAGCTAATCTTACATTCTGACCCTTTTTTCCTATAGCTAAACTCAATTGATCTTCAGCAACTATTAACTCTATACAATTTTCATTTTCGTCAATAATGACCTTTGATACTTCTGCAGGAGTAATGGCTTTAATAACAAATTGACCCAAATCTGATGAGTAATGTATGACGTCGATTTTTTCACCGTTTAATTCGTGTATAATAGTTTTTATTCTATCTCCTTTAACTCCAACGCAAGCACCTACTGGATCGATATTCTTATCAGATGAAAAAACAGCAACTTTAGATCTTGAACCAGCGTCTCTAGCTATACCTTTAATTGTTATCAATCCGTCAGCAACTTCTGGTACTTCTTGATTCAACAATGCCTCTAAAAAGCCTTCATGAGTCCTAGAAAGAATGATTTGACGTCCATCGTCAGAGCGCTTAACAGCCTGTATGTAAGCTTTAACCTTATCGCCTTCACGAAATGACTCACCACCAATTAAGTTTCGTAAAGGGAGGTATGCTCCAATTCCGTTTATGTCTATAATAAGATCTGAATATTCTACTTGTTTAACGATGCCATACCTCATTTCTCCTACCTTATCTTTAAATTCCTCATATTGCTTTTTTAACTCTTCATTTTTGATTATTTCAGAAATCTTTTGCTGGGCAATTCTTGCTGAAACAAGATCAGTGTTAAGAGAAATCAACTCACTAATAGTATCTCCAACTTTTGCATCTTCTTTTATTAACTTAGCTTGTGTCAACTTAATTAAGTCACACTCATTTTCATTTGATTCATCATTAATGACTTTTAGTTGTCTATATGAGGTAACTTTGCCTGTGTTTCTATCTATATTAACTACAATTTTACTTTTGCTACCATACTTTTGTTGAGCTACTGCTTCGATAGCACTTTTAAGTGCATTTATTATAATATTAAAATCCAAACCTTTTTGAAGTGAGAGCTCTCCCGCTGTTTTTATTACATCAAGGCTCCCAACTATGTTATTCTTGTTGCTTTTCTGCTTAACACTGCTTTTACGATTAGCAATCATATAAATAAATCCAATTTAATTAGTTATAATTATAGCTTCAACAGGTAAAGAACGCTATCTTAAATGTTAAATGATTGCTAATTTAAGTCAAGTTTTTTCATGTCTTTGTATGACAAGCAACGCCGGAGTAAAGAGTAAAGTTAAGACCGTTGCAGCCAATATTCCACTTGCTATGGTTGCTGAAATATCAACCCACCACTGGCTTGATGGAGCATCATATGTGATTTGTAGCGTAAAAAAACTGATATTTAACCTAGTAATCATAGGTATTAAACCAAGAACTGTAGTTGCAACGGTAAGTAGTATTGGCCTGATGCGAGAAATTGAAGCGTTTATTATACATTGCTTAATGTTATTTTTGCGCACCTTAATTTGCTGATGAAAGGCATCAAGCAATAGTATATTATTATTCACTATAATTCCTGCTAAAGCAATTATCCCCACTCCACACATGACAACTACAAAAACTTTCTGAATAAGAAAGAAAATGAAAAATACACATGTTGTTGATAAAAACACTGCTGTCATTACGATAAATGTATAGTATATGTTGTTAAACTGTGCCACTAGCACCAATATCATCAATGTAATTGCTAATATAAAAGCCTTTAATAAAAATGCTCCTGATTTTTGTTGATCTTCCTTATCACCTTTGAAATCAATCTTTACTCCTTTACTACAGTCTTGAGTAATCGAATTTTGAATGAACTTAACTCTTTCATCAACAAGATAGCCAGTATCAACGTCAGCAGAGATTGTTACTGTGCGTGATCCATCAATCCTACTTAGTTTATTTGCCTTTTTTTCGGGAACGTATTTCACTATGCTACTCATAGAATATGGTCCATTTGCTGTATTAATAAAAAGGTTATCTATAGTTTTCATGTTGCGATTCTTTCTGGGAAAGCGTAGTACAATATCAATTTCTTCATCTGCGTTATTTGGTCTATATTTTCCAATTAATACTCCATTTGTAACCATTTTTATAAAATCACCGATGGTTGCAACACTTACTCCAGAGCTTGTAGCCTTACTCTTATCAATACTCATATTCCACTCTATTTCAGGTGCTGATCTACTATCTTGAATATTTATAAATCCAGATGAAGGTTGGTCCATAATTTTTAGGATTTTCTCTGCTACTGAATTCAAGTTGGATGCACTTCCGCTTAAGTTAATTTGTATTGGCTTGTCAGCTGATGGTCCTGACTTTTGTTCCTGTACATCAATTATTACTCCTTTTATGTTTTGTACACTACTCCTTATATCATTTAGTATTTGCGTAGCTTTGCGCCTGCAGCGCCAATCTACAAGTTCCAATTGAATTTTGGCAATAACGTTGTCTGAAAATTTTCCTGATCGAGCATAAAAAACATAAATTTCCTTTTCAACACCCAAAATACGTTCTTCTACTTTCTTAAGTATCAAATCTCGTTCTTTGGCTGATAAGCTTTCTTTTACTTTAACGCTGATTAAAATGTTATCTGAATCTACATTCGGAAAGAACTTTAATCCAGGACCAAAAGTAAAATATAATATACTAGACAAAAATAAAACAAACACAACAACACATACAAATTTTTTGGGGTGATCTAAGACTTTCTCTAACATACGTACATAAGTTCTTATTATAAGCCCAGTATTTTTTATCTCACCACTTTCTATAGCACTCATTCTTATTATTTCTTTTTTTGAAGTTATGGAAGGTTTACCAAATATTGCACCAAGTGTTGGTATAAAAACCAAAGCCATAATTAGCGATCCAGTTAAAGTTAGAATTATTGTAATTGGTATGTACTGCATAAATTTACCGACTGTATCGGGCCAGAGTAACAGAGGGAAAAACACTGCTAATTTAGTCAATGTTGATGATAAAACTGGATAGAACATATCATGAACTGAGGTGCAAAAGGCTTCTACTTTATCCATGCCACAAATCATCTTTCTATCAGCATATTCGCTGATTACAATTGCATCATCAACCAGCATGCCAACTGCCATAATTAAACTGAAGAGCACAACTATATTTAGAGTAATACCCATGAGGTAAAGAGCCATTATTCCTATTAGAAAGGAGCCAGGTATTGATAGTGCAACAAGAATAGCAGCCCTTGTTCCCATAAAGAGCATTATTATGGTTAATATTAGTAATACGGCAAATATTATACCATTTTCCAAGTCGTCAAGCACATCACGTACATTTTTTGACTGGTCATTCAAATAAACTACTTTTAAATTTTTAGGTAATTGATCTTTTGCTTTGTCCATTAAGTATTTTACTTGATTTACCGTGTCTATTATGTTTTTTCCATTACGTTTTGAAATTTCTAGTACAATGCTAGGTAGTCCATTAATACGAGCAAATCCTTGGTGATCCTCAAACCCAAGGTATACTTTTGCTATATCTTTGATTCTCAAAACTGCATCACTTTGAGATCTAATAGGAATATTCATAATATCTTCTATGTCTTTTAATAACCCTGATATTTTAATCGAATATTTACCGGTATCATTTTCTAGTGATCCGGCTCCTACCAATCTGTTGTTGTTTGATATAGCTTGAAATATCTCATTTGATTGAATGTTATATTTTGTTAGAACTGTGGGCTCAATTATAACTTCCACTGTTTCTTTACGCATACCTGCTACTTCAACTTTAAGAACATTTGGCAGAGATTCTATTTCTTTCTTTAGTTTGCGTGCTATTTCAGTTAAAGTTCTTTCCGGCAAATTACCAATCAAGCCAACGTTTAGTATCGGAAATAAGCTCAAGTCTATTTCATTGATTATCGGAGATTCTGCTTCAATAGGTAATTTTGATTTTATGTTTAAAAGCTTTGAACGGACATTATCGAGCACTTCTTTATTATTATACTCTGTTCTAAATTCGATTATCATGTGAGCACCATCATTAGTTGCAAAAGCTCTCAATTCTTTTACACCTTCGATGGATCTTAGTTCATTTTCTATAGGAAGCACTAATAGCTTTTCACTATCCTCGACAGAAATACCAGGAAACCCGACAAATACACTAATTATAGGAATCTGTATATCAGGATTGCTTTCTCTTGGCATCTTTATATAAGTGTATGAGCCGAAGGTAAAATCACGATAAGCAATAATATTACTGTTCTATTCCTCTCTACAAGTAAGCTTTTCATGCCAAACATTATACGTATTTATATCATATTATAGCTAAGATAAATTATATATTAATTAATCCTCATATAGCTTTATGTAAATGATTAAAATTTTTACAATTTTGCAAGCGTAAGAAAATTTCTATATAATATGACTTTAGTATGGTATTTGAGGGATTATTATGGTAGCAGTTTTAAGTGTGACAGAAGGCAAGAATAAAGTGATCGTATCTGGGTTGGTTGGTGTTTCATCAACTTTAGTATTTTTAACAGTGATTCACATTGCTGCAAAGATAGCCATTATAGTTACTGCTGCTGCAGTTACTTACGCATTACTTTCATTGCTTAATAAAGCAGGAGCTAAGTCTGTTAAAACTGATGATATGTCAGAAGATGAAGGGTATAGCAGTGTTGATGAAGGTGAAGAAAAAGATACCGTAAAAGAACCAAAAAGAACTGAAACTGAGCTAGAAGAAGAATTAAAAAATAAAAGAGCAGAAGAAGAAATGAAAAATGGACTACCTAAACATATGGATTTCAAAGGTAATTCACTTTCTAAAAGTGCTGATACTACAGATAGTCATTTCGTTTCTAGTGCTACAAATATTGTTATGGAACCTTTACCTAAACACATGGATGCACTTGGTAATCCACTTCCTGAGCAGCCACCGAGCAACCTTACCAATATAGGGCTTGGATCATCTAAAAGTACGCAGAAACTATCTGCTGCAGACTTGCTATTACAGTATGGGAATGTAAATAATGATGTGAGGAAAGTGCTAGAATGGCCAATTACCTCAAAGGAGTTTAATGGGTTAGGGTTTAACAGGTAGTTGCTATATCAAACTCTCCATCTTATATTGAGGATCAGATGCAATGCCATACACTCTATTTGGCGGAGCAATTTTGTTCTCTATACCAAAAACTATACCTTCAATTATTGCTGTGAGTACTTTTTCAAGGTTACAATCTGCTCCAGGAACACGGTGCTCTAGGCGGCATCTTTTGGAATCGTTGCCAAAATAGGGAATTCTTATCGCAGCAGTTCTGTTATTCACTCCCCAACTAATCGTAGTTGGAGTATGAATATCTGGGTACTGAAATCTTAAATATGAATCATCATTTGGAGCAAAAAATAGCATATGTTTTTTCATCATTGCACATAATCCACCTATGCTGTGAATCAGGTGTTCACTATATTTTTGCTTATTGCCATAAAATAAGTTATTATTATTTGAATCCATGAGGCTAACATGTACATTTAGTGCGCTGCCTGCTCTATCCAAATAAGGTTTTGCTTTAAAAGAAACATTACCATCGAACTCTTGTGCTGTTCCAATCAGTAATTTTTTTACTAACTCAAAATGCATAATTAAATTATCAGGACTCGTATAACAATCACTTTTTATCTCGTATTGGTTTAAAGAACTCTCTTTCTCACAAAAAAATCCAAGAGAAGCTATTTTATTTTTGATGCTATTCAGAAATAAATATTCTTTTTTTATTCCCTCAGTGTAAAACTCCAGTTCAATACCGAATACAGTATTATGACTCAAATTACTTAATATAATCACAAATTTACTTCAATAAATTTATACTAAATCAGCTATATTTATACAAGTACTTTACTTATTTATCAGTAAATTTAATATCTTATTTATACATAATATATTACTATTTTTTAATAACATACTTCTAATCCTCGGTACAAGCGACATTTACAAATTGATTGTTTTTATTTCAAAAAAATGATCAATTTTAGTGCTTTTATACTCTTTACAACTCGTCAAAAAATCCTCATAATTTTAGATATGTATTAAGTAGTGTTAGCTTTTTATCTTACAGTAAGCTATTGATTATCTTGCATCTTTCTGATTATTGTTCTTTCTTGGTGTGGTATATGAACTTAACTAACCCTAAGGTTTCTACTATGTTTTTTGATCAGATTATTACAGTAACGGACCACAATGTTACTTGGGAAAAAATCCAAAATTATCTCCATAATCTCTATGGAGAAGCAACATATAACAGCTGGCTGAGTTCACTAAGATTTATCAGCAACAGAAATGGAGAAGTTTTGTTGTCTGTACCAACAAGATTTATAAAGGAGTGGATTACAGTTCACTACATGGAAAAAATATTGTCATTATGGCAAAGCGAAGATCAAAGTGTATGTTCTATTGATATTCAATTAATTGAAGAAAGAAATTCAAATTCTAATACGATACTAAAAAATAGAGAGGAAAATAATCATAATCTTGGTTCACCACTAGATACCAGATTCACTTTTGATAATTTTGTGGTAGGAAAGTCAAATGAGTTAGCATTTACAGCGGCAAAGCGTGTAGCGGAATCTATAGATCCAATATCAGGAAGCAACCCTTTATTTCTATATGGTGGAGTGGGACTTGGTAAAACACATTTAATGCATGCTATAGCTTGGGACATAGTCAATTCTCCGTCAGCAAAAAGAAAAGTGGTATATTTATCAGCAGAGAAATTTATGTATCAATATATTACGGCGCTGCGGAGCAAAGATATTATGTTATTTAAAGAGCAATTTAGATCAGTAGATGTATTGATGGTAGATGATGTGCAATTTATCAGTGGTAAAGATAGTACACAAGAAGAATTTTTTCACACTTTCAATGCATTGATAGACCAAAATAAACAATTGGTTATATCAGCTGATAGGTCTCCTAGTGATCTTGATGGAGTAGAAGAAAGAATAAAATCACGACTTGGTTGGGGATTAGTTGCAGATATTAATGAAACAACTTTTGAATTAAGACTTGGTATATTGCAGGCGAAAGTGGAACGAATGAATATGTATGTTCCCAAGGATGTCCTAGAATTTTTGGCAAGGAATATAAAATCCAATATAAGAGAACTAGAAGGAGCATTAAATAAGGTTGCTCATACCTCTTTAATTGGAAGAAGCATGACAGTAGAATCAGCTAGTGAGACCCTAATTGATCTTCTTAGGTCAAATCATAGGTCAATCACAATAGAAGAAATACAGAAAAAAATAGCTGAATTTTTCAATATAAAGATTGCAGATATGCAATCTAATAGAAGGCTCCGCAGTCTTGCGAGGCCGAGACAAATAGCTATGTATTTCGCAAAGAAGTTTACGCAAAAAAGTTTACCAGATATTGGAAGAAATTTTGGTGGTAGAGATCATGCTACTGTTATACACGCAGTCAAACAAGTGGAAAATTTCATAAGAACTGACCCAAAATTTGCTGATGAAATCAATCGATTAAAAAAGATGTTTAAGTAGCACTTTATTAATGACAACCAGGCTGTTTTCATTTTTTTGATCAAATATCTTTTTCAAGTAGATTAAGTAAATCAAAGATCATTATTAGTATAAGCTAAGAGAAAATAGCTAGTCGATTGCTTAAAAAGTATATAAAATCACAATTTAAGTAGGAAATATGGCAATTAGACTTATTCCAGATAATCTTGATATAAAATTTAGTAAATATAGAAATTTGACAGCACTTGTTAGCGTTATTCTTATCATTTTTTCAATGCTTACTTTTATGCTGCGAGGAATGAATTTGGGTATAGACTTTACAGGTGGAATTTTGATAGAGATAAAATCTTCAAGCAAGGATGATGCTATTCTCGGTATATTAAAAGAGAGTGGATTTACGATACAGAGTTCAAAAGCTGGTGATAACTTAGTTGTGCGGTTTAAAGATGAGGGAGATGAAGATAAAATTAAAAAGGTTAAAAGTATATTAGAGAGCAAATTAGGTAATTTAGTAACTTATCGCAAAATAGATTATGTTGGTCCACAAATAGGCTCAACGCAGATATTTGAAGGGATATCAGCTATGTTAATTGCAATTATTGGAATATTTTTTTATGTTTGGCTTAGATTTAACTGGCAGTGTGGACTTGGTGGAATAATGGCACTGATCCATGATGTGATTTTAACTCTTGGCTTTATCAGTTTAACGAGTATTGAGTTTAATATTTCATCAGTTGCAGCTCTCCTTACCGTAATTGGCTACTCAATCAATAACTCAGTGGTTATATATGATCGGATTCGAGAGTATCAAAAAAGTGGAAAAAATGCAAAAATAGGTGAAGTAGTTGATGCCAGCATTAATTCGACGCTATTTCGCACTATGTTAACTTCAGGTACTACTCTTCTTGCCGCTCTTCCTTTAGTGCTGATTTGTACAGGTGTGGTCAGAGACTTCTGCTTAATCATTTCTTTTGGCATTGCAATCGGCACCTGTTCCGCAATATTTATCTCTGCTCCTATATTGACCTGCAGAGCGTTGATAAGTAGAGTATAGAACGTTTAACTACGATATAATATTAGCTTGTTATCCCTAATAGTGAAATGAAAATATCTCAAAAAGCTCATACCAAGTAATGAATGGGACATAGAGTGAGTATTAACACTAGCGTGCACATCATTAATTAAAAAATTTCCTATTTTAACTTGAGGTATTTGAACCACTCCAGCTTTTATTTGACCTTTTGCAGTTTCATATATTTTAAAGTCTTGAATGTTTTGTAAGTTAA
Source organism: Wolbachia endosymbiont (group B) of Apotomis betuletana (assembly GCF_947250475.1). Classification (NCBI taxonomy): domain Bacteria; kingdom Pseudomonadati; phylum Pseudomonadota; class Alphaproteobacteria; order Rickettsiales; family Anaplasmataceae; genus Wolbachia; species Wolbachia endosymbiont (group B) of Apotomis betuletana. Next base: position 1,494,411 of record NZ_OX366320.1, on the reverse strand, counting down.
TACCAGCATGTAACGCATCTTTTTGCGATAGAACAATATCAGTTGCTCCGGTATCAAGCAAAAACGTTATATTACGATCATTGACTTGAGCTTGAATATAAAAGTGTCCATCGCATGACTTTGTAAATTCAATACTTCCGCCATTTTGAACCCTTCCTTTGTACGGTAGAAAAGTGCTCAGAAACCTATTGCTTAGTTTATCCCCTTGTGAATCAATAAACATTGCAGTAATGACTATTATCAGTAGCCAAATAACTAGATTTTTTGCTGCATTCATATTATTAAAATTTGAAGCCATAAGAGTAAATTTTTAAGATTAGCGTTAAAAGCTATTATTAAAAATAAGTAAATTTTATTGTTTTAGTACAATATTTAATATATACTTTAAGGAGGTATGTTCGATTTAATTTCATGTCAGAAGCAAAAAATTTAATTTTAGCAACAATTCTTTCTATATTGATTATAGTATTATGGCATATTATTTATGATAATTTTCTTAACACGAGCCAAAGCCAACCATCGATTGAAAATATTGAACATATCGAATCTTCTAACGACCTTGCTCCTATGATATACCAAAATCGTTCTGAAATTATTAATTCTACTAGAGAACAGAGAGTTAATTTAACCAATAACATGCTTGAAGGATCAATTTCTCTGAAAGGTGCAAGGTTTGATGACTTAATCTTAACTAACTACCACTTAGAACCGAGTTCTTCTTCTCCACAAGTGGTGTTACTGTCACCTGCAGAATCAAAAGATGTATATTTCGCAGAATTTGGGTGGCTCGATCCGAATGAAAAGATTAAAGTTCCAGATTCTAAAACAGTATGGCAAGCAGATAAACTCAATCAAAAAGAGGTCAATTTATTTTGGGATAATGAAAATGGCATTTTATTTAGAATGAAAATTAGCCTTGACGATAACTACATGTTTAAAGTTGAGCAAATTATTGAAAACAATACAAAAGATAATGTAGTTTTGGTTCCCTATGGTAAAATCAATCGTAAACGTGATAATATTAACGAATCCTATTGGATATCACATGAAGGAGTACTAGGTGCATTTAACAATAAACTAGAGGAGTGGACATATAAGGATATTTCCAAGAAACGTTTAATAAAGGCCAGCACAAGTGAAAAAAGTTGGTTTGGTTTTGCTGATAAATATTGGTTTACAGCTATCATACCTGAAAAATCTGATCAAATAAATGTAAGTATTAAGCATACGAATGTTAATAACATTGATAAGTTTCAAGTAGATTTTGTTAAACCTTACAAACACATACTCCCTGGTGCAAGTGTTTCTACTCTGAACTACTTTTTTGCTGGGGCAAAGAAGTTGAATTTACTTGATTCTTATAAAGACACTCTTAATATACCTTTATTTGATAAGGCTGTAGATTTTGGTGTACTTTATTTTATAACCAAGCCAGTGTTTTTACTGCTTGAATATTTTAACTTTGTTTTGAAAAATTTTGGCTTAGCAATATTATTGCTAACTTTAGTAATCAAACTTTTGATGCTTCCCTTATCTAATAGATCATATATTTCGATGTTCAAGGTGAAAAGCCTGCAGCCTGAATTAACTCGTATAAAAGAGTTGTACAAAAATGACAGCTTAAAGCAGCACAAAGAGACAATTGCGTTGTTCAAGAGAAACAATGTAAATCCAATGTCGAGCATTTTCCCTATGCTCATACAAATACCAGTATTTTTTGCTCTGTATAAAGTATTATTTGTTACTATAGAGATGAGACACGCCCCTTTTTATTTATGGATTAAGGATCTTTCAGCTTCTGATCCAACAAACATTTTTACATTATTTGGGTTGTTTAATTATAACTTTCCTATTTCTATAGGCATTTTACCTATAATTTTCGGCGCTACCATGATAATTCAGCAGAAGCTAAGTGAGAAAGATCAAACCAGTAAAGATGATATTCAAGTAAATGTTATGAAGTTTTTACCTTACATTTCTGTCTTTATTTTTTCTTCTTTTCCTGCCGGCCTGGTAATATATTGGATATTTAGTAATATTATAACTCTGGTTCAACAATCATTAATAAAGTTGCTTTTAACAAGAAAAGTAGGAATGAATGTCGAAAATACTAATAGTTAATTCAGTTTATTATACTGAAATAGCAAACCTTTTGCTTGAGGGTGCAACTGATAAATTCAAAGGAAATAATATTGGTTACGAGATAATTAAAGCGCCTGGTACGTTTGAGATACCAGCTGCAATTCTTTTTGCGGTCAAAGGCAAGAATACTAATTATGATGGTTATTTAGCTCTTGGATGTGTAATTCGTGGTGAAACTGATCATTATAAATACGTTTGTAAAGGAGTAATCGAAGGCTTAAATGCAATTGTTATGCATCATGCAATACCTCTTGGTATGGGAATAATCACAGCAGATAGTAAAGATAAAGCACTAATTAGAGCTGACAAAAATAAAAAGAACGTTGGTGGCCATGCAGCCTCAACTGTTTTGCATATGATAGATCTACACAATAAATTAAAATAATGGAGGAAAAACCAGTAGATAAAAAGTGGCGCATAAAAAGAAGTACGGCAAGATTTTTTGTTGTACAAGTTGCTTACTCAAATATTTTCGTAGGTTACAACAAAAGCACTTTTAAATTGGAAAATTGTGAACTTAAGGACTACATAAGTACGTTGAAAGATATATTTGAATGTGAAGAATTTGAACATCAGTTCTTAGAAAACTTGTTATGTAAGGTTATAAAAAGCAGTGAAGAATATGATAAAATAATAGAGTCTTATTTACACCCAAGCTGGTCACTTTCACGATTAAATCTTATAAGCTTATCTATTTTGCGTGTTGCAGTATGTGAGTTAATTGATTTTGATACACCAGCACCAATTGTTATTAATGAATATACTAACATTGCATCTGATTTACTTGATGCTCCAAACAAAATTGGCTTTATTAATGGGTTGTTAGATAAGGTAAAGGATGCAGTCAGACTAAATAAAAACCCTTAGTAACTTCTCGTAAGGTATTCGTTCAGTAGGGTGGCAAAATAAGATAGAAAAGACAGCTATAGAAATAAATGGTGTTATCCAATATGATGGCAGTGCTCCTTTTTCTGTCATCCCAGTGCTTGACACTGGGATCGAGATTGCAAGTAATGCATTCGGTTTGGTAAGTATGGATTTTGCGTTATAGAATGAAACACTTTTGGTAAAGAAAACTGGATCCCAGTGTCAAGCACTGGGATGACACCACTTTTGCTTCGATATTTACACATTAGTCATGCATCTGAACGGATACTTTGAGACAGCTTCTATAATAAGCTAAAAAAGAGGGAATGTTCAAAAAAGTGTGTCAAACCGAGAAATAAAAATAAAATAGAAACAAAAAATAGAGGTTTGATATATGAGTTACAAAATAGAAAATGGAACGACTGGCCTGGTAGATTACAAAGAGCTGGAAGCAAATATACTGTCATCAATAAGGGAAGGTAAACCATTGATGGGGAGAGATGGAGCATTAACACCATTTGTAAAAAGGCTGCTGGAAGCAAGTCTAGAAGGTGAAATAGAGCATCATTTATCCAATGAAAGAGAAGAAAAGAATCGAAGAAACGGAAAGAATGGCAAAACTTTGAAGACGAGTGCAGGTTCATTTGAACTATTGACACCAAGAGATAGAGAGGGAAGTTTCGAACCACAGATAGTGAAAAAAAGGCAAACAACAGAACTTGAAACAAAGGTCTTGAACATGTTTGCAAGCGGTGTGGGATACAGGGATATAGCATCCTATGTGGAAGAAATCTATGACCATAAAATATCTGCAGCAGAGATATCTGGAATTACAGATAAATTACTGCCTATAATCAATGAATGGAGGAGTCGTCCCCTACAATCAGTATACCCGATAGTATTTATGGATGGGATGTTTTTTAAGGTCAAAGAGAATGGACATTGCATAAGTAAATGCATGTACAATATATTAGGAATAGACCAAAATGGCAGAAAAGAAGTACTGGGTTTTTACTTAGCAGAAAGTGAGGGAGCTAACTTCTGGCTAGGCGTATTAAATGACTTAAAAGAGAGAGGAGTAGAAGACATTTTGATAGCTTGTGTTGACGGTCTGAAAAGCTTCCCTACAGCTATAAATAGCGTATTTCCCAATGCTGAGGTACAGTTATGCATTGTGCACCAAATAAGAAATTCACTAAAATACGTATCCAGCAAAGATATAAAAGTTTTTATGAATGATTTGAAAAAAATATACCGTGCTACAAGTAGAGAAATCGCCGAAAATTATTTACTTGAACTGGAGGAAAAATGGGGTGAAAAATATCCTTTAGTCATAAAATCGTGGCAAAACAATTGGGAAAATTTGTCTAGTTATTTTAAGTATTCTGGCCCTGTTAGAAGGCTAATTTATACCACCAATCCAATTGAGGGGTTGCACAGACAAATCAGAAAATTTACTAAAACCAAAGGTTCATTTACCAGTACAAATGCCTTGTACAAATTGGTATATTGTGCTATAAAAAAGATAGAGCAAAAATGGGCTATGGCTTTGCCTAATTGGGCTCTAACTATATCTCAACTTGATATCTTTTTTCCTGATAGGTTAAAAATTGAGTTGAACTAAAAATTCGCTTTGACACACTTTTTTGAACATTCCCCAAAAAAGCACAGGAATTTGGCTACATCTTAGTTCAAAAAGATGAACTGGTTGAGGGAGTTTCTTAGAAGCGTTTTCTGCTACAACCTTTTCTTGCACTACCTTATCTCTGTGAACGGTTGCAATTATTTTAGAAAAGTTTATAAATTACTAACTTAATATATAAAATAGTTTTTTTTCATCTTCTTTTTTCCTTATTCTACTTTTCCTTAACTTGACGCAATGGTTTATTGAAAACTTCTTCATGTTATGAAAATATCCAGGTATTTGTACTTTAAAACCTGTATTATTTGTGAGCAAGAGCCTTAATCACTAAATGAACAATGTCACACAAAGTTTCATCCTCAATTTTTCTATATTCCCTCACTAGCCTTGATATTTCTTCGCTGCCTACATCGCTATTGAAGGCCTTATCATGTAAGTCTTCAGAGGCTTTGGTAAAAAAATACGACATATCAACCGATAGTACTTCTGCTAATTTATATAACCTATCAACTACAAGCCTAATCTCTCCGCTTTCATATCCTTGTACATGCTGGAATGAAATTTCAAGCTTTTTTCCTAAGTCTCTTTGACTAAAACCACACATTAGCCTTCTTTTCCTTATTCTTTCACCTATTTGTTTATCAATAGGATGTTGTTTATCTTGCACAATCACTTATTAATACCTTAACTTGTATATTAAAGTAGTACTAACTTTCATTATAACTTTGAGAAAAAGATTTTACCAATGTATAAACTACACTACGTAACCTTTTGCCTTTAATTTCATTATATCCTTTGACTAACTTTAGTATTTCTTCATCATAAGCTTCATGTGAGTCAGTGTGCATATCAGTAAAAAAGTTAGCAACATCTATCGATAGTGCTTTTGCTAAATCATATAATCTACTGGCCAAAACACAATTTGAACCATTTTCGTACTTTTGTATCTGTCTATACGAAACACCTATTCTCTTTCCCAATTCGGTCTGTGTCAAAGCACGATCTAACCTAAGTTGTTTTATTTTTTTACCTAATTGCACTTTTCACCTCTTATTCAAATTTACAACAAATTTTATGAAGTGGAAAAAAAGCTAGCAAAGTAATTGCTTTAATAATTTCTGCCTCTCGCTAATTAAATCGTTTGGCCTTACGTATTTTTTCTCAATTTCCCTCATCTCTTTTTCTCGTTCTGCAATGCTATTTCGTATTACTTCAGCCGAGTATCTGCTTTTGCCACATGCAAACTCTGATCTTAATCTTCTAACCTTATATTCGAGCTCAACAAATCTTTCATGCTGCTCAAGAAGCTCTATCATGTGTTTGATTTCAGAATTCAGCTTTTTTTCCTCAACATCTTTCACAATAAAAGAAAGCAGAAGCTTATCTATTTGGTAATCAATATTTGGTTGGGTAGCAAACAGATTGATCATAGCTTTTACATCAGTAGGATTTGCAACTAATAAGCTAAAATTACTACATAAAAAACTATAGAACTTTATCGTCTTCACAAGATAATTTTTCATATCTTGTGATAATTGAAATTCTTTGTGAATTCCTGATAACGATATTTTTAATTCTTCCAAATATTTCGTATCAAAATTACTTACTTTTTCAGGTACAAGAATCATGAGCAGCTTTTTTATGAGCTCAACATCATTTGACTTAACTGCATTATAAAGAGCTTTATCCTTATCTTTTTTTAAATCATAAAGCTCTGATGAGTTATCTATACTGAATAAATAGTTTGCTACGTCAGTGTTTCCTTGAGGAGAATAGATCAGAATATCCAATTCTCTTAGCGGGTGGTCATCATTAAACTTTTCTAGTAACTGCTTATCGGTAGTTTCCTCTATTGCTAAAGCAGCTTTACTGATCTTTTTCAGTTCAGAAACATTATCTCTTGAATTTTCAAGTATGTCTTTAGCCTTGTCTAGCAGCTGCTCATATAGAACTATTTTTTCTTCATCATCAAGTAGCTGACAATGCTTTTTCAGCTTTTCAGTAGAGTAAGATAGGATATCCATTTTTTTCAATTTTACGATTACGATACCCCATTTTTGTTGAAACTGAAATAATTTTTATAGGATGTGTTTTTCTAGTGTAGATGCCCGCAAAACTTGTTATTATAATATACAGTAAATCAATAAGTCGTATAATATTAACAATTAAATAATATTTATCACGATATGATCGAATAGTAATGAAATTAAGTGAGGGTTACAATGAAAAAAATAAATGGTAAAAAATTGTCTAGTAAAATGTTAAAAGCGGTAGAGCGAATAGCAAAAGAAGGGTTATTACCTAATTTTATAAAAGCTGCTCCAACAGCAAATAAAAAGATTAGTAAATTACCTGTCTTAACATATCCTGAGGAGCTCAATCCATTTCGATCAGCTTTATGCAAGATAAGGCTAAGTGAATATGAAAATATGAAACTAAATGAATTCTTGGAAAAAGCTATTGCAGCTGAAAATATAGACAAATTAAGTAAAATTGTCGATGAAGTTTTGGATTTAGGAATAAGAATAAATGCTGCCAATGAGGATGGCTTTAGCTTTGCTAACGTTACAATGTTTAAGATGTATCGTGATGAGTTCAAAGGAAATAAACAAGAAGATATAATCAGGAAGTTAGCCTTACATGGAGCAGATTTTAATGTACAAGTTGATAAGAAAATAGCTGAAAAAGTGCAAAAAGAAATTGAGCCACAAATATATAGTAGGCTCAAAAAGCTCAGGGAAGTTGGAGAGAACGCTACTATAGAAGGAACTGTTGAAAATGTAGAAATTGATAATAAGACCTTCTATATGGAATTTTCACATAGCTGCATAGTTGATGTTGCCAAAGTTGTAGAAGGCGCAAAAAACTTGGGCCTGAGCAAGGGAGATTTAAATCTCGGTGGCAATATCATAAAAATAGGTGATGGTGAAGTTGAGGTCAAAACTGGGAAAGACGGTAAAAGAAATTACGTAGATATATCCGATAACAGCGCTTTTACACTACCGACAATGTTGCAAAAAACATAAAAATAAAACTAGAGAAAACCATTTCTCGAAAACTTCTGTGTCCAGAACCAAGAGTCCGATTTACTTATAGCGCTAATAATCAATTAACCATCGGCTTTAAGGAATGATATGAACATATTATTTCAAGGAAAAGTCATGAGAAACAAGAGATTAGCTATCCAAATTAGCTGTAGCTATGAACCTAATCGGTTAGCAGAACAATGCTTATCAGATGCTTATGAAAAGGTAGTGTCAAAGGAAATAAGTCAAAAAAACTTAAAACATAAAAATGGGATTCAAGGAGGGTCAAATGGTAACAGTATGTTTATATGCGAGAGTTTCTTCGGGGAAACAAGTAGAAGGAAATACGATAGAAAGTCAAATTGCAGCTTTAGAGAAGCAAATTAATCTGGACGGATACAGATTGTTAAGTGAGTATAAATTTATTGATAACGGCTACAGTGGATCTCATTTAGTCCGCCCTGATTTAGAAAAATTACGTGATAAAGTAACAGAAGGTAAAATTGATAAGATTTACATTCATTCTCCTGATCGTTTATCTAGAAAATATGCATATCAAATGGTGCTGATTGAAGAATTTGAAAAAGCAGGAGCAAAAGTGGTTTTTTTAAATTATGAGATTAACGGTAACCCAGAATCTCAATTACTGTTACAAATGCAAGGTATGATAGCAGAATATGAACGTGCGAAAATTATGGAACGAAGTCGTCGTGGTAAAATCTATGCAGCTAACAAAGGCTATGTAAATGTAATGGGAGGAGCTCCTTATGGTTATCGTTATATAGATAAGCATATGGGAGGAGGACAAGCTTTATTTGAGATTAACGAAAAAGAAGCTGATGTCGTTCGTAAAGTATTTTTGTGGATAGGCAGAGAAAGAACAAGTATTGGGGAAGTATGTCGTCGGCTAAATACTATGTCCATTAAGACACAAAAAGGAAAAGAACGCTGGAATAAAGGTACAATTTGGAGTATGTTGAAAAACCCTGCTTACAAAGGACAAGCAGCTTTTGGTAGAAGAAGGTTAGGAGTAAGATTAAAGCAAGTAAGACCACAGAAAGGCTCTTGTGAGCAGCCAAAAAGTAACCACTCTGTCTATCCTGTTGAAAAAGCAAATTGGATTTATATTAAAGTGCCAAATATAGTAGATGAAGATATATTTGATATTGTTCAAGAACAATTAGCTGAAAATAGAAAAGTAGCAAGGACAAGAAAAAGAGGAGCAAAGTACTTACTACAAGGTTTAGTCATATGTAAGCGTTGTAATTACGGATGTTACGGAACTTGCATGAGAAGTAGACGAGAAGAAGAAGGTGGTCATTATGCATATTACCGTTGTAGTGGTAAAGATTCTTACCGTTTTGGTGGTAATAAGATTTGTGACAATAAACCCATTCGCTCAGATGCATTAGAAACAGCTGTGTGGGAAGAGGTTAAGCAGTTATTGAAAAATCCAAACAGGATTTTAGAAGAATACAAGCGTAGGCTTTCAGAACTAAAAAAATCATCATTGGATCAAAAAAGTGACCTGCTAGAGAAACAAGAAAATAAATTAAAACGTGGTATTGCTAGACTTATCGATAGTTATGCTCAAGAATATATCAATCAAGAGGAATTTGAACCACGAATTAAAGCAATGAAACAAAGCTTAAAAACAATTAAAGAAGAGAAGAAAAAGATATTTTATCAAAAGGAATTAGAACAGGAGGTAACTCTGGTTGTGGCCAATTTAGAAGACTTTTCTTCCAATATTACGTTAAACCTTGATAACGCAGACTGGTTAACTAAACGTGATATTATCAGAACATTGGTCAAGAGAATTGAAATTAACCTTGAGGACGTAAATGTGGTATTTCGCGTAAAAGAGCTACCGAACTCTTCTGGACATAATGGAAAGGAAAATAAAAATTTGCAACATTGTCGTAGGTGTATTTACAGTAACACTTTGCACTAGCCTAGGAGAGCTAAATTTAATGATATATCATGACACAGAAGACTATCATCAAGTACAAGTTGAGGTAGAAGATGAAGAAATGTGGAACGAGTTGCAAGAAATAGGAGAAATCGTAGGAAAGGGTTGTTTATTTGGTGGAATGTCTGTTAAAGAAGTAGTGGAAAAAGGCAGCTTTACTAGATGTGGAAGGTGGGGCGACCAAAATTCTAAAAGTAGTGAGACCTTTTCTTGGGTGAGCAAATTAAAAGATACCAAAACGACATCTGTAGGACGTTCTTGATTGGTGGCTATGTTTTTACATAGCCATAATTATTGCAAAGTAAAGTAGTTCTTGAAATTTAATCAAAATTACCATAAAAAATTTACCTTAACTAGCATTGCTTGTAGAAGTGGATTGAAGATATATTCAGGCAATATTATTTATTGGCAAGCGCTTTTATCACTGAATGCACAATATCACGCAACGTTTCATCCTTAATTTTCCTGTATTCCCTCACTAGCCTTGATATTTCTTCACTACCCACATCGCTACAAAAGGCCTTATCGTGTAAGTCTTCAGAAGCTTTGGTAAAAAAATATGACATATCAACGGACAAAGCTTCTGCCAAATTATACAATCTATCAATTACAAGCCTTACCTCTCCAGTTTCATATCCTTGTATATGCTGAAATGAAATTCCGAGCTTTTTTCCTAAGTCTCTTTGGCTAAAACCGCATATTAACCTTCTCTTCCTTATTCTTTCACCTATTTGTTTATCAATAGGATGTTGTTCATCTTGTACAATCATTTATTAATATATTAACTGAGGTATTGAAGCAATACTAACTCTCATTGTAACTTTGAGAAAAAGATTTTACCAATATATAAACTACGCTACGTAACCTTTTGCTTTTAATTTCATTATATCCTTTGACTAATTTTAGTATTTCTTCATCATAAGTTTCATGTGAGTCGACATGCACATCAGTAAAAAAATCAGCCACATTAATCGATAGTGCTTTTGCTAAGTCGTATAGCCTACTGGCCAAAATTTGGTTTGAACTATTTTCGTACCTTTGTATTTGTCTATACGAAACGCCTATTTTCTTTCCCAACTCAGTTTGTGTTAAACCACAGTATAATCTAAGTTCTTTTATTTTTTTGCCTAATTCCACCTTTCATTACTAATTTTAGCTGCTCAAGCTTATATTGAATTTTTTAATTTATGAAGTAGAAAAAAAGAAGGAAAGTTGGAGAACTTTCCTTCCGGTCTACAGATTACAATAAACCACTATCATAAAAACTAAAGTGGCTCTTCTGTGTTACGATTATGTGATCTATTAATTTCATTCCTACATTTTCGCAGGTTGCAGCTAATGTAAGTGTGTTATCCTCATCCTCCTTTGATGGTTCTGTATCTCCACTTGGATGATTATGTGAAATTGCAATAGATGATGCATCGATCAGTAATCCCTGTTTGATTATTTCTCTCACATATAGAGGTACTCTGTCTATAGTTCCACAGTCTTGAATATACTCGTATATCAAATGACCACTTCGATCTAAGTATATTACTCGCAAGCTTTCCTTTCGTGACTGCCCTATTGCTGTTTTAAAGTATTTTAGTAGCTCTTCTCTGTTATCAAGAATCGACAGCTTTTTTAACTTACCTTTCAGTATCCTATCGAAAATCTCTTTCAGACAAAAGATACTTGCTATTGCTCCATCATTCATTCCTGTAACATTTTTTAGCTCATGAAAGTCAGCGTTAATTACCCTTCCTAAACTACTAAAGAGCTCTATTAGCTTTTTGGCCACTTCTCTTCCTTCTTCACATTCAGATAGAGTACGTTCCAGTAGCTCATGGTCAAGTAAAGACCTGCCTCTACTTGATAAAATGCGAGTTTCCAATTTTTCTTTTCTCTCACTATTATTCATAAAAACCTCCAAGGTCAACATTATATACAAATTCAACGCCAGCTTTCTGACGCAGTAGTTCTCGAGGAATAACCCTTTTGAACTCTAAATTTGCAATGTTGTCCTTGTTGCTTTTACAACAGATTTACTACAATCCGAACTCCGCATTGATTTTATCGACTATCTCCTGTGGTGGATCATCTCCCCATCCTGAATATAAAATCTCTCCATAATCTGCAACATCTATAGAGCCAGTTCTACTTTTTGCCAGAAACATTTCTCTTTTATCTTTATCAACTAATACATAGTGCCAAGCTGATCTTCCTCGATCTTTACCACGAACTAGATATATGAGATCTGATCTACTTCTTCTTGTTGCATCAGCAAAGGATCTTTCGTTGATAGTTCTGCTTTTACTCTTTATGCCGCCACTTTCAGAAAAAGCTTCCTTGGCTTCAGCTTTTTTGTTTGCCAATTCAGAAATTTTTCCTTTTGCTCCTAGTGCATGTTCTTTGGTATTTTGAGATGAATACTTACTGGAAAAACCTCCTCTTGTCTCATTAGAGGTCCTATTTGTAAAACGCTTAGTAAACGAGTTATCGTTATCATTTTCTGCCATAAAAGTCTCCAAATTTTAGATTGTAGAATCCAAATTTTTACTACACCCTATCATAGGTTAGTTAAATTAATATAAATGAAGGATAATATAGTAATTATTACAGGAATTACAGCCTCAGGTAAATCAGAATTATGCGATAACTTGATAAAAAAGTATAAAAACATTAGCATAATAAACTGTGACTCAAAGCAGGTATACAAAGAGATTCCCGTAATTACTGCTCAACCACCAAAGCAGAAAGAATTTTATAGGCTATACGGTTATGTTTCAGCAAGAGAAAATTATTCCGTAGGTTTATGGCTAGAGGATTTAAAGAGGGAAGTTAACAACGCGCTGAAAAATTCACGAATACCCATCATCACTGGAGGAAGTGGGCTTTACATTAGCAGCTTAATCAAGGGATTATCATCGATTCCACAAATAAGCCAGGAAGTGAGAGAAAACGTAAATGAACTTAGGAAAAATTTAAGTAAAGAGGAATTCTACAAATTAGTGCTAAGCAAAGATCCAAGGATTCAAGGTAAAATATTTATTAATGACTCACATCGCCTCTCAAGAGCACTTGAAGTTATCACTGAAACTGGCAAGACAATCTTTGTATGGCAAGAAAATAGACAGCCTCCTTTGTTCAATAATTTTAAGGTATATACAATTCTACCTAAACGTGAGGATATATACCGAAAAATAAATTCTCGTTTTATTGAAATGGTTGAAAATGGAGCAATTGATGAAGTAAAAAACCTACTTAGCATGAACCCATCTCCACATTTGCCAGCTATGAAAGCACATGGAGTACCAGAAATTATAAGATACTTAAAAGGGGAGATTACTTTAGACGAAGCAATACAGATTGCTCAAACAAACACAAGGCATTATGCAAAACGCCAGTACACTTGGTTTAAAAATCAATTTCCGAATTCTCAAGTGATTGACTGTGCAAATAAATTGACAGAATTTTAGATATTTTGATTATTATGTATTATATTGCTATGCCTATGCAAACTTTTCTTGATAGTATTAAACTTTTTTCTTAAAGAACTTTCATCATTGCCTAAATTGTGATTATTAAATTCTTTGTAAAAATATTCTTACTTATGAAGCGCTACTATACCTGTAAGAGCCTTTATCACTAAATGAACTATATCACGCAATATTTCATCCTCAATTTTTCTATATTCTCTCACTAATCTTGTAACCACAATCTCCACTTTCATATCCTTGTATAGCTCTTCTCATAATAGTAGGAACAAGATAAGATAGTGATTTAGTGTAACAAGAAGGTAAAAATGCCAGCAGCGTAAAGTTATGACTTAAGGAAAAAAGCCATTCAGGCGTTGGATGAAGGAGAGAGCAAAACAGCAGTAGCAAATTTTTGGCCCTCTCTAATAACTTCAACATCACTAAATTCAAGGGATTGGCCTTCTATTATTTGGAATCTTTCATGTCCTTTTCCTGCAACTAGCAGAATCATATTTTCATCATGTGCTATATTTATACCTTTCTCTATAGCTTTTTTTCTATCTCCTATCTCCAGTGCATCAGGGCAATGTAACAAAATATCGTGACGAATTTTCCCCGGATCTTCATCACGCGGATTGTCATCTGTGACTATAACTTTACCTGCAAGCATTTGTGCTATTTTACCCATCTCTGCACGTTTTGTTTGATCACGATTCCCGCCACAACCGAACACTAGAACTATCTTTTTATTGAAGTGCCATTTTAAAGACAACAGAGCTTGTTTGAGTGCACTTGGAGTATGAGCGTAATCGACAAATGCAAAAGTGTTCACTTTTTCCATTCTTCCAGGTGGAGAAGCGAGTTTATCTATACACATTCTTTGATAGTCCATACCAGATGAAATAACTATACCGATTGCACACAACAAATTATATGCTTGAAATTGCCCAAAAATCGGAAAAAATGCGTTATAAATTTCATCACCGATTTGAATTGTTAGGTATTGACCATTGGCAGTGGGTATCTGCTTTAATAAAGTAATGTCAGAGTTTTTTTTTCCATAGGTTATAACTTTGTTGCCACGCTTTTCAGCTATGTTGAGCAACTCTCCATATTCGCCTATATCTGCATTTAAAATCGCTGTTTTTTCTTTTGGCAATACCTCATCAAACAACCTTTTCTTGGCCTCAAAATACTCATCGATACTTTTGTGATAGTCCAAATGATCTTGAGAAAAATTAGTAAAAGCTGCAGCATTGAGCCTGAGTCCATGGATTCTGTATTGATCGATTCCATGGCTTGAAGCTTCTAATGCTAAGTGTTCTACGTTCTTATTATTTATGTCACGCAATGTGGAATAAAGATCATCTGCACTTGGCGTTGTAAGGCTATTATCTTTTCTATTATTATTGACACATGTTCCCAGTGTTCCTATAGACGCTACATTATCTTGCCAAATCTGGCGACAAAATTCCACCACTGAAGTTTTACCATTCGTACCAGTTACAGCAGCAACATATTTAGGTTGTTTGAATTGATAAAACCTGCTGACTATTTCACTGTATATTCCTTGAGGGTCCGAGTGGTAAAGCACTGCAAAACTTGGAGTACTTGTCATTCGAGTAGCGGACACTGGAATCCAGTTTTCATTATACAATTGTCTAGTATGCTTGTTTACAATTAAATTTTCTGGATCCCAGTGTCTGAGCACTGGGATGACATCTTTCTTGGCCCCTTGTATTACAACGTCTACACAGTTGTGTACACATCCATTAGGAAGACATGTTACGTGTTCTTTACTCCTTTCTGACACACAAACAAAAAGGTAACCTTCTTTAACTCTCTTAGGATTACATGTGACGCCTTTGATTTCAATATCAAAGTCAGCATTTACAATGTTATGCAGTAGCTCTTTCAGTCTCACAATCATCTTTAACACTTGAACATGGCAGTCTTATTAATGCAGTATTCAAGTCAAAAATCAAATCTTCAGGATCTTCTAGTCCGCAAAATATTCGCACAAAACTTCCACCATAATCTGAATTCATTACAGATCTTGACATAGATCTATGGTCTACTGGTAATATCAAACTGTCACATCCTCCCCAAGAAGCACCAATGCCGAAAACTTTCATGTGATCAACCATGCAGCCTAGTTCTTCACATGAATATTCTCTATCGAGTACTATACTAAATACGCTACTTGCCCCTTTGAAATAACTTTTCCATAAATCATGCTGAGAATAGGAAAAGAGTGCGGGGTATAAGACTTTTTTGATTTTTGGATGTTTTTCCAGCCACTTTGCCACTTGCATTGCTGTACTTTGATGCTTCCTCATGCGTGTTTGCAGTGTTCTAAGTCCCCTGTGTGCAAGGTAACAGTCATGCGATTGAATGGTGACTCCATAATTTTTATAGCTCTCATAAAGCAATTTAAAAATTTTACTTTCAGCAACCATAGCTCCCATCACTAGATCTGAGTGACCGGCTAGATACTTTGTCACCGCGTATAGTGCAACATCAATTCCATAATCAAGCGGCTTAAACAACAAAGGAGTGGCCCATGAATTGTCACAAACGGTTACGATTCCACGTGCTTTAGCAACTTTTACTATATGCTCTATATTTGAAATCTCAAACGTTATAGAACCAGGAGTCTCAATCATGATGAGTGAAGTATTACTCTGAACTAAATCAGTTATATCCTGTGTCGGATTATAAAAAGTTACTTCTACTCCTCTTTTTGGTAGCTCATTTTCGGCAAATCTCTTTAGCCTATAATAACTATTATCTTGTATCAGGACATGTGAACCTGCTTTAGTGAAAGTCAAAATAGCAAAAGTAAGTGCAAATAATCCAGAAGGGTAGATGAGTGCTTGTCCCCTACCCTCAATTTCAGCCAGTGCATTTGAAAAATAATGAACAGTAGGCGTACCAACATTACTGTAACTGTAATCCCTTGCAACACCATCATTGATTACATCGTATATACTTTCTCCATTTGCTGCATTTAAGTAGTCCTTGTAAGTAGGAAATAATATAGTAGAAGAATGATAAACTGGTGGGTTCATCGACCCTTTATAATCATTAAATTTTCTTCCTGCTTTAACTAATAAAGACTCTTCGTTCACATTTTTATTATTTATTTTTTAGATTGTATTCGCTTTGCGTATACAAGTGAAGAGAAATCGCATGTAATCGCTCTATTTCACTCTTTAATAATTCATAGATCAATTTATGCCTCTTTAAAGAGCTCATTCCAGAAAAGTCGTTAGATATTAATACTAATTTGATATGTGAAGGTAGTGTCGAAGAAGAAGCAAAATAATGATCTGCATGCTTTGCTGATTCATCGATAATATTAATATCAATTACACCTATTGAATCGCGTAATTTTTCTTCTATTGTCTTAATAATATCCACAATAGTTCCTTTAAGCAACAATACGCTCCTCTTGTCATCCCACAGTATCTGGGCACTGGGATGACAATCGAATTACTTATTCTCTTCTTTATTATCTATGTCTTGATAATCAGAATCTACTACTTTTTCTTCCTTATCATTTGGATTTCCTTCTGATGAAAAGCCATTTTCAGCACTGTTTTGCTGAGATGCTTGATACATAGCTTCTCCAAGCTTCATAGAAAGTTGAGAAAGATTAGTAACCTTCTGTTGTATTGAATCAGCATCATCAATATTATCAGACTTACTAACTTCCTTTAATTCATTAACTGCATTCTCAATAGCAGATTTATCTTCTGGAGAAATTTTATCACCATATTCTGTCAAAGATTTTTCTGTAGAATGAACTAAACTATCCGCTTGATTCTTCACTTCAATAAATTTCTTACGCTTTTCATCTTCTTGTGCTTTTTCCTCAGCTTCTCTCACCATCCGATTTATTTCATCCTCCGATAAACCACCTGAAGACTGAATACGTATTTTTTGCTCTTTTCCAGTAGCTTTATCCTTTGCAGAAACATGCGCTATTCCATTTGCATCTATATCAAATGTCACCTCAATTTGAGGAACCCCGCGAGGAGCAGGTGGTATTCCTTCTAAACTAAACTGACCAAGCAGTTTATTATCAACCGCCAATTTTCTTTCACCTTGATGTACCTTAATTGTAACGGCTGTTTGGTTATCTTCTGCAGTTGAAAACACCTGAGATTTTTTTGTGGGAATAGTAGTATTACGTTCAATAAGTGGAGTGAACACTCCCCCTAGAGTTTCAATACCAAGAGAAAGTGGAGTTACGTCAAGTAGTAACACATCTCTTACATCACCTTGAATAATTCCTGCTTGTATTGCAGCCCCAATTGCTACAACTTCATCAGGGTTAACTCCTCTATGTGGATCTTTGCCAAAGAATTCTTTAACTTTCTCTATGACTTTTGGCATACGAGTCATGCCACCAACAAGAACTACTTCACCAATTTGACTAGCAGACAAACCAGCATCTTCAAGAGCTTTTTTGCAAGGAATTATAGTCCTTTCAATTAAATCATTCACTAAACTTTCAAGCTTTGCTCTTGTTAGCTTCATATTTAAGTGTTTTGGGCCACTTGCATCAGCTGTAACAAACGGTAGATTTATTTCTGTTTCCATTGCACTTGACAATTCTACCTTTGCTTTTTCTGCAGCTTCTTTGATTCTTTGCATAGCCATTGGATCGTTTTTCAAATCAATGCCATTACTTTTCTTGAATTCACCCAGTAAATAATTTACTACTGCATTATCGAAGTCTTCCCCTCCAAGGTGAGTATCACCATTTGTAGCCTTTACTTCAAAAACTCCGTCACCTATTTCAAGAACTGAAACATCAAATGTACCACCACCAAGATCATACACTACTATTGTGTGTCCGTGCTTTTTATCAAGACCATAAGCAAGTGCTGCAGCAGTTGGTTCGTTAAT
The DNA here is from genome assembly GCF_947250475.1 of Wolbachia endosymbiont (group B) of Apotomis betuletana. NCBI lineage: Bacteria > Pseudomonadati > Pseudomonadota > Alphaproteobacteria > Rickettsiales > Anaplasmataceae > Wolbachia > Wolbachia endosymbiont (group B) of Apotomis betuletana. The sequence goes on along the minus strand of NZ_OX366320.1, from coordinate 1,476,387 downwards.
TATTCTGAGGACATTTAATCCAGCAATTTTTCCTGCATCTTTTGTTGCTTGACGTTGAGAATCATTGAAGTACGCCGGCACTGTTATCACAGCATCCTTTACTTCTTCCCCAAGATAAGCCTCAGCTGCTTCTTTCAGGTTTTGTAGTATAAATGCACCAATTTGACTAGGAGAGTATTCTTTACTATCAGTTGTTTTAACCCATGCATCACCATTTTTTGCTGCAAATACCTTATACGGTACACCTAGATTCTTCATTTCAGGATCGCTATATTGGCGACCTATCAATCTCTTAGTTGCAAAAAAAGTATTACTTGCATTGGTAGTTGCTTGCCTTTTTGCTGGAGCACCAATCAACCTTTCTCCAGATGAAGTAAATGCAACTATAGATGGAGTAGTTCTTGCTCCTTCTTTATTCTCAATTACTTTTGTATCCTTGCCTTGCATTATTGCAACACAAGAATTTGTTGTTCCAAGATCTATACCTATCGCTCTTCCCATAATGAATACTCCCTTTTAAATATTATCTGATGTAAAATATATAAGTATAAAACTCGTTAATTACAAGTCCCGTTTAGTTGTTAGAGCCCAAAAGGCGCGAAAGCCATTTAGTTAACCAAAAGTTGCCCGGTAGTTTATCTGAACTACCAGCCTCTTTATCCCTGCTATTCACAATTTGACATCCAGAATTCTGCAATGGCTTATAATCATTAAAATTAATATGGTCTCCTTGCTTTAAAATAAATGTATCTGCATCTAAACTATTATCAATACTAACATTTAATGTAATATTGAACTCTTTTTCGATTGTAGAAACCATATCACGCTTATTATTAAAAATGTGCGCTATAACTGCACTGCGTGCTATTAAATCAAAGGACTTATTTTGATTTTTATTAGCAATATGTTGCAAATCCCTTAGTATCGATGCAACAACCACTTCGTTTGATTTCACTCTTCCAATACCTTTACAGCGTAAGCACTCTGTAGTATTAATTTCCTGTATATTTGGTTTAATTCTTTGTCTTGAAAAGACCATTAAACCAAAGTCATTGATAAAGCTAAATTGAACTTTAGCTCTATCATCTTTAAACGCCTGCTTGATAGCAAATTCAACATTTTTGCAATACTCAAGTTTCAACATGTCAATAAAATCAACAACTATTAACCCTGATAAGCCCCTGAGATTCGCTTGCCTTGATATTTCAGATAATGCCTCCATATTAGTTCTATAAGCTGTTTCTTCTATGTTATCTTCTCCTGTCATTTTCCCTGAATTTACGTCTATTGAAACAAATGCCTCAGTTAAGGTTATCACCAAAGACCCACCAGATGGTAATTCTACTCTATTGCTATATAATTCAGAAATTTGATCTTCGACTCGATAGTAAGTAAAGATTGGAACAGAACCTCTATATAATCTAGGACGTAATTTTCCTTGTAACACATTTTTAGTGTATTTTCTTACCGCTTCACAAACTTCTCTATCAGATACTATAATTTCTGTATCATTACTACAAAAGTCACGTACAGATCTCATAACTACATCTGCTTCGTTGTAAATTAATGATGGAACATTTAAAGAAGAGAAGTTTTGCTGGATATTTTGCCATAATAAGGTCAAATTATCGTAATCTTGCTCAATTTCTTTCTTACTTTTTCCTGCACCAACAGTTCTTACTATTAAACCTGAGCCTTTTGGTAAATTTATTGAATTTAATATATCCTTTAACTGTTTTCTAACGTTGGTATCTTCAATTCTGCGAGATACTCCACCCCTACTTATGGAATTGGGCATGAAAACACAGTATCTACCGACCAAAGTTACGTATGTTGTAAATGAAGCTCCTTTATTTCCTCGTTCTTCTTTAGTTAATTGAACCAATAACTTTTGATTTACTGAAATCACATCTTGTAACTTATATTTTCTATGTAAAGGTACCTCCCTCACAAAACCACTGCTGGATTCATTACTAGCTGTAGAATCCAGGCCTTCTTCTGTGCAATTATCATTTGAACAGTCCACACCGCTCGAATAGCCTTCGTCAGGGAAAATTTCCTTCTCTTTTTCTGGAATATTAAAGTAATTTAGAGATATCTCAGAAAAAGACAAAAAACCTTGCTTATTTTTTCCATACTCAATGAACACGGCCTGCAAAGCAGGCTCTATACGCTTTACATAAGCAACGTATATATTACCTCTTAATTGTCTTTTTTCCTTGAATTCTTGTTCAAACTCTACAACCCTACCATTAACTAGTAGGGCAACCCTTACCTCGTTAGAACAGGTAGTACTTTCTATCAATAATAACCTTTTGCCATCACTCGCCACTTATTTACCGTCTGCTTTTCATTCTGAAATCTTTTTATACTACTTAATATATTATTGATTGTCAAGAATTTTGCGACCTGCATTATTGGGTTGACTTTCAGTGTTTTGCGTTCTAAACTTGCATAGAGTTTATTATATCACTAACAATTATGGCGAAAAAAAATGCTTCTTTGCTTGTCAAGCTAGTTAGCACTGCAACTAAAACAACAAAAACTGGAGAAGAGAAACTAACAGGCTATTTTTGTGTAAAAAAACGTAATCCTAAGAACCTTCCCAAAAAGCTCGAGTTTAGGAAGTATGACCCAGTGGTCAGAAGACACGTATTATTTAAAGAAGAAAAATTAAAGTAAGTTTATTGTTATATATAGTTTATAATCAAGTTATACTCTAATAATAGAGCTCAGAGATATAATGGAAGGGAAGGTGAAACTCATAGTGTTGATCATTACACAATTAATAAACATAAAGTATAAAACACAGAAAACGCTCTAAAACCTAAAGTGTCACACGTTAGTAGGTCAAAAATCTAAGGGTTTTCCTTAGAGGGTTTATTGGACTAGATCGGATCAATATATAAACGTAAAAATAACCTGAGCTTGCCTAATATAAAAAGGTTCATGTAATTTGAATACAGAGTAAGCAGTAAAATGGCAAAATAAAATAGATAAAAAAATAGAAGTAAATGCAGACACTGATTTTTCATAAATCAAAAGGTGTGCTAAGAATTCCAGCATCACGTGTATAGCCGTGCGGACATTGTGGTAATTTGCGTAGTAGAAGGTGTCATCCCAGTACTTGATACTGGGATGATATACTTCTGGTAGATAATGTCGGTATAGTTGTGATTGGAATAGAAAGCACTAAGTTTGCAATGCTATCTGAATAGATAAAAGAACTCATTACTCAGTGAAACAAGACTTGAAATTTTGTGCAATGCTGCTGATTATATCTAGATATGCATCCTTTCCAGGCTCTACATCTGATCCAATAGGATCAAGAATCACCATTTTTACGTCACTAGAAAAGACATTAGGCTTTATGCTATCCTCTCGTGAATGAGAAACAATACATTTAACGTTTTCCTCTTTCATTACCTTTTTTAATTTCATTAAACTCTTCATACCTATGTAAGAATCCTCTTCTATAGAAAGAATGGCGCTTGGGTAACTTAAATCAAAATATTTTTCGAAATATTGATAAGCATCGTGAGTAACTATGTATTTTTGATTTTTTAACTCATCCAATTCTTTCGTAATTTTTTCTACTTCTTGGTCTATCTTTCTTATAGCCTCCTCTGCGTTAGTATTGTATCGATAGGTATTTTCTTTATCTATATTAGATAATGTTGCACTGATAGAAAGTATCATACTTTTTGCATTTTTAGGACTCAGCCAAATATGCAAATCTTTTTCATCTTGAATGTGACTAGAAAATGAATGTGGTCGAGCAGGAAGTAGATCGATTGCACTTGATAGCGGTATTAACTTCTTATTTTCTTTAGCGAAAGTTTTAACAAATGTTTCCAAAGAATCATCGATATAAAATATAATATTACTAGATTCTAATTTACTTGCATCTGAAGGCCTGAGCATGTAGTTATGTTCAGACACTATTTCGTACATTAGTAACTCTGGCTTTGAAATTCCATCTGTAACAGAAGCTACAAGTGAGTGTATAGGTTTGATTGTAGCTACAATTTTTAAATTGGATGAAAAGGCACTATTGTAGTATAGTGTAAGTGAAAGTAATAGAAAAAAAATCAGTAAATGTCTCATATAAATATTGAGAAGAAGTCAATTTTTGACAAAAAATTAAGTAATGTCAATAACTGCATTCTAAAAATAGAAAACCTTACTCTTGCACATGGTAGTAAAAAAGTTCTTGATAATATCAATATATCAGTAGAAAGAGGAGATATAGTTACAATACTTGGTCCAAATGGCGGAGGTAAAACCTCTTTAGTGAAAGCAGTTGCTGGTATAAATAAAGGCTATATTGGCAGTATTTTATTTGCCGATAATGTAAAAATTAGCTATATGCCACAAAATTTTAGTATTGGTAATTTGATGCCAATAACAGTTGAGTCTTTCCTTTTCAATAGCTCCTCGAAGAGATTCAAAAAAAATCAATCTATCGTTACAGAAGCGATAGAATTGGTTGGCATCGGTAACATTTTAAAGAATCAAGTATTAGAAATTTCTGCAGGACAAACACAACTACTGCTACTTGCACGTTGTTTAATTTCAGAATCTGATTTGATCATTTTAGATGAACCAGTCAGTGCAATGGATATTAACGCACGAGCTAAATTTTATGATATTATAAATAAAATCGCAAAAGAACGATCAGTGTCGATTCTCATGACTTCTCATGACCTTAACTCTGCTCTACCATCCTCAGATTACATAATTTGCATAAATAATACTATCTATTATCAAGGTAAACCTGATGAAATTATGGAGATAAATGAAATATTTGGCAGTTACGCAGCGAAATGATTCAAAATATTCTACGTCTTCTGCAAATAACTACAGTGCTAACACGCTACAATGTGTTACCTTATTTACTTCCACCATCAAAAAAATCAATAAATAAAATACAAGGTCATAAACTAAAGCGTGCTCTTGAAAAATTAGGTCCGGTGTTCATTAAATTTGGGCAATCCATTTCATCACGCACTGATATTTTAAATGAGGACATAACAAATAACTTGCTATTGATATGTGATAGATTGCCATCATTTTCGTATAAAATCGCAGTTAAAACTATAGAAAGTGAGTTTAATTGTAAATTAAGCGACATTTTTTCAAGTTTTTCTGAAAAGCCAATTGCAGCAGCATCAATTTCTCAGGTGCATAGAGCAGTTACAATTGAGGGTAAGGAAGTTGCTGTAAAGGTTTTGAGGCCAAATATTGAGAAAACATTCTCAAGGGATATAAAAATGCTTTCTTGGCTTGCAGAAATTGCAGAAAAATTTAGTGAACAATCAAAAAGGCTGAAGCCAGTTGAATTAGTCAAAACTTTTGCTGAAATTTGCCGATTAGAGTTAGATCTACGCTTTGAGGCTGCCCACTCTTCGGAACTGAAGGAAAATACTAAACATGACAGAGGTTTCTACGTACCTGAAATAGATTGGAGTAGAACTTCAAAAAAGGTTTTAACATTAGAATGGATGGAAGCTATACCAATATACGAAGTTGAAAAGCTGAATAACCGCAAGCAAATAGCTATCAATCTTATAGAATCATTTTGTAATCAAGTGTATAGGGATTGTTTTTTTCATGCTGATATGCATCCAGGAAATCTAATGATCGATAGTAATAACAATATTATTGCCCTGGATTGTGGAATCATGGGTAGAATAGATCGTGAGACATGCTATTATGTTATAGAGATACTCAAAGGCTTTTTAAATAGGGATTATGATCACGTTGCAAAAATGCACTTTAGAGCCGGTTATGTTCCATCACAGCATAGAAATTTTGTTACAGCTTGCAGAGCAATAGGTGAGCCCATTGTTGGACAGCCTATACAGAAGATTTCATTTGCTCGATTACTTACTCAGCTACTAAAAATAACTGGTGATTTTGATATGAAAGTTCAAACACAATTGTTATTGCTGCAGAAAACTATGATTTTATTAGAAGGAACATGTAGGAAAGTCTATCCAGAAATCAATATGTGGAAAGTAGTTGAAACATGGATAAACAGTCAACATGAAAGTAAAATAGGGTATAGGGAAAAAATTAAAAGCTCTTATCCCATCAAAACAATTCAAGGAATATTTAGCCTTATAGAAAAATTAAACCTAATAGCTGACAAAAAATTACAAGTGAAAAATAGATCAAATGGAAAAGCCTACTTTTTACTTTGGTCTGTAATTATAATTCTCATCGTTAAATTTTTAATTTCTTGAACTAAAAGATAATAAAAGCAAGTTTACAACAACTATTTAAGTCTTGAAACCACTCAGGTTCACATTCACTCGAATTATCAAGGTATTTTCAGGATGTATAAAACTTTCAGTAGAGTTTAGAGAAGAAGTAAAAACCTTAACTTCATCCTAAACTGATAACATTACCAAGCTCAGTGCTTGTCACATCACTCAGTACTGTACTTGCTTTATATGAACAGTAGCACCCAATTGCAATGAAAACAAGTGCAGCTACAGCAAGTGAAATACATATTTCTAAATTCGATATTGTTAAACATGCACCAACAGCAAACGCTCCAGATAACACAAAAGAAGCATAGGCATAGTTACTTTGCCTTCTATTATAAATGTTTGCTTCTGAAAGTTTTCTGTTTTTGTTCTTTAAGTCTTGATTTTGAGCTTGAAGTTCTGATCTCTCTTGCCTAAAATTCCTTTCTAACTGTGAAATTTTGTTAGTGTCTCTTTCACTTACAACCCTATTCAGCTCTTTCTCTTTTTCTGTAAGTCGAATTTTTGTTCTTTCAAGCTCATTTCTAAGGTTTTCGAGCTGCTGCAATTCTTGAGCAATCAAATCGTCGTTTATTTCCGGGGCAACATTATGTACATTTGCTGAAGACTGTTCCACAGTTGCAGGGAATTTTCCATTTAGATATTCTCTGACAGGATTAAAACTTTTAAGCAACTCAATAACAACTTGATCATTCATAAAGCAATTATCTTCTACTAATTTTTTTATATCATCCAAATCTTTTCTATTAATAGCATCAGTTAATCGCTCTTTCATAACTTGCTCAATTATTTGCTTCACCCATAGATTTTGCTCTATAGCTGATATTGGCTTTATTTGACTAAAATCTAGCTCCTTATGTTTTAAAAGTTTTCTCAATACTTCTTCGTTACTTTCTGTTATTCCTTGTAAACATGATTTGATAATCAGGCTAAGTGGTGTTTCTATTTCTCCATTTGAATTTCTTTTCCAACAATTAGGGTTGAGTTCTTGATTTAATAGTTCTTTTGCTCGGTCAATATTTCTGTTAGAAAGAGCATTCAATAATTGTTTTCCTGTTTCTGCTTTTTGTATTTCTATGATCAAATGCTCAGCACGATCTTTTTTAGCACATTCCTCAGGATCTTGAAGTCTTTTATTTAGTAGATACATCATTATTCTCGGATGACTTAGTAAGAGTTGTAACACTTTCCTTTGTTGAAAGGACATTGCTAGATGCAAAGCTGTATTGCCATCACCTTTTTTTTGAATATTAACATCTATGCTTCGGTGAAGTAGAAGTAACCTAATCATACTCTGATATTCTTTTTCTTCTTCTGTTTCAGAGCCTGCAGATAAATCATAAATTATAGATATCAAAGGTGTCATGCCTTCTTCATTAAACGCATTAACATCCGCACCTTCTTGCAATGCTTGTTGAAAATGATTCAAAGCTTCTTCAGGTGTTACTCTTTCATCATCAGTGCCTTGAAATTGAATAGCTTTAAATAATTTTTTTGTTGATTGTCCTGAAGTTGTTTGATTTTGAGCTCGTAATCCTGTATCATTAACAACACTTCTTCTAAAACCTACATTACTTCTCGAAAGCATACTAAATTCTCCTCAATCTATAATTTATTAACATAATTATAAAAAAAACAAAGAAAATTGCAAGTAATTTAGTTAAAAATTTTAGAACTAATTATGATTCCAAAAATTTTTCTGCATCAAGTGCAGCCATGCACCCTGTACCTGCTGCAACTACTGCCTGGCGATATACCTTATCTTGAACATCACCAGCAGCAAACACCCCTGCCCTACTGGTTAGAGTTGTTCCAGGTTTCGTAATTATATAACCTTGCTGATCCATTTCAACAAAGCCCTTAAAAATACCTGTATTTGGTGCATGCCCAATTGCAATGAACACTCCATCTACTTTCAATTCCTGGGTTTTATTGATGTCTGTCGATTTAATTGTAATGCCAGTAACTTTTTTAGGATTTTCTTCTCCAAGAATCTGCTCTACGGTATGATTCCATATTACCTTTATCTTATCATTTTTAAAGAGCCTGTCTTGCATTACTTTCTCTGCTCTTAACTTATCACGCCTGTGTATCAGTATAACTTCCTTAGCAAATCGAGTTAAAAATATTGCTTCTTCAACAGCAGTATTTCCACCACCAACCACAGCTACAACTTTATTTCTAAAAAATGCACCATCACAAGTTGCGCATGCCGAAACTCCGTAACCTTGAAATTTCTTTTCACTCTCCAGGCCAAGCCACTTCGCTTGCGCACCAGCTGCGATTATAATTGCATTCGAATAGTAGTCACTAGCATTACCACAAGATCTAAATCCATATTCACCAGAACCTTCAAGTTGTTCTACACTTTTTATCTCATCGTCTATTATTCTTGCTCCCGCCTTCTCTGCATGCAACCTCTTTTGTTCCATGAGTTCTGGACCTTGTATAGAAATAAAACCTGGATAGTTTTCAACATCCGTAGTAATTGTAAGCTGACCACCAGGTTGCATTCCTGTTACTACAATTGGCTCTAAATTTGCACGTGCTGCATATATAGCAGCAGCATAACCCGCTGCTCCAGATCCAATAATAAGAACTTTTGTACTCAATTTATAATTCTGCACTGTGTGAGTTTAGATAATCAGCCACTCCTTCATCGCTTGCCTGCATTGCTGGCTTACCTTTTTTCCACCCTGCTGGACATACTTCACCATGCTCTTCATTATGTTTTATTGCATCAATAATTCTAATAAACTCATCGATATTACGCCCTAAAGGAAAATCATTTATCGATTGATGACGTACAACAAACTTATCATCAATAACAAAAGTTGCTCTTAGTGCAATTGAGTCATCATATAAGACCCCATAGTCTCTTGATATAGACTTTTTGATATCAGACACTAAATTGTAGCTAACCTCTCCAATACCACCATCATTAACTGGAGTGTTTCGCCATTTATAGTGTGAAAATTTTGAATCTATACTTATTCCTATCACTTCAACATTACGTTTTGAAAAATCTTCTATTTTGTTGCTAAATGATATCAACTCAGTTGGACAGACAAAAGTAAAATCAAGTGGATAGAAAAAAAGGACAGCATACTTATCCTTTATATGTTTACTTAAACAAAAATCATCAACTATTTTTCCACTAGCAAGAACAGCCGAAGCAGTAAAATCGATAGCGGATTTTGTTACAAGATTCATAACTAACCTATTCATTCTTAATATTTATAATTTTATACCTTGATACATTTACATGCAAGTTTTCTTTAGCCCCAATCCTATAAAAACGGTTCTGTCGAATCTATAAACCATAGGAAAGAAGATCATTAAAGGTGGGATTATAGGAGTTATGAAGCCATTAACATAGCAAAATTCTCAAAAGTAGAAACATTATTTTAATAATTCGTCTTTTTTGAATCATACGAATATTTTCTATGCCTGTGATGGTAATCTTGGCGGAATGGAAGCTTTTAAACCCAAGCATTGGCTTTATTAGTTTTTTGATAAATCTATCAACAATATTATTTAGATATTTTATTTGAAGAACTGTAATCTTCAGAAATTTCTGCATTCAAATCATCAAGAGCAGCAGTATTACTGCCGCTTTTATCAATTACAATTTTCTCAGGAAGATAGTTACTCCTGAAGGCTTTACGAAAGAATGCAAGTGCTGCAGACTTGTCTCTACTAACACACAAGAGGAAGTCTACAGTATATAAATAAACCCATTTACCGTTTAATTTAATGTAAGTCTCTCCAACTACTACCAACCTGCTTCTTTCTTTTCCTTACTGCCTCATCTATCAGTGGTGATAACCCACCTTTGTAACGTAGCATTTTGCTCCCCTTATACTCATCATTTCTTCCAAATCTCGATAGCTCAAAGAGAATCGACATTTCATGTATACAGATAACATCCGCTGAAAAGCTAAATCCTTTGAAATATGGCAACAATTTTTGATTGATACGAAACATCTTTGCTTTTTTTTTAGACAATTATATCATTCTTCTTTCTACTTCCCTACAAATGCGACAGAACCTTTTCATGATACTGTTTATAATCCTCAAGACTCTTTGATATTTTGCCTTTTAACTCTTCTTGCGAATCTTTGCTTTTTAACGTTTCTTGCAAATTTTTGTCTTTTAACAACTCGTTAGCTTTAGATTTTTCAATTTTTTGCTTCCATTCATCATACGTATATTTACCACGTTGTGTATCTTGACACTCGCCTCCTACATTAAATAGTTCTTCATTACAGATTTTATCACCCTGATAAAAGTAATCGCTTATATTAATTTTATCGCTAGTTAAAGTTTGTCTAATTGCTGCTTTATTTTCTGCAAGTTCTTCTCTGTACTTGCTAATGCAATTTAGTAATTCTTTTTTGCAATCTGTAGTCATAAGCTGTTTCCTTTAATAAAATAAAACCTATTTTAGCATGAAATAATTAATACTTTATTACTAATCTGAGGTATACTAAGGTAGTGATAAGAAGTCCAGCATCTACAAAGTTTGTTTAAACTATTTTCAAAACGAATAAAATGTAATTTTAGGTAAATAAAATGAATTACGATGTAATCATTTCAGGTGGTGGGCTAATTGGTCTTATTACTGCTATTGGCCTGAGTAATGACTCTGTATCTGTAGCCGTAATTGAGAAAAATAGTTTACCACGTGCAGTTGATGATAATCGAGCATTTGCTATTTCTCAAGGGTCAAAAAAAATACTAGAAAAATTAGGAATTTGGCAGTTCTTAGAAGATGAAGCTGAACCAATACTTGATATATGCATATTAGATGGAGATAGCCCATTTACTGTTCATTATGACCATAAAATGGTTGGTGAAGAGCCAATGGGTTATGTAATCAAGAGCGCTATTATATGGAATGCAATTAATAATAATTTTTTGCATAAACTCAATATATATTCTCCACGTTTCTATAAAACAATCGCTTGTGACGAAGGATACGTGGAAGTTACTCTTGATAATGATCAAAAATTGATATCATCGCTATTTATCTGCGCTGAAGGTAAAAACTCTAAGCTGCCAGAGTTGTTTTCTATAACAATAATAAAATTTGATTATAAACAAAATAGCATGGTATTTAATGTAAAACATGAACTACATCACCAAAACTTAGCTGTAGAGAGGTTTTTTCCTGGTGGTCCATTTGCAATTTTGCCAATGAAAGGTGGCTATACTTCTTCAATAGTTTGGACAGAAAAATGCGAAATTTCAAAAATGCTGATGAGCTTATCTGAAGAGGAGTTTATCATAGAACTCAAAAAAAGATTTGGTTCTTATTTGGGAGAAATTGAATTAGAGGGTGAAAGAAAATCTTACCCTTTGAGTTTTACTTTTGCGAGAAAGCTTCATAAAAGCAGAATTTTGCTTATTGGCGATGCAGCACATTCAATCCATCCAGTTGCAGGTCAAGGACTTAACCTTGGAATGAGAGATGTAGAGAGTGTTATTAGACAAATAACTGCTGCAAAATCCTCTGGCATTGATGTTGGCAGTAATTATCTATTGAAGAAAATTTCACGTGATAGATACTTTGATAATTTTACTATGGCACTTGCAACTGATGGACTAAATAGAATATTTTCCAACAGAATACTTTGCGTTAAAGTTCTGAGCAATCTTGGTTTAATGGTAGTTGAAAATTCAGATTTTCTTAAAAAACGCTTCATTCGTCACGCTATGGGGTTTATATAAATCATTAGATTTCTTTCATCATAATCAGGTGTCATTAGAGTAGTTGACACTGGAGCCCAAATTCCATAATGTCATGCCAGTGCCCAGACACTGGCATCCAGAAAAATTTATAAGCAAACTTGAGCTTATGCTAAATTTGATGAAATGAAAAACTGAATTCCAGCGTCACGCACTGGAATGACAAGAAAAAGGGTACTGGCATGACATTAAATGATTTTCCTTATTTTAGCATTAAACGCGGTGAAGAAAATCATTTATAATCGCTATAGCAACTAGTGTTGAAACCTGACGTACCTTTTGGCTTGACAAACGAGAGTTTTTATCTGATTTGACAACAAGGGCTTCTAGATGACTTTGAAAGTAAATATTACCATGCTTATCTTCGATAGCTTCTATTACCCCGTCATTTGCAAATGCTGCAATTTTATATCCAAGTAGCTCTAGCCTTCTTCTATTCTCTGTAGTATTACTTACTGTACCTGAATGAGCATTCGGAAAATAAGTTGAAAACCAGCCATTTTGATTAGGTAGTAAAAATCTAGCTACCACTTTTTCCAAACGACTACCTGGAACAATTTTTATCTGCTGAAGAGGTATATTCTCTTTTTGTGCTGATTTTAAATGATTCTTCTCATCATTAACAACATTTGTTACTTCAATTTCTTTTGCATACATAATGTCTTGTAAACCACCGCATATGGCAAGCAAATGAATTGTAGGATTGTCATCTACTATTTTTACAATTGCTTCATTCACAAGCTGGCGGTAAGGGTTAAGAGCTGAATGAAAGTTATCTGAAATAAATATTCTGTTTATCTTTTGCTTTTTGATAAATTTTGCAACTTCAACTTTTATTCGATCTAGTATCAGCTTTTTTGCCAATATTTCATCTTGTTTTGCAAACTCTTCTTGGATTTCTTTTAGATTAATTATTTTGTCGTAGTCAATGAATATAGTTTTAACCCCAAAATTATTGAATATCTCATAGATATTTTGAGATTCATCTGTTTTCAATAAACCAACAATTATATTATAATTTACTGCATTCTCTGCTGTCAAAGCAGATGGTTCTTTGTTTGCTTTTTCACTATAAGCGATATTACTTAATAGTAGAAATGTAATTAATAGTATATTAAATATTCTATTGTAACATTTATACATTATTTCCTAAATAATTATATTAATACTATAATATACTATAGAACATTAAGAAAAAGAATGTGGCCTGAGCAGGAATCGAACCAGCGACACAAGGATTTTCAGTCCTTTGCTCTACCAACTGAGCTATCAGGCCAACTACGTACTTTCATTTTTAGACAAAAAACGTTATCATGTCCATCAAAAGTTTTTGAAGTATAGAAACAAAGAATGAACATTAATAACAAAATAGGAATTTATCCTGGTACATTTGATCCTATAACTTTGGGGCACCTTGACATAATAAAAAGAGCATGTAAGCTAGTCGATAAGTTAGTAATTGGTGTTGCAGAAAATGTTAACAAACATACTAGTTTCAACATAAATCTACGCACAAGCATGGCTGAAAATGAAGTGAAAGGACTAGGAATTGACGCAGATGTCATATCTTTCAATGGATTATTAATGAATTTTGCCAAAGAGCAAAATGCTTCTGTTATTATCAGGGGGCTCAGAGCAGTATCAGATTTTGATTATGAATTTCAAATGAGCTGGGTAAACTATAAACTCCTTCCTGAAATCGAAACTATATTTCTTCCTGCATCTGAAGATACTCAATTTATCTCATCAGTTTTTGTGAAAGAAATAGCGAGATTAGGAGGAGATGTTAGCAATTTTGTATCAAAAAGTGTCCAAAGCGAATTGATTAATCTAAATAGGGTAAAAAATGGAGAATAAATATTTGTTGTTTTCTCCACTTCAAAGCGGTTATGCTCGATGTACAAAATACTATAAAATAAAGGAGCAGTATGTCAGAAGTGAGGGATAATAATCTAATAGTTTGCTGCCGTGGTGATGAGAATGATGATGGTTCTGGTCATCCAGTAGTATATTTACATAAAGAAGGAGAAATGTATTGTCCTTATTGCAGTAAGCCCATGAGTGAAATAGTAAACTCCGAAGAATTTCAATTTGTTGAGGTGAAAGCAGTGAATAAAAAGGAAAGGACCAAAGGTTAATAGCACTTCATTCTTTAGCTTATGTAAATAGCAATAAAGGGGGCAGTAAAGATGAAACTGTCCATACGGTCAAGTACTCCTCCATGGCCTGGTATAATACCTCCACTATCTTTAACATTGTAAACTCTTTTGATGAGTGACTCAGTGAAATCTCCAAGTTGGGCTAGAATAGCAACTATCAAACCAATTATTGGAGAATAAAAAATTGGAAATAAACTCAAAAATATTGAGCCAAAAATTGCACACACTATTCCAGCTAAGACTGCACCAAAAAGTCCTAACCAAGTTTTCCCAGGGCTAATGATTGGACAAATTCTAGTTTTACCAAAATTTTTGCCGAAAAAATAGGCAGCAATATCGATGCTCCAAATAGTTAAGATAAGCCATACTAATGCATATTTTCCCTGTGGTAGATTATATAGGCATATTAGCGAGGCATTTGGTAGTGCGATTAATAGTAATGCGAAAATGTATAAGATTCTATTGCCCTGAGTTAGATTATACCATTCAAAAGAAGATAAAACTGCAATTGAAAAAATTAGTAGATAAAATGATAAATCACTGAAATATGTAGCAAAAGAAAATATGAGTAATATTACTATTGAGGACAATATTCTAACCATAAAGTTATTATCTACCATATTTTTTTTCTCTTTTTGTATAATCTTCTAGTGCTTTGGTCAAATCTTGACAAGAAAAATCGGGCCACAAAGTATCACAAAAATACAATTCAGCATAAGCTGCTTGCCATAATAAAAAATTGCTTAACCTTTTTTCGCCACCAGTGCGAATTAATAAATCCAATTTTGGCAAATCTTTAGTATACAGAAATTTTTCAAATTCCTCTTCCAATACGCAATCAATATTTCCTTTTATGACGTTGTTGATAGCATGTATAATTTCCTGCTTTGCTCCATAACTAACTGCAACAGTGAGTAATAGACCATCGTTCTTATGTGTCACTTCTTCTGCTTTTTTGATTTGATCGAATATTTTACTGGGCAATAGACTTAAATTGCCAATAAAATTTAACTTAATGTTACAATTGTAAATGAATTTCATTTTATCTTCATTAGTTAAAGTGGAGTAAAATAAATTAAATAGGTAGTCTGTTTCGTTTTCAGATCTGAGCCAATTTTCCATGGAAAATGCATACAAAGTTAAGTAAGGTATGGCCAGGACTGTGCAATGCTTAGCAATATCAAATGCAACCTCACTGCCTTTTCTATAGCCATCAATTTTTACCCTTCCTTGATTGTTTGCCCACCTACCATTACCATCCATAATAATTGCTAGATGTTTTGGCAGAGATTCTAGATTCAACATTTGAATTCAACCTGTTCTAATTAGCTTAATGTCTATATCTCTGTATGAAACGTTCACTATATCCACCTAAAACTATATTATTACTGAAAAATCATTGATAGTCTATATTACAAAAATTTTCTCAACCTCGGTGTCAGCTGCCAGTGATTTTACCAAGAAAATATAGTAAAAATAGTCTGATATAGATGGTTTTACGATATAGTGAAATTATTATAAACAAATGAATTTAGTGGTGTTAGGAATACCTGGCTCTTTTATTTGGATTTATATTCTCAATAACCTGCTCTAAAGATAAATTATATAATTTTGACACAGGTTCTTCGCATTCAGTATATCTTTTAAATGTAGGGAGTGGTATAAGTGACTCTATATTTATGTCCAGCTCTTGGGGAACATATTTAATTATATCTTCGTAAATACGTTCCTTGTTGTTCAAGTAATCGATATTAATATCTGTAATTTTACCAGCTTTACGCAGGAGTATAGCAAGCCTCAAAGTCGACTTTACGCTAGGTTTAAAATTTTTAAATATATTGACAAATACCTTACCAGTAACATTATCTGTTATTGCTTTTAGCTCTTTAGTGGTAACAGAATTGATGCCCTTAACAACATCTTGATCTTCTAGTACTTTTATAATATCTTGAGAACTAAACTTATTAAATATGAGTTCTAATTTCTCAGGAGCAATTGAATTGATGCAATCAACAATTTTTTGATCTTTTAGTGTTTTTATAATATTTTCAAAACTAAAATTCCCATTATTAAATATGAGTTCTAATTTCTTAAGAGCAATCGAATCGATGCAATCAACAATTTTCTGATTTTCTAGTAATTCTATTGTATCTACACAGTTAAGCTTATCACTATAAAATATGAGTCGAAATTTTTCAATGTTAAAAGAAATGATATTCTCAACAACCTCCTGATTTTTTAGTAGTATTATAATATCGCTAAGAAGAAACTTATCATTACAAAGTATGAATTGAAGTTTTTCATAATCAATAAAATTGATGTGCTTAACAAGCTCTTGATTTTCTAGCAACCTTATAACCTTGTGACTGCTACTAGCATACTTGCTACTATTAAACTTATCACTATTATGAATGAGTTCAAATTTTTCATAATCAATAAAATAGAGGTATTCAACAACTCTTTGATTTCCTAATAACTCTATAATATTTTCACCACTAAACTTATCACTCTTGAGTATAAGTTGAAGCTTTTTATCATCAAGAGAGTTAATTCGATCAATAGAACTCGAATCTTTTAGTAATTCTGTAACATTTTGCTCACTAAGCTTACCATCACTCTCAACTATCATCCATTGAATAAAACGGATATTCCTAATAGCATTTTGATTTTCTAGTGGTATTCCCACATCTGCATCGTTGCAAAACTGAACATCATCAACATGTTTTTCATTAATTCCTTTATTTCCTAGTGCTTCTTTAGCGAAGCTATTCGGATCATTTTTTTCATCTTCCTCGTAATCATAATATCCATAATCTTCTTCATTCTCCTCACTATCACTACTTTCGAATTCATTGTTGATATTGCAAACCTTCCCACCTTTTAGTATTTCTAGAATATTGTGCTCCGCAGGTGCATCATTTAGCATGGACCTAAACATTTCATCATCGTAATCGTTGATGTGATTAACAATGCTCTCATCTGATAGTAATTCTTCAATACCTTTGTAACTAAACTTATTATTATACTTGCATAAGATTTTAAGTTTACTGTAATTCATTGAATTGATGCCATCAACAACTCTTTGATTTGATAGTAATTCTCTGTTATAAGTCTTACATATCAGTTGAAGTTTTTCGTTATATAAGTCTTCTGCATTGCCTGCCTTATCAAAATCCATAATCTTATTTCAATTTACTTAGTATTTTAATTTTGCATGTATTAGGAGGAAATAATCAAGCATTATGATAAAAGGCCTAATGAATTTATTAGTTTATTTATGTTTCTTTTCATGTATAAATTTATAGAAAGTTTTATGTAGAAGTTATTTTATGAGCAAAATTATAGAAATCAGAGCGCCAAAAACTCTTGGTGGTGAATCAGTTACGGAAGGTATAGTAAAAATAAAGAAAAATATCGGCGAAGCAGTAAAAGTAGATGACTTGATCTTTGAAATTGAAACTGATAAAACGGCGCTAGAACTAACTGCAGAAGCTTCAGGACAAATAACTGAATTTTTTGTGAAAGAAGATGATGTAATTAGCCCTGATCAATTACTGGCAAAACTTGCTGTAGGAGAAGTAAAAGAAGAAGTGAAAAAAGAAGATAAAGGCGAAAGCGCTGATAAAAAAGATGCCCCTTCAGCTCGTAAAATTATGGAAGAAAATGCAATTAGTGCAGAAAATGTAAAAGGAACTGGCATGGGAGGCAGAATAACTAAAGCGGATGTGATAGACCATATGAGTAAAGCTGAACAACCTCCGGTAAAACAATATGAATCGCCAAAAAGTGTAGTAAGTGGAGAGAGAAGAGAAGAGCGAGTGAAAATGAGCAAAATAAGGCAAGTAATAGCTGCTCGTTTGAAAGCATCGCAAAATACTGCTGCAATACTGACCACGTTCAATGAAATTGACATGAAAAACGTCATGGATCTGAGGGCAAAGTATAAAGAAACTTTTGAAAAGAAATATGGAATAAAACTGGGTTTCATGTCGTTTTTTATAAAGGCAGCAGTGCAAGCACTAAAAGAAATTCGTGAGATTAACGCTGAGATTTCAGGTGATGAAATTGTATATAAAAATTACTATGACATAGGTGTTGCTGTTGGCACTGACAAAGGTCTTGTTGTACCAGTTATTCGTGATGCTGATCAAATGTCATTTGCTGAAATTGAACTAACTTTAGTTGCTCTTGGCAAAAAAGCACGAGAAGGTAAGCTGCAAGTATCGGAAATGGAAGGTGCAACATTTACTATCTCAAACGGTGGTGTGTATGGTTCACTTCTTTCTACTCCGATAATAAACCCTCCGCAATCTGGAATACTTGGCATGCACTCAATACAAAATAGACCAGTTGCTGTGAGTAACTCAATTGAAATCAGACCTATGATGTACATTGCCCTCTCTTACGATCACAGAATAGTTGATGGCAAAGGAGCAGTTACTTTCCTTGTGAAAATCAAAAATTACATAGAAGATCCAAATAGATTGGTTTTGGAAATTTAAGCAGGTTAAAAGCGACAAGTAAGTTTTTCTGAAGTTTTCAAGATGGGTGGCTTTGTTGAATGGCAAGGAATGAGGAGGAGTAATGAAAGGAATTTACGAGGCAAATTTGAAAATAGGCATACCTATATCAGTAAAGTTATTAATCAAATAGCATTTTAAAAGCACCTCTTGAGAGCGATTTACCTCAGATTTATTCTTAAAACTAAATCCAAATGTTTTTTTGAGCCTCAGGAAAAAACTCTCGATACGTGAACGTATTTCATACCTTGTCTTCTTTTTCCAGTGGGTTAAATTGTAAGTTTTCCTTATACTAATGTTGTTGTTTCTTTCTGATAGATAATCTATATTGCTGCAGATTTTTTCTTGGCTTTATGATGGGTTTCAAATTGTATTGATTGCACAACTTATATAAATTATCTGTATCATAAGCTCCATCTGCACGCAGAGACTTAATCTTATAGATATCACCCATTTCCTTTAGTATTTTAGATGCTATCATGTGAAAGAAAATTAGTATATCGAATTGCCATTGCCTTTTTGCTGTTTTCGTCCAAAGCAACATGTAGCTTTCTTATTTGATCTGTACCATTATACTTCCTTATCTTGGCGTTATCTTTGTTATGTTGAGTACTGTTACTATAAATATGGATTACAGTACTATCTATAGCAATTTCAATATTCTCTATGTCATTTTTATCTGTTCTGTGGTCACATAATTTCAAATTAAGTTTGACGAGAAGCTTGTGAATACTTGGAGATTCTTCACTATACTTTGTAAATATCCTTTTATAAATCCAACTGCTTGCCTTAAGCCTATTCTAAATAGATTAACAACTATATGTACTGCAATAACAACCTTATCGCTATAAATCTCCAGGAATTTTTTCTGAACTTTCGTACCAGTTTTCTATAGCTTCATCGATAAAATGAAAGACATTTCCTCTTTTTTCTAAAAATTGATTATACTCTTTATGATTACTGACTTTCATCTTCTGTGGCATATACTCTACAAAATGTTCATTTCTTAATAGAGTAACCACTTTCTTTAGATTTTCTCCCTTTTTTTCTCCCATCTCTACTCGCTATGCAACAAAGCCAGCTCTGCTCTATTATAACTACTACCAATGCTGAATATTGCTTCTTGAAGAACTTTAATTCCAATAAGAGAAAAGGCCTTTATTTTTATGTCTTCTGTTCCACTTTTTCCTATATCCATTATTTTATTAGCAAACTCAGCCCATTTACCTGGCTTTCCTATTTGATTTTCTAGTCTCTCATAGTACTCTGATAAAGAGCGTTCATAAATAAAAACAAAATCTTCAACAAACTTTCTGAGCTTTTCATGCACTTCCTTTTCTTGCGCAGAAAGTCTTTCTGCTTGATTAGAAGATTCTGTTAAATGTTCTTCTAAAGTTTCAATAATCTTTTCCTTATTGGATTGCTTAGCAATATCGAGTGGAGTTTTACCTTGATTATTTTTAATGTTTTGGTCTATACCAGACACATTCAAAAGAAGTTCGACAATGTCTTGATGTTCTTTGCTTACAGCAACATGTAGTGGTGTATTACCACCATCATTGAGATCTATATCATTAATATTTTCTACTTGAGTAAGTAATTCTTTAATTGCATTAGTCTTGTCTAGCTCAGGATTGCCCGTTTTGTGTTCACGTATCATAAGAAACAACTTGGCAATATTAGTATCATCAGGGTTATATTGACGTCTTATTCTATTTTTAAACTGAAAAGATTTTTCTTCCCTATCTGAACTAGTTGCTTGTGGGTTAGTCTTTATATCTTGCATAAAATCCCTCTCTATTTCACATAAAAACCTAAATTTTATTATATGCTAATCAATACAATTGGCAATGCAAGTAGTTTTTATGTGTCTTTTAATATTTTATCTTCAGGCTATTTTATTTAAGTTTTTGACTAAAGAGTTATATATCTCTTTGGCCTAGCAATACATTCTACTAAAAATTTAGATAAATAACCATTTCCAGAACTCAAAACCAGCTAGTGAGTTATCTAAGTGGAGAAAGTCACCTCTCCCCACTTGACTTCAAAACCGGACTTCCCATCATCCGGCTTCTCTCTAATTTGGTATACATACTTCCATGTAATTGATCGTGGCAGTGCTTATGAAGCAAGGATAGATTTTTCATGTTATTATTGCAATCTTGATGATGTACATGTGTTAAACCTAAACCAAAGATAACAATAATTACATTTACCTTGCTGTAACTTCAGTAATTTTATTACTCGTGATCTGGTAATTTACTTAAACGATTTCCCCAATATGGCCAATCTCCATCATACGGAGATCTATTTCCATTTACTTTGATATGTCGTTTAATAGCATGATCCCTATGTCTAATAAGATATAATTTGTTATTTACCATATATCTCCAATTGTCGTTACCATACTTTTTAAAGTATTTTCTTTTAACCCAACACCTTCTTTTGTCATGGTGTCTATAGACAGCCCATTTCCAAAGTTTGTTATGCATAGAGTAGTCTAATAAATTAAAGACTTTGCTTGAGACTACCGAGATGTAATATTGGCTCCAACCCCTTATTATTGGATTAAGTTCTTTTATTACAGTTTCTTGTGGCGCTGCTCGCAACTCTTTAAGCTTATGTTTTATAGATAACAAGTGTTGACTTATAGATTTACGACTTGGTTTAATCAATAACTTGTAACCTCTCTTATTTTGACGTGTTTGATAATGCCTTATTGAAAATCCAAGAAAATCAAATCCTGGCTTTTCCCCATTTAGGGATTTCAGTGTATGTGCAATTCTTGTCTTTGATGACTTTAATTCTAGTCCAACGGGTTTTAGCCATTTTTCAGTTAGAACCTTTGCCTTCATCACAAGTTCCTCGCTCTCGTGTAATACCACAAAATCATCAGCGTACGTAATTACACTAACTGAATTTTGCGCCTGCTTGCGAGACACCCTGCTATATTTCTTTTTCGCATATTGGAAAAGTTCTTCCTTAAGTTCTTCTTTGATATTCTGTTCTAGTCCATATAGTGCTACACATGCAAGTAATGGAGAAATTGCTCCACCTTGAATTGTGCCACGTTTGGTAGGAATGAACTTTCTATCTTCCATAATGCCTGCTTTCAACCATCCTTTTATAATTCTCTTTAAAGTTGGTGTGGTATTAAGTTTTTCAAGCAGTACAGAATGTTTCAAAGCATCCGGAAATATCAGCATCTAGTATAAATGCTGTTTTCTGACCAAGTGCGATAAATATAGCTGCTATTGCATCATGACACGATCTACCAGATCTAAAACCGTAAGTGTTAGGCTCAAACTTTGCTTCCCATTCCGGTTCTAGTGCCATTTTAACAAGTGTTTGCTTTGCTCTATCTGCTATTGTAGGAATACCGAGCGGGCGATACTCCGATGGCCTATCAGATTTTGGGATCCATACCCGTCTTGATGGCTTTGCCTTCTCTCTTATATTTAAGGAATTTGCTAATAGCAATCTTTCCTTTTTATTAAGATTAGACTTTCCATCAATGCCTGAAGTCTTTTTCCCTTTGTTATCCTGAGTTACCCTTCTAACAGCGAGCATTCTTGCACTTGTTGACTTTAGTAATAACCTCTGAAGATTATGCATCTTCTTGATATCATTACATTGTGAAGCTCGGTAAATTCGTTTTTGTAGCTTAAATGAAGATTTCTCAAGCTTGCGCCAAATTCCATTCATACTTAACATTTTGTTGGCTCATAACATATTCACTACTATTCACAACTTTACCTTCCAAATTACAGTGTTTACGTCTGCATATCCCAAATATTACTTTAGGCATTAGCTTCTTAAACAATCCCTCCACATAGAAGCATTTAGTGGGCCACCTTCTTAGTTATAGCTCTTTTCATAATAGTCCAAACGAGGTAAAATAAGGTTTTATAGTAGTGAAGGTAAGGATGCCAGCAGCATATAGTTATAAAAAAAGCAATGGAAGCACTAGAAGAAGGAGAAAGCAGGGAAACGGTGGCAGCAAGATTTAAAATTGGAAGAACTACGTTATGGGAGTGGCAGCAAAGAAGAAAAGAAACAGGAGATTTTCAGTCAAAAAAACTTGGAAATGGAGGTTATAATCACAAAATTACTGACTGGAATAAATTTACTGAATTTGCTAAAAAATATGGTGGTATCGGAAATGGCTAAGCTTTGGAGCAATGTTAGTATCCCAACGATCCATCGAGCTCTTAAAAAAATTGGACTCACACGCAAAAAAAGACATATGGATACAAAGAAAGAAACGAAGAAAAACGCGCTGAATTTTTGAAAATTATAGCAACAAAAGAACCTCAAAACTTAGTTTATATAGATGAGTCTGGCATTGATAACACCGAGTTATGGATATTGCCAGAAGGGACAGAGGTTTTATGCTCTAAAATCTGGTAAAAAAATTCAACGAATCAGTATGATTGCAGCCTTAAACGGCAGAAAAATAGTTGTTCCGTTAACATTTGAAGGCCACTGTAATATGGATATCTTTAATAAATGGTTTGAGCAGTTTCTGACACCGATTTTGAAACCTGGACAAACTGTTATCCTTGATAATGCTACTTTTCATAAGTCTAATAAGATTTGCTAAAGGAGGGGAGTGTTAAATAAAGTGTGTCAAACCACATTTTCAACTCAACTCAATTTTCAATCTACCAGGAAAGAAAATATCAAGCTGTGACATAGTTAATGCCCAATCACGTACAGGCATCGTCCACTTTTCTTCCACCTTTTTTATAGCACAATATACCTGTTTATACAAGGCATTTGTGCTGGTAAATGAGCCTTTGGTCTTGGTGAATTTTCTAATTTGCCTGTGTAGTCCCTCTATCGGATTAGTGGTGTAAATTACTCTCCTCATTGGATCAGAATACTTGAAATAACTAGACAAATTTTCCCAATTATTCTGCCACGATTTTATAACCATAGGGTACTTTGCACCCCATTTTTCATCCAGTTCTAGTAGATAATTCTCAGCAATTTCCTTGCTTGGTGCTTGATATACCTTCCTCAAATCACTTAAAAAGCTCTTTGTATCTTTGCTAGCCACATACTTCAATGAATTACGTATCTGATGCACTATACATTTCTGTATTAGGAAAGACGCTGTTTATAGCTGTAGGAAAGCTTTTTAACACAGGCTATTAGGATATCTTCTACACCTCTTTCCTTGAGGTCGTTTAGTACACCTAACCAGAAGTTCGCTCCTTCACTTTCAGCTAAATAGAAGCCTAACACCTCTTTTCTGCCATTCTGATCTATACCTAATATATTATACATGCACTTGCTTACACAGCGTCCGTCCTCTTTTACTTTAAAGAACATTCCATCCATAAAAACTATCGGATAAACTGCCTGTAAAGGACGACTGCGCCATTCGTTAATCACTGGCAATAATTTATCAGTAATACTGGATATTTCAGCAACCGATATCTTGTTGTCATAAATTTCTTCGACGTGTGACATTATGTCTCTATATCCCATACCGCTGGCAAACATGCTCAAAATCTTTGTTTCAAGTTCAGAATGTAGGCTTGTTTGCCTTTTTTTGACTATTTGTGGCTCAAAGCTTCCTTCTCTGTCTCTTGGTGTTAGCAGCTCGAATGATCCGGAACTTGTTCGTAAAGTTTTTGAATTTTTGCCGTTTCTGCGATTATTTTCTTCGTTCCTATTATTTGATAAATGGCTTTCCATTTCACCTTCTAAACTTGCCTCTAGCAGCTTCTTTATCAATGGTGTTAGCGCTCCATCTCTTCCGGTAAGTGGCCTACCTTCTCGTATAGATGACAGAATATTTGACTCTAGTTCTTGATAGTCTACTAATCCAACATATTTATTTGCCATTTTTTCACTCATGTGTAAAACCTCCGTTTTATATTAATTGTAATATTTTACTTTTCGGTTTGACACACTTTATTTAACACTCCCTAAAGGAGTTGGCGCAGAAATTTTATATCTACCGCCTTATTCTCCCGATTTTAACAAAATTGAGCATTATTGGTTTGCTATAAAAAACAGAGCTAGGAAAAACATCCCTCTATTCACATCTTTTCGTCATGCTGTTGATTCCGCTTTTCTATAAGCTTTTCGGACTATTATGAAAAGAGCTATACTTCTCCTTTGATGGAATTTCTTCATATTTTATCATACCCTCAAATTACTCCATAACCATTACTAAATACAAAGCCTTGATCTGGAGTAGAATGTTTTAAAACAGAAACATCACAAAGATCTCCCTTAGATTGAGAATTTTCTTTAGCACGTTTTAGTTTTTTAAATATTTTAGTGTTTTTATCTATATTCTTCTCAGCATAATCATATAAAAGATGCAGTAACTTTCCACCAGCGTTAATGGCAATTTCAATAGTCGTATTTTCATCATTACCATCTGGAGAGTAGTTTAAGCTTGGTTTGAAACCATGTTTCTTCTTTGATTCTAGTAACTCTTTTATCTCTTTGAGTAATTTATCTAGCTTACGCGTATCCTTTTCATTTGCCGCTTCTTTTACCTTATTAAACAGCTCACCATCTTGAACTCTTTTTATAACACATTTTCTTTTATCTCCTTCATTTTTAACGGATTTGAGATCTATACAACCAACATTAATATTTGGATCAGCAAGCAGAAGGTCAATAATCTTGGAATAGCTATTTTCTAGTGCTAACGACAAAGGAGTAAAATCTTGATAGTTTCCAGTAGCTTTATAATCAACATTTGCCCCATGCTTCAGAAAGAATTCAACTACATACTTATAATCCTTTCCTGCTGCAAGATGTAAAGGAGTCAGCCCATTCCGATCGTTAGCATTAACATTAACATTTTTTTCTTCGATTAGGTATTTAACTATCTCTAAATGACCATTCTCAGCAGCTTTATGTAATGGAATCTTACCTGAAGCATCTTTAGCATTAACATCAGCTCTATAATCCAGAAGAAGTTTAACTATATCTACGTAACCATTTCCTGCTGCTGTATGTAAAGAAGTCAAATTTTCCTGATTTACACCAGCTACAGCATGAACGTCAGCTCCATTACTCAGAAGAGATTTAACTACTTCATAATAACCATTTTCTACTGCCCAATGTAAAGAAGTACAATTTACTTCATCTCTAGCATAAACATTAACTCCTTGTTCAATTAATCTTTTAACCTTTTTCAAATTTTTATTTTTTAAAGCTAAAAATAATTCCTTTGTATTCTTTTCTAATCTTTTTGATTCCTTTTTATCATTTAGATCCTGCTTATGCCTTCCATTCTGAGTCTTTGTACTCTTACTAGTACTATCTTTTTCATCTAAAGAAAGCTGTGGTTTCGCTTCTTGAACTTGATGAAATTTTTTAGCTTTCTTCTTTTTGTTTTTATTATGTCTACTTTCTTTACTCTGAGGTTTGCTAATATCATCTCCTTCATGTTCTGAGCTTTGTGAAGACCTAGAACTTATATCACTCTCTAACACTGAATTTGCACGCTTGTTTTTATCTAAGGCCTGATCCTTTTCATGATCTCTATTAGCTTTCAACGCATTCGTAACCTCTTCAGCATATTCTCTTTTTCCTTCCTTTTGCAATTTTGTTGCTATACGTTCAGCTTGCTCTATGTTTCCTTTCTCTATTAACTCTAGTGCCTTCTTTCTCCATTCCTCAGGACTCGATTTTTCTTGCTCAATATTTACATTATCTTCTTCCTCTGGTTCTATTATTTTCAATAAATTACTTTTATCATCTATAATGTAGACATTACTAGCAGCACGAGTAACTCCAACATACAGAGCGTTCATATAAAATTTATATTTCTCCAAAGACTTATCTTTCTTATCCTTATTTCTTGAAGTGTTAACTTCCTTTTCATTGTATGAATCACGAATTCTATTAATAGTATTATCTATCTCCCCGTCACTTTTATCCGTACATGCTATCTTCCATATTTCATTATAAGCTTTACATGATGTAAACTTGTAAAGAATCACATTTTCAAATTCCAAGCCTTTGGCTTCATGTATATTAAACACAAGTGGAGTATCAAATAACTGACGTGCACTTTTTTTACTTTCATCATTCAGAACTAAAACAGCGCAATTTATAGATTCATTTACTTGTTTTGCTATTTCTTCTTTTTTATCATCAGTAATAAAGCCAACGTTCCCTTTCTTCTTAGTCTCACTCTTCATGAAAAAAGCGTTGTCTACTGTTATTTTATCTTCTGAAGCAAAACAATAATTCTTAAGATGTAGTATACGATTGGCGAATTCAATAACTTGCTCACTATTACGATAATTCCTCTCAAGGGTATAAAAAACTCCCGATCCTTGGCTCATTATATATCTATTTTGACAAAGAAAAGATTTTAACTTAGATAAAGAGAAAAAACTTGGATGTATTACTTGATTAACATCACCACATAGTAAAAAGTTACTCTTATTCTCATCTTTTAAACTCTTTAACACCAGATCTAATGTGCTCTCAGTTAAATCCTGAACTTCATCTACAACAATCGCATCATACATTCCTTCTGTAATGCATTTATGAGTAACAAGATTAGGATCATAATACTCTGAATCTTTTTCTATAAACTTCCTGTACTCTTTAAAAAAATCATAAATATTACTCCTTTCATTCTCAGGAAACATAGATTCTCTCTTTCCTAATTTCTCATATAGGTCTTTTCCGTTCTCTCCTAATAAGCCTTTTCCCCCTATTACAGCTGTAAATTCTTCGAATATTTTATCTCCGTCTTTTTTATACTCCTTAAATTTATCTTTCTTGCATATTTCATCGAACCATGAAAAAAACTTATTTCTATCAATTGGCTTCTTTCCTTTTATATCTTCTGCTTTCTTTTCAAGAAACTCATGAAGAGATAAGAACTCAATTCTTTCTGGAATGCCAATCTTGAATTCACCAGCAATTTCATCATAGTATTCGTATTCAAATAATTCTTTTGATTGTTTTATAAGATTTTCAGACTGGGTAATATATAGAACTTTTCCTTCCTCGAACTTCTCTTTTATCCTTTTTAGGCTCTCCAAAGCCACTGATGTCTTTCCACTACCAGCAGCTCCATTGATAACTAAAGGTAATTCAATCCTTTCAACTATATCTTCCTGCTTTGCACTAAAAGTAATAAATTTACCGAGATAACTAACTTGTGGAGCATCTTCAATCTCTACTGTATCAGGAACTTCTTCACCTATTATTTTTATGTTTCTTATTTTCTCTCTATTCGTTAAAAATTTAGACTTATGATAATCATGATTCAGAATTACTTCTAAAATAACAAAAGCATCTTTGTCATTATGTTTTCTCCTCGTAAATAGTAATCTGTCACTATCACTTAATTTAGCTCGAAAATATTCAATATTCCCATCACCTTTTATTAACTTTATATTTCCTTGGCTTGTAATGTTGTTTTCCTCTAAATCTTTAATTATTTCATTGAACTTTTTCCTTAAAGGAGTTTTACCATTGTCTAAATCACAGTCATTAAACTCTTCACAATAAAATACAATACTCATAACTTTTATTAACTATTTAATTATATTAAGAATATAATAATATTATTAATACGTCAATATATTTATTACTAGATTAACCTTTATTATTTATTAATACGTAATTCTTATCTTGTAATTAGATAAGTAATGAAATAAATTTATACTTGTTTGGTATTAAATGACCTGAGTAATTTGATCGTCTCTAATAACTAAAACCGGCTAGTGAGAGAAGAGTTTGTTTTGGGATGCGTTGGTCTACCGCTAGATCCGTGCGAACTTTTCTTTATAATAATTTTACTATACCACAAAATCCGCTATATTAGACTACTTCAGCTAAATTCACATATGAACTAACTTACCTAGCTTCGGTGCAAGAATTTTAAGCTTCTATTTTCACAACGCAGCTTTTATTTAAATTGTTCTCGCGAAGGTACGTACTATTTTTCTATTTTTGGAATAAAGTAAACAAATAAATTTTCGTTGATGCTAGAGAGTGTAATATTTTGTTGCATTAGAACGGACTTTTAATGTAAGTTGACAGAGCTTTTGATATGTTTCCTTGTTGAATAATTCTAAAATAAATTAATGTTTCTAATTTAGAGGTTTATTATGCATGTTGACAAAAGCTAGGTTAATTCGTACCATTAATACGGTAATATTATAGATACTTTAAAAAGTAGAAGGCCAGTGTTGTTAGGGGGAATGATGGATAGTGACCACTATGAGGTATTAGGAGTGAAACCCGATGCCACTCAACATAAGATAAGACAGGAATACCACAGGTTGTCTAAGGAGTATCATCCGGATAGATTTCTTTCACCTGGTGAACGGGATAAACACAGAAAACTATCGGAAAGAAAAAAAGATGGGGAATCACTCTCATCGTTAGAAGAAGAGCAGCTAGTTCAGCTTGAAAAAAAACTCTTGCCCTTTAAGAAAATTTCTTTTGCATATGGTACATTATCCGACTCAAAAAAAAGAGAGCGCTATGACAGAAAGAGAGAATCTTGTACCCGTGATGGGTATAGTCAAACACCAAGGGCGAGAGATGAAAATAATGATGAAGCTTCAGAAGAATTTGATGAAGAATTCGATATTTCTTACACGACAACCCTTAATGAGTTGAGAAACACTTTAAGCAAAGCAGTCAATGGTGATGATTATCAAAAATTAAATGAAGTTATAAGGGATAATCGATATTATGTGTTTATAACTAGTCTGAATAGTGATAATTTTAAAGCCTTTTGTTCAGAATACCTTAATTTGGATTTGCACGAAAGGACTGATCGTAAGTATATATATGACAACATATTGTCAAAGTATAATCTTGGCACAGAAGGTGGTGATTGCAATTTTTTAGAAAGAGAATTAATACTTCTAGCAATTGCAGCCAATAACAAGCTCGCAGAAAAGTATCAGGATGTATTGCTTAATCAAGAAGATTTAGAACTAAAATCTCTATTACTGCTTGTAGGCGGGCAAAAATACATTGACATTTTATCCGATAAATTGAAAGAGAAAGATAACCGAATAAAAGTTGTAAGCCATAAATTCTTTTCAACTATAGCATTAAGAAAGGAATTTAACCAGCTTTTTACTAGCCATATTACTCAATACTTGAAAACATTAAAAGATAACAATATTGTTGATACGATACGTAATATACTTGATGCAGCGACGTCTGTTCAAAATAAAGAGTGTATCAAAGCAATACTAGTTTCATCCAGAAAAGCTGGACTTAGTGGTGCTAGTCTTTTGTATCTTGCTGCTTGCTATAGTAGAGAAACAGCTCAAGACTTTTTGAATAATGGAATTAGTGTTAATGTTAAAGATATTAATGATATGACACCTTTACACTTTATAGCTCGCAATGTAGGTCAAGTAGCTCAAAAAGATACTAATAATGGGTGGTTTTCTGTGTTGCCTAACTGGTTGAATTTTTCTAGTAGTAGCGCAGGCAACGATGATACGGCACCCTTTCGAGAAGGTATAGAGTTTCTTCTTGGTAAAGGTGCTAACATTGATGCCAAAGATAGTGGTGGTATGACACCTTTACACTTTGCAGTTTGTAATGGCAATTTGGAGATGATAAAGTTTCTTGTGAAGGAAGGCGCTGACTTTGATCTTGAATGTAAGGGTAAAACTGTTTTAGATTTGGCAAGATCATCAGAATCAGAAAACAAAGAAGAAGTGATAAAATTCTTTGAGGAAGAGGTAGAAATAGGAAAGAGGCGTACACCTTTACATTACGCTATTTTAAGTGATAATTCTAAAACACTTAAGCTTCTTCTCGAACAAGAACGCTTTATTAACGCTCAAGATTCTGAAAATTGTACGCCTTTAGCCCTTGCTATTGAAAAGAGCAAATTGGAAGCCATTAATCTTTTACTTAATCATGAAGATTATTTTGATTTTTCATACTTGAGCTTGGCAATCAAAAAGTTGAAAGTATCAAACAACAGAGCAAAGGACATATTTAATCTTTTGGCAGAGAAACTTAAAAAGGAATTTGATGAAACAAAAGCTCAACTTAAACAAGGAAATGGTGATCTAATTAGCCAAGTACAAGTAGAGAAACTTAAGGAAACAGAAGCTAAACTTGCAAGGAATAATGAAGCGCTGGAGCAGATACAGATTGAACTCAAAGTAAAGAAGCAAGAGTTTGCAAATAAAGAGAAAGAGCTAGAAGGTAAAACTAAGGAAGTAGCTGTGCTTCTTAAGGAAAAAAATGGTCTAACTAGTCAAGTAGAAAAGCTTAAGCAAGCAAACGCTGAACTAAAAGAAAAAGCTAGCCAGGTGGAAGAAAATAGTCAATTAAAGGAGAAGCTAAATAGTGAAGTAAATGAACTTAGAGAAGAATCCAATAGAACAAAGGCTCAGCTTAAAGAGAAGGAAGGAGAAGTTAGTAAATTAAATGATCAGGTAACTCAATTTATTAATGAAAAAAGTCAACTTAGAGATGAACTTAACGCAACAAAAGCTCAGCTTGTAGACTTGCAGAAAAAGCTCGATGATGCAAAGCAATTAGAAGAGAATTTAAATGGAATGCAACAAAGCTTGAAAGGTCCAAATCCAGATAATGGAAGCAAAAAACTCTCAGCAGCAAGCGCTCAGGGTAGAAAGCAAATAACCTATGCTTCTATTTCTTTTGTATTATCTGGAGCATTTGCTGTTGGTGCAAGTTTAACAATGTTTCATTCAGCAGTGTGTATTATACTTTCTGTAGCCGCATTAACTTTTCTTGCAGTAGGGTGTTACTGTTCATATAAGGCAAATACGGCACTTAGTAATGTTGAAACCGATCAAGTCTTAAAGGATCCTGAACGTGTAGTTTCTCAAAATAGTGTTTAGAGTATCTTAGTAAAAAAATTATGCTTGATTAGATTTGTTTGTACTATATACTATAGCATGTGTTTATAGATTGGAGTGGATATGGTAGCTAAAGACAATGAGCAAAATCTTAACAGAAAAACAAATCCAGAGATAAACGAAACATTGGAGGGGCTACCAAAAATGCTAGAGAAAGAGCAATTCGATCATGAGTATGAGTTGGTTAAAGAATATTTAAATTCAGCTTATAATCGTCCTTTATTCTTTCATGATCGCTCTTTAGTGGGTGCTGTTGAATTTAAGTATTCACTTGATAATTTAATGTATGAACGGTTTGTTGAAACATCTGATTTAACAGAAAGTCAAGAGGAGTTAAATAAGGGATTATTAAGCATTCTTACCGTCTATCCACCTTCTTTTGATGAAAAAAATGGTTATATTCCAAGACTTACGGAGTTTTTAAAAAAAAATGAGAAACATCCAGATCTAAAATATGTTCTTAACCTAAAAATAGGAGAATCTGGATTGACAATATTACATTTACTATCGAGTGTGGATTGGGTAAGTAGCATATATGGTTGTGCCATGGGTTTACTCTTAAAAGCAGGAGCTGATCCTAATAGAAAGAGTGATGGAGGTAAGACACCTTTACATTATGCTACAGGATCTTGTAGTATAACTCATCTCCTAAGAGCAGGAGTTGATACTAATATAAGGGACAATGAAGGGAAAACACCTTTGCATTATGCTGCTGACATTGGTGATAGTAAAAGTGTAGATTTGCTTCTAGAGAACAACGCTAAACCCGATTTACGTGATGGACAAGGGAAGACCCCACTAGAAGTTGCAATTGATAATCATCACTACCATATTGAAAAGTGCTTTTTCACTGACAGTCAGAAGATATTATACAAAGAATTACATGATATAATTCACGAAGTATTATATCAACGTGAAAGATCGTCTGTAAATTATTTGGATTACATTGGTAACTTTACTAAAAATCTAAAAGACTTTTTGGAGAAACACAAGAATAATCAAGATCTAAAAGTGGTTTTAAATATTCGGGGTAAAGAAGGAAAGTCAAAAGTGCTTCGACGTGCAAGAAGTATTCTTTTTGATTCTGGAATTGGTACCGAAGTAGAAAACTTACTTTTGAAAGCAGGAGTAGCTGACCAAAAAGAGTTAGATTATGACAGGAAAGAGTGTTTGTTTAGGACCTTATGGAGTAATTTAATACCAAGGCAGAAGATAATGCTGAACGAATTTTTTAGTGAAGTATCTAAAGCTCAAAATATGGATCTACTAGAAAAAGTTGTAAGCAAAGCTATATACTCTGGAGTAAGGTTTAATTTTCCTAAACGATTTTCTCAAGGTGAAGATATGTATGAAAGTACGTATAATTTTACAGATCGTGTAATGGAAAGAATTAGTGAATTAGAAAAGAATCCT
Organism: Wolbachia endosymbiont (group B) of Apotomis betuletana; assembly: GCF_947250475.1. Lineage (NCBI taxonomy): Bacteria > Pseudomonadati > Pseudomonadota > Alphaproteobacteria > Rickettsiales > Anaplasmataceae > Wolbachia > Wolbachia endosymbiont (group B) of Apotomis betuletana. The sequence continues at coordinate 1,443,397 of NZ_OX366320.1, read as the reverse complement.
AAAGTTGCCAGTAAGATAGTATGTAAATTGGTATCAAGAGGAGCAGTATTGTGTAACAATGGTAGCATAAAAGTAATTGAGGCACTGGAGTCAGAATTTCAAGACCATAAAACCAATATGAAAGAAGCCTATGCAGAATATGTCAATCGCACTCTAGAGTTTATGGAAATTGTTAAAAGTGCAGCTAGTGGTAGGGTAAAAAATGCAAGAATGGATAACTCTACTTTTTATTTAGAATATTCAGAGGATAGCACGATAGATGTTGCAAAGATCACAGATGGAGCAAGGAGTTTAGGGCTAACTCAGGGAAGCATAGAATATGGAAGAGACTTGATAAAAATCGGTAAAAGTGAGGTAGAAATTATAACAAGAAATGGCACAAGGAATTACACAGACTTTGCAGATAATAGTGATATAGTATTAACTTTCTACACTAGCCAAGGGGAGTTAGAAGTTAGGTTATACCCTGACGAGCAAAATAAAGAACAAATAAGGGTAGAAATAAAAGATCAAGGTCTGCTGGAAAGTTTAAAGAACTGTGAAGAAGAACTAGGAAGGAATTGCTTGCTAGGAGGGTTATCAGTCAATAAGGCAATAGAACAAAGATATTTTTTCAGATCTGGAAAGCTTAGTCAACCTTCTGAAACACTTAGCGTCAACTCCTCATTAGGTGATGTATCTTTATCTTCTCCTATACAAGAAAGTATACAAAAGGTAAGATGGTCAGTTACATAATTTTACAATGGAAAGCCATGGTAATATTAAGTTAACATTTTGAGTAATTTTCTCAATAAATTATCTTATTTAAAGGTTTACCTGATGCTTATTTGTTTTTAAGCATAACATTTTTATGTTGTATTCAAATAAGAATGAACAATGACAGGCTGTGCTGGATCTTCCACTTTCTCCAGTTTGGTATTTGGCTTGAACGAATTATACAGTGCAAAACCTATACACGCTAATCCAACAATCCCTCCAATTACGGCTATTACATGTATTTTCATAATATAGGATACAACACTACCCACCAATAACACTATCCCAGCACTACTAGACAGGATTACTCGTTTTTGCTGTATTGTTTTTGTTGATGGATTTTCTTCTTTGCCTGCAGCATCACTATTAAAACATTTTCGAAAAGGAAAGCTATCAGAAATATTGCGCTCTTGCACAGCATTTTCTATTGAGAAGTTTTGGACTTTTTTGCTGTTTTCAAATGTCAGGTGAAAATTTTCGTTATCTTCATTGTCTAATAATACTGGATCTAATGGTATCAACCTTTTTGCTGACATCGCTTTTTCTTTAGCACGCTCTATCGTTGTTGGATTAAAATTACCTATACGTTCGTCGTCTAATAATACCAGATCTAATGGTATTAGTCTTTGTGTTGACACCATTTTTTCTTTAGGAAGAGGAACCTCGGTTTCAGCTCTCTCATTATTTTCAAATGTCAGTTGAAAATCTTCTTTATCTTTATTAATATCCTTATATGACTCAGTGTCAGTTTCTTTAGCTTTATAAAAATTTATTATCTCCTCTTGCCCTTCTATATCAAAACACTTATCCATCACTTCTTTAACCTTCCTTGATACACTACAAGCCATCGATTCTTCCATAGTATTGTCTGTTGAAGCATTTTTGCCTTCTTCGTTACTTCCACATGATCTGGTGTCGGTTGATATCTCTGCATTAGCACCAACTTGAATTGTTATATTTTGATTCAGCACTTTCTTATTATTTTTATCATAAAGATCTTTTACTCTTACTACACCATCTTCAACAGCACTATGGGTACGTATTGGTTCTCCATTACTCCCTAAATATTCTGAGATTATTTTCTTATCATTAACTTCCTCAAAAAGACCATGTTTTTTGGCTTCTTCTAAAAGATTCTTTACAGCTTGGTTGTTCTTACAAAATTTAGCATAATGTAGTAGTGTAAATACGTCTTTTCTACCTTCATGTTTGTAAACTACTCTTGTCAGCAGAATCTTTCTTGTGTTGTAATCAGATTTCTTCAATTTTTCACTAATACTTTTACCCTCTTCTATCTTTTTTAATAGCTTAAAAAGCTTTTCTTTATCTTGATTTGTTAACTTGCCATCATTACTTGTCAACTCATAAGTTATATCTGCTCTATTAGCGTTTTTTATTATTCTCATACTATTATACTCCTACTGTTGTCTTTATAAATGAGTTATGTTAGGAAAGTATTAATTGTGCAATTTTTAAGGCGCTAATTTGTAAAATCTTTCAAATTGCTCACTCCACAGCATCGGTATTTCCCTTAAATCAGCTAGCCTCAAATTACTTGGTTGCCTCCCATTTACTATGTCTTCTTTAATCTTCGGAGCTAAATAATTTAATCTTAAAATTTGTTGTATACGTCTTGTACCTATGTTAATTTTGGCACTGAGTTCCTTAACACTTCTATATTTTCCTTCCTCTAGCTGCCGTTTCCATAGGTGAGCTCTTACCACTGCTCTCAGTAGTGCATTATTTGTTTTTCCTTCTGGTTCCATTACCGTGCATTTATTTCCTTTCTTCTTTAAATTCATTGCTATAAATGTCTTCTCTGACTCAGAATGCACCTCTATTCCATCTTCTTTTACCATTACTCCCTTTATTAACTTTTTCACTACTTCTTTCTGCTTTCCAAAACTTAAATTTTTCCACTCTTCTTCGGTCTTTTCTTTCCAATTTTCATATAGCTGCTCTGTCTTCCTCATTACTTCTTTTTCCACTTCTCCAGCTACTATTGTTCGATTCACTGATTCACAACCTTTTCCTCTTAAGTGATTGTTGCATACGTAATATCGATATCTTTTATTCTCTTTTTTTGCATACGTCAGTGTCATATTTACATCACAGCTCTTGCACTTAATTATTCCCCTAAGCAGTGCTTCCTCATATTTTGCTTTCCTATATGGTTGATTCCTTATCAATTCCTGCGCTTTTTGCCACTTTTCCTCTTCTATTATTGCTTCATGCTTTCCCTCATACTCTTTCTCATAATGCCTAATTTTTCCCATATATATTGGATTTGTTATTATTCTTCTCACCGTGGCCTTTTTAAAGATATCTGATTTTGTTCTGTAACCTTGGCTATTTAACTCCCTTGCCAACTCTGCCATTGACTTCGGCTCCAAATATCTTTCAAACATATGCTTCACTGTCTTTGCTTCTTTCTCATTTATTATTAATTCTTTATCTTTCACATCATACCCAAATGGCAAAGTTCCACCCATCCATAATCCCTGCTCCTTTGATGTTGCTATTTTATTTTTTACTCTCTCCACTATCATTTCTCTTTCTAGTTGTGCTGCTCCTGATAACACTGTTTGTACAAACTTTCCCATTGGCCGTATTATTGTCAAATATCTGCGTTACTGCTACAAAATTTACTCTATGCCTTCTAAAAAATGACGTTACTTCGATGCTGTCTTTTGTTTCTCTTGAGAGCCTATCCAGCGTATATACTACTACACAATCTACTTCTCCTTTTTTTACATCTTCAAATAATTCCTTTATTGCTGGTCTTTCTAAATTCTTTCCTGAGAAACCTCCATCGTCGTACCTTTTGGCCAATGCTACCCAGCCTTCTTTGCTCTTTATGTACTTCTCACATGCTACTCGTTGCGCATCTAAACTGTTAAACTTCTGCTCTAGACCGTCTTCATTTGACTTTCTCGTATATATTCCACATCTTATCCCTTTACACATTTTCCCTTCCCTTTTGATCACGCAAACCAAATAGGAGCGGCCCATTGTAACTCATTCCCATTATTTTTCCGGCTACTGCTGATAATGATGTGAAAAATTCTTCTCTGTAGATTAAACCCTTATCTGTTACCATTACTGCGTGAGTCTCTTCCCCTCTCTCTAATATTAGCTCTGTTCCCTCTACTGGCAGTTTATCGCTACTTATTCTTTTTCCCTTCTCTAGCCGATCTGCCAGATACTCTAGTCTTTTTGTCCCCTTTCTTGACATTTCTCCATACGCTTTTTCCTGCATTCTATAAGCTAATCTTGGTATCAGATATTTCTTTGAGTATCTAGGCGCCTCTTCCCCAAATACCTTCTTCCACGTTTTTCTCAGCTCACCCAAAGGTTTTCTCTCTAAATTCATTACTTTCTTTTCTATTTCTTCCTCCATATTTTTAGCCTTTCATAAATAACTTTTCAATTCTGTCTGTTTCTTTCTTTAATACCTCGGTTACTTCTTTACTATAATCCATTGCTGTCATTCCAAATTTATCCGCTTGCTCTATTTCTGCTCCTGCTTCCACTAACTCTTCTACTATTTCCACTTTCCCCACCATACATGCAAGGTGCAATGGAGTGCATTTACTTCCATATTCCTCAGCATTTACGTCTGCTCCTGATTTTATCAATTCCCTCACGATTTCTAGACGTTTCTCCGTTACCGCTAGATGCAGTGCTGTATATCCTCCTATATCTGTTGCATTCACATTCACTCCTTTTTCAACTAATAACCTCACTGTTTTTGCGTCTACTGCATAATGTAGAGCTGTTCTTCCTTTTTCGTCTCTTTCATAAATATTTTTACATGAGTTCTCTAATAATTCTTTTGCTGACTTCTCTTTCTCTTTTTTACTCATAATTTACCTCACCTTTTCTTTAAATTTAAACCCCTAAGCCTTCCTTCTCACCACCTCATCTATCATTTCATTCACTTGGCTCATTATCTTGCTTGCTAAATTTTTACACTCTTCCTTTATTAGTGACTTATCTTTCTTCCTTATTTCTTCTATCTCTATTATTTTGAACTCAGGTAAATAGCTCCTATCCAACATATCTGCTATTTCTTCCACTATCCTCTCTATTCCATAGCACGTCAGTTCTCTACTTTTTGTTATTCCTCCTTTTTCTCTCAGAAATTTACTCGCCCTTTCACTCTCTTTGCTATCACATAGACGATACTTTTCACTTTCCCAAATGTAATACATTGGTGTTGCACCATATTTATTCAGTTGATTAACCTCAGCTCCTGCTTTTACTAGCTCTTTTATTATTTCAACTCCTGCTCCTCCTATTTTGCATGCAGAGTGTAGTGGCGTACATCCAGTGACATATTGAGTGGCATTTACTTCTGCTCCTTCCCTTAGCAGCACTTTTACATTTTCTAAGCTTTTCGCAAATACTGCACAGTGTAGTGGTGTATAACCATTTTTATCTCTTGCATTTACCTCTGCCCCTTTTTTTATTAATAACCTCGCTGTTTTGTAATCAGAGATTTCTACTGCTTGGTGCAATATCGTCTCTCCTTCTTCATTTCTTTTATTAATGTTTTTAAACCCGTTACTTGATACTTCTTTAAAAAACTTACTAAAAGATTCTCTCTTTTCTTCGCTAAACTTCATACTTACCTCACAAAATTAGCTTTTCTAGCGCCAGATAAATTTCTTATGTTTACCTGCTGCTATTTAATTCATGTCCTTTTTAGCATAAGAAAGCAAGTCCTTTTCTTTTTATTTCATACGTTTTAACCTATTATTAACATAATACATGAGGATCTAAATATAAGTATTTAACTTATTACACATATTGCTTGACTATTTTTCCAACTTCTGTGCAAATGTCGATGTTCGTGCCACTTCAGTACTCCTGGGTAAAACACTAAAATGTAATTTTCTAATTCGTGTATTGAGTCTTTTTGCTCTGAATCTGAGTCATTTTTATAGTAAACGTTGTGTTCTGCTAAAACATATTTTCTGACCTTCTGATCTGTATAATTTTTTGCTTTATAGTTGTGAGTAACGCTAAATCTTTCTAAAATTGGCTTGTGTTTTAAATTCCAATATTGCCCTGAAAGTTTATCGCTTCCCAATACAAATTTATTTCCTCTTTCTTCTACGCTACTAACTGGAAAGCACGTATTTATGTCTCCTAAATCCCAACTGTTGTAAGTTAAAAATATGATATAAAGGAGATAAGAGGGAAGATAACCCTACTCACTATAGGAATAGAGTTATCACGGGCGTGTGCGACCGACCAACTGTTGGTATTATAACCGTTCGGATCAAGGTACACTAGCCCATCTCTCGATACGTTTGAATAGTTGCATGGGACATATGTATGCACCCGTTTACAATCTTAAATTAATTAAAACTAATCGAGGTTATTATGATTACATCTTATCAAAATTTTATTGGCATTGATATCGGAAAATTTAAAAATGTTGTTGCAGTTCACAAACAGAAGAACGCTGTCGAATTCGACAATGATACTGCTGGCTGGCAACAATTGTTTCAAGATTTTTCAAATATCTTACCTAATTCTTTAGTAACTCTGGAAAACACTGGAAAATATGAGCTTGGCTTAGCACATTTTCTTGTTGATAAAGATATTGCTGTACATCGAGCTAATACTCGCAAAGTAAAAAGCTTTGTTCTATCTCATGGAACTTTAGCAAAGTCTGATCAATCAGATGCAAGAGCCCTTGCTCAGTATGGGTTTGAACGCTATAGTACTCTATCTCTATTTGCACCTATGTCAAAAGAACAAACAACCTTAGTTGCACTTTGTCAACGTCGTGATGACATTACAAAAATGAGAGCTCAAGAGAAATCTAGGCTTGCAGCACCTGAAAACGACCATATAAAAGAAAGCTGTCAGAAAACTATTGAATTCTTTAATAGCCAGATAGATGAGCTCAACAATACCATACAAAAAATTATTGATGAGAATCCAGAGTTACAAAAGCGCCAAAAAATCCTTAAAACAGTTCCAGGAATAGGTGCAAAATTATCTCAAGATTTTCTGTGTCTAATGCCAGAACTTGGTTATGTAAGTAGGGGAGAAATTGCAAGTCTTGCTGGAGTTGCACCTCATCCGAAAGAAAGTGGTAAAACTATTGGTTATCGCAGAATAAGTGGTGGCAGAAGCAACGTTCGTGAAAAGCTTTTTACAGCTGCGATGTCTGCTTCAAGGTCTAAGTCTGCGCTTGGTGCCTTCTATTCAAGGCTTGTTGGTAAAGGTAAAAAGAAGATGGTGGCTATGACAGCTCTAATGCGTAAAATCATAGTAATTGCCAATGCGAGGCTTAAAGAAGCAGTCAATGTGAATTAAAAAAATCTGCATAGAAAATAGGTTAACGAATATGTGGATAAATACGTCTACACACATTTAAAGTATTTATCCACATATTCGTTAACCATAAGATCTAAGCAGTAACTGTTGTTTGATACAAAATTTTTCTATGATTAAGTTAGGGTTTTTATTGTCAAAAATGCACTTTTTACTCGAATAAAAAACAAAATTACAAACAAAAGTTGTAATGAAACTAAATTCAAAAAATTTTAAAAAACATAGTTGATCTGACAATACTATTAATGCTTTAGCACACTTAATTTCTGGCAATAAACTCTGTGGTAGAGGATATAGTGCTTCTAAGTTGTACCACTCATGATTTCTTTCATATGTACCGTTGTAATTCTTCGTGTGAGGCTCTTTCTCTCCTAATGTTGCAACATCTAACCTATATAAATCATTACTGTAACTTCTATCATAATGTGATCTAAAAGTGCCAAATTTAAATCTTGGATTTCCTATTTTCAGCTCAAATGAGTTTTTTCTTCCAAACGATAATACTGGTCCTTCTTTTGCTATTTTTACACCTGAGTAGTCTGAAAGAAGATCTCCAAAAATACTTTCATCTAACATAAATCGCTGAGCATTATAATAGTCATTGAATATTCGCATTAATCGAGATCTTGCCGGTGCAGAAAGTTTTGCCAGAGCAATTACACTATCGACAAAAAAGTCATTAGGAACATCAGAGATGCCAATTTGAAATTCAGCAAAATGCTCTCCTGGTGGTTCTTCTTGAATGGTAATATTATCAATGTTTGCCCACTTCAGCGCCATCTTCAGTGACTGTGGTGTACCGCGCAAACGTTGAAATCTTATTCCGTTTTGCTTAGCTGAGACCCATTCTTTTAATGCACTCTTAGTAGCTTTCTTACCCCAGGATAAAATTTCTCCCAAGCCGTATTCCGCTACTAGCCACGGCAACATTTCAGTCTGTGGGTTAATTTTAAATCCCCGTAGAGAATTTGCATCAAAAGAATAATTAATTATGTCTGTAAGTATTTGCTCTTGCTTTGAAGCATTTGGAGGAAGTATCACCAATTTTTACCTAACACTTAAATTATTTAAAGTAACGCATTCATTATCTCGCACGACGATGTCTTCTATCGGCTCTGTAAGCTCTATATTCTGCATACCTTCTATAAAGAGGTGGGCAATAATCCATGATCTGGTAACATTCCACCCTAAACCTTTAGCAGATTCAAGATCTTTGATAAATTGTTCCTTTGCAGCTTCGATAACATCTTTGGATGCAGTAGGGTAAATATGCACTTTAGCATGAATAGTAATGGGAATAATACCACAGCCAATAACTGTAAGCGTATCTGTTAATACACGAATATCATCGCGAATAACGTGATTTCTGACGATCTCTAGCAATTCTTCTGAAGGTACTCCATCATTTTCTGTGGAAAATATTGAAATCTGTACACTTCCTGGTATAGTTGATACCACTTGCGCATCTTTTACTCTTGTGTCAGCAGATAATGCATGATAACGATAATGCTCTTTGCTTCCTGCTGTTGACCAACCAACAATTTTGGCTTTTACCCGCTTTCTTAAGGATTCATCATTCTCTGACTCCTTTCTCAGCACACCATAAAATTCAGCCAAGTGATCAAGGTCATTACCTCTTGCAAAAGCAAGTAAATTTGCCTGTGCTGCATCATTAATCCTTTGCCTAAGAAGTAGTTCACGCCAGGCTGCCACTTCCAGGATTTTTATTGCTGGATCACTCTCAGTTAGCGCAGAAAAACTTGCATCTCGACGCATTAACTCTTCTTTCATTCGCGAAAGGATTTCCTCAAATTTTAATGTTTCGACAATATTTGGTGTTTTCATTCTACTGCCTTATACTATAATACCATCAAGGCGGATCGGCTCTCCATTTGGTAGATAGGTTCCTTCTAAAATGAGAGTTACTTTGCCTTCTTTAATTTCTGTTACTTGTACACGTTTAAGCTTAAATCGACGCTCCCACTTTTCCAGTGCTTCTGCAACTGCTGCATAAAGTTCTTGTGCAAAACCAGGTACAATTGGATGATCAATCAGCTCAAATAATCTTGATCCGTAATCTCGGCGCATAACACGAGTACCAATTGGTGTAGTTAAAATATCAACTATTGATTGTTTTAAATGCTCTATACCACTGATTCTTTTGCCAGTTTCAGAACTCATACCACGCATATTATTTACCCTGCAAAGACATTGTTACTTCCTTGTTCTGCTATTGCTCCACAGGAAATTAGGTCACCAGTACGAGCAATCGCTTTGCCATTTGCAAACACTGCTTTCGACCCTTGAGTCATTACTTTTCCTTCACTCAAACTATCTCCTTGCCTACAGACAGGTCTTCCGTTTATAAATACATCTCTGCTTCCACTTATACAAAAATGCGGCAATGCTTCTTCACAGTGATCTCCTAGGCGTATAACTGATTTATTCATTACTTTCCCTAATTTAGATTTATTCTTTTTGCTTTTAGTTTTATTTCGTTCTTTGTTATCTCTATGCTTGATTCCCCAACCTTCAGTGTTATTTTGTCTACTACTTCAATCTCTAAATGATGTTTCCCTTTATCATATGTAAATCTTGTCCCATCTTGAAATTTTACACTATTTACTTCCTTTTTATTCTCTGGAGGAGGGTATTTTTCCTGATATATTGCCGGTAACACCACCCCCAAAGACAATTCTCCCAATGGTGATAATACTATTACCTGTTCATCAATATTTGGTGGTGACCAACTTTCAGCTCTATTTGTTATCCATGGAAGAAAATCTGTTACAAGTTCACCTATTTTAACTTTTACTTTAGCTTTTTCATAATCTATTTTTTCGACAATGCCTATACGGACAATGTTGGCCAATTTCCTCCGCAATTCTGAAATTGCAAAATTACTTTCCAACATTCACATCGATTAAATGAGGTTTTATTTTACTCACTTCCCAAATCGATCGCCCTACATGCAATTCGTGCGCCCAGTCTACCATCCACACTAAATATGCATCGAGCTCTGGCCTAAAATCATCTCCTCCTCCTGATATAAATTCTCCTGGTGAAACATTTTTCACGTTCCAAGTATTTTTATTTACTACTCTGGCAACCTCAGCAGCTAATGATCTGACAATAATAGGGGCATTTTCTATTGTGCTATCAATCACAATTCGTGCTTCAAATTTTGCTCTCAGCGCCAGCTCCTCTGTTCCTGGATCTTTTCCTTGCTCTAGACTTGACAATTCTACAAATACCGCTGGAGCCGCTAACTCTTTCCTTATTGCTGGATATACTTCACATGTCTGTATCGCTGGTATCTCTGCCTCTAGCGTATTACAAATCGCTTCATGTAAATTAGTCCAAAATGCCGTCATAAAATAACTCATGTGTAAAATATTTTTCAAATATCCTTTCAACTTCATAATTAACAATATTATCCTTGAAGCCTCTGGTTTCAGTGACAATTTAACTTCCTTTATTGGCAATGCTGCTCTTCCTTCACGTTTAAAAATACCGCTATTTCCTTTTGGCATAACTGCTGCAAATCCTCCTATAAACTCATGCTTTCCTACTTTCGATCCCCTTCTTGTTTTTTGTATTTTACCAATTGTCGATGCTCTAATGTCATAGAGATTTGCTCTAATTAACACGTCTAATCTGCTAGTTTTCGCCTTAAAAATTCTTAATCTCTTTCTTATCAAACTTAATTTTATCTTCTTTTCCTCACTGATTTCCTTAGCTGCTTGCGCTTTTAACCATAGTGCCGTTTTGTTTAATGCCTTTACCGTTGCTAATTCTACTTTTCTTCTTTTAGCATTTACACTTTCTATTACCTCAACTTCTATATGAACAGACATTTTACACCCCAGACGCTTTTATTTTCCACGTTATTCCAGACTTGTCTCTAAGTGGCGGTGAGTGTACTTTATATCTTCGATCACCTATAACAAAAACATCTCCCACTATTGGCTTTAACACATCAAACGCACTTACTTCTAACGCTAAAGTTTCTTCCACAAATTGTCCTTCACCAATCTCGTATAATTTATCTGGCTGTTGCTTTAATACTTGTACCATGTATGACTTATCCTTTGATTTATACAAAGCCACTTCTCCTAAATGGGCAAAACAATCTTCTAATAATCGCTTAATATTCTCTTGCATATTTCTTTTTGATATACTAACCTTTACATGCTAAGAAAGCGCATATCGGTAGAGTCGTTCTGTGCCTCACCACCTTGTAGTTACTCTACCAGTATGTTATGCTATAGCGACTTTTACTAATACGCCAGGTCTATGGCACATTGGCAATGGATTTGACTGCGTATGTAAATCTGTTCCTCTATCAAATCTTCTTGGTTCTTGCTTTGCATATAGTGGCTGTCCTAGTGTGTTTACCGTCTCATTAAAATCTGCTGGTGCAAAATATGTTGTAAATGTGCTTGCTGTTCCTAGTGGAAAACAGTGACCTGTATCTTTCTCAATAAATCTTCTCACGGTTCCTTCAGGATCAGTTGCTTGTCCTCTGTATTCCTCAAATGTTATTCCACAAAACGTAAATCCTGATCTCATATCATTCCGAAGCGCTGCTCCTTCTTGCCATCTTTCATATGCTTCTTTTACTTTACTATGCGAAGTTAATGCATCAAAAAATTCAGGGCTTACCAAAGCATGTACTCCTGTCATATATTCACCACTTAGATTATCTTCTATATGCCGGAGTACTTCCATACACTTACGCTTTACATCTGTTGTTGCTGTTCCTAGTGCAAAATTTACTACTTTTGGCGTGATTTCAAATTCGTTGTACAGATTTAATAATTCTGACCCGTCAGCATCTAAAATTATTCCTTTCAGCGCTCCCATTCGTAAATGCTCTAATGTTATTGCGTGTTTGTTTCTCATTAGCTGTAAATGGTCAGTTACTACGTCTGCCAGCGCTTTCAGTTCACTCTCTGATCCAAATGCTCTTATTCCCTGTACTTCTTCTGGTAACACTACATCATCATGAGGAATATGTGGAATCGTAAATGTTCTTACTTTTCTTTTTCCTCTTTTTCCTACTGTTGCTGGTGCTCCGGGTAACTGCGTTGGTAGTAAACTTAACACTCCGTTGTGTTCTTCTATGGTAATATGTCTAAATCTTACTGACCTACTTGGAAATAAATTTAGATTTCCAACACGTCCATAATTTATCGGCAATATATTCATCGCATTTGTTAGTGCCGTCATGCTAAATGCTGTATTTGTAAATGGATTTTGCATTCTTTTTCTCCTTATTAATTTTAGTTAAACTCCCTTGCGGATAATGATCCCTCGTCCTTCAAGTTGCTTTATTGCTGCAGTTTTCTGCTCTTCAGTGATATTTGCTGGCCATACAATTGCATGATCGGCAAGAAGAGCAATACGAGTAATTATTACTGCTTTAGTATCTCCATCTTTGCTATTTACATCGCTTGTTATTACACCTATCGCTGTTTGTGTGCCATCTGTGGCAGTTGGATTTATTACCTTAATCATGTTGTCTTTATCACGACCAACAACTGTACCAAGTTTAAGATTTTGACCTTTAGCTACTGCTATTGAGTCTCTTGAATACAGGCTTGATGCCTCATACTTTAATAAGTCACCTAGATTATTTTGTTCGGTTATAGTACTCATTTTGCTTTTCTCCTTTTGTTATATATTTTAAATGCCTACGACTTTTCGCTACCTGCATCATCAACTCTTCTCCTGAATTCTGTGGTATTGCACTCAGTATCTCTGTCTTTTTCGTTTGCTCTGCAAGTAATTCCATTAAAACCTCCCTTGCTTGCTCAACACTTACGCCCTGCTCAATAAATTCTCCTATCTTTTCTGGCATCTTTGATATATTACATAAACGTATTAATTCAAGAACTTCAGTACGATACTTAGTTAAATTATTAGTTTCTTCTTTTAGGTCAGTTATAGTTTGTTCGTTCATAGTAATACTCCTGTTTTTATTAATATATTTAAACTCTGAAAGAATTGTAATTCCATCTGCAAGACCTATTTCTACTGCTTTCTCGCCAAAATATAGCCCTGCTTCTGTTGATTTGATTGCCTCTACAGAAAGGTTTCTATTGCGTGCTATTAGCTCAACCAGCATTTCATATAAACGATTCACTTCGCTTTTTAGATTTTCTAAACTCTCAGAAGTTATTGGCTCATGTGGATTTAAATCATTTTTTCTACTTCCTGCAAACACTGTGGTATATTTTATTCCACATTTTTCATCAAATCCACTTTGATCTATATGACTTGCTATTACTCCTATACTCCCAACTCCTGAAGTGCGGGTGAGAAAAATCTTTTCAGCGCTAGAAGCTATAGCGTACGCAGCAGAATATGCATCATCATTTGCTATCGCTATTATCCTCTTTTTTCCTCTTGATTCATAAATAAAGTCAGCTAGGTCAAATATACCGTTTACCTCTCCTCCGGGGCTATCTATTTCCAGTATAATTGTCTCTATGCTACTATCTGCTAATGCTTGTGTAATTTGTTCTTCTATTTGCTCATATGATGTCATTCCGAGCATTTCATCAAATGCACCAGGTTTTTTAGTTAAAATGCCATGTATCGGTATTATTCCTCTTTCACTATTTCTTACTGCATGTTTTATATTTTTAAAGATAGGCTGCTTTCCTGTTTGTAGTGACAGTAACTCAAAACTCCTTGGTTCTACCATTACACATCTGTTTAGCCATTGTTGTTTCATATCACCTCTTGATTGGCCGTAACGTCAGAATCAAAACTTAAGCCCAGTTCACTTGCACGTCTTTGATCTTCTGCTATTTCTTGGTCAATTTCTTCTACATCATAACCCATTTCTGATACTACTTCCGCTCGACTCTTGAATCCATTTCTTACTGCCATTTGTTGTGCTTGCTGATCTTTCAGTGGATCCACCCAATCAAATCCCTGTGGTATCCATTTTACTTCTTCTTTCACTGCTTTTACTACTTTTTCATCTATACTCAGTTCTCCACAAAGCACTGCTAATTCTAGCCATCTATTCCAAATAGGTCTACAAAACTGGAACACTATCACGTTATGCTGTAACATTGCACACCTTCTGCGAAACTCTATCAGCCCTGCTCGAATGGATGAATAATTAACACCTGTTAAATCTCCTGTTAGCTGCTCATATGTTATTCCTGTACCTATTGCTATTGCCCTCAGTTGCTGTCTCATGAATGCTTCATAACTTCCTCCTACGTCTGATGGTTCTGAAAATTTTATGTCCTCTCCTGGGTCTAAAAGCTGCATTGTTCCAGGTTCCAGTCCAGATAGTGCTACTCCTTGCTCACTTGCTTCACCTTCTCCCATGATATTTGCTTCTGGATCGAGTCTCGTAATAAATCCAGCAAACATTGCTGCAGTTTTCTTTCTCACCAGCTCTGCATCATCATATTGATCAAGCTCATAAAGCTTCAGCAGTATATTAGAAAGCCATGGCTCCCCTCTGATTTGCCCAGGTCTTAATGGTCTATAAATATGTAAAACATCATTTGCTGGCACTCTCACTGATTCACCAAACGAGCCTTCACCAGGGTGTTCTTTAAATAGGTAATATGCTTCTCTTTGCCCAAGCTTGTTAAACTCAATCCCGTTTCTTATTACATTACCATTTCCTAAAGTTTGATTTGTTTTATTATCTAAATGTTCAGACTCAAGTACTTGCAGTTGTAATGGTACAGAAAATCCATCTTCGAGTTTACGATTTCGGAGGCGTACAAAACATTCTCCTCCCTCTATCATACTTCTGCATACTAGAGCTTGTAATCCATAAAAATCACTTACTCCGTTACTATCTGCTTCATCTGTCCATCTTAGCCATAATTCTTGTACTTTCTTTCGAAATTCTCCATCTCTTGCTTTTGATTGCGGTTTTATTCCTGTCCCAATAGAGTTACTCACTATGGTATCAATGATATTTGCTGCATATGGATTTTTTCTCACCATATCACGTGATCGACTACGTAAAGTTTCAAGGTTTTGAGACAGCAAATTGTTTATACTTCCTAACTCTGGTTGAAAGTGAAAAAATCTTCTTCCTGACCCTGCTGCATCCCATGCAGAGCTTTTGATTTTTGGCTTACTAAATAGTTGTTTGAATGATTTGAGTAGCATTACTTCTCTTTATCTGAAACTTTAGATAACTCAGCTTCTAATTCCTCTATCGTTGGTAAAGCTGTCTTTATATTCTCTGGTAGACTTTCAGTTATTCGATATTCTGCTAGTCCTATTGGTTTTGTCATATCTTTTAGAGTGTATTTTGCTAGTACATCATTTTTAGATTTACATAAAATCAACCCTACAGATGGTTGATCTGTCTCGTGTTTTAGCAAGTCATCTACTGCTGAAAGGTAGAAATTCATTTTACCGGCGTATTCTGGTTTAAACTTATTATCTTTCAATTCAATTACTATAAAACAACGTAATTTTAGATGGTAGAATAATAGATCGACAAAGAAGTCTTCATCACCAACATCTAAATGAAATTGTCTACCTACAAATGCAAAGCCTTCACCAAGTTCTAACAAAAACTTCTCCATATGTCCTACAAGACCTTTTTCTACTTCTCTTTCATGAGCATCCTTTCCTATACTTAAAAAATCAAAAATATATGGATCTTTTAACGTGTAATGCGCTAGATCTGATTGAGGTGAAGGTAACTTCTCTTTAAAATTAGTGATAGCCTTTCCTTGACGTTTATGTAACCCAAGTTCAATCTGCATTACCATGATGTTTCTTGACCAGCCATGTTCTATAGCTTCTTTTATGTAGAATAGCCTCGCTTCTTTGTCCCGAACTAAGTCCATCAGAAATACATTATGTCCCCATGGCAATTGGGCAACAAGTTGTTGCACAAATTCAATATCTTGATATTCCCCTGCAAACTGCCTCATATATTTTAGATTTCTTGTGCTAAAACCTTTCATTTCTGGAAACTCAGCCTTTAAGTCTCTACTTAACTGCTCAATTACTTTGGATCCCCAACCTTGGCTCTTTTGTTTTTCTAGAATCTGTGTTCCAATATAATGATAAAGTAGTAGTAGCTCTTTATTTACTGTTCTTGCTGCTTTATAACGACTAATAGCAATCTGTTCTTTCAGCTGCTCTAAAAATTCTGTATATTCTTTTGCTATAATTTTTGTCATACGGTTCCTTTCAACGATTTTCATCATTATATGATCCCCTTACTCGTTGAAAAAACAATTTTCCTCTTTGGCTTCATGCCCGCAACTTTTAACCCCGCTTTTATTCGTTGCCTGAGCTCCAATAAATCCTTTATTTGAACTTCCCCGTACCGTACAATATGGTCACCATATGCAATTGATACTACTCTCTCTCCATTTTGTAGTTTCTTTATCGCTTCTTCGACTTGAATTAAATATTCTTCGTTATACATTTCACTTCTCATTCAACCATTGGCTTTGCCTTACTTTTTTAGGCTTTTTGCTTTCCATTTTTCCACTCAAACTATTCCATTTATTTTCTTGCCACCTATCAATTCCAAGCGCAATAGATGCAGCTCTCGCATAAATTCGGCAATCTAGCACTTCGTTTCTTTCTCTTACCTTTTGCCACTCCTGTTTGGTGTATCCCTTTACTACCTTGCTGACTAACTGCTCTGCCGTTAGCTGCTTAAAATACTCAGGTGCATACTCGGGAAAATGACAATATCCAGGTAGAGCTTTTCCTTCTTCTTCTTTTAAAATATTAAATAATTGAAAAAGCTCTGACTTTAATATTGATACTCCTACTGGCCAGAGCTTTATTCCTCTTTTTAATTTTTGACCACCAACTGTTATATCTACTCTACTTGGGCTACTAAGTGGCACTAACGCTTTATTTACACCTTTCACTGCCATTACTCTTCCTGATCCTTGATGACTTCTCACCCAATTGTATACTTCCTGCGTTGCATATCCAGCATCTACTGCCATCATACTTATCATATATTCAAGCCCATTTTCACCGATAAAATGATGATTGAGGAGCTCCGAAAGCTTTCCCCATACTTCTCCACTTCCTGTATCTCCTTCAAATACTCGGTAGTCTATTGACCAATTTTCTCTGCCTTTTCCCCAGGCTACAACTTCTACTTCCAAGCGATCTTTTTGAACATCTACTCCTGCTGTGAGAACTACTTCGCCTTTTGGTACTGTGCCAATCTGAAAAAATTCTCTCCTGTTAAATAATTGCTTCCAGTCCGGTACTTCTCCTTTATCTACCCAGGTTTCTCCAAGCGTGGTATTTATCCAAACTTTCAGTAATTGTTCACTTTCCTTTGCATGGAGAAAGTTCTCTACTGCTTGTTGCCAACTATACCAGCCTACTGGACTATAAAGACTTGAAAGATGAAATCCTTTTTTCTCCCCTTCTTTTGCCCCTGTAGCTCTCCATTCTCCACGGTCTAGCATCTCTGTCTTTTGATGATTTTCTATCTTTTCACCACATTCTATACACATATAGTGTGCTGTATTTGGATTTTTATCTTCCCATTTTATTTGTGACCACTTTAAAATTTGGTAATAATTACAATGCGGACATGGTACAAAAAAATATCTCTTGTCTGTAGCTTCAAATTCCTTCTCAATTCTGCTTATTCCATGAATCGTTGGCGTTGATACTAAAAAAATCTTTCGCCGTGCAAATGTATTAGTACGGGCTATGCTGAGTAAAACTGGATCTCCTTCACCTCCCGAATCTCCTGGATAGGCATCTATTTCATCAAGAAAGAGATATTTTACTGGCATAGATCGGAGGCCTACACTGCTATTTGCTCCGGTTATTACTACTATTCCACCTGGAAATTCCTTACTTTGTACAGTATTCCCTGAATCTCTTGATCTTGGGTCTTTTACTTTACTTTTTAAACATGGTGTACTTTCAATCAGTGGCGCAAATCTTCCTTTTGACCAACGTTTTCCCATTTCAACTGTTGGCTGTACTACTAGCATTGGCCCTGGTGTTTGATCGATGATATAGCCTATCCAATTGTTACCAGCTTCTGTTCCCCCAATCTGCGCTCCTTTCATGAATACTACTTTTTCTGCAGGTGAAGAAGGAGAAAGTGAATCCATTATTTCTTTTAAATAAGGAGTTCTTTCTGTTCTCCATTTCCCTGGCTCTGATGCTGCAGTTGGTGCTAGAACTCGATACTCATTTGCCCACTCTGATACTTTAAGCTCTGGATCTGGTCTTAAACCTTCAGAAAAAGCTCTAGCGTATATCATTGTCTGCATCTACTCATAATTGACTCTATCTCAACATCATTAACAGTAGAACTACACTCTTCCAGTTCCATAAACATCTTTTTCTGAAATTCCTTTTCTATGTATCTTTTGCTCATCTCACTTATCATTATTGCTATAATAAGCGCAAGTATTCCTGTTGTTGTTGCAAAAATGATTGTACTGCTTATTGTTGTTGCTGTTAAACCTATATATGCTGCCATTGCTACTGCGCTAACTGTAATACAGATGCAGATAATATTATTATGTTTTTTCATCCTTTTATCTGCTATTTCTCTCTGTGCTATATATTTATTATGAAGGGTTGGAAAATTAACAACGGTATCTCTGCAGAGTAACGCTCCATTTTTTTCAGTAAATAAAACTTTAAGTAACTCTAAATTATTTGACTTGATTGCTAAGTGCAAAACAGGTGTATAGTTTGCTCCTTTTTTCAGTAGTAATTTTACTACATGTAAATGTCCTTTTTCTGCAGCAAGGTAAATAGGTGATAAACCTTTATTATTTACAATATCAATATCAATTTCTTCCTTTAAGATTGCATCTACAAGCTCAATTTCTCCTCTTTGTGCAGCTAAATGGAGTAGACTATTCTTTTCAGAACCGTATTTATTACTCATCAAAGCCTTCTTTATCTCAGGTTTAGCGTAATCAAATGGTGTCTTGCCCCTATCGTCTTTTACCAGAGGGTCTATATCTTCTCGCGTTAGTAAGACCTCTATTGTTTTAAGTCTTTCAGCGTAATGTAGAGGTGTTCTATTTTCGTAGTCCTGCAAATTGACTTGAGCATTAGGCTCCTTTATTAAGCATTTGAGAATATCAAGACATAAATCCCTTTCATCGTAATTAGTATTACTTACAGCTATATGCACAGGTGATAATTTCATCGAGTTTTGTCCTACACGTGCGCTATTTACATCTGCTCCTAGCTCCAGTAATAACTTTACTATCTCCAACTTCTTGTTATTAACTGCATAGTGCATTGGTGTCTGATTTCGTGCATCAAAGACATCTATTTCAGCGCTTCCTTCTTCCACTAAAATTTTGACAACATTTTCATGTCCTATGCCTGCTGCTAGATGTAATGGAGTATGATGCAGAGCATTTCGTACATTAACGTCAATACCTTTTCTGATCAAATATCTCACTGCATTAATTTCACCTATCATTGCAGCTAAATGAAGTAAGCTATCTTGTTCTGATCCGTATTTGTGATTGATTAATGCTTGTAATATTTCTGCTTTTTTACCTTCTTTGGCATAATCTAAGGAGGTTTTGCCTTCATTGTCCTCAACAAAAGGATTAATGTTCTTTTTCGTGAGTAACAGATCTACCATACTTAATTCATCAAACTCTATAGCGCAATGCAGTGGAGTTTTTCCGTTTAACCCTCTGACATTAACATCTAATCCAGGTTGATTAATGAGGCATTTTATTAACTCTAAACTTAAGTTATCAGCCATTTTATATTCAAAATCTTTTTTATATTTGAAATTTAGTATTAGATAATTCTTGTAATGAGTTTGTAATCTCTTCGGTTAGCGCCATATGAATCTTTTCAGTGTCGCTCAGTGATGCAAGCAGTGCTGAAACTCTATTTGGAATATTAAGCAAATTATTACGGACAACTCTTGCTACATTAAACGCATCGCGCTTTACTTCTTCTACTGCTACAAGTTCTCCTATCTCAGCCTTAGCTTTCGCCTCAAGAAGTTTACCACGCTCCGTTTCATTTTTTATTCGCGTTTTTAGCAATATCGTTGAAAGCTTTTCTCCATTCTCTTTTCTTCTCAGTGGTTGACTTGGATCACGAACAGCTTTCAGAGCTTCATTTGCCTGCTCGGGGTCAATAAGTCCATCTTTGAGTTCAACGATTCCTTTCTTTACCAAAGAACAGACATATTGCCTTGAAAACCCTTTTTCTCTTGCCCATTCTGCTTGCTTAATTTTCACCTTTTTTTCTCCTTTTTTGGCACTGCTCAGCTATAACTGCACAAGTAGTCAACATTTGAAATATTTCTGACGCTAAAGAAGGCCCGAGGTCAGGACCACCAAACCCTCCAGCATGGCCGAAAGGACCCACTTTTTATGATACTTTTAATGTATTAAAATCTTTACTGAAATTCATAACATAGAACATTAAAGCTAAAGAATCTGCTTCATTATCATCTGTTGGACAGAAACCCTTTTTCTGTACTGCTTCAATTACATCAGCTTTACTTGCATTGCCTTTGCCTGTTATAAAGCGTTTGATAGTTTTCACAGATACACCTTTGTATGGCACATGATGTTCTTCACACCAAGCAGAAAGATGTGCTAAAAACCCTCCATAGATATGTGAAGCATCAGTTCCCAAGTGTCTTCTCACTTCTTCAAAGTACACAACTTCAATACCTGGAAATTTATACTTAAGTGCATTAAGCCAATTACGAAAATTTAAAAACTGCATTCCACCACCACTAAACCTGCTAACATGAAAACTCTTACTTCCACTTTGCACTATTCCATCATGTAAAATAGTCCAACCAGTTTGTTTGCCAAGATCTAGGGTGAGCATTTCCTTTCAATTGCTGAGTACATATATATACAAGATTTGGAAAATTTTCGTCCAAAAAATCTTCAATTTTTGAAAAATTTTTTATAATTAACTCTTTCTTGAAGATGTTTATTTAAAAACCTTACTTATCCTAAACATGATTTTTCTACTTTTAGAGTTTTTTTTATTATTCTAAATCTTATATTTTATATGTTTTTATATATGTGTATATTTTTATATATGTATTATATATATATTATATATAAGGGTTTTAGGAAGCTGGAACCCTCCATATTGGCGGACTTCAGATATGCCGTTCCTAGGAACGGTTTTAGGAACGCATGGTGAAAACCCTCCATACAGGCTAATTCTAGATTCCTGATTCCTAATTCCTGATTTAGGAAGCCAGTAATTAGGAACGGAACTTAAGATCATAGAGAGCACATTTTTCCCTCTTAAAAATTGGTAATATTGAATTTCAAAATATGAAATTCTTATATATCTTACTACATTTTTAACATAATTTTAGAAAGCCTGAGCTACCCACTCTTTGAAATCCATTCAAAATAGTTTCCAAAAACCTGAACTGTATTATTTTAAATTGCATCAGTATTATTCTCAAAAAAAAATAACAGAATATCAATAGATTAAAAATCGCATCAGTATTATTTATTTTTGCTCCTGTCCTACATAACGGCATTAATAACTCCCATCCTTAAAGCATTAATTTGTTTTAGGGAAAACCATGAAATTAAAAAATATAGCTATAATTGTTAAAAACGTAAAATACCAAGCCTATAGACTAAAACTTGCTAAGTGCTTTATTGATGAGAATAACGAAGATCTTGAGCAAGAACTCTTCTGTGAAATTTGGCCATGTCTTGATCAATATGATGAAGATAAAAGTAGCTTTAACACTTTCGTAGCAAGATTAACTGAAAACAAAGCTATTAACTTGCTAAAGAAACAGCGATGTGCAAAACGCGATATCAATAACTATATTAGTATCGATGTAACAGAGCTACTTGAGAGTGAAATAACAAAACGCATTGATGTAGACTATATGATCTCGGTTTTACCAAAGGAATGGCAAAATATATGTGAGCAACTTAAGTTTTTCAACTTACATGAAGTTGCCAAAATGAACAACGTTTCAAGAACCACTTTAAACAATATTATCAAGAAGATACGTGCCAAACTTTCTCCTATTTACTACGAAGGCAAAAAGAAAAATTGAACAAAATTTTTGCCTTTCTTGTATATATACATTGCAGCATGGATAAATAATGATTCTTAAAATTTTGAATAATAATGAAAGATTGCAAACAATATCAAGTGTAAAGATGGTCATCTTTGGTCCTTATGGTATTGGTAAAACAAGTCTCCTAAAGACTATAGATGAACCAACACTTTGCCTTGATTTTGAAGCAGGGCTTCTTGCCGTTCAAGACTGGCAAGGAGATTCAATTAGTCTTCGCACTTGGAATGAAGCTAGAGATATTGCTTGTCTTATAGGGGGGTCTAATCCTGCGCTGAAGTCTGATCAAGCATACAGCCAAAGACACTATGAACATGTATCTGGTAAGTACAAAGATCTTTTCTCTGAGTTTTCTAAATACCGATGCATCTTTGTAGATAGCATAACCGTTGCTTCACGTTTATGTCTGTTATGGGCAAAAATGCAACCTGAAGCTTTTTCTGAGAGATCAGGAAAACAGGATATGAGAGCTGCGTATGGATTACTTGCTCAAGAAATGATGGCTTGGCTCAATCAATTTCAACACATCAGAGACAAAGACATCATCATAGTTGGCACTTTAGGTCAATATCTCGATGACTGCAATCGTCCAACTTGGCTACCTCAATGCGAAGGAACTAAAACTGCCAGTGAAATTCCTGGGATAGTTGACGAAGTAATCAGTATGGTTGGAATCAAGAAAGATGATGGAACGGAGAAGCGCTCTTTTGTTTGCCACACTTTAAACCCTTGGGGATACCCAGCTAAAGACCGCAGTGGACGCCTGAGTATGGTTGAAGAACCGCATTTAGGCAAGCTGCTTACAAAGATTAAAAGCAAGTTTTAAAATTTAAACATGGAGAGTGATATATGTTACAAAACCTATTAACTGATTTTAACACTGTAAAACCGCAAAGTAGACTGATACCAAAAGGTACAATAGTAAAGGTAAAAATGACAATCAAGCCTGGAGGTTATGAGCATTGGTTTACTAAAAGCCCCACTACCGGTAGCATTTATTTAAATACAGAATTTACCGTTATTGAAGGTCTATATGAAAAGCACAAGATTTACCAAATAATTGGTATTAAAAGTAATAAAGCAGAAGATACTTGGGGAGAAATGGGTCGCTCTATGCTTCGCAGTATCTTGGAATCAGCACGTGACATTCATCCACATGATAACTCAGAAAGTGCAATCCTTGCTCGTAAGCTAAATTCAATTGCAGAATTAAATGGCTTAGAGTTTACAGTAAAGGTAAGTGTTATAACTGATGAATATGGAGAAAAGAACAAAATTGCTTCGGTAGAATACCGCAAAAATTATGAAATTGACAGAGTACCATTTTGAAGTACGACGAGGAAAAGCTTTGGTCTGCTGTCGTTACTAGAGGTATTCAGGACGCAGTAGGAAAAAACTCAAAGCTAAGAGAAGAAGCAATTCATTGGCTGAATTCAAAATCTTTTGAAACTGTTTGTGAGCTAGCTAATCTCAACTTTACACGTATGAAAAATATGTATGGGAATTTTATGTCTAAAAAGCAAAAAGAGTTAAAGATGTTATTGATTGATAATATCAAGGAGTGTGTTTCTTACCTACTTCCAAATGGTGAGTTTTACCGAGAAAAAACTTATATCGGAAACTTAAATGGAAATACAATTACAGTTAAAATAGTAGGTAAGGAAGCTGGTGATTGGCGTAATTTTACCAAAGGGACTAGCGGTGATATTATTGATCTTTGGATTTTGATTAAAGGTGATATATATTCTGCTAGAAAGTGGCTCAATAAAAAATCAAAGAGTGGAGAAAAAAAAGGGGGGAAAAGAGAAGAAAAAATATTTTCTGTAAAGCAGTACTTAAGTGATCAATCACCAATACCAGAAGATATAATAGCTCCACGAATTCTCACTCCAGGTGGTCTTTTAGTCATTGGTGGTACGCCAAAGGTTGGCAAAAGTTATTTTCTTCTCTCTTTGCTTGCACATCTTGCAGCAGGAGTGTCGTTTCTTAAGATGAAGTCAGCAAGGCCACTAAAAATAATCTATCTGCAAAATGAGATGGAGTACAATTATATCAGGGAACGCATACAACAAATCATAACTAATCAAAGGCTGCCAAATCTAGCAGAGGAAAACTTGATTGTTACTACAAAGATGAGATTAACTTTAAATGATGAAGGTATAGAGAGAATAAAAGAGATCATAGGGGAAAAATTTAAAACGATAGATCTTATCGTCTTGGATTCGATTGACTATGAAAATATATTTTCTGGCCTGCAAAGCAGAATAGAAAAATTACGTTCTATAATTAATCCTATGGCTGGAATCATTATTACACGTCATACCAGAAAAGTATCCACAGCTACACTCGCAAAAAGTCCTTTTCAAGCTTTAATTGGTGCTAATGCTTTAAGAAGTTTTTATACATCTGGTATGGTAATGTTTCAACCAAATAAACGTGCAAATGTCTTGCAAGTAGTATATGAGCTAAGAAACGGTAAATCAATACCAGCAAAATTCATTAGCAGAGTAAATGGGCGTTGGCAGAACTCTAAAGTTATAGCTACAGGTGCGCCGTAGAGACATGGAAAGTGTTGAAGCTGCATGATAGATGAGGGTGGGCCCCTCGGAGCCGGTTTACAAGAGCAGGCTTTAAACAACCATAAGCTGCTTTGGTAAAGAGCCAAGGTGGTGAGCGTTATGGAAAAGGTGCAACTATGCATCATGTGTGAAGTAGAGAGATGAACGAAAGTGAACCACTGATGAAGTGTCGAAAATGACAATTAGGAGGCGTCAAAACCAGGGGTTCTGTAGTAACCTGGGATAAGTCTATCAGGAGCTTGTTTACTGGGTAGATGGCGTCCGGCATAGAGGTGGCATGAATCTATTTTAGGCTATTGTGCGGAACTACGGGAACCTGTCGTTTCGATGATAAGGAAGAAATCCAAGGAGCTAAACTCTAAGGATGAGAGTACCGATGCGAAAAACAGGGGCGGATCAGCTCGTAGTAGTGAAGAAGTTTCTGTAATGGGAATGGAGCGAAGGGGCTGAGTTATTTAGTTTTAGTTATTTATCAACCGCAAGGGAGGAGTTAATGAATAAAACAAAGTCTTTTGATATACCAAAGCAACTTATTTGGAGAGCTTATAAACAAGTATCGAGAAATAAGGGTGCTGCTGGTGTAGATGAGGTTTCGATAACAAAATTTGAGGAAAATCTAAAAGATAATCTGTACAAACTATGGAATCGGATGTCATCTGGAAGTTATTTTCCAGAAGCTGTAAAAGCTGTTGCAATACCGAAAGGTACAGGAAGAGGACAAAGAATTTTAGGTGTTCCTTCAGTAATCGACAGGATAGGGCAAACAGTAGCTTCTATGTATCTTGAGCCGCTAGTAGAGCCAAAATTCCACGAAGATTCATATGGTTATAGACCAAATAGATCTGCATTGGATGCGGTAGACACAGCGCGTAAAAGATGCTGGAGGTACGATTGGGTGATAGATCTTGATATATCAGGATTTTTCGACAATTTAGACCACAAGTTGGCATTGCAAGCTATCAAGAAGCACACAGACTGCAAATGGGTCATACTGTATGTTGAAAGATGGATGAAAGCTCCAATTCAGCAAACAGATGGCAGTAAGGTAATCAGGGATAAAGGAGTTCCACAGGGAGGTTCAATAAGCCCGATAATCTCAAACATATTTATGCATCATGTATTTGATGAGTGGATGAGACAAAAGTGCCCAACAATACCATTTGAGAGGTATGTAGATGATGCGATAGTGCACTGTAAGACTCAGAAGCAGGCGGAATTTATGAAGATAGCAATTGAAGAAAGATTGGCTGAGCATAAGCTAAAATTACATCCTGAAAAGACACAAATTGTGTACTGCAAGGATGACAATAGAAAAAGTGAATTTCCTACGCAAAGTTTTGATTTTCTGGGCTACACATATAGACCAAGGTTAGCAAAAAGTAAAATAGGAAAGCATTTTGTTTCATTTCTTCCTGCAATTAGCAACAAAGCCAAGAAAAATATTACTACAACCATAAGGTCATGGAAAATACTACGAAATACACACAAAACATTAGAGGAAATATCAAAGATAGTAAATCCAATAGTCAGAGGAT
The DNA here is from genome assembly GCF_947250475.1 of Wolbachia endosymbiont (group B) of Apotomis betuletana. NCBI lineage: Bacteria > Pseudomonadati > Pseudomonadota > Alphaproteobacteria > Rickettsiales > Anaplasmataceae > Wolbachia > Wolbachia endosymbiont (group B) of Apotomis betuletana. The sequence continues at coordinate 1,417,091 of NZ_OX366320.1, read as the reverse complement.
GGTATCAGTACTATGGCAGGTTTTACAGGAAAGAGATATACAAACCTCTGAGAAACATAGAGCGGCACCTAGAAAAGTGGGTCAGAAGAAAGTACAAGAAACTTCGAACTCATGGAAGACTAGCAAGGCAACTTCTAGGAAAAATGAGAAAGGAAGGGCCAGAAACTTTCTACCACTGGATATTAGGTTTAGGTCAAAAGATGAATAATGGAAGCTGTGTGAGTCGAGAGGTTCATGCACAGTTTTGCGAGGGGCTCGTGGGGAAGTTCCACCGGTCTACTCTCCCTTAATTTGTCCGCAAAACGGACACTATGGTAGAGCTCAAAACTCAGCTTTTGCAAAACATCAGATCTTGTCTTTTTCACCTACTACCAAGAGGAACATTTCGTGGTGATAAGTTTTATGTAGGTGATGTACAGGGTAACAAAGGCAAAAGCACTGTAATAGAGTTAACAGGTGAAAGAGCTGGATTATGGAAAGATTTTGCAACAGGAGAAGGTGGTGACATTATTGACCTTTGGGCAACAGTACACGGGAAGAATGCAAAAACAGAGTTTCCTGAAGTAATGCTCTCAATAAGTGAATGGCTTGGCATCAAAGAAAAAAATAATATTAGAGATCTAGAACAATACCTGACTTGTAGTTGGAACTACTACGATGAAAATAACCAAGTAATCGTAATAGTCTACCGTTATGATCCTCCTTTAGAGAAAAAACAGTTTAAACCATTTGATGCTAAAAAGCAGAGATTCAAAGAGCCAGAGATAAGGCCGCTCTACAACATTCCAGGTATCTTAAAATCAGATAAGGTTGTTCTGGTTGAAGGAGAAAAATGCGCAGAAGTACTTATAGAGAAAGGAATAACTGCAACAACAGCAATGTTTGGAGCAAATGCACCTATTGATAAAACAGATTGGACTCCGCTAAAAGGTAAACATATTATCATTTGGCCAGACAATGATGAAGCAGGTAATAAATATGCTAAAAACGCTGAAAAGAAACTTTTAGAACTTGGTGTTGCATCACTTGCTACGCTTAGGATTCCACCAGATAAACTAAGGAGTTGGGATGCTGCTGATGCTGTACAAGAGAATATAGATATTTTTGACTTCATCGAAAAAAACTCAAGAAAAATAATTATTAAATCACCGCTTGATATTTTTAGCTGGAGTGTGGAGCGTTTTGTAGGTCCAGTACCAAAGCAAAGATTCTTAGTTGAAGGATTATTTCCTTTGGGTGTCACATCTATTTTAGCTGCAATGGGTGATACTGGTAAAGGCATGCTTCTTCTTGACCTAGCCCTCAAGGTTGCAGCTAGCATAGATCAGGTATGCGGATTTGGCCAACTTGTTACTGAACATGGATCTGTGGTGGTATTTTCTGCGGAGGATGATACAAATGAAATACATCGTCGCTTAGAACGACTTGATCCAAAATGCGAGAGATTGAAATATAAAGGTAGGCTATTTATTGTACCATTACCAAACATCGGAGGATCTCTTACCATACTTAAGAACGTTCGCGGTAAAGTTGTAGAAATCTCTCCAGAATTTGAGTCGGTAATGAAGCAGCTGAGCAGGATAAAGGATTTAAAGCTCATTATATTTGATCCCCTTGCTTCTTTCATTCATGTAGCACTGGAGCTTCAATAATTACTGCACATCATATGAGAAAGCTGAAGGGAGAAAAGCCTATATCAACAGTAGAGCAAGCACGAGATGCTATTCGAGGCACTTCTGCTCTCGTAAATGGAGTCAGGTGTTCTTTTGCTTTTTGGCCTGTTGAAGATATGACTAAACCAATGATTTTTAGGTCAATTGGAAAAATCCCAAGACAAAATGCACTATTTTATGGAGCTGTTGTTAAAGCAAATGGCCTGGCTGATCGTACCATACGCACTTACCTAAGAAATGAAGAAACAGGGCTATTGGAAGACATCACTGAACAATTAAAAGCTCAAAATATTAGCGATAAAGATCTTAAAATATATCTTATTGATTCAATTGCGCGAGCTGCTATTTCAGGACATCCATTTACTCACACAGGAAGTGCAGGAATACATAAACAACGACATAGACTGCCTGAAGTTTTTCATAGTATGGGAAGAGATAGATTAGAGCGTATAGTGCAAGAGCTTTTACAGGCAAAGCAAATAGTTAAAGGAATGGCTAATGGTTCAAAAGAGGATAAATGGCTCGATATTAAAACAGGACCATTTGCACGTGGAGTGGGAAAATTTATTCATGGAGCTGAAAAAAACTATTTTTGATAACAAAAAACTCTATTTTTTTATAGTCAAAGTAAAAGGGTTAATACGATAACCATGTGATGATCTTTGCCAACCAAGGGTTTGTATTACATCATCACGTTCAATACTTAATCCTAATTTCTCAGCCAATGTAGCTTTGATCGTTTTTTGCATCTTGTTTAATGGTTTTCTGATTTGATGTTCTAAATCTGCTTCTAAACTAAGTCCCAAGAGTTTTTCTAACTGATTAATATTGAGAAGTGTATGTTTTTCAGGTGGTAACTCTTTCTCACAGTCATGTAAAAATTGCTTGAACAATATTCGAAAAATATTAAGGCATGATGCAGCTTTTTTATTTATAACTTCAACGCTATTAACATATACCATACCTTTAACTACCTGTAACTCCAAAAGCTTTATTGGCACAATTGGTTCAACACGTTTAAGCGAAATATATGAAGCTGGTAAAACTTGCAAAGAAGTATTTTCTACTACCTCTGGTACTCCTTTTTTAGCTGCCTCTTAGAATATCTCAGTTACAGTCTTATACTGGCAAAACAGTTCTACCATTCGCACTACATATAGGCTCAATAATAGATTAGGTATATCTTTTTTTAGAGTAATGAGAACTGTCGGATGGACTCTCAGTTTATCTATGGTTAAAAATATCGCATCAGTACAAAAATCAAGGATTATTAGATTTACAATATGACCTTGATCACAAGTATAATAAACTCCTTTTTCCATTTTTCCCCACATAAGTCTTGAATCATTCAACTTTGTTTCAAACCAGTCTATGATTTTCTCTATATTTAAGTATATGGATAAGAGATGAAATCTCTGTTTTTTATAAGTATTAGGCAAAATATGACGAGAACAGTTTTCACAAATAGCGTCATCACATGCTTCATCAAAGTCTGGATCGATAAAAATCTCATTGCTACAACTTGGATCAATTACATTTGGCCAATCAAGATGATCTTCTTCACGAGAGCAAACAATATAGTACCTTTCTTGCATTTTTATCAATCCAAGATCAAATAAGTATCTTGCTGCTTTAATGTGATTTTGACTTGGATTAACCCAAGAACTATTTGAACTTAAAAGATCAGCAATTTGCTCGTGAAAGGATTTTAAGACCATAAGATTGTTCCATATGTTTCTTCAGGTCCTCTCTTTCTTTTTTATTGAGCGGATGCTCTGAATAATAAATTTCCCCACTTGATTTGAAAGAAAATGTTACCTTTTTGTTTTGGAACATTACTTTAGCTGATTGAATAGATTGTAGTATGTTGCCAATAGCTGGCTTTAAAATATGTAACTCTGGTGCAATAGGATCATACGGCTTTACACTTAAAGTAAGATATGTATTACTATTTTTAAAATAATCTGACTTAAAATTTAACTCAAATATACAAATATTAGGGTCAGAACCCTCTATACATGCTTGAAGGAATTTATGCACTTGTAGTAGAAAGTTCTTATCCTGTATATTTACAAAAGTACATTCGCAGTTAAAATAACCACTTACAATACTATTTGCTATTTCCACAGCTTTATTGGTATTTTTAGCACAGAGATTAACCTTTGTACCATCAATCGAAAAATCTAAAATCATCCACTCAGGTTTATGGCCATGAACAACTTTGTTTGAGTTAAGCAGTAAATCCATGTCACTTCCTCGACGTACAAACATATATATTCGATCTTGATGATGGAAAAAACCCTGCAACTGGTCATCATCCTTAAGTATCTGCTCTACGGATTCTTGTGACATAAATTCCTTAAATGAAGTATTTATTTGTCTTGGTGGTTTCTGTAGAGCAAATGATACGAAGCCTTTCTTTTGTACTTTATCAAAGTGATAGACAGATTTTAGAAGTTCGCAACTTATGTGAAACAGTAAAAATAACAAGGATCTTTTATCGTACTTAGTATTATTTTTGATCAGGTACGATCTCATTAACTCTTGAGTGAGGGCAAATCTTGCTACTTCACTAACTGTAGCCTCAAGTTTCGTGCGATCAAAGTGGCTAATGAGATAATAGTCAAAAAGAGAGTCAGAGTAACTGGTAAGTATCTTACGTTTTTGTTGAGTCGATCTATCGTCATAATCTCCGTCCTGAAAAAGTTGCCCATTTAAATGATTTTTAAAGCAATGCTGAAAAATGATACTCAATTGTCTACCAGAAAGAGAATCAAGCCATAGTTTACGTAATTCTAAATCTTGAAAGCGATCTAGCAAGAGATTAACGGGAACCTCTAAATCACTCTCCCAGAATTCATAACTTGGATGAACATTCATGATACTTTAAATAAGCCATATCATACATAATATGATAATTCAAGTAAAGATTTTTTGGACATAATTTTTTCAAATCTTGTATATTGATTAGGGAGAATTTCTTGTTTGCGCGAACTAGACAGCTTTTTTAAATTAAGGTGTTTAGTTTAAAATGGTAAACGTTTTCTTTTAGCTATGGCAATAGAAGTCTCCTAACCTATAAGAAAATTCACAGGAAGAAAAACATGCAAAAAGGGGATTTAACTATTTATTGCCGTTATGAGCCCAGTCGGTTGGCAGGTACATATTTGGCAGATGCTTATGAACAATTATTGAAATATAAAATAAAGGAGGTAGAAGAAAATGACAACCGTAAGCTTGTATGCAAGAGTTTCATCAAGACAACAGGCACAAGAGAATACGATAGAGAGTCAGATTGTAGAATTGGAGCGTCGCATTAGTAGCGATGGACATGAGTTATTAGATGAGCATAGGTTCATCGATAATGGCTACAGTGGATCAAACTTAGAACGTCCTGGCTTAGAGAGTTTACGTGATAGAGTAGCAGAAGGTAAGATTGATAAGATATATATTCATTCACCTGATCGGCTATCACGGAAATTTTCATATCAAATGATCTTACTCGAAGAGTTTAAAAAGGCTGGATCTGAAATAGTATTTTTAAATCATAAGTTTGATGATAATCCTGATTCCCATTTATTTCTACAGATTCAAGGAGCAATAGCAGAGTATGAACGTGCAAAGATTATGGAACGAAATCGCAGAGGAAAACTTCATGCAGCTAAAGCTGGGTGTATAAGTGTGATGGGTAGGGCGCCTTACGGTTATCGCTACATAGCAAAACACGTAGGTGAAGGAAGTGCTCAATTTGAGGTTGATGAAGAAGAGGCAAATATAGTGCGTAAAATATTTAGTCGGGTTGGCCAAGAAAGAGCAAGTATAGGAGAAGTTGTACATGAACTGAATAAGATACCGGTAATAACACGAACAGGAAAAAGGTATTGGAAAAGGAGCACTATTTGGAACATGTTAAAAAATCCTGCTTATATAGGACAAGCAGCTTATGGTAAAACTAGGACATGCTCAAAACCACAAGTAAAAAAATCAAAAAAAGGAACTTGTGGTAAACTTAAAAGTGGTCGCTTTAATAGTGATAAAGAGAATTGGACTTATATTCCAGTACCAAAAATAATCAATGAGCATTTATTTGATTCAGTGCAGGCACAACTAACTGAAAATAGGCAAAGAGCAAGAGTACGACAAAGAAGAGAAACATATTTATTGCAAGGTTTAATGGTATGTCAACGTTGTCAATATACTTATTGTGGTACAAACCACGTTCATAAAAAGTCGACATATTATTACTATCGTTGCTCTGGTACAAACTCTAGCAAATTCAATGGCAATAAAATCTGCGATAATAAATCAATACGCACTGATATATTAGATGGAGTTATATGGGAAGAAGTCAAGAGTATCTTGAAAGAGCCAGATAGGATTGCAAATGAATATCAACGTAGATTGTCAGAGAACAAAAAACCTTTACATAATCAAACACGTGAAAAGCAAGAAAGTAAGCTAAGATTAAGTATCAAAAAATTTATTGATAGCTATGCCAAAGGGTTTATAAGCCAAGAAGAATTTGAACCAAGAATCACAACAATGAAACAACATTTGAAAGAAATTGAAGAAGAGAAAGAAAGAACGCTTGATCAAAAAAAACTACAACAAGAATTGAGCCTTGTTACAGATAGCTTGAAAAACTTTTCCTCAAGTGTTGAATCAAAGCTTGATCAAGTGGATTGGCAGACTAAGCAAAATATTATTAGAATGTTAATTCATCAAATTGAAATCAACCACAATCACCTATATATAGTATTTCGCATAAAAAGTCTTGCAAATTTTGATCAAAATAGCCATAATAGAATTATGCAATGTTGTACTAGCAGTCAATATTGTTGGACTGCCGGATAAAACTGTTGCAGAATCTAAAGAGCGCATCAGAGCGGCATTAAACTCAATTAATTTACTACTACCTCCAAAAAGAATCACAGTTAATCTTTCCCCTGCGGATTTGCTTAAAGAAGGTAGTCATTATGACTTAGCTATTGCTGTTGGATTACTTGTTGTAATGAATGTGATACCAGTTGAAAAAGTTCAGTCTTATATAATTATGGGCGAGCTTGCACTAGACAGCAGAGTCATACCAATCTCAGGAGTACTTCCAACAGCAATCAATGCAAAACAGGCAAATAAAGGAGTAATTTGCCCAAGGGGAAATGGAGTAGAAGCTTCATGGGTAAAGAATGTTTCTATTCTAGCTATAGAGAAATTAACCGATATTATCAGACATTTTAAGGGTGAGCAGTTAATTCAGCCGGTAACTTTTAACTATAGCGCTGCACCCAAAGAAAAAAATTCAGTTCCAGATATAAAGGATATTAAAGGTCAAGTTGTTGCAAAAAGAGCAGCTGAAATTGCAGCAGCAGGTGGACACAATATGCTCCTTGTTGGACCTCCTGGTACTGGAAAGTCAATGCTTGCTAAGCGATTTATAGGGCTATTACCCGATTTGACTGAACAAGAGATGATTGATGTTAATATCATCTCTAGCATAACAAAAGCCGGTAACGAAACATTTAAAGTAACTCGTCCCTTTCGTGAACCTCATCACTCATGCTCGATGTCAGCGATGATAGGGGGAGGGAAAAATGCAAAAGCCTGGGGAAATCACCATGGCTCACAATGGTGTGTTATTTCTTGATGAGCTACCTGAATTTCCAAGGCTTGTACTTGATTCTCTACGTCAACCACTTGAAGATAGAAAAGTTACTATTGCACGTGCAAATGCTCACATTACTTATCCAGCTAATTTTCAACTTATAGCTGCAATGAATCCCTGCAGGTGCGGTTATTTAGGTGATGCAAGTAGATCGTGCAACAAAGCTCCAAAGTGTGGCACAGATTACAAAAACAAAATATCAGGACCATTGCTTGATAGAATAGACATATGCATTGAAATGCCAAACGTTAGCATACTTTCTCCTGAAATCTCTGTGGAGGGAGAAAGTACCGAATTTATAAGAGGAAGGGTGATAGCAGCGAGAAAAATTCAAACTGAGCGTTATAGTAAATTTAATATTCGTTGCAATGCAGAAGTCAGTGGTGAAGCATTAAATAAATTCACTGAACCAGATCAGGAAGGGTTAGAATTGCTAAAATACGTACTGAAAGAAAATTACATTTCCAATCGAGGCTATACACGTGTATTAAGAGTCGCAAGAACCATTGCAGATCTTGCGAAAAGTGAGGAAATAAAAAGAGCACACATCGCAGAAGCGCTGAATTACAGAATAAGAATGTATAAATAAATTAATCTGCTTGACAGACAACTTTTTTTTGCCATATACTACCATTAGTGAAATTTTAATATTTTTGGAGTAAAGTTATGAGAAGAATTGAAGAAATAAAAAATAAATACAGAAGTGAAGGGCTTTGGTCAGCAGCTAAAGAAGTTCCTGTGCAAGGTTGGGGTCTTGTAAAAGAAAATCCGAGTGAAACAGTTGTTACTTTTGTAGCAATTGCAGCAGTAGCTTCGCTTACGGCTGCTTATTTCTTAAGTCCAGCTTATGCAACCTTTGTTGGTACAGTTGGAACAAAAGCTGCAACACTTGTTAATCCTGCTATTACTACAATGTCTAATTTTGCAGTTGCTCATCCACTCATTGCTAGTTTGATAGTTCTTGCTGCAGTAGCAGCTCTAATAGTTGCACCTGTGCTTGCATATAAAAACAGTGGTAAATCAGAGGAAATTAAAGCCCTCAATAGCAACATTAACGAAATAGCAGCAAAAGTAAACGAAGATAATACAGACCCAAAAACTATGATTGATGAACTTAAAGTAATGCCTTGCTTGGCGAATACTCGCCCTGTATAAATTATGCTTTCAACAAAAAGGACAGGCTTCTGTCCTTTTTTACTTACAAGTACTTTCTGTTTTTTTTGCAGTTTTAAGTAGTGTTGTTTGAAAGCCTGTAATCATTACATCTTAAGAATAAGTAAATCTTGTTTACTATTTGCATATATCAAAATGAAAAATGTTTGCATACTTTTAAAAAGATAGTAACTTGTTATCAAGTGAATTCACTAATATTTGAGTAAAATTTAAATGTCAATCGACCTTAGTTTACCAGAATTACCCATATTGCACCCAAGGATTACCGTTGTGGGAGTGGGTGGTGCTGGTGGAAATGCTGTGAACAACATGATTCAATCCAATTTACAAGGAGTAAATTTTGTTGTAGCAAATACCGATGCTCAAGCGTTAGAGAAGTCATTATGTGATAAAAAAATTCAACTTGGTATTAACTTAACTAAGGGCCTTGGTGCTGGTGCTTTGCCTGATGTTGGTAAAGGTGCAGCAGAAGAATCAATTGATGAAATTATGGAGCATATAAAAGATAGCCATATGCTCTTTATCACAGCAGGGATGGGTGGTGGTACTGGAACAGGTGCTGCACCGGTAATTGCAAAAGCAGCCAGAGAAGCAAGAGCGGTAGTTAAAGATAAAGGAGCAAAAGAAAAAAAGATACTGACTGTTGGAGTTGTAACTAAGCCGTTCGGTTTTGAAGGTGTGCGACGTATGCGCATTGCAGAGCTTGGACTTGAAGAGTTGCAAAAATACGTAGATACACTTATTGTCATTCCCAATCAAAATTTATTTAGAATTGCTAACGAGAAAACTACATTTGCTGACGCATTTCAACTCGCCGATAATGTTCTGCATATTGGCATAAGAGGAGTAACTGATTTGATGATCATGCCAGGACTGATTAATCTTGATTTTGCTGATATAGAAACAGTAATGAGTGAGATGGGTAAAGCAATGATTGGTACTGGAGAGGCAGAAGGAGAAGATAGGGCAATTAGTGCTGCAGAGGCTGCGATATCTAATCCATTGCTTGATAATGTATCAATGAAAGGTGCGCAAGGAATATTGATTAATATTACTGGTGGTGGAGATATGACTCTATTTGAAGTTGATGCTGCAGCCAATAGAGTGCGTGAAGAAGTGGATGAAAATGCAAATATAATATTTGGTGCTACTTTTGATCAGGCGATGGAGGGAAGAGTTAGAGTTTCTGTTCTTGCAACTGGCATTGATAGCTGTAACAACAATTCATCTGTTAATCAAAACAAGATCCCAGCAGAGGAAAAAAATTTTAAATGGCCTTATAATCAAATTCCAATATTAGAAACAAAAGAATATGCTTCAACTGAGCAAACAAACGAAAGAGTTAAGTGGGGTAGCAATGTTTATGATATACCAGCTTATTTAAGAAGAAAAAAATAATGCAATTTTGGCTACTCAAGTCAGAGCCAAGTGAATACTCGTGGCAAAAAATGGGAAAGGAGCAGGTGACGCAGTGGAATGGTGTATGCAATTATCAAGCTCAAAATTACATGAGAGCTATGAAATTAGGCGATCTTGCATTTTTTTATCATACAGGTAAAGAGAGAGTTATACTTGGAATAGTTGAAGTATTAAAGGAGTATTATCATGTTTATAATTCCAAATTTGGACTAGTGAATGTAAAATTTTTGAAACCTTTAAGTAACCAAGTGACGTTAAACAGTATAAAACAAAACCCACTTTTGAAAAATATGGTTATATTAAAACAATCACGTTTATCAGTTTCTCCAGTTTTAGAGACTGAGTGGAATGAAATAATAAGGATGAGTGATGTGTAATACCTGTTGCCAAACAATATTACCTCAGCACACAACATACAGCTGTATGAGTGTTTGTTTCGAAGTAGCCGATTTTTCATCAAACACAAAGCAGTGCTTGACACTGGAATCCAGCTGTAATGCAACCACATTAAAAATGTTGTGTTTTAATATAGCTTTTATATTCACTCACCTAATGTCTAATCAGAATTCCTGGATCCCAGTGTCGGAGCACTGGGATGACATACTTCTAGTGTACAATATTCGTATAGTTGTGTGTATGATACGATGGTCTATAATTCTTCTTTTTTGGGTTCCAATGTCAAGTGATGGGATAATGTCCTTTCTGGTGCTTTATTCATGTTAGAAGTAAATATTCTTGATAAGAGGTGGCATAGTATTACGAAGGACCCACAGAGTTTTGTATTAAATATTATTAACGCTTCTCTAAAAGAATTAAAAATAGATCATTATAAACCAAATATATCAATAGCTCTCGCTGATGATAACTTGCTACATCAACTTAATCTTAAGTTTAGAGAAATAGATAAGCCAACTAATGTACTATCATTTCCATGCGAACAGTTATCTAGTGAATGTGATCTAGGAGACATAGCAATTGCAGTAGATACAATAGAAAGAGAGTCTCATGAGTACTGTATATCTATCCTCACTCACACTGCACACATGTTAGTTCATGGATTGCTGCATTTACTTGGCTATGATCATCAAAAAGAAGATGAAGAAATTATAATGAAAAGTTTAGAGAGCAAGATTTTAGCTTTGCTTGAATTTGAAAAGGAAAAGTATGGTAGATAATACCAAAATATGTTATTTACAAAAAAGGGGTTTTAGCTGTAAAAGGTAAGCAATATGGTTCAGTTTTCTTTACCAAAAAATTCTAAAGTTAATAAAAAGGGCAAGGTTTATCCTACTCCTACTGGAGCAAAAAATATTAGAAGATTTCAAATTTATCGTTGGTCTGCTGATGATGATAAAAATCCAAGAATAGACACATTTTTTATCGATATGGATAATTGTGGCCCTATGGTACTTGATGTATTAATAAAAATAAAGGATGAAATAGATTCAACCTTAACTTTTAGACGCTCTTGCAGAGAAGGAATATGCGGATCTTGTGCAATGAATATTGATGGTACCAACACTCTTGCATGCACTAAATCTATACATGATATAAAAGGTGAAGTAAAAATATATCCACTACCTCATATGTATATAGTAAAGGATCTAGTTCCAGATCTAAGCCAATTTTATGAGCAATACAAATCGATTAAACCTTGGTTACAAACAGATAAATCTGCCTTACAAAATAAAGAATACTTTCAATCTCCTGAAGATAGAAAAAAATTGGATGGTCTGTCTGATTGTATACTATGTGCTTGCTGTTCGACTGGTTGCCCAAGCTATTGGTGGAATGGTGATAAATTTTTAGGGCCAGCGGTATTACTGCAAGCTTATAGATGGATTGCTGACAGTCGTGATAATAAGAAAGAAGAAAGACTTGCTTCTTTAAACGACCCATTTAAGTTGTATCGTTGTCATACAATAATGAATTGTACAAAAACCTGCCCGAAAGGGCTTAACCCAGCAAAAGCGATAGCGAAAGTAAAACAGCTTATGGTAGAGAGAGAAGGAATTTGAGTGTTATTTCTGGCACTCTTCGTAAGAAAATAGTAGACCCTCTGAAGCATAGGGTATTGTTAATACTCTAAACGTTCTTCCATTCATGAAATGTATTGTTTCACCATATGATTCCAGTAATCTTTTAAACAACTCATGTCTTTGATTATTAATAGTTTGAAAATCCTTTTTTCCTAAAAGCTTTTTAGATTCAAATAGGTGAAGCATAATCTCGTGATAAGTTGGATAAGACTCCAAAAATTTTGGATCAAACTGAAAAGTTTTTATAAAAGCATTATTATAAAATTTTAGCTTTTGATTCTTACTATATATCGCTACAGCAATCGATAGCTTCTCAAGCAAACTTTCTTGTGCAGCTAAACAATTGCTTAGCTCAGTATGTAATTTTTTTTCATCACTAATATCTTTTCCATACATTACTATGCTATTAGAATTTTGCACTGGAACTTCAACAAAATTAAAAACCTTAGGTTCGTTCTTGTAAGTTATTACACACTCTCCTGGTTTTACGTTATAGGAGCCACTCGCAACAGTAAATTTTTTAGAGCTGCCTATATATTTATCATAAAATAAGTTATAAAACCTTACTTTTTTATTCTTATTGTGCTTCAGTATTGGAAATGGTAAAGAGTCAAAAATTTTTTTATAGTTCTCCAATTCTCGCATAAGCTTACTATTTTCTAACTCAAGTTCATTAGCTTTTATCTTATAATCGGAGATATTCCTTATCCATAACAACACACCAATCACATTATTAGAATAATCTATTATGCTTTTACCATAACATGTGCAATAAACCTCACTGTCTTTTGACTTTAAATCTAGAGTAAAAGATTTATTTATTTCCTTTGCCTCAGCAAAACTTTTAATTAAGCTTTCTGATTGCTCAAAAAAATTTACAAACTCATTAAATGAATAAAAAACAGTATTAAGCAAAATTAGTAAATTGGGAGAAAATTTTTCTATACGTTTTTTTGCGTCCCAAATATAAAATCCATCATTCACAGTATCTATTAAATTATTTATGATAACATTTTGATGTTGTAAGTCCTTAATTTTATTACTAATTTTTAATTGAGAATATGAGAAAAAGAAGAATACTAGAATTAGTAGTAAAACTATTTCATACAAAAAAAACATAGTATTCTAAAACAAATATAAAAATTTGTAACCTCTCAGCAAAGAGATTGTACTGAAGAGGTATATAAGTGAAGATTGCCCAATACCCTAAAGCCTAATCTCTTATAAAGGTTTACAGAAGGTTTCATGCAATGTGCTACTATGTATTTGCACTCAAATTGCCTAGCTATCTTTATTCTTTCTAGAACCATTTGAGTTCCTATTCCACGACCCCTGTAAATTGGTAAAACTCCATCGCTATAAAAACCAGCTATGCTGTCTTGAATATAAAGACCGCATGTTCCAACAATTTCGTTATTTAGCATTACAAGAAAAAATCTTAACCTTGAGCTCTTATCATCATAATTCGATAATTGGCGAAAAAATGTGCTAACAATACTAATTCTATGATAAAAAATTTTAGAAGTGTGTAAATCTAATTGCTCTAAGAGCTCACTACTATTTACAACATTGAACTTCAAATTTGGAACAGCATCATCAGGCAAAAAATAATCTTTTATATTGAGTAAAACTTTTTTTGGTGTGCTAACGTGTTTTATTTCGCATTTTTCTAAAATACCCCCTATTTTTATACGTGGACTTATTATCCATGTTGCTTCTATATTTCGTGCTTTGAGATAATCTAGAGTTCTGCATATGGAAAGCTCAGTACATTGATCTTCACAAAACACAAAATTAAATAACGATTCTCTGGTACCATTTACTGTAAATATAACATTATCAAATTCGTCATGTATTTCCCACTTGGACAAATTCGTTGCATAAAGTATATAATCCTTTAGGTTCTGAATAATTAAGCTTGAATAACAAATTTTTTTATTCTGCATAAACCAACAATAAACAATAAAAGGCTCCTATAAAAACAAAGGCTAAAATTGCAGCTACAACATCATCTAGCATAATACCTAAAGGACCTTTTGTATTTTTATCAATCAAATTTATAGGCCACACTTTTATTATATCAAAAAACCTAAAGGAGAAAAAGCACACCAACAATACAGAGCTATTCATTTCTTGTTCTAATAATATTGAAACTAGAAGTACTGTCAGCAATTGACCAACTACTTCATCAATTACTACCTCTTTTGGATCATGCGGAGCTTTGTAATGTTGTATATAATTGCCTGTAGACCATAATCCAACTAAGAATAAAAAAAAAATAATTGCTGTACCTAAAATTCTGTCATTGAGTAATATAGGAACAATTGGGTAAGCAGCTAAGCTGCCTATAGTACCTGGCATGTGTTTTACCGTGCCAGATAGCCACCATGTTGATATTAATTTATATAAAAATTTCACAATATACCGAAATATAAAACTAATTTACAAGAACAGAAATAGTATCTTCTATAGAAGTATTTTCATATAGCAATCTATAGATCGCTTCACATATGGGCATTTTTATCTTTAGCTTTTCTGCTAAATCAAATGCAGACTTAGCAGTGTTAAAACCTTCAATTACCGACTTACCTTCTGATAAAATCTGCTGAGCACTAGAACCATTACTATTAGCTACTTTAGATCCAAAAGATAGATTTCTTGAATTTAATGATGTGCATGTCACAAACAAATCGCCTAAGCATGCTGGTCCAAGTAGTGTATTTATATCTACATTGCCGTCACCAACTTTTGCTGAGTATAAAGCCTTAATTTCACTCATACTTTTCGTAATTAATGCTGCATGAGCATTAAACCCAAACCTACCTAGAACAACCCCACATGCTATAGCAAAAACATTCTTTAACGCTGCACAAACCTGTATTCCTATAACATCGCTACTAAGGTACAATTTAATATTTTCTTGCTGTAGCTCTGATACTAATTTTAAACCTAATACTTCATTTTGACATGCAAGAACCATCGAATATGGTAATTTTCTTGCAACTTCTATAGCAAAGCTAGGACCAGAAAAAACAGCAAGAGGATTATTAGGTAAAACTTCATTGACTACTTCACTAGGTAATTTTAATGTAGATTTTTCTATTCCCTTACAAGCCAAAATTATTGCCACATTTTTTTTTAGGTTACAATCATTCAATTGATGACATATCTCCCTTAGAGACTGAGTAGGAACAGCTAGAATTATTACTGAAGCATTAACTGCATCTTCAATAGCTAATTTTACTGATACATTATCAGAAATTGGACAATCAGGTAGCTTGTCACTTTCTCTTTTCTCTTTAATTGATTCAAATATGGCCTTATTGCGAGTCCACAAAATTACATTTTTCTTACTACTTAATGAAATCGCAATTGCTGTACCCCATGCGCCAGCACCTAAAACTGATATTACCACTCAATATTCCTGAAAGTATTACTTATAATTTAAAACTGTAGAATAAGTAAATTAAAAATATAACATAAAAGTATAAAATAGTTTAAATATCTATTAACCTAAGTATTCTTTTAATAAAAATAGCTTCTATTCAATATTTACTAAAAATAGTATTATTATAGTATATCTATTGTATTTTAGATCTATTTGTATAATTTTGGAACGACACATTAACTATTAATTAATAAGTGTAATTTCTATTATTCATTAATAAAAATTTGATTTGTTACTTTCCTTGGTTATATATATTACTAAAATTATAAATTATTTATGGGGTGTAAAATATGCGTATATTATTAATTGAAGATGATCAAGTAAGTGCAAGGACTGTAGTTAATGCCTTAACTTCTGATGGACATTTTTGCGACGTTGTTACTTCTGCACAAGATTATAACAATAATATGGTTTCCTCGGGTGGAGACTGTTACGATCTAGTTATTCTAGATATACACCTGCCTGGTGATATTGATGGATATGATATACTGTTAAGATTAAGAAGTGCAAAAATCAAAGTTCCTGTTTTAATACTTTCGTGTATCTCCGCTGCCAACCATAAAGCTAAAGGACTTGGGTATGGTGCCGACGATTACTTAACCAAGCCATTTCACAAGAGCGAATTATTAGCTCGAATTAAGGCCATAGTCCGACGTACTAAAGGCCATCCCGAATCAGTGATAAAGATTGGTAATATGAATATCAATTTTGATCACAGGATTGTTGAGGTAAAAGGCAAAACAGTTCACCTTACTAACAAAGAGTATTCCATGATAGAATTGCTGGCATTGCGTAAAGGAGCAGTGTTGACAAAAGAAATGTTTTTAAACCATCTTTACAATGGCTTGGACGAACCTTCAGACAACAAAATAGTTGATGTTTTTATGTGTAAATTACGTAAAAAACTTGAAAGTGCAAATGATGGAATAAGCCACATAGAAACCGTTTGGGGTAGAGGATATGTTCTAAAAGAGTATGTTGACGATGAAGAATACTCTAGTGTTAATATAAGCGAAAGCAGTAGTGACTATCAAGCAGAACAAGTGAAGGACAACGCATGAAATGCTTTATTCACCCATTCATTGAAGCAACAAAATAGGTAGATGAAATAAGATAAAAACCAATCGTAAAAGTGAGGTAACATGGTTAGTCTTTTAGAACTTTACAAAGACTTGCAGCAAAAAATAGAAAAGTTGGAAGCTAAGCTAAAAAGTTATAGGTAAGAAAATAAGGTTTTAGAGATAGAGAATGACGAGTTAAAGGAAAAGCTCGGTTAAAATTCAAGCTTTGTTAAGTTCAAAAGGAAATAAAAAAAGAGATAAGCCAAGAAGTAAAAGGAATATAGGTGGTCAAATTGAGCGTACAGGATATGTGAAATGTTTGATACATTTACATAGTATGGCTGACATTCATGCATTGCCTAGGTGAAATATAAGCCGAGTTCTGTTTATGTAGCTATTTATCTGGAGTAAATGTTACCATTTACTTCATGCGATTTACCCGAGTAGATATGAGAAAAACATAAAATCTACTTCTATTTAATCTTGCTCCTAGTGTTGGTTACTTGACTACCAATGTTGCCATTGTTATGGTGCGCTCTTACCACACCTTTTCACCCTTGCCTAATAATATTTTAGGCGGTAATTTTCTGTAGCCCTATAACTGGAGTTACCTCCGGCGGGCGTTACCCGTCACTACCTTTTCTTGGAGCTCGGACTTTCCTCTGCTGTGTTTATCACACAACAGCAGCTACTTATTTCACCTAGAAATTATACTTTAACATTAAAATCACAAAAGCAAAAGAAAATTTCCTAACAGTCTACATACTAAAAACATTCAGACAAATAGCTAAAGGTGATATTCCGGTACATCATCGCTATCCCAAGATAAGCTTTTTTCACTTTTAGACTCTAGCTCAGTCAGTCAAGATCCTGGTCCACCGCTTGAAGACGATGAGCTACTTCTTGACCGACTACTACTCTCCACCGATATACTGTTTAGCACTGTTTCAGATTGATCCATAGTTCGCATAGATATATGTCTCATTCTGTTATTAGCGATAAAAATTTCTTCATCGCTATTGCCACTTGAAGATGATCGCCTTCTATCATTGAAATTAGTTAGTTCTAACACAGGGACAGAATTACGACCCTTAACATATTTGTATGCTATGAATCCTATAATTCCAGCAATACTTATTATCGCTCCAACCAAAGACCCACCTATCATTCCTGCCCTATTAGACTCTATAGCAAGCTGAGCGGGCTGTGGTGAAGGAGTAGTTTGAGGAAGTAAAGTTGTAGTGAACAGAGGAGTTGTTGCTTTTGTTCTAGTACTTGGGATAATGGACAATGTTTGTATAGTTTTCTCTGAGTTTGTTGTTGGCGCATTAGTTGGCATTGTAGTAATCATAGTTGCTTGTGAAGTCGCAATAGTTTCAGCTACTGTCGTTGGTTCTGATGACGTACTCATCTTAGTTGTTAATTCTGTTAAAGGCTTACTCATCGTAGTACTGCTTGCTGTAAAAGTTGACTCAACAGTCGCTGCTGTAGATTTTACAGTACTTGTCTCAGTTTCTGAAGTTACTATCGGTGCACTAGTTGACGTTGTAGCAACTGTGGTCGCTTGTGGAGTAGTAGTTGTTTTTGCTACTGTTGTTGGCCCCACTGTTACTGTACTTGTTTGAATTGTTGACTCTGTTGAAGGCCTACTCGTTGTAGAAGTAGGTGCAGTGGTAGTTGATGCTACTGTTGTTGACTCCACTGTTACTGTACTTGCCTGAGTTGTTGACTCTGTTGAAGATTTACTCATTGTGGAAGTTGGTACAATGATAGTTGATACTTCTGTTGTTAATTTGGTAGTCTTTACAGTGTCGGTTTCTGTTGTGCTAGTAATTGCAGCAGTCGTCGTTTTCTTAGAAGTCACAACCGTCTCTGTAACAGTTATAGGAGCCACAGTACTGCTGGAAATAATACTAGGCATCAATTGGCCGTTAATGATATTAACAAAATCACTGAGAGCTTTGATACTGCTTGTCGGTATTATCGTTGCTTCAGAAGATTTTCCAGAGCTCTCTCTATTAAAAGTTATAATACTCTCTCCACTTACCGCAGTGACGATAAAACCTCCTTGGCCATTGTCTTTAACATACAATTGTTCTATAGGATCTTCACATTCACAAACAGTAAAATTTGATTTTGGTCCTTTCTTAGCAAGGCTTACTAAATGCAATTCTTGCGTATTAGAAGATTGTTTTTTTGCAAGAAAAGCAACTAAATCATCACCTCCAGTTCTTCTTACATACTGTAAAAAGTTTATTTTTCCTGGATTAGAGATAATAAATGATGCTTTATCTATTTGACAATTTTTCTTAAGCAAACATTCATCTTTCTTTCCATTTTTTAGATCCTTAACCACTTTAGCCATATCGAACTTAAAAATATTTGTTCTTGCTTCTGGCTTCCCAATAATCTCTTTGCTCATCTGCGCATAAAGCATCGTATTTTCATCTAGTACTAATTGCCCTGGATTATCAAATTTGAATAATTTCCTTTCTGTGATGCCGCTTTTTCCAGGTAAAGCCCTAAATTTTCCATTTGTGTCTGATTGTAAATACCAAGAAACTAAAGCTTGATCCTTTAAGTTATGAGCAATTACAACAACATTACCATTACCAACTTTTACTGCTTTTGGTTGAAAATAACTATTGCCTTCATTTGCAAGACTATTTATATCAATGTTCTTGTATAATTTTACTTTTCCTACGTATTCAACTAAGGGAATATTAGTTGAATGCTTGATTTCGTAGGTGTTGAATGTTAAGCCTTTGATGCACTTTTCTTTTTTGTTAATTTCTTCTGTAGGAAAGATAATTCCAACTTTATCTATTTCAGCTGAATTTTCTATTAGTGTGGGAGATAATTGGCCCTTGAATTCATTTGCTACGTTGACACATGTATCACACTCGTATGTTTTCGATTGATATAATGGACTAATAAGTAACTTTACTCTACTGCTTCCATTGCCGTTATCTTGATAGCTGAGTCCATAAGTAACTCCATTTCCTTCAATCAACCCTACGTTTACTGGGTTAAAACCTATCGCTTCTTTAACTTTCAGTGTAGTTGTATTAACTCTAAATAATCTACTTAATATAGACATAATTATATTTAAAATTTTAATAAAACGCTATTATGATTATTTCTATATGTAACGTCAATAAAATTTTAACTAAAATTAAGAAATTAATTTTTAAGTGCTCTAAGATAATACGCTAATAAACCCAGATTTCCCATAGACAATATGTTTCCTTTGAAACCATATAATAAATTTAGCAGCTTGTTGACAACAGAAATTCCTTTACAAATCCCCCAAATACCCTTACCATGACATCAAGGGTATTTATGACTCAAAACTTGTTTTTGATCTGCAGGCTCAATGACAAAATTCAGTAAAAAACTCAGGGTATTTATTGGCGAATTACATAAAATTATAGTGGCTTTTTTTATTTTTTCTACATTCAGCCAAAATCCGCTTAAAATAAGCGTTAGAACATTATTACAATGCCAATTTACATTATAAAACTCACTACTAGGGGATTCTTTTGCCTTTTTTCCATCTGGTTAATTTCTTAATGTTTATAATCCCGCTACGTGTTAGTGATATAACTATACAAGAAGTAGTAGAAAGCTAGCTTGCATTAGCTTTATTTGTTATAATTACATTCGGTTTTATAAAGTGAGGAGTAAATATGCCAGAAGTTACTGGGGAAGATTCTAATAAGGAAAGTAGAATAGAAAACGAGCTACAACAGGATTATGAATATGAATTGATTAAAAGTTTATTCATGTTTCCTGATAGGCGTCATTTGGTAGATATTGCTGAAGCTACAAAAGGCTCGTTTGATAATTTAATGTGTGCGTGGCTTGTTACAACTGAGTTGACAGACAGTCAAGAAGAGTTAGATGAGGAATTGCTATCTATTTTTAGTGCAATGAGATCTTTGAGTGCAGGAGATAGTTACCGACAACTTCAAAAGTTTTTATTAAATAATAAAGATAATCAAGATCTAAAAACCGTTCTTAATTGTGAAAGGGGAGAGTCTAGTTTGACGATATTGCACATAATATCAAGTATGGCTTGGACAAGAAAACAATATGATTGTGCCGTAAGTTTGCTTTTAGAAGCAGGAGCTGACCCTAATATCAAGAATGATAAAGGAAGGACACCATTACACTATGCTACTGGACCTTATAGTATAGCTGCTCTCTTAGAAAAGGGAGCTGACCTTAATGCAGAAGATAATGAAAAAAAAACGCCTTTGCATCATGTTGCTAGTGTTGGTTGTTCTGAAGGCGTAGTTTTACTCTTAGAGAAAGGAGCTATTTCTGATCAAGGTGATAAACAAGGAAAAACTCCTCTGCAAGTTGCACGTGATAATCATCATGAACATATTGAAAAGTACTTTGTGACTTATAAGCGAGAGAAGTTGAGTGATAAGTTACGCTCTATAATGGAAACAAAAGACTGGTTCGAAGATGGTTCAGGTTACGTTTTAACTAAGAGACAGGGGGGCTTGAGAAGAAAGTTGTTGGATATAGTAAATAACTCAGAAGGTGATTCAGTTGTTGAAGATCTACAAGAATTCTTAGATGATTTTGGGAATGATCAAGATCTAAGAATGGTTTTGAATCTTCGAAGTAATGAAGGAGAGTTGCAGGTGCATCAACATGCTAAAAATCTTGATTCTTTTGCTCGTTCAGGTACTGATGAAAGAGCAAATAAATTTGAAGTAAAAAGATTACTTTTGAAAGCAGATGCAATCAATTTACAATGGTCAAGTTATGATGAGAAGGAGTATTATTCTAGGGATTTATGGAGTAATTTACCGCCGAATCGACAGATAAAGCTAAAAGAATTTTTAGATAAAGTTTCTAAAGCTCAAAATATGGATGAACTAGAAGGAGTTGTAAATGAGGCTATTCTCTCAGGAGGAAGGATTAATAGACGATTTTCTCAAGATAAGAAGCGTAATTTTACAGATTGTGTTATGGAAAGGATTGGTGAGTTAGGAAAGAATCCTGAAGTTGCAAGCAAGATAGTATGCAAGTTGGTATCAATAGGGGCAGTGTTATATAATAAAGATAATATGAAAGTAATTGATACACTAGAATCTGAATTTAAAGAGCACAAAGAAAATATGATAGAAGCTTATCTAGATTATCTAGAGAGTACCCTAGATTTTATGGAAGTTATAAAAGGAGCAGTTATTAATGGTATGGTAAAGAATGCAAAAATAGATAACACTACTTTATACTCGGAATATTCCGAAGATAGTATAATAAATGTTGCAAGGCTCACAGAAAAAGCTAGTGAGTTAAGGCGAGCTCAGGGAAACATAGACTATGAAAGAGATATAATAAAGATTGGTAAAAGTGAGGTAGCAATTATAACAAAGAATGGTATAAGGAATTACACCAATCTTGCGGACGATAGTGATATAGTGTTGACTTTCCCTACCACTAAGGGAGAGTTAGACGTTAGGTTATATCCTGATAAGCAAAATAAAGACTGGATAAAGGTAGAAGTAAGAGATCAAGAGAGGTTGAAAGAATTAAAAGATTGTGGAGAAGAAATAGGAAAAAATTGCTTATTTGGTGGTTACTCAGTTTACAATGCTATTGAACGTGGGTACTTTGAAAGGCCTGCAGGAATTTTCCAGGGAGAAAGATTACAAAGTGGTGAAAAAGTTTCTCATGTAGATCAATTACAAAGTAAAAAAAATAATAAGGTACGTCAAATTGGATTATACTAAGCTTGGTTTACAGTAGGTCTTAGATTATGCAAGAAGTCTAATTGCAATTGTTAACTCTTCAAGTATAATTTGTTGAGATTTACATGAACCTTATTAGATGAAAGAGAAAGAAGAGCAGTTTAGTTTTACACCAGACAATCTTAGCAAAGCAAAAAAGTCTATAGAGATGTATCCTAAAGGTAGAGAAGGAAGCGCTGTTATGCCTTTACTGTATCTAGTACAAGAACAATGCGGATGGGTTTCTGAATCTGCCATGCGCTACGTTGCTGACATGCTTCATATTCCACATATTCGCGTATATGAAGTGGCAAATTTTTACACCATGTATAATTTAAAGCCAGTAGGTAAATATCTAATACAAGTTTGTAGAACAACTCCTTGCTGGTTATGCAATAGCGAGGAAGTTTTAAGTACCTTTAAAAAGAAGCTTGGAATCAATATCGGTGAAACCACTAAAGATAATCTATTTACTTTAAAGGAAGTTGAATGTCTTGGTGCATGTGTTAATGCCCCTGTTGCACAGATCAATAACGATTTTTATGAAAACCTCACTCCTGAAAAAGTGGAAAATATCATAGCAGAACTTTCAAGTAAATAGATGGAAAAGTTCTCGTTTAGGATAACCAAGCAATCAGGTTCTGCAAGAGTTGGAACGATCAAAACTCCAAATGGAAGTATAGAAACACCAGCATTTATATTTTGTGCAACCAAAGCTGCTATTAAAGCTGCAGATATCGAGAGAATCAGAGAAGCAGGTACTCAGATAATACTTTCCAACACCTATCACCTAATGCTCCAACCGGGAGAGGATACTGTGGCAAAGCTTGGTGGCTTGCACAAGATGATGGGATGGAGTGGGCCAATGCTCACTGATTCTGGTGGATACCAGATATTTAGTTTAGGACACGGATCAGTTTCAGAAGAGATAAAGGGAGTAAGACAGAAACAAAAAACTCTGATCAAAATTAACGAGGATGGGGCAATTTTTCGTTCTTACATAAATGGTAAAACTTATTGTCTAACTCCTGAAAAGTCGATACAAATTCAACAAAAATTAGGTGCAGATTTAATCTTAGTTTTAGATGAATGTACTCCATTTCACGTCAGCAAGGAGTACACAAGGAAATCGATGCTCATGAGCCATAGATGGGCTGAACGTTCTTTAAATGAATTTGAAAAAAATAATAATGGCAAACAGGTGCTTTATGGAATTAGTCAAGGCGGAGTGTATCAAGATTTGCGTAGAGAAAGTTGTGATTTTATCAACGATTTGCCATTTTTTGGTCAAGCAATAGGTGGATCACTTGGTCAAAGTAAAGAGCAGATGTATGATGTAGTTTCCTTTACTATGGAACATTTAAAAAAAGATAGGCCTACTCATTTGCTTGGTATTGGTGGAATTGTAGACATTTTTCGTGGAGTAGAGCTTGGAGTTGATACATTTGATTGCGTGCATCCAACTCGCCTCGCAAGACATGGTGGCGCGCTTGTTAAAGTAAAAAATAGAGATTCTATTTCTTCAAAGTGCAAAGAGCATATTAATTTGCGAAATCAACGATTCGAACTAGATGATAACCCAATTGAGAGTGATTGTTTGTGCTTTACCTGCAGAAAACATTCAAGAGCTTATATACACCATCTACTGAAAGCTAAAGAGTTGCTGGCTTATACACTCGTTACCATTCACAATGTTTTCTTCATGAATAAGTTGATGGAATCAATAAGACAAGCAATATTGAATGATAGGCTAGATCAGGAAAAAAATAATTGGATTAGTGAAATACCGCTGCATTGTGAATTATATACCTAGTTCATATTTTGCACATGTGCGTTGCATTTTTTAATCTTCTTTAAAAACTTGACAGTACATTATATATACGGATATACTAGAAATATAATTTTTGTGAGGCATTTATGGTTAAAAATAAAGAAAAACATCAAATAGCGTTTTGCGTTTCAGCCTTTACACTCTTAGCTGGTTTATCATTAATCGCAACTGGAATTGCAGTGGGTACCGTACCTGCTATAGCTTCTTGTTTAGTGATAGGAGGAATTTTAACTGCCTTGTCTATTGTGCAATCAGTAGAAAGCTATTTATTTTTACAAAACAGCGAAAAAACTTTCAATAAAATGATTAGTGGTATATGCGATGAACCAGAAAGCAAACTTTTTATAGAAAGGATTTTGCAACCATTCATTGAACTTTTTAGTGAGCATAAGCAACATAATTAAAGTACACTAAGCATAGAAACCACTTTATCGTAACTTGGCAATGAATTAATTTCTCCAATCGCAGCTAAAGTAATTCTTTCATGCTGAGATAGCAATTCTTCTGCTGCTTTTTTTATATCGTAAATAGTAACAGCACTAATTTTTTCTATTAATTCGTTTTTACTGATGTATTTATTATAGTTACCGTAGTAGTGTCCTAACGTTTCAGCACGCGAGCTAACACTTTCGCGTGACATTAAAATTTGAGATTTTACTCGTTCTTTTACTCTATTTACTTCTTCTTCCTTTAAATCATCTGTAGACAATTTCTTCAGCTCTGTCGTTATAGCTTTCAAAAGCTTATCTAGATTACTACTATCTGTACCAGCAAAAATCGAAAGCATTCCTGTATCAGCATAGCTAGAGTTGAATGAGTAAATGGAGTAAGCAAGCCCCTGCTTTTCTCTTACTTCCTGGAATAGGCGTGATGACATTCCACTTCCCAGTATAGAATCAAGCACTTTAAATGTGTGATATTTATTATCATCACGAGAAACACTAGGTAGCCCAATTAATAAATGTACTTGATCTAATTTACGATGCTCTAGATATTCGCCACCGGTATAACTTGCATTCTCGCTTTTTTTCAGCTCTTTTGAATGAATCTTTGAGAGAAAGTCTTTGATTAATTGAACAACCTCCTCATGTTCAACATTTCCTGCAACAGCAAATATAATGTTCTCGCCAAAGTAATGCTCATTTATGTAGTTATCTAGATTAGCTCGAGTAAAAGATTTGACAGTATCTTGCGTACCCAAGATTGACCTACCAAATGGTTGATCTTTATAAGCTGCTTCAAAATACTTATCAAAAATGATATCGCTCGGTGAATCATTAGTTTGAAAAATCTCTTGTATTACAACACCCTTTTCGCGTTCCAATTCATCCTCTGGAAATGTAGAATTCATTAATATATCTATTAATATATCAATGCCAGTTTTTATATCTTTTTTAAGAACCTTTGCATAATAACTGGTGCTTTCTCTACCGGTGCAGGCATTGAAGGCTCCACCTATGTCGTCAAAAGCTTTTGCAATTTCAAAAGCAGTTCTTGTCTTTGTTCCTTTGAAAGCCATGTGCTCTAGGAAATGAGATATTCCATTTTGACTTGCACTTTCAGCTCTACTGCCAACACCAACTCGTATATTTAAAGCTACGGAATCAACTTCATGCACTCGCTCAGTTATTATGCGCAGACCATTATCTAGTTTTGTTACTTGTGGTATATTCATCTTATATATTCTTCTTTAAATTCTCTTCTACAAAATCCCAATTGATCAAATGATCAAGAAAAACTTTTATGTAGTCAATTCTGCGATTTTGGCAATCCAAATAGTATGCATGCTCCCATACATCCATAGTAAGTAGTGGCACCTGGCCATAAATTAGCGGTAGATCCGCATTTGGAGTTTTAGTGATTTTGAGTTTTCCTTTTTCAAGTACTAACCACACCCATCCACTGCCAAATTGGCTTACTCCATAATTTGAAAATTCTTCACAAAATTTGTCAAAGCCACCAATATCATCTTGAATTTTTTTTGCTAGAAGACCATCATCTTTAGGCTCACCACCACCATTTTTTTTCATTGAATTCCAATAAAAAGTGTGATTCCAAACTTGTGCTGCATTGTTAAAAATAGGAACTGTATTATTATTTCCATGAACTTTCGTTACTAATTCCTCAATTTCCATATGTTGATAATCTGTGTTTTCAACCAGTTCGTTGAGTTTATTTAAATATCCCTTATGGTGCTTGTCATAATGAAAATTCAATGTATTTGCAGATATGTAAGGTTCTAAAGCTGCTTTATCATATGGCAGCTCAGGTAAAGTAAAACTCATGCTGACCTCTTTATTTTCGATGGTATGGTAATATGTGCTTTTGCGCAACACATAATTTAGTGATGTTTGTTGCAGTTATTCTAAAATAATCTATACTGATAAGGTAACTATTTTTTTATTTTTAGAGGGTTAATATGCCAAGTTCATATAGTAATTTTAAGAAATATGTTAAATTCGGAGATGTTCCTACCAAAAGTGTTGGATGTAACAAAATTCCACAAAATAGTTTCTATAAATCCGTTTACCTTATCAACAGTGTTGTTGGGCCAGTGAAAAATGTAGCTCTTGGTAGTTACAAAAAAATCCTTCTATGATTGGGATTATTACTTTTGCGTTAGCTAGTGTAATTCTGCAACCTTTATATCTAGCATTGGCGTATTTGTCATACTGGCCGGCAAAAGGATTAGCGAAAGTAGTAGATAGTTTTGATCTTAAGCGTAACACAAAATCGTTAATAGATTATTCATCCATGTTGTCATGTAAGGCATGGGACCATAGTAGTGCATTATCTAAATTTGTTAATGCAGTTTTGAATTATGCTGTTAGTGCTGTTATCTGGGCTGCTGCGCTCGTTGTTACACCACTCGTTTGGACTATTGATAAAGTGGCAAGTAAATTTAGTGATGCAAAAAGTGAAGGTGTTGGTAGTCCTTCTTTTTCAAAATAGATAGCCTACCAAGTACATGTGAAACCATTGTATCTGTGTGGCAAAATAAAGTAGACGAGATAAAGACACCTATAGAAGCAAGAGGATGTCATGCAAGTAGCTGACACTGGCATCCCGATAGAATGTTGGGGAGTGTTAAATAAACTGTGTCAAACCTCCATTTTATCAATTTATTACTTTACTTCTCGGTTTGACACAGTTTATTTAACACTCCCTTTCGAGCAAGTTCTTTCAATCGAAACACTATATGTACGTTATCATCGTCAATTTCAATGCGTTGAACTAACTTTCTTATTATATCAAGTTTAGTTTCATAGTCTGCTTGATTAAGCTCTCTCAGAGGAAAAACTTTCTACACTGTTTGTGATAAAATCTAATTCTCTCTGTAGACTCTTTTCATCGATAGCTTCTTCCCTTTGATCTCTGATTCCTTTAACTCCTTTTCCATGCTCTCAACTTCTAAGTCATACTTTTCCTTCGTTATATGACCCCTTGCATATACATAAGCTAATTTTTCTATACCTTGTTCTATTTTACTTGCACGCTTTTCAAGTTAATCCTTTGCTTGCGTACTTTCATGTTTTACGAGTCTGAGCTGATATTCCTTAGTCATTGCCTCTGGTTCTTTGAGTACCATCTTCATTTCTTTCCATACTGCTTCTTCTAGTATATCAACTCGTATTGATTTGCTGTTACACACCCTATTCCCAACAAAACGAATTGATTTTTTCTTTCAGTCCTCGGAAAAATCTTACTTAGCTTAGCTATAGATGTTTACAAAAGAAATTCAAGTGAGTGAAGAAAGAAAAATTATTTTTGCAATACCGTAGGTACGCTCCACAATTATATTGAAGTTTTTATTGCACTCAAAACCTTCATTTTTCCTCATTTCTAGAATTATTAACGCATTATCATTTAACCAGCCTGAGTGAGCTAACTCGTCTAAAGTTGAGTTAAACAGATTGATATTATAAGGTGGATCCATAAAAACTATATCGCACTTTGAAATAGGTCTTGGTAATCCGTTAGCATTGCAACAAATTAACGTGATATCGCTCGTAATTCCAAAATCTTCTGCTGTTTTTTTAGGCAGTTGCAAATTGTAATAATCTGAATCTACCATGAATGCATGTTTAGCACCTCGAGAAAGTGCTTCAAATGAAAAAGAGCCACTTCCGCAGAATAAATCAAGTACATTTAGGTTATAAATAGGTTTTCTTGAAGAAAGTATACTAAATATTGCTTCTCGGACACTACTCATAGTGGGCCGTGCAGCTAAATTCTTGCCTGTAGTTATTTTTCTTCCACGATATTTACCCGCAATAACACGTAACATATAAAACAAGTTCGAAGTTAACTAATTATTTATAATACACATTTAATGTCAACATAGCTTCAGCAGTCTAATAGAAAGAAGGTTGCTTGTGGAGGAACGCAAGATCAATCGCTTTTCTTTGATTTATTTTCTATACTGATTGCACGACCAATCTCGTCTTGTAAATCATCATGGTTGTTTTTTTCATCATGACCCATCCCTTCAATTCTACTTTCTAACTCTAACTTAATTAAAGTATTGATTTTCTCTATACTATCGAGGAAATTGTGACACTCTTCATCACTATATTCCTCACCAGATGCTTTTTTTTCTATAAATAGACTTTTGAACCCTATTAGATCAGAACTCTGATCGGCATTCAACACAATATTTCTCTCTATAAAACTAAGATCTGATAGTAACAAACTAACCTCTAATAGATCTTCACTTTCAATGTTTGCAAGATTATCAAGATCGTCTAAAATAGAGAACATCTTAAGCTCCTTCTGTGCAATTTCTTTGTCTTCTTTGTCAAATTCTGACGATAGCCCTTTATCATCTATAAGTCTCTCATTCAGAGCTTTATTTAGCTTTGAAAGACTAACATCACCTTGCTTAGTGCTATCTAGTAACAAATCTACCCTCGCTCTGCGCGCATTTAAAACATCATTGTAATCGTTTAACTTGATATTACCATCTTCGTCTTGCTGAAGACCATAATAACTTAGCCCTTTGAAATTACGATTCTTCATCATTCTCTATGTTCTCATTCCTTTCATTATCTTGACGCTCTCTATCTTCTCCGGCACGTATAGCTTCTGTAGTGTTTTTTAGGGTTTCTGGTTCCGCACCTAATTTTCGATTTGATTGATTAGGCTTATTTTCTTTTGATGATTCATCTTCTTCTGGTTCTCTCTTGCGGCCAATAGTGTAGTCATGAAGCTTCTCAAGAAATTCCCGTCTATATGTTTTTGCTCTATAGAGTAGATTATGCTGGTAACCATCCTTTTCTCCTTTAGCAGGGTTAATTCCTATAGAGTCGAGACCATGTTCCCAAGTAAACTTCATAGCATCTTCTATTGTATAGCCCAAATGTGATCCTACATATCCTTTATAATATTCTAAATATTTATCAATTCTTCTATGTGCAATATCTTCTTTATCAATTCCAAACGCCCTGTAGATTTTTTCCTCAAGCTTATCAACATCATTTTTAGGTGATGTTGCAAATTTTGTTGCTTCAATAGTAGCACCTACAAGCTTACGTGGCACATTAATAGCATATTTCAGCACACCCCCAACTCCTGGTATTCTACCTAGCAAATTAGCTGTACCTCCAGCTAATCTGTCCGGTACATGAGTAGCCCAATTACCTAAAGACTCTAGCCCTCCACCAATTTTATCTTGCATCTGTTGTTTTAATCCCTGCATTAAACCAGTCACAGGTGATGCTTGATACATACTAGATATATTGTAAACACCAAACCCACCACCGGCAATGCTTGAGCCCATCTGTTGTACAAACTCCTTCAAAGAAAACATCAAAAACGAAAGCAAGAACAATACAAAGATCTCTCCTGCGTTGATTAAATAACCTCTCTGTATGTCTTGCACCCTTTGGTAATCACTATTTTCTTTATAATTTTTGCAATCCTCACAATCTTTACATTTCTGACAGTATTCACTGTTGGGATCCTTATATAAATCATGAAGTTTCAGTATTCTACAACCTTGTTTTTTTATCGCACTCCGCACTAAAGATCTTATTTCATTAATTATTTCCCTATAACTATTGCATTTATTTATATCTTGACAGTAGCGTTTTATTATTTCACTAACATCACCTATCCTTTTCTCTATATTGTTGATCAGTAATATAATGTCAGCCCTCTCTGATGCATGAGATAAACTATTTGTTAAGCGTACTAGATCTTTTGCACTACAGCCATTACTAACTATCATATCACTTTCCGCAATATAGTGGTCTGCTGGATTATCTTTAGTTCCAGGAATTGGATTAAAGAAAGGATAATCTATATAACGAAAACCTTTATTAATGTAATCTGGTGGAAGAGGGATATATCCAGCGCCACCAGTAAACTTTACTGTACCACCTATTCTGCTTAGTTTTTCTATACCTTCTATATTCTTATCTACGTTCAATGGAGAAGCCTCTCCAATAGCATAAGGTACAAAAATTTGCCCTGGAGTCCAGCTAAAGTATTCTTTATCAATTATACAAAAACCACCAAATACCCATTTTGGAGCACATAACTTTATTTCAAGCCATTTATTATAGCACACAGTAAAGCCTAACTGTTTATAAAAGGTATTCATTATCATCGCAGCAAGTAATGACAGCAGGGTAAATATCATAATTGATTGCAAACAGAAACTAATACAGAATTTTATCCAACCCTCAAATAGACTTTTCAGTGGTGAAAATAAAATAGAGATTAGGAATAGCGGCATTATAGCTACAAGAAAAGCTATACCCATAAAACCAGAAAGGAATATTATGTAAGCATACATACACAGCAGGAAATATAAGACAATCCCTATAAAAATTGCCGGTATCATAAGGAGACTTGCCCACATTTGATAATGTAAAAATGCTGCAAACTTTTTCCAAACAGAGTAAGCAAAAAACTTATTAAACATATCCTCCATGAAGCTAAACAATTTAGCTTCATTTCCTTGAGCAACGTTTGAATTACCTCCGGTGTTCATGTTGGGAGCAAAATTAGTAATTATGCTTATCAATTGTTCAAGACCTTTAACAAATAAAACAAGAAAATGATCATAGAAAAATCTAAAACTTCCAGGAGATATAAGCACTATTACTAGAGTGATTTTCATCATTCTGATGAGCATATCATGCTTAGTTTCTCTTATCATTCCAAAAAGATAAAGAAGCGATGAAATCACTATAAATAGAACAAGCAAGGAAAGAACAAAATTGTGAAAGCTCGTACTTTTTTCAGCTATATTTTGAAACATCGCTTGTGCAGCTGCAGGATCATTGCTATCAAAATGCTTTTTACAATTTTCGTTAATCAATAATACACATTTTAGATAGTTATAAACGTAATCAAAAAATCCAAAGTTACTTGGTTTCTGCACTCCGCTCAAAAATTCAAAAGAGTAGCCACCTGCATTATCTAGATAATATCTATCTAATATCTTTACATATATTTTCCATCCTTTTTCTAACCTCACCGTATTACAATTCCTGTCCTGTAATGTGGTGTTATCTCTGTCTAAAGTAAAAAGACCGCTCCCATTTTCTGCCATGGAGTTGTAACCTAGATGTACAGTAGGATATTGAGGATCGCGCATTAACTTTAGATTTTCGTTAGGATCACCTTTCCCCGTTTTAAACAAAAGATAAGCACCATGACCGTTGGTAAACCAACATGGAGCACCACGTGATACTGTATTTGCGCTATCATCTTCATTAATGCACTTGCACTTTACAGTGCAACTTGCTTTAGGCTTACTTGAAAATTTTTGCATGCTAGGTTTATAATCATTACAAACTAAGTGAAAGTCAGGCAGACTGTTGTCACCTTCCCCTCTTTCAAATTTGGTTGCATATTTTAACTGCTCCAAACTTTCCAAACTATAACTACTTTGAGATTTCTTCTTATTACTATTGCTCCAAGATGTCCATGCACCATTTACTCGTACTACTAAACTATCTCCATTGGTTTCAAGGCCGGTATCCTTCCACTTCACTACTTGATTAGGGTGAAAACCATAATTGATTTCTCCGGTTTCAGGATCAATAGGTTCTCCACTTTCACCTTCTGGAAAAAACGCATCATGACCGATTGGAAAATGAGCACCAACTGCAACCGGTTCAGGACCAAAATAATCAGCAGATATACATCTTGGAAAAGGCATATCATTCTTACTACAACCTGTAACCAGAACACAGATTACCAAAATTAATAACCTAAACCAACATTTGCCTAAGCGTGATTGCATACCTAAACTTTTTCCAATACAGAATAAATTTCTAAAACCTTACTTCAAATATCTTTTTAATTAGTTACTCCATATATCTCATCAATCTTCCTTGACTTGTCCTTTTGTTTTATCAGAATCCTTTTGCTTATCTGGCTGGCTTAGTGTTTCAGATTTGCTCATTTCTCTGCCAGCACTCCCTTTCCCATCTGCTTGCTTTGGTGTATCAGGCAATTTAGCTTCAATTTTGCTACGATCTTTACTCATTCCCTGCTTGATGTTATGTATCATATTTTGGGTTCTATCATCAAGGCCAACAGTTGACAGCATAGCTTGTGATGCGCTCCTAGAAATATGACTAACACTTTGAGCAACTCCATAACCAGAGCTGAACAACGCCTGCGCCATAGTTTCTGATATAGAAACAAAAGCTTCCATTGCACTAGCAATGATGAGATATATAAATGCCTGGATTAGATCTATAGGTAATGCTGCAAAGTGCCCACCAGCCCTTTCTCCAGTACTGAACGCAACATCAACACTAGTACCAGGACTATACCCAAGAGGTAATATTGATTTCATAAGACACAGATCATACGATAAAAAATTTACACTAATTAAGCATTGATAGCATGCAGAAAAATTTGTGAGGTTGTATAGAACTGAATACATTAACTGGTTTAAAAGAGACAAGGATGAAAATAAAATGACTGGTTGCAATGAAACATGAGCCAGCGTTTTTATCCAATTATCAAATAATGTTTTAGTTTGTTGAAATAGAATAAATACGATAAATAAAGGTGCTAATGACAATAAAAATGCCACTAAAACAGTAGATATTACATACTTAAACGTAGCACTAATAATGCATCTTAAAAACACAAAAGTAGCATAAAGTATTGCCAAAAATGCAATAAAGCCAAAAGGTCCTGATAGCATTAAAGACAAAAATTTCAGCCATGTTTCTCCTGTAAATAATACTCCCGCTGTTAAATCTAAGAATGCAAATTTTTTACCTCCTTCTCCTATATAGCCAGAAAAACTATCAACTAAATAAATGCTACCATCAACAAAAAGCCCAGACAAAGTTGTACCAAAGAATTCCCAACTTCTATCACTAAAAGCAAAAGCTATAAATGCTATTTTGAATATTCTTATAATAAAATCGAATTTACTTAATTGTATTGTTCCAAGCATATAGCCAACAACACTAAATATAACGTATAGAATAAGCAAAGCTCTTATTCCTTGTAGAAGCCCCTTTCTATATCCTTCATATGGAATTTTAATTCCGTCTTCACCCCCGTCTGTTATGAAATCAAAAATCTTGTTTACAGTTGATGAAATAAAATCGTTTATTTTTCTTTTTAAAAATAAATTTACTGTGTATTTGTTATCTTCATAATATTTGCCTTCTTTGTCCGTAATATCATCTTTCTTTACGTTTTCTACATTAATACCAAAGTATATCTTTTTAGACTCTTTATCCTTTAAATGACTTCCATCTATTATGTAATAGTCTACATTATCCTCTGTTATTTTATCTAATTTCTTTACTTTTTTGAAATTATTAGTCTTTCGAGCAGATGGATCTTCTGGCGGGCTATCACCCAAGTACATATACAGTTTTTCACCACTATCGAAGTTACATGATCTAGTCACTGCAACATGATATCCACCTCTATGAAGAAAGTAATTGCCATTGCTTGCTATAGCAAGCATCACACTACTACCAGGTATTATATCTTTTTCATCTATTTTATAATCATGATGTAATTTCAAAGAAAAATGTTCAAAATTATCACCAATTTGCGAACACACATTATCCCCTTTTGCACCCTTTCTCTCTGGAAAACATTGAATACCTTTAGCAGTATTCTGATTATTAAGATCGCCAACTTTTGCAACAAGAGCCTCAGCCCAAGAAATATCTTCTCTGTCCTCTTTGAAGTTTAATTTAGAATTTGATATTAAATTAATGTCAATCTGCTTAGAATCCCTCTTATTTTCTTCAATCTCTTTTAGTTCATCCTCAATACGTTTAAGGTGAGAATACATGTCACATGTATTTCTTTTATCATACTTCTCATACCTTATAGAAGAGACGCAATTCTCCCCTATACCTTTTGCGTTGTAACATATATTTTGATAGTAACAATTAAGCTCATAAGAGCTGTACTTGCTTCTCTCATTAAAATCACATTTTTTCCCATTACATAATTTATCCAGTCCTATTTTAGTTCGTCGTAAATCTAACAATGCACCATTTATCCATGAATTTTGAATATAATCCTTATTAAAATGTACCTTATTATCATATGGAGTGTAGCCATTACCAACTAGCACTCTTCTTTCTTCTATGTTCTCTTTATTAATCTTAGGAAATTCTACTTTAGTCCTCTTACCACTTTCTCCACAAAAGAACGTTCCTCCATTGAGCATGTCTTTTATTGTAGCTTTGTCTTTTTTATCATTTTCTTCAGCTCTATAGCAATTGTCATCAAAGCTGATACCTTTCCCTTCCGGATTGTCATAATTAATCGTTATCTCTCTGGGAACTAAGCTAAAGCTTAACTTATCACCAGGATTTGCTTTAATTCCAGTATCTACATAACGTCTATTGCTATAGAATTCATTATTTCCAAAGCCTATATCCCCACATATTTCTCGTTCATCAAGACTAGCATTATCAATTAACTTATTACTGTAATTTGGTATTAAATCATTAGCACAAAATACAGCGGGCACAAGTACTCTCTTTGGATTTTTCCCTTCTTTAAGAGGACAAAAATTTACTGACCCACCAAGAGTAAATTTGATTTTCTCATCCTTGCTAATTACTTGACCAGAATCAACCCAATGAATTTTAACTCCTTCGCCAGCTTCACGAACTGGAACATCTATACTGACACTAGTATTTCTGCTCTGCAGCCCAGGTTCAACACAATCCATTGTGCAGCCAGTAATTACAAGACATAGTATCAATAATAATGATTTTCTGCTCATCATTGATTTCCTGTGTTTGTCGGTATTTTAGGTGCTGATCTTTGAGCTGATTGTGGTATTTGAGGTCTTCGACTTGGTGTACCAGATTGCTGACCTGCTCTTCTTTGGATACTTTGTTCATCTAAACCTACTGTTCCCATTAAGCTTTGCTGATATTGCCTTCCTGGTTCGCTTGCCACATAAACACCAAACAACGAATCAGATATTGTTGAAGATGCCTCAACTAAAGCTTTCATAGCATGTCCCAAAATCACAAAAGCCATCATAGCGGTGATATTAGGTGCATGTTTGGAAGCATAACCATAAATAATACAAGGATTAAAAATCTTTAAGTTAAGATTAAGTATACATGTAGGGCAGACCTCAAAATTAAAGACCGAATACACAATATAATCCATAACCTGGCTTATTAATGATATAAAAATTAAAAGCACTACCGGATGAATTGCAAATCTTGCTAAATTTTTGACCCAATTGTGAAACATCTGTCTAGTATATCCAAATAGAAGGCAAATAATAAAAAGAGGCGCCAAGGAAAGCAATAATGCAACTATTGCTATAGATGTGATAAAAGAAAATAAGGCGTTAAACATCGATAAGCTCACTGTTATCAAACCCCAAATCACCAAGCAAAACGATACAATACCCAAAGGACCAGAGAATATAAGAGATACTATGAGTAACACTGAGTGTGCTGATAAAAACCTATTGAGCGGTAAATCAAGAAATTCAAAAACATTTGATGTTGTACCTCTGAAATTTGCTATTTCTATTAACTGTTTTGGAGCATTAACAAAAATAGAAAATGCATTGTTATAAAAAAAACTCCAACTGTTATCGTTCAGCAATTGGGTAATAACTCCTATCTTTACACATATAATTAAAAATTCATATGTAGAAGCATGAGACAATCCAAAAAAGTAATAAAGGGTATATAAAGTTATATATAACACTAATAACGACACTATTGTGGATCTGATAGTGTTTGTTCTATTTGACGCTACAAAACTTTGATAAAGAGACTTCACGGGACTAGATTCAGAGTGATTCCATTCTGAATTTTTATAACTGGAACCAAAAAATGCAATTTTTACTTTTTCATCAAAAAAATTATATATCGCACTAAAAGTTCTTACAGGTGGCTCTTTAGTTGTAAGGTTAATGCTAAACTGACCTTCATTTTTCTTATAATCACAGCCATGATCTCTTATTC
Organism: Wolbachia endosymbiont (group B) of Apotomis betuletana; assembly: GCF_947250475.1. NCBI lineage: Bacteria > Pseudomonadati > Pseudomonadota > Alphaproteobacteria > Rickettsiales > Anaplasmataceae > Wolbachia > Wolbachia endosymbiont (group B) of Apotomis betuletana. Next base: position 1,380,580 of record NZ_OX366320.1, on the reverse strand, counting down.
CGTAATATATAGTGCCACTCTTGTCTTTTAGCTTTTCTTTTAATCTTTCCATATACTCAGTATTATGAACTTCACTGATATTCACAGGTATATCCCCCAGAATTTCACCAGGATTGTGCTCAGGAAACTTATCAGAAACATGTATATATAAGTTTTTTGCTAGACTATGGCTCTTTGTGACCCTTATATTATATCCCCCGTTACCAGCATTCTTTTCTTTAGCATTTTTAAGTGTAAATACTAACTCTGTACCCTTATCATAGTTTTCTTTTTTGATCTTATAATCAAAGTTAGTTCGTATACCATCACTCCTTACATATTTAAAACTTTCCTTTCCTCCTATCGACACCTTTAATGATGGAATGTAAGTCTTTATCCTCTTCATTTTCTTTTTTCTTATATCATCCACAGCTCCCTTGGTATTTTTTTCTGTATTTACTTTATCCTTTTCACCATCTGAACTATCGCTGTGTCCTTTAGCTATGTTGCTATCATCTAACACTCCCATTATACCATCTACAGCCTTCTTGATAGCTTCTTCCTTACTTACTTTTCCAACAGCTAGTTCGTTGGCAAGATTTTTAGCTACATTACGTTTATTGCCATCTATAGTATTAGATTCAATTTGCACACAATCTTGACTGGCATAATAACATGTATTCTCACACGCAAGATTTAAAAGGTACGTATCTATCTCAACTTTCTGACTGCTTGAAAGCCTCCTGCAGTCTATATTTTCTCCTTGTTTTATAGAATTAATGATATTTTCAATCTCCTTTTCATCTTGATCAGATTTTACAAAACTTGGATTCCAGTATTCTTTTCCATTCAACCATTCTGCGTTACCTATGATATATTTATTAGGGCATATTTCACCTTGACAATTCTCTTGATTTAAAACATGTGCAAAATACTCCGTCTCTCCTTCACCGCAACTCTCGTCAATTTTTTTATAGGTGACCGCGCCATTATCGTTTTTACACATTTTACTTCCAACAACACTAAAGCTTATCGCATCGCCATCTTTAAGCGCAAACGGTAATGTAACGTTTCCTACTCCAGGTTCAATTGCAAAATCTTTATATTGCGAACAAAAATTAACCTTATTAGGTACTATATTAATCTCTGTTACTTTTATTTTATCCGAAATATAAACTCCAGAATCAACCCATTTCTGCTCTGTTGACACTATATCCAATTTCTCACGCAAGCCTGATGAATCTTCTGGCTTAATACACCCGCACCCAGATAATAAAAAGAGTATCACAAAACTTATGCATAGCTTAACCAAGTTTTGGTTGCTCAAATGTTCAAACATCTGTTACTCACCTGCGCTCACTCTCCACCTGGTTTTATAGATTCACTAGAGGAAGATCCCGATCCCTTATTATCATCTCCACCTCCTCCAATAGCCCCTCTTGCCTTATTTACAGCCGCAGCAGCAACTTGACCAGCACCTCCAGCAGCAGATAAAGCTTTATTCACCATTTGTGCAGGAGTGCTACCTGAACCAAGTGCTGCCCTGTGATTACCAGCAAGCTCAGCAGCCATGCCGGGAAGAACGTTTAAAAAGTGGTAAAAGAGGAATAATACTAAACACAATTTTAATAATTCTCCGATTAGAGAGCTGCCAAACTCCATGTATGTAAAGTCGAATAGACCAAGTATGCTGCTCTTTTTAAAGCTATAATTTTGCATCATACATGCGAGAGTAGTTTCATTTTTATCACATTCCCCATCTTTCAATTTAAACCACTGTTTTTTCTTACTATATGAGATTTCTGCTTGTTTCTTTTCATATGACTTGTCTGGTTGTTCATTTTTATATGACTCGTCCAGTTTAAAATTTAAATTTTTAAAATAGATTTTATCACATGCTATGAACATAAAGGATAAAAACGCAAAAAGGATAACCGGGTATAAGCTATAGGTAATCAACTCTTTCACCCAGCCGTCAAAATATCCTTTGGTGTGTTGGAATAAAACCATAGGAATAAACAAAGGTGATAGAATAACAATTACACTTAAAGCAACTAGAGATAAAATAAATACATAGCACATCCACAAAATAACCATCATCAGCAAAATGGCCATAAATATACAGACAAGAGCTACTAAAATTTGTCCACCAGCGAAAATAATACCAATCACCGAACCTGCAACTAACAAGACAGGAGCAGCGCCAAGCAAAACCGCTAACGTTGCAACACCTCCAGTACCAATTTTGCCACCAATTCCATCTAAAGGGGCACCTAAATAAAATAAAATTCTGCAATCAAGCCTATCCCAAGGTGCAAGATAACTGTAGGATACCTTCTGCCCTGCACGATCGTATTCATAATCTTTACCTGCCTCATAATTACATATATTTTTACTCTCAGATGAAGCTTTAAGCACTATTTCTGATAAGCCGTTCGAAAGTTTTGTTAATTCCCCGTAATAATGAGACATAGTGCTACCTGTCGTAAAGTAAATCACTAAAGCGAATTTAATGATCAATATATACATTTCTTGTGGACTACGCATTCCACCAGACATGGCTTTTATAGAGAACAATATCAAAGCTAAAATTAAGATAGCAGTAACAGTGTTCTTCAGTCTTTTTTGTGCTACAGACAAAAAACTACCCTTAGCATGTCCATTTTTGTCTGTAAGTAAGTTACCACTTGAATCAATACCTGCCACTAAATTATCTAACGACTCCTTAATACATTGCACTATCATAGAAGTTATAGGAATAGGAGATAATGACTTACTTCCCGCTTGATTGTAGCAAGCTTCAGAGACATACGAGCTAAAACAGCTTTTATTGTCATAACCTACAAAAATTTTTCCTTCTTTTTCTTTTTTCCTGATAAGAGTTTTATAATCGTCATCCCTGTTCCTTTCTTCACCACCTGTACCATCTTTATTTTTGAATAATATCACAGATTGTTCACACATAGGAGCAATCGGATCAGGTGGTAATTCCGTGCATCCTATATCAATTCCTTGCGGCCAAGCAGTTCCAGCTGCCCTAACTTCAGCCAATTCCACACATAACCTACCCATTTTTCTCACTGCCCTGAACGTTGATCCATATATGTCTTCGCTCTGTCCTGCTTTGAGAACTTTACATTTCAGCTCACCATCGACCGTCGGGGACCATGACCCATCTACATATCCAGTATCTTTTTCCCTTACATCAAAGTCTATGTATCCAGGTTTTTCTCTGGAATCAAAGTCTTTCTTGTTAAAAAGATTACCAAAAGTTAAAGGATTTCGATGACATATTTCTATATATTCACTGTATTGCACACCGTTTTTTGGCCAGTAGTAGTGTTCCCTATCAACATTCACAACATCCCAATCAGTAAAGTTTAAAATATCTTTCTCTGTTTGTTTTCCATCTTTTCCTGATCTTTTCTGTAATGCAGAAAAATATTCATCTTCTGTTCGATAATTTTTATCTGTATCACCACTATAACCTGTATCTTTTAGTTTAAAATTTTTATATCTCCCATCATTATCGTATGCAACTGGATGCCTAACAAAACTATGCTGACAAACAATAAGTCCCCCAACTGCCTTCCAGACTCCAACAATTGCAGCTATCATTCCAACGATAACAAGAGCAGTAAATAAACCAGCAGAAGAGACAATCAAAACAATACCAGTAAATATTGCACCAATAGCAATTGCTATCCCAGCAACTGCTGCAGATGTTTCAAACGCCTTACAGTCAGGATTAGAGGCACGGCTAAAGCTACCAGTAGAATTAAATCTGCTAACAAATTCCGTTTTGTCAGTACCACTTACTGTATCTGCAAACACTGGATACGAGAGCAAAAAATCTATATTTAACAAAAATATCGCAACTAACAGTAATGACAGTTTAGTTTTAAACATTTTTCACCTTTTGATAAAACACAGGCAACCACATCTTTGGATCATCTCCGACTTCTTTCAGTATATCATATAACAATAGAACACTTTCCGCACGTCCAGATAACACGTTGACCACATCATCCAAATCTTTCAGATCTATTCTAGCTACTACAGCATTAACTCCCTGCTTTACTAAAAAGAATCTAGTACTTGGATCTGTGTGTTTGATCAGTATGTACTCACGTTCAGTTAACATAAAAACATCTCGATAGACACTAGTAGCTTTCAGATTTGGCAAAAAAATTTGTGTTGCTGTCTGCTGTACAAGCGTATCACTAATAGCACTTTTACTTGCATCTTCAACACTCTGAGTAGCAAAAACTACAAAAGCATTTAACTTTCTCAGCACTTTCAACCAGTCTTTTATCTTAGGTGCAAAAACTGGATTATCTATTAACGCCCATGCTTCATCAAGAACAATAATAGATGGAGTGCCATCAAGCGATATACTAATCCTATGAAACAAATAAATCAAGACCGGCCCAAGAGCAACAGGATCTTTTAGCAAGCTAGCCATTTCAAAGCCAAACACTCTTGCTTTTGAAAAATCTAGCAAATCTTCTTTATTGTCAAATATTGCAGCATGAGAGCCATCATCATGCCACATAGATATTGCTCCAGCTAGAGTATCAGGGCCCGCAAGTCCTAAAAATGGTACAAGATTTCTCAAAAATCTGTCTTCTTTTTTTAATTTAAAATTTCCCTCAATTGCATCATTAATTCTAGCAATATCTTCTGAAGTGAATTTATCGTTGTACACTAAAATTAAAGATTTTATCCATTCCATCAAAAATGTTTTATTATCAGGAGTATCGTCAAGTTGCAGAGGATTAAAATTTGTCTTAGTTCTTGGTTCTATTATAGTATAGATACCACCAAGTGCTCTTAAAAAAATTTCTGCACCGCGATCTTTATCAAAAAAGAATATTCTTGGAGAAAATTTCATTGCTTGAGCACATAAAAAATTCATTAAAACAGTTTTGCCAGCACCTGTTGGCCCAATTATCATAGTATGTCCAACATCCCTTATATGAAAGTTGAAGAAAAATGGAGTGCCAGATGTTGTATCAAAAACTGTAACAGCATCTCCCCAGTGGTTATTGAATTTTTTACCAGTAGGATAATTATGTTGAGATGCAAAACCGGCCAAATTAAGACTACTTATTGTACCTTTTCTTACTATATAATCAAAATTACCAGGAATTTGCGCCCAAAATGCTGGTTCTAGATTAACCCTCTCACGAACAGGATAAACACCACAATTAGAAAGCTCCGATTCAACCAATGATAAAGCATTGTCCAATGATTTAGGGCTTTTTTCTATACATAAGATAGTTAAATGGTGTTCACCAAACGCAATTTTACCACTCATTGCATCATCAAGCGCATGAGAAATTTCTGCTATTTGAGAAATAGCTTTATCTGCAGATTGTATCATACGATTTTGCTGTATCTGCATTTTCGCAATTGCCATTTGCCTATTTGTAAATTGAAAAGACTGCGTGATAATAAATTCATAAGGAAGTTGTAAAAAAGAATCAAGCATTCCTGCGGAAGTATTATTTCCATATTCTTTGATACTAACTATTCCAGCATATTTACTTTCATTATGAGTCACAACCTGTATCATCTTATGGCCAAAAAATAACCTATGAACTGGTAAGTATCTTGATATTTCAGTTTTTAGTGGAAAAAGCGTATTTGTAACAAAGCCACAATTTACAATTCTAGACAGAAACTCCATTATTTCACAAAACAGCCCGTTTGGAGTTTCTTTTACTCCAAGGACTTTAGGCGAATAATTCCTAAGGCTTGTTACTATACGATTTGTCGTTTCCTCTAAATCTTCATAGGTATCACGCATATCACTTTCCCAAGCATGTTTTGAAGTTACATGCCCAAATTTTTTCAGTAGATGTGATAAAAATTCTACTCCCTTTGTATCTGCCCTACGAATAATCGTAATGTATAAATCATTAATAAAAGATTGCCTAGTTGCGTGTTTTTCTCTCCATTTTAGATTTACATGGTTAGCAAAAAAATTTGGTAAACTCTGGTTTGCAAATTCATCAGAAAAGATATTCTTCTTACGCCTGATGGTATGAAAGTACAAACTAAATGCTGGAGATGAAATGCTTCTTAGCATCTGATTTCTGATATTATTTTGTATCACCAAGTCTTCATCATCGGCCGTTTCAAACGCAAAGCCATTTAATTTTATAAATTTAACTAACCAATTCTGCTTTGTTATCAAGGTTGTACTATTCCAATAGCAAGAATAAGGTATAAATTCGGCAGCGTGAACCTCTCTACTTAGAATAGATTTATTCTTTGATTGAATAGCTCTAAATCTCAACATTGCATAACATCAAGTAATGTCATAAGAATTGGCTCCATGATAAAACCGATTTAAACATTTGGAACATTTTCCCAACTTTACCATAAATAACTCAATAAACAACGGTTCCTTTGCAGAAGCTATATAGCCAAGTCCATGTATACCTGGTAACATCAGGAGAATTACTCTAAGATCATTTGTATTAATGAAAATTAGCATGCAAATTAGAACGTTTAATATTGCAAACATATAACTCACACCAAAGAGCATTGCAGGTCTTGTAAGACCTTTAAATAATTGATTCGTTTGTATGCTGCTAGTAGACATATCTTTAACCTTCTAATAAGAGCTCTAACACTAATACTACATCATTAATTAAAAATCTATTGAAATGAATAGCACTTTAGGTAAGATAATTAATTTAAATTCAATGATTATAAGCTGGCCATTTCAAGAAGCAGAAAAAATACTACAAGAATTCCCTAATAAAAAAGAGATAATATTTGAGACTGGTTATGGTCCCTCGGGTTTACCACATATTGGTACTTTTGGGGAAGTTTTTCGTACCACAGTTATTGCAAACGCTCTAAAAAAAATAGCTCCTAGTATAAAAACCAAAATCATTGCAGTTTCCGACGATATGGATGGTTTGCGAAAAATACCAGATAATGTACCAAATCAGGAAATGCTAAGAGAGAATCTGAACAAGCCATTAACCATGATACCTGACCCATTTGGCACTCATGAGAGTTATGGTCATCACATGAATTCGTTGTTGTGTAAATTTCTTGATTTGTTTGGATTTGAATACGAATTTAGGAGTGCAACAGAGTGTTATAAATCTGGCGTTTACGATGAAAAACTTTTACTCCTGCTGAAAAATTATGATAAAGTGATGGAAGTAATGCTTCCATCATTTCGGGAAGAAAGGCAGCAGACTTACAGTCCATTCTTGCCGATATGCCCAAAAACTTCCCAAGTTTTACAAGTTCCAGTAATTGAAACAAATACAGATAAAGGAACAATCACGTATGAAGACCCAAACGGGGAAAAAATAGAAGTTCCAGTGACAAAAGGAAAATGTAAACTGCAATGGAAACCTGATTGGGGGATGAGGTGGGCTGCATTCGGAGTTAATTACGAAGCTCATGGAAAGGATTTGACTCCATCTGCTGTGCTTTCAAGTCAAATATGTAAAATACTTGGAGAAAAGCCACCGCTTTTGTTTTGCTATGAGTTATTTCTTGATAAAGAAGGAAAGAAGATATCAAAATCAAAAGGAAATGGTATTTCAATTGAGGAGTGGCTAACTTATGCACCCACAGAGAGTTTAGCGTTATACATCTTTCAGAGTCCTAAAAAAGCTAAACGTTTATATTTTGATGTGATACCAAAATCAACTGATGAATATTTGGAATTTGTTAAGCGTTATAATGAAAGTAAAGAAAAGGATGTAAATAACCCTGTATGGCACATCCACCAGGGTAAAGTTCCAAACGTAGAAACTTCAGGCATAAATTTTTCGTTACTTTTAAACCTGGCAGCAGCTTGTAATGCTGAAAATAAAGAGATTCTTTGGGGTTTTATATCAACTTATGCACCAAACGTTACACCAGAAAGCAACAAAATGCTAGATAGGCTTTCGGATTTTGCAGTTAGGTATTATCACGACTTTATCAAGCCAACAAAAGCGTATAAAGCTTCAAACGAAAAAGAGAAAGAAGCGTTGCTAGATTTAAAGAACAACCTACATTCCCTGCCTATTACAGCCACTGCTGAAGAGATTCAATCTCAGGTTTTCTCCATCGGAAAAAAACATAATTACAATAACTTACGCGATTGGTTTCAGTTGCTATATGAAACGCTGCTTGGCCAAAAAACCGGTCCTAGAATGGGATCTTTTATAAAGCTTTATGGGATAGATAATACAATCTCTCTTATAGAAAGTGCTACTGAACGTACACTTTAGAGTTTACCTTCTTTCATTTGAGCCCTCTAGTTTTATTACTTGACAAACCTTCCCACTTTCCTTATTATACTAATAAAGGTATTTATCCTTGTTTTTGGGCTCAACGACAAAATTCAGGTGTTTATTGGCAAATTACATAAAATTATAGCAGCTTTTTTTATTTTTTCTACATTCAGCCAAATCGCGCTTGTTAGCACATTATCAATTTACATTATTAAAACTCGCTATACGGGGATTCTTTTGTCTTTTTTTATTTAGTAAATTTCTTAATATTTGTAGCTAAAGTAATTTTAGAGAGCCAGCGCGTGACCAACCTGGTCAGTTTTCTGAATCCCAGTATTGGAATAACAAGAAAGAGGGCGCTGGGATGACACCATTTGCTGTCTTCAAAATGAATGTTAATACACCTAGGATGTTTAAACCTTAATTCTGTTTTGGTGTTAAGCAAGGTATCTAGATACCTTGCTAAATAAAAAATTGGAAAAAAAGGAAGAAGAGACTTCTTCCTTAAATAGTGCAAAAACTTTTTACATTATTTATAAAACCTTTTAATGTTGCCAGTAAGTGTGTTCCAGGATTTTCTAGACTACAATCAGGCTTACTATCGTCCACTGCACTATTCTGACTAAGCTTTGATATTTTTTTTGCAATAGCCTCCTTTAACTCATCACAAGGCTTCAACACTTCATATATAATGCCACCAGCAACAAGTCCTGTGAGTACAGCAGCAGCCACAGCTATCCCAGCCATAGCACCTACTGATAATGATACACCAATAAAATATGCAGAAGTAACTATTATCGCAGCTACAACAGATGCAATAACAAATATACCAACACCCGAGATTATTGCTAGCATAATTGCTTCTTTAGTAAGTTCTTTATCTAGAGTTTTGTTATCACGATTACCTAATAAAGGATCAGCACCTGCTTTTAATAGAGCTCTTACTATCTTTTTATGATGTCCCCGAGCAGCAACGCACAAAGGAGTGTCTCCATATTTATTTGGAAGATTAATACTACTAACGCTAATTCTGGATTAGAAGAGAATAGAAAAGAAGTGGAAATAGGGTAAACTCAGCTAATATTAAGAAATTAAAGTGAGGATACCCATGAATAAAGATATAACGGAACTATTTTGCTTGGTCGACGATTTTTGTAAAGCTATAGAAGAAAATTTTGCAGACAAACTACTTTCAAGCAACAAAAAGCCTACAAGAATACCGAAAATTACACTTTCTGAAATCATTACAATAATTCTTATCTATCAACAATCTCCATGTGAAAATTTCAAAGCTTTCTACCTGCATCACTTAACATTTTTCTACAAATCAGATTTTTCAAAGTTGCCTTCATATACTAGGTTTGTTGCACTAAAACCTAGGGTTCTGTGGCATTTAGCAATGTTATTAAAGTGGCTTTGTGAAAAGTCTAAAAATACTGGTATCTCATATATTGATTCAACTCCTATTGCAATTTGCCATGCAAAAAGAATATCTAAAAATAAGGTTTTTGCTGGTATTGCAAAATTAAGCAAGAGCTCTTACGGCTGGTTTTTTGGTTTTAAATTACATCTAGTTATTAATGATAAAGGAGAAATTCAGGCACTTACGCTAACAAAAGGCAATGTTGATGACAAAAAAACTGTATCCCATCTGACAAAAAAATTAACAGGTCTCTTGTTTGGTGATAAGGGTTACATAAAAAAGGAGCTTTTTCAAGAGTTGTTTGACCGCGGATTAAAGCTTATTACCAAAGTGAAAAAAACATGAAAAATGCTTTAATCTCTCTAAATGAAAAGATTTTGCTGAGAAAAAGGTCTATTATTGAAACGGTTTTTGGTTATTTGAAAAACAGATTAGAAATTGAGCATACTCGCCATAGATCTCTTACTAATTTTTTGGTTCATATCTTCTCTACTCTTATTTCCTATTCCATGAAACCCAAAAAGCCTTCTATTTCCTATACTTTCTTCCTCCCTTAATCCAGAATTAGCGTTGTAAGTACCTGCTATACAGAATAGTTGCCACCAATAAAGCCTAAACTTACTAAATACATTTCTGTAGATTCAGATCTACTTGACTTTGGTTTGAAGTATCTTACTGTTTTAAACATTTTTTTTAGCTCATTGCAGAAATCTTTATCAGACTCTCCTTGAAAAATTTTTACTACAAATTTGCCATCATGATTCAAAAAATGCTTTGCAAAATTGAGCGCTGCTTCGCATAAAAGCATAATTCTGATATGATCTAACGATTTTAAACCGCAAGATTCTGGTGCCATATCAGATAAAATTACATCAAATTTGTGATCCTTGAATTTTTCTCTTAAAATTTCAAGTTCGCTGATAATATCACACTGTATACACTCTACTCCACTAATTGCGTTTATTGGTTTTATGTCAACAGCAATCACACTCGCTCCTTTCTTAGATGCAACTTGTGACCATCCACCAGGAAAAGCGCCAAGATCAATAATTTTTTGCCCTTGTTGGAGTAGTTTAAATTTATCGTCTATTTCTATTAACTTATATGCCGAGCGCGATCTATAACCGTCCTTATTGGTTTTTTGCACATACTGATCATTCAAATGGCGATGTAGCCATCTTGTTGAAGATAACTTTCTACCTCTAGCTGTTTTTACTCTGGTCTTTATACTAATAACCTACTTATTATTGATTATATCTTTGAGCTCTTTTTCAACTACTTCTTTTACCAATGCATGTAGATACTTATTCAGCCACTCTGAAAGCTGAGGTTTTAAAAGAGATACAACTAATTCTTCAACAGTAAGATCCGCTCTTTTTTGTTGTTTATGCCGTAGTTCGCTTTGCATCTTTTCAAGCAATGTTTTAATTTCCTCCATATTTTCTTTTAAAACTAAATGCTCGTTACTTTGTTCTTGATAGCTCACTTTGTTATTACTCATTTGGATATTATCATACAAATTTTTCTCTTCTGAGTTGTAACTATTAAATTGGTTATTCATTTTCTCACTTTGACAATCATTCTCTTCTTCACTATTTTCTTTTTCTTCGATGTCTTCTGGGTACTCCTCTTCAAGGCATAGTACATCATCATCTTCATCGATTACTTCTGCTTTATCAACACTTGCATTTTTACCCGATATAGCTTTTTTTATATCTTCTAGGATATCTTTTACAGATTGATTATCGCTCATACCATTAAATTTAAAGGTTTATACTATTTATCATAAAAAGCAAGTTGTAAACACTAATTACATAATTGCTTTTTGCTCCAACCAGATCGGAGCGTGCTTTAAATAATGCATCTTCAGTGTCCAAAAGGTCAGATGTACTCTTTAAACTTAAGTTTACCTCTTGCTTAACTCCTTCCAATGCTAAAGCTGCTGCTTTTTCCGCTTCTTGACTTGCTTTAATAATAGCTTTTGCTGTCAGCACGTTATTCCAAGCATTTACAACTGCTTCTTCTATATTTTTTACCGTTTCATAATAATCGTAGGTAGATTTTTTTGCATCCATTTTAGCTTTACTGACACCAAAAGCATTCGCTCCTTTTTTAAAGATTGGAACATCAAGAGTAAAAACTATATGAACATTTTCTAATAGCTTGTCTAATTTTACACCATCTTTCCCAAAATTTTTGTTTGCTCTTAGATTTAAAGAAGGAAGCCACTTGGAGCTTTCAGCGATCACTTCCATTCCAGCAGCTCTTTTTTGATAAACTGCTGCTTTTAGAGATAAATTATTGGTTTTTGCTAATTGTAAACATTCATTTAGCTCTGGAACAGAAGGTAATTTATCATTAGCTTCAGAAAGTTCATCAGCATCTTCGCCAATCAAATGATAATAAGCAATATTTGCCAATTTTAATTTACCTTCAGCATCAACTCTTTCGGATATAGAAGACGAAAATTTTGCTTTTGCTAGCAAAACTTCAGCATTAGTAACTTCTCCAAGGGAAAAGCGTTTTTTCATAGCTGACAAATGTTCCAAAGAAACGCGTTCTCTATGTTCTCTGAGCTTTAATATTTCTGTCTTTTGTAAAACACTAACATATGCTTTCACAGCATTAAGTGCAAGCTCTTGTTTTGACTGCTGAAATTGCATTTTTGCTGCTTTGAGAAGATTACTTGATCGACTGAATGTAGCAAAGGTGCCACCACCATCTATTATTCTTTGACTTAATATTAGATCCTTTCCAGAGTCTTCCAGGCTAAAACTACTATCGAAATTATATTGTAAATTAATGTCAGGTAAAAATCCAGCTAACCCAGAAGATTTATAATATTTTTCTGCGCTTTTATATTGGTAAAATTGAGACTTTATTTTTGAGCTATTTTTGATAGCTTTGCTTATAGCCTCTTCCAAATCGATTGCATAGCAATCTATAGCACTAAAAGCGATTACAAATATAATAATCAATCGAAACATTTTGCTTTCTAGCATATTATTAAAGTTATTAGCATAAATTACTTTAATAATCAATAACTAATGTTGTTGACACTATCAAGCAACTTAGTATATCATAATCTACTGTTATGTATTGATATATGAAAACTTTTTTCTTAAAAGAGAAACAAGTCGATAAAAAATGGCTTGTTATAGATGCAGAAGGATTAGTAGTAGGAAGGCTTGCAGCGTTTGTAGCAGCGCTATTGCGTGGAAAGCATAAGCCTGAATACACACCTCATATGGATTGTGGAGATAATGTAATTATTGTTAATGCAGAAAAGGTACATTTTACCGGAAAGAAACTTAAAGATAAAATCTACTATAGGCATACAGGTTATTCTGGTGGTTTAAAGAAAACTACTCCAGATAATATTTTAAATGGCAAATTCCCTGAGCGTGTGATAAAAATGGCAGTAAAAAGAATGCTTGATGATGGTCCTATGGCACGTAGACGGTTTGAAAATTTGTATGTTTATTCTGGTTCAGAACATAAGCATCAAGGACAGCAACCTGAAAAAATAGATTTTGCCTCTTTAAATCGTAAAAATAAGAAATAATGGAGCAAAAAGTGAAAATAAATAATAATGATCAGCCAAAAAAGGCAATGATTGACTCACTTGGTCGTTCATATGCCACAGGTCGAAGGAAAGAATCTGTAGCAAGAGTATGGATAAAGCCAGGAAGTGGAAAATTTAGTGTTAATAAAAAAGATGATTTAATTTCTTATTTTAAAAGAGAATCAGTGTGTCAAATGATTAAAGCGCCATTCATAGTAACTTCTATGTTAGATAGGTATGATGTGTTTGCAACTGTAAAAGGTGGAGGACTATCTGGCCAAGCAGGTGCCTTAGCTCATGGAATAAGCAGAGCTTTAAGTAGTATAAGTCAAGATCTACACTCTATATTACGTAAGGGTGGATTCCTAACTAGAGATTCACGTGTTGTTGAGCGTAAGAAATATGGTCAACATAAAGCTCGGAAAAAATGTCAGTTTTCTAAGAGATAATTGTTTCATAATGGTATTTTTTTGTAAATATTATACAAGTTCTTACAAGGGTTTATGACATTTTCTCTTTTTATGACGAATTTAGTTGACTATTGGCATTAGCATAATATGCTGTTTATGTAATTTTTCAATATTAAGGTAATTTATGAGTAAAGAAGATATAGTAAACCAACTGAGTCAAGAGTGCTCTAGTCAAGGTATAGATATAACAAAAGCTAGTTTGGGTAAGCTTCATGATATTTTTATGGAAACAATCAAGAACGATCTAAATCGTAAAGGTGAAATACGTTTGCATGGAATAGGGACATTCTCTACTGCTATAAGTAAGGAAAGACAATGCCGTAATCCTCAAAATGGTGAGATTATGACCGTTCCTGAAAAGAAAAGAGTAAGGTTTAAAGCAAGTCAAGCTCTTTCAAGTACTTTAAATACCAAAGAGAAAGTATAAGCTACTTAGATATTGTCATTTTCATCTTTTTAGTTACACTATGTAAGCCATGAAATATAGCCTCGCTGATTAAAGAATGGCCTATATTAAGAGCTGAGATGTGAGGTATCTCTTTTATTCTTTTAGCATGTTTATAGTTTATGCCATGCCCTGCGTGGCATTCTATTCCTAGCTTATTAATGTATTCTGCAGAGTTAGTAATAAGTTTTAATTTTTCTTCTGATGGATTATCACAGTAATCCCCTGTGTGAATTTCTATTATGTCAGGCTTTCTTTCTAGCTTCTCAAGATATTTTAGTTGATTAATATTTGGATCGATAAACAGTGAGACTTTTATGTCAAAGCTATGCATTTCCTCTATTATACCAGAAAGTTTACTGTGCATATTCACGATATTCAGGCCACCTTCGGTTGTTAATTCTTCTCTTTTTTCTGGTACTATACAAATCGAATAGGGTTTTACTTCTTTTGCTATTTTGAGCATTTCTTCCGTAGCTGCGATTTCAAGATTTAACTCAGTGCTAATGTTTTGTTTTAGATTGAATACATCCTCATCTCTGATATGCCTTCTGTCTTCTCGTAAGTGTACGGTGATAAAATCTGCTCCAGCATCAATAGCTATTTTTGCTGCTTTTAATGGATCTGGATAAGAAGCTCCACGTGCGTTGCGAAGGGTTGCAACGTGATCAATATTAACGCCCAATTTCACAATTTACCTCAAAAATTATTTATAAATTATACATATTATTAGATCTTATGCATGTCATTGTTTAATGCCATAGCTGAAAGACGGAGCTAGCAGTTATACCAATTCTCATTGTTGGCAAGTCAAATAAGAAACATTCAAAATTGTTTGATTGTGGAAGTGGAAAGAGAAGTAATAAATTTGCATACACTTGCCCTTTTTTACAGTTAATCTAGTTTATAGAACTACTCGTGGTAATCCAAACAAGATTTTTTCTCATAATCAAGTTATAGTAAACGGGGAAAATTTTTCGCATCTAAAAAATTTTAGATTTAGGATTGAAATTAATAAGTGGAGTGATTATGTAATGCATGTATTAGTAAAAGGAGGTACAACATGAGTAATATAGTTCATTTAAATAAAAACAATAATCGTGATAATTTTAGTGTAAGAGGGTTACAAAGAGCCGTTGATGACATATTTGATAGCTTTTTTACAGGATGGAACCCAGAGCTTTCCAAAAGAGGCAGTAGTCTACTACCAGTTTGTGATTTTTATGAAACAAAGGAAAGCTATTGCCTATCATTAGAGTTACCAGGTATTCCTAAAGAAAGCATAGACATTAGTATATCTGGCGATAACTTAATAGTGAAGGGTGAAAAAACATGTAATAATGAATCAAAAGATAAGCAGTTTTACCATAAAGAAAGGTACTATGGTTCTTTCTATAGATCTATTCAACTTCCAACAAATGTAGAGCAAGATAAGGTATCTGCCAACTTTTTAGATGGAGTATTGCATGTAACCATACCTAAATCAGAGAAACACATCAAGAAAATTGATGTAAAGTAACCAGTAAGTAGGTGTTATGAAAATAGCTGACGTTGGCTTCTTTATGACGATGTCATCCGAGTAGCTGACACATAGCTGTACGAATATTCATTTTTGAAGACAGCAAATGGTGTCATGCCAGCGCTTGACACTGGCATCCAGCAAAATTTATCGAAAACAAGACAACATTTTCAATCAAAAAACTGGATCCCAGTGTCTGGGCACTGGGATGACACTCATTTAGTTGTCTTTTCTCGTCTACCTTATTTTACCACTTTGCTGAACAGATATGTAAAATATTAACTTAGCAATACAAAAAATTATCTATAGATTAGACACACCATTAGATCTTATGCATAGTCATTTTTTAATTCCATAGCTGAGACGGAGCCTGCTCCCCTTATCATGAAACTGAAGTCTATATGGTACCACAGTATAATGATATAATAAAATATGAAAAAAATACCAATAAAAAAAGGCAAAAAAAGCCCGTATTAACTTTAACAATTTAAAATGATTTAATGTGAAAACCATAGGCGCCAATTGTTTTTTTAACTTAAAAATAAAAGTCAAGTATCAGGAATTCTAGACATAAACCCTCCTATATGAATAAAGAGCTAGCAAAAATAAACTTATATATTTTTTGCTGAAATTTGATTATTTGGTGAAAAAACCTGCAGGTGAAGATAGATTTTGGATCCTAAAAAATCTTCATTCTCCACTATAATGAAGCTACTAGAGTCTGTCAAGCAATTTTTTATTTAAATTGCTTGCAATCTTTTTATACACTCATCTTTACCAAGAATTACCATGATATCGATGATTCCAGGCGCATCCATTATTCCAGTTATTGGAGCGCGTAATGAGTGGTATATATCGCTCATTTTTATATTATGTAATTTTGAAAATTCCTTAATCTGAGAAGATAAAAAATTCTTATTCCAATCTTCACTACCTACACTCGAAAGAAATGATGCAAGTAACTTAATTACATTGAGGTTAGATTTGACAATTTGCTGAGCTTCTTCACTTAAATCAACTTGAATATAAAATTTTGCTAAGTCCAATAATTCGGTCAGATAGTTTGCTCTTTTTTTCAGCTCTGTCAGTCCCTGCAGTAAATAGCCCTTTTTTTTGTCAGTTAGAGTATTTTCTCTAAGCATTAGAGTCAGAATATCTTCATTGCTCATATTACTAATATAGTGGTTATTCAAATGCTCCAGTTTTTTGAAATCGAGCCGTGCAGGTGAACGACCGATGCTTTCTAAATTAAACCACTCTATTGCTTGCTCATCGCTAATAATCTCATCGTTGCCATGACTCCAGCCAAGTCTTAGCAAGTAATTACGCATTGCCTGTGGCAATATTCCCATCTTTTCATAATCGCAAACACTTGTAGCCCCATGCCTTTTAGATAGCTTATTCCCGTCTTCTCCATGAATAAGCGGTACGTGTGCAAAGCGTGGGACATCAAAATCAAGAGCTTGGTATATTAGTAATTGCTTGAAGGTATTAGTGAGATGATCAGAGCCACGTATAATATCAGTTATTCCGGCATCATGATCATCAATTACCACAGCAAAAATGTATGTTGGAGTATTGTCAGAGCGCAAGATTACTATGTCATCAAGCTGATCGCTACTTATTGTAACTTGGCCGTATATTTTATCGTCAACAACAATATCTTCTGAGTCTGGCACTTTGAAACGGACAACAGGGTTTGCGCTTGATGTCGAATGAGTACACTTATGCTTATATATTTTTCCTTCTTCTCTTGCTCTTGCCTTCTTTTCTGCAACTTCATCTTCAGGGCAGTAACAGTGATACGCCCTACCCTTTTCAACTAAAAGATTTGCAACTTCAATATGTCTAGCTATTCTTCTCGATTGGTATATTATTTCTCCATCATAGTTTATTCCAAGCCATTTTAACCCATCTATTATTGCATCAATTGCTTCCTGTGTTGAACGTTTTCTGTCGGTATCCTCAATCCTTAGTAAAAACTGGCCACCATGACGCTGCGCATAGAGCCAATTAAACAAAGCTGTGCGAGCTCCTCCAATATGTAAAAATCCTGTTGGTGATGGAGCGAATCTAGTGACTATACCTGGCATATTTGTCTATTGTGATAACGTAACCGATGATAACTAAAATTTGTACTTGCAACAACGTGGAACTATAGTAAATTTGAAAGATCAATTTACATTTATTTTTAACAAACTGCATTGTATAATTTAATATTAGTGAATGCAGTGAGGTGTATATATGGATAATTTATTTGAAATTGCAAGAGGAGTTGTAACAGAAGAGGATGAAAATAAATTTATTGAAGCTTGCAAGAAAAGAGTTGCTTGTGTAGCTAAGCATAGAATTGATGAAAATGGAAACCCATTTCATATAGCAGCAAGTAAAGGGTTTCTATTATCTGCGTTACAGGAGATCATAAAGTATTTAGAAAAAGATACTGAGAGCAAAGTCAAGAAAGCAAAAGAAGCTAAAGATTGGGAAAAAGTAAAAAGATTAGAAAAGGAATTTAAGAATAACAAGAAATATATTAAGGAAGCACTCCTCGATAAAAGCTATATTAAGGATGACGGGAAGAAGGCAGTATCACCCCTTTATTTCTTGGACCCTGCAGAGCGGAAAGAAGTTAAGCAAATTGCAGATATAAAATGTGGCTTTATATGTAATAAGAAATTTCATCTATGCTTATATATAGCAGGGGCTATAGTGTGTGCTATCGCTATGTGTGTATCTTTGTATCTTCTATTTTCGGTTTCTCAGTCTCTTGCGTTGGCTTCAATAGCGACAATAGCTTCTGGAGGGTCTTCATATCTGTTATTTAAGGCATGTAACGAGGTATATGGCCTCTATAACGAAAGTACTATAGTGACAGATCCTAATGTTATGCAACTTTTAGAGGGTGGTTTAGCCCCAACATGAAGTACTTGCAAGGAATAATATAGAAATTTACTTTCTTAACTTAAGAAAGTATACTGATAAGATGATAAGAAAGAAGTATAGTAAAATTTTAATAGCAAATAGAGGAGAGATTGCTTGCAGGATAATCAAAACTGCGCGCAAGATGGGTATATCTTGTGTATGCGTATATTCAGATGCAGATGTAAATTCTGTGCATGTAAGGCAAGCAGATGAGTCGAAGTACATTGGTCCTTCACCTTCTTGCCTGAGTTATTTAAATATTGAAAAAATATGCGAGGTGGCAGTTGAAACAGGTGCTGAAGCGGTTCATCCTGGCTATGGGTTTTTAGCGGAAAATCCAGATTTTCCCCGTGCTCTGGAAAAACATAACATAGATTTCATTGGTCCAAGTGCAAAGACAATAGAAGTTACAGCCAACAAAATAACGGCAAAAGAAGAGGCAAGAAAGGCTGGAGTAAATGTAGTGCCAGGATATATGGGTAAGATCGAAGATGCTGACCACGCATCCATGGTTGCTGAAGAAATTGGTTTTCCCGTTATGCTCAAAGCTGCATCAGGTGGTGGTGGCAAAGGAATGCGAATTGTATATTCCAAAAAAGAAATTGAACTAGCATTTACATCAGCAACAAATGAAGCAGAGAAAAGTTTTAAAGATGGCAGTATTTTTATAGAGAAATATATAGAGCTGCCAAGACACATTGAAATACAAATCATAGCAGATAAATATGGCAATATAGTGTGTCTTGGAGAGAGGGAATGCTCGATACAAAGGAATAACCAGAAAATAATGGAAGAAACTCCAAGTCCATTTATTAGTGAAGAAGTAAGACAAAAAATGTATGCCCAATGTGTTTCTTTGGCAAAGCAAGTTGGTTATTTTTCAGCAGGTACTGTCGAGTTTGTTGTAGATAAAGACCAAAACTTCTATTTTCTTGAGGTAAATACGAGATTACAAGTTGAGCATCCAGTAACAGAATTTATAACTGGAATAGACATAGTAGAAGAAATGATTAGAACTTCCTGTGGAGAAAAATTGAGATTCAATCAGGATGATATTAAACTTACTGGTTCTGCAATAGAAAGTAGAATTTGTGCTGAAGACCCATCAAAGAAATTTTTTCCTTCCAGCGGAAGAATCAAATATTACGACAAACCAGATGAAAATGGTCATGTAAGAATAGATGATGGAGTAGCTAGCGGTTCAGAAATCAGCATGTTCTACGATTCAATGATTGCAAAAATTATAACCTATGGAAAAGATAGAATAGAGGCGATCAGCAGAATGCAAAAAGCTTTGTCTGAGTGCTATATAGGGGAAGTAATAAACAACATAGAATTTCTAGAATCCATCTTCCATAATCCAAATTTTATTGCAGCAAAACTCCACACAAGATTCATTCCAGACCATTATCCCAGTGGGTTTCAAGGCGATTTTATCACAGAGGAATATATTAAAATATTTATTTTTGCTGCACTGTATGTTCACTTAGAAAATGAGGGAAAGTATTACAGTAAGTCAATAGATGAAGCATTCATAGTGAAAATAGACGATAATGAGTACTCCGTAAATGCAAAATACCAAGATAATATATTAACAACAGTATATAACCACAATAAATACTCCGTGGTAGGTAGGTGGAAATCAAGTTATAGATTGCTACATATCATAATTAATGGCGATACCAACATAGCACTTAAAATAGAAAGGCAAGGCAGCAAATACTTTATAAGACACGCAGGTATGAAAGCTAAATGTTGTGTATTGAAACCTCATGTAGCTAAACTAAGCAAATTAATGCTAAACAACAAAACAGAAGGGATTTCAGTAGACACTGTGAAATCTCCAATATCTGGTTTATTAGTTAAATTACACGTAAATGCTGGAGATCAGGTAGAAATAGGACAACCTCTCTTTGTTGTGGAAGCAATGAAAATGGAAAATATCATATGTGCTGAATCAGAAATGGTGATAAAAAATATCCCTGTTACAGAGGGGAAAAATGTACAGGCTGGTGATTTGGTATTAGATCTGCTTTCTTAAATAACACAAGAAATATAAACCTGACCCAAATAAGATAAATGAAAACATTTGATGGGCTATGGCAATGGCCATTGGTATATGCAGCAACAAAGTGACTACTCCTAAAATTACCTGAATAATGACGGAGAGTAGCATAATATATACTGGTTTTACACTGGCATTTTTTATTGTGAGTATTGCTGTCAGAACTAATATCAGCAATGCCAATGCCCGGTGTATGAATTGCACTGTTACTCTATTTTCAAAGATATTGAGCCATGTAGGCTGTAAGTAAAATAAATCTTCCGGAACAATTTGTCCATCCATTAGTGGAAAGGTATTGTAAATTAAGCCAGCATTTAATCCCGCAACAAATGCACCGAAGATTATTTGTATTGTAACTAGGATTAAAATTATCCATATGTAACATGTAATGTTGCTATTAATTTTAATTATCTGTTTTGGTTTGATTTGGTAATCAAAAAATTGATACGACAATAATGCAAAAATAACCAATGCAAGCAGTAAGTGAAGTGCAAGCTTATAGTGACTAACATGAGGATTAGATACCAAACCGCTTTTTACCATATACCAACCAGCAAAAGCTTGTAAAATTCCAAATAATAGTGCTGTAGATAACCTTATTACTGCATTTTTAGGTATTCTTTTTTTTAGTGTAAAGTATATAAATGGTAAGATAAAAACTAAACCTGTCAGCCTTGCAATTAACCTGTGCACATATTCTATTAAGTATATGGTGCGAAACTCTTCCATACTCATACCATAATTAAATGCTTTATATTCAGGTGTAGCTTCATATTTTGATTTTTCTTTTAGCCAGTCTTGTTCACTCAGCGGTGGCAATGTTCCGGTAATTGGTTTCCATTCCGTGATTGACAATCCTGCTTTTGAAAGTCTGGTAAATCCACCAATTCCCACCATGCAAATCACCATGAGAGAGCAGAGAAAAAGCCAAATAGCTACAGGTTTTGCTTCCATAATCCATGCTGAGTTTTATTCCATTGCTGAGGGTGAATAACAAATTCCCACAAAGCGAGAAAAGCTGCAACGCTATGTAGTAGACTATAGACGGGAAAAAATATTGATACTATATAAAAATAAAAAGGCATTTTTTGTTGTCTGATAGCTATTATCAAAAAAATCAAGTTAATACCGTATACTATTATAAAATAATATAAGAATAATTCATTCAAAATTTGAGTCAGCACCAATGAAAGTAACAAAAAAGGAGTCGTGAAAAATATAAAAGCTGAGGAACCAACAAAAAGGTTTAATAGCAAAACTCCCTTAAGCCCAGTGTGCTTAAAAAGTAATTTTATATTTTTTAAATGAACGATATAAGTTTGCATATAACCTTTAATCCAGCGTGCTCTTTGTTTGATCCAAGCAAACACAGTAGTTGGTGATTCTTCCAATGTTTCTGAATCAATAATCCTGGTTTTATATCCCATTTGCGCAAGTCTCAAACCAAGGTCAGCGTCTTCAGTGACATTGTAAGCATCCCAAAAAAGCACTTTCTTTAAAATTTCCACTGAAAAATGGTTACTGCTACCACCCAAAGGTATTGGCATGTTCATTTTTTGAAATCCAGGCAAAAAATATTGAAACCAGTTCATATACTCGAGAGAAAAGAATTTTGTAAGAAAATTGCAACCAAAGTTATAGTAATTTAATTTCGCCTGTACACAAGCCAACTTTTCGTCGCCCTTATTAAATTCAATTAGTGCTTTTTTTAACTGCAACGGATCTGGCTTGTCATCTGCATCATATATTACCACATACTTTCCTCTAGCAAAGCTCATAGCATAATTGCATGACTTAGCTTTTGTTCTAGGCAGAGAATGAGGCACTTTTATTACTTCAAAATACTGTGGTAAAGTGCATTTTTCTATAGCTGCCAACATTTCTTGATCATCGCTCTCTATCACAAGCTTTACATCTAATTTTGATTTTGGATAATCCAAACTTTCAATGCTCTTAATCAATTGCTTTATAACCGCATTCTCTTTAAAAGCAGGCAATAAAATAGTATATATAGGTTCATTCATCTTATCATAATCTGCTTTTTGGTTAGAAATTTTACGCAAGCCAAAAATTTTAGTTACAAATTTGAATAAAGAACTAGAACATCCGATTATAAATATCAACACCAAAGCAAAATATGCATATTTTTTTGTCAGTGTTAAAGTCGAAATCATAACAAAGAAAGAGGAAAAAAAGATTGAACTGAGCCTAATGCTTTTAGCTGAAAAATTAGGATTCTTATAATATAAGTAGTTACTTGCGAATTCTGAAATACCAAAGTGTGAGTTAAGAAGATTTAAAATCTGTTTGCTATCTACTTTTATCAATACATATTCAATACCGTAATGAGATTCGACCCAAAGGTTGATATCTTGGCTTATGTCTTCAACCATAAAAAAAGTAGTATCATTTAATTTTTGCCAAGGAATTATATTAAACCTATAGTAGAAAAGTTTCTCTTGTTCTTTGCATAAACTAGAATCAAATTTAATTTTTTCTACATTATCAGTTTGAAGTACAGGCATTAAACTTAATGCAACTTTTTGCTCAAGTCACGTGAAAACGAAGATATAACCTCACTACTACGCTTATCATCTTTACGTTCATGCATTATTTTTTTTACAGCATCAGCAGCTATACTCGCTGTGTTAGCTTGTAAATCCCCAAGAGCTTTTTCAACTTGGTCAGTAACTTTCTTCAAATTAGAATGGGCATTTTCATCTAACGTTTGATCGAGTTGCTGTCTATTATGCTTAATAATACTATTAGCCTTATCAAGTGCTTCATTCATCATTTTGTTAACTTCTGCATCTAATTTTTTGTATTTTTCAGAAGATTTTTTGTAATACTCCAACATATCTTTTCTGAATTTTTCAGTTTCTTCACTTGAAAACTTGCTTTTGTTACGTTTATTGTTAAGCGCGTTTTTTATTACCTTCCTTAGCAATTTATATGAGAGGATAAAACCTACTAAAAAAGCAAGGCTTATAACTAGTAATGTAGACATAAAAACCCTAAAATTCTTTTGACACCAAGTCAGCAACAAATTCCTCTTCAATCTCAGAATTAGTTAACTTAGTATAGTAAATCAAAGCAATACTAGTAGCCATTTGTTTTAATTCACTAATATACTTAGATTTAAATTGTACTACCTTTTCTTCAACAAGTTTAATCATCTTCTTGTCTTCCTCTTCCAATATATCCTTAACATTCGCTCTCATTTCTTCTACTTGAGCAAATGCATCATCTATGATTTTTTTTGCCCGTACTCTAGCTTGATTTAAAGCTGCATTATACTTGGCAATTTGCTCTTCTGTAAGTCTTAAAAGGTGAATAGAACTATTAAATGAATCTAACACTTCTTTACTTCTAGTGCTTATTATTTCATCTAACTTCGGTAAAAACAAACAACTCACTACAAAAAAAAGTGAAGAGAAAAAAATTAAAAACCAAAAAATTTGAGAAGAGAAAGTTGAAACATCAAGCTGTGGCATCTGTTAAGCAGCAAATATTAATAACATTGCAAGTACAAACGCAAGCAACCCCATGATTTCAACCATGGCAGCACCAATATAAACGTAACTTTTCATTTTACCTTCTGACTCAGGATTTCTCGCAATCCCATTTAACATAGCAGAGAAGATATTAGCTATACCTAAACCAGCACCGAGCATTCCAAATACAGCCAAACCAATTGCTATAAATTTTAAAGCCACTAAATCCATATATTACCTTTAACTATTTCTTTATAATATAATTGTAAAATATTCTGCAAGGAAGTCAATTACTTTACTGCATCTGACAAATATACACATGTTAATATAGTAAATATATAAGCTTGCAAAACTGCAACAAATACTTCAAATCCTATTAGTGCAATTATAAACAAAAAAGGTGCAGGTGTAAAAAATATGTTCATATTTATGACGAATCCTGCTATCACTTTGATGATTGTATGACCCGCAATCATATTTGCTGCAAGCCTTATTGATAAACTAATCGGTCTTACTAAATAAGCAAATAATTTAATAATGATGATTATAGGTGCAAGCCACGAAGGAGTTCCTTTTGGTAGCAATATGCGTAAAAATTCTACTCCTCTTTCTTTAAACCCAACAATCGTTATATAAGTAAAAACCACCATTGATAAAGCGAAGGTAACTATCACATGACTTGTAACTGTGAAACTATAAGGAAGAACACCAACTAAATTACACGATAAAATGAAAATAAATACTGTAAATATCAAAGGAATGTGCTCCAAACCTTTGCTTCCAGTGTTACTTTCTATTATTGAAACAACAAAATCATATACATATTCAACTGCAGCTTGCAAATATCCTGGTATTACTGCACCTTTTCTTATTCCAAGGAGCAAAAACAGTACCATTAATATCACCGAGATCATCATAAAAAGAGATGAGTTGGTAAAGTTTATGTCATACCCAAATAATTTTGGTAGTTCTATTATTGTATATACTTTAAATTGTTCTAGCGGATTTAACGCCATTTTGACCCTGTATACTTAAACTGCAGCAGTAAATAAAGTATAAATTTTATAGAATAAAGTCAAGAATTAATATAAGGAGCTCTGTATTATTATAGCATTAACATATTAACAAAATATACAATTAAAATGCAAATTATAGTCAGCTACCAATCTTATTCTAAATTCTTGACTTAACATCTTATTTTAACTATAATTTAGTTTTAATATGAGGCAATTATGAACGAAATAGATTTTACTAATCCACCTTTAAATTTAGAACAGGAATGTGGTAACGGGTACATCAAGTTTACAGATTATTCTTCTAACTCAGACACTGGTCTTTTCCACATGGCAGGTGAAATGCTAAATGAAAGCCATGATGTTATAGGAAATTTCACTGGTGATGCTTACATTTATAATTTCCATATAGATGATCACAATATGAACATTCAACTCTGCATGGAAATGGACTGCAAAGGTGATATAAAGAAAATTCTTTCTTTGTAGAAAGAGTAGGCTTCTCTGTTGTTTCTTGCAATATAGAAGCCACTTATTACAACAAACTTTAAAAACATCACATTTTACATTACTATGAATTTTTGTTTCTTGTTAGATAGATGAAATTCACATTATCTTGGTTATTAGAGTACTTAGAAACCAATGCTAGTTTAGAGGAAATTACTGATAAATTAACTCACATAGGGTTGGAAGTAGAGAATGTGATCGACAATTCCAGATTGGCCGGGTTTGTTGTTGCAGAAGTATTAGAAGTCGCACCTCATCCAAATGCTGATAAATTAAAATTATGTAGAGTAAATGATGGAAGTAAAGTTCTGCAGATAGTCTGCGGAGCAAAAAATGTTAAAGAAGGCATGAAGACTGTACTTGCATCTCTTGGTAGCACATTGCCAGAAAGCAACTTTACAATTAAGCCTACAAAAATAAGAGGAGTGCTAAGTGAAGGGATGCTCTGCTCTGCCTCTGAGCTTTCGCTGACTCAAGATGAAAGTGAAGGAATAATCGAGCTTTCTGATGATTATAAAATAGGAGATAAATTTTTCAATTGCGATCCTGTAATTGACATAAACATCACTCCAAACCGTGGAGATTGCTTAGGTGTTTATGGAATAGCACGTGATCTAGCAGCAACTGGAATTGGAACGTTAAAGACTTTAATCATTCCACAACTTACCGCTTCTATGAACTCACTAATAAACGTCAAAGTCATCGATGGGGAGAGTTTTATTAGTGGAGTATATATCACTAATGTAAAAAATAAAGAGAGTCCAAAATGGCTAAAAGATAGTCTGGAATCGATAGGAATGCGCTCCATTTCTGCAATAGTTGATATTACTAATTACATCATGATATCCTTTAATCGCCCAATGCATACATATAATGCAAAAAAAATAGAAGGAGAGCTCACAGTACGTAAAGCAAACGATGGAGAAAAATTTATTGGTTTAAATGATAAAGAATACTCATTGAACAAAGACATAAGCGTTATTTCTGATGATAAAAACGTTCAGGCAATTGCTGGAATTATGGGCAGTAAGTACAGTGAATGCACTCTTGAAACTACTGATATCTTTTTAGAGTCTGCTTGGTTTGACCCCATCTCCATCACTAAATCTTCAAGGCAGCTAGGCATCTCCACAGACTCAAGTTACAGATTTGCACGTTCAATTGACCCTGAATTTACCCTTGATGGACTCAATCTTGCAGCCAAAATGATTTTGGATTTATGTGGCGGAGAAGTGTCAAGCATAGTGTCTGCTGGCAATTTGAATAAGGCTTATACCAAGATAAATTTTGATTATCAGAATGCAAACAAACTTGGAAGTGTATCTGCATCACCTAATGAGGTATTCGATATTTTAACAAAGCTAGGGTTTAGTATCGATAAAAAAACCGAAGGTAATTGGAATATACAAGTACCAAGCTGGAGACCGGACGTAACCATACCTGCTGACTTAGTTGAAGAGGTAGTAAG
The DNA here is from genome assembly GCF_947250475.1 of Wolbachia endosymbiont (group B) of Apotomis betuletana. Taxonomy (NCBI): domain Bacteria; kingdom Pseudomonadati; phylum Pseudomonadota; class Alphaproteobacteria; order Rickettsiales; family Anaplasmataceae; genus Wolbachia; species Wolbachia endosymbiont (group B) of Apotomis betuletana. The sequence continues at coordinate 1,353,452 of NZ_OX366320.1, read as the reverse complement.
AATATACGGCTATGATAAAATAAAGGAAGAGCAACTAGCAGAAGACGTTACAGTAGAAGAAGAGACACAAGATGATTTGCGCATTTTAATGACAAGCAGAGGGTTTCATGAAGTGATAACTTGGTCTTTTATGAGTGAATCAACAGCTGAAAAGTTTGGTTACTTGAATAAGTTATTCATTATCGATAATCCATTTAATAATAACTTCAATATAATGAGGCCAAGTGTCATACCAAATTTGTTGCAAGTCACTGCAGATAATATTGCTCACGGGATATCTGATCTCGCAATTTTTGAAATTGGACCAATTTATAATGGTGAGGCTCAGTCTAAGTACGTTTTAAGTGGAATTAGATCAGGAAATAATTCGCCGAAAAACCACTATAACACTGATAGAAAAATAGATATTTTTGACGCAAAGGCTGACCTCATAACAGCTTTGGAACTTTTTAATGTCAATTGTGATAATTTAGCAATAGAGAGAGCAGAAAAAGAATATTATCACCCAGGAAAATCAGGCTCCTTATCTTTTAGAAGTAAAATAGTTGGTTATTTTGGAGAATTGCATCCGAGTATATTGGATTTTTTTAACATCAAACAAAAAATTGTAGGCTTTGAGTTGATATTAGAAAATATCGAAAATTTACCTATAAGTAGAAAAAAATTTATCGATTATAAATATCAAAGTGTAAAACGCGACTTTGCATTTATTGTAAATAAAGATGTAGCAGCAGGCAGTATAATCAATATGGTGAAAAAAAGCTCAGAGCTCATCACAGAAGTTTTGATATTTGATGTATATCATGGAAACAATATAGAATCGAATAAGATGTCTATAGCATTTTCAGTTACTTTCTGCTCTCCAACTCACACTTTAACTGAAGAGGAAATCCAAAAAGAATCAAATATGATAGTAAACTTAGTGTGTGAAAATACTGAAGGAACTTTGAGAGCTCATTATTAAGCCGTAATCGCCGTTTCCTGATTTTGCTGTGTCACGTTTACTTCATCCAATTTATTCCCTATCTTGAATTCAATATCCTTGAAAAACCTATCCCACATTCCATGCAAATGCTCTTCTACTTTAGGCCAGACATCATTTTTAAATGTCGTTCCATCATCAGAAAATAAATTACCTAAAAAAACTCCAATTTCTTCATAACTTGATTGAAAATGTTGAAGAAATGTCTCTACTTCCTTATTAGTATCATGTGCCACACTCAATGCTTTCCCTTCTGTGCTATTATCTTTGTTTACAGTAGCTGACCATCCAATCACATTATAATTAAAACCAACTTTGAGAGAGTTCCAAATCCTCCACACACCACTCTCATTATCTTTTGGTACATTATTTATTATAAGATTTGCTAATCTATCTACTAGAGGAGACAATAAATCTTGACAAAAGTGTTTGATATTATCTTTCATTTTAATTACAGGACTTTTTATGCACTTTTCTGCCAAATAGTACCCAAGCTCTGCTTTCTCTAGCAACTTCTTAATTGCTTCTTCATCAAAAATTTCATGCTCGAACGCCTCCAGTAAATCATCCTCTATTATTGCAAATTTTATTTTTTCACGAGATTCTAGCTCTTCTCTATAATTATTTTTTGTTTTTTCATTTATCAATAATCCTTCTTTTTCTAATTTTAACTGTTCTAATGCTTTTAGAATTTCTTTGTTATTTTCTAAGTGCTTCTGTATTAGCTTTGTATTTGGATGCTTTTCTCCTTTTCTCTTTCGCTCATCTTCTAAGTACTTATTTAAATCCTCACTTTCTTCTATTACTTCTATTACTTCTCTTAACGATATAGGTTGATCTAAGCATTCTGCAATTTTCACTCGGTGCACATTAATCCTCTGTACTAAATCCGGCTCCTTTTCCTCTAACAGCTTACATGAATTCTCTATACCCTTTGCTTGACTTTTAAACAAATCTTGCGTTTTACGTTTCGTTATTTCTAAATACATCTTTGCTATAAAATCATTCACTTTACCTGAAGCTTCTTCTAAACTTTCCCCATTCAAAGGACCTTTTATCTCCTCTTCTAAATCTCGAAACTGGTCTATTAAGCTTAGTATTCCTAACAGGCTTAACTCACCCTTTGCTTTTCTCATTACTGATTTTACTAGCCTTCGCTCAACTTCTTGATCACCATACTCGAACTTAAAAAGACCTTCTAATTTCCTTTTTAAATCATTGTCTGTTAAGTTATTTTTTCCTTCATCATATATTGCTTTCAATTTTTCATGTATCCTAACATATCTTTCCTGTCCTTCTTTTTTTAAACACTCAATCTCTCTTTTAGTGTTATCTAGAGCTTTCTTCGTTTCTTGAGGATATATATCCTTATAAACATCAATGATTGTACTCTTAGCTATTTTCCCTTCTTCTTTAAGTCGTTCCCACTCTGCTTTAAATACAGGAAGTGCATCATCACTTATATCTCTTGTTATCCCACCTACTTTTCCCAATGCTTCTAATCGATCATCTTCATCAGCTAAATCAAGTGCCTCTTTATTTTTCAGTTTTTTTATATCTCCTATTATCATCTCTTTCTCATTTGGTAATTCCTTACCTTGACTTTCTAATTTCTGTTTCACTAAAGTATTTTTTAGCTCATCCTCCAGTGAAAAATCTTCTCCCCGTCTATTTTGCTGAAACTTAATTGCTTGTATGAAGGCAACTTGATAAGCATTTTCTATCAAATGAGTTGTCAATTGATGGCCTATACTATCTACAACTTTCAGCCTGAATTCGTTCAACAATTCCTTCAGTTTATCATGTGTAATATCTTTCTTTTCTAGCTTCATCAGCTCTTCCATAGTTCTTGCGCATTCTTGAATCGAAGTTGCAAGCACACTCTTGATTTTATTACGCAAGGGCTTAAGACCATTTTTTAAATTGATGTTAGTTGACAATTTCAGTACGATATTGCGCTCTGAATCCCGCGTTACACTAAACCACTGATTATTTTCATTATCGCATAAATCTCTAAGTAATTGTTTAAATTGCGGTGGAAACTTTATTTCCATATCATATGCAATGCTTGACTCAGAAACCTCCATTTCATGAAAAGATACCTCTATATTTTGGTGCTTATTAGAATACTGCCCCATAGTTATTTTAAGAGCAGTAACTAAAGAGTGAGATAAATCTCTATTTAAAAGATAAAAAGTAGCCAAAGCAACTGTTGCAGGAACGATTAAGGCTACAAGCACAGTCACATTAACAAAAATTGCCATTGCAGCAAGAGCGCCATATGCCAATCTTTTTGGCACACCTGTTTCACTCTTTTTTGTCTTATCTTTCACTACACCTTCTTGTGTCTTGCTATTTGCTTTAAATCTACTGTATATGACTAACCCCAGTGCAGTAAAAGCAATATAAGGAAGCATTAAAACTGACAGAGCTAAATTTAATATTTTCTTCTCTGGGCAAGCTCTGTTTATCTCTTTCAATATTTCGCTTGACATATTATACCAGGAGGTAAAAAAGTCAGAATTATAATCTTTATAATGAAATATACTGAGCGGAACATTAAAAGCAGCTATTTGTTTAATTAACCAATCCTGCTTACTTACAGCATCAAAAAACTCTTCTTCCTCTTCTGAATTAGCAAGACCTAAATCATTCCCTTCTTCTACATTAGAAACATCTTCCATAGCATCAAAAAACTCTTCTTCCTCTTCCAAAGCAACATTGGAAATAGATTCTACTTTACCTAAACCATCACTGTTGTTATTTAAATCAATAACTTCTCTATGACCATCTGCAACAACTTGATTCATATCACCACCCTACTTAAAGCAATTTAAGTATAGCATAAACATTACTAACTTTGCAACTTTATTAACTTAATACCAACTGTCAAACCTTGGTATTCCTTAGAATAGAAATCGGCCTCGATCTCTTTATTAGTGTCCAAAGATAAGGCAAGGGTCTGATCTTTTATATATTCAACCCATGTATTTATTGCTTCCTTAATTTTCTCATCTTCTGCTTTGATTATTACTCTGATTCTATCTGATATATAAAAATCAGCCTGTTTTCTAGTTTCTTGAATAAGCCTCACAATATCTCTTGCCAGCCCTTCTAGAATTAGTTCATTATTTAATTCAGTATTTAGAATAACAACTCCTTTGTTATTATCAAACACAGCAGAATATTCACTGTTTGCTTTTAATAATAGTTCATATTCACCTTTTTCCATAGTATAGCTCTCTGTTTCATCTCCCAAAAATATCTGTTCGTTTTCAACTTGCTTCCACTTTCCTTCCTTAACGTATTGAACTAGTTTCTTGATTTTGTCTGGAACTTTTCTTCCAAGCACAGGAAAATTTAATTTTAACTCTAGTGATGCAACCTCTTTCAATTCACTTACTATTTCTAGTTCTTTTACATTCACCTCATCTCTTACCATCTCTTGATATTCATCTTCAAGAAAATTGCAGGAAGACTTATGATAAATAGTCATGCTACCAAGTGGCTGCCTTATACGTATGTTAAACATGTTTCTAATAGAGAGTGCAGCATTACATATTTCCCTTACCAAATCCATCTTGGCAATGAGTTCACTATTATATCTATCTAATTGTGGAAAATCAGCCAAATGAACAGATGTTTCTTTGTACTTAAGCCCTTGCCATATAGTCTCTGTTATAAGTGGCAACAAAGGAGCTGCAGCCCGTAGTATGTAATAAAAAACTGTGTATAGAACATTATAAGCGTCGGTTTTATCTTGATCTAAGTCACTTTTCCAAAAACGCTCGCGACTGCGACGAATATACCAATTATTTAGCACTTCAAAAAAATCTGTCAAGATTTTGCAAGCTTCCTGAGAGTTATAGTTGTTCATAGAAGCTCGCATACCTTCCACAGCTTCAAAACATTTTGAAATCATGTAGCAATCAATAGTATTCTGATAATCCCTACAAATCTCAGCTTTAATTCCATCTGCATTTGCATACATAGTAAAAAAGTGATAACTGTTCCAAATAGGTTTTATTACGTTTTTCAGAACATCACGCACTAAATTTCCTTCTTTGTCGAGTAGTAAATTACCACCGCAGACAATGGAACCAGATAGCATAAGAAAACGCAGCGCATCAGAACCATATTTGTCAAACACTTCCATTGGGTCCGCATAATTATTCAGACGTTTGGATAATTTCTGCCCTTTCACATCAAGAACCACACCGTGGCATATGCAGTTCTTAAATGGCTCACTGTCAAATAAAGCAGTGGAAAGCACAAAAAGCGTATAGAACCATCCTCTTGTTTGTGCTATATATTCAGTGATAAAATCCGCAGGGAAATTTTTCTCGAACCATTCTTTATTTTCAAACGGATAGTGAACTTGCGCGAACGGCATCGAGCCAGACTCAAACCAACAATCAAACACATCAGGCACACGACGCATAACTGATTTTCCTTTTGGATCATCAGGATTTGGTCTCGTCAAAGTATCGATAAACGGTCTGTGCAAGTCATCTATCTTAACATTAAAGTCTCGCTCTAGTTCTGCTATTGAGCCATACACATCCACTCTTGGATATTTTGCATCGTCTGATTTCCATACAGGAATTGGAGTACCCCAGAATCGATTGCGTGAAATAGACCAGTCGTGCGCTCCTTCAAGCCATTTTCCAAATTGACCATCTCTTATATGATTTGGCATCCAATTAACTCTCTTATTTAGCTCTGTCATTCTTCCCTTAAACTTTGTCACAGCAACATACCAAGAAGGCATAGTGCGGTAGATTAAAGGAGTGTCAGTTCTCCAGCAGTGTGGATAATTGTGAATATATTGCTCAGTTTTAAACCAGCTCCCCTGCCTTTTTAATTTCTTGATTACTGTATCATTGGCATCAAAAACATGAACTCCTGCCAAATCTGAAACTTCAGTAGTAAATTTTCCAGCGTTATCAACTGGACAAACAGCTCGAATATCATGGCTTTGGCAAAGGTAAAAATCTTCTTCACCAAATCCAGGAGCAGTGTGCACAACACCAGTACCATCTTCTCCTGTAACATAATCAGCAATGAAAACACGGAACGCATTTTTTGTATCTTTAAAGTAATCAAACAGTGGTTTATAGGAAAGACCTGCAAGATCACTCGCTTTAAGTTTTGTATTACAGTTTTCATATTGAATATTGCTTTGTTCACAGTGGCTGACAAATTTCTCTAAATAACTTTCAGCAAAGATGCAGACTTCACCATTTACTAACACCATACAATACTCAATATCCTCCCCTACTGCCAGTGCAAGATTGCTCGGCAACGTCCAAGGCGTTGTAGTCCAAGCAAGTAATCTACATTTTTGTTTAAATTGCTTTGGATTTTCTAAAAGTTCAAAAGCAACAGTTACAGCTTTGCTAATTTTTTCTCTATATGCATTATCAAGCCTTGTTTCAAAATTAGAGAGTGGAGTTTCGCACGCCCAGCTATAGGGAACAACGCGTATTGATTCATACACCAGACCTTTATCATAAAGCTGCTTAAATGCCCACATGACCGACTCCATGAATGACTTATCCATAGTCTTATAGTCATTGTGAAAATCTACCCATCTTGCTTGTCTATTTACATACTTCTCCCATTCTGATGAAAATTTCATCACAGAAGTACGGCAATGATTATTGAATTTTTCAATGCCAAATTTCTCTATCTCAGTTCTACCAGATATTCTAAGTTCCTTTTCCGCGCCCATCTCAGCCGGTAGCCCATGGCAATCCCAACCAAATCTGCGTTCAACCCTTTTTTGCAGCATAGTTTGATATCTTGCAAATGCATCTTTTATAAAACCAGTAAGCAAGTGTCCGTAATGCGGAAGTCCATTTGCAAACGGAGGCCCATCATAAAATACAAAACAATGATCCTTGGAACGTTTCTCGACTGACTGCTCAAAAATTTTATTTTCCTGCCAAAATTTTATGATTTCCTTTTCTAGCAATGAAAAATCAGGACTGCTGCTTGTATCAGGATAATACTTCATATTCATTTTAACTGGATAAAATCAAAGAATATAGAGCTTTCCAGAAAATTACAAATTCAAAAACTCTGTTTCTATAAACATTGATAGGTGTTGACATTATTATACAGCATATTAATAAATCAGACTTATTTACTTAAGTTAAAGATGAATAAAGACAATAACAGTTGGCCTTATTAGAAATTTCACGATGCTAACAAAAATAATAGTAAAAGCAGCGTTATTTGGAGATCGCTTTCTTATGAATATAATAATTCTGGAAAGGTTGAAAAAGTACACTATCAGTGGGAAAAGAAAAAAAATCCCGCAAATCTATTATATCAAGTCTCATATGATTGCGTAACAGAGAGTTGTAGTCCCTTAAGGATTAAATCTAGATAGCTTATAAACTTATAAAAACACACAAAGTGCTTCTACATGAGACCATGGGAGCACTTTTCTCTAATTAGGCAGCGCATCCCAACAAACTATTTTGCCGAGCTTCCAATATCCTTACATTTACTATTTTATCTTTGTATTTATCGTCAGGATCATCAACGCATACTGATTGCATGTATGGGCTTTTACCAATAATTTGATTTTGGTGTTTACCTTTTTTATCACTGAATAGAACAGGAATAGTTTTTCCTATCATACTCTGATTAAATTCAAGTTGTTGCTTGCTAATTAATTCCTGTAAACGAAGAAGACGCTCTGTTTTAACCTCTTCTGGTACTTGATCTTTTCTTTCCGCCCCTGGCGTTCCTGGCCTTGGGCTATATTTAAAACTATAAGCCTGAGCGTACTTTACTTTTTCTACTAACTTCATAGTTTCCTCAAAATCTTTTTCAGTTTCTCCAGGAAAACCAACAATAAAATCAGAAGAAAATTCGATTTCAGGTTTCAATTTGCGAAATCTGTCTATTATTTCCAAATACTCCTCTGCAGTGTGTTTTCTATTCATTGCATGCAATATTTTATTCGAACCTGACTGCACAGGTAGGTGAACAAACGGCATGAGTTTTGATTCCTCCGCATGTACCAAGTAGAGAGATTCGTGCATATCTCTTGGATGAGAAGTTGTGTAGCGGATTCTTTCTAGCTTTTCAATTTTAGCAATGTGACTAATTAATTTTCCTAAATCCCACACCTCTCCTTCGCACTCTCCATGATAAGCATTAACATTTTGACCGAGCAAATTGATTTCCCTTGCCCAATTTGCAACTAACTTCAATGTTTCACGGAATATTTCATTTACTGGTCGTGAATACTCAGCCCCGCGTGTATATGGTACCACACAAAACGTACAAAATTTATCACAACCTTCTTGTATGGCAAGAAACGCAGAAGACCCCTGGCTATTGCCATAGCATTCATCTGGCAATTTATCAAACTTCGCAACTTCTGGAAAATCAGTATTTATTACATGACCTTTACTTCTGCTTGCTTTGACTATTAACTCCGGTAAAGCAGAAATACTCTGCGGACCAACAACAATATCAACAAAAGGAGCCCTTCTGAACACTTCTTCTCCCTCTGCTTGCGCTACACATCCAGCCACCACTATGGTCATTTCCTTATTTTTTTGTGATGAATGGATTCTTCCAAGCTCTGAGTAAAGCTTTTCTGCTGCCTTTTCTCTAATATGACAAGTATTTAATATCACCAAATCAGCTTGTTCTGCATCACTAACAACGTTGAACCCTAAAGGCTTAACTATATTCTCCATTAAAATGGAGTCATAAACGTTCATCTGACAGCCGTAAGTTTTAATATATAGGCCTTTCATATTTAAAATTCTTCACACAAATTCTAGCAAATTATACGAAAAACTGAATTCTAGTACAACAGCCAATAAAGATTGCTTGACAAACCTTCTCGCTTTCCTTACTCTAACAGTAGAGGTATTTTAAGAGCTCAAAAATCTATCTTCATCTGCAGACTTTTCAGTCAATTTTTCAAAAAAAAACGTAGTGTATCTTCTTCAGCACGTGTTCAAATTCTGTTGTATATGCGCTGCATTTTCTTTCTAATCTTTCAGGAGGATTTTATGTCCAGAATTCCAGATACTTAACCTTTATTCTTAAGCTAAAAACCGATTGGTACCTATGGTTTTTATAAAGAAAGTGCAAAAAATACTTTAAAGAATATGAAATAAAGGTAGAAAAGGTTTGAGTAACCAAAAACTGTTTCCAGGCATAAATTTGTTATGTATACCAAAAAGTAATTACACTAATATAATATTCACACTTATATGCTAATATAGATATAATACTAATTAAAGAGCATGTTATGCAAGAAGAAGTATCAGATTTTACAGATGCTCTTTGTCAAAATAAATGTGATTCCTTTCGAGTGACACTCTCCTATATCTTTCTTTAGGTTATACAGAAGTCTAACACAATTATAGAACAAGCGTAAAAGTTCTGGTAAAGTAGTTTTATTTACAAAAAATATGCTACTTGATATTGAAAAACGCAGCATAACAAATGCACTGTGGAAGTTACAAGAAGCAGATCAAAGGGAGATTTTTACTCTTATACAGAGATTTGAGTTGCCAGAAATATTAGCAAGAATATTAGTTGCTCGTGGTGTTAACATAGAAAATGCACATGACTTCTTACACCCACTAATCAGATCGCTATTACCAGATCCCTTTCACCTCCTTGATATGGATAAAGCTGTTTCTCACATAATAAAAGCAATAAACAATAATGAGAATATTGCAATATTTGGTGATTACGATGTTGATGGTGCAACGTCATCAGCATTGATTAATAGGTACCTAAGAGCGATTGGAACACGCTCTATAATCTATATTCCAGATCGTGTTGATGAGGGCTATGGATTGAACACAGATGCTTTATTACAACTTAAAAAGAATGGTATTGATTTATGTATTTCTGTTGATTGCGGTACGCTTGCATATCAACCAATAGAAGATGCAAAAGTCTTTGGACTTGATATTATAGTTGTCGACCATCACCTTGGAACAGAAAAATTACCAAGTGCTGTAGCAGTTGTTAATCCCAACCGCCTTGATGAGAGCTCTCCTTATAATAACTTAGCAGCAGTTGGAGTGTCATTTCTGCTAATTGTTGCTCTTAACAGAATCCTACGTGAGCAAGGATTTTTTACCAACAAAAAAGAACCAGATTTATTTGATCTACTGGATTTGGTTGCTCTTGGAACTGTTTGCGATGTTATGCAGATTACAGGCCTAAATAGGGCTTTTGTTTTACAAGGATTAAAAGTTATGTCAGCAAGAAAAAATGTTGGCTTACGTGTTTTGTTTGACGCTTTGGGAATCCTTGAAAAACCAAGTGTTTCACGATTAGGGTTTAGTATTGGGCCATGTATAAATGCCGGAGGAAGAATTGGAGAAGCATCGCTCGGTGCAAGGTTGCTTTCCACCGATGATGATGATGATGCACATTCAATCGCGCTAAAACTAATAGATTTGAATAATGCAAGAAAAATGCTAGAAAATGAGGCTATTTTGGAAGCCACAACACAAGCGGAAAATTTTGCCCACTTAGGTGTAAATTTTATAATGGTAAGTGGTAATTGGCACCAGGGAATAATTGGTATCATTGCATCAAGACTAAAAGAGCAGTTTCACTTACCAACGATAGTGATATCTTTAAACAATGGAATAGGAAAAGCAAGCTGTAGGTCAATTTCTGGAGTAGATATTGGTGCTGCGGTTCTTTCTGCAAAATTTACCAACCTAATCATTGAAGGTGGTGGTCACAGTATGGCAGCAGGATTTTCGATTGAAGAAGATAAAATAAGTGATCTACATGATTTTTTTACTGAAAGATTTGCAAACTCCACAAACGATAAAACTATAAAAGCTGATGGTATAGTAACAGCTAAAGCAATAAACTTATCCCTTTGGAATCAACTGCAGCGCTTAGAGCCATTTGGAGCTGGCAATCCTGAACCAAGATTCATCATTCAAGGGGCAAAGATAAGAAAGCCGGAAGTTATAGGAGTTGACCATATAAAATGTTTTATTGCTGACGATAATGTTATGGTCAAAGCTATTGCGTTTCGCTGTGCAAATACTGAGCTCGGCTCTGCTATTATGCAGGGTAATGTTAAAGCCATTTTGGGTAAAATCTCTATGAATTACTGGAATGGCAATGAATTTATACAATTTATGATAGAAGATGTCTTAACCATTAGTTAAGTTACTATTTTAAAATAATTACCTATCAATCTCACCAAAGACTATGTCGAGTGAACCGATAATTGCTGCAATGTCAGCAAGCATGTGTCCTTTTGCCATGAAATCTAAGGCCTGTAAATGCGCAAAGCCAGGTGCTCTTATTCGACATCTATAAGGTCTATTGGTACCATCTGAAACTATATATACTCCAAACTCACCTTTTGGTGCTTCAACAGCCACATATGCCTCACCTTCTGGCACATGATATCCTTCTGAATAAAGCTTAAAATGATGAATCATAGCCTCCATAGATTCTTTCATTTCTGCTCTTGGCGGTGGAGAAATTTTTCTATCTTCAGTTTTTATTGGCCCTTTAGGAATTTTCTCTATGCATTGCTTCACCAAGCTAATAGATTGCCTAATCTCTGCCATTCTTACTAAATAACGGTCATAACAGTCACCATTTTGGCCGATAGGTATATCAAAATCTAACTGATCATATATCTCATATGGCTGGCTTTTTCGCAAGTCCCAAGCAAGTCCAGCAGCACGGAGCATTGGTCCACTAAAGCCCCAATCAAGCGCCTGTTTTATTGATATTTCACTAATTCCTACAGTGCGTTGCTTCCATATCCTATTTTCTGTTAGAAGCTCATCAACATCATCTATATACTTTGGAAATTGCTCTATAAATTTTGCAATATCTTCAATCAAACCTTCTGGGATATCTGCTGCAAGTCCACCTGGCCTTATATAAGCTGCGTGAAATCTTGCACCTGAGGCCCTTTCATAGAACTCGAGTATTTTTTCTCTCTCTTCAAAGAGCCATAAAAGAGGAGTCATCGCCCCAACATCAAGTGCTTGGGAAGAGATATTTAGTAAATGATTTAGTATTCTTGTCAGCTCACAAAATAGAACACGCAAATATTTTGCCCTAATCGGAACTTCGCACTGCAATAATTTCTCTACACATAACGAATATGCATGCTCTTGTGACATTGGTGACACATAATCAAGGCGGTCAAAATAAGGCAGAGCTTGAAGATACGTTTTATGTTCTATTAACTTCTCAGTGCCACGGTGCAAAAGCCCAATATGGGGATCTGCCCTCTCGATCACTTCACCATCCATCTCTAAAACAAGACGTAACACCCCGTGTGCAGCTGGGTGCTGAGGGCCAAAATTTAGCATCATTGTCTTTAGATCAGGCATGCTTTGGTAGCTTAAGGTATTGGAATTGTATAGGGTAAAATGTGCTTAAAGTCAATAGGCTTCTTGTACAAGCTATAACTCATCGTTACAATAGAAAAACTCTCAAAAACTTCACCACTTCTTCATAATCTGATAGACAATGTTTATGTGTCACATACAATTATTGCACTTATGTTGATCAAGGCAGCGAAATTATGTATAGATAATTTTGATTGAGAAATAGTTTTTCTACTATATAAATTCTACTTTAGAGTAATCAAAATTAATGAAAGACAATAAATATAGTTTAGGTTTAAGGATCATTCATTGGTTAATGTCTGCTTTTATTATTGGCATGCTTTGTTCTGGGCTGTACATGAAAAGTTTGCCGATTAGCAGTGAAATTAAATTCAGCATATACGCTGTTCATAAGGCTTGTGGTATCACCGTTCTTGGATTAATTATAGTACGTATATTTTTTCGCGTCTTTACTTATGTTCCGCCATTACCAGCCAATTTTTCTCGATTTGTAATCAATGCGAGCAAAACGATACACTTTGGTTTATATGCTTTGATGGTGCTAATGCCACTATCTGGTTATGTCATGTCTTCTGCTTCTAGCAAAGAGATCAAATATTTTTTCCATATCCCTTTATTAATTAACCATAATGAAGATCTAGCTAGTGCAGCTAATCAGTTACACTCGATACTTGCATATTTTATGATACTCTTTATAGCCTTGCATATAATTGGTGCTTTAAAACACACATTTATAGATAAACAAAACATTTTTAAACGTATGATATAGGTTATATGTTAAGTAGCCTCTGGAAAAAAGGAACAAATTTTCTCGGTAGTGAGTTTGCCATAATGGGTGGCGCTATGAGCTGGGTTTCAGAGAGAAATTTGGTTTCAGCAATCTCAAATGCTGGTGGATTTGGCGTGATTGCTTGCGGTGCAATGTTTCCAGACTTACTGAAAAAAGAAATCATAGAGACACAGAAATTAACTAACAAACCATTTGGTGTAAATCTAATTACTATGCACCCAAAGTTGAGTGAGTTGATAGATGTGTGCATTGAAACGAAAGTAAGCCATATAGTGCTTGCCGGTGGACTACCAACGAAGCCTAATATAGAAAAAATCAAGAGTGCGGGCATTGAAGTTATGTGTTTTGCACCAGCATTAAGCCTCGCGAAAAGGTTAGTAAAAATGGGAGTAGATGCGTTAATAATAGAAGGTATGGAAGCAGGAGGACATATCGGTCCTGTTAGCACTTCTGTTCTCGCACAAGAGATATTACCTCATTTTAAAAATGAGAAAACACCGGTGTTTGTTGCAGGTGGAATAGGAAGAGGCGAAATGATAGTGAACTACCTAGAAATGGGAGCAAGTGGCTGTCAAATAGGTACATTATTTGTCTGCACGAATGAGTCAATCGCTCACAAAAATTTTAAAGAAGTATTCATCAAATCAGCTGCGCGTAATGCTGTATCTTCTGTGCAGATTAGTGCTGATTTCCCTGTAATTCCAGTAAGGGCTATAGTTAACAAAGCAAGTGACGATTTTATGGAGCATCAAAGAGACATTATTGATAAATATCAAAATGGAGAAATCTCAAAAGAAAATGGGCAGCTTGAAATAGAAAAGTTCTGGGCTGGAGCCTTAAGAAGGGCAGTAATTGATGGAGATGTTGAAACAGGATCTTTAATGGCCGGTCAAAGTGTTGGCATGGTTGATAGAGAAAAGCCTGTAAAAGAAGTGATAGATATGTTAGTTCAACAGGCAAGCAATTATGTTGAAATGTAAAATCAGTAATCAGCAAAGAAAATAGTTAGCAAATTGCTATAATTATCCGCAATAAGGCATAACTGCCCAGTTTTAATGTAAAATTAACGCTAAAGAGGTATTCATACATTTTGTTATGTATGGAGAAATGTTATGCTAAGTCGTTTTGCAAAACATCAGAAGAGTGAAGATATTAATCAACAATTGTACAATGCTATATACAAAAAGGTCACAAAAAAAACACATAATCATGGAAATCTAAAAAAGGGAGATGGAACTATCGCAAAATGCATAGAGTTGTTTAACAAAGGAGCTGATCCCAACGTATTAATTGAATTAGAAAAGTCATTGAGAAAACAAGAAGAATATTATAAATATTATATTGACAACTTCCTTCCAGCATTGAAAACAAAAGTGATAGAGTCAGAGGAATTAATGAAATCTTCAGTACTTAACAATGAAGAAAAATCATCACAAAGATCACCAACAAGAAGAGGAAAAATATTAGAAATAATTTTAGAGATTACAGGGATTACTAATAAAAGTAGTGACAAAGATCATTCTAGTAGCACTATTCAAAATCAGAAAAGTCTTAGAAGTAATCAAGCAAATAGACAAAATAATACTATGGAACTATTTAACAAACAAATTCTTTCTGGTGAAGTTGAAATTCCCAAAAATTCAGGTATTAATCCTCTGGAAAAGGATTCTTTAGCTAAGGGTGTAAGTGGAAAAGGAATCTCTGGAACATATAATCCCTTGAGAAGTTTAGATAGTTATGATGCTTCAACAATTCTTACATCAAAACAACCGCAAGCAAGAAAGAAGATCACACAATCACAATTGAATAGTCAATCTGATCTTTCGATTGATAGTAAAGATTTAAAAAATGAAAAGCCTAATATAACTGTGAATGCTGTAGAAGTGCCAAGTGGTGCAAATACTTCTAAACTCAGTAGTAGTAGTAGTGATTTAGATAGTCGAATAAATTCATCTAGCTTGGCATCAAGTAGCAGAAGGAACAGCTTAACTTCAGTAACAAGCATTTCATCTGAGGAAAGTGTACACTTAAAATTAAACCCTGCTGAGGAAGATAATAGTTTGCAACTAGAAGATGAAGGAAAAACAAAATTAGCACATCCGAACAAAACAAGGCCCAAAGGCCCAAGCGGAAGAAGATCCCCTTCTAAACATTATAAGAAGACTGAAGAAGGTCCTCATTGTGTGATCTCAGTGACAGGCAGTAAGGTAAAAGATACAATGCAATCCAATAATTATGAAAATAATAGTAAAATTAAACAACTCAATAACAAAAACCTTCACGTCGCACTTGTAACAAGTTCTGCTCTCTTAGCAATAGGGTGCATTTTTGCAGGAGCAATGACATCAGGATTAGTAGGAGCAGGACTGTTTGTGGTGGCTGCAGTGTTTGCTACAGCTGCTGCTGCTGAATTTTGTTCAAATATTCTGTCAAGTAAATTGATATCCATTAGTGTGAGTCCTCTTGTTGATAATAAAGGGCTAACACAGTGATAAAAGTTAAATATGAGTTACTTATGGTGAGCAAGTGAATTCGGTTCTTGCCTATTGATGTAAAAATTGTTACAGTTAAGGAGTATCTTAAAGGTATTTAGCTGATGCGTATTCAATTGGGTAAAGTTTTTGCTATTGTAGCCCTGTTAAGTTTTATCTTCATGTCATGTTCTAGCAAAGCAAGTGATGAATTGAAAAATATACCAGGAACGTTGAAAGAACTTATTTCTTCATTTTCAGTTAAAGATACTATGGAAAATATGAATCCTTCGACAATTATAGGGTTATGTATAGCTACAGTGATACTTGCAGTAGTGTTCAGAGGTCTAATTTTCTTCATGATACTGTTTGGTGTACTGATCATGATGTTTGGGAGTACAGAAAAAGCAACAGATTACTTGAAAGAAAAATTCAACTTTGCAAAAGATATAAAATTACAGCCCGACAGCGAAGAAAAAGATAAAAATTAAGATAGTATTTTTATGTTTTTTAATTATCTTTTTATTGAATACACATAATGTTGTATGCAACCAAAAGTACCGGCCACTAGCTCTAATTCTGAAAAAAAGAACAATTTAGCGTTACTAGAAAGTATTAATTTAGATTTTATCCCTTATGCTTGCCACTACGATGAAGAAACTATACTAACAAAACAGGGGGAATTGTTAAAAATAATCAAGTTAGAAGACTATTCTTCAGTTGATAACTATGGTGATCTTAGAACTGAAATTAGAAAAAGTATATCAAAAAATATCCAGAGTTTATATTTTACAGTTTGGATTCACACTGTCCGTAAGCGCAATAAACTGAGCTTACAGTGGAATAAAACTGCAGACTTTTCCGATCAGCTACACTCAACGTGGTTTAATAAACTAGTTGATAGTAAACTACAGTATATAAATGAGTTATACATTGTGGTGTTACTTAGTGATTTTGGCAAACATATTAATAATGCATTTTTTTTTGGCAGGATAAAGAATAGGCACAAGTTATTTTTACAAAAAAATCATCAAGAATTACAAAAAATAACTGACCTGATTCAAAAAGATTTAGAACCTTTTGGAGCTAAAAAACTGGGCCTTAGGTCTAGTGAAGGCAAAATATATTCTCAAATGATGGAATTTCTCCATTACATTATTACATTAACGCACAAAGATTATCCAATATGTGAAAGGGATCTATCGCAGCATGTGAAAAACCTAAAAGTAGCTTTTGGTTTCAATAAATTTCAAACATCGTTTGAAGGTCAACAGAAGTTTGGTTCTATTTTTTGCATAAAGGAATATCGAGAAATCCCCTTAGAAAATATAGATAGGTGTTTGCAACTTGACTCTGAGCTTATCATCACAGAAATAATAATATTTACTAGTAATAATAAAGCAGTAAAAGAATTTAAAAAACAAATTAATATACTGCAAATCAGTGAGGACAATACCTTACTTCAAAACTCAGGAATAAATGAAATAATAGAGCTTGAAAAAATTTCTGCTATGGATTTTTGTCAACAGAAAATTATTGTTACAATCTTTGCAGATGATAAGAATAGGTTAGCTAAAAATATCAGCGATTTATCCTCTGTAATGTCGTTAATCGGGTTGATGATGTTTAGAACTGATCTGCACATGGAAAATCATTTTTGGGCACAGCTTCCTGGAAACTTTGCTTTTGTTACACAACCAAAAAATATATTAGAAAAATATGCTTGCAGCTTTGCTATGTTGCATGATTTTACATCAGGTACGTTAAAAGGAGGAAGATGGAAAGAAGCAGTAACAGTTTTTTTTTCAAAAAAAGGCAGTCCTTACTTTTTTAACTTTCATGGAAAGAAAAATAATGGTCATACCACAATACTTGGAGCTCCAAATTCAGGTAGAACCTCACTGATCAATTTCTTACTTTCGGAATCAAGAAAATTTAACCCTAGGATTGTTATATTGGATAATACTGGAAAATCAATAATATTTACTAAAGCAGTAAGCGGCCAATATTACATAATTGATCCAAAATATAAAGATAAAAGTCTAAAATTTAACCCACTGAACATTGAAGATAGTGCTTCTAATCGCAATATGCTTGTTGAATTGATCAAAAGGATGGTTGCAGATGCAAGTTTGGTAGACGTAGAAGAAAAGACAAAAAAAATTGTAGATTCTATATTTGCTATACCAAGAGAATCGCGATCTATTTCTCAAATTTCTGAAGTGCTTTTACTTCTTGGAGGCAAAATAAGTAAATGGTGTGGTGAAGGTGAATTTGCTTACTTATTCCAAGATGGTGATGAGTCAGATATTGACTGGGGAACAAAAACTATATCCCTCAATACTGCAAATCTCACTAAGCAAAAAGAATGTATGTCCGTGATACTTTACTATTTCTTATACTCTTTCGAAGCAAAATGTGATGGCTCACCTGCAATACTTGTTTTGGATGAAGCATGGGAGATAAGTAATATTTTTCCTACAGAGGGAGAGTTTGACGACTGGATGCAAAGAATGACAAAGTTAAATGTTGTAGTAATTCTAAGTACTGAAAACTTAAACCTAGCATTTGCTAGCAAGTTTACTCAATATTTAGATAAGCATGTCGATACGAGAATCCTGATGCCGAACATAAATGCAAACAGGTTATACATGAAAGCATTTTCTCTGTCGAAAGAGGAACTGAATGTCATTTTGCAAACACCAACACAGGAAGGTTTATTTTTGATAAAGCAATACAAAGGTTTAGTAACTTTAAATCTAGATTTGAAGAATATGAAAGAAATACATGTACTTTCAGCTAATAAAGAGACTATAAAGTATATGTATGAAGCAATAAAGGAAAAAGGCGAAAAAGTGAGTAAGTGGTTACCGGCGTTCTATGAAAAATGTAAAGCTTAATTTTTTATTGATATTCTCCTTGATATTTTGTCTTTCTTATCAAGGATATGCTGATTGTCCGTATTTTGTAAAGAGCAATACTGAACTTGAGGTTGTAGGAAATAAAACAGGAAAAGGTATTGCAAATTTTTTTAAAGGCAAGTGGAGCGATTTAGACTTTGACAAAAAATTATTGCAATTTATTAAAGTTACAGCAGTAAATAATCAGGGACCAGAAGGTTACTTCGATCCAAAGATTAAGGTCTGCAATTACGAAGGGAACGACAACTGTTATATATTATCCAGTGGAACATCTTGCCACAAAATATATGGCACACAAGCCACAGGTGCTGGAGTTTCTGCAGCAGCTTTTATCGATTGGGAAGGAGATAAAATGTTAGCTGATGGAACAATTAAGACAGATAACAGTAAAGAAATCAAAGAAGGAATTGCGAAACGCCTTGAATGGGAATGGGCAGATGGTGTTACTGATGAAGAAAAAGTAAAATTTGTTAATGCCCCTAAAATATGCGCTTGTAGTCAAAAGGGGGCTTGTATGTCAGGAATTTCTTCATGGGGCTCTAGAGTATTTTCAGGGGAAAATATTTTCCGTCCAGGGAATATGGAAAATGTTTGCGATACCTGCTATCAAACCAAAGTACAATGTGTGCCTGTACCACTTGCACCTGGCCCACCTCCATTTTGTGAACAACTTGCGATGTCACCACCACAAGTTAGAATTGTTCCTATAACAAATGAAGAAAATGATTATTTCCATCCAAGAGTTGGAGTCATTATTGGTGAGCTGAAAGAAAGAAGGGAGCTACCTTTTCCGCGCGGTTTTTCAAATAGTGAGAATACTCCAATTTATCCATTTACTATTAAAGATACTATCCATTATCTCAAAACCTATAGAAAAAAAGGTCAGCTCTGCGCTGAATACTATGGTACTGAGGAAGAAGAGTCCGAAAGAAAATTACAATTTCCTGCTCGCTGCTTCCCAGCGCCACCTGCTCCAAAGATTGAAGAAGTGAGCATACCAAAGCCTAATGAGGGTAAAGGCGAAAATACGCTAAAAGTAAAAATAAAGATGAGTGAGAACGTTTGTACTTATGACGCACGTGGAACTCACAGTAATGGCATCTGTACTTTTTATGTTAATAAAAATTCTCCTACATATGTTGGCCATCTACCTTTAAAAGTAGTAAAGCCAGCAATAGTGGCAAAAACAACTGATAGCAGTAACAGTAAAAGCGACATCGATAGCGTAATAGAAGGTATATTAAAAAATAATTCGCAATTTGAAGTTCTAGAAAAATATGGGTATGTTCCCGATATCGAAGCAGAATGTAAAGAGCTTCAGAATGGTAAGTGCAAACTAGATGGCTCAGGATATCCAAAAGTAGAAATAAAATATAAAGAAAATTCTAAAAGTAAAATGCTCTGCCTTTCTGGGTGGCAACCAGAACCAGAGGAGTTTGTTCTTAAAAAAGAAAGTAAGCTAATATCGCTAAAATCAATGGGGGCAAGATACAATAAATACAATACTGTTTATTCAAAGGAGTCTGATCAGCTTTATTATTTTCCCTGTAACGAAACAATTGAGGTTTTAGCAAAGCCACAAGATGCACTGAATGAAATAATATTTAATAAAAAAGGATATATTTCCATTCCTGCTGAAAATAAGTCTAGAGATAACTGCATGGCAAAAGAGGATAAAGAGGTAGATACAAAACAAAATTGTGACAAATGCAAAATAGTATATGAGTTAACAGATGGAAAGTATGAAGAAAAAAACTGTAATCACGGTGATGATGGTTGCCTCTGCTTTGATGGAGTATGTAGTCGCTCAACACAGTATGTAGATAAGAATGATAAACTATTTTACTTAAGATATGAGGAAGTGGATTGCAAGGATAAGGATGGTAAAACAGTAAAAAACGAGAAAGGTGAAATACAAAAGTGCACACAATTAAAAAATCAACCGATTAAAGCAAATAGAACAGAAGTCTTTTATGCTGATAAATTGTGTAGGTTCGATTTAGAGGGTTTAAAAAAGAGATTACGTGAAATAATAATAGCACAATTGAAACATAAGAAGCAGATTATTGAAAACAGGGATCAAAAACTTTATGAGCTTGGAGATGGCTATACAGATGATCTGTCAATGTATGATTACGTTGAAATAGAAGCATGGGGAGGTGGTGAAGCTGGTCATATAGCTGATAAAGCTCAGTCTACTGTAAGTAGACTAGGAATGCCAGGTGATTACATTAAAGCTAAACTAAAAATCAACCCCAATTATCCCTATATTAAAGTAAAAGTGACAGAAGGAGGTGGTGGACAAGAAGATGATGAATCTAACAAGGATGGGGGACCAACTTTAATAAAAATGTGCAGAGACTCTTCAGAAACAATTTGTAAAGATTTAATTACTGTTGCAGGCGGAGGTACATACAGAACCTATGGGGGAAAGAATTACAAAGATACAATAATTCATGAACAAAGTTTAAAATTAAAAGAAGAAATTAAGAAAGGGGACAAGCTAAACTCTAGTAAAGATAATAAAATAGCATATATAGAAAATGGTGAGATTGGGTATAAAGATGTAACAAAATGTAGTAAAAACTACGTGAATAAAACATATGGTGCTGGTGGTTGTATCAACGAAAGCAGCAAAAGTTATAGCAAGGGCGCTCCTGGTTATGTGAAAATTAAACCTATATTTGATGAAATTAATAAAGAAAGAGTAAAAAAAATAGATGATGCTATTGAAAAAATGATACAAAATCCAGATGACATCACAGGTATTGATGATTCCTTAATAAATAAACTTGATAAAAAGATTATTGATACAATTAAAGAAGAAATTAGAAAAGAATTGTTAGGTCTATAGTCAAAGAACCCTGATGGTTGCAAATGGGGTAAAGTTGAATTTACATTACTGAGAGTATCTGTTCAGGTGCATGTCAAACCAGTGTTTCTTTTCTTGTATCTCAGTTCCCATAATGTCATCCCAGTGCGTGACACCCATTTCTTTCTAGTGCTTCCTTCCTTGTCATCACAGCTTCCATAATGTCATTCCAGTGCTTGACACTGGAATCCATGTAAATTTAACTGGACGCCAATGTCACAAACTAGTTTTCTCATCTATCTTATTTTGCTACTCTGCTGAACAAATACGTCAATTTTATCTACTGATGAGCTAGGTTTGTTGTTCTTCACATGTTGTGACAAAAGCTCCTTAACTCCTTTTTTCACAAGAAGTACTGAATTTGTATCCTTTTCAAGCATAAAAACTGTAGAGTTTTCAATTATCTCAGCTATTTGTAAAGGAGTATCTCCTGAATGGTTTTTAATATTAGCATCAGCTCCTTTTGCTAATAGTAATCTTGCTATTTCTTTGCGGCCTGTTATAGCTGCTATATGTAGAGGTGTATTGCCAATCTTATCGCCAATATTGACATTTATTCCTTCTATACTAAGTAATAACTCAACTATTTTCTTATGGCCATTCTTGATAGCTACACTTAAAGGATCTCTATCGACATTACAGCCATTGACCTTAGCACCATTATCAAGAAGCAACTTGACTACTGCTTCATGCCCATTCTGAGCAGCTAGATACAAGGGTGTGACATTATTTTTTTTATCTACTATGTTAACATCAGCATTTTTTGTGCTAATTAATAGTTCAACTATTTCAGTATGTCCGTTCTGAGAGGCTAAGTACAGAGCTGTTATACCAAATTCATTGTCTTTAGCATCAATCTCAATTTCTTGAGTATTAAGTAACACCTTTACAACTTCTACAAGTCCATTTTGAGCAGCAATATGTAAAGGTGTCTTACCATCAGTACAGTCTTTTATATTGGGATCAGCTCCCGCTTTAATTAACTCCTCTACTATAGCTTTGCTTTTAGCTACAACAGCAAAGTGTAAAACTGTACTGCCTTTAGTAGTTCTTGCATGAATATTAGCTTCTTTACTGATTAGTAACTTTACTACGTCTAAATGTCCTGAATAAACAGCAAAATGCAAGGCTGTAAATCCTTTTTTATCCTTGATATTGATATCAGTTTTTACATTAAGTAATAACCTAACTTCATTTATGTTACCATTATAAGCGGCTTGATGTAATAGAATATTTTCAACCGGGAGCGATTGATTGCTGAACATATTTACCTCTATATAATAGTATGCCTAGTGGTACTACATCAAAACAAGGAACATTCAAGAAAAATTTTTGCATCTGGCAATCTATTTTCTCTATTCTAATATATACAAACTCTTTAAACCCACCTTGTAATCAGGATAAACTAGAGAGACACCAAGGTCTTTTTTAATTTTAGTATTGCTTACTTTTTTTGACCCTAAATAAAAACCCCGTGCGTAATTTGGTACGGAAGAAATCTCAACTGGCTCTGGAGGGCTAATATTGAGAAGCTCGGCTGCATACGTGACCACTTCAGATTGCGTAGCAGGTAAATCATCTGCACAATTGTATATCTCATAAGGCTTTATATTTTGCATGGAAGAAAATAAAATATTCGATATATCTTCAACATGAACACGAGAAAAAATTTTTTTCACATTTCTTGCTTTGCCAAGCTGCAGGTCAATTAGCGCATTTCTACCAGGACCATATATCCCAGCCAAACGAAAAATATGTACAGGCAATTTGCTACTTAGCCACTTCTTTTCAGACTCAAGGCGCTTTTCTCCTCTAATTTCTATAGGCTTTGTTTCAGATTCCTCATTCACCCAATTACCACAGTGGTCACCATAAACATTAGTTGCAGACAGATAACCAAGCCATTTAATATTCTCCAGACAATGACCGTATCTCTCCATAACATCATCGCCGTCTGGAGGAATAGAAACTAAAACATGCGTTACGCTTTTAAGCAGATCTTGATCAACCTTTTCATAATCAAAAAGTTGTATATCTTTATTTCTTGATGTACCGTTAACTTTCCAGCCTAAATTTAGCAATTTTTTCGATAGAAATTTAGCTACATATCCGTAACCAAAGCAAAACAAGTGCATGGAAATTAATTTCCAAAATTCTTCTTGATAAACTCAACCCCTAACCTTATTCCTTCTTCATTAATAATATGGCCTAATCCATGAATTGGGTATCCTTGAGCGTTTACTCCATTTTCTTTCAGAGCTTTAACCGCTAAATCAAGGGAAGAAAAAGGTACCACATCATCAGCGTCACCATGAATAATACATATGTTAGGTTTTGATTTGATCTCCGGTGCAGTTTTTGAAGGCGAAAGAAATCTACCAGAATACGCAACAACTGACGCACAAGACTGAAGCCGGGTAAGAGCCACATGTATTGCAAGCATTGCCCCTTGAGAAAATCCAACTAAAGAAAGCTGAGTATCTTTTAAATTAAGCTCCTTTAATTTTGTATCAATAAAATGATTTACAATTGATGCAGCATTTTTCACTCCATTATATAGTGCTTCTTCACTACGATCCTCTAAACTAAACCACTGATAACCATCACCTATTTCCCTCTCAAACGGAGCATTCGATACCACAAAACATGAATCGGGTAAAAATTTGCTCATAACTTTAGCAAGGTGAGCGAAATTATCGCCACTTGAACCCCAACCATGAAAAAAAATAATCAAATTTTTCTTATTTCCATTTGGACAAATTTCTTGGCTTTGTAGTTCAATCATCTCTTCATCCCTTTATGTTTATATTTAACTTTATGGTAATACTAAATTTGAGGAACAAGACCTCACTACTGCTATAGCTCTTTGATATGAATAAATACTACTTAGCTTCAACTTTCTCTATCAATTTCTTGACCAAGCCTCTCAATCTTCTGCTGGAATCATCAAGCTCTTGAATTTGTGAAGCATCTTTTCTCATGAGCTCTTTGTGATTACTCTTTATGTAATCATACATTTCCTTCATCTGAGCAATCATCTTGTTGATATCCATACCACCCATATCAGGTATCATGCTAGGCATATTTCCTTCTAGCATACCGCCAGCCATAAGTTGCTGAGACATTTGCATGAATGGCTTTAAGGTCTGTTGAAGCAAATTAGGGTCGCTTGCCAATTTTTCTATTTGCTCTTTGCAAGTATCCATGTACTGCTTCATAAATTCATCATCTTGCATTTTATCTGTCATAATTACACCTATTTGAAACTAATATTATATATTGTTTTTAATTAAAAACAATACAAGAACAACTATATTAATACTTGATTAAATGACAAATTAACTATTTTAAAGGTTCACATACTCTCTTTAACCATTCCTTATCTTTTATGCCATTTTCTATATTTTTATAAACAAATTGGTGATAGCTATTTATCCATTTAACTTCATCTTCAGTAAGCATTTGTATATCTATTAGCTTTTTATCATAAGGAACAGAGGTCAATTGTTTAAAGCTTAAAAAGACGTTTTCTCGCCTTTCAATATACATCAGATTCTCAATTCTTATTCCATACTTTCCTGGAATATAATAACCAGGCTCGTTAGAAAGTATCATGCCTGGAATGAGTTCCACTTTATTTCCTCTTGATATTGCTTGCGGTCCTTCGTGTACCGAAAGGTAACTTCCTACTCCATGTCCTGTACCGTGCATGTAATCCATTCCAAATTTCCATAAATGTATACGCGCTAATATGTCCAATTCTCCACCAGTAGTGCCAGAAGGAAAGACCGCACTTGCTATCGCAATGTGAGCTTTTAATACTATTGTGTAGTGAGCTCGTTGCTCATTGGTTGGACTACCAATTGCTATAGTTCTTGTAACATCGGTTGTGCCATCAAGGTACTGACCACCAGAGTCAATTAAATACAGCCCATCTTCTTGAATGACTTTATTTGTCTTATTGCTTGCACGGTAATGAATGATTGCTCCATTCTCGTTGAATGCTGAAATTGTTGGAAAACTCGGTTGCTTAAACAAATTCTGCTCTTTTCTGTATTCTAAAACTTTTTCTTCAGCTTCAAGCTCAGTAATTTCACTGTCAATATTGTTTTCAAGCCAATATAGAAAATTTATAACTGCTACTCCATCTTTGATGTGCGCACTTATAGCTCCAGTTATTTCAGTTTGATTTTTTACTGCTTTGTGAATCAAACAAGGATCCTCCTTCTCAATTATCTGCTTATTTTCTATTAGACCTCTTTCATTACTTATTGTCATCCCAGTGCTTGACACTGGGATCCATGCTTTTTTATTTCTGGTCAAGCACTGGAATGACACCGAAGCTGATTTTTCATTTAAATAATGGTTATACAAGGGATCTATTGCATTCATAATGCTCATTGGAGTCGTGCTTGGATCTATCACCACCAAATTTAACTTATGTAGTGAATTTTCTAGCTCACTAATATCAAAAACATTTATATGGTTATCAAAATTTGCTTCTATAGTTGAATGTTCTTTATCTTGAATAAATAAATCAACATTGCCGTTTTTATAAAGTATTGCACGACCCAATATACAAGGAGTGTATTCAGCGCTTTCATTTCTTAAATTTAATAACCACGAAATTGAATTTGGATCAGTCAGAAGCACTGCTTCAGCCTCTATGTTTTTAGCTACTCTTTCACATTTATCCTTACCACTCTCACCAGATACATGTGAGACTATTGTTTGTGCTTTATGACTACTATCTTTTTTAATTAAGTATGGTACTAGTTTACAAATGCCTTCATATTTTCTTATGTCCTTCATAGTAAAATATTGCGGATAGTAACCCAGTGAGGTAGTCAATGTTAAGTTTGCTTTTACCCATTTGTGTGGATCCTCTTCTTGTATATTATATACTCGAAAACTGCCCTGATCGAGCTGACTGCGAGCTTGTGTGATATAGCGTCCATCTGTAAAAAATGGGCACTTATTACTCTTTGTAACGATAAGTAGCCCATTTGTTCCCGTGAAGCCACATAACTCTGCTAACTCTTTTGAATATTCATTTAAATACTCGTCTTTAGTATGCAACATAAATGCATCAACATTTATTTCGTGCATAAAAGAGCGAAATTCTTCGATTTTTGACATGTTACGCAGAATTAGCAGCTATTTTCGTTTTCTTATTCCTAAGGTACACTAATATGCTAACTATCGCTGCTGGAGTGATACCTTGTATTTGCTTCGCAATACCAATTGTTGCTGGCTTTATTGACTGCAACTTTTCTATCACTTCAGTTGACAAGCCTTTAATCTGTGAGTAGTTGAAATTAGTTGGAATTTGAGTATTAACTTCCTCTTGTAGAAACTTCATATCGGCTTCTTGTCTTACTAAATAAGGCTTGTATTTTGCTTCAATTGCAACTGCTTCATATATTTCATTCTTGGCTATGCTATCAGTTATAGTGTTATTCCAGCACATGACGCTGGAATCTACATTTTTTTCAGTGTCAACTGCATCCATTCTATCATCATTCAAGTACTGGATCCCAGTGTCAGCTACTTGGATGACAGGAAGAGGTGCTTTGGTGTTATGCAAGTAGCTGACACTGGAATCCATGTTTAACTCTGGCCATATTTCTCGTAATTTATTCCAGTCAATATTTGGATAACCGAGCAAATTTAATGCTGTTTTTCTTATTCCATCATAAGATATTTTAATGCCATAGGACCTGAGCTGCTCAGGAGTAATTGTTAGGCTCTCTAATTTCTCCTCAAGTTGCTTAATGGATTTAAGTTTACCCTGCAAAACAGAGTATCTCTCATGCGACACAAGAGAGATGTCATAACCTTTTTGTGTCAATCTTCTATCTGCATTATCTGACCTGATTGCCAGTCTATATTCTGCACGCGAGGTGAATAATCTGTAAGGCTCAGCAATTCCCTTAGTGACCAAGTCGTCTATCATTACACCGATATATGAGTCTGTACGATGAAGAACAAAACTTTTTTGAGATAAAGAGAATGCTGCATTGATTCCGGCAATAATTCCCTGCCCGGCTGCTTCTTCATATCCAGTGGTACCATTAATTTGACCAGCAAAATATAGTCCTTTAACTTTCTTAGTTTCGAGAGTATGAAATAGCTCTCGTGGATCGATATAATCGTATTCAACTGCATATCCAGGTCTTAATATTTCTGCATTTTCAAGCCCTTTTATACTCGTTATCATTTCATGCTGCACTTCGATGGGCAATGAATTTGAAATTCCATTTGGATATATAGTGTTATCATCAATCCCTTCTGGTTCTAGAAATATTTGGTGATTATTTTTTTCTGCAAATTTTTTAACTTTAGTTTCAATTGATGGGCAGTATCTTGGTGCAATAACGTTATCTAAATATGAAGAAGCTGATCTGTGAAGATTCTCTCGAATTACTTTGTGTGTATGTTCATTAGTATGAGTAATAAAACATGAAACCTGAGGCTGGTTAATTTTCTCTGTAAGATAAGAAAATGGTGTAGGTGGATTGTCACCCACTTGTTCTTGTAATACCGACCAGTTTATAGTGCCACGATCAAGCCTCGGTGGAGTTCCGGTACGTAATCTGCCCAGTTTAAAATCATACTTCTTTAGCGTGTTTGCAAGCTCTATTGCAGGTTTATCCCCCATTCTTCCAGAAGGAGTTGTTTGCTCTCCTATATGAATCACACTACGTAAAAAAGTCCCTGTAGTCAAAACAACTCTGCTTGTCAGTATACGTTCACCTGAGTCTGTTATTACAGCTTTTATATAAGATTCTCCATTGCTATCACTTTCGATAAGAAAATCGTCAACTGACTCTTCTTTTACTGTCAAGTTGTTATAATTTAGAATAATTTCCTGTATTGCTTTTTTGTATAATTTTCGGTCTGCCTGTGCACGTGGGCCCCATACCGCTGCGCCTCTGCTGCCATTTAAAACGACCGAGTGTATGCTTGCTCGGTCGATAGCTCTCCCCATTATTCCATCAAGGGCGTCTACTTCTCTAACTACAACACCCTTTGCAACTCCTCCAATTGCTGGATTACAAGACATCTCTCCTATAGTTGAAATTTTGTGAGTTATAAGTAGTGTGTTTGCACCAAGGCGAGCTGCAGCTGTAGCTGCTTCACACCCGGCATGACCGCCACCTACTACCACTACATCGTACTTATGCATCTTCTTGAGTAATTCCTACTCTATAATATTCCAACTATCAGTGATTGATGTCAAATTTTACAGATTACAACATTGCACACTAACTTAGCTCAAACTGCCGTCTCTCTCGCAGAAAAAACTTTTTCAACTTTGGGAAAGATGATACTTTTATTAACTTCTTCTTCCGGAAAGGTAATACATTCATCTACTTCTTCTTCCTGAGATATTTTGACATATGTAGAATCTGTAATCGAAATTGCACTTACTGCAGATTTAATTGCTGTTTCATCTACACAATGCACTATAGCTACAGTTGCAAAAAGCCCTAAAATCGGTGCTATCAGCCCTATCATTCCACTTATTAATGTAAATCCTATTTTTGGATTAGGAAAAATAGCAGCTATGCTTCCAGCAAGTGTAACTCCAATTGCAGCGCTTGTAGATATCATCAAACTCAAAAAATTTGCTACTTTTCCATGATCCTCCTCAATAGGATCTCTTTTGCAAAACTTATATAGCAAACATCCTACGTGAAAAATCGCAATCAATGCTGGAGCTATACAACCAGCAATTCCACCTATGGCTAAAGGTGATGAAGTGTCAAAACTTAACCACCAAGCTAATACTCCTAGTGCTGACACTATACTATAAGCTAACAAACAAATATACATACAATCCCTCTCACTAATTAATAGGCATCATTTTTACTCTAAATCGCAAACTTCCCCTCCGCCATCTAAATACTAAAGCAACAAGGAATGCTAACGGACGTGCAAAAATATCTAATGTTTATATTTATGTAAAGTGGAAATTTTTAGTGGGGCGAGCGACCAGGATTGAACTGGCGACATTCAGTACCACAAACTGACGCTCTACCAACTGAGCTACGCCCGCCAAGGTATAAAATTTCTAACACACAAGCATAAATAGTCAATTAATTATTTAAGCTACCTACTTTTGCATAGAGTTTTAAGTTTAGCGAATAAACATTTTCATTTATGCTTTTAGCATTATAGTTAATCGTATTGAAATCGTGATATGTTTAAAAGTATTTTCACATTTAGTTTTTTTACAGCTATTTCAAGAATTTTAGGGCTAATAAGAGATGTATTGATTGCTACAGTTATTGGTGCAACTTCTCTTGCAGATATATTCTTTTCCTCGTTTCGCTTTGCTAATTTATTTCGATCGTTTTTTGCAGAGGGAGCATTTACTACCTCATTCATACCATTATACTCTGCAGAGTCATATGATAATAAAAAGGCATTTAATTTCGCAAGTAGTGTAATATCCATTACGTTTATTATTCTAGTAATTTTTTGCCTTATCACACAAACCTTCTTCCCTTACATGATCAAAATCTTCACTCCTGGATTTGACCAAAATAAATTTACCTTTACTGTAACTTTGTCGAAAATTATGATGCCCTACATAATCTTCGTGTCAATCGCATCACTTATTGGTGGAATGTTGCAAGTAAAACAGCATTTTGCTTCAACAGCTATTTCACCAATCATTTTGAACCTCTGTTTAATCATCAGTTTGTTTTTACCTTACATTGAAACACCGGCTCATAACCTTTCTATAGCTGTCCTGATTGGAGGGATTTTGCAGCTACTTTTAATAATATTTAGTGCATACAAATTAAAGGCTTTCTTTTCTTTTAGTTTAGAATTAAGTAACGAAGTAAAATTATTTTTTAAACGTGTGATACCTGCAATTATCAACAATTGTGTAATACAAATAAGTGTATGGATTGACACAATCATGGCGAGTTTTATACCAAATGCAGTTTCTTATATATATTATGCCGATAGACTAAATCAACTACCGCAAGGAGTAATTGGCACTGCAATTGGTACAGTACTTCTTCCTCTGATTTCAAAACGAATAAATGATACTGAGAATATAGTCAAAATACAGAACAAGGCCCTTAATATAGGGTTAATATTAATTATGCCAATAACTGCTGCTTTTATCATTATTCCTGACATAATTTTACTTACGCTTTTTTCTTACGGCCGATTTGATTATTATGCAGTGCAGCAAACTGTTCCTACATTAGTAGCATTTTCTCTTTCTTTACCCGCATTTATTATAAATAAAGTATTGCTACCCACATTCTTTGCTAGGGGAAAGCTAAAAATACCAACTATGTTCTCATTAACGTGCCTTGGAATTAATGTAATACTAAATCTCATATTAATGAACAAATACCAACATATAGGAATTGCTATTGCTACTTCCATTTCCACTTGGATAAATTCTATTTTATTGATTAATTATTTAACAATAAATAAGATGTATAAGATTAGCCAAGCATTATTACTAAATATTGTAAAAATTCTCACTGCAACATTGGTTATGTCAATAGTTCTTTATCTCTCTAATTACTTATCAGCAGGGTTGTTTTTCGATAGAGGGCTAGCTCGTATTGTTTATTTAGTAACTTTAATAGCTTTGAGTGTTATTATTTATTCTAGCACTCTTTACCTAATTTTTAGAGGAAATTTGAATAATTTGAAATATGTATAAATTACACCCTTTGTATTGCTATATGTCATTTCAGCTACTATTCCAATATCCACTCCTTTCATCCCATAACCTATTCCTGTCATCCCAGCACCTATTCCTGTCATCCCAGCACCTATTCCTGTCATCCCAGTGCTTGACACTGGGATCCAGAAATTTTGTTGATTATATAATCTGGAAAACCTTATTTAAGTCACGCTGGATCACAGTGTCACACACACAACTGTATGAGTGTTGTGGTTTGAGAGCAATTTCCACTGGGAACCCAGTGCTCATCAGACCAGCTTCTCATGTAAAAATGCTGTGTTTTAACATAAGAATAGCTACTTTTTTGCTAATTAACTTAATGTCTAATCAAATTTCCTGGATCCCAGACTGGGATGACAAGAAGAGAAGGGATGCTGGAATGAGAGGTCTATTATGAAACTTTCTTTATACGCCATATCATCAATCTTGTTTCTATTAATTCTCATGCACGTTGCTGCAACTTTTAAGGATTGGAGTGGCTACAGAGAATATATCGTAAAAGAGTTAGAGAAGACGTATGATGCTAAAGTACATGTTGGAGGAAAAATTGAAGTTTCGCTCATTACTCCAAAACTTACTATTTACAATGTATATGTACAATATAACAAAAACAAGGAACAAAAATTATCAGATTTAATTAGTGCAAAAAAAATTGAAATAAGGCCATCGTTGTTTTCATTTTCATTGCAACCAAAGTCAATCTCATTTTTGGGCATGAAAAGCAACAAAGAAAATTTACTTAATATTATAAATACGAAAGCCAATGATAATATAGTTGATATATTAATAAAGGACAGCCAAATAAGTTTTAACGCCGATACTATTAACATCAAGGAAGTTGCTATAAAAAAAAATAAGCAGTTTTTTGGTGAAGTACAGATTGGTGACAACAATTACGATTTTTCTGGAAAGGTTAATGTCACAAAAAATAATGTACACATTAGTGTTGATTCAAATTTTGCAAATTTGCTATTTAAAGGTAATAGAAATCAACAGGGTAATTTAATACTGACAATCAATAACAGTTCCGGTTCTGTGAGCAATTTAGCAAAAATCATTAATCTTAGCTTCCTTTCTTATGTGATTCCCAGCGAAAATATTGAGATATCATCCAATATCAATCTCAATGAAAGCGAGTTTACGGCAACTGATTTAAAAATTGAGTCCAAAAGCATGCAAGGCACTGGTATAATACAAAATGATAGAAAAAGTGATCATACTAATATCAATATTAGTTTTAGTAAAGTCGACCTAAAAAACGGCTCACACAAAACAACAGATATGAAGGGTCTTTTAGAATCTTTTAGAGAGGTTGTGCCAAAGAACCTGAGCTTGGATTTTAATATGGAAGCTTCAAATATTCAATATCAAAACAGGATATTGGACAAATTTCATGCTACGCTAAAATTTGCTAATGGCGAAATAAACGTTGATACTCTTCTTCAATTTCCTGGAACCAATAATATATCTCGCTTATCAGGAAGAGTTTCAAACAATGGCAACTTGTCTGAATTTAATGGTGATATATTGATAAAGGGTGAGTCGTTCATCTCACATATTTTACCTTCTATCAAGATGCAAGAAAGAGAGAAAAGTCAATTTACAGCAAGTTCTAAACTATATTTAGCACCTAGAATATTATCTCTTTCAGATATCAGATTGCTAAATAACAAAGAATCTTGGCAAGGATCAATTAAGGTAAATCACACAAAAAAACACAATATGATCGATAGCAAATTTAGCATACATAACATTAATATAGATAAATATGATTATTCATTATTCAGCAAAGTGCAATGGCTGAAAAATCTTAAATATGATGTAAATATAAGAACTAGTGTTAAAGATTCTATATTCAATGGCACAAAAATTGAAGATTTGGATTTTTCATTAAAAATACAAGAGAACAAGCTAGTTGCAGATAAAATAAAGTTATTCGGAGAAGATTTCGACATTACCGGTAGTGTAAAAATATTAGTGGATCAAAAATACACTAAGCCTTTATTAGACGTAAACCTTACAGGTAATAAATTTAATGGAAATATCTTTAAATTACCAAAACTATTAGAGGTAAAAAGAAACTCAAGAAATGAAATAAATCAAATTCAATGGTCAACAAAGCAGCTTAATTTTTTAGATGAGAAAGGAGATTTTGATGCAAACGTGGAAATCAAAACTACAGAATTTAAAATTGGGCAAAACGTCTTAAAAGATTTTAACTTGGATACAGTGATAAGAAACAACACTATCACTATCAAACAGATAAGTTACATACTAGAACATGGACAAATGTTTTTTCAGGGTTATCTAAAAGCAGGCTCAATTCACACAAAATTTTCTATTGCAAATTTGGACACCAAGGAAGTTATAGGAGTTAATAACATAAATGGCAAGATAAGCTTAAGTGGTGAAATCAAAACTCAAGGGACAAGCTTTGATGATTGGGCTAGTAACTTATCAGGAAATGTAAACTTTCAAGCACAGAAAATAGAGTTTACAAATGTGGATTTTAATTCATTCATCACTAAGTTGTTAAGCAGTAAGAATAAACCTGAAATTTCCAAGCTTGCTTACGTTGATATATATAATGGCAGTACGCTTTTTGAAAATATTAATGGAAAAGTAAGTATTAACAGTGGTGTATGTTCAACTAGTTCACAGTTTAGTATCGATCAAGCATCAGGTTCTATCTCTTCTAATTTAATCTTATCTAATTTCTCCTTAATTTCTATATTCAGACTCTTTTTCATACTACCAAATCATAATAGTCCTCTTTATATCGAGGCACACTTAGATGGCCCTATTTGGTGCCCTAAGATGAGTTTTGATGTAGACCAAATTTACAACACCTTAGTTAGCAAGAAAAATAGTTAACTCATTTAGATGTAGGATTTAAGGGACCATCTATCTTTAAGTTAGACCTTAGTAAAAGATGTTCTACTCTCACCAATGATAAGACTGATTGATTGTTTGTACATTCTCAATGCTTGCGTCGCTGCAGCTTGTGCTTGGACTCTCTGTCTCTCCAAGCAATAACTGTGTTATCTCCGTGTAGCCTTCACAAACAGACAAATGCAAAGGAGTAAAACCAGAATTGTCCACTGCATTAACATTTGCTCCGTTTTTAAGCAATAATTTCATTTCCTCTAAGCGGTTTCCGCAAGCAGCATAATGTAAGGGAGTAGCGTCATTATGATCTACTGCATTAACACTCGCTCCGTTTTTAAGCAATAATTTCATTTCCTCTAAGCGGTTTCCGCAAGCAGCATAATGTAAGGGAGTAGCGCCCTTATGATCTGCTGCATTAACATTCGCTTTGCATGTCGATAACAATTCTATATGAGGAAGAGTAAATCGAGAATTACTTACTGAATTTCCTTGTTCTTGATACATAAAATACCCCCAGTTTATTACAGCTTAGTATAAATATCTACACTATATAAATATCAATTCAACTTATCACCACCGGGTAACGGTGGCAAGCCAAAAGCTTCTCTTTTTTCATTGAGCGTCATGAAGCTTGCGTTTTGCACGTATTTCCACATCTTTTGTCTTTTCTCCATTAGAATTTCTATCGCGTCTTTATCATATGACAAACATAAATCTTTACCAAACTTGGGCACTAGCCAAGAATTTAAGTGACAAATAATATTTTCTAGCGTTGGTAAAATCGTCTGTTCCCAAAGGGAAAGACGTGCTTCGATCAAATTGCTATAAGTATTATCACCTGGTATGCCAAGCAACTGCGGCGGAACGCCAAAAGCTAGCGCAATATCACGAGCTGAGCTATGTTTTGACTCAATAAAATCCATATCCCTCGGTGATAAGCTCATTTCCTTCCACTCTAAACCTCCTTCAAGCAATATAGGTCTTCCAGCGTTGACAGGACCTGAGTAATGATCATTTATCTGTCCTTTTAAGCGTTGGTACTGCTCTTGACTTAAGTTTCCACCACTTCCATCCTTTTCTGATTTTACAACTATTGCACCACTTGGTCTTGCTCCATTTTGCAGCATTGCCTGATTCCAAGCACCAGCCTGATTATGCTGATCTATACTATATGCAGCTGCCTCAATTGGTGAAAGTCCATACCAATCATTCAAAGGGTTAAAGGTTTTAAGATGCAGTACTGTTGAACGCCCAGTCAATTTATCAACTTTAAAGTCATAACTGTTGTTATTTACGGTATAACGATAGGCATAAGGAACGTTACTTCTCCCCGGAATAATTTCAACCCTATCAGGGCGCAGAAGATAAAGCTCTGTTGGTTTATTCTGCGCCTCAATCATCAATACATAAGAATTGCCATTAACTAATCGATAAGTCACAATCCCTTCAATAAATTCCGATTTTGATGTCATTGGATTAGGAGAATAAAGTAACTTCAGTAATGGATGCGCTTTTAGTTGTGATTTTCCCTGGTCAGTAAGCTGGCAGAGAGTAAAAGGTACCGAAGATGAAGCACTTGCGATCATATTAATTGCTCGAAAGGCAATAACATTTTTTATGTAACCTTCCTCAGCAAAACTTACATAATCACGCCTACTCCAACTTGGTTCCATCATTAGTTGCAAAGCAGAGTATTCACTGCTTTTCTTTCTTTGAAAAATGTTAAAATTCATATGTGCCTCCTGAAAATTTTGTTAAAAATTTGAAATTGTAGTTGAATTATATCAATTGGTGTTACAAGAATGATGTCATCCCAGTGCTTGACACTGGGATCCAAGAATTTAATTGTAGATAGCGCACTTAACTGGTGAGCATAGCTGTTTTATACCAGAACGAACACCTTTGACTAGATTGTATGAAAAGCTGGATCCCAGTGTCAGCTACTCGGATGACAAACATGGACTACTTCAACTACACCATCGTTAAAGAAACCAGAAAAGCTGTTATCAAAGCTGAAGCTCTCTTTGGTATTCCTCAACTTTTGGATTGTTAATTTTGCTATTGCAGCTACTCATTGCATAAACATTAAGACAAATGTTTGTCACTATTCCAACAAGCATACACATTCCTGTAATCATTGCAGCTACAGTAAAAGCTGTGCCTAAGGTTCCACTTGTAAATATAGCTGCTATTAACGTTGGAACAAATAGACAGAATGAAGGTTTGATTACGTAACTATAAATCTTTTCAATTCTATCGAAATTTTTCCATGGTCCAGCAAGATCTTTCAATGGACCAGTAAGATTTCTTGCCATTTTAACCTGGGTTTCTAAGTTTTGCTTAAAGTAATCACTAAAACTAGTACTTGGAGAATCGTTATCAAGAATTGGAAGAGAAAAAGAAAAACCTACCTTCTTCATCTTCTGGACTTTAAATTCTCCTTTCATGTACTTAAAATTCCTAACATTCAATATGGATCCATCAATATACCTAAGGTTAAATTGCATGTTAGGATTCAATACATGATTTAAAGTGCTTGCCTTCCTATCTATTAAAGCTTCAAATTTTTCTTTATTCTGATCATAATAGTCAAAAAAATCCTCTAACTCTTTTGATAGCTTTTCTAGATCTATTTTTATGCCATATCTTCTCAATTCGGTCAGAAAGGTAAAAAAGTTTTGTAAATAATCCTTGGTATTACTAAAGCTTAAATAGAATGACCTACCATGATCAATTTTTGCCCAGAGTTTTTCTTTTACTTTTTTACCCTTTGCATTTTCATACTCCTCTTCTATTACACCAAAATTTTCTGATTGTGTAATGTCAACTTCTCCAAGCAATATTTGAGCAGCCAGTATTTTCTCAAAACTTTTGCATCTTGGTAATTTTTGCCTTTTTCCTGAAGATCCATTAATGTTGTAAATTTGTCCAAAAACTTTGATCTCAGATAAAGCTTATCCTGGTATTTCTCTTTCTCAATGTGCTCTTTAAATTGATCATTACGATTAGCAAATCTTTCCTTTGGCAAATCGTTATTTGTTACCAATTCAACAATTGGAGCTCTGTCATATAAAAACAGCTTATATAAACCACCAGCAACATATTCCCTGATAAAATCAGCAATATTGAGGTCATCATGACATATATTGCTTTCTACTTGCTGCCATAATTGATCAATAAGATTGTTTATTACAAAATCTGGCAAATAAGGATTTTGCAATTTTGTAGCTTTTCTTGATCCTTTGTAAAAAGATTCTTTGAATTGTGCTAACTTAGACTGTTCTTCCTCTTTTGTAAGCGTATGATTTAGAACAGACTTAATCATGAAAGGTGCCTTATCACCTTCATTGTTACTATACTCATGCTCTGCTTGAAATCCTGAGCTGCAGCCTGCTTCTTTCTCTCCTACTTTCTTGAACTCGCTTATAGGCTGAATTGTTCTATCATGGAAATGTTTTTCCAGAGTTTCTATATTTTCCTTTTTATTTTTCTTAGATTGTTCTTTTACTACTTCTAAATCTTCCTTTTCCTTTTTAATCAAGTCTTTTACGAATTGATCCCATTGTTCTTGATTAAACTGACTCAATTCATTTTGATTTTCTTGTGTTGTACCTAACATAAAATTCCCCTACAAAATTAACCAAAATATTTTAATTTAACATGAATATTAAGTATTTATTAAAAATATTAGCGTATCTAGCAATATATGTCAAATTCTTTATTATTAGGTGATAACTTTCCTTTTTTGTTACAAAAGCCCTATATAGCTTTATACGGAAAGCCTTAAAAGCTTACCAAAAGCCTAAATTTGCTTGAAAAGCAAGTAAGTATTATAAAATTAAATAAAAGAAATTGAATATGACAGAATGGCTAATCTCTAACCAATTTACTGATTATAACCATGCTATAAAATTCATGGAAGCAAAAATTCAACAAATTTACAATAATTTATCTGACGAGCTAGTATGGCTGCTCCAGCACCCTCCACTTTATACTGCAGGAATCGGTGCAACAGATGATGACATTATTGAAAAATTGTTTCCTGTCTATAAAACAGGCAGGGGCGGTAAATATACATATCACGGTCCAGGGCAGCGTATTATATACTTAATGCTAAATCTTAAAAAAAGAAACAAATGTGACATAAAACTATATATCAGAGACCTAAGTAATTGGATCATAAATGTTTTAAAACACTTTAATATACTTGGGGAATTTAAGGAAGATAGAATAGGCATTTGGGTGAACAACAACGGAGTAGAAGAAAAAATAGCAGCTTTTGGCATTCGCTTGAGAAAATGGGTAACTTATCATGGCATAGCACTTAATGTCTCTCCAAACCTTTCCCACTATAAGGGTATTATTCCTTGTGGACTAAAAGATTACGGCGTTACATCAATGGAAAAACTAGGAGTAAAAGTTTCTCTTTGCGAATTAGATGATATATTAAAGCAAGAGTTTCATAAGATATTTTAATGTATTCCTTTATTCTTTATTTTCTATGCCTTTTACTCACTAATCCTGCACACACAATCAATCAAGTTGATATTATTGCTCCTTCTTCGAAAGGAAAAGAATCAGATCTGCCTACTATAAGAGAATACGTAAAAACTTTGGGTTTTAATCCTCACATTTCGGAGAAAATATACAGTAATGACAACCCATTTTATTCTAACTCTGATGAGTTTAGAGCGAATGATTTGGTTAATGCGCTCACTGATGATAGCAAAATAATTTGGTGTATCAGAGGAGGAGAAGGGGCTTCTCGGCTAATTCCCTATCTAGAAAAGTTACCCAATGATAAAAAAGAAAGAATTGCTCAAAACAAAAAAATTCTTATAGGCTATAGTGATATCACTGCTTTACATATTTATCTGCAAGTTAAATATGATTGGCAAACTCTTCACGGCACCATGTTAGAAATGATAGTAAATAACTCTGTTGCTGAAAGCTCTGTTGAAAAATTAAAAGAATTAATTCTTAACCAACGCAACTCTATCAGATTTGACAACTTAAAGATGATAAATAATGGAGTTAGACTAAAAAATGGCAGATTAGAGTCTAAAATCATCGGTGGTAATATGACTTTGGTTGAAAACAGTATAGGAACTGCTTGGCAAATAAATGCAAAAGACAAAATTCTATTTTTAGAAGACATAAGAGTTTATCCATATTCAATTGAGCGCAGTCTAGATCACCTAAAACAAGCTCATATTTTTGATGGAGTAGATGCAGTAATATTCGGTGACTTTGTTAACTGTTATAATGATAATCTTGTCGAAATTGTAAAAGAAAGGTTTGCAAAAAGTGTCAACTTTCCAGTATTTACAATGAAAGGAGTAGGCCATGGACATATAAATGACCCTTTACCTTTCAACACTCACGCTACCATTAGCGTTCAAGACGAGAAGGAGTTTATGGATGTGCAACAGTTATACAAGTAGCTTTATCTAACACTCCTTTCATTCCAGCACCTTCGTTGTCATCCGAGTAGCCCTCTTTCTTGTCATTCGAGTAGCCTCTTTGGTGTCATCCGAGTAGCCCTCTTTCTTGTCATCCCAGTGCTTGACACTGGGATCCATATATAACAAATCATGTAATAAACAAAAGATTGTAGGAGTATATGTCAAAAACAATGTTTGTGATGAAATAGACTGGATTCCAGCGTTACGCGCTGGAATGACATCGTCATAAAGTGAAACAGCGTCACGCGCTCTACTATGAAGGAATGCTAGTAACTCCCTGCTGTCCATTTATTAAGGCAGCAGATGGTTTCTCTGCTCCATCAACTTTAGTACTAGGCTTTGACCGCGCATATGTAGCACAACCAACTACCAGTGCTGCTGCTGTAACTGCAACCACTGCTATAACTATAGGTATCAACTGAGCTGTAATTGTTCCAGTTGTAAAAAGTGCCACTGCTATAGCAGTGCCTAATAATGTATTCACTCCACCAGCAATCATTGCCTTATTACGTGCTTTCACAATCATTGCCTTATTATTATGTTCTTCCACAAAAGAACGTCCTCCTGCGTCTAATAGAGCTTTTACTAAGTCTTGATTCTTAGCATAATCTAAAGGAGTCTTTTTAAATAAATCTACTGCATTAACACGTGCTCCTTTTCCAAGTAAAATCCCTACTATACCTACGCAACCATTCTTAGCATCATTATGTAAAAAAAGAGGTTCGTCTACATCAAAATCTGCTCCTCTTCCGAATAAAGCCTCTTTTATCTTTGTGTGATCATTAAAAGCAGCATAGTGCAAAGCAGTGCAATTAAAAATATCTTTCGCATTAACATCTGCTTCTTTTGAGATTAAAAACTCTACTATCTCTTTGCGACCATACAAAGCAGCATAGTGCAAAGCAGTGCACCAAAAAATATTTTTCGCATTAACACCTGCTCCTTTTGAGATTAAAAACTCTACTACCTCTTTGCGACCATACAAAGCAGCATGGTGCAAAGCAGTGCAATTCAACACATCTTTCGCATTAACATCTGCTTCTTTTGAGATTAAAAACTCTACTATCTCTTTGCGACCACACAAAGCAGCATAGTGCAAAACAGTGCGATTCAACATATCTTTCGCATTAACATCTGCTCCTGCTTCGAGTAAAACCCCTACTGTCTTTGTGTAACCATTCTGAACAGCTATAATTAATAACTTCTGATTTCTGCGTAGGAGAATATCAAATGCATCATTTACATCAAATTCATCTTTCTCCCACTCTTGATATAGACCTTGATCCTGTTTCTTTAGTTCTTCTTGTATTTCCTCAATTATATTATCTTTTATATTATCTTTATTTAAGCCTTCCTTAACCTCAATCGTCCTCAGTACTTTTTTCAGTAATTCATATTCTCCTGTCATGATTTTACCTTCAATATTAAACGATATGTTTAATTATTACATGATTATGATAAAAAGTCAATTAAAACAAGCTAATAACCGGGATTGTGAATAGTAAATTAGATTCAAATAGCCTCTTTGGTGTTATTTCAGTGTTAGACCTTTTCATATCCCTATGAGCAAATTAATGTTATCCTTTTATTGCTAATCTAAAGTTTTTTATGTTCATACACTTGCGTGTTCATAGCGTTTATTCTCTGCTTGAGAGTTCGGTTAAAATTGAGGAGCTGATTGGTCTTTGTTTGCAGAACAAAATGCCGGCAGTTGCAGTTACTGACTCAGGTAACTTATTTGGCTCACTTGAATTTGCAGAATATGCAGCAAGTAGGGGAATACAGCTAATAATAGGATGCAATATTATCGTTCGACACTTAGAACAAAATTTATCAATACTGCTACTTGCAAAAAATGAACAAGGGTACACTAATTTAGTCACCTTGGTGAGTGAGTCTTTTAAAAAGTGCAAGAATAACAGCGATATTCCTTACGTTGATTTTGATGAGCTATTAAATTTAAGTTCAGGCCTAATCGCCTTAACTGGTGGATATGACGGCATATTGGCTCAACTGTTATTGAAGCAAGATAAAGAAACGATAAAAAGACTGCTCTCAGCATTCGATGGTCATTTATATGTTGAATTGCAGCGTCATGGGCTGAATAAAGAGCTAGAGCTTGAAGAAGCTTTAATAGATTTTGCTTATCAGCGCAATATACCACTAGTTGCAACGAATGATGTGTTTTTTCCAAATAAGTCTGACTATGAGGCTTATGACATATTAACGTGCATATCAGAGGGCAGTTATGCCCTGGAGAATAACAGAAAGAAGTTAACTACCGAGCATTACTTCAAATCTGTGGCAGAAATGGAGGAACTGTTCAGCGACATTCCCGAAGCAATTCATAACACTTCAGTGATAGCTAAGCGGTGCTCTTACATGCCAAGAAGCAGGCAGCCTATCTTGCCTAAATTTCCTTGTCGAGAAAATAAAACTGAGAATGAAGAACTGAGGGAGCAGGCAGTTGCAGGATTAGAATTCCGCATTGCAAATGAAACGGACATAGACCTTAAACAATACTACGATCGGCTGAATTACGAACTAAGCGTAATAACTTCGATGAACTACGCTGGCTACTTTTTGATAGTTTCTGATTTCATTCGTTGGAGCAAAGCAAATGGCATTCCAGTTGGACCGGGAAGAGGTTCTGGTGCTGGATCGATTGTTGCTTGGAGCTTACAAATTACAGATCTTGATCCAATAAAGTTTGGTCTGATCTTTGAAAGATTTTTAAATCCTGATCGTGTATCGATGCCTGACTTTGATATCGATTTCTGCCAAGAGAAAAGGGACCTGGTTATTGATTATGTTCAGAAAAAGTACGGTTATGTTGCTCAAATAATCACTTTTGGAAAATTGCAAGCAAGGGCAGTATTGCGTGATGTTGGTAGAGTATTGCAAATGCCTTACTCTCAAGTGGATAAAATATCTAAAATGGTTCCATTTAATCCAGTAAATCCTGTAACTTTATCGCAAGCGATAGAGCTTGATCAAAACCTACAGAAAGAACGAGATAGTGATGAGGTAATTGCAAAGCTTCTTGATATATCACTAAAGCTCGAAGGAATATATCGTCACGTTTCAACTCATGCTGCTGGAATTGTAATATGCGATCAAAAATTAGAAAATTTTGTTCCCGTCTATTATGATCCAAATTCGGCTCTGCCAATCACTCAATACAGCATGAAATATGTAGAGAAAGCTGGGTTAATAAAATTTGATTTTCTTGGACTTGGTACGCTAACACTAATAGATCATGTATGTCGTTTAATTAATCGTGATGAAAAAAAATTTGATATTTCCTCGGTTTCTTTGATTGATCAAAGAACCTATGAAATGCTCTCAAGAGGTGATTCAATCGGAGTGTTTCAGCTTGAAAGTTCGGGAATGAGAGAAGCTTTAATCAAACTAAAGCCAGACTGCATTGAAGATATCATCGCTTTAATTTCTCTTTATCGCCCAGGGCCTATGGATAACATTCCAACTTATGTTGCAAGAAAGCATGGACTTGAAGAGCCAGATTACATTCATCCATTGCTTGAGGAGGTGTTAAAAGAAACATTCGGAGTAATAATCTACCAAGAACAGGTAATGGAAATAGCGCGTATTCTCTCTGGATATAGCTTAGCAGAGGCGGATTTACTCAGACGTGCCATGG
Source organism: Wolbachia endosymbiont (group B) of Apotomis betuletana (assembly GCF_947250475.1). Classification (NCBI taxonomy): domain Bacteria; kingdom Pseudomonadati; phylum Pseudomonadota; class Alphaproteobacteria; order Rickettsiales; family Anaplasmataceae; genus Wolbachia; species Wolbachia endosymbiont (group B) of Apotomis betuletana. Next base: position 1,310,275 of record NZ_OX366320.1, on the reverse strand, counting down.
GTAAGAAAATTAAGGCAGAGATGGATAAACAACGTGAACTTTTTGTTCAAGGAGCAACAAAAAACGGTGTTGATTACGACAGGGCAAGTTATATTTTTGATCTTGTTGCAAAATTTGCTGGTTATGGATTTAATAAATCCCACGCTGCTGCATATGCGATTATATCTTACCAAACAGCTTACCTTAAGGCTAACTACCCGCTAGAATTTTTTACGGCCTTGATGAATCTCAACATTGATGATAGAGACAAACTGAATTTGTTTTATCATGCTGCAAAATTCAGTGGAGTTGCTGTTCTTTCGCCTGATATCAGCAAATCTAAGGCTGAATTTTCAATAGAGGGTGAGCACATACGCTACGGAATTGCTGCTTTGCGTAATGTTGGTTTTGCTACAGCAGAAGGAATAGTAAATGCACCTTATAAGGACATATGGGAATTTATTCAAAATTCTGGTCATATGATAAATAAGAGGGCGCTAGAAAGCTTAATTAAATCTGGAGCTTTCGATAGTGTGCACAAAAATAGAAAGCAGTTATACGAGTCAATAGACACATTGATTTACTTTGCAAATAAAAATAGGCAGTCAAATCAAGCTGCTTTATTTGGTAATCTTGATATTCTGAAGCCAAAACTTGAGAACGTGGAAGATTTTAATGAAGAGGAAAAATTAGAGCATGAGTTATTTTCATTGGGATTTTACTTAACTAATCATCCACTTGAAAAGTTTAGAACTCTCTTGAAAAAATTAAATATTGGGTTTATCGGAGAGAGTAAGACGATAAAAACTGCTGGTGTAATATTAAATGTGCGTATGAGAACCTCAGAACGTGGAAGATTTGTTATCCTAACACTTTCTGATCCCCACAATGTTTCTGAAATAGCATTCTACAATAATGAAATAATAGAAGAAAAAAGGAATCTATTTTCACCTGGAGCATTTGTGATAATTGATCTTGAAATTTCAGAAAACACAACGAGACTATCAGGAAAGGACATATCTGAATTTACAGAAAAGGTTACTTCTCTAATGAAAGGATTAGTTTTAACTGCTGTATGTGCAGACTCGCAAAAAGTTGCTGAGGAGTTGAATTCAGTGTTGAAAAATGGAGGCAAAACCAAAATAATGCTAAAGTTTCTTCTCAAAAAACATAAAGTCAGCATCTTGTTGCCAGGTACATATTCAATCACCCCCCAAGCTATTTATGAAATATCTCACTTAAGTTGGATTGAAGGCGTAGAAATTAATACAAATAACTTGCTTATATAAAAAAGTTTTATATAATAAAGTGTTTAATTGATATTAAAGGAAGATATAGTGAATCTCTATGAATTTACTTTTATAGCACAACCGAACTTATTGCAGCAAGAAGTAGAAGAAATGGTCCAAGAATTGGCTATTTTGTTGAAAAATATTAAAGCAGATGTTATTTCTCAGGAGGTTAAAGGTCTCATAGAAAGAGAACATAGCACAGTTACAAAACAAGAGCTAGAGGCAAGTACTGAAAGCATTAAAAAAAGTCTGATTGTTTACTCTGATTTTTTGGAAACTCTGACAAAAATTTTATGGGTTGAATTGGAAGAAGATTTTTCAAATTTAAAAGAAATAAAGTCAAGAATCGATAAAGAATTGAAAAATGAACTAAGTGATACGGGAATAAAACAAAATTTTATGGACCTTCCAGGAGCTAACACTAAAAGTGCATTTATCTATAATGTAGTAAATGCTTTTAAGGAAAATATTTCACAACATCTAATAAAGCCCCTTCAAGAGGTTTTAAAAAGTTTTAAAATAGTAGACTCAAATCAATTGAGTAAAACGCTGGAAGTGCTTTTGAAAAATATTGAAGCTTCAGGATTGATAAAATATGAATATTGGGGTCTATTGGATTTTGCATACCCAATAAATAAGATGAAAAGTGGTCATTACTGTATGATGTGTATAAGTTTTACTTCAAGCATTATGGATGAATTTGAGCGTAGAGTAAAACTGAATGAGAATATTATTCGCCACTTGTCTGTACGGGTTAATGAGTTTTTTAAAGGTAAATCTTACATGCTGGATAAACAAATTGAGGAGAAAAGTGCATAATGATGAAAAGACGAAATAGTTTTAATAATTCTTACGTGTCTGTAAATAACAGAACTGGCTTTAGGCGTCCTAAGGTCTGTCCTCTTACTGCATCTAAAGATGAGGACATAGACTATAAGAATATAGATTTATTGTCCAAATTCACCTCTGACTATGGTAGAATATTACCTAGAAGGTTAACAGGTGTGTGCGCAAGAAAACAAAGAAAGTTGCGCTTAGCAATTATAAGAGCACGCTTTTTAGCTCTTGCTCCTTACTGTACTAAAAAAGTTAGGTAATTTATGTTAATAATTTTAAAGGAAAATATAACAACTTTAGGTAAGCTTGGTGAAGTTGTCAAAGTTAAGCCAGGTTATGCACGTAATTTTCTTTTTCCACAAAAAAAGGCGATGAAAGCCACTAAGGAAAATTTAATAAAGTTAGAGGAACAGCGTTTATTATTGGAAGAAGAAAATATCAAAAAATTAAATGCAGCAAAAGTGCTTGCATCATCACTGCATGATAAATTTATTATATTAATAAAGCAAGCTTCAGAGGATGGAAAGATTTTTGGCTCTGTAACCACACGTGAAATTGCAAAAACTTTATTACAAGAAGGATATGATATAAGTCATCATAGTTTATCTTTTGGTGGAATAAGTATCAAAAATTTGGGCGAGTATCAAGTAAATATAGAATTACATAGTAAAGTGATAGTTCCAATTACTATATACGTTGTAAGATCTGAAAAAGATGCACATGAATTGAGGCAAGTAAAGTTGCAAAATCAGAAATCTGAGCAACAAGAGGCAGAGCAAGATGCGAGTAAAGAAGCTACTGATGGTGATGATAGCTGATCAAAGATGATCCCTTGTTATAGTCGTAAAGAAATGTCTTCCATTGCTAAGCTGGTATCATCCCAGTGCTCCCCTCATGTCATCCCAGTGCGTGACACTGGGATCCAGTTTATTTCATCATGGACATTATTTTATGCTTCTAGAATCCGTTGTCCATTGAATAATTTGCAAATACTTTTATATCTGGATTCCAGTGTCATGCACTGGAATGACACCATTATTGAAATAAATCAAAAATGATCCCACGCTATAGCCGCAAAGAAATGTCTTCCATTTGGGAAGAAAAAAATAAGTTTAATATATGGCTCAAAATAGAAAAATTAGCGTGTGAAGCTCAAGCAGAGTTAAGAGTGATTCCAAATAGTGTTGCTCAGAAGCTCTCTGATGTTATTGAATTTGATATTGAACGTATTAACGAAATTGAATCCATTGTAAAACATGATGTTATAGCTTTTTTAACATATGTTGCTGAAGAAGCGGGAGTTGATGTTCGTTATCTTCATTATGGAATGACAAGTTCTGACGTTTTAGATACATGCCTTGCGGTTCAGTTAAAGGAATCATGTGATATTTTGCTCGAAAATTTAAAAAATATACTTGCAGCACTGAAAAAAAAGGCTGAGGACTATAAAAATATTGTTTGTGTTGGGCGCAGTCATGGAATGCATGCAGAATCAACAACTCTTGGATTAAAATTTGCTAGATTTTATGCTGAATTTAAACGCAATTATCAGAGATTAATTAGCGCGAAAACAGAGATCTCGATTTGTAAAATATCAGGTGCAGTAGGTAATTTTTCAAATGTTGATCCGTTTGTTGAAGAGTATGTAGCGAAAGAAATGGGACTTATACCTGAAACCATATCGTCTCAAGTCATTCCTCGTGATAGACACGCAATATTCTTTTCAGTTTTAGGAGTGATTGCAAGTTCAATAGAGAATATTGCCGTTGAAATACGTCACTTGCAAAGAACTGAAGTTGGAGAAATTTCTGAGTATTTTTCCACTGGTCAGAAGGGAAGTTCTGCTATGCCGCATAAGTGTAATCCTATTTTAAGTGAGAATTTGACTGGGCTCTCACGCTTAATACGCAGCTATGTTTTTCCTGCATTAGAAAATGTTGCATTATGGCACGAACGAGATATATCGCACTCGTCTGTGGAAAGATGCATTGCTCCTGATGCTTGTATAGCAATGGATTTTGCTTTAGTACGATTAACAGATTTGATAGATAAATTGGTGATCAATAAGGAAAACATTGAAAAGAACTTAAATTCTTCAAAAGGCTTGGTTTTTTCACAACGAGTATTACTCGAGTTGGTAAATAGTGGTTTGGCGAGGGAAGAGGCATATAAAATTGTTCAGAATAATGCAATGAAAGTAAAGCAAGATAACAGTGATTTTCTGTTCGAATTGAAACAAGATAAATCCTTGCATGGAATTATTGACTCTGAAAAACTTGAGTCTTTGTTTGATTTGAAGTATTATATGAAACATATAGATTACATATATAGCAAGGTTTTTAATTAGGCTGAGTAGCTCAGTGGTAGAGCAGGAGGATCATAATCTCTTGGTCGGGGGTTCAAATCCCTCCTCAGCCACTCAAGCTAAGCTATGGTTTGGCGATAGCAGCGCACTTGACAAAATAACGTGATTCATTGTCAATTAACTGAAGTTTTTTTTCAGTTGTTCATATAGTATATGGAATAATGTATGTGAAGTGATAAAGATACAACATTTGTTGTATCTATTCAGGGGAATGGCTAATGGTATCCGTTCAAGAAAGTGGTAAAGTAGATGAGAAAAGACAACTAAATGAATTTCATCCGAGTAGCTGACACTGGCATCTATATAAAGACAATCTAATGCACTCATTTAAAGTGAAGTTTTCTGGATCCCAGTGTCTAGGCACTGGGATGACAAGAAAAGAGTTGACTTGAATGACACCGAATAGGTACTGGGACAGAGGCTACTTGAATAATATTTTACCATGTCATTCCAGCACTTGATGCTGGAATCCAGAAGTTTTTTGAGCACAAAAGTCATGCTAAGTTTTTGTTGTTAAGAAAGGCTGGATAGCTACTTGCATGACACCATTTGTTACTGTGTTTTTGTCTATCTTATTTTGCTACCCTCCTGAACGAATACACAAAATCTAACTTTTTTCTATACAACCAGCCAGGTCAAGAAAGGTGAATCTATCTCTTGTTGCAAATGTAAGATTGACTACCTTGCAATATTGCTCTTTGTTCCAATTAAGATGCTCCGGTAAGTACGGAATTGATAGATCTTCAAATACTTTCTGCAGGTGTTTTGCAGATAGTAAATTTTGCTTAATTAAACTAGAAATATTACTCCATTCTTTGCAAATAATCTCTTGAATTTTTTGCTGCATCATTTGCTTCTGCTTTAGAATTTTTATAAATTCGGTATTACCAAAGCACTGAGTTATATGTTTTACATCTAAAGTGATCGGTTTGGTAATCGGGTTTCGTATTGACAATATCTCCTCTTGCAAGTTAGCCATGGTAATCGTTGTCACAGCAATTTTTTCCCCATGTAACGAGGAGGAATAATCCTGTGTTACCATCTCAATTGCATGAGCTATCATATGTTCTCCTTGACTTGCAGAGTAACTGCCTTTTGACATCACCATTCCGAGTCCTGAAATCAATAAGGCTTCCATAAGTAATAAAACTACTCTTTTATCTTTTTTAGCAAGTGCCAAGTGTTCTCTGAGCAAAATTTCCTCCAGATTGCGAACAAGTTTAAAGGGGAGTTCATTATATTCTGTGCCAAGTAATAGATGAGATAATAGCCAATCGGCTTGTACTGTTGAACGGCAGATGAAATCTGCAAATCCACTTAATGTGAGGCGTGGTGGTGCGTTGGCAATTATATCGGTATCAATGTATATTGCCTTTGGAAGATGTGCTCCGAACGATTTTTTATATCCATCAACTAATATTGAAGCGTTTGCAGAGCTATATCCATTCATGGAAGCAGCTGTTGGAAAGGATATGTAGTCTTTGCCTTCTAAATAGCTTGCGTACTTACAGATATCATTAACAGTGCCACTGCCAAATGCAACCATTAAGTCACTATCTTTTGCTTTATTTCTAACTAGGTTTACAGCTTGGAGAGAAGCAGCTCTGTTCAGTCTATTTGGTGTCATCCAAGTAGCGTGACACTGCGATCCATCATAGTCACGCGCTGGAATGACAGGTGTGGCTGGAATAATTAAATGAGAAACTTTATTAAGTATGTTTTTGTTTAAAAGTTTTGCTGTATTTTCATCTGCAATCAGAAAAATGTCATTTCCATATTGTCTACATATTTCATAGATATTATCAGCAAGTACTGTTACTTCCCTAATAAGAACTTGTTCTGTGTGCTGTAATATTTGTTTTAAATATCGCATAGAATGTTTACAATACGGTAATGTTAGTATTTCAAGATTAATATGAAGATTGACCCTGTAGAACTAACTAAGAAATTAATTTCTTTTAAAAGTATAACACCAAAAGACGATGGGGCAATAGAGCATATAGCAGCCATTCTCAAGAAAAGTGGTTTTGAATGTGAGATTTTAGAGTTTGGTGATAAAGTTAAAAATCTTTATGCGAAATATATAAATGGAGTACCAAACTTGTGTTTTGCTGGACATGTTGATGTTGTACCACCAGGTGAGTTAAAAGATTGGATATCTGATCCATTTAAGCCAGAAATTAGAGATGGAATGCTATATGGAAGAGGAGCAGCTGATATGAAAAGTGGAATAGCCGCATTTATTGCTGCTATGGTAGATTCAGTTGCAGGTAAGTTTCGATTCAGTGGTTCAATCAGTGCATTGATTACCAGTGCTGAAGAAAGCGCGGAAGAACATGGAACAAAGGAAGTTTTGGAATGGATGAAAAGTAAGCAAAAAAAGATAGATTTTTGTATAGTTGGAGAACCAACGAGTAGTGAGAAATTAGGTGATACCATAAAAATAGGTAGAAGAGGTTCTGCAACATTTAAATTGATTTGCCATGGTAAACAAGGGCACGTTGCCTACCCAGATCTAGCAGATAATCCAATATATAAAATGGTATCGATACTAAGTAAGATAAAAGATACCACTTTTGATACTGGTAATAAATACTTTCAGCCTTCACATTGCGAAATTACTACTATCGACGTTGGAAATAATACTAATAATCTAATACCTAGTTCAATAGCAGCAGGTTTTAATGTTCGATATAACAATACACAAACACCAGACGTTTTATATAAGATGATTGATGCAATATGCACCAATGTGACTAACGATTATAAACTTTCTATGCAGAACAGCAGGGACGTTTTTCTCTCTAATCCTGACAGAAATACTGATATTATGCTTGATGCGATAAATAAAATTACCGGTATTGATGCTGTGCTGAGCACAAGTGGTGGCACATCTGATGCTGCGTTTATTAAGGATATTTGTCCAGTAATTGAATTTGGTATGATCAACAAAACCGCACATCAGGTAAATGAATGCGTATCAATAGACGATATACATAAATTAACAGCTATATATAAGGAGTTTATAAAAAATTATTTTTACCCCACTAATAAAATATTAAACCAGATCAATGTAATTGGTAATACGCCTGATGGTCCATTATTAGCTTGAGGTGCAGTTGCATAGAGAAGAAAACTTACTAGACACATTTTACCAGCCCCTTATTATAATATTAAGGGTATTTTTGACTCAAAACTTGTCTTTGATCTGTGCAAGCTCAATAACAAAAACTCAGTAAAAAGCTTATTGGCGAAAATTATCTGTTCAGCAGAGTGACAAAATAAGATAGACAAAAAGGGTATAAGAACAAATAGTGTCATGCAACACTGGTGTTTTGTACACAAAACGTTGTAAAGCGCTTTTGTCAACCTGGATCCCAGCTCGGATAACAAGAAAAGAAGCACTGGTTTCACATAGATCTGAATAGATATAATTTCTTAAACATTTATAGCTCACATAAAACCCGGTCTGACTGTCATAAAGGCTACTCATTGCAGCAGACAACTTTCGCACTACTTCAAATTCTAATTTTCAACTTAAAGAGGTACATAATGTCAAATAACTTCAATTTCAAAGAATTTTTTCACCATCACGAAGCAAATAGCACTTTAGATGATATACAAAGGTACTGCATACTGTGGCAATCAGTGATATCACAGGCAATGATTGATGCAGCAAGTAACTGTAAAAAAACAGAAAGCTTGGTAGAGAAACGTAAAGCAATTTCCTGGCTATCAGACTTCAGTCAAGATTTTGTTGAAACATGTATACTGGCTGATTGCGATCCGTTATACGTAAAAAACAAAATACAGCCAATTCTAAAAAAGATAAAGCCCTTTTAATGAGGTTTACCCCTCTCACCAAGAAAAATATCATTTAATCTTTTTTCTATAGCTTCATCTATATCTTGGATTAATAGCTGCTTTATCATATTCACTTTCCGTTCTGCCTCTTGAAGATTATTGTTACCGTAACTGTTCTTATTACTATAACCATAACTACTGCCATTTGGTTTATTACTCATTTTTCTTCTTGTTCTGAGTATCTGAACTATCTTCTCCTTGAAAAAAGACTTCCAGCCTGTGCCAGAAAATAATTTGTAGAGAAAATGCGGAGTAAGAAACGCTACTAATATTCTAATAGAAACTCCATAACCCAAATCATCTCTATTTTCATAATACCATTTTAAATATTGATACAAATGGTAAAATGCATTTTTGAAAGAGCTAAACTCTACAGTATACCAAAAACCATTGGTGAGAAACATAAGCATAATGCTCGATGTATAAAGATACAGAGTGAAAAGAAATAGCTTGACAACTATATCTTTCAAGCTGCCCAGTATATAATTAAATAACCTTAATTTATAAAAAAGTGATATCATTTCACGCACACTTTAATAAAGCTGGGGTGGAAGGATTCGAACCTTCGCGTGACGGTATCAAAAACCGCTGCCTTACCACTTGGCTACACCCCAATATTGTTTATATCAATAACATTATTAACCCAATTAGTAAAAGATTTATTCGCTTTTCCTATGGGTATTATCACAACGGCTGGTTGATCATAAGAATGCATTGCCTCGATTTTTTCTACAATCTTATCAGCCTGATCATTCCTACTCTTCATAATTGTCACCACTTCACAATTACTATTAATTTTACCTTCCCATAAATACAGAGAATTTACTTCAGGAAATATATTTACACACACAATTAACTTCTCGTTTAACAATTCTTCAGAAATAGCCTTAGCCTCTTTCAAGTTTGAAAAAGTTATATAGACTAAAACTAAATTGCTCATTAACCGCTACATAAATGCATTTTTACTATACTCTACTTAGATTTATTCATCAAGAGAAAATAGGAGAGACCTCTTCAGTGCTTGACACACAGAAATTGAAGATGTCATTTAGTAGCTCTCCCCTTGTCATCCCAGTAGTTCTCCTCTTGCCATCCCAGTAGTTCTCCTCTTGTCATCCCAGTGCGTGACACTGGGATGGCTTTGTTGCATCGCTCAAGTGAAAAGAACTGGCAGTTACTGACAAAATTCATTATAAAACAGCCATTTAACTGTTGAAGAAAAAATATGCCACAGAAAATGAAAGTCAGTAACCAAAACAAATATAACAAATTCCTTGAAAAAAGGGGAATATTTTTCGTTACATCGATGAAGCTATCGAAAATTGGTATGAAAATAGTCCAAAGATGCAGGGTGGCAACTATATTTATAGTGATAAAGTTGTGATTTTGGTGCATATAATCGTTAATCTTTTTAGAATTGGTTTAAGACAAACGGTAGGGTTTGTAAAAGGGTATTTGCAACAAAAATGAATTTTGTCAGTATAGCCCTTCTCATAATAGTCCAAAAAGAGTAAGATATGGATTGATAGTAGTGGAAGGTAAGGATGCCAGTAGCATATAGTTATGACTTAAGAAAAAAGGTAATGGAAGCATTGGATGAAGGAGAGAGTGGAGAAACTGTTGCCAAGAGATTTAAGATCGGAAAAACAACTTTATATGAGTGGAAGAAAAGACGTGAGAAAACGGGAGATTTTCAATCAAAAAAGCTTGGAAGCGTGGCATAAAATTACCGACTGGAATGCATTTGCCGAATTTGCAAATGAGCAAGGTGGCAAAACTCAGTCAGAGATGCTGGGGCAATATTAGTAGACAAACAATTCATCGAGCACTTAAAAATATAGGATTCACAAGAAAAAAAAGACCTACAGATATAAAGAAAGAAATGAAGAAAAGCGAGCTCAATTTTCAAAGGTTATAGCAACAAAAGAACCTAAAGAATTAGTGTATATAGATGAGTCTGGACACTGAACCTATGGTTATTGCCAGAAAGGACAGCGGTTTTATGCCCTAAAATCTGGGAAGAAAACTCAACGAATTAGCATGGTTGCAGCCTTAAGTGGAAGAAAAATAATTGCTCCGTTAACCTTTGAAGGCCACTGCAATATGGATATCTTTAATAAATGGTTTGAGCAGTTTCTGACACCGATTTTGGAACCTGGACAAACTGTTATCCTTGATAATGCTACTTTTCATAAGTCTAATAAGATTTGCTAAAGGAGTTGGTGCAGAAATTTTATATCTTCCTCCATATTCTCCAGATTTTAACAAAATTGAACATTATTGGTTTGCTATAAAAAACAGAACCAGGAAAAACATTCCTTTATTCAAATCTTTTCGTCATGCTGTCGATTCTTCTTTCTTATGACCTTTTTGGACTATTATGGGAAGGGCTATAGTAATAACCTCTGAAGATTATGCATCTTCTTGATATCATTACATTGTGAAGCTCGGTAAATTCGTTTTTGTAGCTTAAATGAAGATTTCTCAAGCTTGCGCCAAATTCCATTCATACTTAACATTTTGTTGGCTCATAACATATTCACTACTATTCACAACTTTACCTTCCAAATTACAGTGTTTACGTCTGCATATCCCAAATATTACTTTAGGCATTAGCTTCTTAAACAATCCCTCCACATAGAAGCATTTAGTGGGCCACCTTCTTAGTTATAGCTCTTTTCATAATAGTCCAAACGAGGTAAAATAAGGTTTTATAGTAGTGAAGGTAAGGATGCCAGCAGCATATAGTTATAAAAAAAGCAATGGAAGCACTAGAAGAAGGAGAAAGCAGGGAAACGGTGGCAGCAAGATTTAAAATTGGAAGAACTACGTTATGGGAGTGGCAGCAAAGAAGAAAAGAAACAGGAGATTTTCAGTCAAAAAAACTTGGAAATGGAGGTTATAATCACAAAATTACTGACTGGAATAAATTTACTGAATTTGCTAAAAAATATGGTGGTATCGGAAATGGCTAAGCTTTGGAGCAATGTTAGTATCCCAACGATCCATCGAGCTCTTAAAAAAATTGGACTCACACGCAAAAAAAGACATATGGATACAAAGAAAGAAACGAAGAAAAACGCGCTGAATTTTTGAAAATTATAGCAACAAAAGAACCTCAAAACTTAGTTTATATAGATGAGTCTGGCATTGATAACACCGAGTTATGGATATTGCCAGAAGGGACAGAGGTTTTATGCTCTAAAATCTGGTAAAAAAATTCAACGAATCAGTATGATTGCAGCCTTAAACGGCAGAAAAATAGTTGTTCCGTTAACATTTGAAGGCCACTGTAATATGGATATCTTTAATAAATGGTTTGAGCAGTTTCTGACACCGATTTTGAAACCTGGACAAACTGTTATCCTTGATAATGCTACTTTTCATAAGTCTAATAAGATTTGCTAAAGGAGTTGGCGCAGAAATTTTATATCTACCGCCTTATTCTCCCGATTTTAACAAAATTGAGCATTATTGGTTTGCTATAAAAAACAGAGCTAGGAAAAACATCCCTCTATTCACATCTTTTCGTCATGCTGTTGATTCCGCTTTTCTATAAGCTTTTCGGACTATTATGAAAAGAGCTATATTAAGCTATATAACTCAAAATCTTGATAAAATGCAGAAAAGTTTTTTTAATTTCAGCTCCATCCTCGAAGAGTTAGAAAATAACTTTAAGCAAGTTAGTCAGAATTTTTCTGACGCAAAGGAACAAGTTTTAAATTTAGCTGTCAACTCTGAAAATTTGGCAGGCAAGTTTCTTAATTATCACCCGAATATGTGCATAGTATAAAATTAGCTTGATAGACTTCAAGAGCTTTGCCTATGAAGTCAGTGTGCTTCTTGAAATGCAATATACTTTTATTACTTTAATTATGAAAATCCGTTAAGCCTTCTTGCCAATTACTACAATATTTTCACTTGGAAAAAAGTAGTCAGGTATAGCCATGTTCTTTGGTGCAGGACCGCCAATTACTCGGCCTGATGTGTCATAATATGAACCGTGACAAGGGCAGAACCAACCGTTGCCGTCTTTTGTAGCGTGATCAACTGGTACACATCCAAGATGGGTGCATATTCCAATCATAATTAACCATTCATCTTTTCCTTTGTATACTCTTTTTTCATCTGATTCAGGATCTCTCAAATTTTCTGCATTTATGGCTCTTGCAGCCTCAATCTCTTGTTTTGTGCGCTTGCGGATAAATACTGGCTTACCTTGCCATTTTACCTTTTTTCCTTGTCCTTCTTGAATATCAGATAGATTAACCTCAACCGTAGACATCGCTAAAACCTCAGCAGAAGGATTCATAGACTTAACCAATGGCCAAAGACCGCTTGCAGCTCCTATACCTGCCATGGCACACGTAGTTAATGTGATAAAATCTCTTCTACTCTTATTTTTGGCAAAATCTTTAACAAGAGATGTTTTTTTATTCTTCTCATTCGTCAATGATTTTTTATTTTTAGTTAACTTCTTATCCATCAATCTCTACTTGAACATAGACATATATTTTAATTTAAATATTATAGATTAATCAATAGAAATTTGCACTATTTGTTTAACCTTTGCTATACAGTTAAGAAGAAACAGAGTTGTCAATTTCGGAAATACTATTTTCAGTGGAATCGGGATCCTCAATTTTCGCTACTGACACCACCTTTTCTCTACTCTCTGTTTTAAACAGAGTGACTCCTTGAGTGCTACGTCCTGCAATTCTGATATCATTTACTGAAATACGAATTAACTTTCCTTTATCTGTAATAAGCATGATATTATCACCCTGTTCAACTGGAAAGCTAGCAACAACATTACCGTTTCTGTCGGTAGTAAGGATATTTGTAATACCAACACCACCTCTATTTGTTACCCTATACTCGTACGCAGAAGTTCTTTTACCAAAGCCATTTTCAGTAATAGTTAATATGAACTCCTCATTCATTGCAAGTTTTAAGAACAGTTTGTTATCTATTCCTAAATCATTCAAAGTCTTTTCCAATTTAGAATCAATGGAGTTATTAATTGCAGTCCCCAGTCTTTTTGCAAGTGGAACTTTTAAGTAAAGTTCTTTTGTTTCTGTTGCTACACCTATCCCATTTAATATGGTCATAGATATCACGCTGTCATTCTTTGCAAGTTTGATACCTCTTACGCCATCTGAATTGCGACTTTTAAATTGACGCACATCACTTACAACAAATCTGATACTTTTGCCGAATCTTGTTGAAAGAAAAACATGATCAATTTCATTGCATACTTTAACTGATATTAACTTATCTCCTTCATCGAGCTTGATTGCTATTTTTCCATTGCTTGGAATATAGTGAAAATCTGCTAAAGAGTTGCGCCTTATGTTCCCATGAGCAGTAGCAAAAACTATGTTTTGATTTTCGTCATTTTCACTTGGTAATGGCATTATATTAGTTATAGTTTCACCATCGCTAAGCGGGAATATATTAACAAGTGCTCTTCCACGTGCAGTTGGCTCTGCAATAGGTAACTTATAAACTTTTAATCTATAGACTCGGCCAATATTAGAAAAGAATAAAAGGCTAGTGTGGGTATTCCCAACAAATAATTTTGTGGTTACATCCTCTTCTTTTAATCCTTGTCCTAGCTTTCCTTTTCCACCACGACGCTGAGTTCTATAATGAGAAAGCTTCACACGCTTGATATAACCATTCATAGTTACGGTTATCACCATATCCTCTTGTGGAATTAGATCTTCAGCTTCAATGTCCGTATCTGATTCCTCTATTGAAGTTTTTCGCGGCACAGTAAATCTGTTCTTTATTTCTTGTAGATTGTTTTTTATTTCTTTCATCAACTTCTCTCCTGAGCCAAGAAAAGCGATATATTCTTTTATCAGGTTGATCATTGAACTTAGCTCAGCTTCTAATTTGTCTTTTTCAAGGCCTGTTAAACGTTGCAATTTCATGTCAAGAATAGCTTTCGTTTGCAGCTCAGTTAATCTATACACTCCGTCTTTCAAAAAGCTTGTGCTGTCTGAGATTAATCCAATAATTGTGTTTATCTCAGCTGAAGTTTTCCATTCTTTATTTAAAAGTTCTCTACTTGCTTCCGCAGGATCTTTTGCACCACGGATGATTTTTATCACTTCATCTATGCTCAAGACCGCAATGTAGAGCCCTATGTATATATGAGCTTTTTCCCTCGTTTTTCTTAGACGAAACTCTGTTCTCCTGATTAATACTTCTTTTCTAAAATCAATAAAAGCAGCTATAATTTCTTTCAACGACATCAAAGCAGGCCTGTTGTTGTTGAGGACTAAAGTGTTAACACTAAAACTACTTCTTAGTGGAGTTAGTCCCAATATTTGATTAAGTATAAAACTTGCTTCAGCATTTCTTCTGAGGTCAATTACTACCCTAATACCAGACTTATCAGATTCATCCCTAATTTCTGTTATGCCATCAATTCTTTTTTCTTTTACAAGCTCACCTATCTTCTCAATTAATTTTACTTTATTTACCTGGTAAGGTATTTCATCAATCACTATTGCTTGCCTATCTTGTGACAGGTCTTCCATGTGAGTCTTGCCTTGCACAACAATTGATCCACGACCCGTTGCAAATGCTGATCTTATTCCAGACCTTCCAAGAATCGTTCCCCCAGTTGGGAAATCCGGTCCTGGCATCACTTCAAGTAACTCATCCAAAGTAACTTCAGGATTATCTATATATAACATACAAGCATCTATTATTTCTCCAAGGTTGTGAGAAGGAATATTGGTTGCCATACCAACTGCAACACCGCTTGCACCATTTACCAATAGATTCGGAAATTCTGCAGGCAGTACAACAGGCTCTGTTTCATTTCCATCATAGTTTGGCCTAAAATCAACTGTATCTTCGTCAATATCATTTAGTAAAAAATGCGACACTCTGTGGAGCCTTGCTTCTGTATATCGCATTGAAGCTGGCGGATCTCCATCTATCGAACCAAAGTTACCTTGCCCATCAATAAGTGGTAAAAGAAGAGAAAAATCTTGAGCCATCCTGACCAAGGAGTCATAGATAGCCATGTCACCATGTGGGTGATATTTTCCCATTACATCCCCGACTATACGAGCTGCTTTTTTATACGGTTTACCGGCATCGAACCCAGCCCTCGACATTGCGTATAATATGCGCCTATGAACAGGTTTAAATCCATCTCGCACATCAGGTATAGCTCGACTTATGATCACACTCATTGCGTAGGAGAGATAAGAATCCTCTAGCTCTTTCACTATTGAAACTGGTACTATGTTGTCTTGCATTTTCTATACTTTGATTGAAATAATTGTAATATTAATATTCAACTAGGCTAATGGGCAATGACAGACTTGAACTGCCGACCTCCTCGGTGTAAACGAGATGCTCTACCAGCTGAGCTAATTGCCCCTCTAGATATAATTCTATAGTTCAATGTTGTTGTTGTAAACAAAAATAGCGATACAAGCAACTCTTATGGAATCGCTGGGTGCGCACTATGGAGTTGTATAAATTTTAGCCTTGCTGCTACCTTGTATAAAGGTATTCTTTCACTTGCATTTTTTGACATGTTCAACAACTTTGAATAACATGCTGTGGCATTTTTAAAATCTGAGAGCTTATCTAGAATAACAGCTAAATTATAGGTATAAAAAATATTGTTTTGATCTAAAGAAATTGCTGCTTTCATATATTCTTTAGCTTTTACGTAATCCCCTTTTTTCATATAGATCAAACCTAAATTTGCTGATAAAGGGGCGCTATTTCTGAGTGTATCATACAATTTCAACATTTCACTCAATGCTAAATTAGGATCATATTGTGAGATTATCGTCAGAAAATTCTTTAATACATAAGGGTTGCTAGGATATTCTTTTAACAGTCTTGTGTAAATCTCTACAGCTTTTTTAAATTCTTTGTTAGCGTAATAGATATTCCCTAGTCCAATTAAAGCACTTTCATGATAAGGAAATCTTGCGATAATCTGATTGAGGAGAGAAGTAGCTGTTTCACTATCTCCTAACTCAAAGGAATCTTTTGCTTTTTTTAAAATAGAGTATATGTCAAAATTCTTGCCAGAATTCTGCGAAATTTTGATATTAAATTTGTCACTTTTTCTCTCGAGAACATCAAGATCTTTATATTTTTTATCAGCTTTTATATGCTTGACAACACTATCAAAGACCTTCTGTATCTCCAAATTTTCACTAGCATAGGTAACAGAAGACCTCCATAAAATCACAACGCAAATTAACATGCAGACAAACATAGATCCTAGTGTTGTGGCATTGGCTGCAGCGCGTAACCAGTAAATCTTATTTCTTTGAACTATACGCAACACATTACAAATTCATAAATGCTAAATTACTTATCTAATATAATAATAAAGATATTATTAATTGGCAGATACTATTTAGAATGAGTTAAAAGAGCACTTCTACACATTCCATATGGTTGCCAATTACACTCCTCACATGCGTAGTCAAATTTCTCTAAAGACATTTTCTTTCTAATTCTTTTTACTGCTTTACTCCAGGTCAAAATCTCGCCAATTTTTATTCCTAAAATTTCCATATGCCTTCTATCTAGCTCTAAAACTTTAGCTTGTGTGGTACATTTACCTTGTTTAGTCTGGTTTGGGCAAACACTACAAATAGTGTCAAGATTATCAACTACTTCGATTTTAGTATTAGGATCACTAATTACTTTACTTGCTATCTTTTTGTAATTTTCTACAAAGCTCTGAGAATATCCATACCCTTGAAATGCAAGAGTGCACATAAAATGATGAGGACGAAACCTTATCACTTTTTCAAATACTGCAAAGCTGCTACAAGTAGAAAAATTTTTACCAAACCAGGAAGGATGAATGGTAAAACACCCACCATTATTGCTTGTTTCAGACCCACGTAAATAGTAAGCCAACTCATACCACAAATAAAGATTACGACTGTACCCGCCAGACAACTTAAAGAATTACACATAAATGATTTATATTTAGAGTTCAGTAATTCATTTACTCTGCTCATTACTACAACAGCAACTAAACAGCCAATCAAATATCCACCTGTTGGCCCGAGAAAAATGTGATAACCACCAGAAAAATTCGCAAAAACAGGCAATCCTGCTGCACCAAGTGATAGATATGTAAGCACAGAATAGAATGCTGTTCTGCGGTTAAATTTAAGCCCAATAAGCATTACTCCTAAAGTTTGCAATGTGATAGGCACAGGCTGCAATGGTATGCTTATTTGAGCCATCAAGAATAAAAGTAAAACGCAAGACAATATTTCAGCCAGTGTTGATCTGCTGCTAGATTGTGTTATAAACATACTTTCCCAATAAAAATAACTTATTAAATGTCATATATGTGTATGAGAGGTTTTGCAATTTAAATTTTGCTCATATTGTGCTACAATGAATTATTTATGCACTATTAAATTAAAAATGATGAGTAAACAAGATCTATTATCGTTGATGAAAGCAAGACACAGCGGACGTTCATACGATCCTACAAGAGCAATATCTCAGGAAGACATGGATATTTTAATGGAAGCTGTAAGGCTGACTCCCTCATGTTTTGGTGATGAACCCTGGAGATACGTAATATGCAACAAACAGAACAATCAAAGCGCATGGGAAAAGCTGCTAAATTGCCTTGATGAATCTAATCAAAAGTGGGCAAAAGATGCACAAATACTAATTATATCTCTAAGCGCTAAGAATTTCCGTAAATCTGATAAAGGTGAAAATTTTTGGGCTAATCACGATACTGGTGCAGCAAATTATGCACTTATGCTACAGGCTGCAGCTATGAACTTAATGGCTCATCAAATGGGTGGATTTGATAGAGATAAAATAGTAGAAAAATTCAACATATCCGATGATTTTAATGTAATGTCAGTGATAGCGGTTGGTTACGAAGAAGATGGCGCTGAAACAAGTAAGAAGAAAAGAAGACCAATAGAAGAAATATTTTTTTATGATGAGTGGCCAAAAACTAGTTAACTTACTTTGACCACCCCTCTCTCAATACCTTAAAAATAGGATTATCTGGTAAGTATAGCTCTTTTCATAATAGTCCAAACGAGGTAAAATAAGGTTTTATAGTAGTGAAGGTAAGGATGCCAGCAGCATATAGTTATAAAAAAAGCAATGGAAGCACTAGAAGAAGGAGAAAGCAGGGAAACGGTGGCAGCAAGATTTAAAATTGGAAGAACTACGTTATGGGAGTGGCAGCAAAGAAGAAAAGAAACAGGAGATTTTCAGTCAAAAAAACTTGGAAATGGAGGTTATAATCACAAAATTACTGACTGGAATAAATTTACTGAATTTGCTAAAAAATATGGTGGTATCGGAAATGGCTAAGCTTTGGAGCAATGTTAGTATCCCAACGATCCATCGAGCTCTTAAAAAAATTGGACTCACACGCAAAAAAAGACATATGGATACAAAGAAAGAAACGAAGAAAAACGCGCTGAATTTTTGAAAATTATAGCAACAAAAGAACCTCAAAACTTAGTTTATATAGATGAGTCTGGCATTGATAACACCGAGTTATGGATATTGCCAGAAGGGACAGAGGTTTTATGCTCTAAAATCTGGTAAAAAAATTCAACGAATCAGTATGATTGCAGCCTTAAACGGCAGAAAAATAGTTGTTCCGTTAACATTTGAAGGCCACTGTAATATGGATATCTTTAATAAATGGTTTGAGCAGTTTCTGACACCGATTTTGAAACCTGGACAAACTGTTATCCTTGATAATGCTACTTTTCATAAGTCTAATAAGATTTGCTAAAGGAGTTGGCGCAGAAATTTTATATCTACCGCCTTATTCTCCCGATTTTAACAAAATTGAGCATTATTGGTTTGCTATAAAAAACAGAGCTAGGAAAAACATCCCTCTATTCACATCTTTTCGTCATGCTGTTGATTCCGCTTTTCTATAAGCTTTTCGGACTATTATGAAAAGAGCTATAGTATATCCAATCCAGGAATTTTGGTAAAATCTATACCAGTTACTCGATATAATTCTTCATGCAAAGCAAAGTTTGGTTTACTTTTTCTGTGCTTATTTTTCTCTTCACCTAACTTTTTACTCTCATCAGACTTTATCTCAAATGTTTTATAATATTCTTAAATGCTCCTGTCACATTCTGCTACTTTTTCCTGATAAATATTATATAGCTCAAATTCTTGCTTTAATGTAAATAGGTGTTCTTTTCTATAGTTTCCTGCTAATGCTTTTGCAATAACAGATTTATCACTTTTTATTCGTCCATCTCTTAGTTCAGCCAATTTTTCAGGATTATTCTCACCATCTATTATTGCTTTAATAATTTGCATTCCAGTTACACCAGTTGTATCGCTTATAACTTTATGTAGTTGAATATTCATTTGTGTTAGCGCTTTTTGCATACGCAAAGTATGTGTAGAAGCATTTTCAATTAAATTTTTACGTTGCCGAACATAACTACGCAATACACACATTTGATCATCTGGCCTAAATGACCCTTGGAGTAACCCGTAACTGTGTAGTTGTTGAATCCATTTGCACATCTGATTTTCTCCCAGGTACATTTTTAACATGTTTTGCGTTTACCAGTTTTACTTCAAATCCGTGTGATTCAAGTACTTGAAACAAAGGAATCCAGTACACTCCTGTTGACTCCATGGCTACTGTATTAACTTTACATTTTTTCAACCATTTTGCTATGTTGTAGAGATCTTCCGTAAAGCAGCTAAATTTTTGTATACGTTGTTCATCGCTTCCTTCGGGTACACATACATAATGTACAGCCGAGCCAACATCGATTCCTGCTGCATTAGATCTCTAATTTACTTTTGAACTTTGCCATTTTTAATCTCCATTATATAATAATCCATAATTGAGAAGTGCTTAAGCTTGGGACGGTTGAGTTATACATTCTTCTAATCGAGGTAGCCCAAAAGGCTCAATCAGTGGTTCGACCGTTCCTCCAAAGCCACGCTGTCCTACGGACACTTAAGGCACCATTGCACAGTTCGGCTATAACTGCAAAAAGCTCTTCTCTACAAAATTATACATAAAATTTGCCATACACTCAGCTAGGAAGTTTCTTTTTGGTTTGACAGGTTTTATCTGTCCGGCGCTGTCCAGTATGATAGGGGTTTTTAGGTCAATTCGGCGGATGCTATATACCATGCTGCTATAAAACCTAAATAAATCTTTCTGAATTCGACTTTGTTCTACATTATGAATGGCAGAATTGTTAGTATTATAAAGCCTTTCTGGATGTGGTTCATTTAAGATATTATATACAACAATGGCAGGATGGTCCTTAAGTTCTCTTGCAAGATCTTGCCAAAATTTTGCTGCTTGTTTTTGAAAAGCTTGATCTGACCATAAACGTAAATCATCTTTATCGTTATTATTTTGCTTCCATCTAGATCCAGGTAAGCTAAGCATCGTTAACACTACTGGTATTTTTTGTTGATGAAAAGCATCTAAAACATCTTTCAGAACTTTCAGGTCTTTGGAAATCAGGCCCGGATAATTGTCTGCATTGCCTAAGAGGAAGTCACGTTGCGTAGTTTCAAATTTGTCAGGAGCAAGACGAATAAAACCAATTTTGTATTCCTTTGCTGCTTTGATTAAGTCACTATCAACTTTTCTATTGAAAACATTTGCTCCCTTTCTAACTCCAGTTTGCCAAAAGAGCATTTTGCTGTTCTCCGGTATTGACTTAGCACTCACATTACAGAAAACTATAGAATACAAAACAGCTGTAATTAGAAGAAAAATTTTCACTTATATAATTTTGCTATAATGGTAAGTAACCTAACAGACAAGATCCCGTTTGTAAAGATGCATGGTACTGGCAATAGTTTTGTTATCATAGACTCACGTTCAGCAAATAATTTAGACTGGAATTATAGACAAATTGCTGATCAAGGCAGTTGTGATCAAGTGATAATTATAACAATGTCTAATGCTGCAAACTGCTTTATGCATATCTACAATGCTGACGGTAGTCGAGCTGAAATGTGTGGAAACGCAGCACGCTGTGTTGGATATTTGATAATGTTAGAAAAAGGTACTGAATATATCACTATTGAGCTGATAAATAATCGTATCTTAGAATGTTTTAAAGTAGGTGATAAATCAATAAAGGTCAATATGGGTAAACCACTGCTTAAATGGAATGAAATTCCTCTTTCTTGTGAATGCGATCCCCTTTATCTACCTATAGAGCTTGAAATGCTGAAAGAGCCAGTTGCAGTAAATATTGGTAACCCTCATATAGTTTTTTTTGTTGATAACATAAGCGAAATACCATTGCAGAATTTAGGACCAAAGCTAGAAAATCACGAATTATTTCCTCAGAAAACAAATGTTAGTATTGCACAAATAGAAAAATCTGGAGAAATAAACTTAAGAGTTTGGGAAAGAGGAACAGGTATTACTGCTTCATGTGGTAGTGCGGCTTGTGCAGCATTTGTTGCATCTATACTTCGTAAGTGTTTGGCTACTAAACAAACTTCAGTGCATTTACCAGGAGGTCAGTTACTGATTGAGTGGTCAAAAAATATACTGATGACTGGGGATATAGGGTTTTTATGACCTAGGCTAGGCACTGACACTCATTACTTCTAACACCTTTTTACCAATCACAGCAGGGGTTTCTGCAATCGCAATCCCAGCACTGCGCATAACCTCTAACTTTGCACCAGCACTTCCGCCACTAGAGGAGATAATAGCCCCAGCGTGCCCCATACGTCTTCCTGGAGGTGCTGTTTGACCTGCTACAAAACCAACGATTGGCTTTTTAGTTTTTTCTGTTTTCACAAAATGTGATACATCCTCTTCTTCGTTTCCACCTATTTCACCAATAACTACAATACCATGAGTATCGTCATCTTTTAAAAAGAGCTCCATACAGTCAACAAACGTCATACCATGAACAGGATCCCCTCCAATTCCTATACATGTTGACTGACCAAGACCAACAGCGGTTGTTTGTGCTACCGCTTCATAAGTTAAAGTTCCAGAACGAGACATAATTCCTATATGTCCACGTCTGTGAATATGTCCTGGCATAATTCCTATTTTGCATTCTTCGGGTGTAATAACCCCTGGACAGTTTGGGCCAATCAATCGACTGTTTGAACCAGCGAGAGCGTGCTTTACCTTTACCATGTCAAGTATAGGAATGCCCTCTGTGATGCAAACTATTAATTCTATCTCTGCATCTATTGCCTCAAGTATTGCATCAGCTGCAAATTTAGCAGGTACATATATCACAGTAGCATTCACATCAGTTTTTTCTTTAGCTTCTGCTACGGTATTAAAAACTGGTAAATTAAGGTGAGTGCTTCCACCCTTGCTAGGAGTTACACCGCCAACCATTTTGGTTCCATAGCTAATTGCTTGTTCTGAATGAAATGTACCTTGTGCACCAGTAAAGCCCTGGCATATTAATCTTGTATCTTTATTTACTAAAACAGACATACTCTACTTCACCTCTTGTACTATTTTCTGTGCAGCCTCGTCAAGTTCGTCTGCAGCAATAATATTTAGCCCTGACTCTTCTAAAATTCTTTTTCCTTCTTTAAAGTTAGTGCCTGATAATCTAACCACTAAAGGGACCTTAATATCTATTTCTTTTGCAGCTTCAACTATTCCATTTGCAATGATATCACAACGCATTATACCGCCAAATATATTAACCAAAATTCCTTGTACATTACTATCAGATAATATAATTTTAAATGCTTCAGTGACAGTTTCCTTACTTGCTCCACCACCAACATCTAGAAAGTTAGCAGGCTCTGCTCCATAGTACTTTATTATATCCATTGTTGCCATAGCAAGACCTGCACCGTTCACCATGCAACCAATATTGCCATCCATTTTGATGTAACTAAGTCCATGTTTTGAAGCTTCTATCTCTTCTTTAACTTCTTCATCATAATCACGAAGCTGCACGATTTCTGGATGACGATATAAAGCGTTGTCATCAAAATTAATTTTAGCATCAAGTGCAACAAAATCCCCGGAATTTGTTTCAACTAGTGGGTTAATTTCTATTTGGCTTGCATCAGTTGTAATAAACGCATCATATATATTTTTTGCAATATTTGTTATTCTTTCTATTTGTTCTGAATTCAAATTAAAATTATTGGCAAGTTTACTGTTACCAAGATTTGTAAAACCAGTAGCAGGGTCAATATCAAATTTCACAATTTTTGTAGGAGAATTTTTTGCCACTTCTTCAATATCCATTCCACCTTCTGAGGAAAATATAAATACTAACCTACTGAGCTTTGGATCAACTACTAGACTCAAATAGTACTCTTTTTTAATGCTTGAACCTTCCTCAATGTATACTCTTCTTACCTGCTGTCCACTAGGCCCTGTTTGATGAGTAACTAAAGTTATGCCAAGCATGTCCTTTACAAGTTGTTGAGCTTCTTTAGTTGACTTTGCTAGCTTTACGCCACCAGCCTTACCCCTACCACCTGCATGAATCTGAGCTTTAACCACAAACACGTCAGATTTTAGTTGATTTATTTGAGTTTCTACTCCTTCTGCAGATGTAGCAACAAAACCCTTTGGTACCGGGACATTAAACTTGTGTAAAATTTCCTTTGCTTGATATTCATGAATATTCATAAGATAACTAATTATTAACCTTAGTAAAAACTACCAACCATAACGCTGTCTTCTGCATTCTTGCTGATACCTCTTTTTCCTTGCTTCAGCTTTTTTTTTAGCTGTTTTCTCTGATTTCTTTTCGTGATATTTTTTTTTCATTTTGAGCCCTCTTCCTTCCTTTTGAATTATTTTTCTCAACACTGGAAGAGCTCTATCTACATCACCATAATGGACTGATACTTCAATCAAACTCTATACCTCCTTCGGTAATCACTTCAAAATCCATTTATAAATTAGAAAATTAACATTGTCAATTATTTTATAAACTTGAGCGATAGAATATGATATGCAGTGATTTATATGAAAAAAGCTTCATTCTGCTGTCAATCATTTACTTGCTGATAAAAATTGCTCTTAGGTTACAGTGCTCTTGTAATTTTTCTAATCTCGGGGCGGAGAGATTTGAACTCCCGACCCTTTGGTCCCAAACCAAATGCGCTACCAGGCTGCGCTACGCCCCGACTTCTTTACTAAGAGTATCGATAGTTCGGAAAAATGCAAGTTTCATTTATTTCTTTTAGGAAAAATATAATGCAGATTTCTTTATATAGAGTGTCAAGTTGCACTAGCCATATTAAAAAATCTAGCTATACCAATTGGTGAAGGTTAATGCAGCAACTACAGCAGTATCAACTCTCAAAATTCTTTTTCCTAGACTCAGTTTCTGACAAAATTTATTGGCAGAATCAAGTTCGTAAGATGAAAAACCACCTTCGGGGCCAACAATAATAGCAACGTTTTTCTTGCCTTTTAGAACTTTATTAGGAGGTTGTCCTTCACCTGTTTCATCACACAAAACAAAATTTTTATTCTGGGAATCGGATAATTCACAAAAATTAATAGGAAGAAAAATCTGTGGTATACTTGTCCTACCGGATTGTTCCGCAGCTTCAATTGCCTGTAATTTCGCTCTACTTAGGTTAATGTTTTTTACTACTGTACGTTCTGTTGAAATAAATTGAATGCAGGTTACTCCCATTTCAGTTGCTTGTCTTACTATGTTGCTTAAGGCGCCGCTTTTTACCAGAGCACAATACAAATATAGATTTTTTTCATGTTGTTGTTGTTTAGTGCGTTCTTTTATTATAATTTTTGTCGATTTACTTGATATATTCACTACTTCTCCTAACCATTCTCCATCCTTTCCATTAAAAAGATAGATGTTATCATGCTTCTTAAGCCGCATTACATTGTAAATATAGTGACTTTGTCGTGGATGAAGAGCCAAACTTACATTTTGTGATAAAGCTTCTTCAACATAAAGCCTAATTTTTTTCATTCAAAACTTTAGTTATTTGCATTCTGTTTGAGTGACTCTTACGGGATTTGAACCCGTGTTACCACCGTGAAAGGGTGGTGTCCTAACCACTAGACGAAAGAGTCGACTTGAATCTAACTGAGTTATATCGATTATACATATAAAGTCAATTCAATTATTTTGAATCACACAGTTAGAGTGATATATCAGTGATTTTATATCGACAGCCTCCTATTACCCCATGTTCAATGCTTACTGAACCTATCTCAGATTTAGGAGCTTTAGATCCTAAATCTAATTTTTGTTCAACTTTTGTATCTGAATCATAGCCAGAATCGTATCCAGAATCTCTACGCTCAAAATTTTGCCTTATTTCTTTTACGTTAAAGCCAGCCTTGGTCTTGATTTGCTGACTCGCTGGCTTATTAGCACTTTGCTCATTTAGTTTTACTTGCAAATTATTCACTTTATCCTGCACTAATCCATGATAAGTCCCAGAATTATCTTTTATATGTTTTGCTTGTCTTTCTGATCTCTTTTTCGATAAATCTACTTTAGCATAAATAGGCTCTGGTTGCTCTTTATGATTTAAGCTAGTGGGCTTTTTTTGCTCTGAGAAATCATCTACATCTTCATAAATAGGTTCTCCTGATATACTAGAATAACCACTATCTTTCAATGATAAATTTTCAGTAGATCTTTTATGCAAATCATATACTTCAGCATAAATGGATTCTTCCGATACGCTCAACTCTTCTAATGAGTTACTAACCTTAGCGTCATATACCTCATCATAAATGGGCTCTTTTAAAAGTAAAATATCATCATGCTCAAAAATTCTAGGAGGTTTTTTAGGTGAGTTGGCCTTAAATTTTAGCTCTACTTCCTCTTTAAGCTTGTCACAACTTTCCGTTTGTTTCAAAATCTCCAATATTTCTTTTCTTTCTTTTTTTATTAGCTCACCAAGCACTAAACAACATTTTTCTTTACGATCTTTGAGACTGTCCTTATCTCCGTACTGCATAGCTTCTGATGCTATTTTGTATTGAAGGATTACATTTCCTATACTATTATTTATTTCATTAATATTTGCTCCAGCACTAATAAGTAACGTCATTACATTACGATCAAGATTTGTTACTGCATACTCTAAAGCTCGATTTAAAGTTTGATCATTATTCAAGTCAAATGACCCCTTGTTCCTAAAAGGATTAATTCTAGAAAAGAGTTTTTCAAAGCTGTTTACTATATTATGAAGACTTAAAGCTAGCCTCACGCCTCTTATATTGCTATTTCTAGCGGATTTAATTAAAAAACTATCTACTATACCCATGATTGTACCCCTCTATATAAAAGCTCACCATTGTGGTACAATTTTAAACTATAACGATTTATTTTATATTAATAACCGCTTTTCACACCCACTTGACAAGAGGCGGCATCGACATCATAATTGCATCGGGGTTACCATTAGTCATTAAACCAAACCTTGTACCACGATCATAAAGAAGATTGAACTCCACATATCTGCCACGTTTTATCAATTGTTCTTCTCGTTGTTCTTTTGTCCAAGATTTTTGCATATGTTTGTGTATGATGTGTAAGTAAATTTCTAAAAAGGCTTCACCTACTGCTTTTGTGAACTCAAAATCATTTTTCCAGTTGCCAGAAGTTAGATTGTCATAAAAAATTCCACCAATACCACGTGGCTCTTTTCTATGTTGTAAAAAAAAGTAATCATCACATTGCTTTTTAAATTTCGGATAATATTCGATGTTGAACTCATCGCAAGTTGCTTTAATTGATTCGTGAATATACTTGCAATCTCCCTCATCTTTATAAATTGGAGTAAAGTCCATTCCTCCACCAAACCATTGTTTTGAGGTATATATCAGCCTTGTGTTCATATGTGCTGCAGGGATAAGGGGAGATTGCATGTGAGACACTAAAGATATACCGCTTGCCCAAAACTCTCCATTGCTTTCACTTGCACCAGGAATTTCATTAATGTCT
This sequence comes from Wolbachia endosymbiont (group B) of Apotomis betuletana, assembly GCF_947250475.1. Lineage (NCBI taxonomy): Bacteria > Pseudomonadati > Pseudomonadota > Alphaproteobacteria > Rickettsiales > Anaplasmataceae > Wolbachia > Wolbachia endosymbiont (group B) of Apotomis betuletana. The sequence continues at coordinate 1,282,970 of NZ_OX366320.1, read as the reverse complement.
GAGTCTGCGAGCTTTCCGTATACTCTTGAAACGTTTACTCCAACTTTTTCAAAAATATTACCAAAGATAATTGTAGATTCACCACTTCCTCCACCTGGTCGGTTCCAATTTCTTTTTTCGATTTTTGGTTCTGTGAATGACTGTAACTCAATTGATAAGAAAGATTCGGTGATCTTGTTTCTCAGTGCGCAGAACCATTCAAATGCTTGTGTCTTTTGTTTTTCCATAATGCCTTCTGTTGGCTTATTAATATTATTGTACTCTATATTTACAGGAATTAATTAGATTGGGATAGTAACTACCCATCAAGGATGTTAATAAATCTATAATAATTCAATCAATATAGTAGAATATTTTTATATGTGCAAGGATGCCAAGCAATAATAATGAGTAAAAGATACATAGATAACAAAAAAGAGAACAGAGTTGACTTCATACTAAGAAATTATGGGATGTCAATTATTGTGATGGCAGTCATTATGTTCTTACCTCCAATAGCAATATCAGTACTCTATTTTTCTAATGTATATAGTCAGCATGTTAATATAGAGATTAATTTATTAATTAGCATTCTAATGACTCTCTTTGTGGCATATAATATAAAACGTTACAAGTATCTACTTAATATCATAGAGTTTCAAAATGCAATATTTGCAAATGCGCTGAATCATAATACAGAGTTTTGTCTCATTTTACATAAAGATGAGGGTATTATTTATGCTGATGCGAGGTTCTACGAAAGGTTTAAAGATCACATAAACGATGATGTTACGCTAGATAAAATTCTTGAAGCAGGAGATGTGTCAGAAAAAGACAGAAAATCACTCTATCATGCGTTAAGAAATAACACTTCTGTAAAAGTATGCATTTCATTAAGCAAGAAGAGTAGAATATCTAACTTTCTTTTGCTCTCTGAACCAATACCGGATAATCCACAAATTGCTATAAATAGTAATAAGACTTTAAATTTATCATTAGCCCCAATAGCAAGACCGAATGGGTATTTTGTACTGAAGGCAACACAGGTAAACAAAGAGCAGGTATATGAAGAGTTGATAGAGAAACACAATATAGCAACTTACGTTGCAAATACAAAAGGAGGTATCTTATCTGTAAATAAAAGATTTTTAGACATGTTTGAACTAAAAAAATTGGAAAAAGGTAGCTCAATCAATGATTTTATATCTCAATCTAAGTATGACGATACAATAACCAAAAATGAAATTATGTTTTTTACTATAAGCGGTGCTCCATTTAAGGCTTATATGAGTACTGCTATATTTTGTGATAAATACAATCATAGCTATATACACGGCTTTATAACACCAACTGAATCAAATATTGTTGATTATCAACTACACCCTTGTTTTACAAATTCGTCAATTGCTATTGCACAATGCGACATAAATGGCAATTTTATAAAGAAAAATATAGCATTAGTAAAACTTGCGGGGTCAAATAATGGTTCTATCTTTGCATTGATATCAGATGGTTATCATATGAAAGTGCGTGAATATTTTTCAAGTAATAGGATAAATAATGCGTCCTTTGATGTGCAGCTCAATTGCGGTAATAACATGAAAATATATTTTAATAAGTTTCTTCATAATAAAGTGATGTTCATACTTTGTTATTTTATTGATAATACTGAACGTAAAAAACTAGAGATAAAACTTGAGCATTATCAAAAGGTGCAAGCTATAGGGCAATTAGCAGGTGGTATTGCACATGATTTCAATAATATATTAACCGGAATAATAGGATTTTGTGATTTGCTTTTACTCCAGCACTCAGCTAGCGATCCATCTTTTGGAGATATAATACAGATACAGCAAAATGCAAAACGTGGGTCAAATTTAGTAAGACAACTGCTTGCTTTTTCAAGAAGACAGACTTTGCAGCCAAAGATTATTAATGTAAATGGTACGATAGCTAATCTTTATGAAATGATCAAAAGATTAATAGGTGAAAATATAAAATTTAATATTTATTATGGTAGCGATTTGGGTGCTGTTAGGGCTGACCAAGGACAATTAGAGCAAGTTATGCTTAACTTAGCAGTTAATGCTGGTGCTGCTATGGAAAAGGGGGGAGAGTTAACTATACGAACCTTTAATCAAAAGGTTGATTCATTAAATTCTACACCTCAGGATATGTTTTCTCCAGATAAGGAAACGATTGAACATGGGAATTATGTTGTGATTGAAGTGATTGATACTGGATGTGGAATGACGAGTGATATAATTGAAAAGGCATTTGATCCATTTTTTTCTACCAAAGATATTACTTCTGGTACAGGTCTTGGCCTCTCTACTGTATATGGCATTATTAAACAAACCGAAGGATACATCTATGTTGCTAGCAAAGTGAATCATGGAACTAAATTTAGCATATTTTTGCCCATAGTTTACATATCGGATGAAAATGATAAAGAGGAAGATAGTAAAGAAATAGAGAAACCGGTAGAGATTAAAGGTAATGGTATAATTTTATTAATTGAAGATGAAGATTCAGTAAGGGAATTTACTGCTAAGGCTCTTACAAGAAAAGGATTTAATGTAATAGAAGCGAGTATAGGCAGCGAGGCACTAGAGATCATTAGAAAAAAAAATCAACACATAGATCTAATAATCACTGATGTAATCATGCCAGAGGTGAGTGGTCCAGAAATAGTTAAAGAAACATTGATACATAGGCCAAACATCAAAGTTATTTTTATTTCTGGGTATACAGAGGATGCTTTTTTAAAGAGCGATGAAATCAATATAGAAGACTTCCATTTTTTACCCAAACCATTTACTCTGAATGAGTTAGGAAATAAGGTTCAAAGTGTGTTACACAAGACAAAAAAAGGCAGTTTACTTTGAGCATGATTGGCAACAAAAAAATTTTTCTAATGCAAAAATTTCTTGCATATATACAATAGAGTTATTTTATACATAAGATAAAAGGCGTGAGCAAGATCATTGCAATAGTAAATCAAAAGGGTGGAGTTGGTAAAACTACAACTAGTATAAATTTATCAACAGCCTTTGCTGCTGTGGGAAAAAGTACTTTACTGGTAGATCTTGACCCTCAAGGAAATGCTAGTACAGGACTTGGGATTTCTTATCGTAGCAGGGAAGAAAAAAATATATATAAAATACTGCTGAGTAGCGAAAGTGAATTGGTGGAATCGGCAATTTTCAATATAAAGGAAATTCCAAATCTATCGCTGATTTCATCAGTGGTTGACTTATCAGCTGCAGAAATTGAGCTATCACAACTTGAGCAGGGAAAATTCGTACTAAAAGATACGCTAGAGAAAGTACGTAATAATTATGAGTACATAATTATCGATTGTCCTCCATCACTTGGTCTGCTTACTATCAATGCTCTGACCGCTGCTGACTCGATTATTGTTCCTCTTCAGTGTGAATTTTTCGCTCTGGAAGGATTGAGCCATTTAGTTAAGACTGTAGAGCTGATAAAAAGAAATAACCTAAACCCTTTCCTGTTAATAGAAGGAATATTGCTCACAATGTATGACAGACGCAACAAACTTAGTGAGCAGATTAAAAATGATATTTGCCAATATTTAAATGATAAAGTATATAAAACTATTATCCCCTTGTATGTGACCATTATTCCACGTAATGTACGGTTATCAGAAGCGCCTTCTCATGGAAAACCTGCTATTGTATATGATCTTAAGTGTCCTGGTGCACAAGCATATATAAGTTTGGCAAAAGAAATTTTAAAGAAACACATGAGCATCTGTAAAGAGAAAAAGCTGATAAGTGAGGGTGCAGCGTGAAGGACAATAGGCGCTTAGGTAGAGGTCTTGCTGGCCTCATAGGCGATAATTATGGTAATAAAGAAGATCGGTTACCTATTTCATTACTACACCCGAGCAAATTTCAGCCGAGAAAATATTTTGATGAGGAGTCATTAAAAGAACTTGCAGGTTCGATAGAGAAAAATGGTATAATACAACCTGTTGTGGTGCGCAAAGATCCAAATAATGAAGGTTATGAAATAGTAGCAGGGGAACGTCGTTGGCGGGCAAGTAAAATTGCAAATCTTGATAGTGTGCCAGTCATCATAAAAGATTTAAATGACAAGGAATGCTTAGAAGTATCGATAATTGAAAACATACAGAGGCAAGATATTAATCCAATAGAAGAAGGTGAGGCGTACAGAAAACTAATAGATGAATTCTCCTATACACACGAAGAATTCGCCTTAACTTTAGGTAAAAGCCGCAGTCACATAACCAATATGATACGAATGCTGTCACTCCCTAATGGAGTAAAAACAATGATCAACGAGAAAAAATTGTCTATGGGTCATGCAAGAGCATTGATTAATGTTGAAAATGCGGAAAGTATTGCAGAAAGAATAGTTTCTCAGGGCCTGAGCGTTAGACAAACTGAAAAATTGATAAAAGACTTACAACAAAATAACGACCGAAAAGAGCATAATTGTACTAAAAATCAAGATATGGCAGCATTAGAAGGAGCTATATCTTCTCAGCTTGGTTTAAAGATCAAAATTAATGACAGTAATTCTAAGGGTAAAGTCATGATACGTTATAACAACTCAAATGAATTGGATTTTATATTGAAAATTTTGAATAGAAGACTTGAATCAGCTATTAATGTCGAAAGTAGCTCATAGAAATTTCTTGACAAACCTTCCCACTTTCCTTGCAATGGAAGTGAAATGGTGGAGTTTGTCAAGTAAGTTATTTCGTTTCTACCTTCAATAAAAATTTGCACGCAATAGCACAGAAGCATACGTTGCTATTCCCTCATTTCTTCCAATAGAACCTAATTTTTCCGCTGTGGTTGCTTTGATATTTACGAATTCACCATTAATTTCTAATATTTTTGATATGAATTCCTTCATTCCTGCTTTGTAAGGCGATATTTTAGGCTCTTCACAAACTATAGTAATATCTAAATTAGACACGCTATATCCTTTTTCCTGTGCTTTTTTAGCAGCAAAGTCAAGAAAATGAGATGAATTGCAATCCTTCCATTTAGAGGAATTAGGAGGAAAATGTTCTCCTATATCGCCACATCCTAGTGCTCCGAGTATTGCATCAACGATTGCATGTATTGCAACATCACCATCGGAATGTGCCTCTATTGCCATATTATGCTCAATTTCCACACCGCAAATTTTTATAAAGCTCTTAGCATCATTTTGAATTTTAACAAATTTATGTATATCATAACCGGTTCCGACACGGAATTTTGGCTCTCCAAAGAGAAGTTTTGCCATATTGATATCCTCTTTTGTAGTTAACTTAAAATTCTTTTTCTCACCTTCAATAATCGCAACATGTTTTTTATGCTCCACCATTAGTGATGAATCATCAGTAAATTCTTTGACTGACTGATGGCACGATAATAATTCTCTGAAATTAAAAATTTGAGGGGTTTGTATGGCTCTAAGTTTTTCTCTTGAAATCGTAGATTCAACGAAATTATTACTCACCAACGATATAGTATCCTCGACTTCTATTGCTGGAACTACTCCTGTATATTGACCATTAATCATAGATTCAATCAAGTTATTTATTAGAATATTTGATACAAAAGGCCTACAAGCATCATGTATAATAACAAAATCTGGATTGATCTTTTGCAAACTCTCCAGTCCAAGTTTAACTGAACTCTGCCTGCTTTTTTCTCCACATACTGGACTCAGCAATTTAGTATCTATAGTTGATGACGTAACTTCTTTATAGAAATCTTTTTGATTTTCATTTACTACCACTCTTATGTAACTTATGTACTGATTAGCTAAGAATTTTCTAATTGTGTGAAATAAAACAGACTTACCTGCCAGTTTTATATACTGTTTAGGGATTTTGGCATTGCATCTACTGCCTACTCCTGCTGCAACTATTAATGCTGCTATCTTGTATTCCTCAAGTCTGTTAGTGTACATGCTTATCATTTTCGTTGTTAATACAAGTTATCTAGCATTTTAAAAAAGTTTGATCCAATTCTCAAAAAAGAATATTCTTTTACTAGGTGTAATATATGTTAGAGGGAAATAATGCACGTTGCTAAGTATAATAAAGAAAATGAGATACATCTTATATTTTTTCATGGAATAGGTGATAATTATAAAAATGCGTCCAGGTATATACAAGATAGATCTACATATCTCCATAGGTCTAATTTCTACACTCATGCACATAAATACCCAATTGCATTTCAAAACTATATAACTTACGCAATAGCTAGTTTCTTATTTTTAGGAATATCCATATTATCACCCGCTCTGATATTATTTACCAACCCAATGACGTCTAGGACAGCGAATTCAGCAATATTAGCAGCTTTGATTTGCACTTTTTTGTCTATATCAATACTCATGATTCCATTTATAAATAAGAATAAAAGCTTATCTCAGTCTTCGATAAAAAAAATCAATGAATTAATGGACAAGGGTGTAAAACCTGAAAACATCATACTTTTCGGCCATTCCTTTGGAGGAGCAGTTGCATCAGAAGTATTAAAATATTTTACAGACAAAAATATTAAACTTGGAGGCGTTATTTTTACTAGCACTTTCAGCTCTTTTCATAATGCAATAAAGCATTTTCCAATTCCTCAAGCAAAAATTTTAAGTGTACTGCCCTCATGCTTATTGAAAAAGATGCTTAAGGTCCTAAATTTAGATTTTGATATAGTAAGCAATATACAAAAGCTACAAAATGATAATATACCAATAGTAGTCATTAATCATGAAAGAGACACCTTAATACCATATCCTGTACAATTGGCAAAGGCAGTAGATGATCTATTGTTAAATAGAAATTCGATTAAGATCGTTAATCTGAGAGGCTTTACAGATAACCCGCATAACGGAGTTTTATCTAGTTGGCAATTGAGTGAAAATTTGGCTGATCTCATGCCTAATAAAATAATGAATAGATAGTACTTACAAAAAACTGTATATTTTTCGGTAAATTAACTATTCTAAACACATGCAAAAACGTCATATAACTATTTGTTGTGTACTGCTTTTCATAATAGGGGCATTATTTTTGATGCGTCCTATGATTGTTCCGTGTCTAATATCTGTTTTTGTTGCACATCTATTTAACCCGCTAGTAACCAAGTTTGAAAAATATAGAATACCACGTTCATGTTCTGTAGTTTTTATAATACTTACCTTATTGATAGCTTTTATATTAGTTATCACATTTGTTTTACCTATTATATATTTTCAAATTACTTTAATATTAAATTTCTTAGTGAATAAGATACCTTCATTAAAGCTTAAAGTGATTCCTTCTGTGCTAGAATTTCTTAATATAAAAACTGAAGATAGTTTATTTGATCACTTGTCTAAAAATCTAGTAGAAAATTACAGTGATTATATATCTTATTTTATAAATGCTCTTAGCATGGGCAGTAATCTTATAATTCAAGTGCTAAATTCAAGCTTTAATTTGATTTACATGGTATCATTAATAGCTATTACGCTTGTGGTATTTTTTTATGTATTACGTGATTGGCCTGCAATTGTAGAAAAGGCTAATAAACTAATTCCCATTCTTTACAGAGAAAAAGCTGCAGGTTATTTTTCCAAAGTAGATTTCATTATATCTAATTACCTAAAGGGACAGTTAAACGTATGTATAGTCATGATGATCTTTTACTCCGTGGGCCTTAGCATAATTGGGCTGAAGCATTCTGTAGCTATTGGAATTTTATCAGGAACATTAACATTTATACCCTATATAGGGCCATTATTATACACTATTATCGGATTTTTGAGCGCCATTACTCAATTTAGTGGATGGTTTGAAAGTACTGCTGTCTTGCTATTATTTAGTGTTGGTCAATTAATAGACTCAAGCATATTAGTGCCTTTATTAATAGGAAAAAAAGTTCATATACATCCAACTATCATTATTTTAGGAGTTGTCATATGCACCTCATATTTTGGGTTTATAGGTATATTATTTTTTATTCCAATAATAGGAATGTTCAGTGTATTAGTAGAATATGCAATCAATAAATATTTTGAAAGTGAGCTTTATAAAAATGGCTAATTAGTTCACGATAAAAAGAAAAAGGACCTCTGATACATTTGAGAGATGGTGCGACCTGAAAGTCTTCGGTCATATTGTTTAAAAGGAGAGGAATTCATTCAGAAAGAAACTGAAAGGATTCTAAAACTTATTAAACCAGATGTTTTGCCGTCTGAGTCTACGCATCAGTGCGAATCGGGCAACCGGTTGGTGCCAAGCGATGCGGACAATGAACCTCCTCTTGAAAAAGAAGATGCTCAATCGTGAGAGGGGCATAAACTGCAAGCATCATGTGGTTGGAGGGCTAGGCTAGTGGTATGGTGAACGTAAGTGAAGCTTTATAAGTACCGATACGATGAAAGAGCTAAAGATGCTGATAAGCTCTGACCAAAAGGTAATGTGGATAAGTTACATTTTTCATTTCTAGATGTACGCAAATAATAACTCCACCGGTATAGAGAAGCCACCTAACCCACTATTGTATGACTGGAGAAACAGGGTAAGCCTGTATTTTCGCCTACATGGCAAGCAAACCGCAAGGAATGCTGATGGAAGTGCAGGTAAAGGAGAATGGAGAAAGCGAATGCCATTTTGTAACGAAATGGATAGAATTTGTAACATTAATTCGCGTGAAAACGAGCAGACTTCCGTTTGGTCCCTCGTGACAAGAAACTTTGTTAACCACTTAAGGGAGGAAAGCAGATGATTACAAGTAAACCTGTAAGTGCATCTACCAAAAGCTTTGAAGCATGGAAGCAGTTGCCATGGAAGAAATGCCAGAAAGTTATTGTGAGGCTACAAAGACGTATTGTTAAGGCTGTCCAAGAAGGAAGATGGGGTAAGGTAAAAACTTTACAACATCTTCTCACACGCTCTTTTAGCGGAAAAGCTTTGGCTGTTAAGAGAGTAACTGAAAACCAAGGAAAAAACACAGCGGGTGTAGATCGTCAACTATGGTCAACTTGCAATGCTAAATTTCAAGGAATAAAGCAGTTAAAGCAAAGAGGATATAAACCTTCTCCGCTAAAACGGATTTATATCAGTAAATCTAATGGCAAAAGAAGACCTCTTGGAATACCAACGATAAAAGATAGAGCCATGCAAGCATTATATCTGTTTGCTCTGGAACCGATAGCTGAAACGATCAGTGATCGTCACTCCTATGGCTTTAGACCTAAAAGATCCTGTGCAGATGCTACAGTAGCTTGTCATTTGTTACTGGCAAGTCGTAATCAACTACAATGGATACTTGAAGGTGATATCAAAGGATGCTTTGACAACATTAATCATGAATGGCTTATGAAGCATATTCCTATGGAGAAAAAAATTCTGCATAGTTGGTTAAAAGCTGGCTTCCTAGAATCAAAAACTCTGTATCCCACAACTGCAGGTACCCCGCAAGGTGGTATAATTTCTCCAATACTAGCCAATTTAGCCTTAAACGGACTTGAAAAGTTATTGGAAAGTCGATTTGGTAAACTCGGCAGTAGAAAAAGAAACAAAATCAGAAGTGGAGTGAATGTAATCAGATACGCAGACGACTTTATTATTTCAGGTTTCACACATGAAGTACTGGAAAAGGAAGTTAAGCCTTTAGTATCATCTTTTCTTCATGAGCGAGGTTTAATTCTGTCAGAAGAGAAGACAAAGATTACATCTATCACAACAGGGTTTGACTTTCTTGGTTGTAATGTACGTAGATATAATAAGAAGTTAATTATTAAACCTTCGAAAGAAAGTATTAAAAGACTTCTGAATAAAGCACGTACATTGATAAAAGCAAATATAGCGAACACTCAGGCTATAGTAATTAAGTCACTCAACTCTCTACTGAGAGGATGGGGAAATTACTATCACCATGTGTGTGCTAAAAAAGCGTTTAGAAAGATCGACAATGAAATTTGGCATAGTTTATGGAAATGGGCAAAGAAAAGACATCCTCGTAAAGGATTACGTTGGATAAAGAATCGTTACTTCAAAGTAATGGGTCAACGCCAATGGGTTTTTGCTGCACCCCTATGCAAGAACAAACCAAAAGAGATACGGTATTTAAGACTGCTTAAGCTGATTGATATACCTATCAGACGACATGTTAAAATCAGAGCGGATGCAAATCCCCTTGACTTAAAATGGAAAAAGTATTTTGATGAGAGAGTGAAACGAACAAGAATGTTAGCAAGCTCTTTCTCAAGAGAAGGTTCTCTACTGTTGGTGTCACCATTAAGAATGATGTTTCCTGAGGAATCATGAAGGACAAGCCGGTTCTAGAAAAGAAGAACTTAGATAAGGGGCTCAAGCGTAGTGTTGGGAAACCTGCATGCTGCGTTTCTAAGGGAGGGGGTAGTAGTAATACTGCTTCCTTACCTGACCAAGTAAATTTTTATGCAAAAATTATTATCAAAAAGTAGTAATGTAAGAGGCTTTACGTGCAACTAAATTTATTTAGCAATAATCAAGTTGATTATTGCTGGCAAAACTATATCACCTTAGACGAAAATAAGCACGTATATAACTCAATAGTTAACGATTTATCTTGGAAATGCCTGATTCTTTTTGGACCTAACAGCTCTGGAAAAACTCACCTTGCTCATATTTGGCAATCAATAAACAATGCAATTTTTATCAATGTGAATAATTTTGTAAGCGAAATGAGGTATAGCGATGCGTTTATTTTAGAGGATGTACAAAACATTAAAGATGAGGAAATGTTGTTACATTGTTATAATTATATGAAAGAAAATGATAAGAGACTGCTAATCACTTCTTCAATTTCACCAAAAAAGCTTAACTTCAAACTAAGAGATTTAAGCTCCCGAATATTGTCAACTACCAGCGTAAAAATTTTGCCTGCAAGCGAGGAATTATTAAGAATTATGCTAATAAAACGATTTTCAGATAAACAGTTAAAAATTGATTTAAAAGTGATTAATTATATTCTAGCAAGAATAGAACGTTCTTTCCACAGCATTAATAAAATTATAGAAAAAATAGATAGTGAATCCATAGGATCAAATGTAACCATTCCTTTTATTAACACTTTATTAAAAAAAAGTCCCAAGTGATTCCTTCTGCTCAAGACATTTGTTATATATATTAAAGATTTATTAATACCCATACAATAATGAAGTTGAAATCACTATCTCTTTATGTTAAAATTATAATAAATGCTATGATGTAATAAGCATAAACAGACATAGCTAAGGGATATTTTATATGATAGTAAAACTTACTTTACAGGATGTTTTTTATAGATTTGATGTTATAATTGAAATATGGTAAAAATAAGATCAAATTTAAAAAAAAGGTTAAAACAAAGGTTTGTAGTACTTACTTTATTGATAAATGTTTTATTTATCTCATATTTTCTTATAAAAAATACAAAAAATACTTTTAATCAAATTATAGTCAAAGAAATAAATATAGGAGCTGATAATGAAAAATAAACAACCACAAAATAAAAAAGAGGATCTTTACATAACGTATTACATAGATACTTTGGTTTCCGAAAAATCCTCTACACAAAATACTTTGGAAAGTTATCGTTCAGATTTACACCAACTTGAAAAATTTTTATTAGAAGGAGGCACTACCTTAGTTGGTGCAAGTAAAGCTAATATTAAAGATTATGTAAACTTTTTACGTACACAAAAGAAATATAAAACTAGCTCTATATCAAGAAAAATATCTGCTATCAAAAATTTCTATAAGTGCCTATTTAATGATGGAATAATAGATTTTAATCCAGCACCGGCTAATGATAATGAATTAAGAAATCCAAAGGTTTCCCGTCCTTTGCCTAAGTATTTAAGTGTTCAAGAAATATTTTTGCTCATGGAAACAGTAAAAAAATCAGCAAGCGGATCGAATAAAGAGATAAGCAGTAAAAGGCTATGTGCAATTTTAGATATTCTTTACTCTTCCGGGATGCGTGTTTCTGAACTAATCAATATGAAGTTATGTGAAGTATCACATTTAGTAAACAGTAATGGTAAGGAAGGCTACATAATAATAAAGGGAAAAAGTGGCAGAGAAAGGCAAATCTTTTTTAATCAACAAGCATTGCAAAGCCTTAAAGATTATTTATCAATTCGTGACAATCTGCTCCCTAACAACAAAAAATCTGATTGGCTATTCCCAGGTGATAAACCTAATAAACCAATTACAAGGCAAAGAGTTGGTCAATTAATAAAGGAATTAGCAAGAAAGTGCGATATTGATGAAAATAAAATCTCTCCACATGTGATTAGGCATTCTCTTGCTACCCATCTACTGAATAGCGGAGCAAATATTGTGCTGATACAAAAAATTCTTGGCCATACTAATCTTTCTACAACACAAATATATACTCATATTGCTAACGAAAAGTTAAAGGACAAATTAGCTGATTCTCATCCTATTACTCAGATGATCAATAATTAAACTTATTGCTTTTAGTTTTGTAGTAAAGTTAAATTCAAATAAGTTTACGTGTGTTTGTGATTGCAAGTTTATTATTTAATTTACTCCTTATATTATGGGAAGTATTCTATACTTTAATTACTCTCCCTGTAATTTTCTTTCCTGAGTGTGTAATAACCATTTTCCTTGTTTGCTCGGTGAGAGTTGTATTATTCATGTTGCGTTTATTATGTGGCATTAAATATGAAGTGAGGGGAATGGAAAACATTCCTAAGCAACCTTTTATAATTGCATCTAAACACCAATCTCCATTTGAAACATTTATTTTTATACTACTTTTTAGAAAAGCAGTTTTTATTTTAAAACGTGAATTGAAATGGATTCCATTCATTGGTTTGCATCTCATGGCATTAAAAATGATTTTTATTAACCGCTCAGATGGTATTAGTTCTGTGCGTCATATCATGAAATTAGCAAAAGTGTGTATAAAAGAAAATAGAGGCATAATAATATTTCCTGAAGGTACAAGAACAACTATAAACCAAAATATAAAATATCAATCGGGTATTGCTGCTTTATATAGCGTATTATCTGTTCCTGTGTTACCGATTGCTTTAAACACTGGTTTGTTTTGGCCAAAAAGCATACTTTCTCTGAGAAAGAATCCCGGAAAGGCGGTAATAGAAATATTACCTCCCATATATCCTGGGTTAAACAAAAATGAATTCTTGCAAAGTTTAGAAAAAATCATTGAAGAAAGAAGTAGTAGATTAATTGCAGAAAAAACTGATATTGCAAATTAACAAAAAAACTTTATAATTAAAAGAAAAGTACAGGTATTAATATATGGCAAATCATAAGAGTGCTAAAAAAATGATGAAGGTAATAGCAAAGCGTACTTTAGTAAATAAGATGCGAAAAAGCAAAACTCGTACTGCTATTAGAAGATTAGTTGATATAATCAAGTCTGGTGATAAAGAGAATGTTGTCTTGGCATTTCGGAATGCTGAATCCAATTTACATAAATGTGTAAATAAAGGTGTCATTCATAGGAATACCGCTGCGCGTAAAATAAGTCGCTTAAATGCAAAAGTAAAAGCATTGATGACCGCTTAATACGGTTAATGTAAAGTTAGCTGTATTAATATATACTCTTCAGTTTGTATATTCTGTATAAAATTAAGTAGCTTAAGTGATGGATAAAAAAGCATTATTGGAACTAAGTAATGGGTCAAAAATTGATCTACCCGTATTAAATGGAACAGTAGGTCCTGGCGTGTTAAATATCAAGGATTTATATAAGAAGACAGGATTATTCACTTACGATCCAGGGTTTGTTTCTACAGCTTCATGCTCTTCTACAATTACATTCATTGATGGAGATGAAGGAGTTCTTAAATATAGGGGACATAATATAGCTGATTTGGCAGAGAATAATAATTTTACTGCTGTGATTTATTTATTGCTCTATGGTGAATTACCCAGTTCAGAGCAACACAAAAAATTTCTTCTCAAAATACAAGAATCATCCAAAGTATCAGAGCAAGTTACAAATGTAATCAAAGCATTTCCAAAAACTGCTCACCCTATGTCGATTTTAGTTGCATGTTTTGCAAATTTGTCAGCGTCTTACCATGAAATGCATGGCAACAATGTCAATGGTGAAGATTTAGATTTTGGAATTTCTGCAATAGCAAAAGTTCCTGCAATTGTTGCAATGATTTATAGACATATCAACAATCAGGAATTCATAAATGCTAATAATAAATTAAGTTATAGTGAGAATTTCTTAAATATGATATTTGGCAGTGCTGTTAATAATACCCTTTTTGTAAAAGCTCTGGATAAAATATTTACTCTTCATGCTGATCATGAACAGAATGCTTCTACAGCAGCTGTCAGATTGGTAGGGTCAGCTGGTTCTAATCTATTTGCAAGCCTGTCTGCAGGAGTTGCTACACTTTGGGGTCCAGCACACGGTGGAGCTAATGAGGCAGTTATAAATATGCTAAAAGAGATAGAGCAAAGTGGAGATGTAGATAGATTCATTGAGAAAGCTAAAGATGATAAAGATCCATTTAAGCTAATGGGATTTGGACATCGTGTTTATAAAAACTATGATCCGCGCGCGCTTATATTAAAGGATGCTTGTCATGAGATTTTAAGCAAACTAGAGCAAAACAATAAATTACTTAAAATTGCAAAAAAACTTGAAGAAATAGCTTTAAAGGATGAGTATTTCATTACACGTAAGTTGTATCCAAATGTTGATTTTTACTCAGGTATAATAATGAATGCTATCGGTATCCCTTCAAGTATGTTTACACCCATTTTTGCACTTGCAAGAACCACTGGTTGGGTTGCCCAGTGGTATGAAATGGTAAACGATAAAGAAACCAAGATTTGTAGGCCAAGGCAGCTATACCTTGGCAAATAAACTTTCATTCACAATTCGTCCTCAAATAGTCTAATTTTCTTTAGCTATAAAATACAGCAAATTGATTTTTTACTAGTTGATGTCTGCTTTTTTGCAGAACATTGGTCAGGCTGTGATATAGAAGGTTGGTTAAATGTTGTTTTGGGCTTATTAAAAGAAGATCGTGCTGAAGAAGGGCCAAAGCCACTATCTTTAGCCGAAGCATCATCCCCACCTTTACCTTCACCATAGTAGTCGGGCCTAAGGAATTTGCTTGAGTTTTTAGCATGTGATTTACCTATAACTGAATTCTTAGGTGAATCACCAAAACCACTATCTGCACTTGTATCTGCACTTGGTCCATCCGTCCCTACTTTTTCTTCAGAAGGGGCAAGAGTTTGTGGTTTCATAGCTGGCACACGCGCAGGATCAATGGACAGTTTATAATCCTCATTGATTACAGAGCTCTCTATGATCTTATCCATCACGCAGTAAGCAATGTCTCGGTTAAAAAAGTCTATTGCATATATTCGTCCGTCACCATATGTTGGCAGACCTCTTTCTGCAATATCATCTTTTACATCACGCAATACTTTTGTACCACCGAACACCTTATTATTAATATGATCAACTTCTTTTTCATTTAAAAACTCTATGTAATTATCATAATCAATAACAGGAGCCAAAATTGAATACTCATCTTCACTTTCTTTATGGGAAGTATGCCACATAGAATCAATTGGTAGGTGCGGTAGTGCCTTACAAATTAAATCAACAATTGCGAACTTCAGAGTTTTATTCATTTCATCCTCGGTATTTGGATTATCATCCTCGGTATTTGGAGTATCAAAACAACGGCATGTCAGAGATACTATATGCTTTACTATGTCTTTAACAAGCTTAGGATTATCAAAAATGCTTTTCTTTAGATATACATAATTTCCTTTCTCTTCTAAAAAATCCTTAGTTTTTTTAGGACCATTTTCATAACCTGTTATCCTCGATGAGAGCAAATCTACAAAAGAACGTTGCAAATTTCTATCAACACACTCCGCACCATATAGATAAGATCCCTTATCAAAGACTTCATCAATTATATTATAATCTACATACTTTTCTATCTCCTTCTCTATATCATTTGGTAGCTCCTCAAAACCTAGTTCCGATTTTTTGTCTTCTTTTTTTTGCTCTTTAATAAGATCTGTTGCAAATCGCGCGATTTCATTGGCTAGTAAAAACTTTAGATTAGAAACCACCTCTTTCCTCATTGGCACCAAAAATTTATTACCTTCAGGCAATTTCTTTTGGTAAGAGTTAAAAGGAAAAAACTCTGTATAAAAACAATCATCACTAATAGTGTCATCAGAATGCCTTTTTTTCCTGTCATCCCAGTCTGGGATGGCTTTGTTGCATCACACTTTATGAGATGGTGATTTATGGTAAATTCATGTGACTATCTCAAATTTAGCCATACCAATATCAGTGAATTTATTAAGCAAATAGCATTTAGTTCTTTTTCTCGATTTATCTCAGATTTATTCCTAAAACTAAATCCGAATATTTGCTTTAATCTTGAGAAAAACCCTTCAATATAAGATCTTTTCCCATAATTTACTTCTTTTTCCATTCTTTCATGCCATCTTCACCGTATAATTTTATTAACCTAATAGCAGCATTCCTGTCAGACATATAATCTATTTTTGAATGTTCTGCTGCATCCTTTTTTGGTAGAACTTTTGTTTTTATATCGTATTTCTTACACAATTTATAAAGTTTTTGCCTATCGTATGCCCTATCTGCATATAGTGCTTTTATGGCATGCTGAAAATCAACTTCTTTTAGCAAATCACAAGTGATCAGAGTAGACACCGTTACTGTATTTTACAGCTATGGCTTTTTTGTTGTTTATATTTAACATTCCGTGCAATTTTCTCGTTTGCTCATAGCCACTCTGTCAGTGCTATTTTCCTTGCTGTGTGTCGTTGTATATACTAATTCCTGTACTGTCTATAACAATTTCGATATCTTCTATATTATTTTCTGCAATCATTTATCTTAATATTAAGTTTTTTTTGATGCTTGTGAATAGCTGCAAATCTCTTCCTATTTGTTGCAAATACCCTTTTATAAACCCGACTGTTTGTCTTAAACCAATTCTAAAGAAACTGACGATTATATGCACTAAAATCACAACTTTATCACTATAAATATAGTTGCCGCCCTGCATTTTTGGACAATTCTCGTACCAATTTTCTATGGCGTCATTGATATAACAAAAAATGCTTCCTCTTTCTTGGAGAAATTTGTTATATTCATGGCAGTTACTGACTCTCATTTTTTGTGGCATATTTTTTCTTCAACAGTTAAATGGCTATTTATAATGAATTTTGTCAGTAACTGCCAGTTCTTTTCACTTGAGCGATGCAACAAAGCCATCCCAGTGTCAATCACTGAAATGACACCCTTCCGGTGGGGATTGCTCTCAGACTACAATGTTCGTACAGTTGTACTGGGATTCAAGTATAAAAATATTTGGAAATTATACAATGGACAATGGATTCTAGGAGTATATGTTAAACATAATGAAATAAGCTGGATTCCAATGTCACGTACTGGAATGACAACATATAGGTATTGGAATAACAAAAGAGGAATATTATGATTTTATATCATTTTCCTCTTTGTCCGTTTTCACGAAAAGTTAGAGCTCTTCTCAAGGAAAAAAAGCTGAGTTGTGATTTGGTATATGAAAATCCATGGGAAAAGCGGAATGAATTCATGGAGATCAATCCAATCGGACAAGTACCAGTATTAATAGATAATAACTTTGTAATAGCGGATAGTAATGCCATTTGTGAATATATAGAAGAGACTTACAATAGCGACGTCAAATTACTTGGTTCATCCACTATTATTAAGTCTAAAATACGCGCTTTAATCAATTGGTTCGATAGCAAATTTTACAATGAAGTTACTAAGTATATTATGAATGAAAAAGTAATTACTAACCGCAGCCCTGACTCTAGATTTCTTCATGCAGCTCAGAATAACCTGCCTTGCCATATGGAATACATCGAACACTTAATTAACAAGAACGTTTGGCTTGCAACCGATAAGTTCACTTTAGCCGATATTACTTTAGCATCACATATTTCTATAATAGACTACGTAAATAGTTTCCCATGGGAAAAAAGTAAGATTTTAAAAGAATGGTACTCCATTGTTAAATCAAGGCCTTGTTTTCGCGAAATATTATTAGAGAGAGTTTTTGGCTTAACTCCCCCTAGACATTACGCTGACCTTGATTTTTAACTTGCGTGAGTTTTAAAGCTACAGTCATTCCTTCGTCAGTAGGAATCAATATGGAGAAATATTTTTTTTCATCTGACAATCTATCGTTAAACTCTCTCATAGCACGCCATGACTTTTCTGATACTTCTTTTGGAGGAGATTCTAAAAATACTGTATCAAATAATAGAGTGTTATCTGCAACGATTAGCCCATCTTGTTTAATGTATGACTCTGCCCAATCTAAATACTTAGGATAACTACTTTTGTCAGCATCGATGAATATCATGTCAAATGGTGCCTTTGCTGATAATTCATTAATTTTTTCCAGTGCATCACCTTCTATTAGAGTAATTTTATCACTTAGATTAAAAGCACTAAAATTTTTTTTTGCTATTCTTGAGTGTTGAGGATTATTTTCTATTGTATATATATGACCATCTTTCGGTAAAGCTTTTACCATACAAATTGACGAATAACCATATAACGTGCCAATTTCAACTATGCTTTTAACTTTATGGATTTTGATAAATAAATTTAATAATTTTCCTTCTTCAGGAGTGATTTGAATACGTTGTTTCTTATCAAGAGTACAATGTTCTTCTATTTTTTTATACTCTTTTGCAAATAAGCTTCTTATGTACAACGATTTTCTGCTAAAGTTATGACGCATTAAGTTTTATAATATAAACTAAGGAGGTTTAATCTATATAAGATTTATAAATATAACAATAGAGTTAAGAATAATAAAATTTTTTTATTTTAAGTTGTTATTTTATAAAGTAAAATTTTAAGTGACAAAGATTATTATATATTTTACTATGGTTAATTAGTATAATAACCAATTGTTATACTAGAATTAAGGGATCGTTTATTTACATCTCTCTTAAAATGTAATTTTTATAATCAATTAGAGGGGGTTATATGTCTTATAACATTGCTAACGAAGTTGAAACGTTAAGCAAGAAATCTAATAATAATGAAGGAGTGAAATTACTGCACAATCCAGCTTATCGCGAGAAGTACAAAGAACGCTTTAACGAAGCTCAGAAAAAAGTTATGGATATGGTCCAATTTTATGATGGAACGATAGTATTAATAGAGAATAAAATTGCTATGTATTATTATGCTTGGCACAGTAAAAAAAGAGAGTTTGAGCGTAAAAAGCAACAAACAGTATCAAAAAATACTGATTCAGCATAGGGTTTTTATATGGTAAGCTAAAGTGTTATTACTTCACTATAGCTTTTCCATATAACTCATCTATTACATTAGTGAAATATTCCAGCTCTCTATATCCTTCATGTTTAATTTTATTATTCTCTACATATGATTTATTATTGTTAAGCTTGACGATAAATACTGGAGTAGCTGTTATACCAAGTTTATTAATTGCAAGTGATTTATCATTTATAATTTTGTCCATCATCTTTTTATCATTAATGCATTGGTTAAATACATCTTGCTTCAAATTGCTTAGTGCAGCAATTTTTTGTAGTATAGTTAAATCACTAAAATTAGAGTAGTTCCACGAGTCTATTGCATTAAACACAGCTTTGTTAAAATTAAAATAGTCTTCTTCTTTTTCATAGCAATAACTTAGCATTGCAGCTTTTAATCCTCTGTAATCTAGAGGAAAATGACGGAATATGTATAACATCTTACCTGTATCTATGTACTTCTCTTTGATTTTAGGAAAAACTTTCTTATGAAAAAGAGAACAGTGATAACAAGTGAGCGAAGCATATTCTATCATTAAAATTGGTGCTTTTGGATCACCTAATAATTTATCATCAGGCAGTAGTGACAGTAGTTCTTTTGATGTTATTTCATCAGTTTTTTGAGTGTTGGGTAAGTTTTGTTCAATAGCTGCATAAGAACTAACACTTATAAAAATAAGTAAGAACAATAATCTAAAAATCATTACAATGGAAACACTTAACTTATTAAAGAATTTATGCATTTATATAAATAATGTCAAGATAACTTTTTCTCGGCAACACTTTCTACTCTGTCTTTAAATGCAGCAATTATTTTACTTTGTGTGTATTTATAAACTGAGTTTAATAAGGTGGAAAACAAATTGGATTTAAATTCAAACTTTATATAGAACTCTACCATAGTTTTACTTTCATCTATAGGAGTGAATTTCCATTCGTTGTATAAATGTTTAAATATTCCATTTGACGACACAGCTTTTATCCAACTTTTATTTGCTCCATTTGGAGAAAGAAAGGTCACTTCTGATGTGTAACTTCCTTTAATGCCATGAAAAGCTGCAAGGAGGTCCACAATCATTTGGCTATCAGTTTTTTCTTTTATATAAACAGCTTTGCACCAAGGAACAAAATCAGGATACTTCTCAACGTCAATTACAACTTGAAATATCTCATGAGATGAACAGAAAAAAACACCTTGTTCTTTATATTGGTGTAACATAAACCTAAATAATGGAAAAGGGATCCATATCTACCGTCAGTCTTAGTAGATTCCTGAGACCTAAAGTTAAGGTGGGCATCACGTACTAATTTCAATGAAATTAACAGAGGCAATTCCCTTGATCAGAAATTATCGCTCGGGAAATTTAACTTAACTCATAACGCATAGCACAGACCCCTAAATTAATTATAGATTATTTATATAGAGTATGTCTATAGATATATTAAAACTAGCGATCATTATTTTGCCTTTGTTAAATTTTGCATTTTAAGTATCATAGCTAATAAATATATCTTATGAATCTTATTAAGTTCTTAACCATTTTTATTGTAATCTCCTCAAGTGCTTACGCGAATTGTATAGGGCACAAAACTTTTGTGCTTGCCATGAAGCAGCAAGTAGACAACACGTCTATGAAAGGGAATAGAAAAAATCTAGAACATGTACAAGAAGAACTTCTGAAAATTATTCAGAATAATGTTGACCTCAAAGGAATATCTCGATTTGTCATAGGGAAATATTGGAATTTATCTACTCAGAAAGAAAAAGAAGAGTT
Organism: Wolbachia endosymbiont (group B) of Apotomis betuletana; assembly: GCF_947250475.1. Classification (NCBI taxonomy): domain Bacteria; kingdom Pseudomonadati; phylum Pseudomonadota; class Alphaproteobacteria; order Rickettsiales; family Anaplasmataceae; genus Wolbachia; species Wolbachia endosymbiont (group B) of Apotomis betuletana. The sequence goes on along the minus strand of NZ_OX366320.1, from coordinate 1,261,832 downwards.
TCTAAAAGAATATGAAGTATATCTCGCGCGCTTGTGCGCTAAAATTTTGTATAAATACATAAATAATAGTGAAATGACCATAATGAGTACAAAAGCAGTTGACGATGAAACTTGTCTGATAGGAACAAGATTTTCTTATGGTGATGAAGAATTTACAAACATTGACTTTAAAGTGACTAAAAATGACAATTCTTTCTTAATAAACGATGTTGTAATGAGTGGGATAAGTATTGCTATTAATCAACGTTCTCAATTTAGTGAAAAAATCGACACGCACGGCATGGCAAGTGTAATAGATGAATTAAAATGTAACAATAATCTATGATATACATGCCTCATTGGCCTAAGCCGCTTGGCAGTAGACCAAAGGATTTTTCTCTTGATCGCATAAAAAGCTCTCTCAATAGATTAGGCAATCCTGAGAAAAAAATACCGCCAATAATTCACATAGCTGGCACTAATGGCAAAGGATCGACACTATCATTTCTAAGATATATAATGCAAGCAGCAGGGTATAAAGTTCATACCTACACTTCTCCACATTTAGTGAATTTTAATGAAAGAATAGTTATTGCAGGCAATGATATCGATGATAGTGAATTACATAACTCACTAGAAGAATGCCGTATAGCAGTCGCAGAACAACCCATCACTCTATTTGAAGCCGCAACGACTGCAGCCTTCTTAGCTTTTTCTCGTCATAAAGCTGATATTACTTTAGTTGAAGTGGGTCTGGGTGGAAGGCTTGATGCAACAAATGTTATAGATAATCCAATTCTAACGATCATCACTTCAATTGCCCTTGACCATACAGAATATCTTGGTCCTACCGTAGAAACCATAGCAGGTGAAAAGGCTGGAATAATGAAACCTAATGTTCCTTGCGTAATAGCACCACAAGAAAAATCTATAATGAACACGCTAGAGCATCATGCAATAAATAAGAAATCTCCTCTGTATAGAGGAGGACTTGAATGGAATTGCGAAAAACAGAATAACAGAATGGTCTTTCAATCGGCTATTCAATCAATAGAATTTTCTTTGCCATCTTTAAAGGGTGAACACCAAATAATCAATGCAGGAAACGCCATTGCAGCATGTAGCATTTTGAGTGGAAAATATGGATTTGATATTGGAGAAGAGGACATTGCTTCAGGTTTACAGAGCACTTATTGGCCTGCGCGGCTAGAGTCTATAAAAGAAGGTAATTTAATTTCTTTATTACCAAAAGATTGGCAATTATTTCTAGATGGTGCACACAACAATGATGGTGCCAGAGTGTTAGCTAGGTGGGTAAAAGACAATTTTGCTGAAGGTGTTTATATGATCTTTGGTGTCACTCGTAACAGAAACGTCGCAGAGTTCTTAGAGCACTTAAAGCCATACATCAAACTACTATGCGCCGTTTGTGTTAAATCTGAACCTAAAGCAACAAGTACAGATTTAATCAGAGAAGGAGCTAATAATATAGGAGTAAATGCCATTGAATGTGAATCAATCGGTGATGCAATATCAAATCACATACTAAAAGCCTCTATTCAAAACGTCAAAACCATACTAATTTGTGGCTCGTTATTTTTAGCCAGAGATTTGAGTATGGAGAATAATCAACCTACTTGATGAGCCGAGACGTTAAAAGCACCATCAGGATTTACAATGCTGCTTGGCTTTTCGGTTGATGCTCCTATAGGTACATTTTGTTCATCACCTATTCCTTCAGTTTTTACAAGATTTACAACTTTTCTCTCGTAGATTTCACTTGCTAAGTGTAGTAATAAACTACAACCTAGTACTGTAGCAAATCCAATGAGTATTTTACTGTCTACGCAACTAGATTGATACTGTAACACCAAACCTGCTATTAATAAAATAGGAGGGAGATAACTCGAACATTGGGAAGTAAAAATGAAATATTTAAATCTTTTACTTTTTAATATTTCTTCCCATCTCTCTTCTTGATCTAAATTTTCACCTTGTTCCCGTTGAGAATTTTGCAAATCTACAATTTCTTTCATTAAAGGTGATATCAAATAAATAGATAAGAAAAAAGTTGTAACAAATGTTATTAGGCTCGCACTAAACAAAATGCCAGGTGTATCAGTAAAATTAGCAGCCTTATATAGCTTACACCCCAAGTAAATATACGACACTAATGACGAGATGAACAGTAGGAAGCTTACTAAACTAAAAACAACATAATACTTTGTATGCTTATCATTCTGACCTTGCTAAATTGATTGTAAATACCTTTTCCATTCCTCAGGAATGATTAATCCCTGATTCTTTCCACTTAGTGGTTTAATATATTGCAAAAGTGCTGCTTTATTTCTGTTAAGGGCCTGTATTTTTTCATCGCTACCTCCTGGTTTATCTGGGTGACACTTTATTGATAACCTTCTATAATTTTTGCTATTATATTAGATATTTCTAAGAAGTTACGACCTTCTACTTCTTGCACTTGAATGCCTATCTCTTTAAATAAACTTTCATTATAATCATATTCTCTTTTTCTTAGCTTATAGCCCATGTCTCCACCTCATAAATTAACTAACTATTAATACTTTATAATATATAAATTTCCAAATCATTTCATTCATGCTTATTGTATGAATTATTTCTTTCACGACTACCATGACAAGTGTATGAAAGTTATCATTTAGTGCATAATAGTGCTTCAATGTTTAGGGTTACAGTTTTCATTGGTCATTTGAGTTACTCAAATCCAATTCATGCCAGTTCTATCTATCCTGTCATTTAAGTAGCCCTTTTTGTGTAATCCCAGTACCCTCTCTTTGATGTCATCCAAGTAGCTTACACTGGCTTTCCGTAATCTCAAAAAACGTTGTGTTTTAGCATAATTTTGTGCTCAATATGCTTGTTTATATTAAAAATTTCTGGATTTCAGCATCAAATGCCGGAATATGGGTATCATTCAATTAGCCCTTTGTTGTCATCCCAGTTCTCCGACACTGGGATCCAGGAACCAGCGTCACGCGCTGGCTCTCTAAAATTACTTTAGCTACAAATATTAAGAAATTTACTAAATAAAAAAAAGACAAAAAAAACCCGTATAGCGAGTTTTAATAATGTAAATTGATAATGTGCTAACGCTTAAAATAAGCGCGATTTGGCTGAATGTAGAAAAAATTTAAAAGACATACAGCCGCTATAATTTTTATGTAATTTGCCAATAAATATTTGAGTTTTTTACTGAATTTTGTTGTTAAATCTGCAGAGATTAAAAACAAGGATAAATACTCTTACTTTCATAGTAAGGGGGATGGCGTAATTTGTCAAGTTAAATAAGCTAATTTATTAACATGTGATAATTAGACAGCTATCGTGGATTAAATGTTCAAATGACTACTAGATTTTAGATTATTACTTTCATCTATTTGCGGCTGACTAATCATAGTACAAACGAAATTGGTTGCCATAAAGGTACAGCCTAGAATAAAAAAAGCAGTAGAAATGAAAGGAATAATAGGAGATTCGAGAGGTAATATATATATTATTCCTCCTATTAAAAATGAAACGCTAGATGCAATATCAAGACAGATCTTCATTAGTTTCTCTTGCCGAGGAACGAGTTGCTTATTAAGGTCACGCTGCCTGAAATGATCAGTTAATGACCATACATTTAAGACAAGAGAAAGTGCACTTAGTATAGTGCTGGCAATAGTAAAATACAAGCTTAAGGCAGAAATATTCAAAGCTAATGCTGCTATGTACCCACTCAAAGAAGCAATAGATAATGCAGTAACTAAGCGTTTTGAATAAGTTCTTATTTTCTTTCTGTAAACAAGCCTCTCTTTGTCGCAACTCATAAACTTAAGTATAGTAAATATGTTATATTATAGCATTAATTAACTCAAAAATCAATATAGAGTGCCCGAGAGAAGACTTGAACTTCCACAACTTAAAAAGTTACTAGCACCTGAAGCTAGCGCGTCTACCAATTCCGCCACCCGGGCTTTTTGTGATTTACTATGTTAAAATTAAATAGTATACTTAAACAATTTTTAGCTCAAAGGTAATGCCAAATCTAGATCAAATATTTTTTGCTCAGAACAATGTTAATATTAATAATGTATATAAAATAGTCAACAACGCTTTGAGCAATAGTGATGGTGGTGAGCTATTTTTAGAGTTTTGCCAATCAGAGTCCCTGGTTTTTGATGATAACATATTGAAACACATGGATTTGAATATCAGAAGGGGATTTGGGTTAAGGTCCTTTTGTGAGGATAGTACGTCTTTTGTTTGCTCTTCTGAAATTAGCGAAAAGGAAATTAGTAACGCTGCTTCTATAGTGAAAAACTCAGTATCTTTAAACAAAACAAATTCAATAAACTTAAATGAGGGAACAAGAGAGCTGTATTCAAAGATTAACCCCATAAATGAAATGGATCTGAACTCAAAGATTAAACTACTCAATGAGGTTAATGAGTATGTAAGGTCCAAGAATAACTACGTGAAGCAAGTAAAAATAACTCTAAGTGGAGAATGGCAAGTTGTACAAATAATAAAGGGTGATCACAGGTTAAGCGATATTAGGCCTTTGGTACGTTTTAATGTATTAGTCATCCTAGAGAAAAATGGCCGAGCTGAGAAAGGCTCTTCAGGGCACGGTGGAAGAGACTCTTATAGTAAGTTTGTTTCTGAGAAGAAGTGGAAAGAAGTTGCAAATCAAGCGTTAGAGCAAGCGCTGGTAAATCTTGAGGCAATTCCAGCTCCGGCTGGAGAGATGACAGTTGTTTTAGGTTCAGGTTGGCCAGGAATATTATTGCATGAAGCTGTAGGTCATGGACTTGAAGGCGATTTTAACCGTAAAGGAATCTCGGCATTTTCAAATTCTATGGGTAAACAAGTGGCAGCCAGTAACATTACTGTAATTGATGATGGAACTCTACCTAATTTGCGTGGTTCTATTAGCATAGACGATGAGGGTACTTTACCTGGCTATAATGTGCTTATAGAAGATGGAATTCTAAAAGGATATATGCAAGATCATATGAACGCTAAACTCATGGGTGTAAGCCCAACTGGTAATGGTAGAAGAGAAAGTTACAAAGAAGTTACCATGCCACGCATGACAAACACCTATATGTTGCCAGGAAAATATACACCAGAAGAAATAATATCCAGTGTAAAGAGAGGCCTATATGCAGTAAATTTTGGTGGTGGACAAGTTGATATAACATCAGGAAAATTTGTTTTCTCATCTTCGGAAGCTTACCTAATAAAAAATGGTAAAATTACACAACCAGTCAAAGGAGCAACGCTAATTGGTGATGGGCCAACAGTGCTAAAAAAAGTATCAATGATTGGTAATGATCTAAAGTTAGATCCTGGTGTTGGTACGTGCTCAAAAGACGGACAAAATGTGCCTGTTGGAGTTGGTCAGCCAACACTCAAGGTCGATGCAATAACTGTTGGTGGAACTGAATATGTAGATAAGGGCTAAGCGAACTCAGCTCATGCTGTACAATTATATTGTAACCATTATTCAAGTAGCTCATATAGATGCAAAAACTACTTAACAAATCTCTCTGCCTTCCTTGCTATAACGTGTATAACAATCTCACAAAAAATAATATCATAGAATTCAATAGGTGATCTTTAAAAAATCCTTAAGGAAAGTAAAATACTGTTTAAATAGGCCGATATAGATGGTTTTACGATATAATAAAATTATTATAAACAAGAACTTATAAACTCTAGCAAATGAATTTGTGAGTTTAGTGGTGTTAGGAATACCTAGCTCTTTTATGCGGATTGATATTCTTAATAACCTGCTCTAGAGATAGATTATATAATTTTGACAAGGTTCTTGGCATGTGATATTTTTCTCGAATATAGGTAATGGTATAAATGACTTTATATCTATATCCAGCTCTAGGGGAAGATCTTCAATGTTTACGTCCATCCCTGATAAAGGATATTCTATGTCCATGTGCAGCTTTGGGGGATAGTTCTACTTTGAAGATTTCTTTCACTTTTACTATTGCGACTCCCGATTGGCTTTGTTGCATCACACTTTATGAGATGGTGATTTATGGTAAATTCATGTGACTATCTCAAATTTAGCCATACCAATATCAGTGAATTTATTAAGCAAATAGCATTTAGTTCTTTTTCTCGATTTATCTCAGATTTATTCCTAAAACTAAATCCGAATATTTGCTTTAATCTTGAGAAAAACCCTTCAATATAAGATCTTTTCCCATAATTTACTTCTTTTTCCATTCTTTCATGCCATCTTCACCGTATAATTTTATTAACCTAATAGCAGCATTCCTGTCAGACATATAATCTATTTTTGAATGTTCTGCTGCATCCTTTTTTGGTAGAACTTTTGTTTTTATATCGTATTTCTTACACAATTTATAAAGTTTTTGCCTATCGTATGCCCTATCTGCATATAGTGCTTTTATGGCATGCTGAAAATCAACTTCTTTTAGCAAATCACAAGTGATCAGAGTAGACACCGTTACTGTATTTTACAGCTATGGCTTTTTTGTTGTTTATATTTAACATTCCGTGCAATTTTCTCGTTTGCTCATAGCCACTCTGTCAGTGCTATTTTCCTTGCTGTGTGTCGTTGTATATACTAATTCCTGTACTGTCTATAACAATTTCGATATCTTCTATATTATTTTCTGCAATCATTTATCTTAATATTAAGTTTTTTTTGATGCTTGTGAATAGCTGCAAATCTCTTCCTATTTGTTGCAAATACCCTTTTATAAACCCGACTGTTTGTCTTAAACCAATTCTAAAGAAACTGACGATTATATGCACTAAAATCACAACTTTATCACTATAAATATAGTTGCCGCCCTGCATTTTTGGACAATTCTCGTACCAATTTTCTATGGCGTCATTGATATAACAAAAAATGCTTCCTCTTTCTTGGAGAAATTTGTTATATTCATGGCAGTTACTGACTCTCATTTTTTGTGGCATATTTTTTCTTCAACAGTTAAATGGCTATTTATAATGAATTTTGTCAGTAACTGCCAGTTCTTTTCACTTGAGCGATGCAACAAAGCCATCCTATGGTCAAGCCATAGGATGGCAGGAGAAGGAAACACTGGGATGAAAGCAAATGAAACCACTGGAACGTTTATTTTTGAAAGTAAGTTGCATAGTAGATGATGTCATTCCAGTACTTGATACTGGAATCCAGGAATTTTGATTCTAAATTAGGTATTGGTATGGCTAAATTTGAAATCATTACATAAATTTGTCGTAAACCATCACTGCTTAAGGTGCTATGCAACAAAGCCATCCCAGTGTCGAAGCACTGGGATGACAGGATAAGGAAACGCTGGAATAAAAATAGAAGATCTAATTCCTTATATCAATTAATTCTCATCCACCTTTTATGTTACATAAACTCATCACTTTTATAGAACATCTCATTAAAATCATTCAAAATTCCAAAATCTTGATTTTTAATAAATAGATGCCCATCTGCAATATAGGACTGAGCAAGAGTAAATGGTTCATCATGATGCTGTGATGCTGGCCTAACAATTTCATTGTACAAAACCATTACTTGCTCATAATTGTATCCACTACCATCATGATATTTACCACGTATAGTGTCATAAAAATTTCTTACATCATCATACGTAACTTGCAGTTCTACCTTATATTTCCCTATTTCAACAGCCTCACCCACTTTGATTTTTAAAGGATGTTGTGATTCTTCTTTCACATTATCTATAACAATTGTTTCCTCTTGCTTCTCTTCGTCTCCTCTTATCGATCTTTTACTTCTTTCTTCACTCGCAGGTTGATCTGCTGGCATTTGGTCTATATCGTTAGATTCTTCTTCTTGCATAGTAATTTTTTTGAGATAGCTAAGCATATCCTTTCCAGCTTTTTCCCAAGTTGCAGCTTCTTTTGAAAGCTCACGATAATAAGAATCATTATCGCCTTTGCTATCTATTACATCTCTTGCTAGTCCTTTCTCTTCTGCCCATAACTCAGCATGTTCAATAAGTGTCCTGCCATCTTTGCCCACAACATCAACGTCAGCTTTGTTTTTTATTAGATATTCTATTGTATCTAACTTTCCATGCCTCACTGCATGAACTAAAGGTGTCCAGCCATCATTATCCTGCACATTAACATTCGCACCTTTTTCAACTAAATGTTCTATTATTTCCTTATTTCCAAGATCAACAGCAAGGTGCAAAGGTGTTAAGCCGTAGCTATCCTGAATATCAATATCCGCATTGTGCTCTATGAGATATTTAACTACTTCCATATTTTTCATGTGCATGGCAAAATGCAGTGGAGATTTACCAGAGCTAATATCACGGGTATCAACATCTATACCACGATCTATTAAGTATTTAGCAATTTCCGTATGTTTTAGCTCAATTGCATAGTGCAGCAGTGTTTGAGCTGACGTGTTTTTGATACCAAGATCTGCGCCATGCTCAACTAAACTCTTAACTATTTCCGCATGCCCTAGCTTAATAGCAGCAAGTAACGGAAAAGTATAATAACTTTTACTATTAGGATCTGCGTTATGATCTAATAGATAGTTCACTATTTCTGTATTACCTGAATAAATAGCACTGTATAATGGCGTTTTGGAATAAGCATCTTGAATATTAGGATTTGCACCACGATCTATTAAGTATTTAGCTATCTCTATATTTCCAGACTCAATAGCATAGTGTAAAGGTGTCTTATAATACACATATTTAGTATTAGTTTTCTGATAATAATTGTCATGAACATTAAGATTTGCTCCATGATCAATAAGATATTTTGCTACTTCCGTATTTCCTGACTGAATGGCATAATGTAGTGGCGTTTGTCCATTATGGTCTCTTGTATCAGTATATGAATTGTGTTTTAGAAGCGTTGCTACTTTGCTTAAATCTCCCAATGAAGCAGCAGAGTGTAAACTCGTCGCACCTGTTACCTTATTTATCTCGTTTGCGTTTTCTACATTATTGTCATCAATATTCACCTTTAAGAAAGGCTGTTTATTATACTTCATAACTTTTGTTGTAACAGCTTTTCCTTGTTCGTCTTCACTCGCTTTTTTAGCAGGTTGCATAGAATCTTCTCTACTGACACTTGATTTAGATTCTATCTTGGTTTTATCACCACTTACATTATGTACTGGGCTATAACCATATAGACCCTTGCCTGCACTTTGTTGGCTTGTTGAACTTTCAACACTGTTAGATTCAACAACATTATATTCCATATGTTGTTCACCACTCAGCTCAGCCTTAACCCATTGTTTAAATTCTTGATCATAACCTTTCAGCTCAGCCAAAAAATCCTCAAATAATTTATTACCTTGAGACCTATTTGCACCAGATTTAGAAAGGCTCTTGAGCAAATTATCAATCATATCTGGGTGTTTATCTTCAAGAAATTTGATCACTTGTTCAGCATCCGAATGATAATGTTCCCCTTTATTACTCCAAATATTATTGCGCAATATTTCATCTGGTTTGAGACCTTTATTCTTTATTGCAATCAAGGCCTCTTTATCTACGTGGTCATTGACATGCCGACCATCTTCTAAACTTGCCATATAGTTAGCAACCCCTTCATGCATAGCCTTAGATAAGACATCACCTGTACCATAATAGGAATTAATGATAGTTAAGGCGTGTCCCAATTCGTGTTTTAAAGTTTTACACGAGTCATCAAATTGGTCTTGTAGATAAAAATAAACATGAATTTCTGAGCCACGCCCTTGAACTGTTAAGCCAGAAGCGCCTTTATAGTTAACGTTCAACTCCTTAAGATAATTTTCGTAGTCACTCTTTGTATTAAATACGAAAACATTAACTTTATTTGGTATGTTGTGCCAAGGCTGAGAATTATTAATGCCAAATGCTGAATCAAAATCTTTTATAGTACTCTCGATGGCATTTTTTACACTACTCAATTTGCTCTGAGTTAATTCCTCATCATCATATTTTATATTTATTTGAAGCTTGTGTTCGCCAAAAGTCATAACTTCACTATCTGGCACAAGATCTGCCACAATTTTATCGCCACTTTTTACATCCATCCACTGCTTAAATTCTTTTTCAACTTCTGAGTTATTCAAAAGATGCTTGAATTTTGATATCGCTTCTACTCTATCGAAGGACATCTCAGTAAGCAATTGCTTTATGAATTGAGGATGTTTTTCTTGTAGGAATGTCACTAAGCAATCTGATATTCTATAGTCGTTAGACATACTTGCTATTTTATATGGTGTATCATGCCCAGATTCATGCATTTTATTGTATGCTTCTTTTGTATAATGCATATCGCGAGTGCTTTCTTTTTTAGCTGCATCATAGCTCCACATGAAAAGCTTCATACCGGTACGTAAAACTTCAGGTACTGTATCCATATTACCGGTAGAGTACTCAAGAAATGCATCGCTCATTTTTTCCATTAAAATTTTAGATTTTGCACAAAGTAAGCCATTTACATCTCCAACAATAAAAGTCTTTGCTATCGTGCCGTCAGCTTCGTGTGCTCTTACTGTTCCACCACCCCATAATTCTCTATGGTCCTTACCACCTGAAAGTTCCTTGATGTGAGCTTTGTAATCATCGTAATTTTTCAGCACATAAAGCTGCAATTTTACTGGACCAGAATGAACGCTTTTTTGTGAATAGAAATTATCAGACCAGGCTCCGTAAGCATCTTTTACAGTTTGTTTTATATACTCAGGGGTATAACTAGCTAATCCCCCATATTTTACTTCTATTGTAAGCTGATCGTTTATTACTATACTTTCTTTATTTGGAAATAATTTTTTAATCAAAGTTTGTGATTTATCATATTCAGAATTTGTTTTAAATTTCATATCCACCTCTTAAAAATTTTCACTATAAATAAGTCTTGAGAAAAATGCGTTAACTGTAGATTCAGCCTTTACCTTGTTTTTGCACAACTGCTGAGATAGTTGATCATCGCTGAAAAGCCGATTCTTAGTATTGAGATATTTAGCATAGCTTCTAGAATTAAATTCAGGGATTGAGTAAAAACCGCTTTCAAGTTCAAGATAAGAGCTGCTATTCAGAACAAAAAATAAATCGCTCTGGTCAAGCAGTATGTCATAACCAGAGCTCGTGCAATGTAAGTATTCATTGCTTTCATACTCTGCTATGTAGTATTTACTTGCATCAAGATCACCATTAAGCTGTAAAATTGCCGCTGAACGTCCATTCCCAATACTATGGCCTTTTATTACTTTAAGTACTTTAATCTCATCATTTTCTATGAGTTCTCTTAACTTTTCATTCTTTTGATTTAATTCTTCCTCTGCCTTTCTTCTGTCTTCTTCTAATTTTGTTTCTTTTTCAACAAGCTCATCTTGTATTTGCAAAAACATATCTTGAATGGTTAAGCCATTTAGAAAGTAATCCAATACACTTGACACAAACGGCTGCAATTCACCATTATCTTCAAAGCTCTTTTCCTGCTTTTTGTCATATTGAGTGGGATTATAGATTGCATACAGAGGATAAAAACCATAATTCACCTCGTCGAATGATAACTCTATCGAAAATCCGCTCTGATCAAGTGGAAGTTTAGTAGCTAAATATCTACCATTATTATCTCTGACATATAGCTCATTTATACCATAGTGACCACTATATTTGTTGTAATAAATATAAAAATTCTCAGGATTAAGATTAAAGTAATCATCTAAATTGTTAGGTTTACCGAGCTTTTCACGTAGAAAACTCTTGCTCTTATCTGTAAGTTTGATGCGTGTAGAGAAGTAACACCGATCTATTCGGTCACCTTTTTCTATTTCAAAGTCTAGGACTATTTTATCGCTAAACATACAGAATTTCCTCACATTTCCAGTATTTATGATTATAAATTGTGTACTATGAAAAAAGCATTAAGGCTTCTCTATGTATCTAAAAACAGCGCTAACTTATGACAAAAACAGTTGACGTATTACTGCCACTTCCAATTGATCAGCTATTTTCATATGCAGTTGAGGAAGATACTGAAGTTTCAATTGGAGATTACGTAGTGGTGCCGTTTGGCAGAAAGCGTTTGATTGGAATAGTTTGGAGAGAAAGTAGCAAAAGCGATCGAGAATTAAAATTTATTGAACAAAAGGTCGATTTACCGAGTATTAGACCAAAACTGATCGAATTTGCAGAGTGGGTTGCGCAGTATAATGTAATACCTATTGGTATACTTGCAAAAGTGATAATGGGAGGAGTGTTAAAGGTAAATCAAATAGATAAGTTAGTTTGCACTAAGCAAAAGCAAGAAATAAGCGAAATAGATTACCAATTAAACCCTGAGCAGCAAGCAGCTCGAGATAAAATAATAAGTAATTTGAGTGAGTATTCAGTGACTTTACTTGACGGTGAAACCGGGTCTGGGAAAACGGAAGTTTATCTCTCTGTAATTTCACAGTTAATTAAGAATCATAGTATTTACGAACATTGTCTATCCTTCTCCTGTAATTCCAGTGTTTCCTTCTCCTGTCATCCCAGTGCCTACTTTTTTTGCAATTCCAATGCTCTCTTCTCTTGTCATCCAGGTGCCCTCTTCTCTTGTCATCCCAGTGCTCCGACACTGGGATCCAGTTTTTCATATAATCTCATCACAAACGTTTATTTTAATTTAAGACCAATACCTAATTTAGAATCAAAATTCCTGGATAAACACTGGAATGACACCTTTGTATTTAAGGCAAAACCCACTGTAACACTTAGCATACTGCCTTTGCCAAGCACTGGAATGACAACAGAAGGAGGTAATGCACAAGTCCTTATCCTTCTGCCAGAAATTGTCCTAACTTCACAATTGGTAAATCGTGTTCGCAGTCAGACATCTGGCAATATAGCTGAGTGGCATTCAGGACTTACTCCCAAAGCTCGCCGAAATAATTGGCTTAGTATTGCAAATGGAAGTGCGCAGATCATTATTGGGGCAAGGTCAGCACTTTTTTTACCTTATAAAAACCTAAAATTGATCATCATTGATGAAGAGCATGACTCATCCTTTAAACAAGAACAGGGAATTATATATAATGCTCGAGATATGGCAATTATCTTAGCCAAGCTCGAAAATATTTCGATTATTTTATCATCCGCCACTCCGCTACTTGAAACAATTTATCATGTTAAAAAAGGGAATTACAATCATGTAAAATTGACTAAACGATTCGGTGGTGCAGAGTTGCCACAAATAAAAGTAGTAAATAATAAGCAATGGATTTCCAATGAACTTTTCGAAGGAATAAAACAAACCATAGAGAAAAAACAGCAAGTTATGCTCTTTCTAAACCGCAGAGGATACGCACAACTTGCAGTTTGTAAAAAGTGTGGATACAAAATTTCCTGCTCAAATTGTGCTGTCTGGCTTACATACCACAAAAAGAAGAACGTCCTTTTGTGTCACCATTGTTCTTATCAATCAAAACTTCCAGAAAAATGCTCCAATTGTCAAAGTGAGCAGTCATTGCTTCTTTATGGTGTGGGAATTGAAAGGTTAGTTGAAGAAATAGTGAAATTAATACCAAATGCAAAAACTGCGATTATCAGCAGCGATCAGAAGTCGCTTGGTAGCGTCATTGACTCAGTGCTTAAGGAAGAGGTGAATATTATAATCGGTACACAAGTGATTGCCAAAGGGCATAATTTCCCTAAGTTAACTTTGGTTGGAGTGATAAATGCAGATTTAGGACTTGAAAATTCTGATCTTAGGGCAGCAGAAAAGACGTATCAATTATTGCATCAAGTTGCGGGTAGATCTGGGAGGTTCAACGAAAAAGGAACGGTAATAGTGCAAACTAATAATCCTGAAAGTTTGATAATAAAAGCATTGCAGCAGCAAAAAAGGGATTTGTTTTATGAAGTTGAACTTGAGTCAAGACGCAAAGCTAAAATGCCACCATTTAGTAGATTAATAGCGCTTATAGTTTGCGGTAAGGATCAATTTGCAACGCAGAAAGCAGCAAGTGAGATAACAAGCTTTTTGCATGATCAATGTTCAGCTACTATTCCTTCTGCGTTGTCATTCCAGTGCGTGACTAGAAAAAAAGAACTCGAAATTTTTGGCCCATCACCAGCAGCAATAAATTTCTTAAATAATAAATATCGGTATAGAGTGCTACTCAAAATACACAATAAACATAGTTTATCTATAAAGAAAAAGCTAAAATATTGGATTAAAAATTACAACTTGAATTCAAATATTGCAGTAACAATAGATGTTGATCCTGTGAGTTTTTTTTGATGTTATTTGAATTTATTTGACATTCACAGAATTAATTATATTAATTTTTTAATCAATGATTTGACTTTTATTAGAGTTTATTATATTATTGATATAACTAGAATAAGGAGATGGTATGAATACTTTACTTGAAATCGTCTGTAGGCCAGGGATAAAGCATAAAGAAAAAATTAGAGAATTGAAGGCATTTCTTAATAAAAATATCGAAATACCTATTGATAAGGAGTTATTTAAATCAGCTTTATCTATAGAGGATACTGTAGATATAAGAAAAAAGATGGTGTATCTTATTTTGCACTACTGTATTGAACACGATAGTGCAATATCTGAGAAAAAAGAGAAATTATCATTTCAAGACGTGATGAAGATTTTAGATGAAGCGGTGAATAGATTTGTTACTCCTCAGTATTTCTACAAATTGATCAATTTTCAAGATCAAGATCAAGAGACGTTATTACACCAAGCTGTTATACGTAATAACACTGACGCAATAAAAGTTCTTTTTCAGAAGAATGCAAATCCTTTGTTAAAGAATAAAGGAAATAAAATTCCATTAGATTTAGCTCAAGAAAATACAAGAAAAGTACTCATTAAATGTATGCAAGACCAAGCTCAATCGAAAAAAGAAAGTGCTAGATGTAATAGTTTGATTGGCATTATACCTGGCGTTTTTCTTGGCATTGGACTCGGTGTTGGTGGTGCTTTAGTCCCTTCAATGACTATTATATTATGCGCACTCGCAGTATCTGCTCTTGTTGCTGGAATAGCAGTTGGACTGTCTATATATTTCCTAAGTCAAGACTATAAACAGGCTAAATTGATAGAAGGAGTTGTTGCTATTGATTCTCAATTGCATTCCGTCAAACCTGAAAAGACTGCAGATAATAAAGCAGTACTAGGATAACTGTGAGTTTTTTAACATTAGATTTCTTGCATAATCAAGTGTGATCCCAGTGTCAGCTACTTGTATAACAAGAAAGAAGGCACTGGTCTCACATGCATCTAAACGGATACATAACCTTTCATTCACAATTCGTCCTCAAATAGTCTAATTTTCTTTAGCTATGAAATAGAGCAAATTGATTTTTTATTAGTTGATGTCTGCTTTTTTGCAGAACATTGGTCAGGCTGTGATATAGAAGGTTGGTTAAATGTTGTTTTGGGCTTATTAAAAGAAGATCGTGCTGAAGAAGGGCCAAAGCCACTATCTTTAGCCGAAGCATCATCCCCACCTTTACCTTCACCATAGTAGTCGGGCCTAAGGAATTTGCTCGAGTTTCCATTATGTGATTTACCTATAACTGAATTCTTAGGTGAATCACCAAAACCACTATCTGCACTTGGTCCATCCGTCCCTACTTTTTCTTCAGAAGGGGCAAGAGTTTGTGGTTTCATAGCTGGCACACGTGCAGGATCAATGGACAGTTTATAATCCTTATTGATTACAGAGCTCTCTATGATCTTATCCATCACACAGTAAGCAATGTCTGGGTTAGCAAAATCTATTCCATACACTCCTTTACTGCCCAATAGCGATTTCTGTGAAGTCCGACCTTCAAAGCTATTTAATATATCCATACCAAACATATTATTAACGTGATTCACTTCTTCTCTTGTTAAATATCCCTCCTCATTATTATAACTTACAATAGGAATTAAAATTGAATCTTCGTCACTGTTCAAGTAAGAGTCACGCAATATACGATCAACTGGTATGTTTGCTTTACGAAGCAAATCAACCACTGCAAATTTCAGCATGTCAGTAACTCCAATCTCGCCTTTTGGAGTATCAAAACAACGACATGTCAAGTATATTTCATGCCTTACTATGTCTTTGACGAACTTAAGATCATCAAAAACGCCTTTCTTTAAATATACATAAGCCTTCTTATTTCCTGGAAAATTATCCTGTGTTAAAAACAAATCCTTAAAATTTTTAGGACTATTTTCATAACTTTCCATCCTTGATGAGAATGATTTTACAAAAGAGTCTTTTAATTCTTGATCATCAAAGCCCTTACAGTATAAATAAGATTTTCTTTCAAAACCCACATCGTATACATTGTCTTCCACATAATCTTCATCAGGATGATCGTCTATAATACGTGCTATTGTAAACCGTATAAGTTCATTAGCTAGCAAATATTTTAGATTATAAACTACCTCTTTTTTAATTGGCACTGAAAACCTATGTCTGCTACTATCTGTAATCCATTTTCCTTGATTAAAGTTAAAAGGAAAAGAGTCTTTATAAAAAAGATCATTGGCAGCTTCTTCGGCAGCAGCTTTGCCACCCTCATCTCCACAAAATTTTCTTACTATACTCTCTCTCATATTGCTCAAGTACTCTCTGCGCTGATCAATATTCATATTTTTATCAAATGAGAGAACAACATGATCTTTTTCTATAGTGAGATTAGTAATAGCAGTATTATCAAAAAGAAGAACACTATTAAACGCTTTTACTAATTCTCGATTTATTTTACTTTTATTAGGCATAACGCCACCCCCCTAAACTAATATAATTATTTACTGCTGCCCTGACCACTAGATTGATTTTTCTTTCTTTCCTCTTCACGTCTAATCATGTCTCTAAAATCATCTATTTTCTTTGGATCTATTTTGCTCAGATCAATCTTTACTCTCCCTGAATCAGGTACTTTTTTATTTGGATCATTATTGCCATGCATATCAACCTCTAAATTAAATTATTATGTAATGAGTATATTAAGAATCAACTACTAGCACAAGCAGTTTTTTAACATAAATTTTATTCACCATTTTTATACTCCTGGATTCCAGTGTCAAGTATACAACTATACGAACATTGTGACAATTTCCGTAGCAAATGGTGTCATGAAAGTAGCTGACACTGGGATCCACTCTTCTTTTTTTCTGGATTCCAGTGTCACGCACTGGAATGACAAGAGAGGAGGTACTGGAATGACAAGAGAGAGCTACTTGTCCGCCATGTCATTCCAGCACTTGATGCTGGAATCTAGAAGAAAAATGGATCCTAAACTGGAATGACAACTTTTTTAAACTAAGTTTTCTGGATCCCAGTGTCAGCTACTTGGATGACAACGGAGGGGCCACTTGCATGACAGCCTTTTAAAATTGGTATGACACCTTTTTGGTACACAACCTTTGGTGCATTATGCACTCAAGACAATGTCATTCCAGTACTTCCTCTCTTGTCATTCAAGTAGCCTCTTTGGTATCAAAGAATAGCCTCTTTGGTGTCATCAAGTAGCTCCTTTAATGTCATTCCAGTGCTTGACACTGGAATCTAGTAAACTTATTTATTATATATGAAAAGTTATTATATTTATATACTTGCAAGTGAACGCAATGGAACCCTATATACAGGTATAACATCAAATTTGACTAAACGAATTTGGGAACACAAAAGCAAAGCCATCTCTGGTTTCACGTCAAAGTACAATGTTTGTAAACTAGTCTATTTTGAAGAATTTCAAGAAATAAACTTAGCAATTAGTAGAGAAAAACTCCTAAAAAGCTGGCAGAGAAAATGGAAAATAAACTTAATTGAAAAAACAAATCAAGAATGGAAAGATTTATATGATGAAATTGTGTCTGGATGACAGTGTCTGAGTACACAACTGTACGAACATTGCAATATGGCGCATCGTTGGCACTGGCTTCCATTCAAGACGGTGTCATTCCAGTCTGGAATCTAGAAGAGAAAATGGATCCTAAACTGAAATAACAACTCTTTTAAACTAAGTTCTCTGGATCCCAGACTGGGATGACATCAAAGGGGCTACTGAAATGACAAGAGAGAGCTACTTAGATGACATTCCGCCATGTCATTCCAGCACTTGATGCTGGAATCCAGATAAAAAACCAGTCTGGAATGAAAAAAAGAGAGAGAACCTTTACACACCTCTCTCTTTGACTGAAGAAGCATGGTTTTCAACTCTTACATCATCAGTTAATCCTCTTGGCAGTTCCACGGCAGCATTAGCAGCTTTTTGCTGACTCTTAGCAGAAGATCCTGCTCTCTTGTGTTTCTTCCCACAAGCATCCCTCTCTTTGTTTCTTTTCACTCTCCTGTGTTCCTTTTGCTGTGGAGCAGGTGGACAGACAGCTAATTTTGGTTTTTCAGTTTTCTCTTCTTTTGCTTCTTTCTTTTCTTTATTCATTTTTTCCAGTTTTTGTACTTCACTATTTTTGTGACTTATAACAGGTTTAGGTAGAGTGTCTACTAATTTTTCTATAGGCTTTGGTAAAATAGCACGTTCTTGCTTGTCTAGAACAATTGGCATTGGAACTTGAGATGAAAAATTAAATAGGGAAATTGGTATGATTTCATTCACTTTTGTTTCTATTTCTTGACGAACTTCTTTTGATTCTGTTTTTTCTGCTTTTTTGTCTCTTTTTTCCTCAGTTACATCTTGCTCTACTACTGCTGCTAAATCAACTGCAAAAATTTCTGCAAACATTGCAATGACTGAGCC
This sequence comes from Wolbachia endosymbiont (group B) of Apotomis betuletana, assembly GCF_947250475.1. Lineage (NCBI taxonomy): Bacteria > Pseudomonadati > Pseudomonadota > Alphaproteobacteria > Rickettsiales > Anaplasmataceae > Wolbachia > Wolbachia endosymbiont (group B) of Apotomis betuletana. Next base: position 1,243,089 of record NZ_OX366320.1, on the reverse strand, counting down.
CACGAGAAAAGTTTGAAGCTTCAATTTTAAATTTTGCAACGCTTGCAAACGTTCGAGTATTGCTATTTCTTCTTCAGGAGATAACTCACCGCTGAGTAATTTCTCCTGCAATTCTTTTATCTCTTTGTCTAGCCTTTTATCCCAACTTAAATCTAAATCTTTTTTGAAGATCTTTTTAACTAATTCCTTAAGCTTATCACGCAAAAACTTAATTATCGAAAGAAGCAGATTTTTCTCTTTCTTCTCCTTGAGCATTTTGTAGACTTTCGGATCTACATTTACTTCAAAAAGATTAAAGAGGGATTCAAAGAAATTTGCGAATACCCCTTGATTATTATCAGTAAAGTAATCCTCATTATCTTGTATCTGTAGCTCTACTTGAGATAATGTTTCATCAATGCAACTCGCAGCCTGACGCTCAAGCTCTATTCTCTTGAGCTCAGCTTTCCTAGCAAGCTCCTCCATGAATCCTTTTAATTCATTGAGCTTCTGCTCTGCAGAGAGATCTTGCTCTCTGATTCGATTAATGTAGATTGAGCTACCGTCCTCTTCGTTGTTATTGATTAAAAAATTTTTCATTGCTTTTTCTCCATTAATTGAATTACTGTTTCTATAATTGTTTAGAAGGCTTTTTACCATTTTATCTTAAGTCTATAAAATACAATAACTCAATCTTACAATATGAAGTATTTAATAAGTATTAATCTTAAAAAATATCAATAAATTATTGATATTTTTACATTCATACTATATACAGCCTAGCATATATTACGTAATTTTTCAAGAACATATTCACTATAACAGAAGACTTTCTTATTTGCCTCTAAAACACCTGCAAATCATATAATAAAAGAATATTATAATGTTTAATGTAATACTATACAATGTTATAAAATATAGTATAATACTAGCATACCACTGAATTAATGCTGAGATATTCCCTTGCTTGATCAGTTAAAACACGTCCTCTTGGTGTGCGCTTTACAAAACTGACCTTGATTAAATAAGGTTCTACTGTTTCTTCAATATTGCCAACATCTTCAGATAGTGCAATAGATATGGTGTCAATTCCAACAGGTCCTGAGGTGTTAAACAAAAATCTCAGATAATCCATATCTAATTTATTTAGTCCCATTTTATCTATACCCAATTTTGATAGTGCAGAACCGGCAATTTCACAGGTAATTTTTTTATCATCTTTTACTTCAACAAAATCTCTTATTCTTCTGAGTAATCTCAAAGCAATTCTTGGAGTACCACGGGCGCGGCAGGCAATTTCCTGCACAGCATCCTTTTCGATTTCAGCACAAAGAACTCTTGCACCTCTTTTTATAATATCAACCAGTTCCTCAAAAGAATAAAACTCAAGATGCAGGGGAATACCAAAACGATCCCTCAGCGGTGCAGAAAGCAGTCCAAGCCGTGTTGTTGCCCCAATCAGTGTAAATGGTGGTAAATCTATTCTTAAAGTTCTGGTAGATGGGCCCTCACCTACTAGTATATCTAGGCAAAAATCTTCCATAGCAGTATATAAAACTTCCTCAATGCTACGATTTAATCTATGGATCTCATCGATAAATAGAACATCTTTTGCATTTAAAGTAGTGAGCACTGCAGCTAAGTCCCCAGCTTTACTAAGCAATGGACCAGAAGTTGCACGAAAGCTAACCCTTAACTCCTTAGAGACAATTTGTGCTAAAGTTGTTTTACCAAGCCCTGGAGGACCATAGAGCAATACGTGATCCAAAGCTTCAGCTCTCGTCTGTGCAGCATTTATAAACACTTTTAAATTTTGTATTAAGTCTTTTTGCCCGACAAAATCATCAAGTTGCTCAGGCCGGATATTTAAATTACGTACATCTTCAGAGTATTCCTTACTACATGATATTGACTTCATATTGTTTTAAGCGCCATACGAATAATATCTTTAGTGTCCAAGTTTGGTGATTCATCTTCTATTTTTTTTATTGTATCATAAGCTTTTGTTCTTTCATATCCAAGATTGATCAAAGCTGAAAGAGCATCTTCACTAATTGAGTGAAAATGATTGTTATTTATCTCTAATTTACTTACTTTGCCATTCAGCTCAGTAATAATTCGATTTATGAGTTTCAGGCCAAGTCCACTCACCTTAAGTGCTAGTTTATCCTCATTTATAATTGCCAAAAACAGTTGCTCTGGAGTTAATTTGCTCAAAATTGACATTGCGGTTTTATAGCTGACACCGCTCACTTTAACTAATAAACGCAGACACTGCTGTTCTTCTTTACTTATAAAGCCATATAGCTGAGTAACGTTTTCTCTGCTATTTGCATAAGTGTCGATAAGTAATTTTACTCTACTTCCAATTGAACAAGCACTTAAAGTTTTGGCTGAAAGATATACTATGTAGCCAACATCATTCACATTCAGGATTATGTGATCGCTACACACCTCATCAACTATTCCTCTTAGATTTCCTATCATTTCTAGTACTTTATAAAATTCAGTTTAAATGCTCCTGAATCTTAGGTCAAGCAAACGAACATTATAGAAGTAGTTCCAGTTTCAATCATTGCAGACAAGTTTGCAGGAAATCTATTTTAATATGTTATTCCAGATCATTATGTAATTGAACCACAAGTTACTCCGATAGAAATAGAATTGCAGTCTCCTAACTTAGCTAAGTAATAGAAATTTCTATCTTTGGTGAAATAAAGGTAATTGTTTACTGTTTGCGAAAATATTTGCATAATTTAAGTAACATTACTTGATAAGAATTAACTATGGAGCTTAATAAGATTGCAGCATCGATTTTACTTTCTGGATTAATAATTATGATAGTTAGTAATGTAGTTGATATGCTCTACAACCCAGAGGATTATAAAATTGAACACCAAACAATAGTAGCAGCCAGCAATGAGCCTCAACAAAAGATTGAACAAGTGGCACTTGATATTGGAGAGCTCATGCAGAATGCTAGCTTTGAAAAAGGCAAGTCAGCAGCAAAAAAATGTATAGCTTGTCATAGTTTTGAGAAAGGTGGAATGAATAAAGTGGGGCCAAACTTATGGAACGTGGTTGGAAATAAAAAGGCCCATCTTGGCAGCTCATTCAATTACTCAAAAGCACTACTTGAAAAAGGTGGGAAATGGGAGTATGAGGAGTTATTTGCTTTTTTAAAAAATCCAAAAGCCTACATAAAAGGTACACGTATGGCATTTGCAGGCATTTCCAATCCACAAGAGATTGCAGATCTAGTCAGCTATTTGCGTTCGATGAGCGATAGTCCGGTTGCCTTGCCAAAGTAGTATGAATTATTGTAAATTACTCGATGGAAGTAATGGCCATATAGCATATCGAAAGCTACAAGGAAAGAAGGCTTCTATAGTTTTTTTTAGTGGTTTTGCATCCAATATGGATGGAACTAAAGCAACTGCCGTTTACAAATTTTGCCAAGAAAATGATATAGCACTTGTGCTCTTTGATTATTTTGGCCATGGTAATTCAAGCGGTGATTTTGCTGATTATACAATAAGTGATTGGCAAAAAAATTGTGCTAAAGTGATAAGTGAATTAACTAGCAATAAACAAATAATTATAGGTTCAAGTATGGGAGGATGGCTGATGCTACTCACTGCTCTTCAATTTCCAGAAAAAATTGCAGCATTAATCGGCATATCGTCTGCTCCTGATTTTACTGAAGATTTGATATTCAAGCAATTGTCAGGCAAGCAAAAAGAAGAACTAGGTTCTAAAGGTGTAATAGATTTTACTTCGGAGCATTGTGCATACAAAATAACTAAAAATCTGATCGAAGACGGTAGAAAGAACCTTCTTTTAAACAGAGAAGCAATAGATATAAACTGTCCTGTGCGCTTATTGCATAGCATTAATGATAAAGATGTTCCTTATCAAACTTCATTGAATTTAGCTGAAAAAATTAAGTCAACAGACGTTGAAGTACACTTAATAAAATCAGCAGAACACAACATGTCTGATAATCATTCACTGAAAATTTTATTTAAGACCATCAGAGAATTTTTGCCAGGAGAAATATATAATTGAAGTAATTCAGATGTGTTTGTCGTAAGAGCTGCAGTTATAGCTTCAACAGTAGGCACTATTCTTGATCACCTCAACATTTTCTCTTGGCAATTCTTTAATAAATCGAGAAGTGCGCATTGGTTGCCACTGATTATTAATTTCCCTCCTATCTGCACATGAAATGATCAACCTTTCTTTTGCTCTAGTTATGCCAACATATGCAAGTCTTCTCTCTTCTTCTAAAGCTTTACCATTTTTATCTTCAAAAGATCTTTGATGAGGAAATAATCCTTCTTCCCAACCAGGTAAAAACACGCACGGGAATTCAAGCCCTTTAGCCGCATGAAGAGTCATAACATATACAGTGTCATCGCTATTCATATTATCCACTTCCATCACCAAACTAATATGCTCCAAGAAGGTTATAGTGCTGTCAAAATTCTTCAAAGATGAAATGAGCTCTTTAACATTTTCTATTCGCGCTAAACCCGTCACTCCTTCATTCTCAAGCATTTCCATATATCCTGATTGATTTGCTACGATTTTAACAAATTCATGCAGTGGTTTTACGCTTACTATTTCTTCCCAAGCTTTAATTTTATTTAAAAAATCATTTAGTGAGAGTTTAATTCTTTCGGTTACTTGATCACTATTAACCAATATTTTTGCTGCCTGAAAAAAAGAAATTTTGTTATCCTGAGCAGTCGTGTATATTTTCTTTAGAGTTGTAGCTCCTATGCTTCTTTTTGGACGATTTACGATCCTTTCAAAAGCGAGATCATCATTATTATTTGTAACAAGCCTCAAATATGCAATTATATCCCTTACTTCTTGACGTTCGTAGAATTTTACGCCACTTATAATCCTATAGGGAATTGAATATTTTATAAAATACTCTTCGAGCACTCTAGTTTGAAAAGTCGCTCTTACGAGCACTGCAATGTCACTAAATCTGTATTTATTGAGCTTTAATATCTGTTCGCTTATGAACCTTGCTTCAGCTTTCCCGTCCCATAATTTTATTAGATTTACCTTTTCCCCTTCAATGTTTGTTGTCCACAACTTTTTTTCTAAGCGAGTCTTATTGTGATTGATAACATATGATGCAGTTGCAAGTATGTGGGATGTTGACCTGTAGTTACACTCCAGTTTAACGGTTTTTGCATTTTTAAAATCATCGGAAAATTTCAAAATATTTTCAACTTCTGCACCACGCCAACTGTATATCGATTGATCGTCATCTCCTACACAACAAATATTTGAGTGCTCTTTTGCAAGGTATTTTAGCCAAAGATATTGTATTGCATTTGTATCTTGATATTCATCTACCATAATATATTTAAACTTGTTTTGGTAGTAGGACAGAACCTCGGTCTTTTGATTAAAAAGTTGTATGTTATATAACAATAAGTCACCAAAATCAACAGAGTTAAGAAATTTCAACCTTTCCTGATATTGGTGATAGACTTTGAGTGCAGTCACGTATACTTGCCTAAATGATTGAACATCTTCCACTTCAGACGGCAATAAACACTTCTCTTTCCATTGCTGAATAATATTCATAATGGTCTTACATTTTTCTGATAGGTAATCAGGGCTGATTTCATTAATAATATTTTTTATTACCTGTAATTGATCATCCACACCAATGATTGTGAAATTGGAATTTAAGCCAACAATTTCAGCATGATAACGTAAAATTTTTGCTGCAATTGCGTGGAAGGTGCCAAGCCATGGTATATTTGTGCCCGTAAGTTCAAGCACTCTTGATATCATTTCATTTGCTGCTTTGTTCGTGAATGTAACTGCTAAGATCTCATCGGAGTAAGCGTAGCCATTTCGAATTATGTGCGCTATTCTTGAAGTGATCGTTCTTGTTTTTCCCGTTCCAGCTCCTGCCAGTATTAAAACTGGTCCATCTATGTTAGTTACAGCTGATTGTTGTTCTGGATTTAGCAGCGAGAGATAATCGTTCATTGTAGCCCTATAAATTATAGCTGCAGTAAGTTAATCTTACTACTTGCGCTCTGTAAAGTTTTTGTTGCTTGCTTCCAGTTTATTTCAAACATTAGGTGCCTGGATTGACAAATGTTAAAATTTTAGGTAATATTGAAATATATACTAATAATAGTAAATAGATAATAAATATGTTTGCTAATTTAAATGGTCAAGAACAATTACAACAAAGAAAAGTGCGTTTTGCAGACCACAATGAGCTATCAGAAGATAAATCTGAATATGACTGGTATGGCTGGATCGATCACTTGATATCTCTGGAGTTTCACAAGGCTATAGAGGAGTTAGAAAAAGAGATCAGTGAGTTAGAAAAAGAACTCGAAGAATTAGAGGATAAAAATAAAAAGAGGTTAAAAAGTGATACGGAAACAGACCTCAAATTTATCAAATACCTAACTAAGCATTTTAATAATCCTGAAGAGATTATAAAGGAGTTAAAATCGTATGTTGATGAGGATAAATCTAGAGCGTCAAATAGGATGAAAAGTCATATTGTATTGGTCAGATATTTTGCTGAAAAGGTGCAAATAAAAATGACTGAAGAAACCAACGAATTTATAAAAGGCATTAAAATTAAATACGAGAAAAAAACAAGAACTAAAAGATTGCGTAAAAAAAACCCTCAATCTCTTTATGCTACTTCAGATAAAAATACAGCTAAACAATATGACGAAGAGGCTTACGATAATAAGCTAAAAGAATTAAGGAATTTAATTATTCATTCAAAAAATAACTTTAATCATGATATCCATGTAAGTCTGCTTATTAGAGTCAATAATGGTATTGTAGGTGATATTTGGGATAACCCTAGTGAACTAGGAAAATCTAGTCATGAATGGAAGCTGATACATTGTGTAAAAGAATTGCTAAAGATTAACCATGGAAATTTTAAACAAATATTGGGTAGCATTGAAGATCTCATGGAACCATCATTAAAGCAATATAAAGAGCTAAGCCCTCCTATCAACATAACACAAGATCAAAATCTTAAAACAACAGCACTTGCAGAAGTAAGTTTGCAGTCTAAGGAATCTTTTCCAGGCGATACTGAGAATGATTTACAAGGCACCCAACCTACACCAGGAGGCTGTAAACCACTAAAGCGTGAAGGAACAGAAGGATTAGCTGTTCCTTCAGCTGGCACTAAAATAGATATGAATAGTGGCCAATTACAAACAACCTCTCACGAACTGCAAAACCCTTATGATAATGCAGGTATGTATAGCGCTTTAGGTGTTGCTGTTGTCGGTTTTATAGCAATTGGAGTGATGTTATGTGCTACAGGTAATCCAGTTCTTGGAGGAGTCTTTATAGCAGTCCCTGTAATTAGTGCATTAATACTTGGTATTGCAAAAATTTATGAAGAAGTCAGTAAAAAGAAGGAAAAAAAGCCAGAAATAGATACATTGACCGCCTTGAGAGAAGTGCTTACCCCTCAATGGTTAAGTAAGGGTAGAGTTTCAAATATTTAATATGATATTGACTTTACAGCAATAATTACTTTAAGTTAGTAGCTATTGTTGCAGTTAAAGTATCAATGCCTTTTTTCTTTTATTCTTTTGCAATTCTAAGCATCTTATCTGCTGTTTGTGTAATTAGCGTAAGGAATCCTGTGCATGCAGTGTTATTTTTAATTTTCACTTTCGTTAACTCTGCAGTGCTTTTTATTCTCCTTGGAGCTGAATTCATTGCTATGATGGTGCTGATAGTATACATCGGTGCAGTTGCAGTGTTATTCCTCTTTGTAGTTATGATGCTCGATATTGACTACATAAGATTGCATCAGGGTTTTGCAAAGCATTTCACTCTTGGTGCTATATTATGTGTTGTGTTTTTTCTAATCATCAGCTTTGTAATTCGCAGTTCAGAACCGAATATAAGCAATGTTATAAACTATAATAACAATAACGTGAAAGCTATCGGTAATTTGCTCTACACTGACTACATGTACGCTTTTCATCTTTCTGGTATTCTGCTGCTTGTTGCAATTGTTGGTGCAATTGCTCTTACTTTGCAGGAAAAGAAAAAAGGAGTTAGAAAACAGAACGTGTTAAAGCAATTGACACAATCTTCATCTGTAAAATTGATTAAGGCTAAATTTGGAAAAGGAGTGGAATGGAAATAGGATTAAATCACTTTTTGATAATTGCTGCTGTTTTGTTCACTATTGGAGTGTGTGGTATTTTCATCAACCGTAAGAGCATAATCAACATACTGTTATCAATAGAAATATTATTGCTGGCGATTAACATCAATTTAGTTGCTTTTTCTGCCTTTATGAATGATATAGTTGGGCAAATTTTTGTGATGTTTGTGTTGACTGTTGCGGCAGCAGAGTCAGGAGTTGCGCTTGCAATATTGGTTGTATATTATAGAAGCCGTGGCAATATAGATGTTGAACAAGCGAACTTAATGAAAGAATGAAAGTATGATGGATATACTGAAATTGATAGTATTTTTGCCACTCTTTGGTTCGCTATTTGCAGCACTTTTTAAAAAAGATGTTTTTAGTCAGTTAGTTACAACGGCAGGGATTGGAATATCTGCAGTTTTATCTTGGTATGTTTTTCTCACCTTCTCTGAAAATTATCACTTGAGTTTATTTCCTCTATTTTCATTAAGTGTATTAAAAGTAAATTGGGCAATTAGTGTGGATGCTCTCTCATCCTTAATGCTTATTGTCATTACCACCGTTTCACTAGTAGTCCACCTCTATTCTATCGGTTATATGGAGCATGACAAAGGGAAGTCGAGGTTTTTTTCTTACCTATCGCTATTTACGTTTTGCATGATTGTGCTGGTTGTAAGCGATAATTTCGTGCAGCTTTTTTTTGGCTGGGAAGGGGTTGGCCTGTGTTCTTATTTACTCATAGGATTTTGGTTCCAAAAATATTCTGCAAATAATGCAGCAATTAAAGCATTTGTTGTGAATAGGGTAGGAGACTTTGCACTATTGATTGGAATCTTTCTTATTTATTATACATTTCACTCTTTGAATTTTACTGAAGTTTTTGATACAACTGATCTTCTTGGCACACAGAACATTAGAGCATTCTGCTGTGAATTCAAAGTAACTCATATAATATGCATATTACTTTTTATTGGCTGTATGGGTAAATCTGCACAGCTTGGTTTACATGTTTGGTTGCCAGATGCAATGGAAGGGCCAACCCCTGTTTCTGCACTCATTCACGCAGCAACGATGGTAACAGCAGGTATATTTTTAGTAGCAAAATGTTCTCCATTATTTGAGCTATCAAATGTGGCACGAGAATTAATAGTTATTGTTGGGGCACTTACTGCTTTCTTTGCAGCTACGGTTGCGATTACTCAGAACGATATAAAAAAAATAATTGCTTATTCAACCTGCAGTCAACTTGGTTATATGTTCATGGCATGTGGGCTTTCTGCTTACAATGTTGCTATTTTTCATTTAATGACACACGCTTTTTTTAAAGCTCTACTATTTCTTGGTGCTGGCAATGTGATTCATGCAATGCATCATGAGCAAAACATTCAGAAAATGGGAAATTGCTGGAAGAAAATCCCTTGCACTTATACTCTCATGTGGATTGGATCTCTTGCGCTTTCTGGAATATTTCCATTTGCAGGTTTTTACTCAAAGGATTTGATAATTGAACATGCTTATAGCACGGATAGCTTTGCTTTTGTAATAAGCTTAGTTGTTGCATTCTTCACAGCGTTTTACTCTTGGAGGTTATTGCTTCTTGTGTTCCACAGCCAAAAACAAAGTAAAATTAATATACATGAGGCACCAAAGATTATGCTTATACCATTACTGATACTCGCTTTTGGATCAGTATTTTCTGGAATATGGGGAGCAAATATTTTGAACATAACTAGTAATGCGTTTTGGAAATCAAGTTTAGTGATGATTGATGAGCATGGAGTTCATAATTTCTTTATAAAACTACTGCCAACCTTAGCAAGCCTAAGTGGAATAGCACTTGCGTACCTAATTTACCAATATCAAGTAATTAGGCAAATTAAGAGTAAATTTTTACTTAAGTTTTTGCAGAATAAATGGTACTTTGATGAGGTGTATGAGTTTGTTATAATTGCACCGATAAGGTTTATATCTAGGCTTCTATGGAAGTTTGATGTTAAGGCTATTGATTCATTTGGACCAAATGGTGTTGTAAGGTTGGTTAATGAATGTTCAAAAAATTCTATAAAGTTACAAACTGGTTATATATTTGATTATGCATTTATTATGTTTGTTACTTTAATAATCGGTGCTTTATATATTATTGGAATTAAATAGAAGGTGTTGTTACTTAGTATATTCTTGCTTCCACTGATAGGAGCGTTGATTTTATCCTTAATCAGGATTAATCATCAATCTATACACTTAAGATTCCTTGCCCTATTTTTTGCTGTACTTCCATTTTTGCTTAGCATTGTAGCTTGTATAGAATTTGATTATAACGATGCGGACTTTCAGTTTGTCAGCTATCCAGTAAGAGATATTGGAATAGGGGTGGATGGAATATCGTTGCTTTTCCTTCTGCTTACAACTTTCTTGTTTGTTATTTGTATGCTCTATAATTGCAAAATGAGTTATACGACCCTAAAAGCCTATATGGCATTATTTCTACTGCTTGAGAGTTTTGTAGTCGGTTTTTTCGTTTCACTGAATGCTATAAGCTTTTATGTGTTTTTTGAAGCTGTCTTAATACCAATGTTCTTTATTATTGGCATTTGGGGAGGGAAGCAAAGGATATATGCGACGTTTAAGTTATTTCTTTATACATTAACTGGCTCATTATTATTTCTACTGGGGTTAGTATACATCTATAGTGTTTTTGGAACGTTTGGTATACAAAAATTAGCTACATTAGTGCCAAGCCTTGATCTTGAAGTGCAGTCATTGCTGTGGATTGCATTTTTTATTTCTTTTGCAATAAAAGTACCGATGTTTCCATTTCACACTTGGCTTCCTGATGCACATGTGCAATCACCAACTTCTGGGTCTGTGATTTTAGCTGGCTTGCTTATTAAAATGGGGGGATATGGATTTTTAAGGTTTTCTATTCCAATGCTTCCTCAGGCAAGTTTGTATTTTTCAAATTTCGTTGTTGTGCTGAGCATTATTGCGGTGATATATGCTTCTCTAGTTGCGTTTGCTCAAGATGATATAAAGAAGTTAATAGCTTATTCTTCAATAGCACATATGGGGATCGTTACCGCTGGCCTCTTTTCATTTTGTGAGGAAGGAGTACTGGGTAGCATATTTCAAATGATTAGTCATGGCCTTATTTCTGCTGCTTTATTTTTGTGTGTTGGAATGCTATATACTCGAACTGGAACTTTGGAGATTGCAAAGTATTTTGGCATAGTAAACACAATGCCAAAATTTGGTTTTATGTTCATTTTATTTTCAATGGCTTCAATAGGGCTACCTGGAACATCTGGATTCATAGGTGAGTTTTTGGCTATGGTTGGAATGTTTAAGAGCATAGGGTTTTTTACAGGATTTATCGCACTTGGCACTATTTTAAGCGCAGTTTATATGCTGAATTTATGTAAGCAAATAATATGGGGGGTTAGCTATTCTAAATTATTAAATAACCGTTTGGATAGCATAGAATTTTCTGTCTTAATTCTGCTTGCAGTGTTTGTTATTTTGCTTGGATTTTACCCAACCCTTGCACTGAATTATTTGAAGCCATGTATGGCAAATTTGTTAGTCAAATATAATGCGCTATGAATTATATACAGATATTGCCGGAAATGTTCTCTATTATCTCCTCGTTAGTGTTGCTACTGCTTGGAATTATATTTAACCGCCGAACTATCAACTTATTAGCACTTGGCTGCACAGTGGTAACTTTGATTATTTTAATTATTTCGGCAGAAAACAATGAAATTTTTCTCTTTAATTCGTTGTTAAAACTCAATTTATACATCAGGTCAGCCCAAGGGTTAATTCTCAGCACAGGAATTTTAATACTTTTGATGCTGAATTTATCAAAATATGACTATAAATATGAATTTTCAATACTGATTCTTTTTGCGCTATTTGGCATGATAACTTTGGTTTCAGCAAATAGTCTGATTTCTTTTTATTTAGCTTTTGAGTTGATGAGTATATCTTTGTATGTTCTTGCGAGCTTTAATAAAGATTCAGCTTATTCATGTGAAGCAGGAGTGAAATATTTTACACTTAGTGCACTATCTTCCTGCATTATGCTATATGGAATGTCGCTGCTTTATGGATATACAGGACAAGTCAATTTCTCTGAGCTCGGTTCATTCTTGCAAAACCATCAGATAACTTATGGAATAGTTTTTGGGTTAGTTTTTATCCTTATTGGTTTGTGTTTCAAGCTTGCTATTGCTCCTTTTCATATGTGGGCTCCAGATGTCTATCAAGGTGCACCTACAATAGTAACTGCGTTTTTTTCTACGGCCCCAAAAGCTGCACTTGTAACATTTTTAATTCGATTGATGAATGAAGAGTTAGTAAATGTAAAAAGTTATGTTCAGCCTATTTTCTTATACGTTTCAGCATTGTCTGTGCTTATCTCAGCTTTTGGGGCCTTGCGTCAGCAAAACTTAAAAAGGCTGTTTGCTTACAGTTCAATTGGTCACATTGGTTTTATATTTGCTTCACTTTCTATTTTTACACAAGCAGGAACAGATAGTGCCTTAATGTATTTGGTGATATATATCATCACAAGCATAGGGCTATTCTCATATCTCGTACAAATTGACGATGATGATTGTGATATTGCAAATTTATCTGGTATAGGAAAAAAGCAACCAATTTTAGCATTCCATCTTTCTATACTATTACTCTCGATGTCGGGAATACCTCCACTTGCAGGTTTTATCGCTAAATTTTTTATATTCAAAAGTTTAATAAATTCTGGCTTTATCAGCCTGTCTTTGATTCTTGTAACAGCGAGTGTGATATCATGCTACTATTATTTAAATATCATGAAAGTTATGTATTTTGATAAAGCTAGTGGTAATAAGGTTGCTTATTCTAAGGGTCTATTCATTATCACTTCAGTGGCTTCACTGATCAATCTCGTTCTTTTCTTGTACGCAGAAGATCTTTACTCATTGATTAATTCATTGACAAATTAACAATTTAGTGTTTATAATTAGTGATTAATTAATATTTTGTGGTGAAAAATGAGTAAAAGAAAAACTGTTTTGAAATTTTCAATTGCCGCTCTCTTGCTAGGAGGATCGAGCACTGTAACTGTTTTATATTTTCCTTATGTTGCTTTAGCAATTAAATTTGGTATTGTAATCTCTACAGCTCCTCTGGCAATTTTTGCCATTTCTGTAGTTGCTGCATTAGTTTCAGTAATTACATTAGCAGCATTTACTATTTCCGCCATACACAGTAAGGGTAAATCTAATAAGGTTAGTAGCGAACCAAGAAGTAAAAATGAAGAAGAAGGAGAAAGTCTAGTACAAGAAAAAGAGCAAGCTGTGCCTATTCTTACGCCACCGTTGCTTTCGCAAGAGCCTGAAAAGTCGGTTATTCCTATTCCACAACAACCACCAGTTGATGATCCAGTGAAAGAAACAGAAACACCGCAACCTGAAAACGTTATGGTTAAAGGTGCTGATCAGCAAGCTAACCAAACAGAGGAATCGTTGCCATCATATCCAGAAACTAACTCGCCTCTGAATAGCATGAATCAATTTGAATCATTTCCTAGCTTGCCATCGATAATCATGGGTGCGCACAACAATTTGGAAGATGGTAGTAATTCCATTAAAAATTATCAAGAAAATATGTCACTTCCACCGAATCTGCCAGAGCAATCTCTAACTTCACAGCAACTTTCCCTAGCGCTTAGAGCTATATTAGATGATTCGAATTCGCTCTTGAAATTTAAGGCTGCATTTGAGGAATTTCAAAAAACAAGACAGAATAATTTACGTAGATCCAAATCACTTCCAAATCTGAATGTGATATTACCGATGAGTTTAAGTGAGGTGAAATCGAAGTGGAGAGAAACACAAGCTAGTATGACAGATAGTTATATTTCTTGGGGCAGTGACTTTGAGAGCTCAATACAAGAACCAGATAGGCTACAAGCAAGTTTAGGAAGTGACAATCCATCAGTGCAGTCTTTTCAACCAAAGAAGGAGCTTTTATATGATGTAAATAAAAAAATTTTTGATAGCGTTGATTATGAAGTAAATTATACTAGACTTTCTGAGAATGCAGGGGAAGCTCCTAATTACGAACGGGAATTTCCACTTACTGAAACAAATGTTAACAGCGGTCCTGAAGCAATGCCCTATGACGTAAATGAAAATAGGGCTTCATATAGCAGTATGCAATCACCTGTATTATCAAGTTCTGCTAGCCGTGGCAACAGTTTTTCTGGATAAGAGAGTTTTTTGATACAATTAAGAAAATGATCCCTGAAACATTTGAGGGCTTTCATATTCATCATTACAAAGAAGTTCCAAGTACTAATAAAGAAGCATTGGGTTTAATTGAGAAAGGGATATCTAATGAAACTGTCATTATTGCTGATAAACAAACAGAAGGTAGGGGACGCACTGGAAAAAGCTGGATTTCTCCAGAGGGTAATCTCTATGCGAGTTTGATAATTAACCAAGAAACGGATGTCAGCAAATTGACAGAATTGACTTTTGTGACTGCTCTTGCTGTTGGAAATACTTTATTATCGTTAAATTTCTTGAATAATCAAACCCACTGCGGTGTCATTCCAATGCGTGACACTGGAATCCATACTTTTTCTTCTGGATCCCAGTGTCAAAGCACTGGGATGACAAGAGATCAATTCATAAACGATCTCAATCTTCAACATAAATGGCCAAATGACATTCTAATCGATGGCAAGAAAATAAGCGGAATATTGCTTGAAAAAAAATCTAATTCAAATTGGCTCATTATAGGAATTGGAATTAATGTCAATCATGCGCCACTTCCAGGCACAACGTGCATTAGCAATTACGGTGAATCTGTGTCTAACATGGATCTATTAAAGGAATTAATAATAAATTTTAATAAGCTAAGAAAGCAATGGCTATTTGATGGGTTTTATGCTATAAGAGAAATGTGGTTAAAAAAAGCATTCAAAATGAATGAGCAAATCAGTGTAAAGTTAGCTGACAAATTGTATGAAGGAATTTTTGCTGATATAGATAAAAGTGGTAAATTGGTGTTGCAGCAAAAGGATGGAAGCTTAATTTATTTTGATGCAGGTGAGTTATTTATTGGCAATGCATTATGAATACATATGTAATTTTTGCTTACCTTATTAGTTTCATACTGATTGGTGGAAATTTGATTTTTACCGTTTCTTGCTATACTAAAAGTAAAAAAATTCTAGAAAGCCTGAAAGATAATAATGAAGAAGAAACATAAGCGATTACTTATAACTTCAGGAATTTTCTGCTTTTTAAGTTGTGCAGTTTTTTTTATTTTAACAACGCTCAAAGAAAATATCTCATTTTTCTATACAGTAAGTGAAGCCATAGTCTTGCCAAATAATCAAAAGCCAATCCGTGTTGGTGGAATGGTTGTTGAAAAGAGCGTGATACGGAGCGAAAGTGAAGTAGTTTTTCAGATGACAGATTTTAACAAAAGCGTTGTGGTGAAATATCAGGGAATACTTCCACCAATGTTTTCAGAAAAAAGTGGTGTTGTTGTGCAAGGTAAAATGTTTGATAATAGTACTTTTCTTGCAGATACGGTGTTTGCAAAACATGATGAGAACTATAAGCCGAAAGTCCTAAAATAGATTTCCTAATTCAGTTGTATTGAAATGGTATGTGAAAGAAAGCAACAGCCTGCTAGCAAGCTGTTACTTTCCTAACTACTATAATATATCAGAGTGAGTTGGTGCTTCCCATTCTACGTTATTATGGTCAATTATTGCTGCTTTTAATCCTTCAACTTCGCCCCTTAGGTGATCAAGTTCTTCTGCCCATGTTCTGTAGTTTTGATTATTATCAATAAATCCATCCTGCTGAATTAACTTATTCAAATGAGATAAACCATTAGCCAATGCTTTACTCATATCAAGAGACTCTCCTCGAAGTTGTGCTATGTTGTCCATAATTGAGACACGCAAGCCCGAAACAAACTTCTCGTTTAAATCGCAGACTAACTTATCCATAACTTGATTGACGTAATAAATCGATGCAATCTTGTTTTTAACGTCCTCAAAGTTTGTGGGCTTAACTGCAACTTCTATATCGTCTATTTTTTTAAAGTTGAAATCGCTCATTTGGTTTATTGCTTCAAAGTTATTTTCGCTTTCTTGTTTACTGTTGTTACTCATGTTAACTCCTATAAAATTAACTCAGCTATATCTAAATAGCATGCGAAAAGAGTAACAGTCTGATATCAGGCTATTACCTTTTTTATTAAAGCAACCCGTTCTCTTCGCCAGTAGCATGAGGGAATATGGAAGCTTCTGCAATGCCTGGCTGATCATCACGAAATCCCTGAAGATCCTTTTTAAGAGTTTGAAGTTGAGCGTTTATTTTAGTTGTATTTTGCCCTATATTTGTTATAGTTGTTAACAGTGGATTTACTATGCTATCTGTAATTTGACTGTTTAAATTTTTGTTATGATTATCAATACTTTCTATCAAGCCATCATAAACCTTTTTAAGGTATGTTATACCTACGTTTGTTGGCTTCATTTGGTTTAAAGGTATTTTGTCCAGTGGCTTAGTTATATCAAAATCTAACTTCTTAGTATCAGCATTTTTGTCTTTATTATCAATTTGTATTGAATTTATCCTTGGTTTTACAAAATCTAGTTTTTCAAAACTCGGGACCGTAAGTTCCATTAATTTCTCTTGGTCTGAAATCTTTTCATTAAAATATAATTCTACATTGTTTTTACTCATAATAAGTTACCTACTATAAAAAAATTGATTTTCATAAATTGCTACCATACAAGTAGCATTGAATCGTTATTGTTTTCTACTATTGTAAAATCTGGAGCTTCTGCAATGCCTGGCATATCGTCCTTGATTTGCTTGAGCATCTCCTTGATTTCCTCGTTATGTTTACTCTGCTCGTCAAGTTTCCCTTTTAATTCATCAATGATAGCATTGGACTGATCTTTACTGCCAAGATTACCAATCACAGACATGACTTTCTCATGAGGCAGTTTGTGAATAATATCTTTCAGCTCTTCTGCACCTAAGTTATCCAAAAGTTCTTTAAACTGCTCACGAGACATATTATGAGCAAAAGCTTGAAGTTTTTCTGGGTTATTAGCTAAAGACTTAATAACCATCTGAATTTTATTAGAATCAGTTAACTCGCGAGCGACTATTGCAAGTTTCTCGTGGTCTAGCTTATTAATTAAATCATGTAATGTATCTTCTTCTAAAGTTTTTACTAGGGCTGGAAGTTGCTTTTTCAACGCTTCGTGAAAAATAGTGTTTATCATTTTCTCATTTGCATTTTTTATTAGTTCTACAAACTGGTCATGCTTCATTGTCTTGATCATCATCTCGAACTGATCCATTTTAAGGTGAGGGAAAATTTGTCTTACTTGATCTAGGTTAAAGTCTTTTACTAAGTTCTCAACCTGATCCTTATTTAATAAGGGGACTATTATTCCTAACTTTTTTGAATCCAATGTGTGAGTAAGGGCTTGTAATTGATGATTGGTTAAATGATCCACTAAAGCTAGAAATTGTCCATCTGTTAAGTTCTCTGCTAAAACCTGTAGTTGTTTATTTGTTAAGCTCTTTGCTAAAATCTGTAATTTCTCATTATTAAGAATATCGGCAAGAGTCTCTAACTGATTTCCTGTTAAGTTCTTAAAAAAAGTTTTGGCGAACTCACTTGATATTAGTACACTCTTTGGTATCTTAGACGATGTTATATCTTCTATCAACTTTGCTGTATCATGGTGTGGCATACTGTATTGTAATATCTTGTTGTCAGGTGAATCGATTATGTTTCCTTCCTTATCTGAAAAATAATATTTATCGTCACCAAGACCTGATTCCTCCCATGTTAAATATTTGTACTTCA
The DNA here is from genome assembly GCF_947250475.1 of Wolbachia endosymbiont (group B) of Apotomis betuletana. Classification (NCBI taxonomy): domain Bacteria; kingdom Pseudomonadati; phylum Pseudomonadota; class Alphaproteobacteria; order Rickettsiales; family Anaplasmataceae; genus Wolbachia; species Wolbachia endosymbiont (group B) of Apotomis betuletana. The sequence continues at coordinate 1,225,016 of NZ_OX366320.1, read as the reverse complement.
ATTCTTCACCTACAAAATTATGATAACCAGTTTTATCTCCTATGCCCCAATTTAATGATAGTTTAACTAATCTATCATTGTCATATGCAAATGAATTACTGTTCTCGGAATAACCAGGTGTACCACGGTGAACATATCGATTTTGTTTTTCTTCTACGCAGTACATTACTCCGTTCTGAAGAAAACTGTTACATAATCTTATAGATAACTCTAGGTTATTGTCTTCTTCACTGAGTGGTGTAAGCTTGACTTTTCTCAGAGATTCAGGATTATCAATTTGAGAACACTGATCATACCTACCCATTCTAGATGAAAACTTTTGTCCAGGTACCATCTTAAAGACATGTTTTTTTCCACTCATAAGTATTATCTAATAAATTTAATTATAGCTATTCTAGCATTTAATGATTAATTTATAATTAAATTAGCATGTATTGGAGTCATAATAACAAATATCACTAGAGAATTAGTATAAAACCCCGATAGAATAAATAGGCTGGCTTTATGGTATGTTGAAACCTATATTGGTGGGGGTAAGCGTACTTTTCGAACTCGCTCTCTCGAATATTATACAAAATGAGTAAAGTGAGTAAATAAAAGAATTTAATTTGTACTTAATGACATCTCAATTCAACCACTATGGATTAAAATCCAAAGATTGAAAGAGAGCGTAGAATGCTAACTTTCAACTTACCAAATTTATCTTCTTTTTTAGAGTGATTTTCAATATGATTTTTTATCATTACAAAGTAGCCTACTAACCATAACTCAGTATCTTTTTCTCAGCTCTGGAAAGTTTTGCTGGAACTTTTTCCTTTTATTAACTGCACTAACTTACTAATGCTGAAGTATGGGGTACAGAAACGTATACATGTTGACGCAACTCTACCTCTGATAATTTCTACTTCCACATACTTCTTGTACAACTTCTTTTGTTTTCTGACCAATATCTCCAACTCATAATGGATATCGATATTTTGTTATCCACACTATGTGATATATATACAGAGTGACTGCTTTTTCTATAATATTCCACATTCTTTCAAATTTTTCACCTTAAGATTATATTCTTGAAAGGATGGTCCAGGGTTTTTCTCCCAAATTTGGGAGAATAAAGAAAAATTGAGATGATTTACAGCAAAAACGAAATTAGAACAAAGCCCTTCTACAAGGAAGCTCAAAAACTTCAACAAAATACCATAATATTCAAAAATCCTTTGTTTTTCTGATGTATCTAATTACTATATAAAAGCTTTAGGTAATATAGGGGGTGTGTATGCTGAGGACACAACATCGAGTAAGTAATCTAAAAAAAGAGATTAATTCAGAAATCATTGATCGGTTGAAAGAGCAGCTGAATAAGCAACAAAACAGTAAATCTTTTCAATTTAAAAATAGAATAAGACGTCAATATAATCCTGATGATACTAACATTGCTAAATTGTTTCTGGCGATACGTGAGCATAGAACGGATAATCCTCAGCTAAATAAGATTAGTGAAATTGAAGGGTTACTTACTCAAGTACAAAATATTAATGATATTGATCTCAATGATGGTGGTAATACACCACTACATGTTGCTGTAAGCAAAAATCATCAAGACATTGTTGAACTTCTTTTGAATGTGTCTGGTATAGACCCAAATATTAAAAATAATCAAGGTAAAACTCCACTAGATATTGCTAAGCAACAAAATAAGGGAGAGATTATTAGGACTCTAGAAGAACATTTAAAAAAATCTTCTGATCAAGTAAAAAGACTTTCTGCACAGGAGAAGGAAGTGCATGAAAAGCTCAGAAAGTTTGTTGAAGATTTTGTTTTTATTTATGAACGCTCTTTATCAGAGTACTATGAGAGACTAGAAAATCAAAGAGGAAAGCAAGGTAAATGGGCTGATTTTGTTAATATGATAATATATATAGGAAAAGGTGGAACAGAACAAGGAGAAGCGGAATCAAAAGTAATTCCTCTTATTGGAATTAACATTCTTCGAGCAACAATATCCAGCATTGGTAGTAGTTATAATAGAGCAGAGCTTAAAAAGCTGATAGATCAATTGTATATATTTAAAAAGGATCCAATCAAAGTCAGGGAAGAGTTAGTAAAATCTGGTATTGAGATTTTTCAAAGTTTTGAGAGCCAATTTATACAAGTAACAGCAGAAGGAAGTTGGCAGAGAGCAATGACAAAATTAGCAGAAGATGCTGTGAGTAGAGTGGTTGATTACTATAGAAAAAATACTGAAAAAGAGCTTTGTGCTTCCTCAATTACTGAGGGTATTATTTTTGGAGAATCAAAAAGATATAAACAAACCTACACTGGTGTTCCTCATATTAAGCTAGGACATACTTTAGAAAGTAAAAACTCGAATTCATGGAATACTGCAGAACTATTTGATAAAGCGGGATTAGTAACAATAAAGAGTGATGGTAGTGCTGATAAATACTATAGGAGAATAGATGGAAAGAGTGATACTAGCAAATATGGCTATCGTCTTCTTTTTAAATGGGAATTGGAAAGTAAAATAAAAAAATTCGCTAGAGAATACATTGAAGAAAATCCTTCTAGGGAGGAGTATAGGTATATTTTAAAGTTAGATGAGGGAAAATGGAAAGATGAATTATTGGATGAGCTTAATAAGCAAGATCCGAAGTTAGTCGAAGAGAGGTTACTAAGCAAATTCAAAGGAGAAATGGAACAGGAAGCTGAAAAAAACTTCAATGAATTAGAGGATTATATAGGTAAGAATTTTAATGAGTTATCAGGTTACATAGAAAGTAATCAAAATGAGATTAAGGGAGTCTTTGATGAATTAATGAGTCAATATCAGGAAGCCAGTAGGCAACGTCACAAGATAGCAGATTCTATTGTAGAAGGAAGGAAAGAAAGTGAAAAAAGTTTCGAGAAAATAGATAAAAAGCTTGATAAGATATATGATGCAGTTGTAGTAAGAGAGCCTATTTGGTTTAATGTGAAAAAGCCAGTAATTTTGTTTGCTGGAAGAAGGGAAGAGTTAATTGACCTGCATAATAAGATACAACGTAGTTCAGAAAAAGTAACAGTAATATCACAAATAACCTCAATTAGCGGTTTAGGAGGAATAGGAAAAACTGAGTTAGCTAGACAATATGTTCAAGAATATAGTAAAGATTGTTATGACAACGTTATATGGATCAATGCTGAAAGTGAGATAGCTCTTGTTGAATCATTTACTCGATTAGCGAAGAATAAACTAAGAATTGATATAAAAGATGAGAATGGAAAAGAAAAGGATATAAAAGCTCTCATAGAAGAGGTTTATGAATTTTTCAGTAATAGTAAAAGCTTGTTTATTTTTGATGATGCCGAGAAAAGTAATTATTTGAATAAGTTTTTACCAATTCATGATTCATTATCGGGTGGTAATGGACCTTATATTTTAATTACTTCTCGTAATCGAGAGTGGGAAAGGGGGATAGAAGTTATTAATCTAAACGAATTAAAGTCAGAAGAAGCGATAGAACTTGTAAAAAAGGGCTTTAGTATAGAAGATGAATCTCAAAATGAAAAGATAAAAGCTTTGGTAGAGAAATTACAACACTTTCCTTTAGCTATACAGCAAGCAATATCATATATTGAAGATCAAAGAGTTACTAGAAAATTTGATATAGATGATTACCTAAAGGAATATGAGAAAAAAGCGAAAGATTTGCTTGATTCTGTATTATTCAGGGGAATTGATAATAACTATGCAAAAACAACTTTCACAACTTGGAAGATTACAACCGATAAGATAGCAAGCAATGAAAAGTATGGAAATTTAGCTTTAAGGATTCTTGATGTTATCTCTTATCTTGCACCTGACAATATTAGTAGAGAATTCTTTTTAGATTTGACAGGAAATAATGAAGAGGAATTAAGGTCAGCTGTTCGTTTACTTATAAAATATTCTATGGTGAGTGGCGAGCAAAAGCAAAGTGTGTTGAGTACCCATAAATTAGTTCAAGAAGTGACAAGAATAGCGTTAGCAGAGGAGGGTAAAAGCAAGGAGGTTATGGACGAGACTTTCGAGCTACTCAGAGCAAGTTTTCCTTATGGTAGTGATAAATTAGAAGACTATTTAAAAAAACGAGAATTATTACCGCACTTAGAGGCATTTTTATCACGTATAGATAGTTGGTTAAAAAAGAACCCTCAAGATAAAGAAAAAATAGAAAAGGATTATCTTGAAAATTTGTTGACATGGATGAGTGATGGGTATTTTAATTTGGGTAATCCCAAAAGAGAAAAGGAGTTGCTAGAAAGGGTTTTGCCTATTTTAGAAAAGCATTACGGAGAAGATCATTTTGAAGTATTTAAAAGACTAGTAAATCTAAGCAACAGTTATCTAGTTTTAGGTGATTACCAAAGAGCAAAAGATTTGCTAGAAAGAGCTTTAAAAATTGAAAAGCAAGATTATGAAGAAGAGCGTTTTCAATTAGTTAGAACACTGGTAAATCTGAGTATCAGCTATCGAGCTTTAGATGATTATCAGACAGCGAAAGAGTTACTAGAAAGGGCCTTTCCCATTTTAGAGAATCATTATCGGGAGGATCGTTCTTCATTAGCTCAAGTACTAATAAACCTGAGTATTGCTTATGGATCTTTAGGTGATTATGAAAGAGCGAAAAAGTCAATAGAAAGAGTATTCTCTATTTTAGGTGACAATTATGAAGAAGAGCACTTTGAGTCAGCTAAAATGTTAGTAAATCTTAGTATTGCTTGTAGAGGTTTTGGTGATTATCAGACAGCAAAAGAGTTACTAGAAAGGGCACTACCTATTTTAGAAAATTATTATGGAGAAGATCATTTTCAGGTAGCTATAGCTAAAACAAATCAAGGTATCACTTATATAGCTTTAGATGATTATGGAAGAGCAGAAGAGTTGCTAGAAAGAGCTTTGCCTATTTTAGAGAATCATTATGGAGAAAATCATGTTGAAGTAGCTAAAATATTAGTAAATTTAAGTACCATCTATAGATACTTTGATGATTATCAAGGAGCAAAAGAGTTGCTAGAGAGAGCTTTACCTATTTTAGAGAAGCACTATGGGGAAGAGCATTTTGAAATAGGTATGATTCTGGAAAGTTTAGGCACTGATTATATAGCCTTAGGTGATAATCAGGAAGCAAAAGAATTGATAGAAAAGGCTTTGCCTATTTTAGAGAAATGTTATGGAGCAGAACATTTTAAAGTAGCTGAAACATTAGTAAACCTGAGCATCCCTTATGGAGCTTTAGGTGATTATCAAAAAGTAAAAGAGTTGCTAGAAAGGGCTTTGCCTATATTTAAAAAGTATTATAGAGAAAATCATGTTGAAGTAGCTATGGTCTTAGAAAATTTAAGTGGTGCTGAGAAAGCTTTAGGTAATCATGAAAGAGCAAAAGAGTTACTAGAAAGGGCATCTGCAATATATCAAAAAGGTAAAGTTGAAGAATGTTTGCCGAGTACGAGTTCAGTAAGGAACAGAAGAGAAGCGAAGATTGGGGAGTGTAAACTGTCTTGGGAAGACGTAGATGAATTCAATACAGAAAAAGATGAGAAAAGAGATTTTAGTAAAATTAAAATAGATAGTAAAAAGTTTATTGACTATATAAAAGATATACCAGAAGAAAAACGTTCTCAGCTAATTGAGCTAGCAGATAAAGTTCAAATTACAGGTAGGTTTCGTGATTTGATTAATAAGCTTACCAGTAATCAGAAGGTCATGAATCATTTAAATAGAGTAAAGAAAATCTCTAGCATAACTATGCATGGAATGATGGCTAAAAATATTTTAGCTGACTTTTTAAACAGAGATTATCAGGGTGTAGCAATTAATGTTGGTTTTATAGCAGGTGGTCAAGGGTTTGCTAAAGTTGCTGAAGTTGCATCTCGTAAAGGATTAAATTTGCTCTCAGAAGAAAAGGTATTACTTGGTAGGTCTTTAAGAGTTGCATCACCTTTTCTTGCTCGAGGTACTTCTGCCTTTATTATTTATGATTTAGTAAATCAGGTAAAAGCATTTAAAAATGGTACAGAAGGAGCATTGGTTGGCGTAGTAGGAGATAGCATTTACCTGGGAGTTGACGCTGCAGAGATTGGGATTGAAGTTGCTGAAGGTTTTGAAGTATTAGAAGGAGTTTCATCTATTACTGGACCTATTGGAGCAGGAATTGGCGCTATAGTATTTGTTGGCACTGATGTTTACATGGCAGTAAAGAGAGTTGATAAAATTGATGAAATTATTCACTTAACTAGAGGAGAAAAATTTATTGAAGGATTGCGTGCATTTATAGGTATGCGACCTGAACAATATGTAGAAAAGTTAATGGAAGAAAAACAACTTTATAACCAATTAGTTAAGCAAGGATTTGAGTATTTAAGGAAGAATCGTGCTATTCAAAGCTATGTATTCCCTACTGATCGATCAGTTGTGGGTTCTTGTCGTAAAGTGCTGCACACAACATCACTTGGGATTAGACATTATTATACTGAAGAGTACACAACTAAATTTGAGATAGATTTAGACAGTACAGTACTGCTTGACAGAAAAAGAAATGATATAAAATGGAGTAAAGAAAGACCGGATGATCCAAGTGGTGGAAAATTATTTTGTTTACCAAAAGGAGATTATCATCCTGCTCCAAGTTATGGCTAATATTTATGTAAAAATGCAATTGGTTTATCTGATAACAAAACAGAAGGATATACTCTAATTAATTTAGGAGAAGGTGAAGATTATGCAAAAGGATTTAAGGATAGCCCAAACATATTTATAGTGAATGATGGATCTAAGAGATACTATGGAGGAAATAAGAATGATATCTTTGTTTTGCAGGGAGATCTGATAGAAGGGTCTTTGTACGGAGAGGATGGAATTGATACCTTAGATCTGACTGAATTTGCTCAAGAAGCTGTAAGTGTGAATGTGTATTTAAATACAAATATTGGCACTATTATGTACAATAGATATGGTTATTCTGGATTTCAAATTAATTCAGTAGAAAGAGTGCTTGGTAGAAAAGCTAAGGCAGATCATATATTTAGTGCATGTGAAACTAAATTCTTGGATGGTAATGGTGGTAAGGAAGATCAACTTGATTATTTGGAAATAAAAGATAATAACTGTGTCTATGATATACAAGTAATAGTTAGAAATTACACTGAAGTAAATAATCTAGCACTCAAAGGTAACTTTAACTATATTGTACCATTTCAAAAAGGTAGTGCATCTGTTAAATTACTTGCTAATTTCGAAAATAACCATAGGTTTATATTCGACTACTTGCTTGCTGATATTCAGAGTATTGATATTAAAGATCACAATAGTATAAAGTTCAATTTTTTTCCAAAAGTTGTAGATGGCAGCTTTAGTATAGCTATCTCATATAACATAATGAACAATATAATCTATCAATTAAAAGACAGTGCTGAAATAAAAGTAGGTAAGGAAAGAAACTTGTATGCAATACAGAATACTAATAAAACTATTGATGAAATTATAGAAAGTTACCCAGCTATAGCGAATAAACTCAATATGACTATCGCTGTGCAATCAGGTGGTGAATCTATACTTGTTGGCCGTGGGAAATTTGAGGCACTTCACAATCACCCAATCCATAACAGTCACTTAATTGGAAATGGTGGTGAGAATATATACGTAATTACTATAGCTTCAGGTGAGAAAAGATATGAACATAGTATTTCTTCTATACCAGAAGTAAACATCTATAATTTTGATGAAGGAAGTTCCATAGATACATTAGATTTACGTAACGTGGTAAAAATAATACAAGATGATTTGAAAATACATATTAATCTGCCAAGAATTTTTCAAGATGGAAATGATTTGCTAGTTAAGTTAGAAACAGAAATGGGACAAAGTTTTTTATTAGAAGTGCTAACAGTAAGATTAAAAGACGGTTTGGATTGGTATGAAAATCTTCATATTATCTCAGATAGTGCGCCTATGAAAATAAGTTCTGAATTAGAATTAAAACCACTACCTTTGATCTTTGACAAAGATAAAGAAATTATTGTGGTAACCGATCAAGATGTGGAGAAAGATGCTGAGCTTATCACGCCTAGAAAAGGAGGAAACAATACGTTTGTTCGTAGTAATGGTCATGATCTAATAATAACTAATGCTTTTGATTCGACTATTACTAAAGATGATTTTTGCAGTATTACACTTAGTAAATTCTATAAAACACCTAAAATGAAAACGTTATCAATAAAATTTACTGATAAAGAGATAGTATTAAAAGATCATGAGAAGGAAATAAGTGCTGCAAGATACTTGGATATTGTAAAAAGAGAGTATAAGGATCAAGTGTACGATGATGTGTTTACAGAAGTCATGTTATCTGATCAACCTCATAGACATAGGCAGCACATTAGAAACCGTAGAAGTGAGTACACAATGAGTAGTGGTACAAGACGACCATCTTCATGGATAAATGATTTATTTGGTTGGGTAAAAAGCTCTATAGGTGGGTTATTAGATTCCAAATCAAGTACTACAACTAAAAGTCCAATCTCACAAGTAGATGCAAAAATGGATGTAAATGGTACGATAATGTTACTTGATTTGCTTGTAAGAAAGTTTACGGGTAAACAATATATACCTGCAGTAGATCAATCTATACCTTTATTAGAAGCAAGAGGTTATGCACTAAATATTACACATAGATTTGAGAAAGTGTTAAATAAAACTGCTATTAAGTCAGGAATATCAGTGACAAATCTAAACTTTGATCCCATGGCAGTGCAATCAGCTATAATTGAAAAAATAATAAATGGAAAAATAACAAATAGAAGATTTTCTGAAATAGCAGAAACCCTATATTCATTTGGAAAAGAAGCATGTCCAGAATTTAAACAAACTGATAAGTTTCTAGATCATTTAAAGAGTAACTTAGAAGAAGTTTTAGCTAAGGAAGAAATTATGATACTACAGCAGAAAGTAGAAAAGCCTTCTAAAGTTTTAGGTCAGAAAGTTTCAAGGAAAGTAGAGTTATCTAAAAAGCCTGATACATTCTTAAATGGAACATCAGTAGTTAAAGGAATAAGCAGAGGGATAAATTGAGGGAACTATGAGGTCTTTTCTGCCTGTAAATGTTTGATATCATCGAAAGAAAGACCTGTAGTTTGCGATACAACGTCAATAGAGATGCCAGCTTTAAGTAGGTTCTTTGCCACCTCAATTTTGCCTTCAACCTTTCCCTCTTCCTTTCCGATTTGAATACCTCTTTCCTCGCCGATTTGAATACCTTCTTGTCTACCTTCTTGTCTACCTTCATGTTTAGCATCATCGAGTTTTTGAGCAAGGACAGCCTGTTCATCACGAATACGCTTGATCTCTTGTTCATAGGCAATAAATTCTTTTTCTGACCAGTTGAACCTATTGAGTTCTTCATATGCTCTTTTAATTATTAGATCACTTCCTATTATTCTCTCTAGCTCTTCTTCACTAGTTTCGTCTGCATATCTAAAGAAGTAGACCCATTTTTCAACTATACTTGAAAGCTGATCTTCTTTGGTTTTTGGAAATTTAGGCAACTCAATAAATATAAAGTAAAAATCTTTTAGATCATGCTCATTAGTATTTTCATCGCGAATAGTGTGCTTTGACTTATACTCAGACTTATCAGGAAATAAAATACAATCTGCTATAGCAATAAAGATAATTTCCTTAAGGTTATGGTACTGATCACCTTTATCAGCTTGTCTTGAATAAGCTTTAGCTGCGTAGTATTGTGCCCGTTTTTCGAAGCCTTTAGTTTTAGCGACCTGCATCTCAATTATGCATTGCACCCCCGTGGAATCCCTACATAATACATCAACAATGCTTTGCTTTTTGGAGGCAATATCAGGGTCTTGAATAGTACTTAAAAACTCTATATCCTGTATTGTATTTTTGCCAGTGAAATCCAGAATATCATTGAGGAAATGAATGAGGATATCTTTATTCTTCTCAGTACCAAAGATACGGCGAAATGCAACATCATTCTTCGGATCGAGAAACTTCGAAAGAGCCATGAGAAAGTAAGATAAAAAGCATTAATAATTATACACAATTCTGAAGAAATATTCAACAATTAAACGTAATGTTAACCTGTATAATATTTATGACAAACATCTCGATAAGGTATCAGATAGCACACAAAGTAAGGAACTGGAGGTTAAAGAGAGGTTATACTCAAAAAGATTTAGCGGGAAAAATCGGTACAACATATCAGGTAATACTGCAATATGAAAAAGGAACACGCAGAATTTCGATTGAAAAGTTGTATGCTATAGCAGAGATATTGTCGATTGGTATTGTAGACCTAATTCCTGTATCAAATGAAAAAATCTGTTTTGAAGATGAGGGAGAGGAAATATTAAATCTAGTAAGAAAATATAAAAAGATTAACGATAAAGAGCTACGTAAAATGTTTTGTTTACTAACCAAATTTGCTCAAGTTAGTGAAAAAAGTAGTAAAAAAGCAGAGAAAATAAAGATTGCAAAAGGTTTGGTAAAAGCAGGAGTTTCTGTTGATATTGTTGCAAAAACAATTGGTCTCTCTGCTGATGAATGCGTTGAAGAAAAAGGAGGTTCTATTTACTGCAAAATAGGAAAGAAGATAAAAGAATGGAGACTAGTGAGAGAGTATACTCAAAAAGATTTAGCAGAGAAAATGAGTACGACCCGTGACGAAATAAGCAACTATGAACAAGGGCGTGTAGCTATTCCACTGGAAAAATTATATGCAACAGCAGAAACATTATCGATTAGCATTACAGATCTGCTCATAGAAGAAGATGAGATAGTAGAAAATGAGCTACCTGATTTAATAAAAGAATACAAAAAAATTGAGAGTCAAGAACTACGTAATGCACTAATAAAATCTCTGTTTGAAAGCATACAAGTTTGCAAAGAGAAAGTGGAGAGAGTAGAAAGGATGAAAATTGCAAATAATTTAGTTAAGGAAGGAATTTCTATCAATATTATTTTAAAAACAGTAGGCATCTCTTTGGACGAAATTCAACGAGTTTAAAATAAAGAAATCAGTATATATTAATATCTTTACTCTTAGATAAAAAAATAAGCAAAAAAGATTGAGAAATTGATTTGACTTCACTCAAAAGCTATGGCTCTATGCCAATGCTGATAAAAAAACAGCAGTAAATATATAAAAACATTTTGTTATTAGTGAAGGGTAATTTTTATGAATAATAATAAGAATAAAGAAGAAATAGAATTCAGAATATTAGAAAGCAAAGGCAAAGCACTACTTGATCGTGAAATAATGGAAACGTTTCTAAGTGCAGTACATGAAAGACCACAAGCTCAAGAAATTGCTAAAAATCTGGTGAATAGCTATACGGGAGTAGGAAGGATTTTAGGTAGAGAAATGGATGACCTGAAAGTTATAGAGGGAGTAACTGATTATGCAGTAGCAATGGCAGCATATATAGGTTTAACAGCAGCCACAATAAGCAGTGCGATCATTTTTGCAACAATAACAGGAGTATTTGCACTTGTTATAGCAATAATGCTAAGTGAGATGAGCAAAAGATATATAGAAAAGGAATTTCAGAAAAAGATGTTTATGGAGCTAGAGGAGTGTAGTTCTACTGTTAATGATATTCAGATAGAACCAATTGTGAGTAGATGCAGACAATGATATACGCCAAATCTTTTTCTGAAGGTTTAAAACCAGATCCAGAGCTTAAAGTATCAGAGTGGGCGAATGAGTATCGAGTTTTAGCAGCAACTGCAGCATCAGAACCTGGTAAATGGAGAACAGAGAGAACGCCATACCTTAAAGAGATCATGGATTCACTATCTCCGTCCTCGCCAGTAGAAAAAGTAGTATTCATGAAAGGAGCTAAGATTGGAGGAACAGAAGCAGGTAACAATTGGATAGGCTATATTATCGATCAAACACCAGGGCCAATGTTAGTTGTACAGCCAACAGTTGAAATGGGAAAACGCTGGTCAAAAGGAAGATTTGCGCCATTAATAGAGAGTACTCCATGTTTAAAAAGTAAAGTAAAAGACCCAAGGTCAAGAGACTCAGGCAATATAGCCCTTCCCATAATAGTCCAAAAAGGTCATAAGAAAGAAGAATCGACAGCATGACGAAAAGATTTGAATAAAGGAATGTTTTTCCTGGTTCTGTTTTTTATAGCAAACCAATAATGTTCAATTTTGTTAAAATCTGGAGAATATGGAGGAAGATATAAAATTTCTGCACCAACTCCTTTAGCAAATCTTATTAGACTTATGAAAAGTAGCATTATCAAGGATAACAGTTTGTCCAGGTTCCAAAATCGGTGTCAGAAACTGCTCAAACCATTTATTAAAGATATCCATATTGCAGTGGCCTTCAAAGGTTAACGGAGCAATTATTTTTCTTCCACTTAAGGCTGCAACCATGCTAATTCGTTGAGTTTTCTTCCCAGATTTTAGGGCATAAAACCGCTGTCCTTTCTGGCAATAACCATAGGTTCAGTGTCCAGACTCATCTATATACACTAATTCTTTAGGTTCTTTTGTTGCTATAACCTTTGAAAATTGAGCTCGCTTTTCTTCATTTCTTTCTTTATATCTGTAGGTCTTTTTTTTCTTGTGAATCCTATATTTTTAAGTGCTCGATGAATTGTTTGTCTACTAATATTGCCCCAGCATCTCTGACTGAGTTTTGCCACCTTGCTCATTTGCAAATTCGGCAAATGCATTCCAGTCGGTAATTTTATGCCACGCTTCCAAGCTTTTTTGATTGAAAATCTCCCGTTTTCTCACGTCTTTTCTTCCACTCATATAAAGTTGTTTTTCCGATCTTAAATCTCTTGGCAACAGTTTCTCCACTCTCTCCTTCATCCAATGCTTCCATTACCTTTTTTCTTAAGTCATAACTATATGCTACTGGCATCCTTACCTTCCACTACTATCAATCCATATCTTACTCTTTTTGGACTATTATGAGAAGGGCTATACTATCAGAAAGAGGGAGACTATGCTACTCCTTTCTATCCACTTTTTTGAGCAATCCACTTCTACATCTAACACACATCTCAGTGATTATAATATCCAATTTTTGATCATGTTTTTCTACAGGTAAATTTTTACAATATTGCTTCTCATAGGCTACACCTATAAATATTTTTCCAAGTGGCCGTAATTTTTTTATCATTTCATCATACCAACCACCGCCAAAACCTAACCTATTAAAATGATCATCAAAAGCAACAATAGGGGTAATGATTGTGTCGGGAATTATATCTTCATCTGCTTTATTCCATTCCTCAAATTTTAATAACTTATTTTTATTAGGAATTGCTACTTTATATCCTAAATCGAGTAAATGATTCATCAAAGGCACAACATTAATTTCTCCGTCTGTTGGAATGTACGCTGCTATTGTTTTACCTTTAACGCAACTTAAGTTTTTGTTAAAGAGATTAATAAGAGAATTTGCTGCATAACTAGAATAACTTTCATCAACATCTTTTCTTATGGTTCTATATTGCTTCCTTAGTTCCTCTTTGTGCTGTTTAGTGTCTTTGAACATGTTCTATCCATTTTGCAGTGAGCTTTTCTTGTAAACTATTTTGCTTCAAGCGCTCACTTAAAAAATCAAAGTCAACAAGCTCCATATCCTGGTCTTGATTACTGCAACTATAAACAAAACTTATTTCTCCTGTTTCCTTATTTATGTGTTGCTGAATACATTGAGCGCAGATTTCTTTCATCATGCACTGCATAGGAGAGTTAACTGATGATATTGCTATGTGTTTTGGTTTCAGATATGGCTTTAAAATTGTTTTTCTAGCTTCATTTACAGCTTTCATCATTTTATCAGAACCAATAGTGATGATTTTATCTATAGTGTTTAAACTAATAGTAATTTTACCTAACTTTCCTTGCTGATATGAGCTTATTGCATTAACTATATTACCATGAAAGGATTTATCCTGATCTCTACTTGTTTCTATCAATCCTTCTTCACATGCCCAAATTACTGCACTTGATGCACGTTCTATCAGTGCTCGTTTAAATACATCACTTAATTTTTTATAGCCAGCGAAATATAAAACCTTATGATTGTTTTCAAGACATGCCTTCCCTATCGAAAATAACACTGCATTTCCAACTCCACCGCCAATGAGCATTATATTCTTCATAAACTTTTTATGGAGTAGAAAACCTCTCTAACTTCAATTAAACTGATAACTAACAGCTGCATTTTTACGCATATTATCCAATAACAGGTTGCTTTGTATCATAATCTTTTGTTGATACATTTCCTGTTTGATTGCTTCTATATCCATTGCATTATTTTTGATATCACATAACATCATCAACTTTGCAGTGCTATTTTCTCTTAATTCTACTATTTCATTCATATTTGTTTTACTAAATAAAATCTGTAAATCAGGATTTAAATTTCGCATTTTTATTTCAAACTCTTTTACGCTTGGCAACTTGAAATCATCTGCTAACTTGTCAAAATTTAAACAACTGACCTTTTGCTCCTTAAAATTAGAGAGTAAACTTTCTGAACCTTCAACTACAACCTGTTTCAGTTTTAAAGTACTTTTCAGCATTGTATGATTAAGCTGTACTTTATCTATGACTTTTATAACAGAGTAACCTTCGCTTAAACTAACCGGACCTGCTACATCACTGATTTCTAATCCTTCCAAAACGTCCTTGAGTTTACCTTTTAGCTGACTTAAATTAACGGTTGCTTTGCTCATCTTTATTGAAGATTCTGGATTATTACTGCTACGCAATTGTTTTATTAAATCTTCAGCCATCTTCTGATCAGGAATTACAAACTCCTGAAATGTAATAAGGTAGTCAGGTTTCTCTTTTTGTTTTCTTACATCGTCCACTTCTTTATCGCTGATATTGACAAGTGGCACAATTCCTACTTCAATAATCTTGTTCCACAGTAGCTGACACTTTACTTGTTTTTTTAGGGTATTGAGATCTATATTATGCTTTTTTACGTATTGATCAACTTCATCAGCCTCAAGTTTTAAACTTTGAGTTAAGAATAACGTGACAGCATTATTTAACTCCTCGTTACTCAATTCTATATTCATCTTCTGTGCTTTGCTGACAATGATAATTTCGTCTATTAACTGTCTTAGAATTTGAGATTTTACCTCTTTTTGATTAATCTTCTGAGTGCCAAGCAATGAATTTATGAAGTTTATACGTCTTTCGATATCTAAATTTGAAATTGGCTCACCATTTACATCTGCAACAATTTCAATCTCAGTTGCAAGTAACCTAAGCGGCAGCATTATTAATATCAAAATTAGTATTTTATGCATATAAAATTATTTAGCTAATAACTAATTCTATAATAAATACTGAATAAACGCTAGCTAACTTTTTAATAATTAAAAAAGAGGGTGAAATTACTTTAATGAATACCTAAACAATAATATACGGAAGGAGAGGGATTCGAACCCTCGATACGACTTTTCAATCGTATAACGGTTTAGCAAACCGCCGCCTTCAGCCGCTCGGCCACCCTTCCAAATTATTACTATAATATCAAGACCTTTACTGCCTGTCTAATGCTTTTAACCGCAACATAAAAAACAACAATATTTTTCTGAGCAGCTCTAATGCAAACTAATTTCTACTTTTTTCAATGATTTTTTTTGCTTTTTCCACATCAGCCCATTCTCCAACTGTTACCGTTTTTCCCTTTTCTAAATCTTTATAATGAGAAAAGAAATGAGCAATTTTATCTAGTAGATTTTTAGGTAAGTCAGAATAGTTCTTTATATTGTCATAATAGCTATCAACACTGGAGATAGGTACAGCTAATATTTTTTCATCCTCTCCTTTTTCATCTTTGGTAAGTAATGCACCTACTGGACGCACCGATATCAAAACTCCAGGCGCTAAAGGAAATTGAGTTAGCACCAAAACATCCGCAGGGTCACCATCACCTGCGCAGGTATTTGGTACAAATCCATAATTGCAAGGATAAGTCATTGAGGTAGACAAAAATCTGTCAACTTGTAATAATCCGAGCTCTTTATTAAATTCATACTTTACGGGTTCAGCATTTGCGCCTATTTCAATTACTACATTTATTTCATCTGGTTTTGTTGTTATTTTGCTTAAATCCATGGATTACCTCGTTATTCAAGAGAAGATATTATATAGCATACACTTTAAAAGTGCTACATTTATCATTCATAAGTAGAGGTTTATGGTTGCATAGGACCATTTGTAAAACCATTAATAGTTGCACTGTTGAACGTTGAATGTGGCGGTTCTTGAGGTGATTTCAGTAGTTGAAATAAAGCATATACTACTACAATAGTCAGTACTGCAGCAATTATTAGATTAGTTTGTGGGCTCATTGAGTTAAACAAATTTTGCTCCATAAAGAAATAATCGGTAGCATATAATCCAACAGACAATACAAACATACCTAAAGCTAATTTACAAAATGTGTTTTTATGATTTTTGTTTTTTTTGTTACTGATAGTAGAGTTTAGTCTGCATTCACTTTGTGGCACTGAGTAATACGTATTCTCAGGGTTTGTTACTAATTGTTCAAATGCATCACTATTTTGGTTTTTTAGTAGTTGCTCTAGAGTACGTTTGATATTTTTAGGATATAGAGAATCTTGACTGTCTTGCTCTCTTGCAGCTGTAAATGTCCCGTTCAATTCACTTATACCTCTATAATTAAGTGTATACTTGGTGAATCCATTTCTATACGGTAACTCAATTTTTCTTAATACGTTTATTAACTGTAAGATGTAACTGTAATACAGTGGTGTGTTGATTACTCTAGCTTTCTCATTAATATATTGATTGAGTGATAAAATATCTCCATTTCCAGTACATGTAGAAAATATACCATAACTAGAAAATAGTAATGCTATGTCTTTATCTATTTTTATACTGTAAATCGAGTAATAATGATTTATTACCTCTTTACATAAGCTAAACTCTTTATCAAATTCATTTGCATAGCTTATTTTGAGTAACTTTTTAACATTATTGAGTACTTGTTTCTCAAAGTCATCATTATTGTTAAATAGAGCTTCACCTTTCGGATTTGCTAGAATATTAAAAAGCTTTAGTTTTTTTTGATCTTCTGTCAATTCTACTTGATCTACAATTTCCCTTAGCAGTTTCTTCGAAGTGTCACAAAGAGTAGGTATTTTTTTACTTTCAACTGCAGCATATATTTTATCAATTACTTCTTGAGTATTGAACTGAGCATTTTCTGCAAGAACTCTATAAGCTTGAACATAAATTAAAAACAATCCTTGTAGACTAAATTTTAAGTTAAAATATTTATCTAATGGCTCTTGTTCTTTTTTATTAATGAATTCGGATAGACCTATATGATTTCTGCAATCCATGCAATGATGTAAGTCAGCATGTTGAAAACTGCCCAAACGAATAAATGCGGCCTCTAGTAAATTGCCCTTACCAACAATTTTTATTAACTCTTCAACTTCTTTAACCATCCCTCTAGTCCACAATATAATAATTATCTTTATAGTATAAAGAATATAGGATAAAACAGCAATAAATTTTATTGTATGTTTACATTCTGCATTAAAAAATTAAACCACCAAGTTAGGAGCATATCCAACCTCCACCTATAACTTGTTCGCCCTTATATGCTACACAGGCTTGACCTGGACTGATGCCAAAGTAATCGTCGTTTAAAATTACACAGGCTTTGTTCTTTTCGTCAGTTGAATATATTGTCGCTAAGCTTCCTGCATGTGATGACCTAAGCTTCACAGTTACTTCCATGCCTTCTTTTGGTTGTTCTAACCAATTTAACTCTTTGACCAATATCTTTTTTTGCATGAGCGCATTGATTGGACCCACTACAACCTCATTATTTTCTGTATTAATTCTTATTACATAAAGAGGCTCACTGTGTGCAATGCAGAGGCCTCTTCTCTGGCCCACTGTAAAATTTACTATGCCGCTGTGCTCACCTAGCACTTTTCCATGAATATCTACTATTTTACCTTTCTGTACAGATTGTGGAACTAATTTAGCTATTGTTTTACTATAGCTTTCGGAAACAAAGCATATATCTTGACTATCCGGCTTTTCAGAGATTTGTAAGCTAAAATATTTTGCTAATTTTCTTATATCACTTTTATAGAACCCACCTAGTGGAAATCGCAAAAGCTTTAACTGCTCCTCAGTTGTAGCAAACAAAAAATAACTTTGATCTTTACTTTTATCAATACTTCTGCACAACTTTACCTCACCATTTTCTTCTAATCTTCTTACGTAATGTCCTGTTACGAGCACATCCGCACCAAGATTTTTTGTGACTTGCAATAGATCACGGAATTTTACTGTTTGGTTACATCTTACACATGGTATGGGGGTTTCCCCACGCATGTAAGTATTCGCAAAATCTTCTATTACTTCCTTTTTAAATGTTTCTTCGTAATTTAAAATATAATGAGGAAAGCCAACATTTTCAGCTACGCGTTTGGCGTCATAAATATCTTGTCCAGCGCAGCATGCACCTTTTCTTGCATTAGCATTGCCATCAGTGCCATATAGCTGAAGAGTCACACCTATCACTTCGTACCCAAGGTTATACAGCAGTGCTGCAGCAACGGAGCTATCAACTCCCCCGGACATTGCAACAATAGCCTTAGTTTGATGCGGAGCTTTATCTTTTAATAAAGGTTCAATTTCAAATTCTTTTAGCATATAATTTATAAACACAAACCTGGTGTCAAGCGCTGGAATCCAGTTTCTATTACACAATTTCATCGAAACAGCGTACTTATTTGTAGTCATGTTCCAGTGTCAAGCGCTGGGATGACACCCCTTCCTGCTGGAAGTTGCCTTTAAATTACTTGGTGCGTGACACTGGGATCTCATTTATATTACATAATTCCATCAAAACAATTCGATAAACTGCATTCAAAAACAATTTAATCTTGCTTGAATAAAACATGGCCAAAATAGTCCATGTTTTCAAGTACTTTTCCGCTACCCAGGGCAACACAACAAAGTGGATCATCTGCAACACGAACTGGTAATTTTGTTGTTTCACTAATAACTTTACTCAAGTTGCGCAATAACCCACCTCCACCAGATAAAATTATTCCTCTATCAACTATATCAGAAGAAAGTTCAGGTGGAGTACTCTCCAGTGCAGTTCTAATAGCAGAAATTATCTGATGTACAGGCTCTATTAGGCTCTCTGCAACTTGATATTCTGATAAAAGCATTTCTTTTGGCATACCACTCACTAAATCCCTGCCTTTAATTATCATTCCCTCTTTGTTGTTTTCAACTGGCAGACTGGCTGAACCGACGTTTTTCTTAATTTTTTCAGCAGTTGTTTCGCCAATCAATAACTTATGATTTTCACGAATGTATGACTTTATTGCCTCATCCATAATATCGCCACCTACTCTGGCAGAACGTGAATAAACAATTCCACCTAAAGAAATAATTGCAACTTCAGTTGTACCACCTCCTATGTCAACAATCATAGAACCTTCAGGTTCGGTAACTGGAAGTCCAGCCCCAATTGCTGCAGCCATTGGTTCTTCAATTAAGAATACTTCATTTGCACCAGCACTTTCTGCTGCATCTTGTATAGCACGCCTTTCAACTGGGGTAGATCCAGATGGAACACATATGATAATATTAGGCTTATTAACAGTGAATCTTGTGTTTGCGCTGCGTATGAAATATTTTAACATTTCTTCCGCGCTTTTAAAATCAGCAATAACTCCGTCTTTCAAGGGCCTTATCGCTTCTATTTCTCCAGGTGTTTTTCCGAGCATCATCTTAGCTTTTTTGCCAAAAGCATAAGGAACGTAACTTCCTTTTTCTTTTACTCTTGCTACAACTGAGGGTTCATCAAGCACTATCCCCTGACTTTTCTGATAAACTAAAGTATTTGCAGTACCAAGATCTATAGCAATATCGCTAGCAAATAAACCTTTGAAAGTAAAAAAATTTCTGATTAAATTCTGAACAAAACTCATACACAACTCAAGAAAACCATTTATTGAGACAAATTATACTTTTCAGATAAGTAACTAGTGTAGCACTCAATATCTAAATCCCTACCTGTTACCTTTTTTAGCTGTTCCAAAAAGCCATAATTTGCACTATATACATTTTTAGAGAACCAATCGATAAGTAAACTGAAATCTCCTTTTACTATAGAATCTAAAAATTCGTAATGATTTTTCTTAATGAAAGAAAAAAACTGCACAGCAGCGATTAACGCTATGACTTTAATAGGAAAGTAGCCTATAACACCACTTATCCAATACTCATCTTGAAAATAAGTGTCTAGCTCATTTTTAGCTTTTACTGAAATCTTGTAATGCTTCATACCTTCCAACCATTTATCGTGTAGATCTTTAACTTCTAACGTACCATTTATTAGATCTTGTTCTAATTTAGTTCTTAGCATAATGTGAGCCAATAAACTAAATTCATCCGCATTCTTCAAAAAAGATGAAAGATTTACTTTATTGAAAATCAAATACAAATTTTCAACACTACTATTAATTTTGCCTTTTGTAGAAAGTTTCTCCTTTATGTGTGGTTGAATGAACTCAATAAATTCTCTGGATGTTCCAATGATCCTTTCCATGAATAACCCTTGAGTTTCATACATAATATGTTTCGTAATTGAGCTCTTTATAGAATTTTGCGCTAAACATTTTTGATGAATTGCATAACCAGTATGCCGTAAAAGTAAAAATAAACCATAACAAAGGTCAGATTCATCATAATCGATAGGATCGTAATAAGAAATGGAAATCTCATTTGGTGTAACACTCATTTGCTGTAAGAATAAGGAACCAAGTTCAATCTGTCTCTGAACCGTAACTTTTTGTATATTAGTAACCTTATCCTTCTTCTGCTTTTGAGTTACTTTCTCTACATTTTCACTAAAAAATTTACCTAGCTTAGGAAATATTTCCTTTATGTTCTTTTCTGTGATATTAGAGTCATAGTCAGCAAGCAATGACTCATAGTTTGAGCGCTTTAATTGCTGCGATTTTATAGAAGCTGCTTCACGAGTAAGCTTAATTAGGTTAGTAAAGCATTCTTTCAGCTTTTCTAAGTTACTAATTTCAGAATTAGTTAGCCTCCATAAGTTTTGGCATTCAATCTTAGCTTTGGACAAAGATTTTACTAAATCAACAGGAATAGCACTGCTGCTTTTGTGTATCCCCTCTATTAACTTTAGCTGCTGAATATTAGCACTCTTTTTATTCCTAAGAGCATTCGCTAATGATTCCTTTATTGCATCATGAGAGATAATTTCATGTCTGATTTCCTCTAGAAGACACATTTGTTCAACTTTGTCCTCTACATTCAATTGGCTTTTGCTTAGTAGTTTTAGTGTGTTTTCGATATTCCTTACCTTATGTAATACTTCCTCTAAAAACTTATAAGATCTCATTTTTATTCATTGCTTTGAAACATCTGCTTAATATCGTAATAGATTAATAATAAAGTTAAAAGTATATTTGCTTAAAGTACAATAAAAAATTGTATTTTTATTCTTTTATTGTACTTTATTGCTAAGAATTGAGCATCTTATCAGAAAATTAATTATAAGATTGTAAAGAAAACATTTAGTATTTTATTTCCCTTGACTCTATTCTAGTATAGAGGGATTATTAGTACTAAAATTAAAATTACGCACTATATTTTAAATTTATGGAGGTTTAGTGATGTGGAGTAGACTGATTATAATGTGTTGTTTTTGTTTACTGCTTACTGGTGTAAGTTCTTGCCCTAAAAAAGGAGTAAATACAACAAATAAAATGAATGCTGTTGTTAAGCAGATAGGTGATAAAAGAGTTTTCTTTGGTTATGATGAATCTAGTATCGGTGAAGTGAGTGCAGATGCATTACTTGACGTGATGGAAGTGTTACAAAATAATCCTGACGCAAAGGTCACTTTAACTGGTCATACTGACAATCGTGGTTCTCACGAGTATAATCTTGCACTAGGAGCTAGACGAGCAGATGCAGCTAAAAAATTTATGGTCAGCTGTACACCTTATCTAGAAAATAGAATAAAAACTGCTTCTAAAGGTGAAACTGAGCCTTTGGTTAATGTAAAAGATGATTCTAGAAATTCCAAATATGAAAAAGAGCATGCTAAAAATCGTAGAGTGGAATTTTCATTTTCTGGAATAAAGAAGTAGTTTCTTGCATTAAAACCTGGATCCCAGTGTCAAGCACTGGGATGACAAAAGAGAGCAATTCCGCTGCTTGTTAGCGGGATCTATATATACCACAAATAAGTCGCTGTATGACGTAGAGACTATCTGGCCATCAAGAAACATAATGAAATTAGAGTTATTATTTCAAAATATAGCTAATAGTTTTGCTTTCCATAACCAAATCGCAGTTGCAGTATCAGGTGGTGTAGATAGTATAGTCTTACTGCATTTAATGACTAACTGGGCAAAAAAAAACAAGCTTTCACTTCCTATAGCATTAACAGTAAATCATGGGTTACGTTCAGAGTCTCAAAAAGAAGCTGATTTTGTTATAAGTTATGCAAAAGAACTTGGAGCAAAGGAATCGTTCATATTAAATTGGGAGAAGCAAAATATTAAAGGTAATATTCAGTTACAGGCACGAAAAGCACGATATAAGTTACTAGCAGAGTGGTGTAAAAACAATAATGTTAAATGTTTGCTCGTTGCTCATCACAAAGATGATCAAGCAGAAACGTTCTTATTAAGATTGGAGCGAGGTAGTGGAGTAGATGGATTATCATCAATGGATTACAAATCTTTCTTAAATGGTATTTATATATTTAGGCCGTTGTTAAATTTTAGTCGTAGTGAAATAGAAAAGTACGCTAATCTTCACCGGTTAAAATGGATCGAAGATAGAAGCAATTATGACTTAAAATACAGACGAACTTTATACCGTAACTTACTGAAAGCAAGTGACAATCAAGAGATTTTAACAGAGCGAATATGCCTCACAGCCCTTCATATGAAAAGAGCTG
This sequence comes from Wolbachia endosymbiont (group B) of Apotomis betuletana, assembly GCF_947250475.1. Lineage (NCBI taxonomy): Bacteria > Pseudomonadati > Pseudomonadota > Alphaproteobacteria > Rickettsiales > Anaplasmataceae > Wolbachia > Wolbachia endosymbiont (group B) of Apotomis betuletana. Next base: position 1,201,974 of record NZ_OX366320.1, on the reverse strand, counting down.
CAAAAGCGTTGATGCACTACACACGCCTTGCACTTAATGACTGCGTTAATATTCATGATCTTGGTTATATTGAAATTAAACTAGATGAACTTTATAAACTGCCAGAGGAAATAGCTTTAAGGCTTCTTCTTTATTCTATAATGGCAATTGTCAACAAGCACTATAAACCAAGGTGCCGTAGCCTTATCGCAATATTTAATAGAATATTGCAACAAAATAGTGATGTTAATTGCACACTCTATGGATGCAAAATAAGAAAATATGGAGAAAGTATTTTGATAATGAGAGAATCGTCAAATATACAGGAAATTACTGTACACTTACCATTAAATGGTTCTATTGAATGGGATAACAGGTTTAGCTGCACAATATTTGGAGATCAGGAGTGTTCAGTAACTATTGCTCCGCTAAAAAAAACACAAAAAATCCCTGAATTTCTAAAAAATTATGATTATTGCTCTGAAGTTTACTATTCTTTGCCTACAGTACAAAAAGATGGAAAGATGCTTGCTTATCCATGTATGAAACATAATAGTAAGAGCACTAGTGATGATGAGATTAAATATTTTATTTCTAGTATAATAAAGGAAAATTTGCTAAAGTTAACTGATATTTAATTAAGGATTACAATGAGTGGGGCAAGATTTTTTAAATTTGTAATTATTTTTCTAAAGTTTACTACTCTTTTCCAACAGTGAAAAAAATGGAAAGGTGGTTGCTTATCCTGATGTAAATTATAACGGAGAAATACGGTGATGATAAGATTCGATGCATTATTAATAGCACGATAAAACAAAATTTGGTAAGCTTGATTAGTGTTTAATTAGAAATGTAAATGAAAAAATTTTTAGAAGGCTTATTGATCTGGTTAGTGATTATTGTTCTTATTTCAGTTGCTTATATTCAATTTAGCGGAAGTATAGGTAAGAGTAAAACAACCATACCTTTTTCAGAATTTTTAACTAGACTAGAAGATAATGATATAGAAAATATTACAATAAGAAACCAAAGTATCGAAGGGAAGTTTAGGGATGGGTCAGCCTTTAACTCAAGTGGTGTTATATATAGTGACTTAATAAAAAGTTTGCATGATAGGAAAGTGAAGTTCTCCTTTTCAATTGGAGACTCTGCAATAGGTATAATTGGTGGATTACTTATTCAATGGGTTCCGACCCTTATCTTTATCGGTTTATTACTTTTCCTTTTTAAACAAACGCAAGCAGGAGGTAATAGAACTATAAGCTTTGGCAAATCAAAAGCTAGGCTTATGACTACTGGAAAAAAAGTGACATTTGATGATGTTGCTGGGATTGATGAAGCAAAAGAAGAGTTGGTTGAAATTGTTGATTTTCTTAAACAAAGGCAAAAATTTCAAGTGTTAGGTGGGAAGATACCAAAAGGATGCCTTTTAATTGGTTCCCCTGGAACTGGTAAAACTCTACTTGCTCGTGCAATTGCAGGTGAAGCTAATGTACCGTTTTTTAGTATTTCTGGATCTGATTTCGTTGAAATGTTTGTCGGTGTTGGTGCAAGCCGTGTCCGGGATATGTTTGATCAAGGTAAGAAAAATGCTCCTTGTATAATTTTCATAGACGAAATAGATGCAGTAGGTAGGCATCGCGGCATCGGTCTTGGTGGCGGTAACGACGAAAGGGAACAAACATTAAACCAGTTACTGGTTGAGATGGATGGTTTCGAGTCTAATGAAGGTGTGATAATAATTGCTGCAACTAACCGTCCAGACGTCCTAGATCCAGCACTACTTAGACCTGGTCGTTTTGACCGACAGATTACTATTTCTTTACCTGATATAAATGGACGTGAGAGAATATTAAATACGCATATAAAGAAAATATCGATAGCACCAGATGTAAACGTAAAAACAGTTGCGAGGGGAACGCCAGGTTTTTCAGGGGCTGATCTAGCAAATTTAGTGAATGAGTCTGCGCTTATTGCTGCAAGAAGAAATAAGAAAATTGTTACCATGGATGATTTTGAGTATGCACGTGATAAAGTGATGATGGGCATGGAAAGAAGGTCCTTAGTCATTACAGAAGAAGAAAAAAAGCTTACTGCTTACCATGAAGCTGGTCATGCAGTAGTTTCAGTTAATATGCCTGCTTCTGATCCTATACACAAAGCAACAATTATTCCACGTGGTAGAGCACTCGGTTTAGTTATGAGACTACCAGAAACAGATAGAGTGTCCCTCACAAGAGAAAAGATGCTAGCAGATATAACTGTTGCAATGGGTGGACGTGTGGCAGAAGAGCTAATTTTTGGCTATGATAAAGTCACAAGCGGTGCATCTTCAGATATAAAACTAGCATCAGATTTATCACGTTCTATGGTGACAAAATGGGGAATGAGCGACAAAATAGGTCCGATCTATCATAATCGCGAACAAATCACACATGATTCTGAGACAATTTCTGAAGATACGTTAAGACTTATAGATGAGGAAGTAAAGAAAGTCGTATTTTCTTGCTATGAAAAAGCAAAAGACATTTTAACCAAGCGTAGGAAAGACTTGGAGCTCATTGCTGAAAATCTACTGGAGTTTGAAACTTTAACAGGAGATGAAATAAGAGACATATTAAGTGGAAAAAAAATTGTTAGAAATGAAAATGAAGGTAAAGAAGAGATAAGAAGATCCTCTCTCTAATAAGATCTGGCTTTATTTAACCGCTAAAACAAAAATTTTTAATTAATTAGCTTAAGTTATAAGATCATAGTTAAGCCGATGTATTTTATAAATGGACTTTTTTGAACATTCTTCCAATTTTTTTCTAAATAACTCTTTGCCTATTTAAATAAGTATGTTCAGTATTAGAGCTTTCCAGACCGCTACTAGGAGAAAGATTAGGTTCTTGACCTTTAAACATCTCTATTAGCTTTAATACAGGAGCAGTTCCTGCTACAATAGCTCCTATAACAGCAGTAGCACCCATGATGAGAAGAATCGGTTCTGCAGTGGTGATTTTACACAAAGCTCAATACATAAACCAGCAATGACCATACCAACCATTATACCAATGAAAGCACCTACAATTATGGATGAAACTACACCAATTAATTCTCCTATTTTTGAACTAAGTGGTACTTCTCTTTCACGTCTAATACGCCTAATATAGCGTGACCTCATTTGTCCTCTCATTATTACATTTTCATCCCTGTTTCCAAAGAGATTCAATGACGCTTCTCTTTCTCTAATAAAATTTGGCCGCATTTGTTGTTCTCTTGCCCTTCTTCGCTCTCTCATTATTATGTTTTCCTCAAAGAGGTTTAGTGGTACTTCTCTCTCACCTCTAATTCTAACATGATTTAGCTGTGCTTGTTCTACTAATAACCTTATTGTACTTTTTATTTCATTTAGCGGTGCTCTTCCTCCAATATCCTTAATTGCCTTCTCAAATTTTAATAGCGACTTGTTATTTAGTCTGACATTATTCTGAGAATCACAAACAATAACCCAATCTAAAATTGGCTTTTTTTGACCACCATACTCTATATAATCATTAATGTGTTCCTTTAGTTTTTTAATTATCTCTACTGCTCTTGTTTCCATAGCTTCTATGGCGCTATCTTCACTTTCTATGAGTATATTGAAAACAATTCCTAATAACTCCTGTTGTAAATCCTTTCGTTCTTTAATATTCATAATTAGCCTCAACTTTTATATGCTATTTTGCCAAAATAATTTTACCAAATAAGTAATATATATACAATAATTCTCGTTTAAAAATTTTTTTACATTGGCTTATCTCAGTTATGTTTTAGGATGTAAAAGCTTCTTACTTTAATAATTTATTAAAGTAAACCATATATGGATTGCTATTTAGGAGCAGCTGTTGTACTTTAATCAGAAGGTACAGTAATGTAAGAAGGAGGTACTTTATGTCTTTAAAAAATGAAATTTCTGAATTGATAGAGCAACAGCTTGGCATTAAATATCATGACAATTGCTTAGCTTACACTATCCATAATTCGGCTGCAGGTGAAATATCCGATTCTATTGCTCTTTGCATAGTTGGCTGTGGCGATTGTGAGATTAAGTATCAAGGTATTGCTAATTCATTTAACATAACGAAAGAAGAAATTAACCAAAGTAATATAGAAAGCATAAAAAATAAGATAGAAAGTGAAGCTAGAAAAGAAGGTAGTGAATTTTCCGAGTTGATTTCTAAGATGGATCAATCGCTGAAAGAACAAAGTGAAAAGTCTATTATACAGATTTTAAATTCATCTGCTGAAGAGATGTTAAGGAGTTTTTGTGGTAGTTCTATACAGAGAACAGAGGATAAAGAAGTTAGTCTGTCCTCTGCTTCACATGAAGAACCTGCTACAGAAGATTCGGAAACTACTATTAATTCTGATCTTTTATCAATTTAACCAGCTCCTCATATAAATTTTTTCTGTACCCAAGCTATATGTTTGTGAGAGGATAGTAAGCACTACATTTTTCTATTTCCATTATAACAGATTCGTCTATTTTCATGATGATCTTACTATTTGTACTCTGTCTAGGACTAAGCAATAGAAATAGTAGGATAACAGTAGTCAACCAAGATTCCAGCATCACGTACTAGGATGATATAAGTATCATGATTTACGATTAGATTGACATAGGGTAAAGAGTAAATTAAAAATTAAATAGATCTTTTAATGCAGAATAAATGCCTATAGAAATATTGATGCCCGCTCTTTCCCCAACAATGAGTCAAACTGGAGGGAAAATTGTAAAGTGGTGTAAAAAAGAACAAGATAAAGTTGAAATAGGTGATGTAATCGCTGAAATTGAGACTGATAAAGCCATAATGGAGTTTGAATCTGTCGATGAAGGAGTTTTAGCAAAAATTTTAGTGTCGGAAGGAACAAGTGGTGTGCCTGTAAATCAACTGATAGCTCTAATGTTAGAGGAAGGGGAAGATAAAAGCGCACTTGATTTAGCTTCTGCCATCAATACCAAGGTTGAGAAGGAGGTTGAAGCCGATTTTTCAGTATCATCCAACCCTTCGATTTCATCTAGCTCTTCAATGTCATCCCAGTGCGTGACACTGGGATCTAAAAAAGAGGATAGAGCAACAGAAAATAGAATAAAAGTAAGTCCCTTAGCTAAAAAAATAGCTCAAAATGAAGGTGTTGATATAAAGCGATTAAAAGGTACAGGTCCATATGGTCGTATCATCAAAGCTGATGTATTAGAATTTTTAGATCAAACTAAAAGCTATGAGAGATTTGAGGAAAATACAACAGTTGAAGTAAGTAATATGCGCCAAGTGATAGCGCAGCGCCTAGTTGAATCTAAGCAAAATATTCCACACTTTTATTTAACTGTAGACTGCCACGTTGATAAGCTAATATCGCTCAAAAATGAGGTTAATTCAGCAAATGAGAACAATAAAGTAACAATTAATGACTTAATTATAAAAGCTGTGGCTTTCAGCATGAAAAAATTTCCTGACATAAACTCATCGTGGATAGATACTAAGATAGTAAAATATTCAAATATAGATATCTCAATTGCTGTAGCGCTTGAGGATGGACTTATTACTCCTATAGTAAAAAATGCTGATGAAAAAAGTGTTTTATCTATATCAAAAGAAGTGAAAGATTTAGTAAATAGAGCACGATCTGGAAAATTAAGGCCTGAAGAATTTCAAGGAGGAGGGTTTACCATTTCTAATTTAGGCATGTTTGGTATAAAAACTTTCAGTGCTATAATCAATCCACCACAGTCTTGCATTATGGCTGTCGGCGCATCTAAAAAACAACCAGTTGTCATAAGTGAAAAAATAGAGATAGCAGAGGTAATGACAGTTACTCTCTCTGTTGACCACAGAGCAGTTGATGGAGCACTCGGAGCAAAATTTTTAAATGCCTTTAAGTACTATATAGAAAACCCTACGGTGATGCTTCTTGAGCCTTTATTATTATAATAAAATTAATACCTCTTAGTTTATACTTTTGTTAGTTAATAGGTTTAGAGGTAAAATATGACTGATAAAAAGATAGAAAAACGTAGTATATCTTTTGATGCTACAAAATCAAAATTTTCAAACGATAGGTTTCAAATAGATTCCTCATCTAATGAGTCAATAGATACCATTGGTAAAAAATTTAAGTATGAAGTGAAACTTCCAGGTGTTATTCACACTACAACAAGAAAAAATAATGTTGGAAGCGGATTAAATGAGTTAGATCTAAGAAAGAAAAATGAAAACTCTTTCAAGACACCAATAAAGAATATTGAAGAATCAGATAGTAAGAGAAACCAAAGTCATTTGCTGTTTCAGGAGGACTCATTTCCAGAACTACCAGCATGTGCATATAAGCCAGCACTGCTGCCAAAACCATCAAAAGAAAAAATAAAGGAAGCTGTAGATAAAATGCGCAATAATAGAAAAGCTCATAATTCTGCAAGTGTTGAAAATGGTGTTAGTTCAGACAGGTTCAAAGTGCGCCCGTTCTTATGTAGTGATATAGATGGATATGTAGCTCCTGACAAACGTGACCGTAATCTAGAAAGGTGTAGGGTTACACATGATAGCAGTAAGCTTGAAGCACAAATGGAAAGAAAGCATGGGTTTCAATCAGATCCAAGTGTTAAGCATGTAAAGGCTGATACTGTAGTATGTTCTATTACTAAAGGTCATGACAAAAAAGGCGTTAAATCTGATGTCTCATATACACAAGAGCCTACATCAGAAATGTCTAAGGTTAATGTGAGAGAATTAGCAAATAGGTTCCGTGGCTAATCATTATTGGATTTTTCGAATAACAATTGCTTAAGATTTTATAAACTGTGCATATAGTACTCTATAAGAGAAGTGTGACAACTTCTCTCTTTCTTAACCACTTGCTGAAGAACGTTTATCTTCTGTAGCATCTGGTGATGGAGCAACTAATCTACTCAAAATCTCATCTTTTGGTCCCATAGCATAAATAACCCCATCTGACATGACGATCACTGTATTGACTACAGATAGTAGCTGTAGCTTATGAGTGATGATAACAGTGGTAGTATTTTGCTCTCTTGCAACATTGATTGCATTAATCAAGCGCGCCTCTCCATTACTGTCTAAGTTAGCATTCGGTTCATCAAGCACTAAAAGCTTAGTATTACCATAGAAAGCCCTTGCAAGTCCAAGAAGCTGTTTTTGGCCACCAGAGAGTATTACTCCTCCAGGTCCTCCTATTGTTGTATCATACCCATTTGGTAAGCTCAGTATTAATTCATGTATTCCTGCAATTTTTGCTGCTTTGATTATTTCTTCAGGATTTGGATCTGGTCTCATGCGGGCAATATTAGCTTTAACGCTCGTGTTAAATAACTCAATATCTTGAGGTAAGTAACCAACATAATTACCAAAGTTCTCTCGATTCCAAGTATATACATCAGCGCCATCTAGTCTGACTACACCTGATATGGGTTTCCAAACACCAACGGTTAGTTTTGCAATGGTCGACTTACCAGAAGCACTTGCACCAATAACACCAACAACATCCCCTGGTTCTATTACAAATGAGATTCCTTTTACTGTTGGCTTATTGCTCCCATAAGGAGTAAAAAATACCCTATCAAATTCCAACTTCCCTTCAGGCTCTGTTAGAGCCATAGTTTGCTCTCTTTTTGGGGATGTTAGTATAAGTCTTTGTAGCCTCTCATATGACATTCTGGCTTGATTTAAAAATTTCCAAGTATGAACTGCTGCATCAAATGGAGCCAATACTCTACCCATCAAAATCGAGGCAGCAATGATACTACCGGCAGTTTTGTGAGCTGTAATTGCAAGTAATGCGCCTGTTCCAATTACTGAAATTTGGAGAGTCGAGCGTAAAAACTTAGTAATCCCAGTAATCACATTAGAACGATTCTGCGCTGTAACTTGCATTGCACGATTTTGATCATTCCGTTTACACCAATCAGAAACTATAAATTCTGACATGCCCATAGCTTCAACCACCTCTGCGTTTCTTGTTGCAACATCTATAGCATTAATATTGCGTATAGTTTCTTCATTGGTTTCTCGCAATATACGCTTAGTGGCAAGTTCATTCCATACTGCCATTGAAACTAATATAATGATCCCGGCAATAGCTATAAACCCTGTAGAGGTATGTATCATAAAGATCACAACAAGGTAAATTAGCGACCATGGAGTATCGAACAGTGAAAATATACCATTTCCTGTAATGAAATTTTTTATTACTCCAAGATCTCGTATTGCTTCACCACTTGAAGTTGAGCTTTGTACTGATGTTAGCCTAATTGACCTTACTATTAGGTCTGGTGTTGCAGTTTTATCAATCCAGTCGCCAATTTTTGCCATGGCTAAATATCGACAAGTTTCAAGCATTGCAGAACATGCAAACGCAGATAAAGTAATAATCGTCAGCATAACTAATGTTGATACACTCTCGCTCGATATCACTCGATCAAGTACCTGAGAAGTATAGAGTGGCAAAAATAACATCAACGCATTAATCCCTGAACTAAACCAGAAAATGAACCAAAACGCACTCTTGCATTTCTCTAGACAAGTGTATAGTATACTTTGCTTTAATTCTTTTTTTATTGATGGAGTAATTTCCACAATCTTCCTTTTAACTTAACTATATGCACCATATATAACTTTTATTTCAAAAGTATTAACAGCTATTGCCTTACCCTATCGTTAATATAATAAAATGTTAACATATGCGAATAGGAAAACATAAACTTTTTTATAGCAAGACTATCTAATTCCTTCTCTACTATAATCTTATACGATAGCCTTGCCAATTGTTCTATGTTTTCCTTATCTACTACTCAATGACAGTTTACTATAATGCTTACTATCACTCCTCTGAAAGTTGATGCTATCAGAGTCAGTGATTACAATCTGCATCTATTTTCCTCTTTCTATATGATCAGGAAGTATTACATATTCCAATGATCTAGCTGTAATTGCTCTTTTTCTCACACAAGATGGACTTGAATATAACCTTGGTCTATATCTTTCGAATTTAAAACAGTCAACAGTAATCCCCTCCTCAAAGTTAGAAAGTATTAGAGATGGAGATTTACTAACTTCCTTATCACTCACAGAATTATTTGCACTACCATAACTCACATGACGCGCTGCACTATGATTGTTACCACACTCTTCTCTTGAGGTTGAACCGCTTGGATTAAAAGGAGTCGAAAATGTTGAATACCCATTGGTATCACCAAATCGTTTTATCAACCCACAGTTTTCTTCATTCATTTTTGTAATATTCTCTTGATTAGCACCTTCTGATAAGCTTGATGAAGCAATAAGATCTTCTTTTTTCTTACTAAAGATATTGCCTATTTTTAGCTTGGTTGCAACATTCTTGAATTTGTTTTTCGGAGCTTTTGGTTTAATTTCTGGATGCTCATTTATAGTAATTACACATGATGGATTATCTAACTTGTCCATTGTATTTTGTACTCTACTGTTGCGTCTTGAAAACAGACTAAGTTTTGCTGTTAAATCATTCAAAACAGGTGAACTTTTTCTACCTTCTAAAGAATTATTCGAACATGGTACTGCACTACCACCCCTACTCATTTTCTGAGGAGAAATATTGAGTTTGTCTTTACTCTCTAATCTAGTTTCATGCGTAAACTTGTAAAGTTCATTTTCCAATCGTGAAATATCTTCTGCATTCTTTATTAATAGTTCCAATATTGAGTTGTATTCCTCCAAATCATGATCCCCTACTTTTGTCTTAGCTAACTTTCCTGTAACCTCTTCAATTCTGTTCATTTTTTCAGTATAGTTTTCTATCTTACGTTTAACAGGTTCTTTTTGAAGGCCAATCACTAAGTTGTATAAGATAAGTAAAAATGATATCGAAGAAAATGCAATGGAAATCCAGGTAAGAATTTCTTCCTTTTCAGGTTCTGCATTATTATACTTAACGCAAACAGAAATAATCACACTTGATATTGACATGGCCAGATTATAGTAGTCTAGAAGCTTTTTGCTTCTTTCTTGATCTTCCATATTAAGTCTATCATATTTCCTTTTTTTGTTTTCCCTTATTTCATAAAAGAAATCTAAAAATAACCTCAAGATATTTGTGTCGCCATGTTTAAAAGCATAATCTAAAGCTGTTTTTTTTGCATTATCCTTTATATCAAAATTTATCTTCTTATTTACAGTTTTCTCTCCGGTGCTGATTGTTAGGTAGAATAAGGCTTTAATAGCTTTTTCCCTTAAGCGCTCATTTTGTTTACGCTTTTCTAAAACCAACTTTTTCAAAAATTGACCTTGCTTAAAATCCTCATTTATAGTTTTTTCAAAATCATTATCACTCATTACAAGATAGTGTAATGCTGTTCTTCCAGATTTAGATACAACATTTAACATTTTCTTATTATAGGGGTAATGATTATCTGTCATAAAATATTCTATTAACTCAGCATTAAGGCTCATGGCAGCTAAATGTAGAGGTATAAGCCCTTGACTGTTTGTGTTAAAAAGTGGTACTGTGTTCCTAATAATTGACTTAGCAATACTTTCAATAACATACTGAGAGAATCCTATGTCGTCGGCAAGAGCAGCCATGTGTAACGGTGTATTGTCATTTTCATCATATAACACTTTGATGTTAGCAGCCACCTTTTTACCTACAAGTTCTTTTGACACAAATTCAAGACATTCCTTATTGCCGCTCAAAATAGCTGCAAATAACAACTTTTTTTGTGTATCTTGTTCTAAAAAAATACCCTTTGGGCTTTTTTTTACCAAATACTTAACGCATTCTACTCTTCCACTGAGGATAGATAAGTGTAGTAAAGTTTGTCCATCCTTATTTTTCTTACTTAATATTTCTCCCACTCTCTCTTTTTTAAAAAGGTGCTCAAGGCATGATTTATTACCAACACGTGCTGCCATATGAAAGACGGTGTCACCGTTGCTATTCTCACGCAAAACCTCTTGATAAACGTCAAATTTCTTCTCTTCCAACTTTTTTTCTATCATGCTTAAAAACGATAAATCAAGTTGGGCAGCAAAATGTAAAGGGGTGTTTCCTTCATTATTACTCTTATTTACTTGCATGCTTCTGTCTATTAATAGACTCACACATTTTTTTCTTAGTTCTGTTTCTGTATTACTCGATAGAGCTAAGTGTAGGGCCATATTTCCTTTGCGTGTTTCTGTACTTAAATCGTAATCAGGAAATTTATTGAGTAAAAATGTTAGACAATCATACTTCCCGTACATTGCAGCTAAATGTACAAGATCTCTTCCATACTCACCTTTGGATTGAAGTATGCTATTTCCTATATTTTCATAAAATAGCTCTATACAATATGTATTACCATGTATAATAGCAATATGTAAGGGGGTGTTACCTTGTTTATTCTGAACAATTTTTGCACCTGATTTAATAAACAATTCTATTAGCTGTTTATTTCCATGTTTTGCAGCTATATGCAATGGGGTGTTACCATCTACATTTTCTTGATCAATTTTACTGTTTGGTCTACCTAAAAATTCTAGATGCTTTATAAGAAAATTTATGGCATTTTCTTGAGTTTCTGAGTTACCTGCAATCTTATGAAAAGGATTCTCATTATATTTATTTTTTAAAAATTGTACTTGATTATCAATGAAGAATTTTATGCACTCAGCATTTCCAGATTGCACAGCATAGTGTAATGCGTTATTTCCATATTTATCTGTTTTAATTTTCTCCTTATCAAAAATTCCTTTTGCTGTCAATATTTCTTTTAAATATTCTAGGAGGTTAGGACTTCCGCTTCTGGCAGCATAGTGTAACTCAGTTTTATTATTGGTAGTGCAACTAAAATCTGCTTCATTTTCTATGAGAATTTTCAAGCATTCTTTATTACCAGATTTAGCCGCATAGTGTAGTGGTGTTTTGCCATCTCTATCTTTATTCCTTAATGCTTCTTCAATGTCAAAATTAGAATTTTCTATCACAAAACGTAAAATATCTTCTTTACCCAACTCAGCTAAATAATGTAGAAGTGTTTTATCATTACTATCTGCAAAATTCTCCAGTTTTGTAATCAATTCTTTCTTCATACCAAGAATTAGAGATACAGCCATTTTAATATCACAATCCCTATTTTTCTTTTGTTGTCTTTCCCTAATTCTTTCAATAGCCACTGTTAATAGCGAAGAACCATCATTACTTATTATATTCCATCCATCTTGACAAAATTTTTCAGCTAATGAATCACTTATATTTTCTTCTAAAATCCTGCTTTTTATATAATCAAGATTATTAGTACATATATTATAGTTTTCTTCTTGAGTTACTTTGTTAATATAATCATATATGATTATTAGGTCTTGCTTATTGACTTTATCTTCTGAATTGCCTTGTAATGAAGAGAGGTCTATATTACTAATTGCTTTGGCCATACCAACGTTTACCGAAACAAATAAACCCGACCTGAGTGTCTTTGCGCTTGTACTAGATTTAGCTTTGAAAACATTAGTAACTGTGTCAAATTTATTTTTGAACATACTGTACCTCATAAATAATAATGCCGGTAGTGAATAAGGCTTTAGTAGATACCACTGTAATTTTTAAGCCTACAAAAATTCACCAGCGGCCGCATTATATAGTAGATAATTTTTTGTGCTAGTAATATTTTTCTAATTCCCACTTTTGCCTTGGTGCAAAGTCAAGAGAGTCTACATAGTTTCTCTGTAACCTTTCAATTCCTGTCCATCCAACCATCACTGCATTGTCTGTACATAAATTGCTTGGAGGAGAAAGCACGTTCAAATCTATGTATTTTTTCAATCTCTCCTTCAGAAAATTATTTGCTGCAACTCCACCGGTAATTACAAAATCATTGATTTTAATATTTAAAGATGCAGTGATATCAATAGCATTTCTGACTCTATCGAGTAATATGTCGCTAATACACTCTTGAAGCGAAGCACACATATCGCAAACATCTTGCTTGCTCATTGCAAGCTCTTTAACTAAGTTTTTTACTGCTGTTTTAATTCCAGAAAATGAGAAGTCACATCCAGAACGTTTTATCATTGCTCTTGGCAGCTTAAATCTCATACCATCACCTTTTTTAGCTAACTCTTCAATCAATGGACCTCCAGGATAGCTTAGATCCAGCATCTTAGCAATTTTATCAAACGCTTCACCCAGCGAGTCATCAAGTGTTTTTCCAAGTTTAATATACTTACCTACATCCTGTGCAATTAAAAATTGACAATGGCCACCCGATATAAGTAGGACTAGAAATGGAAATTTAACCTCATATAGCAGCCTAATAACTAATGTGTGTGCCTCTAAGTGATTAACTGCAATAAACGGTTTTTGTGCTACATGCGAAATTGCTTTAGCCATCATTGTACCAACTATTAGTCCACCTATGAGTCCTGGTCCTGATGTTGCTGCAATTGCATCTAGATCACAAAAGTTAAGGTTAGATTTTTCTATAGCGCTTTTTACTAGACCACTTAAATGCTTCATATGAGCACGTGACGCTATTTCAGGTATTACCCCACCGCGTTTTTTGTGCTCTTCCTGAGAAAGAATTTCGTGAGCAAGGACTTGCTTATTACTATTTACAATTGCTGCTGCAGTTTCATCACAGCTTGTTTCAACAGCTAATATAGTTTTCATATATATTTGAACTCTTTAATTGTGAGAACTATAACTTGAAATGTTGAAGAAGTGAACTTTGTTCTGTTAAGCTAATTATCATCTCCAAATATAGAACCAATTTTTTTACTCCCAGAGGAAAATTTATTAGTCCAACTGCTTTGTACTTTGTTTATATCTTTAAAGGCAGTTTTATTGCTATACTCCTTTACTTCTTTATCTATTATCTTCATTATTTGTGGATCCAGGCATCTCTTTTTCCATTGGTTAGTAGCAAGAAATACTTTATTTAAATCTTGAGTGCGAATTAGATATTCTTTATCTTTAGGATAAACTTCCTGAGCCCAAGCAAACAGCTCAAAATAGCGTGCGAATAACTCAGACGCACGTGATTTTGGAGTTTGGTAAACTTGTATCTCCTTAAATATAATTTGACCAATAATTTTTTGTACCAGAATATTTGACTGCTTTAAGTTCTGCTCAATATCCTGATAAACTTTATAGAGAAATTCTTGCTCTAAGCTTAAGTTCAGTTCATTTTCAACCATATGTGAAAGTTCATGTACTATGATGTAAGGATTTGACCTTCTTAGCACAATAACATACTTATTTAAACCAGAAGAACGAATTGTCTTACACACTCCCTCTTCCATATCCACTAATCCTTCTTGATATATTTCAAACGAGAGTCTAGTTTGCTTTATTAGTGACAAAGTGAGGTTTAATGTATTTCTAAACTTCTCAAATTGATAGAGATATTTGACATATTGTATTACGTTTTCACTATTTCCTACTTGAGTTGCTTGTTTTATTAAGTTCCTGATTAGCATGCTTCATTATTAAAGGAATTTTCTTTATGCTCAAGAATTATAAAGTGTTTTCAGGAAGTATAGCTAAAAAAGTTTAATTTACTTACATTCCGCTACTTATTATTAGCCAAGAGGTATCACGTCAGTATGACTTAGGAATGTACTAGATATAAAAGTGCAATATCAAATATATTTTACTAAAAATCAATCAACTTTTCACATGTTTGCTCTTCATAAAAGAAGCTCAATGTTATCGTAGTACCAAGTTTTGCTTCACTTTGAATGTTGAAAGTCCCACCCATTAACTCTACTAATTTCTTGCTTAGAGGTAATCCGATACCTGTGCCTTCGTTTCTATATCCCGAATCTGCTTGGCCAAAAACGGACATAACTTTATATATGTCCTGCTGCATTATCCCTATTCCATTATCATGAAACTCAATAGTTAATAAATTTTTTTCTATATTCTCTTTAATAATCATTCTTATTAAACCACCTTGAGGAGTGAACTTGATTGCATTTGATAACAAATTTATTATAACTTGCTTCATTCTTTTGGGATCGGCGATAACTAATAATTGTTTATCAGATATCTCTTTCTTTAAACTAATACCTGTTTCTTTTAGTTTAGGTGATAACATTTTTAAGCACGAATCTATTATCTTATTCAGATTAAACTTCACTTTCTCTACTGTTAAACTACTTGATTCAGCTTTAGAAAAATCGAGCACATCATTAATCAAAGCAAGTAAATGTGTACCAGCATTATATATATCGTCTACGTATTCCTTGTATTTAGAGTGATCTACCGAACCTAAAGTTTCATTTTTGATCAACTTTGCAAATCCAATAATAGCATTAAGAGGTGTACGCAACTCATGTGTAACACTTGCAAAAAATTTTATCTTATTTGCATTTTCTTGCTCTAATGCCTCTTTAACCCTTTGTAATTCAATATTAGTTTTATGCTGCTTGGCTAGCATTTGGGTATTGGAAAAGTGCAAATAAAGCATTATTAGTATTAAGATAACCAGTAATAAGCCCATTAATATTGAAAATAGACTATATACCATAATATAAGAGTCATTATAGCTTTGAATGATCTTCAAAAAAAATGAAGGCTTAATGTCATCTTCATGAAATATAGGGAAAGTAGAAGTTAATGTATTTCCTGTAGCGTAAAATATTTCTTGATTGCTTAGCAATTTATCAATTTCATCATTTGTAAGCAACTGCTCATAGTCATGACCTTGAGTATTAAAATTACTGAAAATTACTCTGGCATTTTGATCATACAGTATTAAGCTAAAATTTCTTACTTTGCTTACTGATTGTAACAATTCAGCACGCAATTTTACCAACTGGTTTATGTAATCAAAACTGTTATATTTAATATGATGTTTTTCTATTAGTAAATAATGATATTTTTTTATTATACTATTTTCCAATAGATCTTTTAAGTTTGCATTTGAATTACGGTAAAAAGAAAGAAAATTATTCTTTAATGAATAACTGCGGTATATTGTGCCCAATAAAACCACAAAAATTAATAAGAATAGCGAGATAATTTTTGTATATCTATTTGTTTTTAGTGTAGTAAAAATTAATTTACTTAATTTATACATATTCTTCTCATTGTGAAATAACGTCTTTTATGGTATTAATAAAAAATTAGCATATCATACTTTTATGACAATTTCTCCTATCTTGCCAGTTTATTCTCCTGTTAACATAAATTTTTCTTATGGCAAAGGTATTTACTTGTATGATATCGATAATAAGCGCTATATAGATTTTCACTCTGGAATAGCTGTTAGCAGTTTAGGTCATGCCAACCCACGATTAACTGATGTCCTAAAATTACAAGGAGAAAAACTATGGCATATATCAAATACCTATAATATATCTACTGCCAACAAATTTGCAGAAAATTTAATAAACAACAGCTTTGCTAATACTGTATTTTTTGCAAATTCTGGATCAGAAGCAGTGGAATGTGGACTTAAAATCGCTAGGGCCTATCAAAATGGAAAAGGTAATAAAAATCGCTATAGAATTCTAACATTTCATGGTGCATTTCATGGAAGGACATTTTTAACTTGTGCAACAAACGATAGACAGAAATTTTCTGAATTACTGAATCCTTATATTGACTGGTGTGATAACATAGAGCCCAATATTGAGAGTGTAAAGAAAGCAATTTCTAATGGCATAGGTGTTATATTAATAGAACCAATACAGGGACAAGGTGGTATTAAAGTAATGAGTGAAGTCTTCATGAAAGAGCTAAGAGAACTATGTAACGAAAACGACATACTGCTATTTTTTGATTGCGTTCAGTGCGGTGCTGGCAGGACAGGAAAGTTATTTGCATATGAACACATAGGAATTAAGCCTGACATATGTGCTCTTGCAAAAGGAATAGGAGGAGGTTTCCCTCTGGGGACTTGTCTTGCAACTGAAAAGGTTGCTAAGTACATGGCGGTCGGTATGCATGGTTCTACTTTTGGTGGTAATCCACTTGCAACTTCAGTAGGTAATGCTGTATTGGATGAATTGCTCAGCCCTGGCTTCTTAGAAAATGTTGAAGTTAGAGGTAAGTACTTAAAAAACAAACTAGAAAATTTAGCAAGCAAGTTTCCAATGATAGAAGAAGTGAGAGGAAAAGGGTTGATGCTAGGAATAAAAGTAAAAATGAATAACCAAAAATTTGCAGAAGAGCTAAGTCACCGTGGTTTACTTACTGTTGGAGTAACATCAGATAACGTTCTAAGAATCTTGCCTCCACTCATTATCACTGAAAAAGAGATTGATGAAGGCATTGAAATCCTCACTCAGTATTTATCTGAAAAGTTCTAGTTAAAAACTAAACCTTCCTGCTCACTAGTTGTTGGCTGTATCAAAATTGCAGATAAAGGGAGAGTAGACCGGTGGAACTTCCCCACGAGCCCCTCGCAAAACTGTGCATGAACCTCTCGACTCACACAGCTTCCATTATTCATCTTTTGACCTAAACCTAATATCCAGTGGTAGAAAGTTTCTGGCCCTTCCTTTCTCATTTTTCCTAGAAGTTGCCTTGCTAGTCTTCCATGAGTTCGAAGTTTCTTGTACTTTCTTCTGACCCACTTTTCTAGGTGCCGCTCTATGTTTCTCAGAGGTTTGTATATCTCTTTCCTGTAAAACCTGCCATAGTACTGATACCATCCTCTGACTATTGGATTTACTATCTTTGATATTTCCTCTAATGTTTTGTGTGTATTTCGTAGTATTTTCCATGACCTTATGGTTGTAGTAATATTTTTCTTGGCTTTGTTGCTAATTGCAGGAAGAAATGAAACAAAATGCTTTCCTATTTTACTTTTTGCTAACCTTGGTCTATATGTGTAGCCCAGAAAATCAAAACTTTGCGTAGGAAATTCACTTTTTCTATTGTCATCCTTGCAGTACACAATTTGTGTCTTTTCAGGATGTAATTTTAGCTTATGCTCAGCCAATCTTTCTTCAATTGCTATCTTCATAAATTCCGCCTGCTTCTGAGTCTTACAGTGCACTATCGCATCATCTACATACCTCTCAAATGGTATTGTTGGGCACTTTTGTCTCATCCACTCATCAAATACATGATGCATAAATATGTTTGAGATTATCGGGCTTATTGAACCTCCCTGTGGAACTCCTTTATCCCTGATTACCTTACTGCCATCTGTTTGCTGAATTGGAGCTTTCATCCATCTTTCAACATACAGTATGACCCATTTGCAGTCTGTGTGCTTCTTGATAGCTTGCAATGCCAACTTGTGGTCTAAATTGTCGAAAAATCCTGATATATCAAGATCTATCACCCAATCGTACCTCCAGCATCTTTTACGCGCTGTGTCTACCGCATCCAATGCAGATCTATTTGGTCTATAACCATATGAATCTTCGTGGAATTTTGGCTCTACTAGCGGCTCAAGATACATAGAAGCTACTGTTTGCCCTATCCTGTCGATTACTGAAGGAACACCTAAAATTCTTTGTCCTCTTCCTGTACCTTTCGGTATTGCAACAGCTTTTACAGCTTCTGGAAAATAACTTCCAGATGACATCCGATTCCATAGTTTGTACAGATTATCTTTTAGATTTTCCTCAAATTTTGTTATCGAAACCTCATCTACACCAGCAGCACCCTTATTTCTCGATACTTGTTTATAAGCTCTCCAAATAAGTTGCTTTGGTATATCAAAAGACTTTGTTTTATTCATTAACTCCTCCCTTGCGGTTGATAAATAACTAAAACTAAATAACTCAGCCCCTTCGCTCCATTCCCATTACAGAAACTTCTTCACTACTACGAGCTGATCCGCCCCTGTTTTTCGCATCGGTACTCTCATCCTTAGAGTTTAGCTCCTTGGATTTCTTCCTTATCATCGAAACGACAGGTTCCCGTAGTTCCGCACAATAGCCTAAAATAGATTCATGCCACCTCTATGCCGGACGCCATCTACCCAGTAAACAAGCTCCTGATAGACTTATCCCAGGTTACTACAGAACCCCTGGTTTTGACGCCTCCTAATTGTCATTTTCGACACTTCATCAGTGGTTCACTTTCGTTCATCTCTCTACTTCACACATGATGCATAGTTGCACCTTTTCCATAACGCTCACCACCTTGGCTCTTTACCAAAGCAGCTTATGGTTGTTTAAAGCCTGCTCTTGTAAACCGGCTCCGAGGGGCCCACCCTCATCTATCATGCAGCTTCAACACTTTCCATGTCTCTACGGCGCACCTGTAGCTACAACTTTATCAGCTACTTCATTTGTACACTTTGCCTTTTCCTGTTCTCTTATCAGTGTAAGCTCATTTATATCACTTAGTGAGTCAAATTTTGTTGCATCTTCAAATATAAAAGATTGCACGGCACTCTTCTCAACACCTAAGAAAGCACCATTACCAAACGATAATGCCACATCTAATAACTTCTGCATTAAACTGTTTTTAACAATGAATTTAAATAGCTCCTCTAACACAACTGGCACTCCAAAAGTAAAAAATGCTCCTCTCACTAAATAGGTTGTTATTTCATATAACAATGCACCACACAAGAGTGCCAGTGGTCCAAATACTATAAAACCGCAAAGTAAAGGCAATGGCATGGTCTGACCTGATGATATTCTACCTATAAGCTCCATTGAAATTATAAACCCAATAAGTAACATAGCTCTACCTAGATATGTCCTTTCTTTAGAGCGTTTGTTAAAGTTTTTCTCACGTAACTTAGAAAAATCATTGTTAACTCTGACTTCAAAAATATTATGGTTGATTTTTAATTTTAGCTCTAAGTCCTCTATTCCATGATGCCACTTATGACACCTTACAATTTCATCAATTATCGTACTAACTTGATTATTGATTTTGTATAATTTGCTTTCTTGATATAAGTTGCCTTGATAATATTTTTCTCTCAAGTCTACACAATTTAAATTCTTTAAATCACATAAAAAATCTTTGATTTCTTGTGCCATTTTATTAGCATCATCTTCGTAGCCTACAGCTTTCAAAATTGTTACCAAGTGTTTATTTTCAATTTGAGCAATTGTTCTATCTAATGCACGTATATATTGCTTGGATTGAAAATATGAGATGATTTTTTCTTTACATCTATCCTCATTGCCTTCGTACAAACTATTTCTTTTGAAACTGCTGTCATGTTCTTTGGCAATTTCTAATGCATGAACCAATACATTTTGCGCCTTCACACTACTTTCACAGTGACAGTTTCTGATTATGTGTACATACGCTCTTGCACTGGTATCTCCAGATTTATCTATATTGTACGCTTTAGCCAAAAAGACTAAATAGTCAAACCCTGCCCAAAGATAATACATTACCTTTGTTATAGCACTCCCCACAGAAAATAAAGCTGAGCGTGTGCAAGATAATTTACCGTTGTTTTTAATTCTGTTCTCATATGAACGAAGGTATGCCTCTGTACTTTTTAAAATCCTATGTAAATCTTGTTCTGTCTTTTTGACATCAAAATCATTTATATCATGAACTTTTTCATACGTTTCTTTTATCAAATCACTAGAAAACTTCTTCAGAGCTGAATCATCAATATTTCCTAATGCATCAATATTTTTACTAATATAGATTTCTATTTTTCTTCCAAGTTCTTCTCCCATTCTATTTTTTAGCAACTTATTGTATTTATTAGTAGCTGGAAACAAAACTTTCTGACAAAATTTCTGTGGTTCGTTTTTAAAATTTGCTAAGATCTTATTCACAAATAGCTCAACTTCTTCACCTGCAGCAGCGAAAAACCATGATTGTCTGCTCTCATTACGCTCTCTATTTCTTCCAAGATTCTGTAGGGCTTCAGATGGATTATTGAACTGACTAACCGAATCTGCAAATATTGATGCAACATGATTATATTCACTATCAAATCCACGACCTTTCGATCCATCTATAACCGTTGTCAACGCATATTTAGCCAATGAATCAAAATCTCTTTTTTCATAATCACAATAAAGAGTTCGATATCCACCTATCTGATTACGTATTATCGCTGAAAAGAGTCTGTTTTCTCCAATACCAAGATCATTTTTCCCAATTCCTGCAAAGATACATTTATTTTGTTTGCAGAAATCAATGAGACTATGTAGTATACCTTCCTCTCTTTCCATGAGGTCATGGAGCTCTTTGCTTAAGCGCCAATTATCAACTATTAAGCTGCATTGCTCATTATCACTTTTACTCAATGCTTCAATTACTGTCTTTATTTGCGGTAAGAGCTCATCTCTAGCAAATTGCTCACTAAAGCCTTTTCTCTCTAGGTAGCTTATAATATTGTTATCATTAGTGGTGCTAACATTCTTTTTAACATCTTCTATCAATTCACTCAAACCTTCTCTTCTTTTTTTATCTAAAGTAATATTATCACACTTCATTAAATATGAGAGAGTAAGATCGATCATTGAATGCATTACTCTATATTTTAGATATTCAGCAGTACTACTGAAATCCACCTTTTCTTTTAATTCAGATATCTGCTCTTCTGTCAGACTAGGATGTTGCTTTTTAACGCAGCTTATAAAGTTCGCTTCGCGTAACTTGAGCCTATAGTCTTGATAAGATATCCCTTCAGGCTGAAATTTATTATACACTTCATAACGTGTACTACCTTCATATACTAAATTATCTCTACCCTGCAACGCAAAGTTAAGATTAACTATACTATTTACATCATCAGCTAAAAGCAGAGCACTTTCTCCAATTGGGCTTTGCACATTCCATCTTATAGAAGTTAATAAATCATCGGTATCAACAAGCTTATTGTAATTAAAAACTTCTTCGCTCTCTTCAACATATTCATGAGCTGGGCTCGATTTTTCTCTAGTAAATAAGCTACGCACGTTAGCAAGAAATCTAGAAAGCAGTTCTTTTGACTCTACACCAGTTGCTTTAGTTAGTACCCACCAAATTGGCAACATTACTATACCAAATATAAACATAGAAATTGTATAATATAAGTTTCCAATCAAAGCAGAATACAGCCAATAATCTGAAGTTAGACCAATTACAGCAGCAACATTACTATTTATAACAGGAAATAATGTAATCATAGGTATTATAGTAACAGCAATATTCACTACAAATGCTAGAGTGAAATTTGTTCTCCTATTGGTTTTTGCAATAACACTTGCTGTTTCGATGGCGTTTGCAATACAACGTCTACTCAATCTTGTCGGGCTGATAACTTTTCCGCATCTATTTAAAATCCTTCTCTTTGGTGTTGCAGTGAGGTAAGTCGTAGGATATTTCTCATCAAGCTTGCACATGTTCTCAAAATCCTGCTGCTTATTAATACTGTCTGCTTCATCAACACTAATCCACAACTTGGTATTTTGGTCTTTTAATTTCTGATCATTTTCTTGCTGTAATAGCAGGTCATGTGTTATTATAATTGTTGTAGGTTCAGTTGCCTGCAGTGCATTTTTAATTTCCTCAGCAGTTTTGGGTGTCCTAATGTTTACAGTAAATGCACTACTCATCATTTTTTTAGCTTGGTTTACTAGATCACTGTTTGGTACTGCAACCAGATGATGAAACCCTGCTTGGGCTAGTACATGGCTCCACATTCCAATATCGTAAGTCTTGCCAAACCCAGTTTCTGCATCGATCAGAACATTACAGTTAGTAGTAGAAGGGTTGCGTAAATGTTCTAATGCCTCTTCAACAACAGGTTTACGACGTGCTACTATTATAGATTCCTTTGTATCATCAAGTTTTATAGATTCACCTTGCAACTTACAGTTGATTTCTTCTAAGCCACTTATAATACTTTGCTTTTCTTGATTGCTGATAGAACTCACACATTATCCACTATAATTATCACAATATTAATTGTATGTTAATTCAGTAAATTGTCAATTCTATAGACAAAAAGCTGATTTCAACTATCATATTAATATGAATATATGCCTCGGAATAATTACTTCTCCCCATGGAATCAAAGGAGCTGTTAAGATAAAAACCTTTACTGAAAAGCCCGAAAATATTTTCCTATATGGTGAACTAATAAGCGGAAGTGAAAATTATAAAATAAGCTTGGTGTCTGTTGTCAGTAATAATTTAGTAATAGCAACAATTAGCGGTGTGAACTCCCGTAATGAAGCAGAACTTTTAAGAAATAAAAAGTTATATATAGAGAGAAATAAGCTACCACAATTAAATGATGAGGATGAATTTTACCAAAATGATCTTGTGAATATGGAAGTAAGATTAGAAAGTAATGAATTATATGGCTATGTGAAGTCTGTACATAATTTTGGCTCAGGGGATATATTAGAAATTTTGGTTATCAGCACAAAAAAAAACATTATGCTATCTTTCACTAAAGAAATATTTCCATACATCAACATGAAGGAAAGATATATAGTAATCAACATGCCAGAATTCATTGGCCAATAAAAATTTTGATATTTGTATAAAGTTATTTATAATCATCAGACTAAATTAAAAGTGTAATTATGGCAGAAAGGGCTAATGATATCAGGCCAGGTCAGGTACTAGAACATAACGGTGGTTTATTTTCGGTTATAAGTATTATGCATACTCAACCTGGTAAGGGTGGTGCATATATACAAGCTGAAATGAAAAATATCCAAACAGGAGCAAAGTACTATGAGAGGTTTCGCTCTGATGCAACAATCAGAAGGGCAATTTTAGATGAAGAGGAATATGTTTATCTCTTTACTGAAGGGAATATCGTAAATCTTATGCATCCAAGTAGTTACGAGCAGATTGTTATAAATTTAGACTTATTAGGGGAAAAGAAGGCTTATTTGCAAGATAATATGAAAATTAAAGTAGTAACTTATCAAGATAAAATAATTTCTGCACATGTGCCTGATCACGTTACACTAACTGTAAAAGGAACAGAGTCTGTTATCAAAGGGCAGACTGTTACTGCTTCTTATAAGCCTGCAATTTTGGAAAACGGAATACGTGTTAACGTGCCTCAATTTATAAAAGAAGGGGATAAAATTGTAGTACATACTCCTGATAATAGCTATTACGAAAGAGTAAAAGAGTAAATGGCCATTTCATCACCACGAATCAATGTGATGCTTGATTCTGTACGCAGTGCCTCCAAGCAGCTTATACGTGATTTTAATGAATTGCAAATTTCAAGCGTTAAGTCAGCAGACTTTATCAATAAAACTTATTCAAAATCCAAGCAACTTATATACGATTGCTTGAAAAACTACAACCAGAACTATGACTTTATTTTTGAAGACGATGTGGGCCAAGATCTAAAAGACGGCAGTTATACTTGGTTTATTATACCTATAGAAGGCAAGGAAAACCTTTTTAGTTGTATGGTTTATTTTGCAGTATCAGTTTGTCTCATTCATAAAAACAGAGTTGTAGCAGCTGTGATTGATGCTCCAGCGCTTAGAGAAACTTTCTGGGCAGAGGAAAAGAAAGGAGCTTTTCTTGAAGATTTCAAATCTCGCCATGTAAAAATGCGGATGAAAGCTCGTGAAGGGGGAATAATAGACATAAGTGGTAATTTGTTAAATAAATTACCACTTGACAATAATAATCTACGCTCCCTTGGCTCAACGGTACTAGGTTTTGCATATCTTGCTGCCGGAAGATACAATGGAATAATTTACTCTGGAATTAATAAATATAAAACTTCACTCGGTAGGCTTTTTCTGCAAGAAAGCGGTGGGAGATTAAGGGAAGATAACGCGCTTGTCATTGCTGGAGATATAAACTAAAGTTCATTCAAAAGAGCAAAAGTCACGTAGTGAAAATAATAAATGGTCTTACCTACCCCTCATTGCAGCAGGGTGGCAAAATAAGATAGACGAGAAAAGACAACTATAGGAACAAATAGGTGTCATTCCAGCACGTGACACTAGAATCCAGATTGTTTAGACTGGATCCTATGGTCAAGCCATAGGATGACAAAAGAGTAAACTTTACCTGTGTGAGCTATAGATCCCAGTGTTAGCTACTTTCATGACAAGAAATAAAGCACTGATTTTGTACATTAACCATGCTTTTAAATAGATACCTTATTCTTGGCAACTTTAAACTCAACAACAGACACAAACAGACAATTTCTCAAAAACTTTTACAAGAGATTTTGTTAAATGCTCTATCATTTCATTTGTATGGTAAGGCGTAGGAGTAATACGGAAGCGCTCAGTCCCCTTGGAAACTGTTGGGTAATTTATATGTTGTACATATATTCCATACTCATCAAATAACAATTTTGATGCTTTTTTGGACAACTCAGGATCGCCAATTATGATTGGAATTATATGAGTTTCTGTTTGCATAAAATTCACTCCTGCGTTTCTCAGTGAGTCTTTTACCTTTTCAACAGACTGCTTTTGCTTCTCTCTTTCAACATTGCTCGATTTTAAATGCTCAACGCTTGCCTTTGCTGCTGCTGCTAAAACGGGTGACATAGCAGTAGTAAAAATAAATCCTGGGGCTGAACTTCTTATTACATCCACCAAGCTCTTTGAAGACGCTATATATCCACCCATCACTCCAAAAGCCTTTGATAATGTACCCTGAATAACAGTTATTCTATCCATCAAACCTTCTCTTTCTGCAATTCCGCCACCGCGCGGTCCATACATGCCAACTGCGTGTACCTCATCCAAATAGGTAATTGCATTATACTGATCTGCTAGATCACATATCGCTTCAAGCGGTGCTACATCACCATCCATTGAGTATACAGATTCAAGTGCTATTATTTTCGGCGTTTTTATATCTATAGACTTTAGCAACTGCTCTAAGTGATCAACATCATTATGCCTAAATATGTGCTTCGGTCTTTTTCCTGATTTTATACCTTCTATCATTGAAGAATGGTTTTTCTCATCTGAAAAAATTACCACGCCCGGAATAACAGACGATAAAGTACTAAGTGTAGTTTGGTTGGCAAGATAGCCACAAGCAAAAGTTAAAGCAGCTTCTTTTTGATGCAAGTCAGCCAAAGACTTCTCGAGCTCAACAACTTCCTTTGTTGTACCTGATATATTTCTTGTTCCTCCAGCACCAACAGATGAATTTTGAATAGCAGCAATGACACTATCGTTTTGTGACATTCCCAGATAATTATTACTGCACCAGACAATAACCTCTCTATTTCTTTCATAATCCATAATATAGGGAAGTTTGCCAGGTAATGACGCAAAATGCGTAAATTCACGATAGCGCCCTTCTTCTTTTATATCTTTGATTTTATTTAAGAATATTTCTTCGTAGTTTACCAAGTTTTTATCTATTAACAATCAATATAATTATAATAAATTATTAAATGATAGACTACTATATTTATTACTTAGACTGACATTCTTCTGTCTGCATAACCTTTTTGACCTGATTATCCTCAACTAAGCTTTTAGGCCTATAGCAGTACGTAATTGTAGCTGCAATAAGACAACAAACTGCAACTGCTATTCCTATTGCTAACATTTCCAAGTAAACTGCAACGGCCACTCCTAATGCAATACCAGCTATTGCAAGTGCAGAAGCAGCTGCGACATACTTTTTTGTGTTTTGTAGATCATTCTTTGAATTGCTTGGTACGGTTGCTGAATAGCCTAAAGATGACATAAATTCCAAAAATCCCTTATTTCCTTGTTTTTTTGCCATATCTAAAGAGCTTTCTTTCAAAGGAGTATTTAATGGTTTCTTAATAATTGGATCATTTTCTAAATACGGGCTTGCACCATTGTCTATTAGCAATTTTGCAGATTTTTTATGCCCTTCATTTATTTTTCGATTATAAGCTATAACATGCAACGCAGTACCAATATACCTACTTTGTGTATTAACATACTTTTTTTTATCTTTTGCTGCACCTATCAAAATGGCAACTACATCAGAATGACCATTATCAGCAGCTAAGTGCAGTGCAGTTTCACCATTATTATCCTGTAAATAAAGATCTGCTTTTTTTTGTAAAAGTAACCTCACTACTTCCAAATTGCCTTGTACAGAAGCATACATCAAAGGAGTAAAGTTATGCCGATCTTTAGCATCAACTGTTGCGCCACGCTCTATTAGCAATTCCGCAACATCTAAATGTCCATCGTACGCTGCTTCATGTAAAGGAGTTACTCTGCTGCCTGTACTACTCACTGAATTAACATTTGCACCGTTATCAAGTAAAAGCTTCACAAAATCTTTATGACCATTTCTAGCAGCTAAATGAAGTGCAGTGTCACCACCTACTTTTGTTTTTGATTTAATCTCAATATTTGCACCACATTCTAGTAAACGCCTGCCAAGCTCAACATCACCTTTTTGTGCTGCAACGTGTAAACGAATAAATCCATCATTATCATAATCTGTGAAACGTTCATTAATATCGTCTAGTAAACTTTCCCTACCAGCTTTTAATTCCTCAGGAATGATAAGTGTTACTTTACCATTTTCATACTCTACTTCACCATTATGAAATTTAAGTGTGAATCTAAGTAAACTGTCTAATTCACATATCTCCTTCTCTGGCTCATCAGAATTGCGTGCCACCATTGATGACTTATAGTTAATGCGTACATAATTCTCATCAGAACAATCGATGTACATGATCTTCTTGTAAGAATCGCTAGAAAGTACCTGATATTTTATTAATATACTATGTATTCGGATAGCAAGGAAAGCCATATACCCCGCTTGATTACAACTTGTGGTTAATTCCTCTATGAGGGAATCATTCGGAACCTCTGCTTTAGCATGTTTAAAAATTTCCGTAAAAACATACTTTGCAAACAGACGTTTATCATCTCCCTCATTATATTTATCATATAACCCTTTAATGAAACTATTATCTATAGTGCGATCATTGATTACAAAAAAATCCGTTCTATATAGGTCTTGATAAGCTGTGTTACCAGACTTTACATCTTCATTATTCTCATTTGCCTTTACTTGACCCAGCAGAGATTGCGTTAGCTGAAATTCTAACGTAGTTACTGCACTAGATTTAGTATCAGAATTATTAACGCCAGATTCCTCTTGACTTTCATTACCTGAATCCTCAGAACGACGGCGCTCTTTTTCCTCTCGTTCTAAAATTTCAAACCCTTCTTCAGTTCCTGAATCCCTAGAATCTGATTTCTTTAAAATTTTGTTTGATTCCTGTGATACAAAATCTGAACCTAACATGTTTTTCCTCACTAATTAGTAGCTAAGCTAAGTGTAGCATTAAATGGCAATTTTGTCAACTTAGCAAGCATCTCTTCGTAGTCTACCAAGTTTTTATCTATTAATAATCAATATAATTATAATAAATTATTAAATGATAGACTACTATTTCTTAACTTGCTTCTACAGCAGCATTACGAACAACCTCCTCAACATCTGGTCCTTTAAGTGGACCTGAAGGTGCCTTATTATAATAATGTACAGCTATAGCAGCAACTATACAGAAAGCTCCAATGCCTGCCGCTACTCCTGCTACCAGCAAACTAGTACCGAGAACAAAATATGCAACTGGTGCAGCAGCTAATGAAAGTACTCCAGTTACTGCAAACATCCATGTAGCCACAGTAGGCCATTTTACGCTATTCTCTTTTGTGTAAATTTTGTTGCTATTACTAGCTTGCTTATTAGCTACTGATTTTGGTTGTATATTTTCGTTAGCAACTTGTTCTACATGCTTGGCGGGTTTATTAGAAGTTTGCTCTTTTCTGTTATTATCAATTGATATTACGGTATTAACACTTTCATTTGCAAAACCTAATGATGATGATTGAGGTAGAACAGTAAAATCTTCTTCATTGTGTGCAGTACCACATTGACTTTCGGGAATAGGCGATGTACCCTCATCTACAGCTGTAGGTATTGTCAAATTTTGATTATCTTTTTCGTCATTTAGATCATCAGACTTTTCCTCAGTGACCATTGAAGGCATTTCTGCTGCAGTTTCAGGTACTTCTGTTTCATAAATAATATCAAACGAAGGAGGATCTGAAGAAATTCTAGCAGAATCGTCACTTTCAAGTTTAGAAAAATCATCATCTTCAGAACTCAGTGATGGTGAATCCGGCTCGCTTTCTTTACGCTCCACTACAGGAATTTCTTGGCTACTTGCAGTAGCAGCTATATTACCACTCACTGATAATGCAGCAACATGCTCGAACTCTTTTTCAAGAAATATTTTAATTTCTGCGAGTTTGCTTTTAGATACTTTATCTTTCTTACCAACTTCCGTCTTATTAGCGTCTTCTAAGGCTTTATTCAAGATTTGCTTTGTGTCTACACTATTGTCCTCTTTCCTTACCTTTTCCACTAAAGACATTACTCCTTCATAATTAAGAGCGAAGATAGCATCAGACAACATTTCCCCTACGGTTTTTATATTTTGATCACTACTATTCATTTTACCCCTCCTATAATTATTATTATCTATAGTTTCTTCTATTGAAACCTTTTTATTATTCATAATATTTTCTTCTTCATCAACAATACTCCTTTGTGGCCGTTGATTATCAATATTTTTGGATTCTGGATCTTTTTTAATATTTAAATGCAAAGGTGTTTTATCATCTAAACCTTCAAGAAATTTTGTGATTTTTGATCCACTAGAAGATTTTTCCCTGTTTTCTTCCCTTACCAAATATAAACTTTTCGTTCCTACCAGATCTAAAGCTGTTTTGCCATCTCTATCTTTAATGTTCCAATCAGCTCCCTTGTTTACAAGTAATTTTACTATTTCAAATTTATCATGGTAAGCAGCCCAATGTAAAGCTGTTCTGCCATGCCTCTCATCTTGAACATCAACATTAGCACCATTTTCAATAAGTAAGCTTATTAGTTTAAAATTATCACGTGCTACAGCATAATGCAAAGGTGCAATTCCAGAATTATCTATACTATTAATATCAACAACTTTACGATTAACAATTACCTCTGCCGCTTTACTTTCAGGAGCTAAGTGTATAGCATAGTGCAAAAGTTTAGATGAAAAAATAATTCTACCTTCAGCCTCAGTATTCTTAAACCTATTTAGTATCACTTCTACGCATTTTTGATTACCAACAAAAGATGCCCTTTCAAGTTTTTTACATATACCATCCAAAAACATAGTATGATTCGGCTTATCCAAATGCTCTAATAAAAACTTAATATAGCATTGTCCACCAACACCAATAAGTAGCCTATCGAGCCCTTCATCTTGCGTAAATAACATACTTTTATGCGTTTCTGCATATCTTTCCACAAGCGTATCATTAGCTGCAATGGCTAGTAGTGAAAGCTCTTTTACTGAATGATTATAATAACCATTTGTTTCATCATAACTATTATTCAACAGCACATTGTGCGTATGATCAGTCAAATTAAGCTGTTGAGAGCAAAAATCCTTCAAATTACCACAATTCAAATCAGTAATAAATCTATCGCTTTCCTCTATATTATTTATAGTTTTATCTAAATCTGCATAATCACCATAATTTTTTGCTTTATTTATAACGTCTATTAATCCATCAAAGGTTAAATTTTTAGGGGTAATGGTAAATTCTTCTTCATTATGCCTTGGTTCTATATTAACCTGATCTTGAGGCCAAAATAACTCTGTTGCTACAACTGTTGTAACTTCTGCAACACCTACCAATACATTCGCAACATTACCTAAAATGCCTGGATCAGTAACTACTTTGTTTGCTACTTCACTACTATCAGATGAACTCTCAGTAATAGACAAGTCTTCAGCAGCAAATGACTTAGGTCCTTCATTCATATTTTTCTCAAGAGTCTCTGTAATTCTATTATCCTCATCTTCGAAATGCCTATTTATTTCATCTAACAAACTTTTGCCATCAGCTTTGTAATTCTCTAATTGTTCAGGAATGGCAAATGTTACTTTGCCGTTTTCATACTCTACCTTACTATCTCGAAACTTAAGGGTGAACTCTAAAATAGCATCAACCCTGCATATTTCCTTATTCGTATCAAGTTCTCTAACAGGCATACTTGGACAATACTGAATATTGAGAGAACCTTGGCTATTATATACAATACTTATCTTTCTATCGTTGGCATGAGGCAAGCTTAGTTTATGCTTAGAGAATATAGGAGAGAGCTGCATTAACAAAGAGCCATCATACCCAGCCTGATTGCAATTAGTAATTAACTCTTCTAATATATTGTCATTTGGAGTTTCTGCCTTAGCATATTTAAACATTTCTGTGAAAACTTGCTTAGCAAACAGGCGGTAATTTGCATTTTCACTCGAAATTAAGTGATTGTGCTGGCAATATGACTCGTGAACATACGCTTTGCTTATTGTTTGCCCATTAATTACAAAATCCATTCTTTCCAAATCAAGTTGTGCTTGCTTGCCAGAATTTGCATTCCTATTATTCTCACCTGCCTTTACTTGACTTAGCAAAGATTGTGTTAGCTGAAATTCCAATTCAATTGCTCTGTTAGTATTTTGTCCTTCCTCAACCTCTGAACAATTGCCTGAATCTCCAGAATGACGATGCTCCTTAATTTCTTCTCGCCCTAAAATTTCAAACTCCTCTTCAGTGCCTGAATCTCCAGAATGGCGACGCTCCCTTTCTTCTGCAGTATCTACTGCTGGCGGCATGAGCCCACCAAGTAAATTCCACCCCATGTTTTACCCCCTAATTATTAGCTAAACTAAGTATAGCATTAAATAGAAATTTTGCCAAGCAAGTTATTGAGCCTTTTAGCAAATAGACTTACGTCTTCCATCTCTTCACCTTCCACTATACAAGCTTGATAGAACAATAAGTAAATCATATCTCCAAGTGTTGGATTTTCACCATTTTCAGCGTGAGATTCCATTATGTTTCTTATCAAAGGATGCTTAATGTTAATTTCAAGTACTTTTGGCGTGCGGTAATTTAGCTGCTTCTGTTCACGTAAAAAACGCTCCATACGGAGATCCATAGTTCCTTCATCAACTGCTAGACACACAGGACTATCGGTTAATTTCTTAGAGATCTTTACACTTTTTACTAAGCTTCCAAGAACCTTGGTGAAGTATTCGAGTATAGAATCCGCGTTTTCTTCGCTTTTGTTTTCATCTGATTTATTTTCTTCATCTTTCTTACCTTCTTCTGAAGAGAATTTTTCTAAATCAACATCTGCACGAGTTACAGACTTAAATTTTTGATCTTTATATTCATGAATTACGCTAGTCCAGAAATCATCAACTGGATCAACAAATAGAAGCACCTCCAATCCCTTACTGACAAATCCTTCAAGTTGTGGACTGTTTTTCACTGAATCGAGACTATTACCTGTGAGATAGTAGATATGTTCCTGTTCAGGCTTCATTCTGCTTATATAATCATCAATGCTAACTAGCTTACCATCACTGGTGCTATGAAATCTGCAAATGGAAAGCAATGCTTCTCTTTCATCAGTTGGCATAGCTTCGCAAAGACCTTCTTTTAACACCGCACCAAAATTGCCCCAGAATTTTGTATATTCCTCTAAATTCTCTTTTGCTTTTTTGCCGAGCTCTGATATTATGCGCTTAGTTAAAGATTTCCTAATCTGCTCAACTACACGATTATTTTGCAGTGTTTCTCTGCTGATATTGAGAGGCAAATCCGGTGAATCAACCACACCTTTTAAAAAACGCAAGTACTGCGGTATAATCTGCACATTATCTTCAGTGATAAACACTTTATTTACATACAATTTTACAGAGCAGCGTCTATCTGGATGAAATAAATCAAAAGGCTTGATAGAAGGAACATAAAGCAAGTTCGTATACTCTATTGCACCTTCATTTTTATTATGAAATATCATCCAAGGCTCACCGCCCACATGTGCAACACCACGGAAGAAGTCGTTGTGCTCTTCTGGAGTAACGTCATTTTTTGGCTTAGTCCAAATTGCAGCTTTGCTATTTAATTTTTCACTTTTTCCTTCTTCATTTACAAACTCAACGGGAAAATTTATGTGGTCAGAGTAAGTAGTAACGATGTTTTCAATACGGAATTTGTCTAAAAATTCGCTTTCTTCAGGACGCATGATGAGCGTAATTTTTGTGCCACGAGAGATTTGACCATCTAATTTGCTGATTGAATACTCTCCATCTCCTTTAGATTTCCACACCCAAGACTCTTCTTCTCCGGCTTTCCTTGATTCTACTATAACTTCTGAAGCAACCATGAAGCTTGAATAAAAACCAACACCAAACTTTCCAATCAGCTCTACAGCTTGGCTCGAATCTTTATTATTCTTAATTGCATCCAAGAATTTTTGCGTACCAGAACTTGCAATCGTGCCAAGATTATCTATTAAATCTTGCCTGTTCATGCCAATTCCATTGTCGGTTATATACAGCTCATTCTTATCTTTACTGGAGCTAATAGTAATCTTCAACTCATCACTTGAATCTAATAAATCAGCATTTAATTGTGATTCATAGCGCAATTTATCACATGCATCTGATGCATTTGATATTAACTCACGCAAGAAAATATCCTTATTAGTATAAAGTGAATGAATTACTATATTTAGTACTTTGCCTACTTCAGCGTCAAATTTTAAACTTTCAGTTTCTTGTATGTTGTGCATTTTGAGCTCCATTATTAGCCTACTACTCTAATAATTTAAGTATTGCACTGCGATCTTTCAAGGTCACACATGCTAAAATTTATGTGGGCCAACTTATGGTTCCAATGCTAAACTGGAATAAGTACAACCATTGTGTCATGCAAATTAAGAAGAAAGTGCTAGAATATAATATCTCTTATTTGCTTCAAAGATTTGTTAGTCTTTGATTCTTTTTTTTTAAAAGTAGTCTCAAGAGAGATTTTAAGCTTTTTCCATTCTTCTTGACCATTTGGCATTAAATCACTCTCAATCTTCTCCAGTACTTTCTGAGGTGATGAATATAATTCCTCGTACAAATCAGTGTTTACTGACTGTAGTATTACTAAAAATGTAAATAAATTCGGATCAAGTAATTCTTCTTTTGCATGGTTCAAAAAACATAGCTTTATTCTCCTTATACAGTATTGTATTGCCTGCAGTGATAATGAGAAGCTTTCTGCATAAAATATAAAGCTATCTATAATTAAGCTCTTTGATTTTTTCGGTAATTCAGAACTTTCAAACAGTTTTCTTATAAACTGCTCTGTTGGCTGTTTTGGCAAATGCAAAGAGAGATCAGTAAAAGATTTTAGGCTAAAATTTGGTCCAAGTATTGTGCTAATTGCTCTTTGCACATTACTCTTATCTTGGCTAACAGAGATAATGAAAACCAGTCCCTCGACATCAAGCATGTACTTTATGGATTCTAAAAAATCGACAATGAATTTAGAGCGACATATATCAAGATCATCGACCATTATATAAATGTTTTTATCTTTCCTGATTTTATTAACCACATCTGCTAGTTGTATCTTAAAGTCTCTAATGTTCTCTTTTCTCCTTTGGAGAAGATTTAATTCACCCAAGACAAAACCAATGTCTTTCTTATCAGCCTCTTTTGCAGCATCGAGAAATACTGAAAGCATAGCAAGTGGAGATTTACTGATCAGCTTTCCTAATGTATTGAGAGAAAATAGTTCTTGGTTTATGTTTTTGAACTGCTGTATAACACTCCTTTTTACTTTGTATGATGCGAATAGATCCTCAAACAAGAAATGCAAAAAAGAAGGCAATGGTTGATCTAGCGCACTAATATCCCATGCGCTGTAATAAGCTGCAATTTCATTTTGCTGCTCTAGATCCTTTACCCATTCTTTCAAAAAAAATGTCTTACCCCACTTATCATATCCTTCTAAGGATACGATTGAAAAAGACTTATCGATTGTCTTGATTATAGAACTAAATTTACTTGCAATTTGCTTATAACCCAAGCAATCACCTTCCCAATTTATTACCTTAGGCAATTGTTTCTCTTCTTTTTTTCTGAAGGTTATTAGCGATGTAAGTTTTTTTAAGCACATACCTTACTTTATATTTAACTCATACTCTTGTCTTGACGTAAGCGCTATCTTCAGAGTCCCTTCATCTAGGTAGTCAATTTCTCCACCTATCGGTATACCACAAGCAAGGCGCGATATTTTTACATTCGAATTCTTTAGCAATTCAATTATATATTGCGCAGTAACTTGGCCTTCTAATGTCGGATTGATTGCAATAATGACCTCTTCAATTTTAAATTCTGTAACTTTTTTGGGAATGTTATCAAGATTCAGTTCTTTTGGACCTATGCCATTTATTGCTGATAGCCTTCCACCCAAAACATGATACATACCTGAATATATATTCCCTTTTTCAAATGCCCATAGATCACCCAATTCTTCTACTACACACATTAACTTGGTGTCACGCTTTGGGTTAGTACAAATAGAACACGGCGATTTAGTATCTAGGTTTCCACAAATTTTGCACTCTATTATAAGATCCGCTAGCTCTCTAATCAAAGATGCAAGCGGTAGCATGACTTTCTCTTTATTTTGGAGCAAATGTATAACTAACCTTCGTGATGATGATGGACCTAAACTTGGCAATTTAGAAAAAGCATGAACTAAATTCTTTATATTAATGTTCATTTAACAAATTCAGGATATAGTTTATAAAATGATAACATCAAACCTTTCGTAAAGAAAGCTTAGTTTGATTGGCTATGAAAAAGATTTCCCACTTTTTTTTAGAACTGTCTTGAAAAAATTAATGTAATCACAATCTACTGTAACCTAACTCTGATTCAGGTATAACTGAAATTATCTCACACATTTGCGTAGTTACTACGGTACTTCTTTTTTGAAAATGACGTAATTTATTTTTCAACATATTTCTTTCTTCCACATAACTGTCCGATTCTTTATTCAAACTAGAATTTTTTTCTTCATACTTGGAAAGTATTGTATCGATCAAATAATTAAAAAATAATATTAGACCTGTAGTGTTGGAGAGCAATTCAAGAGAATAATATAACATATCTTCACTCACTTCTTCATTTATTATGTCATGAGAATTTTTATACATTCTAAAACAAGAGCCGAAGGCTGCTAAGCATACGCAAGTAAGTTTTGTTTTGTTTAGGACGCACTTAATTCGCGCTAGTTTTTTATTATTATCTTCTAATTTTATACGCAACTCACTAATTTTACTACTATAGTGCTTAATAAACAATTCTATTGCCTCTTTGTTATTAGCATAATTATATGCTTTGTAAGATTCCTTATCCATAAATTCAGTATCTATATCTCTTGATTTTAGAAGCTCTTTGATTACTTCATTCTTGCCAAGAAGCACAGCTTCGTGTAGAGGTGTGTACTCACTTTCAACATCTTTCCTTCTGTTAATATGTTCACGAGTTAAGTAGTCGAAAAGAACTGAAACGCATTTTGAATTATTACCTTCAATAGCCAGAGTAATTACATCTTTTTCGTCTTTGTTCTTAGTATTAATAACTTTAGAAAGCGGCTTTTCATTCTCTTGCTTACGTTCAAAATATTTGTGCTTGTAAAACTCATTTGAACAGTATGGTTCCTTAAGAATAGACAAAAGCTTTTTTACAAAATCAGCACGATTTTTTTTTATGGCCAAATGTAAAGGTGTGTCCTGATTTTTCTTATCTTGCAACAATAAGGCATCATACAAACAGCCCTCTTTATATAGAGAATCAATCTCTTGGTCAAAATAGATATCTTCTTCTTCTCCTTCACAGATATTTAATAGCCGTGACCCTATACTTTCTGTAGTACTGTAATCAATTGCAGAGCTACGTTTCACTTTAGATTGATAAAGGTTTATGTTCATACTACCCCTGCCTTTAAACAACCCAGCTATACCTCTAAACAGTTCAGCTATACCTGATTCACTCCGAGTGGCACAAGGTGTTTCATCTGGAATGTTAATCTCAACATTTTCACTAGAAAAAAGTTCTAAAACATGCGAGCTGCTTCTTCTACTGGAAAAAGGCACATCGTTCTTTTTATCTTTAATCTCAGCACTCTTTGCATTCAAAGAATTTAGAGAGTTAGCTAAACAATCAAGATCTGTAGCATTTTTAGACTCAAGGTCTTCTGCTTGAAAATTTGCTGCAGTGTTTATTTCACCTTTCATATTTCTTTATTTTACAGGGATTGCATTTCAGGTAGGGTATCTCATCTTTAAAATTTTTCAACTCTATTTAAATTTTTTTAAAATAGTTTTTGATAAAAATATTTATGACACTAACTTTTTGGTTCTCTTGTTAAACTTTTACAAGACAGAATTATTTTATAGCTAAAAAAATTACTTCCGCGTATTTTGAATCCAATTATAATTACAATTAGAGATATTTATTGAGCTCAAAAATCTATCTCCGTCTGCAGACCTTTTTTATTAAACTCATAAAAAATGTAGCGTATCCTCTTCAGTGTATACTTAATTTCTGTCATATGTGCGCTGCATTTTTTTCTAATCTTTTTTACAGGGGGATTTTATGTCCAGAATTCCAGATATTTGACCTTTACTTTAGCTAATAAAAACCAACTGGTACCTGCGGTTTTTATAGCTACGTTTCTCAAACAAGTTTCAAATGAATAGATTTCTTGCATAACTGGAATTCAAAAGTTGATATCATTCTAGCGCGTGACGCTAGAATCCAGTCCTTTTGTGCAAAAAACGTTGTAAAGTGTTTACCAACTTAGTTGGATCCCAGTGGGCTTTGTTGCATCGCTCAAGTGAAAAGAACTGGCAGTTACTGACAAAATTCATTATAAAACAGCCATTTAACTGTTGAAGAAAAAATATGCCACAGAAAATGAAAGTCAGTAACCAAAACGAATATAACAAATTCCTTGAAAAAAGGGGGAATATTTTTCGTTACATCGATGAAGCTATCGAAAATTGGTATGAAAATAGTCCAAAAATGCAGGGCGGCAACTATATTTATAGTGATAAAGTTGTGATTTTAGTGCATATAATCGTCAGTTTCTTTAGAATTGGTTTAAGACAAACAGTCGGGTTTATAAAAGGATATCTGCAACAAATAGGAAAAAATTTGCAGCTATTCACAAGCATCAAAAAAAACTTAATATTAAGATAAATGATTGCAGGATTGATAAAAGCAACATGGAAAATATTGAAATTATCATAGATAGCACAAATTTACAGTAACACTCCTGGCTACAGTAAGGAAAACAGTGCAGATAGAAAGTACCGAAGCTACGAGCAAGTAAGAAAGTTACATGTTATGTTAAGTGTGAATAGTAAAAAAGCTATAGCTGCAAGATACAGTAATGGCGTCTACTCTGACCACTTGCGATTTGCTTGAAGAAGTTAATTTTCAGCACAAAATAAAAGCATTATATGCAGATAGGGCATACGATAGGCAAAAACTTTATAAATTGTGTAAGAAATACGATATAAAGACAAAAGTTCTACCAAAAAAGGATGCAGCAGAACATTCAAAAATAGATTATATGTCTGACAGAAATGCTGCTATTAGGTTAATAAAATTATATGGACAAGATGGTGTAAAAGAGTGGAAAAAGGAAGTACATTATGGGAAAAGATCTTATATAGAAGGATTTTTCTCAAGGTTGAAGCAAGTATTTGTTTAGGAATAAATCTGAAGTAAATCGTGAAAAAGAATTACTAATTAAGTGCTATTTGCTCAACAAATTCACTGGTATTGGTATGGCTAAATTTGAGATAGTTACATGAATTTACCATAAATCACCATCTCATAAAGTGTGATGCAACAAAGCCATCCCAGTATCAGCTACTCTGATGACAGAAGAAGAGTATTTTAGGTAACAGCTGTTTACTCCAAAGTAATGTTGCAAAAGGTCTAACATATAAATTATAAGACTAATATAGAATATACCTTGCTAAAAAAAAAAAAAAGTATAACCTTTTATAAGGTATGCAGGCAAAAATTCTGTAACTTGGTCAGGTCAGAAATGAAGCAACCATATCAGAATCTTTTTGGGTTGCATACCTATTTGTACTATTTGTTTTATTCTAGGCTATGAACATAGCATTAAAATATCGTCCTAGTAGCTTTAAAGATTTAGTAGGTCAAGATATATTGGTGCGTATACTAGAAAATGCTTTTACTCTCAACAAAATTCCACAATCTATACTGCTTTCTGGTAGCAGTGGAATTGGTAAAACCACCACTGCAAGAATAATAGCTTTATGTTTGAATTGCTCATTGGGGCCAACTTTTGAACCTTGTGGATCATGTACAAGTTGTCTGGCAATAAAAAATTCAAGCCATCCAGATGTAGTTGAAATCGATGCGGCAAGTCACACTAGTGTTGAGGATGTTAGAGCGATCTTGGGAGATATTTGCTATTTACCAATAAGTTCTAAATTTAAAGTTTACATTATAGATGAAGTACACATGTTATCCAGTAATGCATTTAATGCATTACTTAAAACTCTAGAAGAACCACCATCTAGCGTAAAGTTTATTCTAGCAACTACAGAAATAAAAAAGATACCAATAACTGTTATTGCACGTTGTCAAAGGTTTGACTTACATAACATTCCTTCAGCTAAGATAATGGAGCGTTTAAATGATATTGCACAAAAAGAAAATTATTTTATTGAAAAAGAAGCATCGGAATTAATTGCGCACCACTGTAGCAATTCAATGCGTAACGCTTTATTTTTGATGAATCAAGCAGTGCTATATAGCAAAGATGGTACAATATCCACTCAAAGTGTTACAGACATACTTGGTCTAGTAGATAGAAACGTTATATTTGATCTACTGGAAGCAGTATTAGACAGTGATTTACAGAAGGCTTTGTTAGTATTCGACAATGTGGTAAAAACAGCAAATCCGCTCAATATTTTTGAAGATCTACTGCAAACAATCCAGTTAATATGCCGTTTTTTAATTACAAAAGAGATTGATACAGAATATGAGAAGAGCAGAGTAAAAGATTTGAGTGCAAAAAAGTCTTTAATATTTTTTTCGAGATTGTGGAAGGTGCTGCTTAAGGGTATTCAAGATATAAAGGTTTCAACATGCAATGAAATTGCCGCTGAAATGATATTAATTAGCCTTTGTTATCTTTCTGATTTGCCTTCTCCGGAACAGGTGATCAAAAAAATTCTTTCACAGAATGTAGAGCAAGGAAATAGACAGGGCAGACCTGTTGCACCTTCCCCCTCTGTCGTCCAAGTAGCTGACTACTCGGATCCAAAAAAATATGTGGAAAAACCCCACTCTGTCATCCCAGTGCGCGACACTGGGATCCATGTGAAAAATAAACAACAAAATTACGATTTTGATAAGATTTTGCAACTATTAAGGCGAAGTAACCAAATTTATCTTTACAAACAACTGTGTAGTAATCTAAAATTAATAGATTGTAAATTTGGGTATTTAAAATTAAAAGCTGTATCTAACTTGAACAGTAATTTTTGTAATGACTTGAAAAGTTACTTAAATCAAGCTACTAATCAGGAGTGGGTTATTATAGTTGATACGAGTTATATGAATAGGGAAGTGAGTAATTTAAATTATGCACCTGTAGTTAAGGATATATTAAATACGTTTAAAGGTGCAAAGGTAGTTAATATAGAAAATAAGGAGTAGGTTGTGGATTTCAGTCAAATAATGAAGCAAGCGCAAGAAATGCAAAAAAAGCTTGCGGAAGCCCAAGAAAAATATATTGGAAAAGAGTTTCAAGGTATTTCTGGTGGTGGCAAAGTTTCTATATTAGTGGAAGTTATAAAAATAGGTGGCTATAAAGCTAAAAAGGTAAACATAGACTTAGAGCTTATGAGAAATGAAGAAAAAGACATAGTAGAAGATTTAGTGACAGCAGCGTTTAATGATGCCATTAAAAAAGCAGAAGAAGATATGGCAAATGCAACCTCTGATCTTGCAGGTATGATGGGGTTACCACCTGGATTTAAACTTCCTTTTTGAATTTATTTCTATACTACTGAAATTTCTTTTAGTGTAAGTATTTTTTTTCTAATATTTCCAACGCTAGTACTTCTTCATATAATGCACCTATAGCTAGCACAGCCCTACGTCATACCGCCGCGGTATAGATTCCGCTAACAAGTAGCGGAATGACGAGGTCTTTCGATAGTAAATCTTACCTATGTTAGCTATACCAAAAAATCAAGAGTAAAAAAAGTAGAGTAACTCTATTTATTAATTAATAAAATCTTTGTATTTTCCTAAAAGTTAGTTAAGATACAGAAGGTTTTGTGTTATTAAGTTAGCACTTGACTTAACTTTAGTTATTATTTAGACTGCTAAAGTGGAATTTTAATTTTTTTAACGAGGGCAATTATGCATTATAAAAAGTTTTTTTCGGCAGCTGCTTTAGCGACGTTGCTAAGCCTATCAAACTCTGCTTTTTCATCAGACCCTATTGGTCCAATAAGTGATGAAGAAACTAGCTACTATGTTCGTTTACAATACAACGGTGAAATTTTACCTCTTTATACAAAAGTTAATGGTATTACAAATACAACAGGTAAAGAAAAGGATAGTCCCTTAACAAGATCTTTTATAGCTGGTGGTGGTGCATTTGGTTATAAAATGGATGACATTAGAGTTGATGTT
Organism: Wolbachia endosymbiont (group B) of Apotomis betuletana; assembly: GCF_947250475.1. Lineage (NCBI taxonomy): Bacteria > Pseudomonadati > Pseudomonadota > Alphaproteobacteria > Rickettsiales > Anaplasmataceae > Wolbachia > Wolbachia endosymbiont (group B) of Apotomis betuletana. The sequence goes on along the minus strand of NZ_OX366320.1, from coordinate 1,160,480 downwards.
GAAGGGCTTTACTCACAATTGACTAAAGATGCAACTGTAGTATCTGATAACAAGGCTGCAGATAGTGTAACAGCGTTTTCAGGATTGGTTAACGTTTATTACGATATAGCGATTGAAGATATGCCTATCACTCCATACGTTGGTGTTGGTGTTGGTGCAGCATATATCAGCAATCCTTCAAAAGCTGATGCAGTTAAAGAGCAAAAAGGATTTGGTTTTGCTTATCAAGCAAAAGCTGGTGTTAGCTATGATGTAACTCCAGAAATCAAACTCTTTGCTGGTGCTCGTTATTTTGGTTCTTATGGTGCTAGTTTTAATAAAGAAACAGTATCAGCTACTAAAGAGATCAACGTCCTTTACAGCGCTGTTGGTGCGGAAGCTGGAGTAGCGTTTAGTTTCTAGTCTATCTTTGTCTTATTATCCCAGTGGGTTTTTCTTGTCATTCAAGTAGCATGACACTGGGATCTAGAAAAAAGAAATGTGAATTCCAGTGTTTGAGCACTGGAATAACACATTATTTATTTAATGTAGTTTTTATCGTTACACGCTGGCAATTTTAATTCTACATTTAGGTAGCTGTTGTTAAGATCTCAACTAGATATAAAGTTATGCTTTTTTAATTAAAGCTTGAATTTTTCACTGAAAATCAATATATTATATGTACAGAGTTTTAATTTAAGTTATTATGTTGACCCCAGTAGCAAATTTATGTGTTAATAGTAGCACTAATCTCATGCAATATATTGCTGAAGTGCGAAAATTTCCTATGCTTTCCCAAGAAGAGGAAGTGCGATTAGCAAAAAATTGGCAAGAATACCAGGATATTTCTTCTGCTCACAGGTTGATTACTAGCCATTTGAATTTGGTAGTAAAAATTGCAATGAAATTTAAGAATTACGGTCTATTGTTGATGGACCTGGTCATGGAAGGAAATATGGGTTTAATGCATGCAGTGAAAAAGTTCAATCCTGACTTGGGATTTCGTTTTTCAACTTATGCAGTATGGTGGATTGAAGCTTCAATGAAAGACTTTATATTAAAATCTTGGTCACTTGTAAAAATAGGTACAACGCAAGCACAAAGGAGATTGTTTTTTAGTTTACGTAAAATAAAAAAAAGAATTTCACAATACACAAACAGAGAAACTTTGAGTAAAGAAGAAATAAAAGCAATATCAAATGAGCTTTCTGTATCTGAAGAAGATGTTGTACAGATGAGCTATCGTCTGGCTTGTAAGGATCAGTCGTTAAATAATTGTATAAAAATAGGTGATGACTCTAAAAAGGAGTTACAAGATATGATTCCGTGTAATTTAGTTAGTCAAGAAGTAGCTTACCAGAATCATGAAGAAAAGGCATTAAAAGAAACAATTTTAAGCAATGCGCTGGCAAGTCTTAATGAAAGATCAAGAGACATTTTCATTAGCAGATATTTATCTGAAAGTACTCAGACTTTGGATGAGCTTAGCAAAAAATATTGTGTTTCAAGAGAAAGAATAAGACAATTGGCTAAGCAAGCAATGAGTAAGGTAAAACAACATGTAAAATCAGAGAGTTTGAAACTTGGTTTACATGCGTAGTCTTTTTGTATTTCTAATACTTTTTTCAATAGGTACTCTTGCATCGGTTAGTAACGTACAACTGAAGGAAAAATATAAAGATTGGCTTGTGTACACTGCATTGGAAGATGGTGAAAAAGTGTGTTATATTGTATCTCATCCTAAGAAAAAAAGTGAACATTATACAGCCGATCGCAAGCCGTATGTAATGGTCAGTTACGTTGATAAAAAAGCAGATGAGGTGAGCGTCACTTCTGGCTTTCAGTATAATAATGAGCCTGTAGTTCTCAATATCGATAAAAAAATTAAATATCAATTGCCAATAATACAGGGAAGTCTTGCGTGGACAGATGATACAAAAATGGACCAAGATTTGATTCTAAAAATGAAGCAGGGATTATCAATGGTAGTTAATGGAAAAGTAAAAACAGCAAATGTTGATGATACTTATTCCTTGCTTGGCTTTCAAAAAGCGTACCAAAAAATGCATGACTTATGCCATACAAAGCAAATTATTGATCACTAAAGTATAAGATAGGCTGTTTTGTCTCTCAGACAAAAATATGGATATCACTTTACATAGAATATGAATATCATTTAAAATATATTTTTGAGAATTAATATGTCAAAAATTGTAGATATAGGAATCAAAGAACAAAGTTCTGTGTGTGAACAAATGCGTTTTAGTGTAAGTCGTGCAAGCCTTTTAAATACGCTATCCAGGGTAAGTGGAGTGGTTGAAAGGCGCAACGCGATAGATGTTTTAGCGTGTATAAATATCAAAGCACAACATGGCAGCATAAAATTGAAGGCTACTGATCTTGACATTTCAATATTTGCCTCACTTACTGCAAATGTATCAGCAGAAGGAGAAGTGAAAATCTCAGCACATACTTTACATGACATAGTGAAAAAATTGCCAACTAATTTGGATGTCAATTTCGAAATGAATAATCAAGGAAAATTATTGATATCCTGTGGAAATGCAAATTTTTCTTTACCGAACGTAGTTTCAAATAACTTCCCTGTTCTTGAAGAAGGTGATCATCAATACGATTTCACTCTACTAAGTGCAGATTTGGTAGACTTGTTGACTAAAACGAAGTTTGCTGTGTCGCTGGATGATACAAGGTATAATTTAAACGGGATATATCTGCATACAGATGAGCAATTTCTGTACTGCGTTGCAACTGATGGCCACCGTTTATCATGTATAAAAAGGCCTAAACCTGAAGATATCAACGGAGAATTTGGGGTGATCATTCCACGTAAAACTATCATGGAACTGTTGAAAGTATTGGGTGATTGTAATGAGATAAATATAAAACTTTCAGATAGAAAAATCAAATTTACATGTGGTGAGTATATTCTAATATCAAAATTGATAGATGGGACTTTTCCAGATTACAAAGCTGTCATTCCAACGTCTCAAGATAAACAAATGATTGTTGAGAGTAGCAAACTTGCTAGTGTTATAGACCGAGTTTCCGTTGTTGTGTCCGATAAAATAAAATCAATTAAATTTTCATTGCAAGAGAATTTATTAACTCTACATTCAAATTCCCAAGAGTGCAGTGATGCGACTGAGTCTATAGAGGTGGATTACGATGGAGCTCTTATGGAAGTAGGATTTAATTCTCGTTATTTGCTTGATGCTTTATCTTGTATAAAAAACAAATGTAAGGTCAGCCTATCAGATGGTAATAGCGCTACAATTATCACTGATGAAGATGATCCAAGTGCACTATACATAGTGATGCCAATGAGGACTTAAGCTAGTAATCTATCTTTACTAAGTATAAGCCGTGAGACGGCGCAGTGACCCCAGCGGCGTTTCTTTTACATTGACTTAATATGTTTAGCATTTCTTGTGGATTAGTTCTATTTTTTCCAAATTCAACTAAAGTACCAACAATAATCCTCACCTGGTTATGTAAAAAGGAAATCGCAGATATTTTGATGTATATGTGACTTCCGTTTTGTACTATATCAATATCATCGATTGTTCTGACCGGATTTGTAGCTTGACAATCTTTTGAGCGAAAGCTTGAAAGATTATGTTTTCCAAGCAGGTGTCTAGCAGCTTCACGCATGATGTTTACGTCAAGTGGGTTAAATACTTGCCACACATAACCGATTTCTAGAGCTGCAGGAGCGTAGCGATTAATTATTCTATATTCATAATATCTTTTTTTTGCTGAAAATCGTGCATGAAATGCATCATCTACAGCTTCTGCACTAAGCACAACTATAGGAATCGCTTTTAAGTGATAGTTTATTCCATTTCTTATTCTGTAAAGCTCAAATTGCCTTTCCATATTGAAATGAGCAACTTGCCCTAAAGCATGAACCCCTGTGTCAGTTCTGCCACCACAATGCAAAGAGACTCTCTCGCCACTGAAATTAAATATAGCGTTTTCTATGGTTTCCTGAATTGAGTTAGCAGAGTGTTGTTGCTTTTGCCAGCCAGAGAAACCACTACCATTGTATTCTATCGTTATTTTGTATCGCACTACAAAGTCTATCTATCTAATTTTAGGTAACTAACGTTCTTCGTTATTAAAAAACCCTTGGCAGATTGGTTGCGTTCAATTACCATGGAGACTATACAAGTTAATAAATGATCCATGGCACATAATCCAGAAGAAAGAAATAATGATAAGCAAAAAGCACTAGATAATGCAATAAGTCAAATTGAAAAAGCATTCGGTAAAGGTGCAATAATGAAGCTAAAGCAAAACCCTGTAGAAAAAATAGACACGATATCTACAGGGTCGATTGCACTTGATTCAGCTCTGGGTGTTGGGGGATTGCCAAAAGGACGTATAATTGAGATATTTGGCCCTGAGAGTTCTGGTAAAACTACCCTTGCTTTGCATGTAATTGCTGAAGCACAGAAAAAAGGAGGTTTATGTGCATTTATCGATGCGGAACACGCACTGGATGTTATATATGCTCGTAAACTTGGAGTGAAAACTGATGATTTGGTAATTTCACAACCAGACACTGGAGAGCAGGCGTTGCATATTGTTGAGTATTTAGTGTGTTCTAGTGCAGTTGATGTAATAGTTATTGATTCTGTTGCAGCACTAACTCCAAGAGCTGAAATTGAAGGGGATATGGGCGATCAGCACATGGGATTGCAAGCAAGGCTTCTAAGCCATGGACTCAGGAAACTAACTTCTGTAGTTTCAAAAGCAAACTGTATATTGATATTTATCAACCAAATTCGTATGAAAATAGGAGTAGTATATGGAAATCCTGAAACTACCACTGGTGGAAATGCGTTAAAATTCTATACTTCTATAAGACTTGATATAAGAAAAGTTGGTGCGATAAAGGATAAAGAGAATATTACGGGTAATGAAACAAGAGTTAAAGTTGTAAAAAATAAAGTTGCTCCTCCATTTAGAGAAGCAAAATTCGATATAATGTACAATGAAGGCATATCAAAATTTGGAGAAATAATAGATATAGGAGCAAAGCTTGGTGTGCTTGAAAAGGCAGGTGCTTATTATTCATATAACAATACGCGTCTTGGCCAAGGAAGAGAAAATGTAAAAAGTTACCTCAAGGCAAACAAAGAAATTGCAAATGAAATAGAAACAAAAATCAGAGATTTATTTAAAAATCACGATAACTCTATTGCAATAGAAGAGGAGCGTGAACAACTTCTAGAAGAATCAGTATTCTAATCTAGATTAGGGTGAAGTTTTAGTATCCATTCAGATGCATGGATAATGTGCAAATGTTGAAATCAGTGCTTCTTTTCTTGTCGCCTAAGTAGCCCTTTTGGTGTCATCCCAGTGCTTGACACTGGGATCTAAGAAAATTCACAGGCAAACTAATTCGGTAAGCTTATGCTAAATTAATGAGCTTAAATGAAAAATTGGATCCCAGTGTCAAGCACTGGGATGACACCATTTGTTACGCAAATTGTCACAATGTTCGTATAGCTGTGTGTTTGCACACTGACTATTTGTTCCTATATTTTTGTCTATCTTATTTTGCTACCCTGCTGAACGGATACAAGTTTTATATTGAATAGGATGTCCTGTTCAATTGCTATATTTCACACTCTCCCAACTGAGTTGATAAAAGCTGCGATATCTCCTTGTAGCATTAGGTGTATATTTTTTGCTATTTTTTCCACTAAGAGGATAACATTATCAAAATTTTCAAATTTTGATAATACATAATCTGCTAAGCTTTTCCGATTTTCAGGCCTACCTACTCCAAATCTCAAACGCCAATAATCGTTACCAATAAAGCTATCTATAGACTTAAGTCCATTGTGTCCAGCAGAACTACCACCTTTTTTTACTTTTATTCTTCCAAATTTCAAGTCAGCATCATCATGTATGACAACAATATTGTCTAGCGGTAATTTGTAAAAATTTTTTATTTTTGCAACAGGAATACCTGAATTATTCATAAATGAATAAGGTTTTATCAGCATGATTTTATTATTATTAATTATGCCAGAGGTTATCAAGTAATCAGCTTTATTAGAAAATGACTGAAAATTCCAATATTTGTGAATTGCGTCAATAACTATGAAGCCAATATTATGGTGAGTTAATTCATATTTACTACCAGGATTACCAAGCCCAGCTATTAAATGCACTACTCCTCTGTTTTTGTTTGAGGCTCTTCAACATCACTATCAGCAGCAGAGATTGTTACAATGGTGAAATTTTCTTCCTCATGAGCTACAAATTTAACACCTTCTGGCAATTTTACATCATTGATATGTATAGACTGACCAATCATTTTGCCAGACAAATCAATTTCTATGACTTGAGGTATTTTCTCAGGAGAGCATTTGACAGTAATAGAACGACACAAAACATTAAGCACTCCACCTAATTTGATTCCTGGTGATTTACTTTCATTGATGAATGATAAAGGTATATCTATTTTAATTTCACTACCTTTATCAACAAACTGAAAATCAACATGTTGCACAGTATCCTTTACTACATGCCATTGAATATCACGAACAAGAGCATATTCTTTTTTCCCTGAAATATCTAGTTCTATTAAATGTGCAGAAAGAGCACCTGATTTATATTGTTTAGTAAATTCCTTTGCAGACAATGTCAAATTTACGTTATCATGCCCTTTACCATATATAACTGCAGGTATACTTCCCTTCTCCCTCAGAACCTGAATCGCTTTCTTTTTTTTTACATCACGTAACTCTGCATTAATTGTTACCATTTCTTGCTGTGCCATCGATTACTCCTATTCAGCTAATCCTTTTTATATAATTTAATAATATAACATAAAAATATTTATTTCAAACTTCATTCTTTCACACTAATTCTTTGTGGAAAAATTTATTTAGATATATACTTAAGATTACGTAGTAAGAGCTATGAGTATTAACGATCAAGTAGTTTTTAAGATTTATAAGCCAACAAAAACTGCAACACAATCTGGCTTAGGTAATACAAAATTCTGGTACCTAAAAATTGAGCCTTGTTCTTACTATATTGAACCTTTGATGGGATGGGTTGGCTCAAAAGATCCCCAAAAACAGATTGTATTAAAGTTTGATTCTCTTGAAAAAGCAATATCTTACGCAAAGAAACACAACACAAAGTACACAATTGAAATGCCAAAAGATGTTAAAAGACTGCCAAAATCTTATGCAAATAATTTCGTATCAAAGTAAGTTTTATCGTAGTGTGTTTATCTAAAAACCTAAACCTAATCGTTACTATGATTTTGCTAACACACTAAGGTCATTTAGATAGTCGAACCTGGCTAGCTAGTATCAAAGAGTTATTTTTTAGGTATTTCTCCGTAAGACTGCAAGTTTTTTTGGATTACTCAAATAACTTCATTCTGCTTGAAGAACTTTTATGTTGCTTTGCACTAAATTAATTTCACGCTTTATTTGTGTTAGCTATTTATTTAGTGATTGGACATATAATTTTACCTTAAATAATCCTACAATGCTGAAGAAAAACATAATTATTGAAATGGCACGAAAGGTCCTCATGATAACCTCTGTATAGCTCTTAATTTTGCTGAACGCGCACGCGGATTTGCATTTATTTCTTCCGCACTTGCTTTAATCACTTTTTTGTTTAAAAGGGAGAATGTCTTGGTAGGTCCTGGTTCACACAAATCTTTAAAAAGGGTTTTAACTATACGATCTTCTAGAGAATGAAAGGTAACTACAATTAATTTGCCGTTTTCACTTAAAATCTCAGATGCAGCTTTAATACCCTTTTCAAGCTCTCCTAGCTCATCATTTACCCATATTCTGATTGCCTGAAATGTCCTAGTTGCAGGGTCAATCTTGCTTTTTCCACGAAACACTACAGAACGTACAATATCCGCAAGTTCAAATGTAGTTTTGATAATTTTCTTCTTCCGCGCATTTACTATCGCTCTTGCGATTTTACGAGAATGACGCTCACCCCCATAATTATATATAGTGTTCGCAATCTCTTCTTCACGTAAAGCGTTAACAAACGTCGAAGCATTCATATGAGAATAGTTATCCATGCTCATGTTAAGTGGGCCATCACGTAGAAATGAGAATCCTCTATCTCCATTATCAAGCTGCATAGATGAAACTCCAACGTCGAAAACTATTCCATTGATACCTTTAATATTATTACTATCTAATAAATTTTTAATATTACTAAATTTCTCAATAAATAGATTTATTCTATCAGGGTATTTAACGTTCAGATCATCATAAAATTTCGTAACTGTTTCATCCCTATCAATTGCATACACTTTGCAATCAGCGGATTCCAATATTGCTTTGCTATATCCTCCAGCCCCAAATGTAGCATCTACATATATGCCACCACTGTGTGGTGCTAATTGAAATAGCATCTCTTTTAACAAAACTGGAGTATGTGTCATATCAAGAGACTTTGTGCACTTAAATTAAAATAACTTTCTCGCCAAAAAATATATGGAAATATATAGGTATAGTATAAGAATATTTAAATATAATCAACGATATAAAAATTTAATAAGATAATATTATTAATATAACATTTACATAATTCACGTTTGAAAAAGTAAGTAATATTACTATAATATCAAACAAATTACGGAAGGTTTCGTGCAACAAATAACAAAAGTAATACTATCAAGTTTAATTTGTAACACTTTGTTGTGGTATGATCACATGCTTTTCAGCCATCTAATAAGCATAATCGGAGATGTGTTTTTTCCATCAGACGACAAATTAGTCAGCATACTTAAAGCTTTTGGAGTGTTTGCAGTGGGTTTCTTAATAAGACCAATTGGTGCTGCTATATTTGGCCACATTGGCGATAAATATGGAAGAAGGATTGCTCTATTTCTCTCTATCATATTGATGACTCTATCAACCGTACTTATTGCATTTGTTCCAGGCTATCAGAACATTGGGGTACTCGCATCAGTACTGGTGGTATGTTTAAGATTATTGCAGGGTATATCTCTTGGAGGAGAGGCAGGAAATGCCCCATTTTTAATAGAGCATGCTCCTAAAAATAAAAGAGGATTCTTTGGCAGTATTGAAGTATTGAGCGCAATTCTTGGCTCAATATTAAGTCTTATAGTGGTGCTTATATGCAAAAAAGTATCCGATTTTGAATCTTGGGGATGGAGATTGCCTTTTATTTTCAGTTTTGTAATAGGATTAATCAGTATATATATGAGATATATACTCGATGAAAGCCCAGAATATAAAAAGCAGGAAAAGCCACATGAATTACCGTTAAAAGAACTATTAAACGGCTATAAAAAACCTTTTTTAATATCAGTTGGAGTTGACATAGTTGAAAATGCATCTCTTTACATATATTTAGTGTTTTTTAATGTACTTGCATCAACAATAAACACTCACTTTAATCACGCAGTAGAAATATTGAATCAGGTTGCACTTGGAGGATTGACTATACTATTTGCAATACTTTCTGATAAGGTAGGGAGAGAAAGAGTCATGAAATTTGCATTTGTAACTTTTATAGTAGTAAGTTATCCAGTTTTTTCAATGATACTAAGTGGTAATAATTTGCTCACCATAATGGCGCACGTTCTTTTTATAATCCCAATAGCTGCTTCTCTTGGTCCTGTTAGCGCGTTTATGTGCGAATTATTCCCAATAAAGGTACGATACAGTGGATTTGGTTTATCAAGAAATATAGCTTCGGGATTTTTTGGTGGTCTTGCACCATTTATATGCACAACTATTATCAAAGTTACAGGACAAGGAACTTTAGCAAGTTTTTACATGATTTTCTGTGCACTAATTGGGTTAGTTGCTATATCACAAGTTAAGAGTTAGGTTTTTTCAAAAACCAAGTGTTTAAAAAATCTAATCATAAGGTGGAAAATGCCAATTTTTAGGTGATAGTGTAAATATTTCAACTCCATCTTTTGTGACTCCAAGCGTATGCTCAAACTGTGCAGAAAGTGAAAGATCACGTGTTGTCACTGTCCAGCCATCTAGCTTGCTGAGCAGAGTTTCATGTTTTCCAGCATTGATCATTGGTTCTACCGTAAAAAACATGCCTTCTTTTAAGATAAGATCCTCACCTTCATCATAAAAATGTACAACATTTGGTGGAGCATGAAAAACCTTTCCTATGCCATGTCCACAATAATTGCGTACGATAGAATATCCAAAATCTTCAATATATTTTTCTATAGCAAATCCTATTTCATTTAACTTATTGCCGGGCTTAACTTGTTTTATCGCTTCCATTAGCGCATTGTAGGCAGCATTACACAAACGCTTTGCTTTTATTGAGGGTTTACCGGTCCAAAACATGCGACTTGTATCACCATACCAGCCATTTAAAATCACTGTAACGTCAATATTTAAAATATCTCCATCTTTAAGAGGTTTATCATCAGGAATACCATGACATACAACAGCATTTTTCGAAGTACAAATTGATTTCGGATATCCCTTATAATTCAGTGGTGCTGGAATTGCACCTGCATTGATTATAAAATCATGACATAGATCATTTAATTCATTAGTTGTTACGCCTACTTTGACGTATGGTGCAATAAAATCAAGGGTTTCAGCTGCAAGCCTGCCAGCTTTACGCATAAAGTCAAAGTCTTCTTGTGAATGTATAGTTATGTTCATATCTTCCATTTCTTATTATAATTCACATCTTGCATAGTAGATAATGTCATTCCACTGCTTGACACATAATTGTACGAATATTGAATGCAAAAGTACAAAAAATAGTGTCATCAGAATGCCTTTTTTTCCTGTCATCCCAGTGTCAGCTACTCTGATGACACCAAAGGGGCACTTGGATAGAGGCTACTTGAATAACACCATCATAAGGTGAAACTAGATTCCAGTGTCAAGCACTGGAATGACAAGGAAAGGGCTACTTGGATGACAAGAAAAAGGACGCTGAGATGAAACCAAAGAGGCTGACACCACCATAAAGTAAATTCCACTAACACTATAGGAGACTAACATGAACTTTTTAAAATTTATCGAACTATGCTTTCAAACGGTAATGCCGGGGTGTGAGTATAACAATTATCATTATATAAAAATCATAGCAGACAGGCTTGAAGCAGCAGGTACTGGCACAGTGAAGCGAATAATATTCAATATGCCCTCCGCGCTCAATGAAGTCTATGTGCGTGAGTGTTGCATGGCCCGCATGGATACTCGGTAATCAGCCAACTGCAAGAATAATAGTTGCAAGCTATTCTCAGCGGCTTAGCGAAAAGCATTCGCTCGACACCAGGTGCGTAATGCAGTCTAGTTGGTATAGAGCGCTATTTCCAGAGGTAGAGCTATGTAAAGACCAGAACACTAAATATAAATTTCAAACAGTGCAGAGAGGATGTAGGATTGCAACATCTGTTGGTGGAACATTAACTGGTGAAGGTGGTGATTTTATCGTTGTGGATGATCCACTGAGTTCCTCTCAAGCTTTGAGTGAAACGTTTAGAAAACGTGCTACAAATTGGTTTGATCAGACTTTAGTAACTAGGCTCAATGACAGGAAAAAAGGAGTTATCGTTGTTGTGATGCACAGACTACATCGGGAGGATTTAACTGGGCATCTTCTCTCCAAACCGATAAATATATGGCATCATGTTTGTTTACCGATGATTTCTGAAAATAAGGAAATTATCTATTCAATCAAAAGATCAATTCTCCCTTCTCCTGTTCCTATTATTCGAGTAACTACAAATGAGTGCAAAAGCTCAACAGGCGCTACATCTTCAAGGATTTTATACTTAAAAAAGGAAGGTCAGCTGCTATATCCCCTAGATGTAGGAGAAATTGAAATGATAAAGGCTGAACTTGGGAGTTACGCTTTTGCTGCTCAATATCAACAAAATCCTCTGCCACTTTCAAGTGGTATAATTAAGCAAGAATGGTTGAAACGCTATAGAAATTTTCCTGACAATCTCTCACATATAACTCAGAGCTGGGACACTGCTGTTTCAACAAAAGATTCTAGCGGCTTTAGTGTCTGCACCACCTGGACAAAGGTGAATAATAAGTTTTATTTACTCGATGTGTACCGTGCAAAGCTTGAGTATCCAAAACTTAAAGAACAAGTTCTATCACTAGCTGCAAGATGGAAGCCACACGCAATTTTAATCGAAGCAAAAACAAGCGGTCAGCAATTGATTCAAGAGCTCAAGGCAATACCTATTATCGGGATAGTGCCACACGGTGGCAAACTTGCTCGATTCCACCAGATTGTTCCGATAATAGAATCTGGCAAGGTTTTTCTGCCACACCAAGCAGTATGGCTCAGCGATTTTGAGTATGAGATTTTAATGTTTCCAGAAACCCGCCACGACGATCAAGTAGATAGCGCTGTGCAATACCTTCAGTGGATGAGAGATAGTAGCTTCAGGGTTGCAGCTATACGAACATTGTGATCCAAGAGGTAATAATTTGCTACCCACAATTTCGATTATAAGCTCATTTAAAATAAATATTTATTTTCTAGTATAATATGTAATAGTTAGATATTTTATTCTAGTTTAAAGGTAAAGTTATGGCAAAAGGATATGAAACACTGAAAAAAGTATTGAATGTAATTAACGATAAGCAAGATTTTAATAAAGATAACATAATTGAGAAAATACAAGAAGAACTAGAGAGGAAGGATCAAGATTTACATAAAGAGTGGATTGATGAGAAATTCGATATAAATCATGAATTTACCTCAGATCATCCTAAATATTTAAAGTTTACGTTATCAAGGATAGCTGCTGAGGCAGGCTATGCAAATGTGTTGGATGCTCTAATATCATCAGGATCAAACATTAGCGATAAGAGTGGAAAAGGTTGGACTCCTGTATTAAATTTAGCAGCTAAACATGGCCATATAGGAACAGTAGAAGCTCTATTAAAGATCGAAGGAATTAAAATTGATGAAAGGAATGAACATGGGTTTACCCCATTACACAATGCTGTTCATAAAGATCACAAAGAGATAGTAGAGGTTTTACTCCAAGCAGGAGCAAATGTTGATGCGCAACATTTGTATGGAACTCCTTTACATTATGCTGTTTCTTATTGTCACAAAGAGACAGTAGATGTTTTACTCGAAAAAGGAGCAAATGTTAATGCAGTAAATACACATGGAATGACCCCTTTAGATTATGCCAAGGGTCAAAACGTAGAAGTTCTATTAAAGGCAGGAGGACGTTCTTTTGTGAAAGCATTTAATAAAGGGATTGCTACCGCTGTAAAAACTGCATTATTAGGCACTGCTATAGCAGCGGTACTTTTTGCAATTGAAACAATTGCAATACCTATAGCTATAGCAGTGGTTGCAGTTATAGCAGTAGCACTAGCAGTTGGTGGTGCTACATATATGATGTTAAAGCCCAGTACTAAAGTTGATGGAGTAGCAGTCTTAATGGATAGGCGTCAAGAAGCTGCTAGCACTAATAGGGTTACCTAGCGCGTATTCGACCTAGCTGCATAAACACTGATCATAGGAAATGACATTACAGGAGAACTGGAATAACGTAGAAGAGAGCGCTGACAACTTTCGTTTAGGCAAGATTATATCTTGAAAAAATTAAGATTTAGTGCTACTAAATATTGTAACTTCTATGCTGAAACCTGACTATGAATATGGAAAAAATACGCAATGCTAAAATAAAATTACCAATATTTCTCGATTATCAATCTACTACTAAAGTAGATCCTCGTGTTTTAGAGGTGATGATACCTTATTTTGGTGAGTTTAGTAATGCACACTCTCGTAGCCATTCATTTGGTTGGACAGCTGAGGAAGCAGTAGAAAAAGCAAGGAAGCACATTGCTGATTTAGTGAATGCAGACAACAAAGAAATCGTCTTTACCTCGGGTGCAACCGAATCAAATAACATGGCTATCAAGGGTGTTGCTCATTTTTATAAGAATAAGGGGAATCATATAATAACTGTCTGCACGGAGCATAAGTGCGTTTTAGATTCTTGTCGACATCTAGAAAATGAAGGCTTTAAAGTTACATATTTGTCCGTTAAGCAAAACGGAATTATAGATTTGTTGAAACTTGAGGAGGCAATCACTGATAAAACAATTCTGATTTCAGTGATGATGGCAAATAATGAAATCGGAGTAATGCAACCTGTCAAAGAAATTGGTGCAATATGTAGAAAGCATAATATATTTTTTCATACAGACGCTGCTCAAAGCTTTGGAAAAGTTCCAATAGACGTAAATGAAATGAACATTGATCTTATGAGCCTTTCTAGCCATAAAATTTATGGACCTATGGGAATAGGTGCATTATATGTCCGTAGAAAAAATCCTCGTGTTAGGTTGACGCCACTAATTAGTGGTGGTGGACAGGAGAGAGGCATGCGCTCTGGAACAGTTCCTACTCCCCTTGCAGTTGGTTTTGGTGAAGCGGCACGTATCGCTAAAGAAGAAATGGAAATAGAAGCAAGCAAATTAGAAGAGTTGAGAGATATTTTGTACAACAAAATAAAAGAGGCATTTCCTGATGTTGTTTTAAATGGTGATTACGAAAATAAGATTCCAGGTAACCTTAACTTAAGTTTTCCTTATGTTGAGGGTGAGTCTCTTATCATGGCAATCAAGGATTTAGCAGTAAGCTCTGGTTCTGCATGCACATCCGCATCTCTTGAACCTTCTTATGTCATAAGATCACTAAACAATGGCCACGATCTTGAGCATTCATCAATTAGATTTGGCCTTGGCCGATTTACAACTAAAGATGAAGTTCTATACGCGGCAGATCTTGTTACTAAAAATGTTGGACGGCTAAGAGAGATGAGCCCACTTTTGGAAATGGTAGAAGAGGGAATAGATTTAAGCACCGTAAAATGGGACTCTCATTGAAAAATAAGACGTTAACCATTAGCAGAGTGATGGTTGTCTAAGCTCTTTCTATGGGTGAAATCGGAAACTTAGCTTTAAGTCCTTTGTAGATGTCACGGAACTAAGTAGCAATCCTATACATATTAAGCTCGCAGCAGTTGTGCTTCCGCCATAGGATAGAAATGGAAGTGGGTCACCTATTATAGGTAATAGGCCTATTGTCATTCCAATGTTTATAAAGAAATGAGCACCAAAAAAGGCGAAAACCCCGATAGATATTAACTTAGAAAAGTAATTTTTTGACCTGTAAGCAATGGAGAATATTATAGCAAGCAATGTGGTATAGAGTAAAATCAAAGCCATGCTGCCTAAGAACCCCCATTCCTCACTAAGTACCGCAAAAGCAAAATCTGTGCGTTTCTCTGGCAAAAATCCAAGTTGAGTTTGACTCCCATTAACAAACCCCTTACCAAACAAACCTCCTGAACCAATAGCTATTTGAGATTGCTGTGCATTATAACCTATTCCAAGTGGATCTACTGATGAATCCAAAAATGATAATATCCTTTGCTTGTGATAAGGGCGCAAAAAAGGCCAAATAGCTGGTATTGCGAAAATGCCAAGCGTTCCAAAAATTATTAAATGAGGTCTTTCCATTATTGCTGTGAATATAATTGATGCTCCTATAAACAATATTATTACAGCTGTTCCTAAATTAGGTTGCTTCAATACAAGGAATACAGGTAAGAAAATAATTATAAGTGGCTTAAATAAACTTTGAAATTTCATCATTTTATACACACTTTGTTTATTAAAATAACGAGCAAGTGCAAGTATTAAGCCCACTTTTACAAATTCTGATGGTTGTAAACTAATTGACCCAATTCTTATCCATCTCGTTGCACCCATTATATGCGAGCCAAAAAAATTTACTGCTAACAGCGCAATTACTGCTGCTATGTAAAAAAAATAAGCGTGCTTCAAATAAAAATCTAGCTCTATAAATGACATAGCTATAGCAAGCAAAAGGAAGAAAGAGAATATGACCAATTGGTAAATTGCAAATGGAGCCCACTTTCCTCCAGCAGAAGAATATTGAACAACAATGCCAACGCAAAACAGAGCTATTACGTTCATGACTAATAATAAGTGAATCTTCTTCAGCTTATCCACAGCGAAAACTTTACAGACTTTTAGATACAATAAAACATAAGAAAATCAAAAAGCAAATTTATTAATTACCAAACGAATTGGACTACTATATATCCCAGTTATTATCGTTAAAATTGCCATAAATAATAGACAAAAGAGCATAAGTAATGGTACCTCATTAAGTGTCATTTCAGTGTTTGATGCTGCGCTATTTTCAAAATACATTTTCTCTACCACCCTCCACATATATATTAGTGCAAGAAAAGAGCCAGCAGCAAAAACTGCAAGGGAAATCCATGCATGAGATTCAAGAATTGCTTGCATCATATAACACTTACTTACAAAGCCATTTGTCAAGGGTACACCGATTAATGCTAAACTAAGTAGAGTAAATGCGAGTGTTGTATAGGGCATTGACTTTTTTAGTCCTGACAAATTTTCTATCTTTGTCATACCAAATTTATAAGAAATACACCCTGCAACCATGAATAAAGACGTTTTTATCATGCTATGATTTACTATGTGAAGAACTGCTGAAAACAAACCTGATTTTGAATTTAAACCCAGCATTAAAAGTATATAGCCAATCTGACTGATACTGGAGTGAGCAAACAGTCTTTTTATATCTTTTTCGATTATTGCAGATATTGATCCAAATACAATAGCGCAAAGTGCGAGGATAATTATCACATTATGCAGTGGTAAGAAAAAATTTTGCTGAAAAACATTGTAAAAGATTCTGATAAAAACATATATCATCACTTTGGTTACTGTACCTGAAAAGAATACGCTAATGAAGCTTGGTGCTTCACTATACGCATTAACTAGCCATTTACTGAGTGGAAACAGTGCCATTTTGATTGAGAGACCAACAAAAATGAATAATGTACCAAGTCTTATGATGTTATTATCGTATAATGGTACTATTCTTTCAGCCATGTCAGACATGTTGAGCGTTCCGGTCATAGAATATAAAAGGCCGATGCCAAACAAGTAAAATGTTGCTCCTACAGTACCACTAATGAGGTATTCAAATGCTGCAACTAAAGCTTTCTTATCCCTTCCCATTGAAACTAAAACATAAGAAGAAAGAGATGAAATTTCTAAAAAGACATAAAGGTTGAATATATCGTTTGTTACTAAAATTCCGAGTAATCCACTCAAGCACAGTAAAAATAGAGAATAAAAACCAATGATTTTGTTTTTGCTAATCTCTTTTTCATTAATATGAAAGCTATAAAGCACACTAATCAGCGCTATAAAATTCACCAAAGTTAGAATCAAGGAGTTCAATATGTCGATTCTCAACTCTATTCCGTATGGAGGAGCCCAATCTCCAAGATAATAAGTTATAATTTCACCATTGTATGTTTTCACTAGCAACATTAATGAAATAAAGAAAGTAGCTGCCGTTGTAAAAAAAGAGATAAACCAGGACACCCTATGTTTCCTGGTAAGAAAGCAGAACATCGATGCAATTATTGGTATAATAACTTGTAGAATTGGTAATTGCATTAAACTGTTGTTAATACATCGTTAAAGTATTAGTATATATAATACTTTTTGTTTTAATACCTTTATGTTATCTAAAATTTATAATGCAGTAACAAACTTATTAAGGAGAAAAGGTAAACTTATAGGAAGGGACGAAAACGGAAATTCTTACTATGAATCAAGTAAAGGAAAAAGATGGGTAATATATGACAATGTTTCTGAGCCTACAACAATTCCTCCAGCATGGCATATATGGCTGCATTATACTGATAATGCAGTACCAGTGAATAATAACAAAAGAAAAATTCCTAATTTAACAGGTACAAAAGATGCATACTACCCAAACCAAAAGGTGAAAAATTACTATGAAAGCTGGAATCCTAATAACTAAAGATGCGAAGGTCAAATATACTTGAAATAACTGCTGGTTCATTTGTATTAATTTTTACTGTTTTTCTTATCTTCTTCGCTATTGATAAATTATCTTACATAAAGAAAAACTATAAGGATTGTTATAAAATACATGGCCTTTTTACTGATGCTAACGGTGTAGGAGTTGGTGATAGTGTCAAGATCTCTGGTGTGGAAGTCGGAAGCATAACTGGTGTATCACTCGACAAAGCTACCTACATAGCACGAATCGACATGTGTATAAGTAGGGATATAAAACTCCCAGTTGATAGCTCAGCCCTAATCACTAGCAGTGGAGTTGTTGGTAGTAAATTTGTTAATATATCACCTGGCGCAGATCCCAAATTAATTTCACACGGTGGTAAGATAGCACACACTCAAGCTGAAGCAAATATGGGCGGAATAATGGATAAAATTATTGGCATGTTTACAAAGTGAGAATAAGAACACATAAGCCAACTTGGCCTATGTACAATTAAGGGATTTTTCTATCAATAGCTTGAAGTTGTTCAGCGTTTGAATTATCAAGATTTCTGCTAGGTTTTACATTCCTAATAATCTCAACAAATGCTTGTACTTTCAGTATAGGAGTGTTTTTTCTTACGTACTTAGGGAAGTGTTAAATAAACTGTGTCAAACCGAGAAGTAAAAATAAAATAGAAACAAAAAATGGAGGTTTGACAATCAGTCAAGCAAACAGAACTACCGGTTTGGTAGACTATAAAGAATTAGAAACAAATATCTTATCGTCTATACGAGAAGGAAGACCATTGACGGAAAGAGATGGTGCATTAACACCGTTTGTAAAAAGGCTACTGGAAGCGATTCTGGAAGGTGAAATAAAAAATCACTTGTCGGCTAAAAGCGAAGAAAATAATCGAAGAAATTGAAGAAATTCAAAGACTTTACGGACAAGTGCAGGTTCATTTGAGTTATTGACACCAAGAGATAGGGAAGGAAGCTTTGAGCCACAAGTAGTCAGAAAAAGGCAAACAACCGAACTTGAAGCAAAGGTTTTAAGTACATATGCCAGTGGCATGGTATATAGAGATATAGAGTCGCATGTAGAAGAGATATAAAATATCTGTAGCGGAGATATCAAGTATTACTGATAAATTATTGCCTGTAATAAATGAGTGGCGTAGTCGTCCACTGCAATCAGTGTATCCAATAGTGTTTATGGTTTTTTAAGGTCAAAGAAGACGGGCATTGCGTAAGTAAATATATGTAGAATATATTAGCAGAATGAAAGGAAAGAAGTTTTAGGCTTTTATATAGCAGAAAGTGAGGGAGCTAACTTTTGGCTAGGGATGTTAAATGACTTAAAAGAGAAAGGAGTAGAAGATATCCTGATTGTATGTGTAGATGGGCTAAAAAGCTTTCCTAAAGCAATAAACAGTGTATTTCCTAAAGCAGAAATACAACTATGTATTGTACATCAGATAAGAAATTCACTGAAATATGCATCGAGCAAAGATGTGAAAATTTTCATGAATGATTTGAAAAAAATATACCGTGCTGCAAGTAGAGAAATTGCCGAAAATTATTTGCTTGAGCTAGAGGAAAAATGGGGAGAAAAATATCCGTTGGTTTTGGCAGAATAATTGGGAAAATTTGTCTAGTTATTTAAAATATTCTGGCCCTGTAAGAAAGTTAATTTATACCACAAATCCTATTGAGGGACTACATAGACAGATCAGAAAATTTACTAAAACTAAGGGCTCATTTACTAGCACAAATGCCTTGTATGAACAGGTATATTGTGCTATAAAAAAGGTAAGAGAAAAATGGGCTATGCCTATACATGATTGGGCTTTAACTATCTCTCAACTTGATATCTTTTTTTCTTGTAGGTTAAAAATTGAGTTGAATTAAAAATGCGGTTTGACACAGTTTATTTAACACTCCCTTTTTGAAAGTTACAGATCGCTAAAAATATTTAAACAACTAATTTTTATAACTTTGTACCAATAAAACTATTCCCACCTTAATTATCAAACAGTAACGTATAGAACTACAAACTTTTGTATATTAAGAAATTGTTTAAATTGTATACCTGGCTACTATGTCCCCTACTTCCAAGATAAAGTACCTTTCACTAAAAAATATTGAATTTAATTTTTGTAATCACTTAAGTCTAGTATTATTTTGTTAATGTATCGTTCATTTGCATCCTTGATGATAAATTTTATACCATTTTTATATCTTATAACTTCATCTACAGAAGGTACCTTACCAGCAATTGAAAGAACCAAACCACTAAGTGTGGCATAATGCTCTTCAGATTCACACAACTCTATTTTTAGATTTTCCTCTATATCCTTTATAAGGGCCCTTGCCGATATTTCAAACTTATTTTGAGATAATTCAGTAATGGTGTGTTCTGAATTTACCTCATTCTCGTTATCAATATTTGGTATCAATTCTTCTATAAGATCATTTATCGAAATTAAACCATCAGTTCCGCCATATTCATCCAGTACAATAGCTAAATATGACTTGGAAGATTTCATTTTAACAAAAAGATTTGTTGCTTTCATTGAGGCTGGGACAAATATTACATTTTTTATAATATTCCTCAGATTAAAATCTTTATTCTTATTGAAAATGATATCTTTTACGTAAAAAAAGCCTATTATGTTGTCAAAGTTATTCATATAAGTTGGTATCTTAGCATGGTAAGTGTTTTTCACCTTCTTTATTACCTCATCCTTGCTCGATTCAATGTCTACTGCACATATCTCCTTACGTGGAGTCATTATATCCATGATACTACAATCACGGAATTTTAATAGACTATTAAGTATGTCAAGACCTGACAGATCACCCATTAATGACTCAGTCGCACATTTTTTTAACACAGAAGTTTTGTTGAAGAGAAAGAGAAAAATTCTGTATGCTATTTTTTCTACTAAAGTTCTTTTCTTATTCAATTTATTCCCTTTAATGGTGAAAATATCTTTAGATAAGGTCTATCAAGAAAACTGTTATTAAATGTTTAATAAGCATGTGAATAATGTCAAATTAATTTGTGAATTATTTTTTGACATAAAATACTAACAATTGATCAACAATTTTTTCAATGACATATACATAATTATATAACAATCCATGATAGTAAAGCTTTTTTCCATAAAAGAAAATTACTAACATTCTAGACATCTTACTTATACACATAAATCATAAAGGAAAATCAATAGTATAGAGAAGTTATTAACATATTTATCCACAAGCTAAGTAATACTAATTTTTACTGAATTTTAAGTTAATAACAATTTATTGATAGAACTACTACTACTGTTATACTTTAGTTTAAATAAAAAGTAGATAAAGTAGATTGAAAAGAAGTAAAGCAAAAATAGCAAGAATCATCAGCCAGAACGAGTCAGATGAAAAAGTTCCTATTTGGTTAATGCGTCAGGCTGGTAGGTCTCTTCCTGAGTATCGGAAGGCAGTGGAAAACATGAATAATTTCATGGAGATATGTTATAGCACAGATTTGGTAACAGAGTTAACGTTACAACCAATAAGAAGGTTCAACATGGATGCAGCGATAATTTTTTCTGATATTTTGATAATAGCTGACATTTTAGGCTGTAATGTAAATTTTATTCGAGGTGTGGGTCCAATAATAAGACCTATAGAAAGTGCTAAAGACTTGAAGAGTCTACAAGGAATTGAATCTAACACATTACCAATCCTAAATGCTATAAAAGAAGTAAGAAGCCAGTTGCCAGAAGAAAAATCGCTTATAGGCTTTGCTGGAGGGCCGTGGACGGTAGGTTCATACATCATAGAGGGCGGTGGTAGTAAAACTTTTTCCAAGGTGCTAAATTTCTGTCCATTGGCACTAGAGGAAATAATAAACAAAATAACGAAAGCGACAATTATTTATCTGATCAAACAGATAGAGTTTGGAGCAGATGTTATTCAGTTATTTGACAGCAATGCTGGTGTATTGAAGGAAAAACTGTTTGAAAGATACATCATCAAGCCAACAAAGGAAATTGTTTCGGCAATAAAGAGTAGATTTCCCAATTTTCCAATAATAGGTTTTCCGCGCTCTGCTGAAAATCTTTATACAGATTACTGCGAACAAACAGGCGTATCTGCAGTAAGTATAGATTATAATGTTCCAATAGAATGGGCGAAAGAAAATCTAAAAATTCCTCTGCAAGGGAACCTTAATCCTAGTCTTTTGGCCTACAATAAGTCAGAAGCAATTGAAGAAGCAAAGCGTATAATAGATTGTTTTAGAGGGTTACCTTTTATATTTAATCTTGGACATGGAGTGCTTCCTGATACTCCGGTTGAAAATATTGCTGCATTAGTGGACCTAGTAAGAAACTACTAAAACTCTTGTATGAAAAGCCTTTATGAGGGTGGTCAGCCAAATCGCTCTTACTTTAAGCGTTAGCACATTATTACAGTGCCAATTTACATTATTAAAACTCGCTATACAGGGATTTATTTGCCTTTTTCAATTTATTAAGCTTTTTAATATCTATATTTAAGAATACAAAAATACCAACCTTTATGTAAAATAATAAAATTTCTAGCTTTTTTGTTGTGTAGAGTTTATCATTTTTATTTAACTTTAGTGAGATTATGTCAGACCTTGCAAAGAGGATGTCTCTGATAAAACCGTCGCCTACAATTGCTGTGACCGATAAGGCAAACAGATTAAAAAGCGAAGGAAAGAAAATTTGCGTTTTAGCTGCGGGAGAGCCGGATTTTGACACTCCAGATCATATAAAAAAGGCAGCTATTCAATCGATAAATGAAGGCAAAACTAAATATACTGCTGTTGATGGAACGCATGAGCTTAAAGAGGCGATAATCAATAAGTTAAAAAGGGATAACAATCTAGAATATACACTGAACCAAATTTGTGTCGGCGCAGGCGCTAAGCAGGTGTTATTCAACTTATTTATGGCAACAATTGACCCTGGAGATGAGGCTATAATACCAGCTCCTTATTGGGTTTCGTATGTTGATATGGTAAATCTTTTTGGCGGACTGCCAGTTGTTGTAGAGTGCAAGCAAAACTTTAAGCTGACACCAGAATTACTGAAGAGCAAGATAACTAAGAAAACTAAATGGTTAATTCTTAATTCACCGAACAATCCAGCAGGAATTGTCTATACATATGATGAATTGAAAAGCATAGCGCAAGTATTGCTTGAATATCCACATGTAAATATTGTTACAGATGATATTTATGAGCACATAGTATACGATGAAAAGTTTTTTACCATTGCTCAGGTTGAGCCAAAGCTTTACGATAGGGTTTTTGTGGTCAATGGAGTATCAAAAGCCTATGCAATGACTGGCTGGAGAATAGGTTATATTGCAGGTAGGAGTGATATAGTAAAAGCTATTTCTACACTGCAGTCTCAAAGTACTTCTAACCCAAATTCAATAGCACAAGCAGCAGCAGTTGAAGCGTTAAACGGTGATCATAGTTTTTTGAAAGAAAGAACAAAAATCTTTAAGGATCGTAGAGATTTTGTAGTAAAAAAGCTAAATTCTGCTTCAGGATTGTCAGTATCTATTCCGCAGGGTGCATTCTATTTGTTTGTCTCATGTGAAGGTTTATTGGGTAAGAATACGAAAAGTGGTAAAGTAATAAATAGTGATCTTGATTTTGCCGAATATTTATTAGAAGATCATTTAGTTGCTGTTGTTCCAGGAATTGCATTTGGTCTGAAAAATTTTATCAGAATTTCTTATGCAACCTCTCAGGAACAATTAGAAATTGGATGTGATAGTATTACTAAAGCATGCGAAATGCTAAGTTAACTTTTTAATATTCCTATATATAATATTTCAGTAAGATAGAGTTGATTTATGGCTTGGGTGTATTTGCTATTAGCTGGTTTGGTTGAAATAATATGGACCACAGCACTGAAATATAGCAATGGCTTTACTCGTGTTATACCTGTAGTAATTATTTTAGTTAGCGGTTCTGTGAGTCTTTACTGGCTATCGTTAGCAATGAAGTCTATTCCTCTTGGAACATCTTATGCAGTTTGGACTGGTATAGGCTCTATAGGTGCAGCGATAATAGGAATAATGTTTTTTAATGACCCAGTAAATTTTGGGCGTTTATTTTCCCTTGCTTTGGTAGTGCTGGGTATCATAGGATTAAAAGTATTTTCCAATTAGGAAAAGTTAAGTACGTCTATTTTACCACCTCAGGACTTTCTACTAAAGTTGCTTTGGATTTTTCAGTTCTCGAAGAGGGCATTCCTATTGATTTAGAAAGTACCTTTCTAATGTTCAATATTTCATTTTTCTCATTTTGTTGAGTTAAGTTAATGTCGTTTATTTTATTCACTAAATCTTTTCCTTCATTTAAAATTTTTAAATCGCTTTCGTTGATATGATGTTCATTTTTAAATTCTGCAACGATTTCTTTCTTCTTTGGATGAGTATTCAGAAATTCTAATATCTGGTGTTTAGCAACAGCTTGAATAAATTTCTTATCGTGAAATATTGAATTGTTATGTAGTTCTTCTAGGCTTTTATCATATTGTTTTGCTTCGTTTACAGTAAGTTTTATTATTTCTTCTGCGCTACTTAAAAGTTCCCTGTATAACTTGTCGTATCTATTGCCTGTGTGTGCGGCAAATGTTTGTTCAATGTATTTTGTTATGTAGTTTTGTAGCGTATTGTCTATTGTACCTATGTTCATTCACTCACCTTGCTTTTATATTATATTTTACACACAAAAAGGTTAATATTTAGTTAACTACAGCGTTTCTGATACTGAATTTCATTAAAAATTATATTATTTAAAGTATAATCGGTATCACGAAATAAAAGCGTAAGTAAAATGAATTTTGTAACAAAACTAAAACTTATAGTAAAAAAAATAAAGCTTAAGATGAACAAGGGTAAAATTATAAAAATCCTTATCATCTGTGGTATAATTTTTTTCATATACCTTATCCATGAACCAGTTATAGATATGCTAAAAGGTCTCTTTTAAGAAAGATACTCGGATTAGAGTAGCTATTTACAAAAGTGTTGCTCCTTGCTGATAAAATACCTATAATTCTGTTTTTTAGGTAATATTAGGATTGCAGAGAAACTTTTTCATATGGTTGCTAGCATCACTATTTTATGCATACCAGTATATATTACGTGTAATTCCAAATATAATCGCGCCTGAATTAATAACGAAATTTAACATAAGTATTACAGATGTTGGTCAATTTGGTGGGCTATATTATATAGGCTATACGCTTGCTCACATACCTGTTGGTCTTGCCCTTGATAGATTTGGGCCAAAGTTTGTTTTGCCTGCATGTATTGTCTTAACGTTTACTGGGACATTACCACTAATATGCTTTGATGAGTGGTATTACTCAATACTTGGTAGAATGATTGTTGGAGTTGGGTCATCTGCTTCAGCAATTGGGCTTTTCAAAGTTGCAAGCATGTATTTTTCACAAGAAAAATCAGCAAGGATGGCTAGCTTATCTATAATAATAGGGTTACTGGGAGCTATTTATGGTGGATTACCTCTAGACTTCTTGCTCAATAAATTTGGTTGGAATTATGTTATATACACTTTCTCAGCGTTTGGTTGCTTGCTCGCCCTACTTTTATTCTTAATAACGCCAAATTCTAACATAGAGGAGAGTAGAAATGACAACATACTTCAAGATTTAAAAACTGTACTTTTCAATAAACATATCATTCTAATCAGCTTTTTTGGGGGCTTGATGGTTGGGCCACTAGAAGGTTTTGCTGATGGTTGGGCAAAAGCGTTCTTATGTGAAGCATATCAAATGACCGGAGATTTGGCATCTTCACTTTCCTCTCTCATGTTCATAGGCATGGGGGCTGGATCATTCTTTCTCGCTTATTTACTGGAGAAGTATCCAGACAAACATTACGAGGTGATTATTGCGTGTTCTTTTGCAATGATCGCTAGCTTTCTTTTGCTTTTTACACAAGTTGGCGGTTTATATATTGCATTACCTACACTTCTTGTTATCGGCTTTGCATCTGGGTATCAGGTAATTACTATTTACAAGGCAATAAGTTATGTAAACAATAACTTGGTAGGCTTGGCCACAGCTGTATCAAACATGATAGTTATGGTTTTTGGCTATTTTTTTCATACTGGAATTGCAAAAATAATAGACTTATGTTGGAATGGAACGGTAATACAAGGAAATCCTTTGTATGGTACTGATTTGCTGGTAAAAGCAATATCAATTATTCCTGTATGTCTGCTTTTGGCTGTTTTTGGATTTATGTGGTTAAGGAAAAGGTCTTATGACAATTGCTTCAGAAAGGATTTGTAACTCTGAAAATAATTTAAAGTCTTTTGATAATGAAGTTTATCTCTCTATAGAGAAGGAACTGCAGCGTCAAAGATCGCAGTTGCAATTGATTGCATCGGAGAATTTTGCAAGTAAAGCAGTGATGGAAGTACAGGGTTCTTTTCTGACTAATAAATATGCAGAAGGTTATCCTGGTAAAAGATATTACTGTGGCTGTGAGTATGTAGATGAAGTTGAAAATCTGGCTATAGAAAGGCTTTGTAAGCTATTTGGTGTTAAATTTGCAAATGTTCAACCTCATTCTGGTTCTCAGGCAAATCAAGCAGTGTTTGCTTCACTGCTTGCTCCGGGTGATACAATACTTGGATTGTCACTGAACTGCGGTGGACATTTAACTCATGGTGCAGCACCAAACCTTTCTGGTAAGTGGTTTAAGTCGATTCAGTATACAGTTAATAGAGACACTTACCTGCTTGATATGGATGAGGTGGAAAGGCTAGCGCTGGAGCATAAACCAAAATTAATTATTGCTGGTGCTTCTGCTTATCCAAGAAAAATAGATTTCGAGCGCTTTCGTGAAATTGCGAATAAAGTTGGTGCATATCTGCTTGCAGATATTGCTCACTATTCAGGGCTTATTGCTGCAGGTTGTTACCCATCACCTGCCAAATATGCGCATATTATAACTTCTACAACTCACAAGACTCTACGTGGTCCTCGTGGTGGAGTGGTAATGACAAATGATGAAGCGTTACATAAAAAAATTCAGTCTGCAGTTTTTCCAGGATTGCAAGGTGGGCCACTTATGCATGTGATAGCTGCAAAAGCTGTTGCATTTAAGGAAGCATTAGCGCCAGAGTTTAAAACTTATAGTAAAAAAGTTGTGGAAAATGCGAAAGTGTTAGCTCAAGCGCTGCAAGGGCATGGGCTGAACATTATAACCGGTGGCACTGACTCTCATATAGTGCTAGTTGATTTAAGATCACGGAAATTGACTGGAAAAGACGTTGTGAATAGCCTTGAAAGAGCTGGCATTACCTGCAATAAAAACTCCGTGCCATTTGACACAGAAAAACCAACCATTACTTCAGGGCTCCGTTTTGGTACCGCTGCTGAGACAACACGCGGACTTGAGAAAAAAGATTTTAAAGAGATAGCTGATCTGATAAATGAAATAATTCAGGGATTAATTGATGGAAATAGCCCTGATGTTGAAAAAGCAGTGAAAAATAAAGTTGAAAGTATTTGTAGTAATTTTCCTATTTATTAATTTATTTAGCATTGGAATTTCCTTCCTTTACTTTGGATTAAACTATTGTATAGTGATTTTATAGCTCTTTAATTTTATGATAAATGTACCTAGCATAGAGAGTTGTGATTTTCACAATAAAAATGTTCTGCTCAGGGTTGACTTCAATGTTCCTATAAAAAATGGAAGAATTTGTGATGCCACTCGTATTTTGAGAGCGCTACCTACCATTCAGTATTTGGCAAATGCGGGTGCAAAAGTTATTGTTATCTCACATTTTGGGCGTCCAAAAGCCAAAGACAGTAACTTATCGCTAAAAAACGTAGTTGAAACTTTATCGCGGCTGCTAAGCAAAGAAGTGAAATTTATTGATGATTGTATTGGTGAGAGAGTACAAAGAGCAATAAATGCGATGGATGGAGGAGATATAATATTACTAGAGAATCTGAGGTTTTATAAAGAAGAAGAGCAGAATGATTCAAATTTTGCTAAACAATTAGCATCTCTAGCAGATATATATATAAATGATGCGTTTTCTTGCTCTCACAGAGCTCACGCTTCTATTTCACGCATTACGGAATTTTTACCTTCTTATGCAGGATTTTGCTTGCAAGATGAGCTAAAGTATCTTGAGCAAGCTATATCGTTTGACGCTAAACCTATTACTGCGATAGTTGGTGGAGCTAAAATATCAACTAAAATAAAAATGCTTATAAAGCTAGCAGAAAAGGTTGATTACCTTATTCTGGGCGGCGCAATTGCTAATAATTTTTTGTTATTTAATAAAGTTAATATAGGCAAGTCTTTTTTTCAAAATGGCGTTGATGATCTTCTGCACGATATTGTTGAGACGGCAAATAAAAACAATTGCAAAATAGTTGTGCCAGAAGACGTTTTGGTTGCAGTAAATTCTGATTATAGCACTGGCGTTTTAAGAAAAACCGAATCCGTTTTGGATGATGATATAATTTTAGATATCGGACCTCAAACTTTAAGCACAATAAGCGGTATAATAGCAAGCAGTAAAACTCTGCTGTGGAACGGACCTATTGGTGTTTTTGAACATTCAGCTTTTGCAAATGGTACAGTAGAGGTGATGAGAGTAGTAAGTGATTTGACACACGAAGGAAAATTAACCAGTGTAATAGGAGGAGGAGATAGTCTATCTGCAATAAATACTGCAGGTCTTGCCGATAAAGATTTTACATATATTTCAACTGGTGGGGGAGCGTTTTTAAGTTGGCTAAGTGGTGATGAGATGCCAGGACTGCGATCAACATTAGATTAAAACTTTTTTAAGTTGTTGCTTATAACCTAGCTTCTTTATGAATATGATTATGTCGAAAATAGCTAAGTTAATCTTGTGCTTAATAATACCAGTAATAGGATTTGTTTTTTACATTAAGGAGCATTATCTCAATGATGCAAATTCACAAATTGGCTTTGAGCCGTTTTTCAAAACAGATTCTTCAGATCCAGACTATATTCCACCACTTCCGGAGCTGACTGATTTTGATAGAGGAGTATTAAGAGTTTGTGGAGATTGGGGAACACACCCTGATGAAGAAGATTTTAGAATTTTGCTCGATTGTCCGCAGCATCAAGAAGTGGTGAAAAGGATATACGATAAGCTCGATCATCAAGTGGCTACACCAAATGCAGGCTTGGGGTTATTTAAAGATGAATTGACTAAGATTTGGTTTACAAATAGCGGAGTTGAGAAAGAAACTATAGGATTTGGACATATTTTTTGTGGTGAACCAGATAGATTGGGACTTGGTGGTATGCATTTTGTAGGTAGATATGTTGAAGCTCAAGAAAATAAGTGGGCGGGTGCAATTTGGGGTAATAAATCTCTGTGCAATAAATTAGATATTAAGCCACCTGTTTACACGTTTGGAATGAAATACTTAGGTAAGGGTGGAGAAGTAAAAGTTAAGTGCCCAAATGGGTATGCACATAACCTTCATGCTGATGATATTTTAGTTTCTGCAACTAAGGCGTTTAAGGAATTGGGAGAAGATGGAATGTGTCTGTATAAAATGGAAGATGCCAATTATCAATCAGTGTTTGTGAGAAAGAATGACGCT
Source organism: Wolbachia endosymbiont (group B) of Apotomis betuletana (assembly GCF_947250475.1). Lineage (NCBI taxonomy): Bacteria > Pseudomonadati > Pseudomonadota > Alphaproteobacteria > Rickettsiales > Anaplasmataceae > Wolbachia > Wolbachia endosymbiont (group B) of Apotomis betuletana. The sequence continues at coordinate 1,130,899 of NZ_OX366320.1, read as the reverse complement.
ATACTTACGTTCTATCCTGACTTAACACCAAAATGTAATGATAAAAGTACTAATTGTAGCTGTAGCAAGCCTTGATTAGCTGAAAAAAAGTAAACATTTTATGCGTATTATGTTAATTTAGTTATATTGTGGGCAATTTGTAAAGCTGCATGAGACTTATAGTAAAAAAATGTTTGTCTGTTTTATTTCTGTTGCTGCTTGTAGCGCCTCTTGTATATGGACAGCAATCTTGCTTAATTGATATCGAGAACGATTTTCAAGATTTGAAAACATCATTAAAAAATCCAATATTTTTAGATCCTGCGTCAAATTCAAATTATGATGATAGGGAAGGCAAAAAAGTGTTGATGGTGGTGGTGCATCATACCGAATCACCAACATTAAAAAGCACAAAATGCGCATTAAATTCTTCAGGTATATCAGTACAGCTTATTGTTGATAGGGATGGTAGCATTACTCTGATGGTTCCACTCGAAAAACGAGCGTGGCATGCTGGTATAAGTTATGCGAAAGTTCAAGTAGATAATGTGATTGAAGAGCTACGAAAACTGAATGATTATTCTATAGGTATAGAGATTGTAAACACAGGGCTTGAGCCTTTTCCAGAAGAGCAAATGAAATCTGTTAAAGATCTGATTTTGTACCTCATGAAGCGCTTTAAGATTAGAAAAGATATGATATTTAGTCACGCTGAAATAGGTACTATAGTATATAACTCAGCCATTGAAGGCTACGCAATGCGTAAACCTGACCCACATAAGTTGTTTGATTGGGAGTTATTGGAGAGAAATGGCATTGGACTGCATATAGGTGATAGAATCAGTTCTCAAGACGCAAGACAAAAAGTAGAAGAGGTTTTATATAAGGTAGGCGATAAGAGTGAAAGTATTTTGAAATTAAAAAAAAGGTTGAACAATTTTTTTTATAAAATACTGCCTTGGAATGATAAAGAAGGTAACGCTGACAATAATGCTGATTACTCAAATGAGTTTGATGAGAATTTTGCGTGGGTTATTAATCAGTTTTCAATGCATCATTTGCCGAAAGAGATTAGAAAAGACTTGCCTCTAAAATTAGAACAGGAAGATATTTTGCCTGAATTTTTAAGCGAATATGGCAATTGTATTTTCAACAGATTCACATCTTTTAATAATAAAATTGAATCAAGTTTACAACCACCATTTTTGAATGAAGAGGATTACAAGCGTTTATTATCTTCTCTTGCAGAATATGAAAATAATATTTCTTCTAGTGCATTTGCTACGCTCATGTACAAGATTAAGCTATATTACGACTCTTATCTAAGGTATAATATAAGATCCTCGCTTTATATTCCATTTAAGCTTAATTCATTTGAGAAGCTAGATGTTTTAAAGAATGAAATATTGTCTTTTAAGTCTATAAGCCCTGAAAAGGCTATAGAAGTCTCGAATTTAATTAATGGGTTTAGGTCAGAAGTTTTATCTGATTTCCAAAACTTTGAGAAGCAGTGGTTTCAAGAATTTAAGGACACTTGGAAACAAAAATTTATACCGAATATGGAAAAGAAAATGTCTTGGACTGCGCTGCATGAAACTGTGTTGGAATATTTAGAAAAGGCGAAGAAAGAAGTCTAATGAGTATTACAATGGCCAGATGTATGGGCAGAGGAAAATATTGGATGAATTACAAGCACTACGTTTTTTTACTTATGCTAACAATTTTTTGTGGTGAAAACTATTTATGGTTCAACCTGAACAAGATAATTCAAAGGTTGCAATTACACGTAGGATATAAAAAAATTTCTAAATGAGACTCATGTGGTATTGGGATGACAGAGTTTAAAAAATAAGTTACTTTTTTATTTTTGGTAGAAAGTAACCCATGGGTATAAAAATTGCACCTTCTATACTTTCAGCAGACTTTGCAAAATTAGGAGAGGAAGTAAAAAGAATTAGCGACTTGGATGTAGATTATATACACATAGACGTTATGGATGGAAATTTTGTTCCAAATATTACAATAGGTCCGAATGTTATCTCTGCAATACGTAAATATAGCAATCTTCCTTTTGATGTACACTTAATGGTTAAATCTCCTGGTGACCATATTGAAAGCTTTATAAATGCTGGTGCTGATATTATCACTATACATGCAGAAGCAGAGATACATCTTGAGAGGCTAGTAAAAAGGATAAAATCATATAAAAACATAAATGATACAAAAAAAACAATACAAGTTGGAGTTTCAATTGTCCCTTCAACTTCTCCAAGCGTGCTTGAGTATATAATACATGAGCTAGATATTGTGCTAATTATGACAGTTAATCCTGGATTTGGAGGACAAGAGTTTATTCATTTGCAGCTGCACAAGATATCTATTATAAAGAAAATGATACAGGACCGTAACCTTAAAACGCAAGTTTCAGTAGATGGTGGAGTTAACTTTTCTAACGCAGCTGATATAATAAAAGCAGGTGCAAATATATTAGTTGCTGGATCAGCAATATTTAAAGCTGAAGACATGAAAAAGGCTATAAACGATCTTAAAAATCTTTCGTTATAACCCTGTAGATAACACAAACCATTTTTGTTATCTTGTCAGTTTTAAAAATTCCTATTATCCCAGTGCTTCGACACTGAGATAATAGAAAGTAAGTTCAACCTCAATAGAAACCTGATGATGAGTCATTATTACCAAATTTTGGTCTGTTTCTATTACTAAAACCAGAACGAGGACGAGTAGGTCTATTACTATGATAATTATCTCCAGGTTTTTTATTAAACGAGTTGTTATAATAATTATCCCTATTATTTAAACCATCTCTCCTTTCTTCATTGTAAAGCTTACCTTCAAAAAATTCACCTGTTTCTTGATCAACACGACGTCTTGATAATTTTGGACATCCACCTTTTTCAAAGTCAATTATCAAAGCTTTGAAGGTATCACCCTGTTTAAGTATATCCTCAATGGACTCTACATGTTGATTAGCTACCTCGCTTATATGCATTTTTCCTTTTCTTCCATTAAGAAGTTCTAGCTCTACAATAGACTTCTCTATCTTTACAACTTTAGCATCAATTATAGAACCTTGTTCTAGCTCTGTTATTGAATCAATCATCATATTCTTTGCAGCTTCAGCTTCAGTACTACTAATGGCAAAAACAGAAACTTTACCGTCATCCCCTATTTCAATTTTTGCATTACTTCTTTCACATACACTGCGTATATTTTTTCCTTTAGCACCAATAGCTGCAGAAATTTTATCTTTATCTATATAAAACGATAACACTCTTGGTACATGATCTTTTATATCCTTACGATGTTCTGAAATTACTGCATTCATTTTTTCTAAGATATGTAATCTTCCGACTTTTGCTTGTTCTAAAGATTTTTCAACAATTTCAAAGCTTATACCAGGAATTTTCATATCCATCTGCAGTGCTGTAATCCCTTCGCTAGTTCCTGCTACTTTGAAGTCCATATCACCAAGATAGTCTTCATCGCCCAGTATATCAGAAAGTATTATATGCTCATTTTTGTCTTTGATGAGACCCATAGCAATTCCTGCAACGGGAGCCTTTATTGGCACACCTGTATCCATTAATGCAATGGAAGTTCCACAAACTGTTGCCATAGAAGAAGAACCATCAGATTCCATAATCTCAGATACTACCCTTATTGTATAAGGAAATTCAGATTTATCAGGTAAAACAGGATGAATTGCTTTCCAAGCAAGTTTACCATGACCAATTTCTCTCCTTCCTGGTGCGCGTATAGCAGAAGCCTCTCCAACAGCAAATGGAGGAAAATTATAATGCAACATAAAATGTTCACGTCTATCCCCTTCAATGTCATCCACAATTTGCTCGTCTTGTGTAGTACCAAGAGCAGTAACAACTAGTGCCTGAGTGGTACCCCTTGTAAATAGCGCAGAACCGTGAGTCTTAGGTAGAATGTCAGCCTCAATTTCTATCTGGCGTATTTCATCATACTTACGTCTGTCTATCCTCACACTTTTCCTTCTAATCATTTCACGCACTAAAGATCTTTCAAAGCTTTTTACTGCATAAGTAATTAACTTTTCGTCTTTTCCAGCCTCTTTAAGAGTATTCAATATATTATTCCTGACTACTTCTAGAGCTTGAACTCGCTCTTGTTTTACTGTTTTTGAATATGCTTCTTCAAAGTCTTTTCGATATTTTTCAAGTTCTTGAGTTATATCTGATATATCAACAGGAGCAAAGCTTTCAGGTTTATTGCCTACTGTATCAGCAAATTCTTTTATAAGCTTAATAACAGGTTGAAGATGTTCATGGCCGAATTTTATTGCACTCAAAACATTTTCTTCAGAGAGCTCTTTGACTTCCGATTCGACCATTAAGATCGAATTTTCATCACCAGACAAAAACAGATCCAAGTTGCTTGCTTTCATCTCTTGAACGGAAGGATTGAGTATATAATTGTTATTTTCATCACAACCGACCATGACTCCAGCTATAGTAAAGTGGAAAGGAACACCAGAAATTGCAAGAGCTGCGACGGTACCTATCAATGCTGGTACTTCAGGAGAATTGACTGTATCGTAAGTTAATAGATTACATACTACACTAATTTCATCATGAAAACCTTCAGGAAATAACGGCCTTATACTTCTGTCTATTACTCTTGAAATTAAAGTTTCTCTATCAGATGGTTTTCCTTCTCTTTTAAAAAAACCACCAGGAATCTTACCCATGGCATAACTTTTTGCAATAAACTGCACATTTAAAGGGAGAAAATCAACACTTTCTTCCTTCTTTTTTCGTACAACAGTGACTAAGATAGAAGTATCTCCATAATTTACAACTACTGAACCATCAGCTTGACGTGCTATTTTCCCAGTTTCTAAAGATAAGGTACGCCCCTCCCAATCTATAGATTTTTTTATAATTTCAAACATACAAAATTCCTCGATTATTTTCTAATGCCTAACTTCTCTATTAACTCTTGATAGGCTTCATTACCAAATTTACGTTTTATATAATTTAAGTGCTTGCGCCTTCTACCTATCAATATAAGTAAACCGCGCTTAGAATTATGGTCATGCTTATGCGTTTTAAAATGCTCAGTTAAATTACTGATTCTCTCGGTTAAAATTGCACACTGTACAAAAGATGAACCTGTATCATCTTCTTTAATTGCATATGTACTAATCAAACTTTTTTTCTTTTGGGATGTTATTGACATCTAAACCTCATTTCAAAATATTAAAAACACGAATAGGCTTCACATAACCATGAGTAAAACTGCAAATTGCAATAGGTACATTACCCACTATCGTACAAAAAATATCATAATTCTTTAAATTACGCAAGTTATTTAATATAATTTCTTGACCTTTTCTGATTTTCTCCGCTTCCTCTAAGGAAATTTCAACTTTGAACATCGATTTTAAAGCCGATTCAATGGGGATGATGAAACTTTTTGTATTACCTCCTGTCACTACATCATCTTCTGCCATCCCACCTCCCTCTGTTATCCCACCCTCCGATGTCATCCCAGTGCTTGACACTGGGATCAAGCCTATTTCATCACGAACATTGTTTTTGACATATGCTCCTAGAATCTTTTGTCCATTACATGATTTGTAAGTATTTGTATCCAGTGTCAAGCACTGGGGAGAGTAAGTTGTTGTGTTTTTTTTAGTAAGTTGCTCAATTGTCACTGATTCATCTTCCTTAAAATCACCTACCATCGTTCTTCTTAATTGTGTAATATGTCCAAAACAATTTAATTCAATTCCAAGATCTCTTGCAATTGATCTTACATATACGCCGCTACCGCAGATCATAGAAAAATCGGCAATATTATTTATGGTGTCCAAAAATATCATCTTTAGTTCATGTATTTTGACTTGTCGAGGTTTTATATTTACCTTTTGCCCACTTCTTGCTAATTTATATGCTCTTGCTCCCTTGATTTTCACTGCTGAAAATTGAGGAGGAGTTTGTGTTATCTCACCAATAAAATCCTTAATCACACAATTTATTTGGTTATATTCAGGTTTTATATTGCTAGTTCTAATAATATCACCATCTAAATCGTCCGTAGTTGTTTGCTTTCCCCATTTGATTGTGAAATTGTATGCCTTTAAGTCACAAGATAAATACGGTATAGTTTTTGTTGCTTCACCAAGAGCGATCGGCAATACACCTGAAGCCAAAGGGTCAAGTGTTCCCAGATGGCCGGCTTTTTTTATTCCAAAAATCCTTTTAATTTGAGTTACAGCTTGTGCAGAACTCATTCCTGTTGGTTTATCAAGATTCAGCCAGCCATTTACCATGTATCAATCTTACATAATTAGTAACAATTTAGAAAGTAGATAAAATATTAAGTTGTTAATACAAATGCTTGACTAGTGTGCATTCTTAATATATAATTAACTTTTTATAAACCTTAATTAGGAGGAAGTGATTATGATTACAAGTATATGGAAATTGAAAAATATAGCACCCATAACGAAAATGAGTATTGAAGGTACAGTTGCAACTGCATCTTTAGCAGCAGCAATAACAACAGTATTGATTGCTACTAAAGTAATTGCTGGACCTACGTCTTTAGCGCTTATTGCTAGCCCTGCTGGAATTGCAGTTCTATTTATTGCCGCTGTATATTTTGCCGCAGCAGCTTATGCTTCATATCAGCAAATGAGTGCAATAGAAAATGCTAAGGGTGAAAAGGGTGAAAGAGGCGAACAAGGACCTCAGGGTGAGAAAGGTGACCAAGGACCTCAAGGTACAGTACTTTCTGACAACGATTTCAAAGAAAAAGTTAAAGCTCTCTTAGAAGATCCTGATGTTACTAAAACACTTGATAACAAATACGCACTTAAGATTTAATACTAGCTAAATAGCACAAGAGGTAGAGATGATTCTGCCTCTTTTTTTCATTTGAGAAGAGTTACGGTAATCTATCCCACACCTCAACTACATCCTCACTGAACTCTATTATCTCTACTTTTTTGAATTTATGGCAGTTATTGATGGATTCAATCTCTAAATTCCCTACAAAAGGAGTGGCATCATTACCTAAAATTTTACCACTGCGGCAGATTATCAGCCTATCGATTAAATCGTGCTTCAATAACTCTGTAATTAACACTCCTCCACCTTCAACTAATAACCTTGTTATACCAATTTCTGAAACAAGTTTTGATGCCATGTCTTTTAGGCAGACTTTTCGATCTGATGTCATTCCAGTGCTTGACACTGGAATCCAGTTTTCACTACGCAATTGCTTGAAGTTTTCTGGATCCCAGTGTCTGGGCACTGGGATGACAGGAGAAGGCATTGGAATGACAGGAGAGTGTGTTGGGATAACATCTGGAATAACAGGAGGTTTGTGATTTGAATTGACTATCAAATAATTAATGTTTTTTATTTTTTTCTCTATTTCTCTGTTTGTAATCACCCAAGTTGTTATTTTGTCTGCAGTCTTTGCAATATTATGCTCTTCCTGCAATTTTGCTTGGCTATCGATAATTAGCCTTATTGGCGACCTTTCTTCGAGTCCTGGTAATCTGCAAGTTAAGAGTGGATCGTCATTGATAAGGGTACTACTGCCAATCATAATTGCATCATATTTTGCTCTGAGCTCATGTACCCAATTTCTCGTATCTTCGCTTGTTATCCATTTGCTATCACCTGTAAACGTTGCGATTTTTCCATCGAGAGTTGTTGCGATTTTGCAAGCTATAAATGGTCTATGGAGTTTCTTAGTGGTAAAAAAGCCAACATTTAGTTTCTCTGCTTCTTTCTGCATAATCCCTTGTTTTACTTCAATTCCTGCATCTGCTAAAGCTTTTATCCCTCTACCTGAAACCCTACTATCTGGATCAATTGTTGCAATCACCACCATTTTTATTCCAGATCTTATGATTTCTGCAGTGCAAGGTTCTGTAACTCCAAAGTGGCAGCATGGTTCAAGAGTGACGTACATAGTTGCACCATGAGTTAAATCTTTAGCATTTTGTAGAGCAATTACTTCTGCATGTGGACGTCCACCGATTCCTGTGTAGCCTTCACCAATTATCATACCATCTTTTACAATGATACATCCAACAGCGGGATTTGGTGCAACACTTCCAAGACTTTTTTCTGCAAGTTTTAATGCGATCGACATGAAATAATCATCGGTCATTAGAAAGAAGTCATTTCGTATGAGGTATCAAAAATTCTTCTGTGCTCGTGTATGGCAAATCTATCTGTCATACCTGAGATATAATCACATATTATTACTGAACGCTGAGATTCACAAGCAAGCTTGTTCCACTCTGTGGGTAATAACCTTGGGTTTTCATAAAAACATTGAAAAAGCTCCTGTACTATACGTTTTGCTTTGTTCATTGTTCTGGTCAGTTTATAACTTCTGTATATTTTTTCCATGTTAAATTTTTTCATCTCTTTTGTGGCATTTGCAATTTCTGGTGAAAATGTGACTAGCATTGTATTTAGACCTCTTACATCTTCTACGCTTTTTATTTTGTAGTCTTTAATATTTCTTTCAGTCTGAAAAACGACATCATTTATCATAATTCCTATAGTTCTACTCAGTGATTCATGTATGAGTTTGCTTTGAGCCAATTCTGAATATTCGCTTTTTACTTCTTTGAACATTTTGCCAATTAAAGGAACATCGAGCAAATCTTCGGTTATTACTAAATTTGCCCTGAGTGCATCATCAAGATCATGAACACTATAAGCAATGTCATCAGCAATCGAAGCAACTTGTGCTTCAAGACTTGAAAATTCTTCAAGCTTTAGATCATATTTTTCATTGTATTCTAATAGTAGCTGATTATTTGTGTGGGATACCGTATTTTGACCGAGTAAAGGACCGTTATGCTTTGCAACGCCTTCAATCACTTCCCAACTTAGATTCATACCATTAAAGTCAGCATGTTTTTGTTCAAGATAAGTTAAAATCCTTATAGCTTGAACGTTATGATCAAACTTATACTTCTCGTTATCAATTTGAACTAGAGCATTCTCACCTGTGTGACCAAATGGAGGATGACCAAGGTCATGTGCAAGCGCTATGCATTCAGTGATGTCCTCATCTAATCTGAGCCTGCGTGCGATGGATCTTGCAATTTGTGCAACTTCAAGGCTATGAGTTAGCCGAGTACGATAGTAATCATGCTCATAATTGATAAAAACTTGTGTTTTGTACCCCAATTTCCTAAACGCATTAGAGTGAATAATGCGGTCCCTATCACGCTGAAAGCAGCTGCGATTTTCATCTTCTGGCTCTTTAAAATTTCTTCCTTTTGTTTTATTTGGAAAGCACGCGTAACTTAATAGAAAATTATTGTTTGACATGTAAAATTTCTACTATAATAGGTTATCAATAATGAACGGTGGTTGTTATGTCAACAGATTACAATATTAGCTTAACTGACAATGCATTAAGGAAAATCCACTCCCTTGTAGAACAGGAAGGAGATGAGAGTTCTATTTTGCGGGTTGCAGTTTCAGGTGGTGGATGCTCTGGCTTCAAGTATAATTTTCTTATGGATCAAATAAATAAGAAGATGTCTTTGGATGACGATTTTGACGATGATGAAGACGACGATTTTGACGATGACGAAGATAGCGAGGATTATAGAAGCCACTCCAGTTTTAGTGAAAAAGGTAAAGATATAGTAATTAATGATGAGAATGGAAACCCTGTATTAATGGTTGATAATTGTTCAGCGAAATTTTTAAATAACTCAACTATAGATTATACTGAAGATCTAAGTGGTTCTGGTTTTCAAATCAAGAATGCTCTCGCTAAGTCTCGATGTGGTTGTGGTAACAGTTTCTCGGTCTAATTCTCCCTCCTGGATCTTTTTATAATATGGGTGGTGGTGTAACACTAGAGCTAGCTTCTGTAAGTAAGAGCTTCAAAAAAAGTCCTGCTATTGTAGAAGATATCAATCTGAGTCTTACAAGAGGGCAAGTAGTTGCATTGATCGGCAGTTCAGGATCAGGAAAAACAACTATATTGCAAATTGCAGGCCTATTGGATAAGCCAACTTTAGGTGTAGTGACAATAGATGGAGTAAATTGTACGCAAGCCAGCAATAAATATAAAACTCATGTAAGAAGAAATTTTCTTAGCTTTGTTTATCAATTTCACTATTTATTACAAGAGTTATCAGTGTTGGAAAACGTTATGCTTCCTCAGCTTATTGCAAGAAGAAGCAAAGCTGAAGCAAAAAAAAAATCGCAAGCAATATTAGAAAAATTTGGTCTGGAAAATAAAGCAAGTAGTATGGTATCTGAAATTTCTGGTGGAGAAAGGCAGAGGGTTGCAATTGCAAGAAGCATTGTAAACTCTCCAAAGCTTTTACTTGCAGATGAGCCAACGGGAAATTTAGACCCAACAAATTCTTTGAATGTATTTTTGCTGTTACATTCATATGTAAAGGAAAATAACAGCTCTATGCTTATAGTAACACACAACTATATCCTTGCAGAAAAAGCAGATCACATTTTTCAGTTAAAAAACCGATCATTAGTAAAGCTGTAAATGGAAGAAACAGTACAATACAAAGCTACCTATAACTTGTACTTATTTAACCAATGGTCATTAACAGAGTGTAATTCGCATGAAATGCTTTCATTATTTTTTATACACGGACTCTTTAACTTACGCTGTTTACTTAGAAAGCATCCTGACAGCATAAACATTGCTAAAACGAGAAATAATAATTGCCTAAACATAACAAGACTTTTTTTATTTATATTAATACGTTCATTTCTCTCATTTGTAAAGTTAGGCATATTCTTTTACCCTTATCTCTTTTTTAACTTTTTTGGAGGAAGTGACTGCACTGTTTAAGCGTAGTTTTATATAATTATCTATAATTTGAGCTACTTCCTCTTCTTTATCCCTTAAAAAGTGGTTAGTGTCGTCTACTATATGGTATTCCATATGGTTATTTTTTACCGAATTTATTAACCTTTGTGCTAATTCTGTTACATCGCTTTCTTCTGAAATTGTATCATTATTACTTTGTATTATAAGTCCAGGAACTGGGCAAGGAGAGAGAAAAGAGAAATCGTACTTAGTTGCTGGAAGAGAAAGGGCAACAAAACTTACTATCTCTGGACGGCGCATTGTCAATTGCATAGCTACCCATGCTCCAAAAGAAAAACCAACTATCCAAATTGGAACATTGTTAGAGTTATGCTCCTGAAGCCAATCAATAGCTACTGCAGCATCAGTTAATTCTCCTATACCCTTATCAAAAGTTCCGGTAGATTTTCCGACACCACGAAAATTAATTGTCAATGCAGAAAAGTTATTATCGATAAAAGATTCATATATAGTATGTATAATCTTACTATCCATACTACCACCATATTGAGGGTGATGATGTAAAATTAGCACAACTGGTGCATTGGTATCTTTGCTTTGATGGTATCTACCTTCTATCTTTTTTGTTGAATTATTTAAAAAGACTTCTACCATGATAACTCCTAATAAAAACCTGTTTTGACAGGTGTTGATAATGTAAATTGTTTATTAATTATGTATTAATTTCCCTGTTTTTGCAATAAATTTTTATCGTGTTAAAGTTAACATACATAATTGGTTGATGGTAAGTGACAAATAAGCCTGTGAGTTTATTCTCTCTGGAAGACAGTAGTTGCGTGTATGCTGATTATAATGCAACTGCTCCAGTGAGTAAAAATGTAAAAAAAAGTATACTTGAGATTTTGTCGAAACAAACACTAAATCCATCATCGCTGCATAAAAGAGGACAAGAAGCGAGGAAGATTCTTAAAGAGGTAAGAGATAACGTACGTGATGCTCTTAGCATTCCAGATGATAAAGAAATAGTTTTTACGTCTGGTGCAACTGAAGCAAACAACCTCGTCATGAGAGGAATGAAAGGCTATCTGCATGTAATTTCAGCTATAGAGCATCCTTCAATTCTTAATTCTGCATGTAATCCACATATAATACCCGTTAATCAAGAGGGTATTATTGACTTTTTAGAGCTAGAGAAAATTCTAAGCGAACTTGAAGGGAATAAAGTAATAATTTCAGTGATGATGGCTAATAACGAAACTGGAGTTATCCAGCCTGTTAAGGAAATAGCTAAAATGGCACATAAATTCGGGGCAATCTGTCACACTGACGCTGCTCAAAGTGTTGGGAAAATCAAAGTAAATATGGAAGATTTAGGAGTGGATTTACTTACTTTATCTGCTCACAAATTTGGTGGTATAGCAGGTAGTGGAGTTTTAATTTTTGACAAAAAGCTTGTAATAGAACCTACTATAATAGGTGGTGGGCAAGAAAAAGGATTGCGTGGTGGTACAGAAAACATTATTGCAATAGTAGGTCTTTCTGCTGCATTGCAAAACATTCCAGATCTTCTATCAAAGATGGATGAAGTAGAGAAGCTGCGTGATCAATTGGAGTATGGGTTATTAAGTCTTGTCAGTGATATCAAGATCTTTGGCAGAAATTCTAAAAGATTGCCAAATACAAGTTTCATTTATATGCCGAGAGTGAAGAATGATCTGCAGCTCATGTGCTTTGACTTAAATAATATTGCAGTCAGCAATGGTTCTGCATGTTCTTCTGGAAAAGTTGGGCCTTCTCATGTTTTGCTTGCAATGGGAGCAACAAAAGAGCAAGCAGAATGTTCAATTAGAATCAGTATAGGTCCGGAGGTTAAACCGCGAGACATAGAAAAAATAGTGGATTGTTGGTATAGTATCTATAAGAAGAATGCTTTAGTAAATGCAAAAACTACTTTCACCATTCCCCTTAAATCATGATAGAGGGAATGGTGAAAGTAATTTCTATTGCCAGAGGTTGTTATAATAGTTAAATGCTGCTGAAAACCGATTTGCTTATAGTTATGGAAGAAATTCTCTAATTGCATACCACACCATTCAATTGTAGTATGTCATTTTATACTTGATAAAAACGCTGTATTGTATTATAATATATCATCAAGAGATAATAAGGAGTTACATATGTCTTATATGAAAAACGAACAGGATATTCGCTCTCAGGGCGTTTATTATAGTGCTGGACTCAGGAGTTACCTAACTAAAGTATACAATTATATGGCTTTAGCTTTAGGTGTTACAGGGCTTGTTGCGTTTTTAACAGTGTTTTCTGGTCTTTTCCAGGTGATCTATTCCAATCCTGTTCTATCGCTTGTGGTAATGCTATCTCCAGTTGCATTGGTGTTTTATATGTCTTTTAGGCTTCAACACCTAAGTGCTCAGTCAACACTTACTGTATTTTTTCTATTCTCAGTTTTAATGGGAATTTCTTTATCTCATATTTTTATAATTTATACTGCAGAAAATATAGCGAGAGCATTTTTCATTACATCGATCATGTTTGGTTCTATGGCTTTATATGGTAATACTACAAAAAAAGATCTTACCAGCATGGGTTCTTTTTTGATTATGGGAATCTGGGGGTTAATCATTGCATCTATAGTTAATCTGTTTCTTGGAAGCAGTCCTCTCTATTTTGCAATATCGTTTGTATCAGTGATAGTGTTTACTTTAATGACCGCATACGATGCTCAGAGAATCAAAGATGTTTATTATAGATATAATGATGGCTCAGAAGTTGCAACTACTAAGCTGGCAATACTTGGTGCAACTAATCTTTACTTTGACTTCATCAATATATTCCTCAATTTACTCAGGTTACTTAACTTGTTCAACAATAAGGATTAGATGATTTCCTTTTTAAGGGGAAACAATAAAAGTTCTATAGTTTTCCTTCTAATATCTTTAGTGGTATTGATGCTGTGTCTTGCATATGCTTCAGTACCGTTGTATAGCATCTTTTGTAAAGCTACTGGATATGGTGGCACAACGAGAAAAGTAACTAATGCAACAATAAATGCAACTGACCAAAAAATCAGGGTTCACCTTAATGCTGATATAATATCAGGTCTGCCTTGGGAATTTAAATCAGAAACTAACTACATCGATACAAATATAGGGCAACAAAGTTTAGTATTTTATTATGCAAAAAATTTATCTGATCAGCCTTCTTTTGGAATGGCAGTGTATAATGTCACACCTTTTAAAGCAGGTAAATATTTCAATAAAGTTGCATGCTTTTGTTTTGAAGAGCAAATGCTGCTACCAAAACAAAAAGCGGCTATGCCCGTATCCTTTTACGTAGACCCTGAAATAATGCGTGACAATAGTACAAAAGATTTAAGTGAAATAACACTATCATATACGTTTTTTAAGCTTAAATAACAAACCTTTTCCTATTGTAATCCGAACAAGGTTGTACGATACATCTATTGAATTGAGCAGGAGCTCTTATTTGCTTTTTGCACACTGACTACTTGTGTTTCAGTGTTCGTTGTTGCTAATTCCCATCCTTCATTATTTGCTTCACAAGCATTCCAACATTGAGCCAACTCCTTATTATTTTTTACAGAATCTGGTATTTCTATGTTGGGATTTTTTTCTAATGTATGCTTAATTAGAATCTCACAGCAATTTTTGCGTTCAATTGACTTATCCTTACAATATAATTCAGCAACACACTCTAAAGCAGTGTTTCCATTGTAGTTTTCATCTGAGCTATCATTCACTCCCGCTTTTATGAGAGCCTTTAATATGTCCGGAGAATGGGTCAAAACACAGGTATGTAAATATCCTTTTTCGTTTTGCACATTAGCTCCTGCTTTTATTAAAACTTGCGCTAGATTTGTTAAAGTGTACGGTTTATAGTTAATGGCGATGGAAAAAAGACTATCTATTGGAAAGCCATCATAATCTTTCAAGTCAAATCTGTGATTAATATCAAATCCTTTTTTTCCCAAGAAGTATATAAATATTTACAATAGTCTCCTTTTTTATCTGATTTTTGCATTTTACATTTTAACCTTTCTTTTATTTTTATTATTGGTATCTAAATCGTCATCTTCATCCACTTCACACAACACATTGAATAAAACACCATAAAGCCAAGTTTCTCTGTTTGTCATAATTTGTGCCTCAAAACTATTAACAATACGCTTATGTAGTGTATAAACTCTAAATAACATTTTGCAAAATATTAATTGCTAGATAACATAATTAAAGTTTTTGTCTTACATTTATCATGGTTAGAGCTATACAAATTAAAAAAACTGGGGGGCCAGAAGTATTAGAATTTGTAGATAAGAGCATAGGTGAGCCAAAAGATGAGGAAGTCTTAATACGTCATACAACTATCGGCTTAAATCGTTATGATTTAGAACACAGAAAAGGTACACGCAAAATTAAAGATCTGCCATCAGTACTTGGAGTAGAGGCAGTAGGAGTTGTTGAAAAGCTTGGTAAAAAAATTAGTGATGGACTTAAGGTTGGAGATAGAGTTGGATATTGCACAGCTCCTCCAGGGGCATATTGTGAAAAGCGCATTGTACACCAGAAATATTTGATAAAAATTCCGAATGATATACCTGATGAAGTTGCTGCTGCAGTATTGTTTAAAGGTATGACAGCTCACTATTTAGTTAATCAATCTTATAAAATCAGGCCTGGTGCTTTTGTACTAGTTCATGGAGCTAATGGTGGTTTGGGGCAAATAATATGCCAATGGGCAAAGGATAAAAAAGGTATAGTGATAGGTTCTATAAGCTCTGACGAAAAAATGAAGATAGCTTTACAAAATGGCTGCACATACGCAATAAACTACAATGATAAAGATTTCGTTTCTAAAATCATGGAGATTACGAAAAATAGAGGAGTAGGTGCAGTGTATGACCCTATAGGTTACGCTACAAGCAAGCTCTCTTTTGAATCTTTGGGTAAGTTTGGCATATATGTTTCCTATGGGCAGATATCAGGTAATGCTCCTATTAATTTCTCTTTACTTAGTTCGCGTTCGTTATTTGCAGCTGGAACTTCGATATATCACTATAAGCATGATAAATTTACATTAGTGCTTACTGCAATGGAAATATTCGAGATGATAAGAAAAAAACTTTTAATCGTACGAATTAATAAAAAATATAAATTTGATGAAATAATAGGGGCTCATCGTGACATGGAAAATAGAAAAATAAGTGGGCTAAATATCATCAAAGTTTCTTAAAATAAATTAGTAACCTAAAATAATTATTCATTAAGTCATATCAACAAGAATTTCATATGGTTAATTCTCTTTTTGGGAAAGTTAAAAGCATACAGCTGAACTGACTGAGATTTTTACCGGACTAGTTTGAAAAACTTGTCATTCTGCTACTCGTTAGTGGCGTGGTAATGCGATGTTTTATCTATAGATATTATGTTCACAGTAGTTTCAAAAGAAGCTGAGTAAATAAGTTATATTTCAAATTAGATTTGGTGTCACATCTAACATTATAAGTATTATCACTTTAATAGTATATGGAGCTGTTATTTTTCTTTTAAATGAATGCTTTTTTCTGTTTTACAATAGTTTTAGAGTTGAGGTTATAGTACTTAGAAAGTTTACATTGCTTTATGAATTGTCTCTGTTGTTCTGATATATCCAGTAATCATAAGTTCTCCTTTAATGGCATTTTGTTCTCATGTTTTATATACCATTACACTCTGGGACCATACATATAAGGCTAAAGTTTGCTGAAAGTCAATTAAAATTACTTAATAAATTGACTATATAAACTAAAAATGCTAGTATTATATTATTAATTTTAAGTAAGGGTACATACTATGAGCTATACAAGAGAACAGTTAAAAGAGGCGAGGCAAGCAAAAAGTAACCTAGAAAAGAAAATTGGATCAAAACTAGAACTAGCAGCAGGCACAATAGTGATACTAACAATAGCACTAGGAATGGGCGCTGTTACTGGGGCTCTTGCAGGTTTAGCTCTAAGTTATGTTAACTTGCCACCTCTCATTGCAGGTGGAATCATTGGTTCTGCAATGTTATTAGTAGGCTTAATCAAGGCTTGTTTTTTCTCAAAAACTACAAATCTCAACGATATACCAGAAGGCATGTCCAAAGAACATGAACAAATTTTGAGAGAATATAGCAACAGCGCTGAATATAAAATTAAAAATTATGCACATACTATCAGTAGTATTGGTGTTTCTTTTGGAGTTGGAGCAGGACTAGTTGCTCTTGGTTTTACATCACCAGCAGCTATAGGTGCTTTAACTTTTGTAGTGAGTATGATTCCTTATATTTCTTTAAGTTTCTTAATTGATAAAGCAATTGAGTGCTTTTTTCCAGAAGGAAATAAACAGCCAGGTAGCTCAGTTGATAGTGATGTGAAAATTGTTGGTGGGTATACGTGCAGGGAAGTATTTTAAGAAACGATAGATAGAAGTTTTTGAAGAGGATTTAGCTCATTTTTTTCATGTTAAGTATAATTGAATTATCCGCTCAAGTCCTAATCCTGCATAGCTAGTTGATTTTTCCATCCAAGAATCATTTTATTAGCTTGCCTCAATGTTTCAATAGAAGGCAAGTCTTCTGTGCTTAGTGGTAGACGAACAGTTTTGTGTTCTATAAGCCCAATGTCATGCAAGAGTGCTTTAGTAGGTATTGGATTGCTGGCAGTAAATAGAGTTTTGCAAGCTTGTTGCCAACTGTCTGCCTGAGGGTTCTCGCCACTCATGCATTGCTTAACATATTCATGTACTACACGTGGCCAAACATTGGCAGCAACAGAAACCAGACCAGCCGCACCCTTAGCAGCCATATCGGGTATCATATTATCATCTCCGCAAAAGACCTCAATATTTGGTGCAACTTTCTTATACTGAGTTAAAGTATCAACGGTGCCACTTGAATCTTTGATAGCCCAAAATTTTTCGTGGCTGGATAAGTTGCGTACAGTTTCAGCGTGAAGACTCACTCCTGCTCTTGATGGAATATTGTAAAGCATGGCTGGCACATGTGCTTTTTCAAGCAGCTTTTCAAACCATAAAGTTTGCCCCATGATTCCAGGCTTTGCATAAATGGGAGTTGTCATTAGATAGCCATGAATAGGCATACCCTTGCAAAAATCAAGCCATTCAAGAGTCTGATATAGATTCACTCCTGGTACACCAATTATAATTTTCGTATTTAATTTTAGCTCACATACAAATTCAACTAATGTGCGCTTTTCAGAATCAGTAAGTGATAAGCTTTCACCTGTGCTACCTAGCAACACTACACCATTTTCAGCTTCAGCTTGCATTGTTAGTAAACGCTGCAAGCTTTGGTAATCTATACTATCTCCACTGCAATTAAAAGGAGTAACACAAGCAGTCCATAAAAATGTAGATTTCAATTGAAGTTATTAAAATGGTATTTCATCATCGATTAGTTCGTCTTTTATATCGTTGTCAAAACTTCCGTGTTTATCTTTTTGTTCTGTTTCATTTTGTTTGTATTCACTTGGCTTGTAATCAGAGTTTGACATACTGTTGCGTGAATCTAAAAGGGTAAGGGCACTATTAAAGTTATATAGCACCACCTCTGTCGTATACCTTTCGCTACCATTTTGGTCAGTCCATTTTCTAGTTCTCAGAGAACCTTCAACGTAAACTTTACTACCTTTGCGCGCAAAATCCTTAACAATTTTTACTAATCCTTCACTAAAAATTACAATATTATGCCATTCTGTCTTTTCAGAGCGCGTACCAGAAAATTTGTCAGTCCAACTTTCAGATGTGGCTATCGAAAAACTTGCCATCTCTTTTCCATTTTGTGTAGTCCTAATTTCAGGATCTTTTCCTAAATTACCAACTAATATGACTTTATTTATAGTACCACTAGACATAATTATGCTTTAAAATAAATCTCTTTATTATCTTATGTGAGAGTATTATTGTCAAATTTAATTAAAAACGCGCTTGGAGGGATTCGAACCCACGACCTTTGCCTCCGGAGGGCAACGCTCTATCCAACTGAGCTACAAGCGCAGATGTATTAGATTATTTAATAGATAAACTATCTAAATCAAATTTTTGTTCTGGATAAAGCGTAAACATAATACCTCCATGTCCAAAATGTACATTTTTAGAATTGCTTATCCGTTCTTTTGTTATCTTTTGGTTTACAGCCCATGAAAAAGTTACATAATTTTCAGTTACTGAGTGCACTTTTAAATCCTTAGTATTTATAAACAACTTTCCATTTACCCATATTTTCCATGTATCGGGGGAAAAGTATAAAATTGAATCTAAACTGACTACTTTACAATTGAAATTTTCTTCCTCTGTAACTCCTGAAGACTGTAAGTTAAACTTTTCCATCTCACTAACTATTCTATTAACCTGCTCTTCATCAAAAAAAATGCTTTTTATGCTACCATATTGCGATAAAGTACTCTCTGCTGCCTCTTTTATTATATCGTCTCGATCTATATAATAATTGTTGATAAAAAAACACTCCTTCGCACGCAAATTTGCTATATCAATGAAGTCATTTATTTCTTGATTTCCAACTTTTAAAATACTTTTTAAGTACTTCTTTTCTATAATCATTCCATCATTAGAATGATGACAGACCATTTCATCATTGCCTTGTCTTTCTATATATACACATAAATTTTCACTATTTAACCCTAATATTTTATGCTCAATAAAATCTTCATTACTAATATGCTGTTGGCAAGAATATTTTTTACAAATCCCTATATTTTCTACAAGATCTTCGCAATTGCAATATGCACTAAAATTAAAAAATAGCAGCGTAAAAATAAAAAACAACTTTATATTCATCTACTTAATATGGTATACCAATCAAAAACTATACTAGCTCTCACTATCTCTATCATATTACCACTTAAAATCTGGTTTATAACTTTAGCATCTATATTTCTCTGCTTATTCAAGGTAAGAGATCTGATCATAACATAACCAGGAAGATTTGGAATAGACTGTAGAAATAAAAAAATATGCTTATCGCTAATTGAGCTTAAACTTAGAACCACTTCACTTCTTATTACTTTTGTATGTTCACTTTTATTGTGGAGTTCAGCTTCTTCAGGTATAGAAATTGATATTTCAGGTTCTAACATGTAGTGTTTTTTATATAGCTTGTTAAGCTCAAAATTTAAATTTGTAATGTATCTGCTACTATGTAAATTTGAAGAAGAAATTCTTTTCCATAAATCTAGGTTTTTATTTAGAACGACTTCTTTCTTTTGAATTTCAATGATCTGTAAATTAATAGAGCGTATTTCCTCAGCTGCAGTTTGATTTTTATTATAAACCTTTTTGTTATAGATAATAAAACACGTTGATAACCCTATTAATACAATAGATAACAATAAGTAATATATGCACTGAATTGTAGCTTTTCTTTTTAGTTGAGAGATAGTCATCAATCTACATTGCCTCTCCTATTTCAACATCAATAGATAGATTTTTCTCTTTAGTAGTAGGTAAGCTAGAAATACTAATATCATGAGTACGGAAATTATCGTTTAAATTTTTCTGTAGTTTCTCGTATTGATAAGAAATGTCTTTACCAGATTGAAAATTAAACCTTAAAGTTGTGGTAATATAACTTTTTGCCTCATTATAATTCCACTCAAATAATTGAAGCTCTACATCTGGTACTTTTAGCTTTTCTACATACTTAACTTGTGTGAGAGGAGAGTACTCTATTTTTGATAAAATATTATTGATATTAATAAAATCGTAAACTTCATCTATCTTTTTTACATTATAGCTTTGGCTAAGTTTTATTAGTTTGTTATTTAAAGCACTCCGCTTTGCAGATAAATTATCAGCAATATTAAAATTCGAATACAAATTCCGCAAACAAAAGGTGTTAATTACAATTAAAGTCAAAAGGAGGTATAGAAAAATCCGAGGAGAGTTTAAATAAAGGTAATTGAATAGATAAAATTCTTTAGTTTCTTTTGTATTAAAAACATCTGTTGGCTTATTCTTAAAGCTATGGAACAAAATTGTAGTATCACAAAAGCTATCTT
The DNA here is from genome assembly GCF_947250475.1 of Wolbachia endosymbiont (group B) of Apotomis betuletana. Taxonomy (NCBI): domain Bacteria; kingdom Pseudomonadati; phylum Pseudomonadota; class Alphaproteobacteria; order Rickettsiales; family Anaplasmataceae; genus Wolbachia; species Wolbachia endosymbiont (group B) of Apotomis betuletana. Next base: position 1,109,976 of record NZ_OX366320.1, on the reverse strand, counting down.
TTTCGCATATAGCTAATTCTGCTCCCAATAGTTTACCTAGCTCATATGGAGTCAATATGTTCACACTATTCTCTGAAAAATTTATAACTGATAAACTAGATTTAATAGCTTCTGATACTATGATGCAAAGGTCGATAGGGTCATTTTTTTCAAATCCAAACTTAGTTAAAGATTGAATTGTATTTTTCACTTCCTGATATATTTCACCAGCAATGATTCCTGGTAAATTATCATTAGTAAATGGTATTAAACGTGTAAATATCATTTTGTTCTCTTTAAGAACCACTTGTCTATAGCCACCTGTTTTAGTTGCAGCAACTATAATTTTCCAGTTACTAGGATCTTTGTGTAGAATCTTTTTTGCTATACTGACTAGTTCTATAGGAAACATTAATATTCCTTTAAAGTTAGAGCCTATTTCAACAAACACGTCCAACCAATATTCTATTAAATGATTTGCTTTTGATGAAACAAATAGATACCACCAGTTTTGATTAAATTTATTCGGCTTTTCGACCAAGAGAATAGAATTTATATCGTTATTATGAGCAAAATGCTCTACTTTTGTTTTTGCTGATAGATAAGCACTAATCCTATTTACTCTTGGGATAGACTGTAGCAAATAGTTCTGATCAGTGTGATTGAGAACCAGATATAAGGGTGCTTTTTTATCTGATGAGAGACATGAAATTAAGTCAGAAACAACTTTATTATTTTTGTCCTTAGCAAAATATCTTTTATTTAAAGTATCATTTTTAAAATATAGTAACATTGTGCCTTCTTTTCCTATAGAAAGCATAAACTTACTTTTGGGTTTTGACCCAAACATATTAACAAAGTGTATACTCATCTAGAATTAAAAAGGTAATTTATTGAAATTCATTAAACATTAGATGACAATATTACTTATATTATAAGTTTTTGATAAAATTAGTAGTAATATTAACCCTTTTGTATGATGAAGGTTTTTTATATTTGTGCTAGACACAACTTAACCTGACAAACGAGGATTAATTATATCTCAGCTTGATATTTTATTCTCCAACAGACTGAAAATTGAATTGAGCTAAAGACTTGATTTGACGCACGTTGTTGCACATTACCATTTAGTATACTTGAACTGAACATTTTCAGTGAATCCATCTGGCATGACTGAAACTTTTGTATTCATATTTATTTTTAAGTAATTTACTAGCTCATCAACTAATATATCAGGAGCAGAAGCACCTGCAGTAATTCCTATTTTTTCTGCGCCCTGCAACCAATTTTTGTTCATACATTTATAATTATCAATCAAATAGGCTCTTTTTCCTCTGGAAATACACAGGTCTAATAAACGGTTTGAATTTGAACTGTTTTTGCTTCCTACAATTAACACTACGTCTGTAATTTTAGCCAATTTTTTAACAGCGTTCTGCCTATTTTGTGTTGCATAGCATATATCTTTTAAGTCGGGGCCTGTAATGCTTGGAAATCTGAGCTTCAGTGTAGCAATAATTTCTTTGGTATCGTCAATACTTAACGTGGTTTGTGTTACATAAGATAAATTATCTGGATCTTTGATTTGTAAATTGTATACGTCTTGCATAGTTTGCACTAGAGATATAGGATTACTTACTCTTCCTATAATTCCTTTAACTTCTGGATGATTTTCATGTCCAATTAGAATTAATTCTTTACCACTATCCTCATACCTTTTTGCCTCTTTATGTACTTTGCTAACTAATGGACATGTTGCATCAATCACTTGAACACCCTTTCTTTTTGCCTCATCCTCTATACTTTTCGACACTCCATGTGCGCTAAAGATCAATATTCCTCTATTGTCTTTAATGTCTTCTATGCTGCTTACAAAAACCACTCCTTGTTTCTTGAAGTCCTCTACTATATACTTATTATGAACGATTTCGTGTAGTACATAAACTTGGCGTTCATTTTTGTATTTCTCTAAAGTGATTGCTAATATGTCTACAGCTCTTTTAACCCCTGCACAGAAACCGCGTGGTTCAGCTAAGATAATCTCCATTTTTTAAGTAAGTATGTAAACATTGCTAAAAAGCAAGCTCCGCTCACTATGTTTCATATCATGACTGCTTTACTATAATTTCAAATTTATCATTACCAAGATTCTTATTAATATACCAGGAACCGTCATCTTTAATTACAAATTCAGGACCCTTAAGGTCTCTTTTTATTGTCCTTCCATCTTGGCCATCCATAGCAATATGGATATCGAATGTAACGATGTCTAGATTTACCATAGCCTTTTTCCCACTTTGTGAATTTAGGCTAAACTTGCCCAACATGACATCATTAATACTCACTTCTCCTGCATAAGTATCACACTGACCATCTATACAACACTCACTTTTAATATAAAAAAGATCTAACATATTTAAATCTATAAAAAAAAGAACTAAATTTATATACTAAATACAATTCATCATTAATAAGCAACTATAGATTAGTTTGGCTACAGCAATAATGCAACTGGAAGTATAACATAATTAATTGTATAAGAAACTACACTTTAGAGAAATGGTTGTTTGGTTTTTTTATTAATTTTTTTCACCATACTGTCAATCATGTGTTTTATTCCTTGATATACAGAGTGTGTACTTTCATCACTACGCATATAAGCAGAGCAGGAAAATATATTATGCTTTTCGTCTTCTATTGATAGCTTTGTATCGCATGTTATATGTTCGCCGCCGAGCTTCTCTATCAACTGGTCTTTGTCGTTTCCTATAGTTACCTTAATCTTACTTTCTTCTTTACCTATCTTGCTACTTAAAATTAAAACAATAATGGCTGGAGATATACATATAGTTCCTATTGGCTTTTTTGCAACAAAGAACTCTGAGACTAATCTTTCAAACTCAGGCATTACTGTTTTATTTTCAGCTAAGTCAGATAAATTTTTCGCAACTCCATATCCACCAGGTACGACTAGCATGTCAAAATTTTCAGCTTTAGCTTCTCTTAAATCATTTATCTCACCTCTTGCAATTCTTGCTGATTCTACAAGTACATTCCTTTTTTCTTTTACTGCTTCTTTTGTTTTGTGATTCATAACTTGTGTGATATCAACATCAGGAGCAAAGCACGTGACTTCAACTTCCTGCTGATCAAGCACAAGCAAACTTAAAACTGCTTCTCTCACCTCTGTGCCGTCGAGGTGGCCGCATCCTGATAAAACCACAGCGGCTCTTAATTTTTTCTCACCCATAAAATACCTTGATTTCATATAATCTAGGTATTGTAATACAAATTCCATATTTGGAAAGGAGTAATTATTTTATGTCAATTATAATATAATTAATAATTAGTATATATAATTAGGCATATTTATAATTGATGGGAATTGAATATGGTACAAGGTGGTGCAGCAAACTCAGCTATTTCCGAGAAGTTAATTGAAAGTGTAGTGGAATATATTATTGGAAAAGAGGATTTGTTACAAAAATTGGATAGTCTACTAATACTAGATGGCTTTGAAAAGAAAGGTGAAACTTCTGACAAATCAGATATCAGTAAATTTCTGATGAACAAACCAGTTGTTATTGAGGGTGTAATGAGTCTTATGTTCGAGAATTTTGAGAAGAACAAAGTTGAATTAGAAAAATTTATAAAACTAGCAGATAAAACAGAAGGCATGGAGAAAGAGCTTGAAGCTTTAGGTAACCAACTGTTAGCTCAGGGGGTAATAAGTGGAGCAGCAGTGACAACACTAACAGGTGCACTAGCAGGTTTATTAACAGTAGGAGGAGTGACTGGTGCATTAATTGTTGGCGGAGCAGCATTAGTAGGGTTTGTAGCACTAGTTGCTATAGCTGCTATTGGTTATGCTATATATCAGCATAGAGGTGAGATAAAAGAAGGAGCGATGAAAGCAGGAAAAGAAGTGAAAAGTTTTGTGAAAGATGTGATCGATAAATTGCCTACAATTCAAGCAAGAGAGAATAATTTTGAAAAGTTAATAAGCAATTTAATGGAAAAGAATCTTGAAGCTGATGAAGGAAAAAGAACAATGCTTAGTAATGAAATAAAAATAATAAAAATGCTTCAGAATCAAGAGCAACTAGCAGCCATAGGACAGTTAATAGGGGAAGATAAGGCTGGTCTTTTGAACAATCTTATAAGCAAGGGTACTAGTACTCATGAGGAAGATATGCAGAAATTGCTAGATTTGATGAAAGATTTTCAACCTGCAATTATGGCAATTGGTAGTGACATAGAAGATGTAGAAAAAAAGGTTAATGAGAAAGTTCACGAAGTGAACCCACGTACTAAATTAGGTATTCCAGCTACTGAACAAATTAGTGGAGAAGGAATCACAGGACCGAGTTGATACATTTGAGGAGCGTTTTGACGCAAAAATGTATCTGTCTATCTTATTTTGCCACCCTGCTAAGCGGACACAAAAAATTACTTCCGCATATTTTAAATCTCATTATAATTACAAATAGAGATATTTTAAGAGCTCAAAATCTATCTTTAGTCTGCAGACTTTTTAATCAAACTTATTAAAAATGTATTCTTCAGTGTATATCTGTCGTATGTGCACTGCATTTTTTTCTAATCTTTTTTACAGGGGGATTTTATGTCCAGAATTCCAGATATTTGACCTTTACTTTAGCTAATAAAAACCAACTGGTACCTGCGGTTTTTATAGCTACGTTTCTCAAACAAGTTTCAAATGAATAGATTTCTTGCATAACTGGAATTCAAAAGTTGATGTCATTCTAGCGCGTGACGCTAGAATCCAGTCCTTTTGTGCAAAAAACGTTGTAAAGTAACTTAGTTGGATCCCAATGGGCTTTTTAACTGTTGAAGAAAAAATATGCCACAGAAAATGAAAGTCAGTAACCAAAACGAATATAACAAATTCCTTGAAAAAAGGGGGAATATTTTTCGTTACATCGATGAAGCTATCGAAAATTGGTATGAAAATAGTCCAAAAATGCAGGGCGGCAACTATATTTATAGTGATAAAGTTGTGATTTTAGTGCATATAATCGTCAGTTTCTTTAGAATTGGTTTAAGACAAACAGTCGGGTTTATAAAAGGATATCTGCAACAAATAGGAAAAAATTTGCAGCTATTCACAAGCATCAAAAAAAACTTAATATTAAGATAAATGATTGCAGGATTGATAAAAGCAACATGGAAAATATTGAAATTATCATAGATAGCACAAATTTACAGTAACACTCCTGGCTACAGTAAGGAAAACAGTGCAGATAGAAAGTACCGAAGCTACGAGCAAGTAAGAAAGTTACATGTTATGTTAAGTGTGAATAGTAAAAAAGCTATAGCTGCAAGATACAGTAATGGCGTCTACTCTGACCACTTGCGATTTGCTTGAAGAAGTTAATTTTCAGCACAAAATAAAAGCATTATATGCAGATAGGGCATACGATAGGCAAAAACTTTATAAATTGTGTAAGAAATACGATATAAAGACAAAAGTTCTACCAAAAAAGGATGCAGCAGAACATTCAAAAATAGATTATATGTCTGACAGAAATGCTGCTATTAGGTTAATAAAATTATATGGACAAGATGGTGTAAAAGAGTGGAAAAAGGAAGTACATTATGGGAAAAGATCTTATATAGAAGGATTTTTCTCAAGGTTGAAGCAAGTATTTGTTTAGGAATAAATCTGAGATAAATCGAGAAAAAGAACTAAATGCTATTTGCTTAATAAATTCACTGATATTGGTATGGCTAAATTTGAGATAGTTACATGAATTTACCATAAATCACCATCTCATAAAGTGTGATGCAACAAAGCCATCCCAGTGTCAGCTACTCTGATGACACCAAAGGGGCACTTGGATAGAGGCTACTTGAATAAAACCATCATAAGGTGAAACTAGATTCCAGTGTCAAGCACTGACCATCTGCTATGCAATTTACTTTCAAAAATAAACGTTCCAGTGGTTTCATCTTCTTTCATCCCAGTGTTTCCTTCTCTTGTCATCCCAGTCTGGGATCCAGTTTTTCATATAATCTCATCACAAACATTTATTTTAATTTAAAATCAATACCAAATTTAGAATCAAAATTCCTGGATTCCAGTGTTAAGCACTGACCATCCACTATGTAATTTACTTTTTTATATAATAAATAATACTAATTTACTAATATATTAATTGACAAGTGGTGTAGGTTATACTGTTATTAAGATACATAGTTAATATCTTAATAATCAATATGCCAAAATATGTTAATCGCATTGCTCAATCTATTGTATTAAAAGTCTATACTGATAAGGAACATCCTAGAGTTAAAGTGTTTTATAAAACTGAAGATAGAGAAGATGGACAAGTTGAAACAAGACTCTCAAAACAGGAAATTGCGGAGTTTTTAAATCAATTTGCCAATAGAGGGAAGCATAAAACTGCTATCAGTAAAAATGTAGAACAAGGTATAATTAAAGATATAGAAGGTATACATAGAGAAAATGGTAGATATGTATATAAAACACCAGATTTATCAGCTGAAGAACAATACAATAAATTATTTGAAAGTGAGCAAGCCATTCAATTTCATTTGAATGATTTCATGTCAGATAGCATATCTGGAATTGGACAATTAAAAAGTAGATTTGAAGAAATTTTAGATTTTGACCCTGAAGAAGGGTTATGTCACCCATTAAATTACTTTATTACCTTTATAAGATTAGAGAATAGGAAAGATTTTGTTCAATTCCTCGAGTCTGGTAATATTATATCTGAACAAGATTTTATGGACTATATTGATGAAAGAAAAGAACAAACGATTGAGTTATTAATGATGCAGTTTTTATTGCAATTCTTACCTGTTCTCGATGTTCAGAGCATTGAAAGGCGAGAAGGAGATCCATTTTATGATGAGACGATATATGGACAAGCATGTAACGATTTATCTTCAACAGAGGTATGGGTCTATACTAATCAAGAACAAATCAAACGTGCTTTAAATGATGTAGAGATAGGATGCTACTTAGAATTTAGTTTTTCTTGTTATGCTTGTAATGGAGCAGATGATGAAGATGACGAGAATATTGCTCATTCTATGTTGGTATATAAAGCAGAGAATGATAAATACATATTTTTTGATCCTAGTAAAGGAGCGATTGGCTTTTGTCCTGATACAGGAGTTGCTAATTTTACATTAGAGGAAGTTTGTAGGGCAATAGAACTTGCTGTAAACCATTATTCATATAATATGTATGTTGAAAATTCTCCAGATTATTGCGAAATTTTTATTACGCTTAGAAATGCAACACTGATGTTAAAGAAAGCTGAAAAGCTTTATGAAATAACAGAAAGAACAAATTCAAAAATAATTGATATATCAGTTGATAAAGGCATGAATCAATTGTTGTTCACACCTGCAAGTCTGTGAACGTACATATCTTGATCTTTTTGGTTATTTACAAAGTATAGACATCAACTCATCCCATTCTCTTTTACCCATGCCACTTTCTTCTCTCGCAACATTTTCTCCTTTTATTAGCTTGCGAATTATTTCAAGACCAGTTTTTGAAATGCAGGCTGATTTTAGCGAGTATTCAACAAAAGCATTATAGGCCAGCGGAACCCATTTCTTCACTATGTCCAACATAACTTCTGCATAGACTCTAATTTCATATTGGGCGTGCTGATCAGCTCTAAGCCTTAAAAAGTGAAGAAGGTTGTGTAAATCTATTTTCCAATAAAACTGAGTATAGTAATTAAGTGTTAGATTAGTTCGGGCAATTTCCCTTGCAAGGCCCTGCTCAATAAATTTCTCATAATGAGAATATACTAAATTAGAATCATTTATTAGAGAATCTATTATTTCTTTGGAAGTATTTGAATCAAAAGCTTCACCGCTGCCTTGTTTATTATTATCAGATTGTTTTGCAACCTGTTTTGGTTCTGGTATATAAAATTCATTATCAAGTATCGAATACCTTCCAGAATATTCATTCACATTTGCAGTTCTGTGTCTTATCCACTGTCTTGCAATAAAAATTGGAAGTTTCACGTGAAACTTAATTTCACACATTTCAAATGGAGTTGTATGATGATGCCTCATCAAATACTTTATAAGCGCTTCATCTTGATTTATCTGTTTTGTTCCTTTTCCATAAGAAACGCGAGCAGCTTGAACTATGGCGCTATCAGAGCCCATATAATCAATCACTCGAACAAATCCATGATCTAACACCTTATGTTCTTCGTATAGAATTTTATCTATCTCTTTTACTGTAGTTCGCTTAGTTGTCTCATTCATAATATATTCTCAAGATGAAACAGAGATATCAGCTCCACATGAATTGAGTTTTTCGTGCATTGCCTCATATCCTCTCCATAAATGATGTGAGTTATTTATTGTAGTTTCTCCTTTAGCCAACAAAGAAGCAAGCACCAAAGCTGCCGTTGATCTTAAGTCATTAGCATATAGATTAGCTCCAGATAAGCTCTTTATTCCACTTATAGTAGCTTTATTTTTTTCGATGCTGATATTAGCACCTAATTTTCTTAGCTCATTTGCATGTGCAAATCTACTTTCAAAAACGTTCTCTTCAATGATTGATATTCCATCTGCAATGCACATAGCAGACATTAGTTGTGGTTGCATATCACTGGGAAAGTTGGGATATGGATTTGTTGCAACGTGAGCAGATTTAATAGAGCCATTTTTTCTAGAAATAATAATACCATCATCATGTAACTCAACTCTGGCTCCTATAGTCTTCAATTCATTTGCAATACATTCTATATCAGACAAACTTACTCCTTCTAACTTTAGCTCGCCGTCGGTAATGATAGCAGCCAAAGCATAAGTACCGGCCTCTATGCGATCTGGTATTATTTTATGCTCACACCCATTTAATGCTTCAACACCCTCTATTGTGATTTTTGTATTATTAACTTCAATATTGGCACCCATACTCTTCAGAAACTCTATTAAATCAAGAACTTCCGGCTCGATTGCAGCATTGTTTATTATTGTTACTCCCTCTGCAAGTGTTGCTGCCATTATTATATTTTCTGTTGCGCCAACACTTACTTTTTCAAATGTTATTTCTTTGCCTTGCAATTTTCCCTTTGTTGTTGCAGTTATATTACAGCTATCAATTTCAATTTTAGCTCCCATTGCTTCAAGTGCCTTGATATGAATGTCAACAGGACGTTTTCCAATATTACATCCACCAGGAAATACTGTTGAAACTCTACCAAATCTGCTGAGCATTGGACCTAGCATTAAAAAAGATGCTCGCAGTCTGCTTGCAATTTCATGTGATATTAAATGGTTATTGATATTGCTACAGTCAATTTCCAAAGTATGATTTGCTTTATAGTCTTTATTGCATATAAAATTTACTTCTGCACCAAGACTCTTAAGCAGCTCAGACATCAAATGCACGTCAATTAAATCAGGTACGTTATGCAAAGTTATTGAAGAATTACTAAACAAGCTTGCCGCCATTATTGGCAAGACGGCATTCTTTGAACCATTAATCTTGATTTTTCCAATCAAGGGCTTATGGTTACTTCTTACTAATATTTTATGCATTTAATCAAGCGATAGAACTTATCAAGTAAGTATAATAGGTTAGCGGTAAAAGGCAAAATTTTGCTTTTTCTTCTTCTGTCATTCGAGTAGCTGACACTGGGATCCATTTCTTCATCATCATCAAAATGTTATATTTCAACATTACTTTTATGCTGACCAATTTAACTGGATTCCAGTTTCAGCTACTCGAATGACATTTTCGTAGTCGATTCAAAATAGCATAATTAACTACACCTTTCCAAAGATGAGAGACGCGTTGGTACCACCAAAACCAAATGAATTAGAAAGCGCATATTGAATTTTATGCTCTTGAGCTTTAAGTGGTACAAAATTTAAATCACACCCTTCTGAAGGTTTGTGTAGGTTTAAAGTTGGTGGAACAATTCCATTGTTTAATGCAAGGATACTAAATATTGCTTCAACACTTCCTGCGGCACCAAGTAAATGTCCTATAGAAGATTTAGTCGAGGAAACAGGTATTTTATAGGCATAGTCACCGAATAACTGCTTCATTGCTATTACTTCAACTTTATCCCCAAGTGTTGTTGAAGTCCCATGTGCATTGATATACCCAATTTGACTTGGGCTTACTTGTGCACTCCTTAAAGCAAGTTCCATTGCCTTCAGTGCGCCTCTTCCTTCTGGATGTGGTGCTGTGATGTGGTGCGCATCTCCTGTTAACCCATATCCAGTGAGTTCTGCATATATTTTTGCTTCCCTTTTTTTTGCATGTTCATATTCTTCCAGAACTAATATACCTGCCCCTTCGCCCATGACAAATCCATCGCGTTCTTCGTCCCATGGCCTTGAGGCCTCTTCAGGCTTATCATTGAATTTAGTTGATAGCGCCTTCATCGATGCAAAACCTGCAATTCCAACTCTGCATAACGCACTTTCTGCTCCGCCTGCAATCATAATGTCAGCTTCACCGAGTTTTATAGCTCTTGCTGAGTTTATAATCGCATGCGCACCTGTTGCACATGCAGTTACCGCTGAGTCATTTGGACCTATAAATTCGTATTTAATAGAAATATGACCAGATATCAAATTTATTAGACTTGCAGGAACAAAAAATGGGCTAACACGTCTAGGCCCCTTCTCCTGCATGGTAATTACATTTTCCTGAATTGACGGAAGACCACCTATACCAGAACCAATAGCTACACCTATTCGCTCTTTATTAATATTTTTATTTTCCAAAATTAGTGAATCTTCTACTGCCTGAACAGCTGCTGCAATTCCGTAGTGAATAAAACGATCTGTTCTTTTTAGGTCTTTTTCAGAAATATAATCTGGTGGATTAAAATAATGCTCAACGTTATCGGATTGCACAGGCACCTGCCCTGCAACCTGACAAGCAAGATCAGAAGAGTCGAACCTATCTGTATTGATTGCTTTGATGCCAGATTTACCTTCTTTCAGCTTTAACCAGGTGTTATTAACATCTGCTGCTAGTGGAGTAATTAAGCCAACACCGGTAACTACTACTCTTTTGCTCATTCAACATCAATTGTTTGCTTTGTTTACTACATATTCAACTATCTGTTCCATAGTTTCCATTTTTTGCGCATCTTCATCAGGAATCTCTATACCAAATTCTTCTTCAGCTGCCATGATTATTTCAACTGCATCTAAACTATCTGTGCCATGGTCTGAAAGCTTTGAAGAACTACTAAATCCCTCTACATCCTTACTGATGTGCTCTAGTATAATCTTCTTTACTTTTTCTTCTATATCTTCCCTAGTGCTTTTTGCCAATTCGCTCATTTCTTACTAAAAAATAACCTATTCTCTGATGTTATAAGAAATTTTGATGTTTGCAATAGCTTTTATGATTATATAAACTATTAAAAACTTCCTATCTCTTAGCACTCGATAGTTAATAAATTTAAAAATGCTAGACGAAACAACAAAAAATTTGCTTGTTGTAGAAGTGAATAAGCTCTTACCTGAAAATAGCGAGAATAGACTTATATCAGCTATGCGTTATGTGCTTCTTGCTCCTGCAAAACATATACGTTCTTTTTTAGTTATAGCATCTTCGTCGATATTCAACATAAAGGTTGAAAAAGCAATAACAGCAGCAGCAGCAATTGAATTTATTCATGCTTACTCCCTAATTCACGATGATCTGCCATGTATGGATAACAGTGACACCCGTAGAGGCCAGCCAAGCTGCCACAAAAAATTTGGTGAAGCAACAGCAGTACTGGCCGGAGATGCATTACTTACCCTGGCTTTTGAGGTATTATCTTTGTTAAATTGTGAGATCATAAAAGTGCTCTCTCAAGCAATAGGAATGAAGGGAATGGTGGGAGGGCAGATTTTAGATATAGGTGCAGATTTTGACAAAATAAAAGAAATTCATTTGATGAAAACTGCAAAACTATTTGCAGCTTCATGTGAAATAGGGGCTATAATAGGAGGCGCTACAGACAAGGAGCGGGAAGCATTATATAACTATGGAATAAATCTAGGGCTTATTTTTCAAGCCAAGGATGATATCGAAGATTATGAGCAAGATAAAACAAACAATTTAATGTCCGTGCTTGGAAAAAATGAAATGGAAAACTATATAGATAGTCTCTTTAAACAGGCCTCAGATAATTTAAGTATGCTTTCAGGGAATACTAATGACTTATATGATTTATTGAATCAAGTAAAAAAAGATGGTTAGAAAAATTATATTACAAATGTTTATCTCTGTAGTAATGATTCTCACTTTAGCTTCTGCTTTTATAATTACGATTGTTTATATAAACAAAGATAAACCAGAGAAAAGGGAAAAGCTTTACGAAATAAATGCTACACATGGTGGTTTGACACAGATGATAGCAAGTTATTTGGTCAGGCCGATACTTGAATCAGCTCTTGATCGTTATATTGAAAAGCATGGGTTAGCAGAATATTTAGAAGAAATAACACAGCAAAAAGAAGAAGAGATGATAAACTTTTATGAAATTACTGAAGGTAGTGGCAGTAAAGTTTTCTGTGGCCAAGAAGTTCTGCTACAAATGTACAAAGTCTCCAACAACCTAGCAACGCTACTTCCGACTGATGTCAATTTGAAAATAGGTCAGGATTACTTAAAAGAAGTGAGTTTAGGGGTAATAGGTATGAAAGAAGGTGGAGAGCGTGTAGTTACTATTGCCGCTGATGACAACAAAATGAGTTTTAACTCTTATTACATCAAACTGATTGAAGTAAAAGATAAATATCCTGATTCAATAAATAACCTAATGATTTTTAATGACTTAATTAACAAAACTGGAAAACGAGTAAAATGTGGCGATGAGATATCAGTTCAATATAGCATAAAGAGACATAATGGTGAGTATATAATCAAAGATCAAATAGTGCAGTTTAAGGTTGGTGACAAAAAAATACCACTTGCTATAGAACTTGGAGTTGTGGGAATGAGAGCTGGTAATAAAAGAACAGTTCTTTCTCCACCTGATCTTTTAACTGATGTGTTAACAAAAGGCATAGATTGTGATATTGCAATAATTGATTTAAGCTTGAATTCTACTATTGAAAAATAGCTTAAAGAATTACGAAGTAAGAAAAAATAAAACCTCTTGAATGCTCTATATTACTTAAAGTAGGCTTCCTCTAAAGTATAAATTTAGATAAATCAAGCTGCTTTGAAATTGACTCTAGTTTATCTCTTACATATTTGCTATCTATAACAAATTTTTCACTATTTTTTTCAGAAGCGATAAAACTTATTTCATCCAAAAGCTTCTCCATGACAGTATGAAGTCTTCTTGCACCTATATTTTCCACTTCTCTATTAACTGTAAATGCTATTTCAGCTATAGTCTCTATACCATCATCAGTAAACTCAAGTGTTACATTTTCCGTTTTCATTAACGCTATATACTGTTTTAACAAACTAGATTCTGGTTCCTTTAATATTTTTATTAGATCCTCTTGAGTAAGCGCCTTAAGTTCCACTCTAATTGGCAATCTACCCTGTAATTCTGGTAAAAGATCAGATGGCTTAGATAAATGAAAAGCACCAGATGCAATAAATAATATATAGTCTGTTTTTACGGGGCCATACTTAGTTGAAACAGTTGTTCCCTCAAGTAATGGTAACAGATCGCGCTGCACTCCTTCTCTGTTGACTTCACCTTTTATTTCTGTACGTGCTGCAATTTTATCTATTTCATCTAAAAACACTATGCCTTCATTGCTAACAAGATCAATCGCTTCTTTGATTATCTTGTCTTCATCCATTAACCTTTCGCTTTCTTCATTAATCAATATTTCACGTGCTTCTTTCACTTTAACTGTAATAGTTTTTGTTTTTTTGCTCCCATTAAACATCTTGCCCACGATTTCTGTTACGTTCATCACACCAATTTGCCCACCTGGCATGCCAGGTATATCAAAAGTGGGTAACATACCTTTGCTCTCCCTGACGTTAATAGAAACTTCTCCATCTTCAAATTCCTTATTTCTCAGTCTTTCTCTGAAAACTTTTTTGCTTTCCTCGGTTGCATCTTCACCAACCATGGAGTTGACTATTATCTTTTCAGCCAAACCTAAAGCTTTTTTAGTTAAGGCTTTACGTGCTTTTTCCTTAACTAAAACTATTGCTGCGTCAACTAAATCACGTATTATCGAGTCAACATCACGTCCAACATATCCTATTTCAGTAAATTTCGTTGCTTCAACTTTTATAAAAGGTGCACCAGCAAGCTTTGCTAAACGGCGAGCTATTTCAGTTTTACCAACTCCCGTATGGCCTATCATGAGTATATTCTTAGGTATAATCTCTTCACGTAGTGGAAGTGGGACTTTATTTCGACGCCAACGATTTCTGAGTGCAATAGCAACAGCGCGCTTTGCATCATTCTGCCCGATTATAAATCTGTCTAATTCTTTAACTATCTTCTGTGGTGGTAGATCATCTAATAAAGCTTGTGAGCTTTGAATGCTGCTACTTCCTGTACCTTCATTTTCATAGAGGCTATTTTTCTCATTATAGTCATCATTATTATCAAATTGACCTGCTACAGATTGACTAGAAAAATTGGCACACAAAGTTCTTGACATATTACTCCTCTATTTTTTCGATAATTAGATTATGGTTTGTATAAACACATATATCGGCAGCTATCTTCATAGCCTTTTTTGCAATCTCCTCTATTGATATTCCTTCAACGTCAATCAAAGCTTTTGCTGCAGATAAAGCAAAATTTCCTCCAGAGCCAATGGCTGCAATGCCATCTTCAGGTTCAAGAACATCACCCGTTCCTGTAATGACCAATGAAATGGACTTGTCTGCCACGATCATCATAGCTTCTAATTTTCTTAGATATTTATCCATTCTCCAGTCTTTTGCAAGTTCAACACATGCCCTCATTAACTGTCCTGGGTGCTTATCAAGTTTAGATTCTAGCCTTTCGAAGAGAGTAAATGCATCAGCTGTTGCTCCAGCAAAACCGGCAATTACGGAATCACCAGAAAGACGCCTAACTTTTTTTGCTCCAGATTTTATAACGGTATGGCCTAGCGAGACTTGCCCATCACCTATTACTACTACATTTTTGTCTCTTCTAATTGACAGTATAGTAGTACCATACATTTTACTGCTGTCATGATGAATCATTTTTTTGTTATTTTAATTCGTTATATTATATTAAGATTATAACTTATAATATAGTACTTTTCTTATAACATTTAAAGTGTAGATGCAAAACATAATTCATCCAAATCTGGAAAAAGATATAAATAATTGGTTCAAAACAAAATTTAATGGTTTTACATTACCATTTTATAGCTCCATAGATCTTAGGAATTCAGGCTACAAAATTGCTCCAGTAGACGCCAATTTATTTCCTGCAGGGTTTAATAACCTAAGTGAAGTATCAAAAGCGATAGCAGCAAAATTGATAAAAAGCTACTTCGAAACAAAACAATATAAAAAGGCCCTTATAATACCGGAGAATCACACACGAAATAAAATGTATATAGAAAATGTATTTGCTATAGAAAAGGTACTGCAACTCGCAGGTTTTGAAACTAGAATTGGCCTCTTTCATAATGAAACGTACAATTTAATAGAACAGTATGAAACTGTTGTGAAAGAAAACTCTTTGCTGAAGACAACTTCAGGATTTGTGCCTGATATTATTATACTGAATCGTGATATGACGAGCCACATTCCAGACACGTTAGAAAACGTAAAACAAGAGATAGTGCCAAGTCCATTATATGGCTGGCACAGTAGGCAGAAATTTCAATATTTTGAAATCTATCAAAAATTAGTGTCCGAATTTTGTGGCGAATTTAAAATGGACCCATGGCTTATTTCTGTGCTTACAGAAAGCTGTAATGGAGTTGACTTTAATGATGATTCATCACTAGGAGCAGTAGCGACTAAAGTTGACCAAATATTATCTCTAGTGCAAAAAAAATATGAGGAATATGAAATAAAAACACAACCTTACGTTTTTATCAAAGCAAGCAATGGCACATATGGAATGGGCATTATAACAGCAACAAGTGGAAAGGAAATATTAAATCTCAATAAAAAAAAGCGTCATAAAATGAAAAAGATAAAAGAAGGAATAGCAATCAATAGTGTTATTATACAAGAAGGTGTACCAACTATTGACATATTTAAAAGTAGTTCTGCAGAACCGCTAATATACTATATAGGAGATACTCCAACATGTTACTTATACCGATGTAATAGCAGGAAAGATGTATATTCTAGCTTGAATTCCACTGACTGTGAATTTTATGACATCAGCCAAGAAAATAAAACTTTGCCACTTTGGAATATTGTTAGCAAATTAGCAGTGCTAGCATTGGCAGTAGAAATTAAGTCTTTTCATCTCTAATAATTAATTTCTACAATGCTGCCATTATGCTGAATATGGTGAGCGTCATCAAGTCCAGTAGAAGGATCAGTACCATTATTAGGTTGATTGACAAACTTATCGATGTTTGATACTAGATATGCTATGCTTAGTATCAAACTGACCGTAACAGTTAAGTTGAAATTATAGATTATGCCACCACCCAAGTCTATTGGTATGGTTGGAAGTTCCATTCTTTTTAATATGAAGCTTAACAAGCCCAATGACAAAGCGAATGTGCTAAAAATAACTTCTTTGCCATATTTAGCAGACTTTTCAGAATCCTTATTATCTAGATACTTCTTCCATGTATAATAACAGTTTATGCATTCTGAAAATAGAAATAGAACTGCTGATGTTAAGCTAATATAACTTATTACATCCTTGTTGTTTCTAGCTAAGAAATGAATGATTTTTGTCTGCATCAATATTCCTATGACACAGTTTGCCAAGAAGGCTAAGCTACCCACAACCTGTATTGGTTTTTCAGGTTCATTTCCCCCTTTACCATTCTGAAGTTTTTTAGATTTATATCCAGCTAAATTGAGACCAAAGTGAAGAGCAAATATTATTGATGTTGGTAGTTTTATGAACTTAGAAATATCTAATATAGTACAAATATTGGATCTGTTGTTATCAATAAACTCGCAACAGAATTGCAATGAAATTTTACACAATATGCCTGTTAAACCTACTGCAATACAATACATCTTTCTAATATCATGATTGTGAGCATCATGTATACTTTCTATAAATGTATTTGGCTTACCTTTTGGCATAAGTAGATAATAAAATAATAACTTTTTAATATTATACTATAAAAATCTAAAAAGAAAAGTGCTATAAATCAGTACTTTGAGAGTGATCTAAACATAAATCGGCCAAGCACTTGATAAATAAGAGATCAGTACTGAGAGTTGGTACGCGAAAGTAATATCCGTCTTTGATAATTGCTTTATACTCTATATCAAGTTCAACCAGTGTTTCAGAATGCTCAGAAACAAAAGATATAGGTGATAAAACTACAGGTATATTATCGTCTTTTGCGCGTGATAGCTCACTTTCAGTGCTAGGCTCCAACCATTTTACAGGGCCAACCTTACTCTGATAACATATTCCCCAATCAAGATCTTCAATATTCAATTTTTTTACTATTAATTTTACTGTTTTTTCTATCTGTGAAGCGTAAGGGTCGCCTTTTTTAATGATACTAAGAGGTAAGCTATGAGCCGAGAATAGGACTCTTGGCTTACCGATTTTGCTAGCTAATTTATAATATTTAGACGTCAGATTAACATGAGCTTTAATAAAGTCTTCATTGTCATAATAATGGTGAATTGTTTTTGTGTTACATTCCAGTTTGGCATTTTTTTGCCAATTCTCTATGGATGATAGAGTTGTGGTGGTTGAATATTGCGGATATAGTGGTAACAGAATGATTTCGTCAGGGTTGAATTGCTTTACGCTTTTAACAACTTCATCAGCAAATGGATGCCAATAACGCATGCAGATGAATATCTTATACACATGGTTTCCATCTTCATTTAATTTTAGTTCTAAAGCATCAGCTTGTGCTTTTGTATTCTCCAAGATTGGCGATTTACCTCCAATGTGCTCGTATATTTCTTGTGCAGTACTTTCTCGCCTTTTGGAGATAAACTTTGCTAAAAGGAAGCGAAAAGGATTTGGTAGATTTATTATTCTTTTATCGTAAAAAAGATTAAATAAGAAAGGACGGACCGCACTTAGTGAATCAGGTCCGCCTAGGTTAAATAAGATTACTGCCTTCTTCACTGACAGCACCTTTCTTCAGGTTTGCCTATAAAATCAGCTACACACTCATCAAGTTTAGTTACAGGCACTAAATTTCTTACACTGGCATACAATAGATGAGCAGATCTCTTCATGTTACTCTGTGTAGATGCAAAGCCTCTATCGAAAACCACATCAACACAAAAACTTGGCACTGCTTCAAGAAGTTCAACAGCAGCCAAAGATATCATTATGCAGCTTTGTAGAGCCTTCAGAAAAATCGTAAGGGGGAAAAGTAAAACCTTAACAAAAAGAGAGGGAGGACTTTCATTCATTAGTTGTCCTGGATTAGGAGAATTATATTCAATATGCTGTCTGTTTTTATCAAAGATAGGAAATTTTATAGTGTCTTTCTTAAATTCCTGCTCTATTTGTTCCTCGGTATAATTTTCATTATTAGTCATTTTTTTCAATAACTTTTCACGCAAGTAAAAGGTTCTCACAACAAAACATGTTGCAACCATCAGTGCAGCACATATAAGCGCACAATGCATGAGGTTCATCCCACCTATCATAGATGGTAATGCAAGACAAACAAATGGCACTATGATAGCCATTTCAAAAAATGGAATAGTATTCCTTTTTATTGCAAAAACAGCGCCTTCTTTTAATTTTGTATTATTGTGTAAGCTATACTCTAAATAACTCAAAAATGCCAAATTAAAAGTTAAAAATCCTTTTGTCCCACAAAAAATTGATGACTTGAATTGATTAACCCATTCTTTAGCAGTAAGTGTAGTTTCAATTGATTGTTTAACATTAGGATCGACTGGTTTGTTGTTTTTTTTATTACAACACCCCATAAAACACCTCCTTGATGGTTTATTCTTAACTATAAGTGAAAAATTGCTTTTATCAAATCAAAGTTTATAATAAAATAAATCTATAAATATACGATCTTAATATAAGGGAATGATATGGCAATTGAGAGAACACTTTCGATATTAAAACCTGATGCAGTAAAAAATAATATTACAGGCAGTATAAATTCTTATATTGAAAAATCTGGACTAAAAATTATAGCACAAAGAATGATGATGCTGACAAAAAAACAAGCAGAGCTGTTTTATGAAATTCATAAGGATAGGCCTTTTTTTGGAGAGTTGGTGGAATTTATGACTTCTGGGTCTGTGATAGTTCAAGTTTTAATCGGTGAAAATGCAGTCAGTAAATACAGGCAAATCATGGGTGCTACAGATCCAAAGCAGGCAGATAAAGGTACAATTAGGGGTGATTTTGCTGATGATATTAGTGAAAATAGAGTGCATGGTTCTGATAGTCTAGAGAATGCTCATAGAGAAATAGCTTTCTTTTTTGCTGAATGTGAATTGGTGTAGTTTTACTTTTTTACATATTAAATTTCTGAATTTTATGTTGAACTGTATAATATTAGCCCAATTTTTAGTTTAAGCAATATTAAGGGAAAGCTTTTTCATGCACAGTATAGATAATATTTAAAATGGATCATGTTGTTAACGCTTATAATAGATCTGAAGCTTCTATAGTTAGAGGAGAAGGAGTATATCTCTTCGATAAGGATGGTAAAAAATATTTAGACTTTGCTGCAGGAATTTCTACAACCTCTCTAGGGCATTGTCATCCATACATTACAGATAAACTGAAGGAGCAACTGGATTCATTATGGCACTGCTCTAATATTTTTACTATTCCTCAGCAGGAAAGGCTTGCTCAGCGTTTAACAGAACTTACCTTTGCCGATAAAGTTTTTTTCTGCTCAAGTGGACTTGAAGCAACAGAAGCTGCAATTAAATTTATTCGCCGCTATTTCTACTTAAATGGACAAGAAAAGCGCAGTCACATCATTACAATTGAAGGAGGTTTTCATGGCCGCAGTATTGCTGCAATTTCAGCTGGGGGAAATGAAAAATCACGCGAAGGTTTTGCTCCACTCCTTTCTGGTTTTGATAAAGTTCCACGAAATAACATTGAAGCATTAGAAAAGAAAATCAATAGCGAAACAGCTGCCATATTTTTAGAGCCCATACAAAGTGAAGGCGGAGTACATCCATTGGACGTAGAGTATCTTAAAAAAGTAAGAGAGATAACAAAAGCTCAAGGAATAATTTTATGCTTTGATGAAGTGCAATGCGGATATGGACGGATTGGCTCTCTATTTTACTATCAAAATATAGGAGTTGAACCTGATATGCTCACTTGTGCGAAGGCTATGGGTAATGGATTTCCTCTGGCTGCATGTTTAGTAAAAGATTATATAGCAGAAGCAATCACTCCAGGAACTCATGGGTCAACTTATGGAGGTAATCCACTTGCCATGACTGTTGGTAATGCAGTACTCGATGTAATGCTAAAGGAAGGCTTTTTTGACCATGTTAAGAAGGTCAGTAAATATCTAAAAGAAAAGTTGTTGCCTTTGACTGAAGAATTTCCGAAGATCGTTTCAGAAGTTCGTGGGGAGGGTTTATTGATAGGGATAGAGCTTAGAGTACCTTTGGCTGATAAAATTGTTAAACAATCTCTTGACAAAGGCTTAATAATGACTAAAATTTTAAATAATAGGGTAATAAGAATAACTCCTCCACTTGTTGTTGAGAATATGCATGTGAATGCAGTGTGTGATATATTTCATGATTTATTTTTTTATATTAAAGATATATAGACTTGCAAATGCTTCTTACAACATATAAAATCAACTCTGTTTCTATATCGCAATAACATCATACTTTAATGGATTGGTTATTGATTTCAGTATTGTCAGCAATTTTTTTCTTATTGATTTTATCGTTTTTGTTCTCAGGAGCAGAAATAGGGTTAACCTCAATTAGCCGATCCCGAGTGAATAAACTAAAGCTAGAAGGTAACAAAAAAGCCAAGATAATAGAGCTTTTGTTAGGTAAAAAAGAATTAACAATAGGAACAATATTACTGTGTAATACAATTATTAACATTACTTGCTCTGCTTTATTTACAGTAATATTTATAAATTCTTTTGGGAGTGAGGGCATATTTCTTTCAACATTCATGATGACGTTTTGTATTTTGCTATTTTGTGAAGTTTTACCAAAAACTTACGCCATGCAAAATCCTGAAAAATTTACATTACTTTCTGCTTATTTTATGCTGTTTTTTGTCAAGGTTCTTTCTCCATTGACATTAGGCATTCAGTTTATTGTCAATATCATTCTGAAGTTATGTGGGCTTCATAAGAATAGGGAGGTAATATCTGCAGCAGATGCAATGCGTAATATGATTACTCTTCACCGCAGTGAGGGCACTATGTTACAACAGGATTTAGATATGCTAAATAGTATACTTGATTTGGCTGAGACAGAAATATCACAAATTATGACCCACAGGAGAAACTTATTTTCTCTTGATATAGATCGAAACAAAGAAGAGTTAATAAGAGAGATTTTAACCAGTAGCCATAGCAGAGTACCTTTATGGCAAAAAGAACCAGATAATATTGTTGGAGTGGTTCACGTGAAAAATCTAATAAATGCCTTGCGTGAAAAGGATAATAAAATAGAGATTGCCAAAGTTATGTCAAAGCCTTGGTTTATACCAGAAAGTACGCCACTCAGTGTACAACTTCACAACTTCCGTAAAAACAGGAAACACCTTGCATTTGTTATTGATGAGTATGGAGCACTACAGGGAATCGTAACTCTTGAGGATATACTGGAAGAAATAGTTGGAGAAATTTCAGATGAACATGATTTGATCACAGAGAATTTTATAAAAAAGATATCCGATAATATGTATCACATAGAAGGAAAATCTACTATTAGGGATATTAATAGACAGTTACATTGGGATCTTCCTGATGAAGAAGCTACAACTCTAGCAGGTGTGATTGTAAACGAGATAGAGCGCATTCCTGAAGAAAATGAAGAGTTTTCCATGTACGGTTTTTACTTTAAGATTTTAAAAAAAGATAAAAATATTATTACTATGATTGAAGTACAAGTAAAAACTGATAATACTGTAGTAGCAATTAATTAGTTGGGTTCTATGGAAGATACAGTAAAAATAACGGCTGAAGATTTGAAGAGCTATATAGAGAGAATCGAAAAACTTGAACAAGAAAAGAGGGATGTGCAAGATCACATTCGTGATGTATATGCAAAAGCTGCAGATGAAGGTTGGGATATAAAAGTGATGAAACAGATTATTAGGCTAAGAAAGATGGATGATGATGACAGGGAGGAACAGGAAATATTACTTTATACCTACAAACGTGCATTGGGAATGAATTACGAAGGTGAATAGTAGGATTGTAATTGGAATAAGTGGAGCATCTGGTTCTATTTACGGTGTACGGATTCTAGAGGCACTAAAAAATACCAATCATGAAACTCATTTAGTGATCAGCAGTGCTGGAAAAATAACTATAGCTCATGAGATTAAAGAAAAACTTGAAGATATTATATCGCTTGCAGATTTTTACTATTCTGAAGAAAAAATAGGAGAAAAAATAGCAAGCGGCTCATTTAAAACCTCAGGTATGGTTATTGCTCCATGTTCTATGAAAACAATGTCTGAAATAGCATCGGGGGTGACTTCCAATCTATTAACAAGGGCTGCAGATGTAACTCTAAAAGAAAGAAGAAAATTAGTTCTTATGGTGCGAGAATCTCCACTACATCTTGGACATCTCCGAAATATGTTAAAACTAACGGAGATGGGAGCAATTATTGCTCCGCCGATGCCTGCTTTTTATATTAAACCAAAATCTTTGGATGATATTGTAAATCATGCTGTTGGTAAAGTATTGAATTTATTTGATATCGCATTACCTGACTTCAAGGAGTGGCAAGGAAATGTCAATTATTATTAACGGTAAAAAAATAGCAAATGATCTCTGTGAGGAGCTATCAAAAAAAATTGATATTTTAAAGAAAGAGTATAATGTTTTTCCTTGTCTTAAAGTAATTCTTGTGGGTAGCAATCCAGCAAGTCAGGTCTACGTTCGTAATAAACAAAGAAAAGCAGAATCAATAGGCATAAGTTCTGAAACTATTGTTTTGCCTGATAGTATCTCAGAAGATGAATTGATTGAAAAAGTTAATACATTAAATGAAGATTCATCTGTGCATGGAATTTTAGTTCAGTTACCTTTACCAAAGCACATCAGTGCAAGCAGAATAATTAATACAGTAAGTGTTGAAAAAGATGTAGATGGCTTTCATGATGAGAATGTTGGCAGGTTAGTTAAAGGTGAAAAAAATTGTCTGATACCTTGTACTCCCAAAGGTTCTTTGCATTTAATTCAGTCAGTTGAAAATAATCTGTCCGGTAAAAATGTGGTAATCATTGGCAGATCAAATATTGTGGGTAAGCCAATGTTTCACCTATTGTTGCAAGAAAATTGCACTGTTACCATCTTGCATTCACAAAGTAGGGATTTAGCTGATTATTGCTCTAAAGCGGATATAGTAGTTGCAGCAGTTGGAAAGCCAAATTTTGTTCAAGCAGATTGGATAAAAAAAGGTGCAATAGTGATCGATGTTGGCATAAATAGCGTTAACTTGGGAAATCAAAGTAAGCTTGTGGGTGATGTTGACTTTGAGGGAGTAAAAGAAAAAGTCAAGGCTATTACTCCAGTACCCGGGGGTGTTGGCCCAATGACAATAGCATTTCTTATGATGAACACTGTAATTGCTGCTTGCTTGCAGCGGGGAGTTGATGCTTCTGATTTCATTAATTGAGGGCATAAGAAAAATAGATACCCGTCTCTAGATAATAACATCGAATTTTTATCCAAATAGCAAACCTCTTTGCAGGATTATCTTATTCACTACAAGAAATATGCAATTTAGAACATTAAAAATTATAACGTATGCCTACTTCTATGATTGCATCTGGTATTTGTACTGGTGGCTTGAAGGCACTTAGTTGCCCACTTGCAGCAATAGCAACTGTAGCAACTATCTGCTGAGTAATTTCACAATCAACACCGACCTTCAGTTTATAGGAAATAGAACTCAGTATTTTGTCTACTAAAGATGAGTCAGTCTTTAGTTCGCTTGCTTCAACAGCTAGTAGAGCTGGAGCTTCTTGACTCTTTTCTTCCTCTTCCCTTTTATTATCGTTTTTTGTACCATCTCTATCCACAATGTTACCTGAATCACCGCTATCTGCAACATTTTTGCCTGTAGTTTCACCTGTACTACTGCCACCGAAGCCAAAAGAAGGCAATACTTGGATATATCCACCCAGTCCTATACTGGCATATAATTTAATGGGATCAATGTCAAAATCAGGGTAATAACGGTAATTTGCCAACAAACTAGTTCCTACTTTTCTTTTTACTTTATCAGTTATATCACTTATGTTAGCAAGAACCTCAAGTTCAAACTTAGAATTTTTGTCATAATTATAACCAAAAACAACGCTAGGTTTCATTTTAAAAATATCACCCCATCCAGCACCAAAGTTTAAACCTACATAGTACTGATCTTCGTACCGATCTTCGTACCGATCTTCTAACTCACTTGCACTACTACTAGCTGTACTTGCTAAAGATGAAGCAAGCAATATAGCAAACAATTTTTTCATTTTCATATTACTCATATGTAACATTCCTTAAAACATACTAAAATAAGTGTTCAAACATGCTAGCAGCAAGTTTTGAGCATTGCTTATGGTTACACCTAAACATGTACACAATGCCATCCAGCATTAAAAACTATGACGTACTCCTACTTCCAGCATCGCATCTGGTATTTGTTTTGCTTTTAAACCACTCAGTTGCCCGCCTACGGTTAAAGCAGCTGTACCAACTATCTGTGGAGCAACTTCATAATCAACACCAACCTTCAGTTTGTACGAAATAGCACCCAGTATTTTATCTAGTGTTTCAGTGCCAACAATGTCAAAAGGATATACTTGTAGATGTCCTCCTAAACCTCCACTGACATATAGTTTCACAGGATCAATGTCAACGTCAGGATAATAACGGTAATGTGCTAATAAACTAGCTCCCATTTTCTTGGTTGCCTTACCAAACATATCACTTACGTCGGTGAGAATCTCAAGTTCAAACTTAGAGCTTTTATCATAATTATAACCAAAAACTAAGCCAGGTTTTATTTTTAATCCAGTGCCCCATCCACCACCAAAGTTTAAACCTGCGTAGTACTGCTCTTTTGCACTATTACTAGCTGCTTTATTACTAGCTGCACCTGCTAGAGATGAAGTGAGCAAAACAGCTAAAACACACAATCCTTTTATTTTCATATAACTACCCATACAAAAAAATATATAATGCACAAGTATATATCCTTTATATTAAAAAAGATATAACCTCATATCAAAAAAAGTATACCTACGAAATTAGGGACATGCTACTCAAAATTTTTATATAACTATGTTTACTACCTTATTTGGTACAGCATATATAGTGCGAATTTTGCTTTGATCGATTTTGTTAGATACAGAACCTGTTGCTATTTTCTTCAATTCTTCTTGAGGTAAATCAGTTTCTACTTTGATAGTCGCACGCAACTTTCCATTAATCTGTACTGCCACAGTTACCATATTATCAATTAGTAGTGATTCATCAGCTTGTGGCCAAGGCTTTAGATATAGCATACCTTCGCCTCCTATTTTTTGCCATAAATTTTCAGCCAGGTGTGGCATGAATGGCTCAATTACTCTGATTAGTATGCATATACCTTCATCAATAAGAGATTTTCCAGTTTTTACGTCTATTTCAGCTATTAAATTTGTCATTTCACGAAACTTTGCTACCACACAGTTTAATCTGCAGTTTTCCAAGTCATCTGTAAGCCCTTGCAATAGTTTATGGATTTTTTTTCTGTACTCTAGGAGTTTACCTACAATGTTTTCATTGTCATAGTGTATGTTTACGGGCCTAAGTTGCACTACCATACGCCACAATTTATTTATGTAGCGAAAACAACCTTCCACGCCATCATCAGACCATTCCATATCTTTTTCTGGGGGGGTATCGGATAATACAAACAAACGAGCAGTATCAGCACCGTATTTTTCTATGATAAAGTTTGGGTCAACTGTATTCTTCTTTGACTTACTCATCTTTTCGACTTTTCCAACTTGGATCTTAGCACCCTTCGCAATCAACTCTTTTGCTTTTTCGGGAAAGAGCCATTTGCCATTCTCATCTTTATAAGTTATATGGCAGACCATTCCTTGAGTGATTAAAGTAGAGAAAGGCTCTTTAACGTCAAAATAGCCACATTTAGTTAAAGCACGGCAGAAAAACCTTGAGTAAAGCAAATGTAGAATTGCATGTTCTATTCCACCTATGTAATAATCAACAGGCATAAAACGATTACAAGTATCTTTATTAATCGATTTATTTTCACTGCAAAATGCAGCAAAATACCAAGAAGATTCAAAAAAAGTGTCAAATGTATCAGTTTCACGTTCTGCTTGCTTTCCGCACTTTGGACAATCAACAAATTTCCAGGTTGGGTGCTTATCCAGGGGATTACCACCACTTGTAAATTCTACATCCGTTGGTAGAACAACAGGGAGGTCTTTTTCTGGAACTGGAACAATTCCACAATCTTTACAATGTATAATAGGTATAGGACATCCCCAATAACGTTGCCTTGAAATTCCCCAATCGTGTAGACGATAGTTTATTGTTTTCTTACCTATTCCTTTTTCTTCAAGTTTTTTTATGATTACTTTTTTTGCCTCATTAATCATTAGTCCGTTTAAGAATTCAGAATTGAACATCACTCCATCACCGAAGTACGGTTCTTTTAAGATCTCTGTGGTCTCTTCACAAACTACAGGAATAATCGGTAAACCATACTTCTGTGCAAATTCAAAATCACGCTGATCATGTGCAGGGCAACCAAAAATCGCACCTTCTCCATACTCCATCAACACAAAATTCGCTACATAAAGTGGCAACTCTTTATCAAGAAATGGGTGTTTTACGTTTAATCCAGTGTAAATTCCTATTTTTTCATCAATTGTCATTCCAGCGCGTGACGCTGGAATCTCATCTTTTTCCTGGATCCCAGTGTCGAAGCACTGGGATGACAAAACTTCAGGAGCATTTGGAAGTATGATATCCTGCACAATAGGATGCTCTGCTGCTATTGCAAGAAAAGAAGCTCCAAATAAAGTATGAGGAGAAGTTGTAAAAATCTTTAATTTCTTATTCAGGCTAACTATTTCAAATTCTATAATTACACCTTCAGATTTTCCTATCCAGCGCTCTTGCATAGTTTTGACTTTTTCTGGCCAATTTTTTAAACTTTGCAGACAATGAAGCAAATCTTCAGCAAAATCAGTAATCTTTAAAAACCATTGGAATAACTTACGTTTTTCAACAACTGCACCTGATCGCCATCCTTTTCCATCAACCACTTGCTCATTTGCAAGCACTGTTTGGTCCACTGGATCCCAATTAACCCACGACTCTTTTCGATAGGCAAGACCATGCTTTAAAAAATCCAGAAAAAATTTCTGTTCGTGTTTGTAATAATCAGGCTCACATGTGGAAAGCTCGTGATTCCAATTGTAGGAAAGACCTATAGATTTTAGCTGTGCACGCATATTGTCTATATTCTCTTTTGTCCACGCTGCAGGGTTAATATTATTGTCCCTTGCTGCATTTTCAGCTGGTAATCCAAACGCATCCCAGCCAATTGGGTGCAAAACCTCAAATCCATGAGCTCTCTTGTAACGTGCTATAACATCTCCTATTGCATAGTTACGCAGGTGCCCCATATGAATCTTACCAGATGGATATGGAAACATTTCCAACACGTAACATTTCTTCTTTTTACTATCTTTGCTTACAGAAAAATCCCACTTATTTTGGTAGAATTTTTCAACGTTTTTAAAATCATATTTCATAAATTCAATCACAGTTTATATGTACTAAAGGATCGACTGCTTGACCATTATGCCTTATTGTGAAACACATCTGCGGATCTTTATCTTGTGTGCTTGATTTACCTGCAGATCCAATTACTTGACCTTGTTTTACTTTATCACCAATTTCAACTTGTATGTTTTTTAAATAGGAGTACATAGTCATGTAATTATCTTTATGTTCCACTATAATTAAATTTCCGTACCACCTCAGGCCTTTGCCTACGTATATTACTTTGCCAGGTGCAGAAGCAATAACCTTTGTTCCACTTTGAGCAGTAATTTTTATGCCATCTTGACATATTTTATCAGAAGAGGTAACTGCACCTTTAACCGGTATTACAAATTTACACATGCTTTGTGCATTATTGTTATATACCTTATCTACAAAGGCTTTTCTACTTTCTTTTCGCAGCGAAGAATCAACATTTTCTTTAATCAAATGATACTCCCTTGTGTACTCTAGGTCTCTTTTCCCATAAAATTCTTCGCCTTTAAGTAGTACAGGTGCAGGTTTTTGCAGGCCACAGCTTATCAGTATTGCTGATAATATAAAGAACAAGGCTATACGACACATACACTTATCTCTAGATATATCAACTTTCACAAAACTTTATAGTGTTTTTCGTCTATTTATTACTTTCTTCATTTATTTTATCAGTCAAATAGTCTCTTAAATCGGTAAGTTCTTGCAACAAATTTCTTGAATAATGATCAATTCTTACATCGTTACCAAATTCCTTTTGTACTCCTTTTATTGTATATCCTTTGTCATATAGCATATATTTTATTTTCTTTATTGCCTCTATACACTTATGATCATATAGTCTTCTTCCCTTCCGTTTTATGGGTTTAATTTGATGGAATTGACTTTCCCAGAATCTTAAAACATGCTGCTCCAAATGTAGTTCTTCAGCTACTTCTCCAATTGTGTAAAATAATTTTTCCTTATTCATCGGTTGTTTATTAATTTCTTCATCATTTTTGAAGGTCTAAAAGAAATTGATTTTCTCGCTTTAATTACTACCCTTTCCGATGTCTTTGGTATATTTCCTGGTCTTTCTTTCTTGTTTTTAACCAAAAATGTTCCAAATGAAGATATTTTTACTATTCCATCCTTTGCTAAGCTCGTTTTTATCTCATCCAATATATCATCTATTATTGCAATAGAGTCTTCTTTCGATAATCCAATTTCCTGGTTTATACATTCAGCTATTGTTGCCTTAGTTACTGTTGTGTCTTTTGTTGTCATAATTTATTACAGTATGTTAATATAATATAACAATCGACTCAAGATTCAGCTACTTTATTTTTATAGTATGTTTCTTTTGTAGCGTAATTAAAAATACTAGCAAATGTTAACATTGCAAATATTGTGAAAAGCGCCATTTGATGATCTGAAAAAAGTGCTAAAATTGACACTAAAATTCCACTCATAACAAACATAAATCCATTGATAATGGATGATGATGTGCTAATATACTTCTGCTCAACAATCTCACTACCAACAGTAAAATTAAGCATATGTCCTCCTGCAAAAAAACCAAACATTAACATACAAAAGTATATAATATGAACTGTTAAATTACCGCATAGTAAAATAATAGCTGAAATACTTTGCAATGTGGCAAAAGCAGAGATTACGTGCCTTCTATTTTTAAATAGATTTGAGATTAGATCTGCAATTGGAGCACCAACTGCAAGACCAAGCCACAATATTGCAGTTGCCACACCTAACTCCATTGTATTGAGTTCTAAGTTGCTTAGTAACCTTGGTGCCCACAGCATATTAAGCGCTAAAAATGTTCCAAAAGTAATAGCACCCACTATTGAGGTTATCCAGATATCTCTTAATTTTAGCACTGTTAGTACAGAACATATTACTGTTTTTATAGAGCTCTTTATTGTGTATTCCCCCAAATTTTTTTTTGAAAGTCCTTTCGGATAAAAAAACATAAGTACAAATATCGATACGCCAAATAATATTACGCATACAATAAGATTTTTCCAATCTGCACCTTCGGCAAGCAAGCTAGAGAAGCACATTTGAATCATCAAAGCAGAAAGACTTGAAATTGTCTGCACTAGTGAGAACATCAGTCCAAATTGAGTAAGGGGAAAATATGTGCTACTTACATGAGCAGCGCCAATAAAACCAAACGATGCTCCAATTGCGATCAAAAATTGAGATAAAATTAAATGGGCAAAATTGTCACTCTTGATAAGGACAAAAAAACCAAAGAGCATGATTGACAATGAGAAAAAATAAATTTTTTTGCTGGAAAAAACATTAAACATTGCCCCACTAAAAAATTGTGAGATAGCAAAAGTCCAAGTATATGCTGAATTAGCTAGTGCAACTTGCGCGATTGTGAGCCCAAGTTCTTTTTCAAGATTCACGCTTATAAAGGTGTAGATTATCTGCATATTGCTGAATACAACAATCAAGTTACTGATTAGCCAAATGAACCAAGCTTTATTTTCCATAAGATTTTTTATAAATAGTCCATTGATAATAAACCTCTTTTAGGCTCTGATTATTGTTAAAACAGTTGCAATTATAGTATGATATAAAAGCTATGAAACAACAAATTTGTTGTGAGATTTAATTTGTTAGAGTCTGTACATAATCTCAAGAAAGAAATAAGTTCAACAATCATTACCTATAAGATAAAAGGTGAAAATTTGAAATTATCATGAACTGGCTCATTTTTCTGCCACTTAGATGATGTTTTTTCAAATTGTTGATAAATCAAAGTCAGTTTAGCTATTAATTATTCATCTTTTTTCTAATTATGCAGTGGATCTATTATTAAACCTTTCAATAATACTTTTTATTTTTGCTGCCTCTTCAAACTCTAAATTTTCAGCATGCTTCAACATTTGTTTTTTCAAACTGCTTAGATCATTCTGACTAAAATCCTCAATCACCACTTTTTCCCGTAAAGTATTTGATATAGGCTTTATTATAGTTTTTGGTACAATATTATGCAGTGTATTATGCTCTGTCTGTTTCTTTCTTCTCCTTTCAGTTTCTTTCAGTGCACGATCCATAGAATTAGTAATTTTGTCTGCATATAAAATTACTCTGCCTTCAACATTTCGTGCAGCACGACCTATCGTTTGAATGAGCGAAGTCTCTGATCGTAAAAACCCTTCTTTGTCAGCATCTAAAATTGCAACCAATCCACACTCGGGAATATCAAGACCTTCCCGCAACAAGTTAACGCCAACAAGAACATCTATTTCTTTAGATCTTAATTTGCATATAATTTCAATTCTTTCCAGTGCACCAATATCTGAATGTAGGTAAGTTACTTTCATACTGAGCTCACTCATATGCTCAGCTAGTTTTTCAGCCATTTTTTTTGTCAATGTGGTAATTAGAATACAAAACCCTTTTTTTATCGTCACTTGTGCCTCATGAATCACATCATCAACCTGACTCCCTGTTGGTTTTATGATGCAGATGGGATCTGTCAGTCCTGTTGGGCGGATAACTTGCTCTATAAATGCGTGATTAGTCTTTTCTAATTCATATTTTCCTGGAGTAGCCGAAACGTAAATAGTCTGTGGCCGTATTGCCTCCCACTCTTCCAATTTTAATGGACGGTTATCAAAAGCAGAAGGTAGCCTAAAACCATAATCTATCAATTTCTTTTTACGTGCTTCATTACCGCTATACATTGCACCTATCTGGGGAACGGTTACATGGCTTTCATCAACAAATAAAATTACATCTTTAGGTAAATACTCAAACAATGTAGGCGGTGGATCTCCGGCTTTCATTCCGTAAAGATAACGCGAATAATTTTCAATACCTTTACACACTCCCGTTGCCATCATCATTTCAATATCAAAATTAGTACGCTGCTCAAGGCGTTTTGCTTCAACAATTTTGTTCTGTGAATAGTAATAATCCAGGCGTTCATGTAGTTCTTTTTTAATCAATTGAACTGCTTGCAAAAGAGTCTCACGTGATGTAGTGTAATAGCTATTTGGAAAAATGGTGACTGTATCTATGCGTCTGATAATATTGCCGTTCATGGCATCAATCTCAGAAATTTCCTCTATTTCATCACCAAACAATGATAAACGCCAAGCTTTATTTTCATAATAGGCAGGAAATATATCAATAATATCGCCGCGCACTCTGAAATATCCTCGCTCAAATCTGACATCAGAACGTTTATATTGGAGATTAACTAAATTATTCAGAAAGTCATTAACATGAATCTTATCTCCAGCACTTAAAGTCAAGGTCATGCTGAGATAGCTCTCAGGCGAACCAAGACCATATATACAAGAAACACTCGCAACTACAATCGTGTCCCTACGCTCCAAAAGAGAGCATATAGCAGAATAGCGTAGCATATCAATTCTTTCATTTATTAAAGAGTCTTTTTCAATATAAGTGTCTGTTTGTGGCGAATAAGCCTCAGGCTGATAATAATCATAATAAGAAATGAAGTATCCAACAGCATTGTGAGGGAAAAATCCTCTCATCTCCTCGTAAAGCTGCGCCGCTAAAGTTTTATTATGTGCCATAATTAATGCAGGCCTGTTTGTTCTTGCAATAACATTTGCCATAGTGAAGGTTTTTCCAGAGCCAGTAACTCCAAGCAAAACCTGATCTCTTTTATTACTATTTAACCCTGCAACTAAGTTGTCTATTGCCTGTGGTTGATCTCCAGCTGGCTGAAAATGTGTAACTATTTGAAATTCCATACCTTTATATTTTCATAATGTATTTATTACTATACAATACATTTGCTAGTGTAAATAAGGTATGAAAGAATGAACATAAAAAACTCTATTTTTTCTTTTTATAGAGCCTGCTCCAAATCCTGTTGTTGGTTAATACAAAAAACACCGTCAAAATTATAAAATATGTCACTATTTTTAGCCCAAGTTTATGTCGGCGCTCCAGTTCTGGCTCTGCTGCCCATTGTAAGAAATTTACCACATCATATGCCATATTTTCAACTGTGGCTTGCCTTGTACCATCATATTCTACCATTCCTTCAGAGAGTGGTGGTGCCATAGCTAACCTGCCTGTTGAAAAATATGGATTAAAATATAAACCGTTCTCATCATGTTCACCGTTTTGATAACCAATTAGTAGTGAATAGACATAATTTGCACCATCATGTCTTGCTTTGACAATTAATGATAAGTCCGGTGGAATTGCTCCATTGTTGCTTGCTGCAGCTGCTTCTTTTGTATCAAAAGGTGCAATAAAATAATCCGAAGACACTCCCGGCCTATCAAACATTTCACCCAAATCATTCGGACCATCTTTAACTTGGTAAGAGGCTGCAATTTGTTTTACATCCTCTTCAGAAAAACCAACATCTTGCAAATTACGAAACGCTATTCTATTCATTGAATGGCAAGCAGCACAGACTTCCTTGTATACTTTATAGCCACGCTGAATTGACTCTCTATCGAAAGATCCAGTAATTCCATCAAAACTCCAGTCGATTTTCTTATTTGGTAAAGGTTTAAACTCCTCTGCAGACAAAGAATTAGTGAGAAGTAATATACAAAATACAGCAACTTTAACCAACAGCATCACTTCATCTCCGGAACGGAATCGCTTATTGTTTTTGGTAATTTTTTTGGTTTCTCATACTTACTAAGTAAAGGTAAAACTATCACAAAATATGAAAAATAATAAAGAGTTGAGAGCCTACTTAAAGTAATGTAAGGCTCCTTAACTTCTTGTCCCCCAAGCCAGGCAAGAAATGCAAAATTTATTGCAAAAACCCAAAAAAATTTCTTAAATAATGGGCGATAAGCACCACTTTTAACCTTTGATTTATCAAGCCAAGGCAAAAGAAACCACACTAAAATAGATCCAAACATGGTAAGTACACCAATAAGTTTATTTGGAATTGAACGCAGCATCGCATAAAAAGGTAAGAAATACCACTCTGGCACTATATGTACTGGAGTTACCATAGGATCAGCCTCTATATAATTATCAGGATGCCCAAGATAATTAGGAGCATAAAAAACAAATGCAAATAAAATTATAAAAAATAAACCAAAAGTTATGCAGTCCTTTGCTATATAGTAAGGATAAAAAGGAATGGTATCCTTATCTGACCTGACTTCTATTCCACTTGGATTATTAGAGCCAAACCTATGCAGAGCAACAACATGCAACATAGCTAAAGCGATAATAATGAAAGGCATAAGATAATGCAGCGCAAAAAAACGATTGAGCGTTGGATTATCAACAGAGAAACTTCCCCATAGCCATATAACTATTTTATCACCAATTAAAGGTATAGCCGAGAATAAATTAGTTATAACTGTTGCACCCCAAAAACTCATTTGTCCCCATGGAAGAACATATCCCATAAAGGCAGTTGCCATCATTGCAAAAAATATAAATATGCCAATAAACCATACCATTTCTCGCGGTCTCTTATAAGATCCGTAATATAATCCACGCATGATATGAACATAGACCACCATAAAGAAGAGCGACGCCCCAACAGCATGAGTATAACGTATCAGCCATCCATAACTTACGTCACGCATTATACGCTCCACACTATTAAATGCATGATCAACATGCGGAGTGTAGTGCATGGCAAGAAATATACCTGTTATTATTTGTAAAATCAGCGCTATACCAGCTAAAGAACCAAAATTCCAAGCATAATTTAAATTTTTTGGTACTTGATAAGAAGCAGTATGTTTTAGAAAAGAAAATATAGGCAGTCTATACTCTATCCAACCTAATATACCTTTTTCTTCTATTATTTCTTTTTTGCTATCATCTTCCATAACTTAAAGCTTTGTCATCTTAACTCATTGTATTGTAACAATTTAACGCTAATAAACAATAAAAAGTTTAAGTTTAAAGAGTAGATTTCACAAAAACAAGCACTCAAATTTGAGTGCTTGTTTTAAAGGGATTTTTGATGACATACACCTTTAGATATTGTTGAATTGCTTAATGAACTTCGAGGACATTGATAAAGTTTTTCACACTTACTAAGTGCCGTCTCGAATTTTTTTTCTATAATGTCAAGTTCTCTTTCTTTATTTTTTTCTGCTGTCAAAGGTGAATCGTCTAGTGGCCTAAAATGTTGTTTTCTTGTGAACTTACTTATTGCTAAAGCAGTTAGCAGAACTGTTCCATTACAATCAATTTGTGAAGAACCAATAGGACTTCCAGTTAAATGTGCAACAGATTGCTGTACAGTAGGTAAAGCAGGAGCGCTGCTGAATAAGCAACTGATGGTGGTAGTTATCCAACTAAATATACTATTAATAAAAGAAGAAGGTTTTACTGCATTGCTTGCAGTGCTGCTAACTTCTTCAAAATTTTCTCTGATAAGAGTGAAGGAAGAATTCACTGTTCTACTTGCCAAGTCTGTGGTATTACTAACTTCCAATTCTATCTTGATTGCTTTGGTAGGGAACAATGAAAGATTCGCTGCACTACTTACAGAATCTGTGGCGTCATTAGCGTCTAACCCTACCTTAACACCTGCTTTTATAGAAGTTAATTTTGCTTCACAATCATCTTCAGTAGCACTGCTCAATACAGATTCTATCTCTTGAATTTTACTATTGCTATTACATCTATCTTTTCTATAACCTCCAACAACATCTAATGCTGTTTTGCCGTACTGACTTTGAATACTAGCATCAGCACCTCTACAGAGTAGGAGTTTTACCATATCTAAATGACAATGGTTAAATGCTAAGTACAAAGGTGTAAAGCCTTTATAATTTGTAGCATTGATGTTAGCATCACGATCAAGTAAAAACTGTGCTATTTCTAGTTTGCCATTAATAGCAGCAATGTGTAAGGGAGTACTCAAATATCGACTGCTAATAGTAGTATTAACATCAGCACCACTGTCACACAAAAACTGCAATACCTTTAAGTTACCTATGTAAGTAGCAGAATGCATAGGCTTCATACTATATTTTTCATTATTCAAAATCTCATTTTTTATGTGTCTATGTTCTGCCTCTTTAATATATTCTTTAACTTTCTCAAAATCATCTCTGTTTATAGCAGAAAATAATTTTTTTCTCAGGCTCTCAATTATTTCTTGTCTTTCCATCAAATACCTCCTAAAAGACAACGTTCCCGGCTCTATATCACACAATTTAGTATGTGCAAGTGAAATTTACAGAGAAAAAATTTCAATAGTTAAAAATTAGGTCTTCAGCAATCTATCACTTTAACTTTCGTACAAGACATGCTGAGCTTCCTTATTCAAATTTTTTTGCTCTTAATAAGAAGCAATATGCTTTAGAAAAGGAAATAAGGGATAAGTTTTGTAAATAAGCACTCGAATTCTAGTGCTTATTTTAACTGATTTAGAGGGACTTTTGATGCATACCTTTAGATATCGTTAAATTGCTTAATGAACTTTCAGGACATTGATAAAGTTTTTCACAACTACTAATTGCCGTCTCGAGTTTTTTTTCTATAATAGAAAGTCTTGTCAGAGGTGGATTGTCCAGTAGCCTTGAATACTTTTTCCCTGTGAACTTTTTGACCACTACATCAACTAGTAGAGCTGTTGCATTAAAATCAACTTGTGAAGAACCAATTGGGCTACCAGCCAAGTGATCAACAGATTGCTGTGCAGGAAGTAAAGTAGGAGCACTGCTGAATAAGCCATTGAGTGTGGCAGTGGTTACCCAACTAAATATACTATTAATAAAAGAAAAAGGTTTTACTGCACTGCTTGGTGCAGGATCTGGAGTATCACCAGCTTTCAATCCTATCTTAGTATTTGCCCTGGTGGAGGCTGAGAAAGGGTTCGCTGTACTACTTGCTGCATCTGGAGTATCACCAGCTTCTAATTCTAACTTAGTATTTATTCTAGCAGAAAGTAATAGTTCTGTACAATTATTTTTATGAAATCTTAACACAGCTAAGAATATTTTTTTTATGTCACAGCCATCACTGCAAAGACTTTCATAACCTGGAATAACCTCAAATGCTATTTTGCCATTTGTACTTCTAATGTTAACATCAATATTATGATCAAGCAGAACTTTTGCTATATCTAATCGACAATGATAAAGTGCTAAGTGTAAAGCTGTAAAATTTTGCATTCCTTGAAAGCTAGTGTTGCCGTGAATACAATCAAATACAACTTTCTCCATATCATATGTTACAATAATGGATACGGAAGGAACAATGCACGCATCACTCACAGCATTAACACGAGCACCATTGTTAATCAAAAACTGCAATATCTTTGAGTTAGCTCTGTAAGTAGCAAAATGTATAGGTGCCATGCCATATTGCTTACCATTAATAATATCATTTTGTACACCTTTAATCTTTGCCTTTCTAACACATCTTTTAACTTTCTCAAAATCAAGTTTGTTTATAGCAATAAACAATTTATTCCTTAACTCTTCTATTCTGTATTTTCGCATCAAATACCTCCTATCAGACAACGCCCTTGGCTTTGTATCACATGATTTAGTATTTACAAGTAAAATTTACAGAGAAAACAATAGTTAAAAATTAGGTCTTTAGCAATCTATCACGTGCTGCGTTTAACTTTTGTGCAAAATATTCCGAGCCTCCCTTGTCTGGATGGACCAGTTTCATTAAATTTTGGTATGCCTTATTGATTTCATTTTGGCTTGCCTCGGAATTCAGCCCCAGTATTTTTAATGCTTCATCTTTGGACATATTATCACCAGTGTAATTTTTGGTGTAACTTTTACTGCTGTTAAATTCGTTCAAAAACTTACTTAATATAGAGTTCATCATAAAACTTATGTTATTTCTCTTTGCCAAAAAGAGAAAAAATACAACAACGCTAGGTAAAACAAACGTGATTATTGTGAATATCAAAAAAAGGAAGAAGATGAATGACATGTATATTTTTTTATCATTTTATGATTAAATAGTAACAATTATAATTGTCATGGTAAATAACATGTTTATCCAGATTGAAGAAACACCAAACCCAAACACGCTGAAATTTCTTCCTGGTTTTGAAATTCTGAGCGAAGGAGAAACAGCTGATTTTTCAAATGCAGATGAAATAAAGAACTCCAAACTAGCAGTAAATCTTTTTCAAATAGAACATGTTGTAAGAGTATTTTTTGGTCATGATTTTATTTCGGTAACAAAATCAGATAGAATGAATTGGGATATAGTAAAGGTGGAAATTTTAACTACAATTATGGATCACTTTACTTCTGGTGGAAAAGCATTTGATAAAGAAGGAGTAAGTGATAATAAAATGCTAGAGGAAGAATTCTTTAATGAAAATGATATAGAAATTGTAAATAGAATAAAAGAATTGATGGAAAGTTATATTAAACCTGCAGTTGCTCAAGATGGTGGTGATATCAAGTTCCGTGGCTATAAAGACGGAATAGTTTACGTTGAACTGCAAGGAGCTTGCTCTGGGTGCCCAAGTGCTGCAATTACCTTAAAACAAGGAGTGCAGAATATGCTAAGCTATCACATACCAGAAGTTTCAGGTATAGAGACTATGCTATGACTAATCAAACAGTTAGAGGAACAAAAGATCTCCTGTTTGATGAATGGTACAAGTTTAAACACATAGAGCAAACAGCAAGCAGAATCTCAAGTTTATACGGCTTTTTACCTGTTCAAACTCCGATATTTGAATACACAGAAGTCTTTACAAAGACTTTAGGTGATAGCTCAGATATTATCACTAAAGAGATGTATACTTTTATTGATAAAGGGGGAAAGAGCATAACTCTGCGTCCTGAGTTCACTGCAGCTATTGTTAGGTTACTCATTGAAAAAAAACTGCAAACGCCGATAAAATTATTTTCAATAGGGCCTGCATTTCGCTATGAAAGACCGCAAAAGGGAAGACAAAGGCAATTTCATCAGATAAATTTTGAGGTTTTTGGCATAGAAGATCCAAAAGCTGATATTGAATTGATATCACTCGCTCAGCACTTACTAACTGAATTTGGCATCAATAAAAATGTAAAGCTGGAAATCAACTCTCTGGGTGATAGTGAAACAATAACTCAGTATAGAGAAGCTTTGATATCGTATTTAAAAAAGTTTCAAAATGACCTATCAGAAGATAGTCAAAATAGATTGATTAAAAACCCACTCAGAATATTAGACTCTAAGGATAAGACAGATAAAGAAATAATCTCTGACGCACCAAAAATCAGTGATTATTATACAAAAGAATCTTCATATTTCTTTGACCAGGTGTTAAATGGACTGCAAGCTCTTGGCATACCTTACACTGTAAATAGCAAATTAGTTCGAGGTCTAGACTATTATTGTCACACAGTATTTGAATTTGTCACAGAAGATTTAGGTGCACAAGGAGCAGTTTTTGCCGGTGGAAGATACGATAATCTAGTATCTTCAGTAGGTGGAAAACACACTCCAGCAATAGGATTTGCAGGGGGGATTGAGCGTATAATGGAATTAATCAACTATGCTGAAAAAAAAGAGAGGCCTATTTATATAATTCCAATCGGTGGAGAAGCTGAAGAACATGCTCTAACACTTGCAAGTGAATTACGCAGAAATGGTTTATATGTGATTTACGAATATAGTGGAACTCTAAAAACCCGAATGAAAAAAGCAAATCAAGCAAATGCAAAAGTTGTATTAATCTTTGGTGATGAAGAGCTAAGCAGTAAAACTTTAAAAATTAAAAATATGGACACGGGTGAAGAAAAAATGATTGCTCGCGATAAAACCGTAGAAAATATCTAATCAGAAGCAATAGGAGTGTTAGCTATAGAAGAAAATTCCTCTGCACAAGAATTTTTCATAGCGTTTAATATATCATAATCTGTAAAATCTAATTTTATCGGTGTAATAGTAATAAAACCTCCTTTTATTTTATCTACACTACCACTGCCTGAGTGTTCCCGAGACCAATTTAAGCTCAAAGAACCATTTAAGTTTTCAGTAAAAGTTAAATCACCATCAATGTTATATTCACCTTGTTCAGCAAATTCGACCCCTTTCACTTTTTCTGTAGCAGGAAAATTTATACTCATCACTATATCTTTAGGCCAACCAACTTTCATTAGCTTGCTGATAACCTTTGGTGCAAAAACTTTTGTATTGTTCCAGTCTATTTTATCATGATAAACTTGGCTCAGCGCAATAGAAGGTATAGATCTTGCAGCACCTTCCATTGCAGCACCGATTGTGCCTGAATAACAAATATCATCTCCGACATTTGATCCAATATTTACTCCAGATAATATTAAGTCTGGTTTCTTATTCATAATTTTATTTAACGCGATAATAACACAATCTGCGGGAGTACCAGACATACTAAACTCCCTTTCACTATGTTGGTTTATTCTAATAGATTGTTTCACTGGGTAATCAAGAGATCTTGCAGATCCACTCCTGTCAGTATCTGGTGCCACTATCCATACTTCCGATGCAAAATTGTGTGCAATTTCTTTAAGTAGTCTTATTCCTTCACTTTCAAAACCATCATCATTTGTTATCAATATTATCATATGTAATACTCACCTATCAAAGTATACTAATGAGGTTTGAAGTTTCTTTTCATAACCATAACAAAGAACCTGCTATAAATCAATAAGGAAAAATTAGAAGATGGCCAGATTGCCATCGTTTAGTTTGCTATGAGTTAACTGCAAATACCAATTTTAGCTTCACGCCTAACTCACAATCAAAGCTTAGGCAAGTCTCAGAGCTCTAAGCAGCAGAGAATCTTGTATGCCCTGCAAAAAATGCTTTCATCTTTTCAAGGTAAGTAGATGGTTCTGCAGGAACTTCTATCTCATTTATCTGATAAGATATTGCTGCATCTATGACTTCATCTGTTATTAATTCTCTCAGCCTTTGTTTTATCTGTCCTCTACGAATATGTTCTCCATAGTCATTATAAAACTTCACATATAACTCTTTCAATACAAATTCTTTTATAGCACTTCTCATATGAGAAATTCCATCCTTTACTTCATCATTTGCATTGCTCAAATCCACTTCAGAACCTGGCGAATATAAGTCATCAAAATTTTCTTTTAAAATCTTTATTTTAAAGTAGTGCTTATCTACAGATTGCTCAAGAAATTTTTTAGTAGCATTACCTGCCAACTCTCCTATTATCTGAGGTTCTAGTTGAGCTGCAAAATTATTTTCTGCTTCAAGGCCACTTAATGCATAAATGATACGATTAAGCATTCCAGGACCACATTGGCGATTACTTTCCTCAAAACGAACCAGCAATATGGATTTCAACAGCTCTACATCTGCATTTTGCTTTGTTGCTGCAATTAAAACTAAATTTATGGCCTGTGTTAATGTCAGTCCGGTTTTAGAATCTACCCATCTTACCCATTCTCCTTCTCTATAATTATCTACCTTCAAATAAGGTGCTATCAGTTCTTTCTGAGGATTTGTCAAACCTCTTATATAACTTTTAAATTCTTCATTCAGCTCGTTTGACGGACTACCATATTCTTTTTAATTTTTTGGCACACTCAATAACGCTTTGCTCAAAACTTCTAGTATGAACATTCTGATTACCAGTACCTACATCACTTACATTAAACAAAAAGCTCATTTGCTTTACACTTAAACCCAGAGGCGAGAAGAGCTTTATTAATGGATACTTTATTAACTCAAGAAGTGCTACTGGGATCAATAATATAGTATTAATAAGCACTAAACATATTCTAAGACCCAACGCTCTACTATTTGATAATGTTCTGCTAAGCTCTGATATCTTCGATGAACAATACAAAAATGGTAATTGGATACAATATATTGAGTATATAGAAAAAAATAAAATCTTATCTTTCAACCCTATTGTCGGGTCATTATATACTTCAGAAAAAATGTTATCATCACTATTTTCATTTTTGAAAGATTGATAGCTACTTGTAATCTTTTCTGTAAAAATAGAACAGAGCTTATGCAGTCCGTAGCACAAAACACAAGTGGCAAGTAAAACTGCAAGTGTTCCAAAAACAGCTAACACCTCACTTGAAGTTTTGGCAAGAAGGAATGCATAAAGCGCATCAATAAAGATCTCAAGTAAGTAGTCAAATAAAAAAATTGCTCCAATAGCAGCACCAACTAATAGAACATACCCACAAACAACCAAAAATGTTTTTAACCTCGGATTCATAAACCACTTCTTAATAACCTATTAATATACTTCTCATTATATGCTTAAATTAAAAAAATGCAAATTTTTATACAAAAAAGATCAATTGAAATTTTCGAGCTTCAGCTATATTGTTAATATATTCAGATAAAAATTAAACATTGTCGTGTCAAATAAAATAGGCTTTTTGGCTATTTTCGCCTTGGTGATCAGTAGCCAAATCGGCTCTGGAATTTTTATGCTCCCAATTAGCCTTGCACCATACGGCGCTTATAGCCTCATAAGCTGGGTTATATCAGGATTTGGTGCTATATCTCTTGCTTTAGTTTTTGCTTCACTCTGCGCAAAATTTCCAGAAACGGGTGGTCCTCATATTTATGTGAAACATGCCTTTGGCTCTACAGCAGCTTTTTTTGTTGGCTGGACATATTGGGTAAGCTCGTGGGTAAGCTCAACAGCTGTGACAATTGCAAGTATCGGTTATTTAGCCCCGCTTTTTCATAATGATATACAAGATATACGTTTGCTTTTAGAAATAACATTAATTTTAGCTATTATGCTAATAAACTTAAGGGGAGTAACTACTGCTGGGCATGTTGAGCTTCTGCTGACCATTGTTAAAATTATTGCACTTCTCGCAATACCTATCGCAGGGTTGTTTTTCTTTGATAAAAATAATTTTATTGTAAGCGAGGAAGTATCAAACTTTACAATATCACAAACTCTTGCTCGTTCTACACTCCTTACTCTATGGTGTTTTATTGGACTTGAATCAGCAACGGCACCTGCAGGATATGTCAATAATCCCTCTAAAACAATACCAAGGGCTATAGTGCTTGGAACAGTCTGTGTTGCTGTGATATATTTCATCAATAGTCTTTCAATTATGGGATTGATAAGTTGTAATGACCTAGCTAGTTCAAAAGCACCATATGTTGATGCGATAAAAATTATGTTTCCAGGTAATTGGCATTTAATTATTTCTGTTGTTGCCTTTATCGTTTCTGTAAGTAATTTAAATGCTTGGTTTTTAGCTGATGGACAGGTCACCTTAGGCCTTGCAAAAGACAAGTTAATGCCGCAATTTTTTGGCAAAAAAAATAAGCATGATGCTCCATTATGGGGAATAATACTCAGTACTTTGGGGGTGTTAGTTTTACTTATCCTAACGTCAAACAAAAGTTTTGCTGAGCAAGTAACTTCAATAATTGATATCTCTGTGGTGTCATTTTTGTTTATCTACTTAGCATGTAGCCTTGCTTTTCTCAAAGTTAATATACAAGACAAAAGCTACTGCAAATTTTTAATTGGAGGTGTGGCTGTATCTTTTTGCTGTTGGGTAATATACGAGACTTCTATAAAAACATTGTTAATATCAAGTCTATTCCCTTTAAGCGGAACACTTATTTATCTACTTTGGTATCATAAACTAAAAACTTAACTTAAATTTTTTATTTGCTAAAATTCTTAAGCTATACTACTGGCTTACATTAATAGAATTAAGAGGTATTGTGTCAAATAAAATAGGTTTTTGGGCTGTTTTTGCTTTAGTCATTAGTAGTCAGATCGGCTCTGGGGTTTTTATGCTTCCAATTAGCCTTGCTCCATATGGCGCTTATAGCCTTATAAGTTGGATGATATCAGGAGCTGGTGCTGTGTCTCTTGCGCTAGTTTTTGCTACGCTATGTGCAAAGTTTCCAGAAACAGGAGGTCCTCACGTTTATGTGAAACATACTTTTGGTCCTGCTGCAGCGTTCTTTGTTGGTTGGACATATTGGGTAATCTCATGGGTTAGTACAACAGCTTTAATAGTTGTGGGTGTTGGCTATCTTACACCATTTTTCCATGAAGATATCAAAAGTATGCGTTTATTTTTAGAGCTGTTGTTATTTACAATCATTACATTAATAAATTTAAGGGGAATAGCTACTGCAGGGCACGTTGAGTTTCTGCTCACGGTTGTGAAGGTTGCTGTATTGCTTGCAATACCTGTAGCAGCGTTGTTTTTTTTCGATAGAAATAATTTTATCATAAGTGAAGAAATATTAAGTCTTACAACATCGCAAATTCTTGCCCGCTCTACACTCCTTACTTTATGGTGT
Source organism: Wolbachia endosymbiont (group B) of Apotomis betuletana (assembly GCF_947250475.1). Taxonomy (NCBI): domain Bacteria; kingdom Pseudomonadati; phylum Pseudomonadota; class Alphaproteobacteria; order Rickettsiales; family Anaplasmataceae; genus Wolbachia; species Wolbachia endosymbiont (group B) of Apotomis betuletana. Next base: position 1,065,645 of record NZ_OX366320.1, on the reverse strand, counting down.
TTTATTGGACTTGAATTGGCAACAGCACCTGCAGGGTCAGTTGATAATCCAGCTAAAACTATACCAAAAGCTGTGGTGCTTGGCACAGTTTGTGTTGCTGTTATATATTTTATCAACAATTTTGCAATTATGGGATTGATCAATGGCAACAATTTAGCAAGTTCAAGAGCACCATATGTTGATGCGATAAAAATTATGTTTTCTGGTAATTGGCATTTAATTGTTTCTATAGTTGCATTCATTTTTTGTGTTGGCAGTCTAAACGCTTGGGTTTTATCTAGTGGACAAGTTGCTTTTGGTCTTGCAGAAGATAGACTAATGCCAAAATTCTTTGCTAAAAGGAACAATCATGGCTCTCCTTTTTGGGGAATAACAGTTAGTTCAATTGGAACTGCAATTTTACTAATTCTCACTTCAAACAACAATTTTGCCCAGCAGATTACGTCGATTATTGACTTTTCTGTAATTTCATTTTTGTTCGTTTATCTTGCGTGCTGTTTTGCCTTTCTAAAGGTTATTATACAGGAGAGGAGTTGTTATAAGCTTTTAATTGGTAGCATAGCAACAACCTTTTGTTGTTGGGTGATATTAGAAACCCCTGTAGGTACTCTGCTGACTTCGAGCCTGTTCACTGCAAGTGGCATACCCATTTATTTATTTTGGTACTGCAAAACTTCTGTGCAACAAATTCAGTAGTGAGAGATACACTTTAAATGGTTAATATTTATGGGCCAAGATTTTTTTTCTCTTTATCTACTTGTTCAATATTACCATTCTCAAGTTTGCTACCTACTTCTTCTGTGCGTTTATTATCTATGTAGATCTCATTTTTTGCTTTATTAGAAAGACCTATTTGCGATTGCAGTTTTTTATACTCTTCTTTTTCAGGCGTGAAAATTTTCACTAAAGATCTTCCTATTATTGGTATTGAACTTAAAAAATCTCTTAATCCAAAAGATTCTTGCTTCTTGTTTGAAAGATGCTGGTCTATCTTAGAAATTTTCACACCATACTTTTTATCATCAAAATTTATCGCTGGCTTGCTTTTTTTCGAAAGAACATTTTGAATCTCTAATCTATTGATTTTTTCAGGCTTTTGAAATGCAGATACTGCAGGTTTGACCTTAGTGTCATCATGTTTTTTACTCATTTCATTCTACCATGCAATATTACTAGTGTCTTATAATTATAACTAAATTATGGTTAATTGCAAGGTAAAAATATTAAAGTAATTGTAAATTTTATCAGTAAAAATATAATATAGTTTTAAAATCAGAGGTTTATTTATATGGGATGTAAGATTGCAGTTATTGGAGCAACAGGAAGAGTAGGATATGAGGTATTGACCATGCTTGCTGAGTTTCAAAAAGAGGGAAAATTTTCGATAGATTCTGTTGTTGCTTTTGCATCGAAAAAATCAAAGGGAAAAAAGGTGAGTTTTGGTGACAAAGAGTTAACAGTTTTATGCCTTGAGGATTATGACTTCGTTGGAACTAATATAGCCATTTTCTGTGCAGAATCTCATGTTTCTGAGAGATACGTACCAATTGCAACTGAGGCTGGGTGCGTTGTGATAGATAACACTTCCTACTTTAGGATGAAAGAAGGCGTGCCACTAGTTATTCCAGAGATCAACAAAGATAAAATTACGGAATATAAAAACCATAACATAATATCTAATCCAAACTGTACTACAATACAAATGTTGCTGGCATTACATTTATTACACAAAAAAGCAAAAATAAAGAGAATCGTTGCTTCAACTTATCAATCAACTTCTGGTATAGGTAAAGCAGCAATGGATGAGCTTTACAATCAGACAAAAAAAATCTTTATGAATGAAGCTAAAAAACCTGAAATATTTCCTAAGCAAATAGCATTTAATTGCATTCCTCATATAGGAGAGTTCATGGAAGATGGTTCTACAAAAGAGGAGTGGAAAATGCAAGAGGAGACAAAAAAAATTTTAGAAGAGGATATAAAAGTAACTGCAACTTGTGTACGAGTACCTGTTCTTGTTGGTCATGCTATAGCAGTAAATGTAGAATTTGATCAGCATATAACTGAAGAAGAAGCTCGTGAAATGCTCAGTGAAGACGATGGAGTTTTAGTACAAGATAAGCGCGAAGATGGTGGATATATGACTCAGATTGATGTTGTGCAAGAGGATGCCGTATACATATCGCGTATTAGACAAGACGATACCGTTAAACACGGATTAAATATGTGGATAGTAGCTGATAATCTACGCAAAGGTGCAGCACTAAATATAGTGCAGATCTTGGAGATCTTGATCAAAGAGCATTTATAGCTCAATAACTTAAATCTATATTGACATGTCCCATTTTACGCTTGTCCCTAACCTCTTTTTTCCCATATATGGTTAAACTAGCTTTTTCGTTGCTCAAATATTTGTGAGAATTATATATATCATTACCTATTATATTTTTTGTCATGCAAGGAAAGCGTAATACTACTTCCTGCATAGGTAATCCGCATATTACCCTCACCAGCTGCTCGAATTGACTAACGTTGCATGCATCCAAGCTCCAGTGGCAAGAATTGTGGGGTCTTGGGGCCAATTCATTAACTAGTAATTCATGATTTTGAGTGATGAAAAATTCAATAGCTAGGATTCCTACTACATCAAGCGCAGTTGCTATTTTCTTTGCAGTTTTTTGTACCTCTTGGGCTAATTTATTATCTATTTTAGCTGGTGCTATTGAAGTATTAAGTATTCCGTCAACGTGGTGATTCTCTGCTATAGGAAAAAAAGCTACTTTACCGTTTTTATTTCTTGCAACGACTATTGAAACCTCTTTCAGTAAATCAACACTTGCTTCAAGAATGTACTCTTTATTCCAATCGAAGGAAGCAAATTGCTTCAGTTCAGAATCATTTTCAATCACATATTGTCCTTTTCCATCATAACCCATTTCTGTTGTTTTTAGCCTCACTGGATAGCTAAAAGTTTCACTACTTTCTAGTAGCTGATTATAATTTTGTATACTTTTGTAATCAGCAGTTTTTATGCTTAAATCTCTAATAAAATCTTTCTCTCTCAGCCTATTTTGCGAAATGTGTAACGCCTTTTTGCCTGGATAAAAATCTGCGTGCAGCGACACAATATCAATTGCACTACATGGAATATTTTCAGACTCAATAGTGACTAAATCCACACTCTGTGCAAAAGATTCAAGTGCCCTCTTATCACAGAAGTCTGCTATTGTTAAATCATCAGCAACAGAACAAGCTGGATCGTTTTTAGCACTGGCAAAAATATGCGTTTTGTGCCCAAGTTTTATTGCAGCGATAGCAGTCATTTTACCTAATTGCCCACTTCCTATTATTCCTATCACTTTTTTATCCAGTGGATCTGTTTTGTTCATCATGTAGATTAATATTTCCTAGTTAGAGTACGATAATATGCTTGGAAAATCTATGAAAAAAGTGTATAATTGAAGTGTGTTAAATTTTTATCATGAACACTTTACGATGACCATGAAATACACACTTATTACTAATTCTGTTGAAGTTACAGTTTTGCCAATTTACATTGAAGAGCAATCCATTCCTTATGAAAATTGTTACGTATGGATGTATAATGTTAAGATAAAAAATAAAAGCTCATCAACCATTCAATTATTAAGTCGCTATTGGCGAATAATAGATCATAAGGGCAAAATAAATGAAATTGCCGGAGTTGGTGTTATTGGAGAACAACCTGTAATAAAATCTGGAGAGGTATTCAAATATACAAGTGGAACATACTTAAATACACCATCAGGAATAATGCAGGGTAAATATGAATTTCTGAACGAAGAGAGCATAAAAACCTTTGATGTTATGGTACCACCCTTTTCCTTAGATAGTCCATACGTTAACACTAGACCTCATTGATCATCAAGATAGTGTATTTGTTTAAGTGCATCTGAAACCAGTGCTTCTTGTTTTGTCATTTGAGCTTCCATAATGTCATCCGAGTAGCTGATACTGAGATCCAACTAAGTTGATAAACACGAAAGCACTGACCATTTTCTTCTATAGTTGTCTTTTTTCGTCTATCTTATTTTGTTACTCTGCTGAACAGATGCAAAATAGTTTATTTTTGATTCTTATCATCAAGTGTGAATAAGATTATTGTAGAGGTTAAACCTATAATAACTATCATTAACGAAAATGGGGCAGCTTCTCTATAACGCTCGTCGCTTACAAGTTCATATATTCTAGTTGATATAGTTTCAAAATTAAATGGTCTGATAATTAGTGTTGCCGTGAGTTCTTTTACCGTATCCATAAACACGAGCAGAAATCCCGATAGTATGCTTTTCTTGATAAGGGGAATATGAATATTCAGGCACGTGGAAATAGGCCCATGACCCATAGTATATGCAGTCCATTCAATTTCATTTGGTGTTTTTTTGAGTCCCGACTCTATCGCCTTGAAAGATATAGCAAAAAAACGAAATAAATATGAGTAAACTAATGCACCAATAGTTCCTACCAAGCTAATTTCCACAATATATTGAGTAATTAAAGAGGATATTCTGCTTAAAAACATTATTATGCTAATTGCAATAATTGCATTTGGAATTGCATATCCAAGAGAAATGAGACGTGCTATATTGCTTATTACCTTATTTTTACGTGCTGTATATCCAATAATTATTGCAATGCTGATCGAGATTAGCGCGGTAATAAATGATAAACTAATACTGTTTGTTATTATATTGTAAAATCTTGCTTCGTATATGAAAAAGCCTTTCTCTATGCTCCAATATATAAGTGGAATCATTGGTAAAATAAAGCCTATTAATATCGGCAATAAACACATAAGATAAGAAAAGATCAACGATATAGAACCGTTTATACTACGTTTATTGTGATAATCTGCATTAGTATTGATTGAAGAGTAAGATATTTCTCTTTTTTGTAGTTTTTTCTCGATAACTATTAGTGTTGCAACGAAAATCAGTTCTGCAACTGCCAAAACAGTAGTTGAATATTTGTCATGCAATAAAAACCAAGTACGGTATATTCCTGTCGTGAAAGTATCGATAGCAAGAAACTGTGGTGTGCCGAAATCTGTAATTACTTCCATTAGTACCAAGGATAACCCAGCTATAATTGATGGACGTATGGAGGGTATGATGACAGAAAACAGACTCTGTAATGAGGAGAACCCAAGTGTTGATGCAATAGTGACTGAGTTACTAACGCTCTTTAGACTTGAGCGGACCAACATATAAACGTATGGATATAGACTAAATCCCATTACTAATATTCCACCACCTAGGGATTTGATCTCGGGAAACCAATAGTCACCTTTGCCCAATTGAAAAGTATCTCTTAACAAGCTCTGAATCGGACCTGAAAACTCTAGCGTATTTACATAAACAAACGATACTATATATCCAGGAATTGATATCGGAAAGAATAAGGCAATCTCAAAAATTCTACTTCCGGGAAACGAAAAAAATGTAGTAAGCCAAGCTGGAATTACTCCAAATATAAAGGATATTAACCCTACTCCTACCATCAAAATCAACGTATTGAGTATATATTCAGGAAAAAGTCTACTAATTACCCATCCAGAGTTTGCTGATTCTGTAAATAGAATCGATATTAACGATAGTATAGGGCAGACAAATAATACACTTACTAAAAACAAGAATATATTTTTAAATACTCTCAGAAACATTAACTTGAATCTATATTTGATATTAAAATGTTATATGCAAAAACTAAAGATATCCAGTAATTAACAGCCGTCCTATTGAATATCTTCATAATTTTATATATTATGTTTTAAATCGATAAACTAATTAATTATGAGTTTTGTCATTGCAACTTTCTATCATTTTGTAAAACTCTCTAATTATTATGACATGAAAGATGAAATAAAAGTTGCATGCGACAATGTCGAATTAAAGGGTACTATACTCCTTGCAGAAGAGGGTATTAATGCAACCGTATCTGGTGAAAGAAACGCGATTGATAAAATATTCGATTTTCTACGTTCTGATTATAGACTAAGGGACCTTACATGGAAAGAGAGTGCAGCAGAATATCAACCATTTAGTAAGATGAAAGTGAGATTAAAAAGAGAAATTGTGAATCTTGGTGTAAGTAATCTCGATACTTCCGTTAGAGGTCAGTACATTGATCCAGATTATTGGGATGATTTTATCTCTCAACCTGATGTTTTAGTGATAGACACACGAAATGATTACGAAGTAAAACTAGGCAAGTTTAAAAATGCAATCAATCCACATACTCAGCGTTTTCGAGATTTTCCTCAGTGGGCAGAGTCTTTCTCTGAGAGTAAAGATCTGAAAGTGGCTATGTACTGCACTGGTGGAATCAGATGCGAGAAATCTACAGCATATATGAAAAGCCTTGGATTTAACGATGTTTACCACCTTAAAGGCGGTATTCTTTCCTACCTTGAAAAAACTCACAACAAAAGTGGTAGTTGGGAGGGCGAGTGTTTTGTTTTTGATGATAGAATTGCTGTTGATCACTCACTCGCCCCAAGTGATAAAATAAAATGCATATTCTGCTCAAGTAAAGTTTCAACTGATGAGCTGAAATCAGTTCCACGTGGCCAGGTAGTTTGCTCTGATTGTAAATCTTTAAGTATTGAAAGAAAGCTAGAATTTAATACGAACCTCTAAGAAAATTTGCTTATTGCACACTTACTAACCTCAATTTTATCAAGACATTTACCTACTACATAGCTCGCTCCAGCTCCAAGTAACGCACCAACTATAGCAAATGCAATCAACACTACACCAGAACCGCCAATAAGAGCTAAAGTGTCTTGCCATAAACAACATGCTGCAACTAGACCAGCAACTAAACCAATTCCTACACCTATGCACCTAAGTTTCATGTTATTACTAATATTGTAACCTCTTCTATGCTTTAGGCTATGACTAGTATTGTTACTTATCCAATCAAAGATTTTGACATTTGGGTTTTTGTCCATAAAATCGATAAGCTCACCTATTGTTTTGTTACGCAAACTATCTAAAAATATAATTTTATCTTCTACATATTGTTCAAATACATTTTTTTTACGTGTCATTTATTTTTCCATACTATTAGAATATGTTTTTACTACACTGCACATCTTAACAATTGGTAAATTCCCATATAAGAATAAGTAGATAATCTTACCACTATAGGTGGGACTAAAGCGCTATAAGATTAAATTCCTGAAAAATGTTGGTAAGAAGAGCTTTTCCAAAAACAATAAAGTTAAGAGTTGAAGAGATAGTAAAAGAGCGACTTACAGTTAATCCAATTGATTTTGGTGAATCGTTTTGTTACAAACTCAAAGGATACAGAAGACTGAGAACTGGTGATTATCGTATCATATAAATGCTGCAAAGTATGAAGTGTTTCAATAAAACACAGAAAAGACATTTATGAATCCTAGATTAATATCCTTCCAGTATTAACTTACTGTAACCTTTCCGGTTGAGCCACTGCGATTCTTTGCAACGTTTATCTCTAATTCGTTATTAGCGTCGATTTTATAGTCTGTAGAGTAGTAAAATTATAGGGGTATAGCAAAAAATGAGTTATTTTTGAGCTGAGCAAAGCCACCTAAGGTGAAGAGGAAGAAGGGCTGTATAATGAAATATACTATGCTTATAGGAAGGTTCTAACTTTTATAGATGTATTCTCTATGCTCTATTGCAGTAATTATTACTGTACGTTCTAATTTACTTATCCTATAAACCAAACGATAATCACCAGATCTTATTCTACGATGTCCTTTGAACTCACCGAGCAAGGGATCTCCTGCCTTCTCAGGAGAAAGTGTAAGACGCTCTTTTACGATTTCTTTTACCCTTGACCATATTGTCTTTGGAAGATTTGGAATGTCTTTGTGAACTACATTTTCCTCATAGCAGATTAAATACTTATCACCAGTTGATGTCTTCATGCCTGATGAATTTTGCATTTCGAGTGTCACGTTGAATAGCAAGTTTGGCTATTGCCATATCTTCTTCATTTTCAATTGCTTCTTGTATAAACTGTTCTGCTAGCTCTTGAGCTGATTGATTCTTTACTTTAGCTAAACGAGTAAGGTTTTTTAAAACTTTTTCACTAATGTTAATACTTGAATCAGCCATAAGTTTTACCAAAATCTACTAATAATTATACAACATTTTTCTAAAATTTTCAATAAAGAATGGATCAGGAAGGAGGGCTGTATAATAATATATTTATAATTTACTTATGTAACTTAACGAAGCAGAGTTTATTGAAAAACATGGTTCTTAAGTACCTTCAAAGCTTTCTCGTAAATGGTATCCCTATGTCCTATTGTAACGATAGTTACTTCATGTTTTTTGGTGTCTGTATAATACATGATACGATAGTCACCAACCCTTAGTCTTTTGAACCCTTTAAAGCTATGGTATAAAGGCTCACCAATGGATCGACTGTAAGGCGTTCCTGTATTGCTTTATTTACTCTTGATTCTATTTTTATCGGTAAAACTGGAAGATCTTTTTCAGTGACATTCTTCAAAAATTTAATCTTGTAGTCCACTTGATCTCCACTTTACATCTTTGTAATCAACTGTTTCTGCACCTTCAACATCACGCTCATCAGAAATTTTAGACACTAAAAAGTCTTCAATTTCAAGCTCGATTGCTTCTTTAAGTAGTTTTTCTGCTAATGCTTGAGCAGGTTGCTTAGTAAGTTCAGATAATTCAGCAAGATGCTGTAAAGTTTCTTTACTGAAAGCTAAATTAGCGTTTGCCATAAGTTTTACCAAGTTCTACTACTGAACAATTATACAACATTTTCATGAAATTTTCAATAAAGAATTGTTAAGGTGAAGAGGAAGGAGGGCTGTATAATTTGTTTTAACTTTCGTGAAAACTGTATTGAGAAATAACCATATCATTGTTAATATATTAATATTTATATGTTAAAATTGTATTAATTTTTTAATTAAGGAGAATATTATGTCTTATATTCAAGAGTATAAGGAGAATTTGGAAAAATGTCTTGATGACAACACAGAAAAGATTGGTAAGTGTGATAACGAATGTCATAAAAATTTCTTTAAACATCATTGGTCAGTGCCATATTCTTCAGAGGAATGTTCTAAAGCTTTAAAAAATTTAGGTTGTGTTAAAGTTGGTATAAGGCATGATTGCCACAGGTGGTGTGAGGACAATTACCAGGGCTTACTCTCAAGACCAGGGTGCAAATTAGAATGTGATGAATATGTATCTTCTAAGAAAGAGATTATAGGCTATCCTAAAGATTATTACCAGACTTTGAAAAAATGTCTTGATGATAACACAGAAAAGATTGGTAAGTGTGATAACGAATGTCATAAAAATTTCTTTAAACATCATTGGTCAGTGCCATATTCTTCAGAGGAATGTTCTAAAGCTTTAAAAAATTCAGGTTGTGTTAAAGTTGGTGTAAGTCATGATTGCCACAGGTGGTGTGAGGACAATTACCAGGGCTTGATCTCAAGACCAGCATGCAAGGAATGTTGTAATATGCAGGATAAATTCAAATTCTCTGGTGATACAAAGAATACATCAGAAGATATTGGAGATAACTTCTATATCCTCGAAGATTTAGTGTCTGTTCTGTAGCAGATACAGTAAAAAGCGTGAGGCTTCTCTTGTTTTCCGGAATTTTCAATAAAGAATTGTATTGACAAATTATGATAGGTTAAGTATACAAGAGTTTGCTGAGGTTAGGGAGAAATGACACATACTAAGTATAGTATTGCAAGATATTGTTAGGAATAGGGAAGGTATGCTGGCTACTGGATGTATTTCTATGATAACAACTACTCTTCGTCATCAAAAATCAAGAAAGCTCTGCAACTTGATAACTCTATTCTTTTATTGACGTAGATGACTCTGAAAAATTGCGAAGCTGAAGTGCTAATGCTATATGGTTATTACGTTCAAGAACAAAACGGAAAATCCTATGTTATACTAGAAATAATGTGCGGAAAAGGGGGGATTCGAACCCCCGACATATTTTCATATGTGCACGCTTTCCAAGCGTGTGCTTTAGACCGCTCAGCCACCTTTCCATACTTATTCATAATATTAAAAATTATGCTGCTAAACAACTGGTATATATGGTTCGCCACGGAAATTCACAGTATTGTTAAACTTGTTTTTGCACGTTAAAAACGCTTTATCACAACCTGCAAGTATCGAATATTTATCTCCGGTAGAAATTTGATATGGAGGAGAAGCAAATAATGTAACTACTTTATTTTTGTATTCTTTAACTACAACTTCAAATGTTGCTGAACTAAACACTCCGTGCTTATAATATCCATCGCTTTCGATTAAATTAGTGTCTTCAAATCTTCTTTCATCTATCACTTTAGTAATTGTGCTCATTCTACTAAACTTTTTAGCATCAGCTTTACATCTATCATCGCAAAATTGTGCCCTGCATACAGGAGAATATAGCTCTGTTATGCTTCTCTCAAGCTTTGTCGCAAGACCTCTAATTTCAGCGATAAACCTCCCACTATTTAATGTTACTTTACCAAAAGTTCCTGCATGCAAATTCATAATTCCCTGACTCAAATCTTTATAATTCACAAGAAATATTTCAATATTTGCAAAGTCATGCCTTCCTGATAAAACATCTTTTTCTTTAATATCAGCACTATTTAATATTCCTTCAATTTCTAGATTATCAGTTCTCAAATCGCTATTTAATATTATACTGCTGGCTATAAAACCGCTTGAAGATTTATAGAGTATATTATTGAGATTTAAATCTTCATCATAGTCAGTGAATCCCATTACCTCCCCACTTACAAGTGTTAATTTCCAGCAAGTAGCGATGGTAAGTAATTCTCCAGTTAAATGGTTTTTTAGTTTGGTTTGCATACTGCTTAATTGATTGAATTTGAAAACGTTCGATAGGTAAGGGATTATATCCATTATCTGAGTAGCCATAGGGTGTCATGCCAGCGCCCAGACTATTGGCATCCAGTTAAATTTACGAGTATAAAAGTAATGTTAAAATACAACGTTTCTGATGATGATGGAAAAATGGATCCCAGTGTAAAGCACTGGGATGACACCATTTACTATGCAAATTGCCACAATTTTCGTACAGCTGTGACTGGGATGACATTACTTATTGTGTGAATAAAATAAATACTCGTAGAGTTTATTACGCACTGGCTTATGTTTATTTGATCGATGAGTAAATGCTAACAGATAAGATACACACCACATTCAAGTTGTGGTGTGTATTACTAGAACAAATTAGAAAGAAAACTTCACACCAGTGAGGAGAAGAATTCCTTGGTTAGAAGGTACATCAGCATTATTTTTATCTTTCAGCGCACCTTTTTCATCAGTCATAAAATAATGTAAGGCTGCATAAGGAACAAACTTGCTCTTATTGCAAGAAGATAGATCATACTGAACACCAAGTGCAACATCATGAAGCATATCTTTATCATTCATTGTACTGCCAAAGTATGTCAAGCTTGTATAAACATTCTCATATTGATAACCAGCACCTGCAGTCCAATACATGGTGTCCTTGTCATTAAATTGCTTTAAGCCATTTTTTCTAGCAATATCAGTAGTCTCTTTATATTCTTTTGAAGTAGGGTTGAGTTCCTTGATACTCTTCGGTTGACCAGATTTGCCTAAATATGCAAAAGAAGCAGCGAATTTTATATTTTGACCTTCATCAATCTTATAATCAGCGCTTACACCCAAATTAACACCCATCAGGTCATTGTACTCTACAAATTCCTTATAAAGATGCTTATCTTTACTCGGTTGCTTTGAAACCCCATATTCACCAACTACGGAAGTTTTAACTTTTACATTATGTTTACTAAAGTCATATTCATATGATGCACCAGCACTTATTATATGCTGGTAATCTGGTCCAACATGTCTTAACGTTTCCTCATTCTTTACCCCTGTTACCTTATTACTTGAATCTTTGAGGAAATCTGGAGCTATTTCTTTTACAACGGATAAACCACTATCGTAGCGAGGTGAGTAGCTAAGACCAAATCTTGCACCCATATAATTTGGTGAGTAGTAAGCAGCTCTAAACGGCAATGTGGTCATAACGTCTTTGTTGTATTTTCCTGCCATACGGAAGGAGAGTTTTTCGCTCTCGCTCGAGAAGCTTTCAGTGTAAAGACGTGGTGTTACGTAAAATGGGAAGTTTGCAGCACTTCCTTCTAAGTTTACTTTTCTGAACCAGTCACTATCTGCAGCTCCATCAACAGTTGCAATTCTTGTTGCATCAAGTCTCATCAGAGACTCAGGACCAAACTGATAGCCAAGTTTCAGATCACCATATTTTGAATTCAAAAACACATGTGCACTTCTACCTCTTGCAGCATTCACGCCTTGTGAAGCTCCTTTACCTTCAGTAACTGGAACATGGAATTGTACATCGGCACCATAACGAAGACCAATATCCTCATTTTTATTTTCAGCTCTTAAGTGCAATATTGCATCTGAAATCATGCCCATGTTTTCACTGTAATCACCAATATTCCCTATCCCTTTAGGAAATATTGGATTTGCTCCTTTTATACTATCTGGAGTATTGTTAAAATAATCTGTAGATTTACCTGGCATAACATTATAATGGTTATAGCCACTTAGCCCATGGTTACCATAACCTTGAGAATCAACAACGCCACCGAAAGTTATTCTTAAACCATCCCCTTGATTGGTATTGATAATATCAATCCCACCAACTGAAACAACAGGACTTGCCTTACCTTTTTCCTCTGTATTGCTGTTAACAACTTTTACATTCTTTTTTATATCTTTAGCTTCAATTTTAGCATTCTTAGTTTTAGAACCCTTAATTTTTGACTTTTCTACATTAGAATTTTTAGTGCTTAGAGCTTTCGCCTTTGAATCCTCTATAAGCTTTGCTTTTTTCTCTTTTGCTAGCCTAATTTCATCTTTTTTCTTTTGTTTTGCTACTAATTTTAACTCTTCTTTTTTCTTCTTTTGTTCAGCTGCTAATTTTAACTCCTCTTTTTTCTTCTGCTCCTCAGCTTTTTTTCTTGGATCAGCATTACATATCCTGTCCATTTTTTCTTTTAGTTTCTTATTTGACGTCTTCATCACTTCCATCTTTCCAGAAGTTTTGATTGACTCGTTACTTTCTTGCTTTTTTACTTCCTTCATACTCTCGTCAGAAAAGTCAGCAGCAAAGCCACTGAAAGAACATAAAGTCAATAGAGAAGCTAGAGCAGTTCTAGTATAAATAGATTTTTTCATGAAGTGCCCCCAAAAAATTTTAAAATCATAACATAAATAGTATAAAGGTGTTGAAAATCCAACTTAAAGCAACCTTATAGCGAAAATAAAAGTAAAATGCAATACTTTAAAAGCAACTTTCTTAATACGCTCAACGTGTATATTAACCAAAATTTAGTACAGAGGTTTGCTTGTTAGTGTATTATAACTCTATACTTATTCTATGGAAGTAAAATTTACTCAAGTGAAAGTACATAAAGATTAAAATATTAATATAACTATTGACAATAATATTAGTTTATATTATAATTAGTGAATTATTGTTTTATTTTTAATAATTAAGGTATTTATGGATTTTAGTTTTTTACGAAATTGGTTTAGCACTACAGGTGCTGCTACAGGCTCAGAGCCAGGTAATACTGAACAGCCAGATTCTATTTCAGTAGATGATGGCAAATACGAGATGAAAGAATATGACGATGAATTTGAGATCATTGAAGATTATGAATTTATAAATCGTGCTGATCCAAATGAGCCATGTTCTTTACCTTCTGACTATAAAATAGATGAAAGTATTGTAAAAATTGCAGGATTTGATCGAGAGAAATTATTAGAAATGGGTAATTTCTGCAAGATAAGCTATGGCGATGATGATGGTAAATTAAGTAAAAAAAGATGTAACAACCTAGCTCAAAGAGTATACAAAACTGAATTTGAAATTGTAGAAGATTTTGAAATTGTTCCATCTACTGAAAAAATGTATAAAACTAGAGCTGAACTCATCAGCGAAGGTTATGAAATTATTCCATTTGGTAATAGCTTTGAAAAAGATGCTGGTCACGTTTTTATAAAAGGTAAAGAAATAACAATAGCTTACCATGGTACTCGTCTGAGCCAGAGTTTTAATGATGGAATTACTGATATAAATGTACTTTTTGCTACTTCGGAATTTTTACCTGAAGGTGGAAGAATTCATTGTGGTTTCTATAATTCATTTATGGATTCATGGCCTAATCTGTATGGCATTTTGAAATCTCATGCTGAAAAACAGGGATCAGAAATCAAGGATTTTAAAATTAATCTCACAGGTCACAGTATGGGAGGAGCTATTGCTAAGATAGCTGCTTTATGCCTCAATAAAACAGAAGGAGCTGAAGATGTTCATGTTGCAACTTTTGGTGATCCACGAGTTTTTGATCTTACTGCTAGTGAATTTTATAATGATGTTCTTCAAGAAAAAACCATTAGAGTAACTCAACATAGACAAGACCCAGTACCAGCGGTATCACCTGGTATTTGTGGTTATGCTCATGTAGGTGCACAATTGAGAATATCAGTACCTGAAGGATATTTTGTTCATCAAATAGATGGTTATCATGAAGCCATTAAAATAATGGATGAAAAGGATTTCCGATCGAACAATAACGTTTCTCTCTTTTATTACCCTTCGAGAATATTAAGTCGAATTAACTGTACAGTTTTAGGTAATGCTCAATATTATGCTGCTAATTTAGGTAATTATATTCTTGGTGGACAAAATTTTTTCGAGAAAGTAAAAAAGGAATACCAAGATAAAAACTTAGAAAATTTTTCTAAGCTTGAACAAGCAGAAGTTAAGCAAAGGGCACATCAAAATGTCTTTTCTACTACAAGGAGTTTATAACTACTATACAGAGCAATCATTAGATTGCTCTGTAGCATCTATTCATTTAAGTTCAATATAAAAATTTTCACCAGAAGTTATTTTCCATTCTTCTTTAAATTTCTTTAGGTGTTCTTTTTTTTCGCATTCTAAAAGCAGTTCTTCTATGCTCTTATTATAGCTTTCTGTAGTAATTCTTCCTTGATGATGCATAAACCTCAAATAAATCAAATAAGTGTTAATCACATCTGTTTCACAATAATCGCGAATCTCTTGTATTTTGCCACTATCATATAAGTCCATAACTTGTGAACCATCAACTCCAATCTTACCGGGAAGATTAAATGCTGCGCAAACTTCGTTCATCTTCATTCTTGCAGAAGCTCCAAAATCAGAGAGAGATTCAAGCAAATCACAATGCCAATCACTACTGTACCTCTGATTGTAACTATTCCACTTATCGCCAGCTTTGTGAAAATATTCTGCTTGAATGCCATGAACCATAGCACGGTACTTCAGTACCGGTATATCAAAAGTGCGTCCATTGAACGAAACTAGTCTTGGCTTTTTCTCTGATATGTAGTTAAAAAATCCCTTTACTAGCTCTTTTTCATTGGAGTTTACTGTGCCTCCAGATCTTATTTCTTGTAGTGTGAACATTTCATAACCGCTCTGGCGTGTTATATTACAAAGTAAAAAACTAATGACTACAACAAGGTGGAAGGGCTGACGCAGAAAAGAGTTTTGCCCGTTTGTTATTTCAAGATGATATTTTGTTAATGCGTTCCTCTTTTCTTCTACACTGCTATCATCACTAATATTTAGTAAATCCTTGCAGGAATTTACATCTGGTATAGTTTCAATATCAAATACTAACAAAGAATTAAGCATTACTTATATATTCCTCAGGGCGATCAGTCCAAGGTCGCACTTTTACGAACAAAAAGAGATGAACTTTACACTCAAATAACTTTTCCAATTCTGTACGCGCCTCGATATTAATTTTTTTTATGCTACTGCCGTCTTTTCCTAGCACTATTTTCTTATGATTATCTTTCAATACAAATATGATCTGTTTTATGACTAAACTCTTATCTTTTTTTTCCTCAAATTGTTCAGTTATAACAGCTGTAGAGTATGGCAATTCTTCACGTAGGTTCAAGAATAACTTTTCTCTCGTAATTTCCGCTGATAAAAAATCAGCTGAGGAATCAGTTATTTGATCTTTTTCATAAAACCAAGGGCCTATCGGTGCAATTTCAGACAAGTAACTAGTCAGATCAGAAAGTCCATCATTCTTCAGTGCCGAGATCGTAAAAATTTTTTCAAACTTATAAAGCAAATTTAGGTGCTCATGTGCCATCTTGAGCTCTGATTTCTTTACTAAATCAGTTTTATTGATAATCAAAATGCATCTGCCTTTTGTGCGCTCCAGTCGTGCAAATATCGTTTTTATTCTTTCTATATTTTTTAGGTAATTGTTTACATCAACAAGCAATAAAGTAATGTCACTATCCTTAACTGCTCCCCATGCAGATTTGACTAAAGCTTTTTCAAGATTTGTTTCTGCTGAAAACACTCCCGGAGAGTCAGTAAAAACAATTTGCGCATTGTTGCATATAGCAACACCCCTTACCTGTGTCCTTGTTGTCTGCACTTTAGGGGTGACAATTGCAATTTTCTTGCCTACGATGCTGTTAATTAGCGTTGACTTTCCAGCATTTGGCAAACCAGCTATCGTTACAAATAAGCATTTTTCTTCTTTCACAAAGGAAATTATAAAGAAAACTAAATGCTAACGTCAATTGATTATTTTGCAGGTAGATTGCACTCTTCCTCTTTTGAAGAAAAACGCTCAACTATAGGTGATATAATATAATCATTCACTTTTTCAGCTATTGGTTCAATAACACAAAATGTTACAAATACCCCTGCGATTACTGCTATGGGTGCTATCACCGCACCTGCTAAAGCTGCCGATCCCATTCCAAGCATTGCACCAGGGAAAACAGCAGTTGCAGCTGCAGCAAGACCAACTCCAGTTGCAAAGCTTGCAGCACATGAACAAGCACCAATAAAAAAACTTTCTTTGGAAAATTTTTCATTATAAATAAATTTACATGCAAGTAAGGCTGCCGAAACCGCAGCAATAATTCCACCCATTACTAAAGGTGATAAAGCTGTAAAACTGGTCCCAAACCTGTAAGTGCTCCTATTGATGTAGCTATACCTAAGGCAAATAACATTGGTTTAGTCTTGTTGTCCATATAATCCTCCTAAATAATAATTTTCTAAAAAGCTTTTAGCTACTTTTAGTATAGCTGAACTAGTTGAATAGGGGAAGGAAATTTTTTATGTTAAAATTAAAGAGCGGGAGAAGGGGTTCGAACCCTCGACCTCAACCTTGGCAAGGTTGCGCTCTACCAACTGAGCTACTCCCGCAGTTAAATTCTGCTTAGATTCTACTTCTAATTATAGGTACATATTACAATTTGTAAACCCTACATGCATGAAAATCATGAGAGCCAATTTTCTATGATCTTTTCGTATACTTAAAACTCATTTTTGATTATTGTATGTGTCATAAAACATATTAAATTTATGAGAATATTTATATATAAGGACGACCTGCCAGCCAGTGCAATACCGAATGATATAAAATCTATAGCTGTTGATACAGAGGCAATGGGGCTACTGCATAGCAGAGATAGATTATGCCTTGTTCAGCTCTCTTTCAATGATGGCAACGCTCACTTAGTTCAATTCAAAAACGATTATACAGCTCCAAATTTGAGAAAAATATTAGAGGATAAAAATATAACCAAAATATTTCACTTTGCGCGATTTGATGTGAGTATAATACATTACTACCTGCAAACTTGGGCACTGCCTTGCTATTGCACGAAAATAGCCTCACGTTTAGTTCGCACCTACACAGATAATCATAGCTTAAAAGAGTTGTGCTTAGAACTACTTGATATAAAATTAAATAAGCAACAACAATCTTCTGATTGGGGAAATGAAAATTTAACAGACAAGCAAAAAAGTTATGCTGCATCTGATGTTTTATATCTCCATAAAATAAAGGAAAAGCTAGATTTAATGCTAGAACGTGAAAATAGAAAAGAATTAGCCGAAAAGTGCTTTGAATTTCTTCCTACTCGTATTGAGCTAGATTCAATGGGTTGGGGGAGTGTAGATATCTTTAATCATCATATGTAATCACTTCACTTGAATCCAGAAAAATTTAGTTGATCAGCTGTTAATTGATACGCTATATTTATAAAAATTTAGGTATTTTATGAGTGATGATATTAAAGCGGTAAATGATCAAAATTTCGAATCTGAAGTTGCTAACCACAAAGGATTTGTGCTGGTAGATTTTTGGGCAGAATGGTGTGGACCATGCAAAAGTCTGATGCCACGTATCGAGCAATTGGCTGAGGATAGAAAAGGCAAGATCAAGATCTGCAAGTTCGACATAGATGGAGAAACTGAAGTGCCAAGTAAGTATGGAGTTCAATCTATACCTACTTTAATCATATTTCAAGATGGTAAGGAAATTGCACGCAAAATTGGCGCAATAAATGATTTACACAGTTGGGTTGATAGTGAAATAAGCGAGTAGACAAATTTCCTTTTGCGTGTATTATAGGTGTTGATAAAAGGGATTGTAGCTCAGTCGGTTAGAGCAGTTCGCTCATAACGAATTGGTCGTAGGTTCGAGTCCTACCAATCCCACCACTATTAATAAAATGTATCCGTTCAGCAAAGTAGCAAGATAAGGTAGACAGGTAAGAAAACTAAATGGGTGTCATTCCAGCGCGTGACGCTGGAATCTAGAAGAAAAAAAATGGATCCCAGTGTCTGGGCACTGGGATGACAACAAAAGAGCTACTCGAACGACAAAAGAGAGGCTACTCACATGATACCCTTGTTGATGCACAACTTTTGGTGCATCATGCACTGGCAGGACGGTGTCATTCCAGCGTGTGATCAGATTTTCTTATTGGATCCCAGCTGTCTGGTTATGAAAGAAATCTATTGTCAAAAAAAATTACTTCCGCGTATTTTCAATCTAATTATAATTAAAGTTAGAGATATTTTAAGAGCTCAAATTTGTCTGCAGACTTTCAATTAACTTTTCATAAAAAACGTAGCGTATCTTCTTCAGTGTATGTGAGTGCACACACATGCTTAATTTCTGTCGTATGTGCGCTGCATTTTTTTTAATCTTTTTTTTCACACAGGAGGATTTTATGTCCAAAATTCCAGATATTTGACCTTTACCTTAGCTAATAAAAACCAACTGGCGCCTTTGGTTTTTATAAAGAAAATCTAGGAAATAACCAAAAACTGTTTCCAGGCATAAATTTGCCATGTATACCTAAAAAGTAATGATATTAACATAATGTTCATATTTGTATGCTAATATTAGAATTATTTGAATTGGAGAATATTATGCAACAACAAGCATCAAACAGAGAGCAAGGGATTAAATTTAGATATAATCAATGTAAGGAGAAATGCCATTCCTACAAAACAAAACGGACAGACCAAGAATGTCTAGATGAATGCTATGAGAAGTACGTTTCTAAACTTTATCCACAAATTAGTGAGAAATTATTAGCTAGTGAAAACAATCTCTATGATGAAAGCACAGAATTATCACTTATGGCAGATACTCTAGATGCAATGTTTTTTTAATCACAAAAGAAACACTTATTTCAATATTTGCAGAGATGTTAGCTTTTTAGATATATTCTGACTTATTGAATAATTCTTTAAATTGGTAAAATACTGTTTCTTTTCCTCTATTTCTTTTTCACTATTCTTTCCACATATCGCTTCTGTTTTTATCTCTGGTTGTTTCTCTTGATTGAGAGAGCCCTTCTTTTCAAAATAATTATCTGTGAATTCTAAAAAGAGTGAAATCAGCTCAGGAAGATTGTATTTGTGTTCACTTGATGAGCACAATTCTGTAATCGAAGAAAAGTGAATATCATCTGCCTTAATAGGTAGTAACGATAGAAACTTATTCCAGCATTTTTTCATTATTCCAACTTCAGGTTCAAGGTTTTTTATTTTAGCTAAGTTGGCATGCTCCATAAAAAACTCTTTATATTGCTCAAAACCTTCAAAAGTTTCTTTTTTTTGGTAGTTTTTTTTCCTATGACTTTTTTCTATGTCAGCAATTTTAGTACCTATATTTGCCTGCTTACTAATAAAGCCATCGTTCTCTAAGTTAAAACAAATTGTGTATGGAGTAATGTCGTTTACTATTGTGTGTGGCTTAAAGTGCCAACCAAAGCATTTGAGTATGAATTTTATTATAGGAGGAAATAGCCATTTAGGTTTTGATATGTGTAGTAATTTCACTACAAGTTTTTTGAATGAGCTAAAGGATTTATTGATAATGCATCTTAAATGAATATTGTCATCTTTTTTAAACTTTTTATAAACCTCCGCAGCTATTGGTCCTCCAGCACAGCTTCCATACAGTACTATATTGTCTGGGTGAATGCCTTGCTTTAGAAGATCTGAAATGACTCCAATTCCTGCATTTACTCGATTTCGACCGTTTAAAGAATGGCCTTTGCTTTTTCCAGAACCAGGAAAATTAATAAGGTGAACATCCATACCTGCTTCAGCTGCCCAATTCCATTCACTTTTGTCTTCATTTGGCTCTTTTTCAAAAGTATATGTAAGCCCTGGAAAGTAAACTATATGCTTTTTCTTTCTGCTATCTGCACTGCTCTTCGAGTTTGACATCACTATCTTTTGAATTCGCATTCCATTTTGAACTTCTACGAACTCTTCCCTAATTTTTATTGTATTTTCTTCTGTTACTTTCATTTTGCGTTTTTCACTATATTGATTTAATAATACATGAAATTTTAGAAAAAATCAATTTTACTAAAAAATTAACTTACAGCGTATCTATCTTTATATTTATTGGAATTAAAGTAGTAGTGAGAAATGCCTCTTGACATTTGATAAACCTAAACGTAGCCTAAAACAATTTACTGTTTATTTATGACATTTGTTCAATTACTTAATAATCAATTAGATAGTTTACACTTATTAAAACACCCATTTTACGAGTCATGGAATGAAGGTAGCTTAAGCCTGCAGGCTCTGCAAACCTACGCTAAGGAATATTATCACCATGTTGCTGCTTTTCCTCGTTATATCAGCGGTATACATTCCTTGTGTCCGAATTTGAAAATGCGGCAAGTTTTACTTGGTAATTTAATAGAGGAAGAACAAGGCGACGAGAATCACCCAGAATTATGGCAGCGTTTTGCTGAAGGACTGGGAGTAGCACGTTCAGAACTTTGTGAAAATGCACAAATTAAGGAGACACGAGAATTAGTTGATGGTTATTTTGACATTGTAAAATCAGATTTTGCAGCAGGTCTTGGAGCTCTGTACGCTTATGAACGTCAAACTCCAGAGGTTTCTAAGTCTAAAATTGAAGGTCTGAAAAAACACTATTCAATAAATGATGAGCGTTCTCTCAAATTTTTTACCGTTCATATGGAAGCTGATGAGTGGCATTCTGAAGAATGTGCAAACCTTATTGCAGATTTAAACGAAGAAGAACAAGAGAAAGTTATGCAAGGCGCTGAAAAAGGAGCAAAACTCTTATGGGGTTTTCTTGATGGCATGATGAATGTTGATGTTTGTCATTAATTATAAGTAGATACTAAATTCAGTGGTAGCATGTAATCTTCTTATATCTGATTTACGGCTTTGGGTTCATTTGGGATGTAGTGCAGAAGAGAAGTTTTCTCCCCAATTGGTGAGTATTGACGTTGATTTCACTTTTAAATCTCCTCCTTCAGGGCTTACAACTGATCAACTTAAAGATACTATCTGCTATTTGGAAGTAGTGCAAAATATTCAATCTCTTGTTCAGGGCAAGCAATTTAATTTAATCGAGCATTTAACTCATGAGATATACAGAGCCATTAATAACCTTTTGCTGCGAAAGAAGCATATTATTTCTTCTGTCAGGGTGACTACTCACAAAATCGCACCACCAGTTCCTGGTGTGCATGGGGGCGTTTTTTTTACTTACTGTAATGAATTGCAAGAATGATCTATATTTCTATTGGATCAAATATAGGGAATCGCCTTTCCCATTTACAAAGAGCTACTGAGTTACTAAAGAAGCGCTATTTAAAAGACTTAAAGTCTTCGATCATTCTAGAAACTAAGGCTATTTTACTAAATGGTGCTCCACCTGATTGGAACAAGCCATTTCTCAACATGATTGTCTATGGAAGTTGTTCTTCTTCTCCTGAGGATCTACTAAAAGGCTTAAAACAAATCGAATGTGATATTGGTCGTCCACAAGTCTACGAAAAATGGGCACCTCGTGTTATTGATTTAGATATTTTGTTATGGGATGATCTAACGCTTGATATACCTGACCTTAAAATTCCTCACCCAGAATTAGTAAATAGACCATTTTTGCTCCACTTGATGGCAATGGTTAACAAAACCTTTGCTTTCAATGTTCAAGACTGTTTTTCAAAGAGTTTTACGCTTTCACCAAAGCTTATGGGTATCGTCAATATTACCCCTGATTCATTTTCAGATGGTGGTCTTTATTATGATGCGAATCGAGCAACCAAGCAGGCATTGCAGCTGGTATCAGATGGTGCAAGCATAGTTGATCTTGGAGCTCAATCAACAAGGCCTGGAGCTTCAATAAAGACGCCAGAGGAAGAGTATGAACGTCTAAAACCAGTACTTGATAATCTTAGCGACTATATGAAAAATGGTGATATTGAAGTCAGCATTGATAGTTTTTGGCCAGACGTTATTTTAAACGTTTTGAAGCACTACAATATTGCCTGGGTAAATGATCAGAAGGGAGATCTGAGTAGTAATACCTTAAAAGAAGTTGCTAGCAGTGGGTGTAGTGTCGTTATTATGCATTCACTTTCGATACCACCACATAAGGACAATATTATTCCACATGACACTGACCCAATTGATATCATAAATAATTGGGCAGAGAAGAGCATTAACAAACTACTAGGACTGGGTTTTGATGAAAATTCAATAATTATTGACCCTGGTATTGGTTTTGGCAAATCTATATATCAGAATATTCAGATTTTACGCAGTATAGAAACTTTACAAAATTTTGGCTGCAAGGTTTTAGTTGGCCATTCCAGAAAGTCATTTATTTCCTCTTTTTCCATAGAATCTCCCTCTAATAGAGATTTAGAAACAATTGCTACATCTGCTATACTGCAAAATAAGGTTGATTTCCTTAGAGTGCATAATGTACGCGACCACATGAGATTTTTTGTAGCCCAAGCTGTCTTAAAAGGATGAAGATTATTGGAATTATGGCTGTTGACCCTAATGGGGTAATTGGAATAAATAATGATTTGCCCTGGCGTTGTCCAAGTGAGTTTAAACATTTTTGTCAAGTGACCGACAAACAAATTATTGTGATGGGAAGAAAGACATTTGAAACCGTGCCTCAAAGCATACTAAAGAATCGTACACCTATTGTTTTCTCCCGTAACAAGTGTTTTAATAGAGGTCCAAAATGTACTGTTGTCTCTTCCATGCAAGAATTTCTGTCAATTCAAAGTAGTTCTCAAGTCTTTGTGATTGGTGGGGCACAAATAGCACACCTTTTTTTAGAGCATAACCTAATCTCAGAATTTATTATAACTGAAATTCACAAGCCCTATAAGGGTGATACATACCTCAATTTAGCATTTTTTGATGGATGGAATAAAACTATTCTCGTCAGAACAGAAGACTATACTATATTCAATTGTATCCGTTCAGCAGAGTAGTAAAATTATTAGCGTAAAAGTAATCAGCCTTTCTTACCAACAAAAACCTAGCATAACTTTTGTGCTCAAAAGATTTCTGGATTCCAGCATCAAGTGCTAGCCTGAAGCTTTAGCTATAAATATTAAGAAATTTACCAAACGAAGAAAAAAGGCAGAAGAATCCTCGTGTGACGAGTTTTATAATGTAAATTGGCGCTATAATAATGTTCTAACAAGCGCGTTTTGGCTGAATGTAGAAAAAATAAAAAAAGCCGCTATAATTTTTGTGTAATTTGCCAATAAATATTTGAGTTTTTTACTGATTTTGTGATTGAGCCTGCAGGTCAAAAATAAGGATAAATACTCTTAGTATCATAGTAAAGGGAATGATGAAATTTGTAAAGTAGTTTTCACTCAAATGACGCCCAGGCAAAAACTATATGGTTATGCAAAAAATCTATTTTTAAAACTGTTAATATAACATAGAAAAAACCTCACCTTCATTAATAATAGATTACTTACCAATTGGGTAGTCACCAGTGAAACAAGCATCACAATATTGCGGTGTAGCATTGTTACGTTTTTCTGCTTTAACAGCTCTGTATAGCCCATCAATACTCAAAAAGGCTAAGCTATCTACTCCTATACTTTCCTTTATCTCTTCTATAGATTGAGTCGCAGCAATTAAATCTTTGCAATCTGGTGTATCTATTCCATAAAAACAAGAGTGCTTAATTGGTGGACTTGAAATTTTGAGGTGAATCTCTTTTACTTCTGCATCCTTTAGCATAACTATTATATTTCTGAGCGTACTACCACGCACTATACTATCATCTATTAAAATTATGTTTTTGCCTTTCAAAGTGTGCTTATTAGCATTGAATTTTAATTTTATTCTAACTTTACGTACTTCAGCGGTGGGTTGTATAAAAGTTCTTCCTATGTAATGATTACGAATTATCCCCAGTTCCATAGGTAATCCTGAATGCTTTGCATATCCAATAGCTGCAGGTATTCCAGAATCAGGTATTGGTACAACCATATCTACATTGTTTTTTGGTGGGCTCTCTTCTGCAAGTATTCTTCCTATTTCTTTTCTTATATCATATATGGACCTCTTCTCCATTATGCTGTCTGGTCTCGAGAAGTAAACGTATTCAAAAATACAAAAACTTGATTTTTGCTGTGGGAAAGGAAACATTGAGGCTAGCTTACTATCCGAACTGATGGTAACTAATTCGCCTGGTTCTATTTCTCTAATAAACTCTGCATTTATTATATCAAGAGCACAAGTTTCAGATGCAAGAACGTAAGAACCGTTTAACTTTCCTAAAACAAGAGGCCTGATTCCAGATGGATCACGTACTCCAATAACTACTTCTTGATTGATTGCCACAAAAGAATAAGCACCTTGTATTTGCTTTAATGCATATATAAAACTCTCTAAAAAGCTATCTTTTTCACTGCTTGCTGTCAGATGCACTACTACTTCTGTATCAATATCTGACTGAAAAACGCACTCTTGTTTAATTAATTGTTCGCGTATCGGAGAAATATTAATTAAATTACCATTATGTGCTATGGCAAAATCCCCAAATTTGCCACTTTTGCCAAACATGGGCTGCACTCCAAATTTACTACCACTTGTTGAGTATCGAACATGACCTATTGCACAATCCCCAGGTAAGGATTTCTTTATTTCATCTATATCATCAAATACACTGCTCACTTGGCCTTGAAAGTGATAAGAGTGCAGCTTATCGTTGTTACTGGTTACTACGCCAAAAGACTCTTGACCTCTATGCTGCAAAGCGTGGAGAGCAAGTATAGAGTTAAAAGCAGCACTTTGGTTATAACTTATGCCAAATACCCCGCACTCCTCATGTACTTCATCAAGCATGAAAAATATTAAATAAAGCCTGATTGTACTTTAGTAGAGGCAAAGTACAAGAATTTTATTTGTTAATCCCTTTCAAAGTTGAAGCTTTCTACGGTAGTTTTGATGTATACCAGAAAGTAGGTTATATGCAATTAACCAATTTTGAGATTTTTGACAATTTTTTAGCACTGAAGAGAAAAAGATATTTTTATTGACTTATCTATGTATTGAAGTAATCACTAAAAAGTTTTAGTGGTTATGGTATATAATATGTCTAAGCAAGTAGGTAAACAAGGTGAAAGTAATCTTATTTTAGAGCCTGAACAGTTCTCTAACAGCTTCTTCAATAGTCAACAGAGTAGTTCATCAAATCCAAAATTACCGACTATAAGTCGTAAAGATAGGCATATGGATTTAATCAAGAAAAGGTACTCAAAAAACAAAGATGTTGCAGAATATCTAAGAAGTTATGACTTTATTAAAAGAGCAGAAGAATTGTCAATAATTTATCTTTTTGAGCGAGACTCATCTTCTACGAAATTGCAAATACCATTGATTACAGATGAACAAATTCTAGTTAAAAAATTTTGTGATGAGATGATAAAAGGTATAACAGAACACGATGAGCAAGAAAGCGTTTTAAAGTACATGGAACGCATAATAGAGGGTTATTTAAATCAAGGAATAAGATTAAACTCATATTACGGTAAGGATAATAAGACTGTAACAAATTTTATATTTGAAAAAATGGAAGAATTAATTAATCGCTTTCATGCAAATCCACACAATTCAACTACAAAAAATATCATACAAAAGATCACTCGTAATTTAGTGTTAAAAGGTGGGGTAGAAAAAGGATTATCTTTTTATAGCGATATTGAAGGCGGATATTACGGCTCTAATTATTTAAATGATCTTAACGAACAATGTAAGAGTAAGAAAAAAATGCTAGAGGGTCTAGCATATGAAGGTATTGTGAAAGAAAATAACAAGCAAATTGATAAATATGATCTTGAAGTAGAAGTAGATAATAAATATTTTTATATTAAGTATCCACAAGGTAGTATTGTTGAAACTGCGAGAACTTTAAATAATGAAAAAGCTAAGGATTTAGAAGTTGGCATATTTCAGATTGAGGAAAGTATAGTAAAAGTTGAAATTACAGAAGATGGAAAAAGAAATTACACAGATATCTTAAAAGGTGGTATTGAAATATTTTTTACTACTAAAATAGGAGAGATTAGTATTTATCTACGGAAAGATGGTAACAAAATGGTAGTAGAAATTGATGAGAAAAGCAAAATAAGGTTTAGCAAGTTAGAAAACAAATCAAGCTTTGGAGGGAATTGTCTTATACAGGGGAAAAGTGTTTTAGAAGTTATGGGCAAGAGTTTTGAAAATATTCCTGAGGAGTTAACTCAGACTATTAAAAACGTTCCATCTACTAGTCTTATGCAAACATGTTTACAACAACAAGAAAACTCTAATAGGGAATTAAATTAATGTATTTTTAGGATAATAATTAAGAAATTAATTATAAACATTCATACGCATTCGATTGTAGTAGAGGATATGGGGCAGCAATTAGCACAAGAACTAAAGGCAAATGTGGTTGGTTGTCAAATAGTGATTGATTAAATCAATTTAGAGAGGTAAATAGCAGCTTTGCAGCTTGTTTTTATGAACAAAGATAAAACGTTGTAGCCAAGTGCGCTTTCGGCATTGTGCTGAATTGCAATATCTCTGTGCTCTAATTCCTCATCGCGAAATTTACTTATAGTTTCTCTTAATTCCCCATCTTCTAAATGTAAGACTTGCTCCTTGTAGTGCTCTCCGATCACTTCTTCAACTGCAGCAGTGCAAGCCATAGCGGCTTTTTTACCCATCATGGCAGTTACAACACCAAGTGATACCCCTAAAGCACCCCAAACTGGCAACAAAACAGTAGGACGAACTCTTTGCTCCTTGATTTTCTCATTAAAATAGTGGAAATGTTTTTTTTCCTGCTCCTCCATTTCAATTATTTTGTCAATTATGGAAGATTTTTTAAGAATAAATTTTTGACCGGAATAAATGCAAATGGCTCCATATTCGCCAGCATGATTTACTCTAATTGCTTGTTCTAAAAAATTTCCTTTCAATTTTTTTATATTGCTTTCCAATGTCTCCTCCCTTTATTTCTGCATTAGTACTACTATAAACCAACATATTATAGAGTAAATAAAATTCCATGCGTGCATTGCACCAACATTGTGATTACAGGAACTCAAGCAGCTATAGCAACGGCAAGAGTTACTTGACGGACTCCGCCATTCTCCTTAAAATAAGGGTGAAGATATATTATTTATCTTCAGTCTGTGCAGATAAAACGACAAAAAGCTCAATATACTTGATGTTTAATTTTTTGCACTATGTGCACTCTATGTCTTTATAAAACTTTTACCCACATAAGCTAAAATGCGCTTATCAAAGCATTTAATACAATGAAAAACGCCAATTAAAAAAAATAGGTAGTAGCTGATAGATTTTCTTTTGCCTTTTTCTCTGTTTAGTAAATTTTTCAATATTTAATGCAATTAGCCGGCACTGGGATGACAACGAGTAGTGAGCTAAACGTCCGTGTGGTTATTAGTATTATCAAGATATTCTCTAATCTTCTTTAAATCTTCCCAAGCTAAGCGTTTTTGTGCTGGTTGACGAAGTAGATAGGCTGGATGAAATATAGCGGCTGTGGTAATTGCATGAGATAAATATTGGTTAGTATAAGTATGAAATTTGCCACGCAAGTTCGATATAGTCTTTGTGTTATCAAGAAGGCTATAACATGCAATTCCTCCAACTAAAATTAGAATCTGCGGTAAAACAAGAGCAATATGCTTCTCAACAAATGGTCTGCACATATCAAGCTCTAGATCAGTTGGTTTTCTATTACCTGGTGGACGCCAAAACACGGTGTTGCTTATATATACCTTAGTGCGGTCCAGATTAATTGCACCGAGCATCTTATCGAGCAGCATTCCGCTTGCACCACAAAATGGTATGCCTTTCAGGTCTTCATTTGCTCCTGGTGCTTCACCAATAAGCATGATTTTTGCATTCGGATTACCATCAGAAAAAACAGTATTAGTTGCAGTTTTTTTTATTTCACAACCCTCAAATGACTTAACTGCACTTCTTAGTTCATCTACACTACCACATTCACTTGCAAGCTTCCTTGCTTCAATGATCCAGTCACTTGGGAACATGGCTTTTTTCTGCTCGATGACAGAAGACTGTGCAGCTCTCTCATTTTCCACTTTTTTTTCCTCTTCACCTTCAGTTAGCGTGCAGTCAACACCCACTTCATGATAGAACTTCAACAATTCTAGATCTTCATTGTTCATAGTGCCTCTTAACCTTTTGAGCTTTTTTCATAGCCATATCGTACTTCAATTTAGACAAATGTCTAACGTATAATATACCATTTAAATGATCTAACTCATGCTGAATACACCTTGCAAGCCAACCACTAGCTTTTAGCGTCTGTTCTTCGTGATTTAAATTTTTATATTTCACAGTTAAATATTTTGGACGCTTAATTTCATGGCTTTGCTCTGGAATTGAAAGGCACCCTTCTTTGAGAATTACTTGTTCACCCGATAATTCTGTAATTTCAGGATTAATCATGCAAAATTTGCCAGTTGATTCATATCCTGCTGGCCCATCTTCAGCCTTCTCTGGCTGAACGTCCATGACAAAAACTCTCTTCATCACTCCAATTTGCACTGCAGCAAGGCCAAGACCATCTTCATGGTACATAGTTTCGAACATGTCGTTTACTAATTCTTTAATTTTATCGTTTATATCTGTTACTTCACTGGCACGTGTAGTTAACCTTTCATCAGGGGCAATTACAATTGGCAATTTAGACATAAAATTAAAATTTTATGTTTTATTTTTTCCTTTGTACAGTATTTTGGGTATATTAAAATGTTGCTGTATTTTTAATAGAAATATAAATTATTAAAGGAAGCTACAATTTGAATGGAATTGTGTCATAAGGTCAACTAATGTACTCTGCAGTAATAATAAAACCAAAGCGAAATGTTTTTGCCGTTTTAGACGTAGGTACAACAAAAATTATCTGTCTCATTGTTAAGATCAATAGCAACTTCAGCTATAAAATAATAGGAACGGGTTATAAAAGTGCAGAAGGTATAAGCGGTGGATCAATAACTGATGCAAAGCATGCAAGTTACTCTATTTCATCAACTATAGGTTTAGCTGAGCAAGTATCAGAAGAGACTATAGATCAGATATATGTGAATGTAGCCGGATGTGGAGTCTCATCTTTTAACGTATATAACGAAATTATTGCAGCTAATCACGAAATTTCAGACCGAGATATAAAACGTGTAGTCTTTCAGACGTTTGAGAAATATATCGAAGAAAATGTTATCATTCACAATATACCACTGAAATATCACTTGGATGACATGACTGATATAAAAGAGGTTGGTGGATTGTACGGAAAAAGACTATCTGCTGATGTTAATGTCGTCACTGCTTCGCGTCCAGCGCTTACCAACATTGAAAATTGTATAACTAATAATAGCGGGATAAGTATGGCTGGTTGTATTGCTTCCGCATATTCTGCAGGCCTTGCCTGTCTAAGTGAAGATGAAAAAGAGCTAGGAACTGCCATTGTTGACATAGGGGGTGGGTGTACTGCAATTGGAATTTTTAAGAGAGGAAAGCTTATATACACAAGCAGCATTCCAATTGGTGGCATTCACATCACTCGAGATATAGCTTATGGACTATGCACAAGTATAGAGCATGCTGAACGCATAAAAATACTATACGGTAGCACTGTCGTAACTTCAATAGATGAGAACGAATATATTACACTGCAAAACAGTGAAAATGATGAACCGACTCGAGTACCCAAGTCCGAACTTATTGACATCATAAGACCTAGAGTTGAGGAGATATTTGAACTGGTAAGAGAACAATTTCAAGAACAAAAAGATCCAATCAATAAAGTAGTGCTCACAGGTGGAACCAGTCAACTCACAAGCATGAAAGAGATTGCAAGCTATATATTCAACAAACAAGTCCGCATTGGATGCCCTGAGTCTCTCAGTGGCCTTGATGGCGAGTATGATAAAAATCCCGTATTTTCTGCTGCCATAGGCTCTATCAAGCTAATAGTTGACACTTTTTATAAAAATAACTCTGGAATCCTCGGTCAAGATGGTAAAATGAGTAAATTGTATAATTGGGTTAAATCGAAAGTCACGGTTTGATTTTACCAAATAAAGTTTTGATATCCGTCAAAGGAAGTATAAAGAAAATTATTTCAAGATTGATAAATTGATTCGTGATCATACACCTGAAATTATGCGCTCCCATGGAATGATTGTTTATGATATGGTAATGGAAAAAGATGAATATGCTGAACGTCTCATTCTATGATAAAAGATAAAACAGGCTGGATCCCAGTGGGCTTTGTTGCATCGCTCAAGTGAAAAGAACTGGCAGTTACTGACAAAATTCATTATAAAACAGCCATTTATAGCTCTTTTCATAATAGTCCGAAAAGCTTATAGAAAAGCGGAATCAACAGCATGACGAAAAGATGTGAATAGAGGGATGTTTTTCCTAGCTCTGTTTTTTATAGCAAACCAATGATGCTCAATTTTGTTAAAATCGGGAGAATAAGGCGGTAGATATAAAATTTCTGCGCCAACTCCTTTAGCAAATCTTATTAGACTTATGAAAAGTAGCATTATCAAGGATAACAGTTTGTCCAGGTTTCAAAATCGGTGTCAGAAACTGCTCAAACCATTTATTAAAGATATCCATATTACAGTGGCCTTCAAATGTTAACGGAACAACTATTTTTCTGCCGTTTAAGGCTGCAATCATACTGATTCGTTGAATTTTTTTACCAGATTTTAGAGCATAAAACCTCTGTCCCTTCTGGCAATATCCATAACTCGGTGTTATCAATGCCAGACTCATCTATATAAACTAAGTTTTGAGGTTCTTTTGTTGCTATAATTTTCAAAAATTCAGCGCGTTTTTCTTCGTTTCTTTCTTTGTATCCATATGTCTTTTTTTGCGTGTGAGTCCAATTTTTTTAAGAGCTCGATGGATCGTTGGGATACTAACATTGCTCCAAAGCTTAGCCATTTCCGATACCACCATATTTTTTAGCAAATTCAGTAAATTTATTCCAGTCAGTAATTTTGTGATTATAACCTCCATTTCCAAGTTTTTTTGACTGAAAATCTCCTGTTTCTTTTCTTCTTTGCTGCCACTCCCATAACGTAGTTCTTCCAATTTTAAATCTTGCTGCCACCGTTTCCCTGCTTTCTCCTTCTTCTAGTGCTTCCATTGCTTTTTTTATAACTATATGCTGCTGGCATCCTTACCTTCACTACTATAAAACCTTATTTTACCTCGTTTGGACTATTATGAAAAGAGCTATACTTTTAGAGTTTATTTCTTGCTCGTTTACAATATAATGAGTTCTTATAAAATCTATGCATGTTTGATACCCTGACCGAGCATTTCTTCCTTCGTCGCCATCTTTAGGAGCTTCTAATAGACAAAGCAAATTATTGAGTGGAAGTTCTAAAATAATATTCTCATCAATATCACTGCTTTCATAAGCTGAATTAAGACTTGCTCTAGGTTCTGGAAGATTTTGCAGTTCTGATGCTAGAGTTTTTGATGAGTATTTTTCTTGTGTAATCCCTGTCACTACTAGTACCTTAGTGTTATTACAGTATACTGTTAAAAAAAGATTTTTGCAACTTAGCACTAATTTTTCTCAATCTAAAATATTTTTCAAAACAAACCTCTCTCTACTGTCAAATTAAATTCTTTTATTGACTTGTTTACTCTATCTAAATTGTTGAAAAATACCCTATATTGTAGAGAAATAGAGAGTATTGTTAATAGATTATGTAAAAATATGGAGTTTTTATGGGTAAACATTTGAAGTGAAATACCGTGTTTATTTGAACGGTGTTTAGCGTATTTTTGTATTTTAAATTTTGGCTAAAAACTCTCCATTTAATGGGCGATGACAGTGCCGACCCCCTCGGTGTAAACGAGATGCTCTACCAACTGAGCTAACCGCCCTTTTCTTGTTTGTGGATTGGTGGAGGCAAGCGGGATCGAACCGCTGACCTTCTGCGTGCAAAACAGATGCTCTACCAGCTGAGCTATGCCCCCAACTTTTGCTTAAAGCATAAATCACTCAGGCTGAAATGCAAGAAATATTTATTTGTGAGGCTATTGCTAAATAGTGCACAAATTCTGCATTTATGTATAATTCTCTATCTTTTTAGAGTTGTACGTCAGCTTTACCAAATGAATCTTTGAATTAACAAGAAGTTTTCCTTCAAAAATTTTTAATTAAATTATCACTAATACAGTACATTATATAATTTATTTAACCACACATGAAAATTTTAGTTTGATTAAAATGGATAAAAACTATATTACTGTTTAGTATAGCTGAAAAATAAAATGATCCCGTAGCTCAGCCGGTAGAGCAACTGACTTTTAATCAGTGGGTCACGCGTTCGAATCGCGTCGGGATCACTTAGAATCTTAAAAGCATGCTAAAAGAACAGGACAAAATATTCACAAACTTAAATGGTAAAGAAACACCACTACTTGAGGGTGCAAAAAAACGTGGTAGTTGGCAAAAAACAAAGGAATTACTGGATTTAGGATCAGAAAAAATCATTGATGAAGTAAAGAAATCTGGCTTGAGAGGTCGAGGGGGTGCAGGATTTTCTACTGGCCTTAAGTGGAGCTTTATGCCTAAAAATCCTCCAAAAGCATATTTAGTAGTCAATGCAGATGAGTCAGAACCTGGTACATGTAAAGACAGAAACATATTACGATATGAGCCACACAAGCTACTTGAGGGAATTCTTCTGGCTGGCAGAGCGATCAGCGCATCAGCTGCGTATATTTATATCAGGGGTGAATTTTATAATGAACATTTAGTTCTAAAAAAAGCACTTGAGGAAGCCTATAAAGAAAACTTAATTGGAAAAAATGCCTGCAAGTCAGGTTATGATCTTGATGTGTTTATCCATAGGGGTGCAGGAGCTTACATATGTGGGGAAGAAACAGCTCAACTCGAATCCATTGAAGGAAAAAAGGGCTTTCCTCGCATGAAACCTCCATTTCCCGCAGGTGTTGGACTTTTTGGCTGCCCCACTACAATAAACAACGTTGAAACTATATCTATGGTTCCAGATATCCTAAATCGCGGAGGAGAGTGGTTTGCATCTCTTGGTAAACCAAATAATACTGGCACTAAGGTCTTTTGTATTTCAGGGCATGTAAATAATCCATGTAATGTTGAAGAAGAGCTAGGAATTTCACTACGTGAATTAATTGAAAAATATGCAGGTGGAGTGCGAGGAGGTTGGGATAACTTACTTGCTGTAATACCTGGTGGGTCTTCAGTACCATTAATTCCAAAATCTATATGCGATACTATTGAAATGGATTTTGATTCATTGAGAGCTGTACAATCAGGGCTTGGTACTGCTGCTGTGATAGTGATGGATAAATCAACTGACATAATAGCTGCAATAGAAAGATTATCACATTTCTATATGCATGAGTCCTGTGGGCAATGTACACCATGTCGTGAAGGTACTGGATGGATGTGGAGAATTATGAGAAGAATGGTAGCAGGAAATATTAAACCTGGTGAAGTAGATAAGCTACTTGACCTTACAACTCAAATAGAAGGACATACAATTTGTGCGCTTGGCGATGCTGCAGCTTGGCCAGTGCAAGGGCTAATCAGACATTTTCGTCATGTAATTGAAGATAGGGCAGTAACTTAACTTACACTTTTAAGTCGTTTTACTACTTAGCAACCAGAGTTAGAAAATATTGATTTCCTTCCCTTTTAGGCGCTAGCTCTACCTTTGCAATATCTTCAGTGTCTCGAATTAGCCGTTCTAATTTTTCCACTCCAACCTCAGTATTTATAAGCTCTCTACCTCTAAATTTCATTGTGCACTTGATTTTATGCCCAGATATAAGAAAATCTCTTGTTTGACGCAATTTTGTTTCATAGTCATGATTATCAATATTGGGGCCCAGCTTAATTTCCTTTATAGTTAATGCTCTTTGTTTCTTTTTTGCCTCGCTTGCCTTCTTTTTTGCATCATATTTTTGTTTACTGTAGTCGAGTATTTTACATACTGGAGGAGTTGAATCAGGTGCAATTTCTACCAAGTCTAAATTGACACCTTGTGCAACTTCCAAAGCTTGTCTTAATGGCACAATTCCAACCATTTCACCATTATGATCAACTAAGCGTACTTCCTTAGCTGTAATGAATTCATTAATTTTGTTTTTATTATTCTTTTGAACTTGCAAGTTTTTCTCCCTTAACTCAAATTAATACTTTTTAAAAGCAATTCAGTAGCCTTTTCCAAAGGAAAAGACTCTTGTTCTTCTGACCCTAAATTTCTCACTGACACAGTTCTATTGATGATCTCATTTTTACCTATAACCCATAATATAGGTACCTTATTTGAACTATGCAAGCGTATCTTATAACTAATTTTTTCATTGGTCAAATCGGTCTTAATTCTAACACCTTGTTCTTTTAAAATATTGCTGATTTCAGTAGCATAACCATCAGCTTCATTTATAATGGTCAGAATAGCAAGTTGCGTTGGAGCAAGCCAAATTGGAAATTTTCCTGCATAATTTTCTATCAAAATCCCAATAAAACGTTCAAAAGTTCCAAGAATTGCTCTATGTAGCATAACAGGGTGGTGCTTTTGTCCGTCTGCTCCTATATAAAAAGCTCCAAGCCGCTCCGGTAAAATAAAATCAACTTGCAACGTTCCACATTGCCAATTTCTACCTATTGCATCTTTCAAAACAAACTCTAACTTTGGACCATAAAATGCACCTTCACCAGGATTAAGTTCATAACTAAGCCCTGCTTCTTTAACTGCTTCAAGCAGTGCTCTTTCAGCTCTATCCCACACTTCATCATTACCTGATCTAGTATCTGGACGGTCTGAAAATTTCACAGAAATTTCATTGAACCCAAGTTCTGAATATACTTCTTTTAAAAGGTCACAAAACTTTACAGTTTCAGAATTCACTTGTTTTTCCATACAAAAAATATGTGCATCGTCTTGCGTAAAACCACGCACTCGCATCATTCCATGCAATGAGCCTGAGCTTTCATTTCTATGGCATGTGCCAAACTCTGCCATACGTATCGGTAAATCACGATAGCTTCTGGTGTGAGAATTAAAAATCTGCACATGACAAGGGCAATTCATGGGTTTTATTGCTAGCTTTTTACTTTCAGATTCATCAATAATGAACATATTTTCACGAAACTTATCCCAATGTCCCGATTTTTCCCACAGCTCTTTGCTTACTAAAATAGGTGTTTTTACCTCAAAGTAGCCATTGTTCATTAACTTTTTTCTGATGTAAGACTCAAGAACATTATATAAAGTATATCCCTGTTCATGCCAAAAAATCTGCCCAACAGCTTCCTCTTGAATGTGAAATAAGTCCATATCCTTAGCAATTTTGCGGTGGTCGCGTTTTTCTGCTTCCTCCAGACGTTTAAGATAAGTATTTAATTCATCCTTATTTCTCCACGCGGTGCCATATATTCTTTGCAACATTGGGCCCTTAGAATCGCCACGCCAGTATGCACCTGCTACTTTCATAAGTTTAAACGCTTTAACTCTGCCAGTTGATGGTGAGTGCGGACCACGACATAGGTCTACAAAGTTGCCTTGTTTATAAACAGTTAGGTTTTCGTTTTCTGGTATTGATGAAACAATATCAACCTTGTATCTTTCACCTATATCACTAAAGAAATCAATTGCCTGCTTACGAGTCCAAACTTCTCGGACGAATCTGTGGTTACTTTTTATAATTTCCTTCATTTTTTTTTCTATTGCAGTAAGATCGTCCGTGGTAAAGGCACGATCTGTAGCAAAATCATAGTAGAAACCATCTTGAATTGTTGGCCCGATAGTAATCTGAGTATTAGGAAAGAGCTCTTTTACTGCCTGCGCCATTATATGAGCAGCATCATGCCTTATTATATCTAAACCCGCTTCGTCACTCAGTTGTATTACCTCTATCTCTGTATCAGATTCAATTTCACGTGAGAGATCATACAACTCACCATTTACCTTAAAGGCAATTGCTTCTCTCAAAGCATCCGGTTGTAATATATCAAAGCCAGTGACTCTACCACTGTATTCTTTTACTTTTTGTTCGGATAAAAAGGTAACTTTTATCATTCATTAGACCTTTTGTCATCCCAGTGCTTGACACTGGGATCCATGTTTCTTTCTTTTCTAGATTCCAGCGTCACGCGCTGGAATGACACCAAAAGGTGAGCTACTGATCTTTCAGTTAAATAACAGTTGTACAAGAGATCTATTACATACTTGCTGTAAGAAATTTTAATTGTTGACATACCTAGTTAATAATACGGCCTGTTCTTTTTTAACCTGAGTGCAATTGCTTCTTCCCAAACTTCACCATTACGCAATAGCTTTTCTTTATTGTACATTAGCTCCTCTCTTGTTTCAGTAGCAAATTCAAAGTTAGGACCCTCCACAATTGCGTCAACTGGACATGCTTCTTGGCAAAGTCCGCAATATATGCATTTTGTCATGTCAATATCATAGCGTGTGGTGCGGCGACTACCGTCTTCTCTTTCCTCTGCTTCAATAACTATTGATTGAGCAGGGCAGATAACTTCGCATAACTTACAAGCTATGCATCGTTCTTCACCATTTGGATACCTACGCAACGCATGCTCACCACGAAACCTTGGACTTAAAGGGCCCTTCTCTATAGGATACCTCAAAGTAACCTTTGGCTTAAACATATATTTTAATGTAATAACAAACCCTTTAATTAACTCTACAAAAGACCAGTACCAAGCTAATTTCTTGAGCATAAAATATTTAAAACTTGTGTCAGTCATTATAAATCATATTATCAGTTTTCAAAATAAATATTTTCACCTGGGTGACTTTTTAGGTATTTTGGTTTCTTAAGTGTAATATTGCTAAGTAGTGTATATAAATTAATGACAAACAAAAATGAAACTATCTTTGCCTTATCAACTGTATTTGGTAAGTCAGGAGTTGCAGTAATTAGAATTTCAGGTAACGATGCACTTAAAGCTTTAAATCATTTTAACATTAAGAAAGAAGTTAAACCAAGGCTTGCTACTTTAGTTGATCTATATGATGATTCCAGTCAATTGATAGATAATGGAATAATCATCTATTTCCCTGCTCCAAACAGTTTCACTGGCGAGGATGTTATAGAGTTACAAGTGCATGGAAGCAAGGCCGTCATAAAAATCATCTTGGAGGAATTATCAAAAATTTTCGTTATGGCCAGGCCTGGAGAATTCTCACTTAGGGCTTTTCTAAATGGTAAATTTGACTTAACGCAAATAGAAGGGATTGCAGACTTAATTGATGCTGAGACGAAAATGCAAGCTAAACAAGCGATTAAGCAGATATCAGGAGAATTGGAGAGACTATACAGCAATTGGAGGCAAAGATTAATAACGATACAATCCAAAATCGAAGCATATATAGACTTTCCAGAGAACATTTGGGCAGAAAAAAGTGAATTGGAAAAAATTAATAATGAAGTGCAATCTCTCGTGCAGTTGATACAAGAGCATTTAAATGATAATAGACGGGGCGAAAGGTTGCGTGAGGGTTTACATATTGTA
Source organism: Wolbachia endosymbiont (group B) of Apotomis betuletana (assembly GCF_947250475.1). Lineage (NCBI taxonomy): Bacteria > Pseudomonadati > Pseudomonadota > Alphaproteobacteria > Rickettsiales > Anaplasmataceae > Wolbachia > Wolbachia endosymbiont (group B) of Apotomis betuletana. Next base: position 1,027,247 of record NZ_OX366320.1, on the reverse strand, counting down.
ATAACTGGTGAACCAAATGTCGGTAAATCAACTCTGTTTAATTTCTTAGCCAAGCGTGATATTGCTATTGTTTCTGAATATGCAGGCACAACAAGAGATATACTTGAAGCTCATATTGACATTGGTGGATACCCAATCATTCTCTCTGATACTGCTGGAATTCGTGAGAGTTCAGATCCAATAGAATCAGAAGGTATAAGTCGAGCGAAAAAAAGGTCTTTTGAAGCTGATTTAAGAATAGAACTATTTCCTTTTGAACAGCGTCATAATATCAATTGCAACGTTGTAAATAGCGATACTATTTATGTATTGAGCAAAGCTGACGATGTTATCAATAATCACAATATAAAAATTAATGGCATAGATCTTTTACCCATTTCTATTCTAAAGGGAATAGGTACAAACAAATTGATCTCTCTCATAAAAGAGAAGGCAAAGGAAAAATTTGGGCATGATAGAGACACTCCTGTGATTACTCGGCAAAGACATAGGAATCACATGCAGAAAGCACTGGAACATTTACAGCGTTTTAATATCTATAATCCAATTGAGTTGATATCTGAAGACTTGAGGCTTGCTGCATTTGAACTTGGTGCAGTAATTGGAATTATTAATGTTGAGGAAATATTGGATAGTGTGTTTAGTAGCTTTTGTGTAGGCAAGTAAGATTTTTATAGATTGCTTGAAATTAAATATTGTGGTAAAAAAGAGGTGGACGGATGGCCGAGCGGTTTAAGGCACCAGTCTTGAAAACTGACGTACGGAAACGTACCATGGGTTCGAATCCCATTCCGTCCGCACTTACTTCTCAGATTTAAAATGTTAGTTAATTTTTAGAGCTTATTTAGATGGTTCGTAACGCTGTAAATCTTATCTAATCTAGCCACATCTTTTAAAAATAAATCCCTTTGTAAATTGACCTTGTTAGCAAAGAAAGCTAATATCTATAAATAGATCACCATCTGAATATGGAAACCGATATCGTAATAATAGGTGCAGGGCCTGTTGGAATATTTACTGCTTTTCAAGCGGGAATGTTTGATATGAGATGTCATGTAATAGATGTTTTGGATCAAGCAGGAGGACAATGCACAGCTCTTTACTCAGAAAAGCCAATATATGATATACCTGGTTATCCTGTAATTACTGCCCAAAAATTAATTGAGCGACTAATGGAGCAAGCTTCACCGTTTGAGCCTGTTTACCATTTAAGTCAAAAAGTGGAAAAGATTTCAAATAACGAAGGTGAAAACTTTACTATCATAACGAACATAGGTACAGAGGTAAAATGCAAAGCCGTTATCATTGCTGCAGGTAACGGAATGTTTGAACCTAACCGTCCACCCTTAAGTGGTATATTAGAATATGAAAATAAATCTGTATTTTATAATGTAAATAAAATTTCTGATTTTCAGGACAAAACTATAGTCATTGCAGGGGGGGGGGATTCTGCGGCTGATTGGACTGTAGAACTTTCTAAAGTTGCAAAGAAAATTTATGTGATACATAGGAGAAAGGAATTTCGCTGCACTCCTGAAACTAGAAATAAATTAGAATCACTTGAAAATAATGGAAAGATAGAACTGGTAGTGCCATATCAATTACACGAACTAGCAGGAGGTAATGGGCAATTGAGCGCAGTGATAGTAAAAAACATTGCCTCTAAGGAAGAAAAAGAAATATCCGCTGATTTTCTGCTGCCATTTTTTGGATTGTCAATGAATCTTGGGCCAATAAACAGTTGGGGTATAGAGTTAGAACATGGCCGCATAACTGTCGACCCAGCTACACTTAGAACCAGTAGAGATAGAATATATGCAATCGGAGATATAGCTACTTATCCAGGCAAACTAAAATTGATACTAAATGGCTTTGCTGAGAGCGCCATGGCTTGTTATCACATATACAAAGTAATTCACAATTCTCCAGTTAATTTTCAATATTCAACTTCAAAGGGAATTCATCGAAATTAAAGAGTAAAGAGATCCATGAACCTGCATGCAGTTATCTCAAGCATAAGGGAATACAAACGAAAAAGATTACTTTACAAATTCCCCTAACTCCCTTGCCATGATAATAAGAGTATTTATCCTTATTTTTGACCTGCAGGCTCAATCAAAAAATCAGTAAAAAACTCAAATATTTATTGGCAAATTACATAAAAATTATAGCGGCTTTTTAAATTTTTTCTACATTAAGCCAAATCACGCTTGTTAGCACATTATCAATTTAAATTATTAAAACTCGTTACACGGGGACTTTTTTGCTTTTTTTTGCTTGGTAAATTTTTTAATATTTGTAGCTAAAGTAATTTTCGAGAGGTGTTATGTAAGTAGCTGACATACAGCTGTACGAGCATTCATTTTTGAAAGTAAATTGCGTAGCAAATGGTGTCATTCAAGTAGCTGACGCTGGGATCCATCTCTTAATACAGCCTCATCAAAAATGTTGTGTTTTAACATAAAATTAACTGCTTCTATGCTCATAAACTTAATATCCAATCAAATTTCCTGGATCCCAGTGTCACGCACTGGAATGACAAGGGAGGGACTACTCGAATAACACCTTTATGGTGGCTTAAGTCACAAGTTCGTGCAATGATGGTGCTCCTTAAAGAAGCACCATTTTGCTAATGTTTTGAAGCTTTAATGCTTATTATGCGCATGTATTTGTTGTTGCATTCCATGTTGTACCATCAGGGCAAGCAGTTGCACCATTTTTACAAATCACACCACCTGGTACTATTTTTGAAACAACTACAGGTGCACCAAAAAACACAGCAGTAAATGCACCAAGTGCAAAAAGCGCTGGCCATGGCATTCTGCCAAATATTGCCAGCAAAGCTGCACCTATTATCACTATTGTAATCATAGGCCCGCCTATACCGTGAGTATAGCCTACTATTTTGCATATTGTATTGGTTGTTGCATCATCAGTAACAGCAGCAGCAAAAGCATTATCAAATGCAAAGGAAAGAATTAAAGCTACAAGTAGAAGAAAATTTTTCATTATGCCTCCGTATTTAAGGCTGGATTATCTATCATTTTGATTAAATTTAAGTAAACGGTGAGGATTTTTTGCTTAAAAGTATGCTTTATTTCATTTAGAATACTTTTCTTAGTTTATTTATATTACAAGTGCTACAGAAATTTTATAGTATCGTTTATTGCCTTTATCGTGCTTTAATTGACACAATTTATAATGATGGAGTGGAGCATGCAGGGTATCTATCATTTTTAATCCTGTTATCAATATTTCCTTTTCTTATTGTTTTAATAGCCATGGCATCAACGTTCGCAAATTTCTTAGATCAATACAATGTCGGCTGGGCATTTATTATTGATAACATGCCACAGGATATTTTATCATCTTTGATGCCACGTATTAGGGAGATAATATCAGGCCCTCCGCAAAGCTTATTAACCTTGGCAATTGTAGGCGCTGTTTGGACTGCCTCATCGACAATTGAAGGATTTAGAACGATATTGAATAAGGCCTATAAAGTTCCGGTTTCATCGCCTTATATATGGAGAAGGGTGCTCAGTATATTACAATTTTTAGTAATTACGCTTGTTACAACTCTGACTATAGTATTTTTTACATTAGTGCCAATGTTAATTGATTTTTCTTACCAAGGGCTAAGTTATACTAGATATTTACTTATTGAGTTTGTGCTTTTTACTATAGTATCTTGGCTATATTTTACATTGCCAAACATAAAGCAAAACTTATCAGACGTATTTCCCGGATCTTGTGTGGCTGTTATTCTTTGGACGATCTCTGCTTCAGCTTTCAAGCAATATTTAAAAGCTTCCTTTGATCAACTGAATTTGATATATGGAAGTTTAGGTGGTGTGGTAGTATCGTTACTATTTTTTTATGTGCTAAGTTTGATTTTTATATATGGAGCAAAATTTAATTTTCAGCTAAAATATTTCAATGGATCTTGCTAAGGAGAAAGAAATGGGTAAGTTAGAAGGTAAAGTAGCTTTAATTACCGGGGCTTCAGGTGGAATAGGCTCTGCTGTTGCAAAAAGGTTTGTAAGAGAAGGTGCATGTGTGATTCTGATTTCAAGGTTTATCGATCACCTCAAGCCACTGTATAATGAAATTGAAGAGCTTAAAGAAGGCTATGTGAAACTAATTCAGCTTGATCTTTTAGACTTTGAAAACGTAGAAAAACTGGCAAATATGATAGAAAGCCCAAAATTATCAGAATCTGGCACACTTGATATACTGATTACATGCACTGAAATTTTATGTAAGTTGAGCCCTGTTCACGATTGTGAGCTTGAAGATCTACAGAAGGTAATGAATACAAATTTTACTGCCAGTTGGTACTTGCTAAAAAATTTGGGTCCGATACTAAAAAAGTCTAATGCTGGAAGAGCGATATTCATGACCTCAAAGATAACACTTTCTCCTTCCTCTTATCCATATTGGATGCCATATGCTGCAAGTAAAGTTGCACTAGAAGCAATGGTGAAGATATATGCATCCGAGACAAAACATACGAATTTGTGCATAAATGCCGTGTATTCGGAAGAGCCTATCGATAGTGAAATGTATAAGCAAGCATTTCCGGGAAAAGATATATCTGAATTGGTGCCACCTGATAAACTGACAGACAAATTTGTGGAACTTGCTTCTGAAGATTGTAGCATATCAGGACAAATCTTACCACTTAGCAAATCTCCCGAGTAAATTACCATAGTATCTGCAAAGATACCGTTAAGCCCACAACTGTATGAACATTGTGATTTGAGTCCACTAGGAAGGATGTCATCCCAGTGCCTCTATGGTGTCATTCCAGTGTTTGACACTGGAATCTAGTCTTTATTGTGCGGCCACTTATTTAAAGTTAAGTTTTCTGGATCCCATACTGGGATGACACCTCTGGGCACTGCCGTCATAAAGGAACCAGTGTCAGCTACTTGAATGACATCATTTGCTGTGCAATTTACCTTCAAAAATGAATGTTTGTACAGCTGTGTGTCAAGCACTGGAATCTGCCACGCAAATTGCAATGTTCGTACAGTTATGCGTCAAGCCTAAAAGTAGTTAGCTAATAGGTTTAATAAAAATTCACATATACAGGAAAGATTGGTAACATTACTTGAATAGAGATCGTTATTGTAATTATGCCAAAACGCACAGATATAGAATCTATATTAGTAATAGGAGCAGGCCCAATAGTTATAGGTCAGGCATGCGAGTTTGATTATTCTGGAACGCAAAGCTGTAAAGTATTAAAAAGTGAAGGTTATAAAGTCATTTTGGTTAACTCCAACCCCGCAACTATAATGACAGATCCTGAATTCTCTGATGCAACTTATATTGAGCCGGTACTACCTGAAATCATAGAAAAAATTATAATTAAGGAGAGGCCAGACGCAATATTACCAACAATGGGAGGGCAAACAGCACTTAATTGTGCAATAAAACTTGCAGATGATGGAGTGTTAGACAAATACAACGTAGAATTAATAGGGGTAAATAGAGAAGCAATAAAAAAAGCGGAAGATAGAGAATTATTTCGCCAATCCATGGATAAAATAGGGCTAAAATACCCCAAAAGTATCATTATAAAAAATCAAGAACAAATAAAAAAGGCTTTGGATTACATTGGATTACCAGCAATCATCCGTTCATCATTCACTCTTGGTGGCGCAGGTAGTGGCATAGCATACAATAAAGAGGAGTTTTTCAATATCACAGAAAGTGCTCTAAAAATTTCACCAATAAATGAAGTTCAGATAGATGAATCAATTATCGGCTGGAAGGAATATGAAATGGAAGTTATCCGTGACTGCAAGGATAACTGTATAATAGTGTGTTCAATAGAAAATGTTGATCCAATGGGAGTGCACACCGGAGATAGTATCACAGTTGCTCCTGCTTTGACTCTGCGTGATGCTGAATATCAACAAATGAGAAATGCATCTATAGCAGTGCTGAGGGAAATTGATGTTAGTGCCGGTGGTGCAAATGTTCAGTTTGCAGTGAATCCTAAAGAAGATGGAAGCCTCGTTGTAATTGAAATGAATCCAAGGGTTTCTCGCTCTTCTGCACTTGCCTCAAAAGCAACAGGCTATCCTATTGCAAAAGTTGTCACTAAACTTGCTATTGGCTATTCGCTCGATGAAATACGTAACGACTGTGCTCCAATAATACCAGCAGCATTCGAACCAGTGATTGATTATATCGTCACTAAAATTCCTCGATTTGAGTTTGAGAAATTTAAGGGGACAAATTGTGAATTATCAACCTCCATGAAATCAGTGGGAGAAGTGATGTCAATCGGCCGTACTTTTAATGAGTCACTGCAGAAAGCTTTTCGCTCACTTGAAACAGGGCTCACGGGACTTGATGAAGTGTTTTCTGAAGACACAGATATTAAATCTCAGTTAGCAAAATTGCTGCCAAACAGATTACTGATTGCTGCTGACGCAATGCGCCACGGAATTAGCATAGAAGAAATAAATTCGATTACAGGTTATGATTTATGGTTTTTGCAAAATATACAGCAAATTATATTAGCTGAACAAAAAATCAAGGAAAACGGCCTTCCTGAAACTGCATATGAAATATTAGAGCTGAAAAAAATGGGCTTCTCAGATGCAAGGCTCGCAAAGTTAAGTAATAGACCTACCTCTGTCATCCCAGCTGGGATCCAAGAAAAAAATAGGTGGATTCCAGTGTCACGCACTGGAATGACATCAGAGCAAATTGAAGCAATGAGGAAAAAATTTGGTGTTAATCCAGTTTATAAACGTGTAGATACCTGTGCAGCTGAATTTGAATCGAGCACTGCTTATATGTATGGATGTTATGAGGGAGACATTACAAACAGGACAGAATGCGAAGCGGACATTTCTGACCGAGAAAAGGTTGTCATTTTAGGAAGTGGTCCAAATCGCATTGGTCAAGGTATTGAGTTTGATTATGCATGCGTTCATGCAGTTTCTGCCACCAAAGAAATGGGATACGAAACAATAATGATTAACTGCAATCCCGAAACCGTTTCAACTGATTATGATACCGCTGATCGTTTATATTTTGCACCACTCATTGCAGAGGATGTGCTTGAAATACTAAGTAAAGAGCAAGAAAATGGCACACTAGTTGGTGTAATAGTTCAAATAGGTGGTCAAACGCCTTTAAAATTAGCCAAAGTGCTGAACGAAAGAGGTTTTAATATCTTGGGTACATCTTTTGATTCTATTGACCTTGCAGAAGATCGCATGAGATTTAAAAATCTTGCTTTGCAACTTAATTTAAAACAACCTGAAAATTCTATCTGTCATTCAGTGGAAGAAGCGTTAATCAACGCAGAAAAGGTGGGGTTTCCATTAGTAGTGAGGCCATCCTATGTCCTTGGTGGTCAGTCTATGTCAATTTTGCATGATATTGATAGCTTCAAAGAGTACGTCCTGAATCACACTAAAATCTTTGAGCATGGTTCGCTGCTTCTTGATAAATTTTTAGTCAATGCAGTTGAGGTTGACGTTGATGCTGTATGTGATGGGGAAAGAGTTTTCATTGCAGCGGTTATGGAGCATATTGAAGAAGCTGGTATCCACTCTGGCGATTCAACATGTTCAATACCGACAAATACATTGAGTGACGAAGTAATAAAAGAGATCGAGCTCCAAACTGAGAGAATAGCATTAGCATTAAAAGTGAAAGGTCTGATAAACATTCAGTTTGCTGTTCAAGAGAGTGATGTATACATACTTGAAGTGAATTTAAGGGCTAGCCGTACAGTTCCTTTTATTTCCAAAGTAATCAATATTCCTATTGCAAAGCTTGCCACTCAGGTTATTTTGGGTAAAAAATTGAATCAGGAAAACAAGCCTTTCAATCATTTTGCAGTTAAAGCTGCTGTTTTTCCATTTACGCGTTTTTCGGGAATTGACACTTTACTTGGTCCTGAAATGAAATCAACAGGAGAAGTGATGGGAATTGACTTATCTTTCGGAGCTGCACTTGCAAAAGTGCACATGGCTGCAGGATACAAGTTACCAACAGAAGGAACAGCTCTGGTTTCAGTAAAAGATGATGATAAAGAGTATATATTGCCTGTTGTACGAATGTTGAAAGAACTGAGTTTTGAAATATATGCCACCAAAGGCACAGCTTTGCATCTGAACAATAACGGCATTGCTGCAAAAGCTGTAAATAAAGTGAGAGAAGGCAGACCCCACATAGTTGATATGCTCAAAGATGGAAAAATAAATCTAGTAATCAATACTTCAAAAGGTGTGAAATCAGTCTCAGATAGCAAAGATATCAGGAGAACTGCTATTTTGCAAAATATAGCTTATAGCACCACAGCTTCTGGGAGTAAAGCGTTAGCGCTTGCAATTCAATATGTAAAGAATAGCAAATTGGAAGTGAAATCATTACAGCAGATACAAAATATTTAAATATCAAGACTATAATAAATTATTACTTATTTCAAAATGAGGATCGTGTAAGCTAAGGAGAGAGAAATTTAATTAAAGGATTTTTGTGTCAGTATCAATATATAACTGCCTTGAGCGTTTGTTGAAAGGCTTTGTACTAATTTTCTTGATTCAAACAATATGCTAGACTTTAACTTAAAAATCTTTGTAAGTGATCACGACTGAAAGGTGTTTTCATGCATTTTTTACCTGAGTGCAATAAGTGTAATTCATTGAGTTTCCAAAATTGATAATGAAGAAAAGCATTACTCGTCTAATAAAAGCAATTCAATACTCCTGTGAAGGAATAAAATCAGCTTTTGTATCAGAAGTTGCGTTCAGACAGGAGTTACTGCTTTTTATAATATGTGTTTCAACTTTGTTTGTTTTAGATGTAAGTAATTTAGAACGTGCAGTAATGGTAAGTAGCCTATTTTTGGTGTTAATTGTAGAAATTATTAACACTGCTTTTGAAACAATAATTGAGCGTATTTCCAGTGAACAACATATACTTTCAAAAAAAGTGAAAGATCTAGGTAGTGCAGCAGTTTTTCTCTCATTAATTAACTTCTTGATAACATGGATGATAATATTGATATGAATGTTGTTAAGATATATTTTCAAATTCACCGATTAAGACTTGCATGTCTTGTGGTAAATCAGAAACAAATTCTATATATTCTTTACTTTTTGGATGATATAAGCCTAGCGTGTGAGCATGTAGTGCCTGTCTATTGAAATTACGGATAAAGTCAGAGTTTTTAGCATGTTTTTCACTTTTACTACTATTTTTTCCGTAAACTTGATCACCAACTACAGAATGTCCTATGTGGCTCATGTGTACTCGAATTTGGTGTGTTCTGCCTGTCTCTAAAGTACATTTAACCAGGCTTGCTTGCCCTATAATTTTCTTCACTGAATAATGAGTGATTGCTAATTTACCTGCTGTTTTTGTGACACACATCATTTCTTTATTACTGCGTTTTGGAGCAATATGGGTTTTTACTGTTCCTTGCAGATTAGGTAATGCTCCCCAAATTACTGCTAAGTATTCCCGTTTTATTTTACGATTTGATAGCAGTTCAGACAAGAAGCTGTGGGATTGTTCATTTTTTGCAATTACCATGAGTCCACTAGTATCTTTATCAAGCCTGTGAACAATTCCTGGTCTTGTATTTATATATGGAATTTTGCCAAGGTGAGCGATCACTGCATTCAGGAGTGTATCATTGTTTGTTCCAGCACCTGGGTGTACTGTTAATCTACTTTGTTTACTCAGAACTATAATGTCCCCATCTTCGTAGATGATATCAAGCTTTATATTATAGTTAGGTTCAATTGATGTGGATATGTCAGGTTGAACGAGATGTACTATATACTCTTCACCTGGTTTTACTATGTGGTCATTATTAATTATCGGCGTGCCAAGTAATGTTACCCGCTCATCTTGTATCAATCTTTGTGCTTTACTGCGTGATATGTTACACTTTTTAGCTATGTAAGTATCTAGCCTTAATTTTTTTTCGTCACTATTAACATTTAAGGTTATATCTATGGTCACTACCCTGCGCAAGCTACTTTGAATGCTGCATGAACATCTGGATTCACAAAATCAACTTTTGTACTAGGTTGAATTTGAAGGCCGTCTTGTTTTTTAATATGGCAAATTGTTTGAGAGCCATCTTTCCAGTAAATTATTATTTTATTATCAAAATCCCGTAGCGTTAACTCCCTCTTTTCTTCTTTTTTATCTTTTTCTTCTAGCTTAATAGACTCTAATAAATAATATAGAAAGTCACTTGCTTTGCCGTTAACTTTTTTTCTCCATTCATCCATTTTTTCTTGTTCAGATAATTCTTTTTCCAATTTTGCATTTTCTTGCTCCAGCTCTTTCATCCTTTTTTTTGATTTTAATAATCTATGTTTTTCTATTGCTTTTTTCTCTTCATCTCGCTGTTTTTCAAGAGAAGTAGCAGTAATACTGCCTTCACTGCTATTAGGTTCATTTGATTGAGTCTGTTTATTCTTTAATTCTGCTAGCTCATCTTTTACTTTTTTTAGTTCTTCTTCTAATTCGTTCTTTATCTTTTCCGCTTCTTCTTTTTGTTTTTCCAATGTATCTATGAACTCACGATCATCGCTAATTGTTCTTTCTCCAGATTGAAAAAAGCCAACTAATCTGCTTGGTTCAAATCGCTCAACCTTATCTTCAGCGATTTTAATAGTATTCTCTAAACTAGAAAAAATGCTTTCAATTTTTAGTGAATTTGTTCTTTTTGCCAGCTCTTTAGCTTCGCTTAAAATGACCATCATTTCCTTACGCAACTTATCTAAATCTTTTTTGATGTCTCCTCTAATTCCTTGTAGATGAACAAGTGTTTCTTGAATTTCATCATTTGCAGGTTTTAGAAGTTTGCTATCAAGTAGATCTTTAGCTTCATCTAAGCGCTTATCAAATGAGTCAACAATTTTATCTGTAAAATTAGTCAAGTGCTTATCTAGTAATTTTATTAATCGAGATATTGGATCATTTTCTTCCTCATCTTTTGTCTTTTTTTCCATTACCGATACAAAACCACCTCTTCTGCATGGAAAGAGAATATCTAAATTATTAAATTTTTTAACAATATTATGATTATTGTTTATCTCATTGGTTTTTAGCTTGCTGAATGTTATACATATTCCAACGATAGCAATGATACTAGCCAGTACAACTGGAACCCATTCCAAAGCCTGAATATTGGCAAAGCTCAATCTATTTTGTATTAACGCACCAACTATAATTACAGCACTAATTACATATGGTATGGTAAGAAAAATGGCCTTATTTTTATTCTCTTGTATTTGATTATCTAATATTTTTTTCTGATTTTCAGAAATTGGCAAAACTATTGAAAAGTTTGCTTTTTTGGAATCTATAAGACTTAAATTTGGTTTTATCTCTATTTTCAGAGCATTTTCAGCGATTTCACTCATCTCGTTGTCTTTGCCACCTCTAATTTTATTATTTATTAATTCCTCTATCAACTTTTCTCCTTCTTTTATCTCCTGCTTATGCATATATCTCATAGCAGAAGAGGCTACAAAAGTTGTTAAAAGAATAATAGAAACCAAAGTGTAAATTGGCATGAATGTTGGGTTAAAAATATCTGTAATAAACCTTAGATCATTATGGGTTATTATTATTGCAGCTACATAAGCCAAAGAAAATTGAAGCCAAATATTTACAATCGCTATGGGTAGAGTGTTACTTACAGAATATTTCTTTGTTGCACGCCATAACCTAGGAAAAAAACCAATAGCATCATCTATTTTGGCAAAATTATGATCTACTTTAACATTGAAAGGATTTGTTGTATCTAAAGGCATAAATTTCCTTGCATCCTAATTAAGTAATTATATATAAATGATACTTTAAAAACAAGTTTTTGGCTTATGCCAAGGACGATTAGAACGGACTTTGCTAACCTTTATGCCACTATTTGCTAGCCAAACAGAGTGTGTGCCATATGCCTCTAAGTCAGAGTATTTGATGATTTTAGTATTGCAAGCTGGATAGTTAAACTTGCTTAACTGAATTACTAGATCGACATTGTTACAATTTTCTAAAATATCTTCTCTTTTATGAGCTAGCAACACTGACTTATTATTTCCTTTATTATATGTACAGTCATAATCATTACATTTTAGCCTTTTGTTTGAATTACTGAATTTAGTATGATTCACAATTTGATTCTGCCCGTTTTGCTTTGCCCACGTTTTGACAACAAAATTTCTGTTTTTTCTAGTAAGGGAATATAGTAAATTGTCATCTTCTTTTACAGCAAGATTATCAGCACTGACTAGAATGTCAGGAGTTGTATACATAGCGCTAGAGAAAATACCTAGCACAATAAAGAAAATTCCAAAGAAACGCCAATTCCTTTCCCACAAGCATAACCATAATAGCCCAAGCGTTATTATAATAATTAATGAGGCAGGAAAAGTGCGAATAGGAATAACCAAATACTGAAGACTGGCAATTGCGTTTGTTATATATAAAACGCTGTCAATTGGGCGTTCCATGAGAGGCGTTATAATCCACTGAGTACCTAAAGGAATCAATAAAACATATATTATTCCAAGTGGAATAATAATGAGTGTAACTATTGGTATAGCAATCAAATTTGTGATAATGCCACTGATTGAAAAATAGTTAAAATTGTATATTGTGTACGGAACAGTTGCTAAACTTGCTATTATTGAGCTGATCATTATCGACACAAAATATTTTATTATTTTTATTTTGAATAACTTATTAGCATTGATCTGATAGCTGGCAACTAGTGCCAAAACAGCAGAAAATGACATTTGAAAACCTGGCTTTAAGATTGCTTCTGGCTCCACTATGAGTATCACCGAAGCAGCAAACGCAATTGCTATTAATCCTCGATATTTCCTTTCTATGATTATTGCAACAAGTACCAAGATCACCATGATGTAGGCACGCTGAGCAGAAATTTGCATACCGGTAATCAACAAATAAAAGGTAGTTGGCAAGATAGTAAAGAATGCAGATATTTTTTTAGTGTTATATTTAAGAGTCAAAGTTTCAGATATTGCAAATAAATTACGGAATACTATAAAAAATAGACCAGCAACAAACGATAAATGTAAACCAGATATAGCGAATAAATGTGCTATACCTGAATCTCGTATCGCATTCATAGTTTTTTGATCTATCCCGTCTTTTTTGCCAATTAATAATGCAGAGATTATGTCCGCGTGTGGCTTTTTGGTATTTTGCTGTAGGTTTTCATAGATATATTGACGGAAAGATTCTATATACTCTTGAAATTTTCTTGCTTCAGCCTTTTTGTACAGGACTATTTTGCTTGTTGCAAAGCCTGTTGCACTTATTTTCTGATAATATGCTATTCTTGCAAAATCATATGCATATTCCGAAGGCGCAATTTTTGGAGGAAAGAGTTTTGCTGATAATTTTACTTGATCCCCTATTTTAATGCCTTCTTCCGCTTTGGTTTTAACTGATATTCTGATGTTATCCAGCTTGAACTTCGTGTTTTTTATTTCATAAAGCAAAAATTGTTTATATGAGCCCCTATCGTTAATATCCTTCACTGTAGCAACAATATCTTTCACATACCTTTCCTTATCAAGAATGTGAGTATTAACTGAATCTGTTCTGAATTTGCTGGCTGTAAATCCTATGAGCACTGCAATTAAAGAAATGCATAATATTGCGTATTTCCTGTATAATATTGCAATCAGAATTAGTATAGGTGAAAGCAAGAGAAAAATAGATATAGTGAAAGCACAGCTTGGTTCAAAATTTAATGAGAAATAGGTTAAAATTCCTGCACACTGAAAAACAGGGAACCACAATATCAAGTTATATTTTTCATTGCACAGATTGTTATGTATATAATTTACTATCATGTTAAGAAAGGTTAATAGATATATAAATATATGTAATAGTGTGATTTTATTCTTTTATTTATTATTATTACGCATATAATAATAAATAAGCAACGACGCGGGATGGAGCAGCTCGGTAGCTCGTCAGGCTCATAACCTGAAGGTCGTAGGTTCAAATCCTACTCCCGCAACCATCTTTCAATTGTACAAACATCGCGATTTCTCTTATTATAATAGCAATGGTATTTCTGACTCAAAGCTTGTTTTTGACCTGTAGGCTCAATCGCAACATTCAGTAAAAAACTTAAGGTATTTATTGGTGAATTACATTAAATTATAGTGGCTGCATGTCTTTTTTATTTTTTCTACATTTAGCCAAATCACGCTTGTTAGTACATTATCAATTTAAATTATTAAAACTCGCTATTCGGGACTTCTTTTGCCTTTTTTCTATTTGGTTGGATGATTTTATAAATTAATTAAAATATTCATAATATTGATTTCTTATCACAACAATGCTATTATTAAGCTAATATTACTTTTAGTGAGGTATGAGCAATGGTTGATGTGGCTTTTATTGGCGTAAATACGGTTATTGATAACGGATACAGAAGAAAAATAAAACTCGTTATGTCAGGGTTATTTTTAGCTGTATCAGCAGCAACTGCTATCTGGTTTATCTTTCCTGGATCGCAAAATGTACTTGCTCCATTCTTGCTTCCAGCTATATTCCTTCTCTTGACTCTGTCTATGGGATATTATACGTTTCTTTTTGGTTGTGAGAAAAAATCTGTAGTAGAAAATGTTCTAGGTATCTGCTGAGTCAGTTAAGAGAGTGCGTTGCCAAGACGAGATCGAATCTTTGCTAGCAAAAACAAGAGATATCACAAAAAATAAGTTTTGTAACATACTGATTAATCTTTGTTTTGAGGATCGTATCAAAGCGCACAAACTTGCTTTATATGTAAGAGAAATTGATAGCGTTGCATCCTCGATAAAAGACGAGGATCTGTTAAATCACTTTGATCAATTTTTTACCATAACTGAAGTAAGCAATAAGAATAGTAGAAATGAGCTAATTAATCGCGCAAGAATATATAGAACAATAAGTGAAAAACCTAAAAATGAAATACAAAGTTTTTTAGCTAATCAAAAAGAGAGTCTTTCGTATGAAATAACGTCACCTAAAATTGATAATTTTTTACCACAGGTTAATGCAGTAACTGTTTAGGTTAGCAAAAGTTCAATACGTATAGCTAAGTCTTTGCAATATCAATAATTTCATTGTGTACATGATTATCACTTTTTTTTTCAATTCCAGTAATAACATTACATCTATTAGATTCTTTTATAGCTATTTCTTGAAATCCTTTTCGAATTTTATGATAGAAATCAATGCTCATTTCTTCATACTTATTTTTATCCTTTGCTCTGCTGAGTCCAACTTGAACATCAATATCTAAAATAAATGTGATATCTGGATATTTAATTTCCACTAATTTGTGTAAGTCTCTTATTAGACTCAAGTCAACACCTAGTCCATACCCTTGATACGCAATAGTTGAATCGATAAATCGATCACAAATAACTGTCTTTCCCTCTTTAAGAGCTGGCAATATTAATTTTTTCATATGTTCGTGCCTCATCGAGATAAGCAGCAAGAGTTCAGAAATAGGATCAATATTATCCTTAAGTAGTAATCCTCTTATTTTTTCTGCAAAATCAGTACCACCTGGTTCTCTAGTCAATACGACATTATTTTCACCGTGAATTTGCTTGAAATAATTTGCAAGTAACTCAGACTGTGTTGTTTTACCAGAACCATCTATTCCTTCGAAGGTTATGAACATAAATTTTATAATTACAATGCTAAATGCAAGCAGTGTACATAGAAACCATTTGACATTTAAGCAATAAGATCATAAATTATGGTATACAATTCTCTATGAGCTATGGTTACGCTAGACACTCCTAAGATAGATTTAGACTTTACTGCAAAGAATTTCAATCTCCTGGGAGTGGATAACAAATATTATACATTAAGTGACTGCTATGGGGAAAATGGTCTCATTGTAATGTTTATATGCAATCACTGTCCTTACGTTCAATCAATTATTAGCAATCTAGTAAGCGATGTTAATTTGTTGAAAAAAGATTATCAGGTAAACACCGTTGCAATCATGCCAAATGATGTAAATGAGTACCCAGAAGACTCCTTTGAAAACATGATTAATTTTGCCAAGGAAAATCAGTTTACATTTCCATATTTGATTGACAATAACCAAGAAGTAGCTAAAGAGTATGGTGCTGTTTGTACCCCTGATTTTTTTGGCTTTAATTCCAAACTAGCCCTCTGCTATCGCGGGCGTTTTAACAACACAAAAAAAGAGAAAGTTCAAAATTACGAAGTAGGAAGTAGTGATTTATTTCAAGCCATGAAATTTATTGCAGAAACTAGCAATCCTCCAGTTGACCAAAAATCAAGCATTGGTTGTTCAATAAAATGGTCTAATTCTACAGGTTAAATATTATGCACAGCGGCTCTCAGCATTTGTTTGATATTATAATTTTACTCTCTGCTGCTGTGTTTATAGTCATAGCGTTTTGGAAAATGAATATTAGCCCAGTACTTGGTTACTTTGTTGCAGGTGCATTGATTGGTTCTCATGGATTTAATCTGATACATTCAGTTGAAGTAATGGATAACTTTGCAGAGTTTGGCGTAGTTTTCCTATTGTTCATTATAGGTCTTGAATTGACATTTGAACGCCTTATCGCTATGCGTAGGCATGTGTTTGGGTTTGGTTCCCTTCAAGTTATAGTTACCATGATAGCAATATGGTGCATTGCTCTTGCCTTTGGAGTAAATACAAACATGGCAGCAGTTATTGGTGGTGGACTTGCACTATCCTCAACAGCAATAGTGTTGCAGGTTCTGCAAGAAAAGGGTTCTCAAGCAAGCCAAGTTGGTAGATTGTCAATAGCAGTGCTACTAATGCAGGACTTTGCAGTGGTACCTCTAATAGTACTAGTGCCCCTGCTTACTGGCAATTCTGAACACAGCTTAATAAGCTCGTTGGCAGGCTCATTAGTGCAAGCAGCTATTGCATTGGTGTTGATATTTGTAACTGGTAGGTTATTACTGAGGCCATTGTTTTCGGTTATTGCCAAAATGGAGAGTAATGAAATCTTTATATCAACAACACTTCTGATAATATTAGGATCAGCATTTATTACTGAACAATTTCATTTATCAATGGCATTAGGCGCATTTGTTGCTGGGTTACTAGTTGCAGAAACAGAACACAGGAATTCGGTAGAACATGCAGTATTGCCATTTAAAGACTTATTTCTTGGTTTATTCTTTATGACTGTTGGCATGTCTATTGATATTGACCTTTTACTCAATAAGTTACCACTCGTTACTTTATTATCAATTATCCTTATCGTTTTAAAGACGTCCATTATATATACATTGTGTAGATTTTTTGGATTTAGAAGTGCACCTGCAATACAAGCTGGATTACTGCTTGCACAAGGCGGTGAATTTGCATTTATTTTATTCCGTTTAGCAGATGAATTAGATGTACTATCAAGTGAAATCGCTCAAGTGCTTATGATGGTAACTACAGTAACTATGGCTTTTACTCCTCTTTTATCGGGAATTGGAGACTGGATAGCAAATTCATTTAGCACTGAAAAAATAATACTAGACGATGAAGCAATCGAAACAGACACACAAGACCTTTATAATCACGTAATAGTTGCTGGGTTTGGTAGAGTGGGATATATGGTAACAAAAATGCTTACTGCAGAGCATTTAAGTTATGTTATTGTAGATATTCAATCAAAAATAGTAAAAGAAGGAAAAAATGACAGTTTTCCTATATATCTTGGAGATGCTACAAGATATGAAATTTTAAAATCAGTAGGAATAGAAAGAGCTCAAGCTCTTGTGGTTTCGATAAAGAACGAAGTTACTATAAAGAAAATAGTTTCTCTAGTTGCAGCAAATTTTCCGCATGTAAATATTATAATACGTTTGCCAGATTTGAATAATGTGGAGGTTTATAAAGATCTAGGGGCTAGTAAAATTATTCCCGAAACATCTGAAATTGGATTGCAGCTAGGTGGAGCAGCATTAAGTTTAAGTGGAATTAGCGAAAGTGGAGTTACATCTTTAAAAGGTAAATTTAGAAAAGGCAACTACAGTATGTTAAAAGAACTTGGTAATGATAAAGATGAATAGCCCTATATCACTTTAATTAGTGACCAGAAAAAACACATTTAATTAAACAACTGTACTCTCTAGAAAGGTGAAAAATTGACCTTATTGTAACTATGAACAAAATAATCATAAAAAAATTTGGTGGGACTTCACTAACTGACTTAAATCGAGTTGCAAACCTGATAAAAAATGATATTGAGAAAGGTTGTAATGTAATCGCTGTTGTATCTGCTGCTGCAGGATTCACTGACCAAATGGCTTTTCAAGCTAGGCAAATTTCAAATTTAAATTGTAGACAAGAGTTATCAGAGTATGATGTTCTCCTTTCAGCAGGAGAACAGATCTCTTGCGCATTATTAGCTATCACTCTTCAATCTATCGGAGTTAATGCTAAATCATGGCTCGCCTGGCAGTTACCAATTGTAACGGATAATTTTTATTCTGAGTCTAAAATAAAAAAGATAAAAATTGACCATGTAAAAAGATCTTTTGCTGAGGGTTATACTGCTGCAATCATTGCTGGTTTTCAGGGTATACACGATGATAGAATCACTACTTTTGGTAGAGGAGGATCTGATATCTCAGCAATTGCCTTTGCTGTAGTCTTTGGTATTAGGACTTGTGAAATTTTTACTGATATTGACGGAATATATACAGCAGACCCAAAAATTGTTCCAAGGGCACGCAAGCTTAAATCTATCTCTTACAATGAAATATTGGAGATGTCGTCATCTGGTGCTAAAATATTGCATAATCGTTCAGTACAACTTGCAATGAAGCATAATATTAAGGTGCAGGTGTTATCCACTTTTGAGGAAGTAGAAGGCACTACAGTACTACACGAAAAAGATGTACTGGAAAGATACTTAATTACTGGAATAACTTATAGCACTCACGAAGCTCTTGTAACTTTTACTAACTTTGCAAATACTCTGGATACTTTAAGAGATATAGCAGGAGCAAACGTTAAAGTTGACATGATACATGGGTCAAGCTTTTTGATTTCTAAATTTGATGTTGATTTAATGAAAAAGTTATTGAACAAAAATGAAAATTATGTCGTAAACAATAATATAGCTAAAATTTCAATAATTGGTATTGGTGTTATGTCTAACACTGAAGTGATGTACCGCACACTCAAGGTTTTAAGCGAAAAAAAGATAGAAATACTTGCTGTCACAATGTCCGAAATCAAGATCAGTATAGTTGTTCAAAAAAAACACGCTGAGGCTTTAATTAGAGATTTACATACCGAATATGAGCTTGATGTATGACAGCACGCTTGAAATTTATTTACTTGATAATTCAAAAAACTTGAAAGAGCAAAGATAGTTATTGAAATTATCTTGATTTACATCGGTTATCCAAGTTTGACATTGAATGCTTAACACCTCCTCCATTAACACCTTTCTGTAATCTTTATCCAGATGCGACATTATATCGTCAAGCAGAAGAAGAGGTGCTTTATTGTAATGAATACACCTTGCTTTTACACTAGATAAGATGATAGAAAGCAGTAATAGCTTTTGCTCTCCAGTAGAACAAAGATTTATTGGCATGTCCCCTTTTTGGCAAAAAACCCAAAAATTATCATTATGTACAGAAAAGGTTACTCTACCAGTTAATGAGTCTTTTTCTCTGTTTTCCTTTAGACGATTCTGAAAATATTCTGCAGTATCGTTCAAAGTTAGCTGACTGCTAAATTTCAAACTTGCCTTTGGAAAAAACTCACAAGAATGGTTATCAATTGTGTCTTGTAATATCTTTAAAACAGATGATCGCATACGTAAAATATCAATTGCATTGGTAGCCATGACGTTTTCAAGACTAGAGAGCCAACTTTCGTCCAAAATATTCTCTCTAAGCAATTTACTTCGCTCATGCTTAGCTTTTCTATATTTCATGTAGCAATAGGTGTAATTTTCTTCAAATAGTGAAACTATACGGTCTAAAAATTTTAACCTGTCGCTTGGAGAATTAAGAAGAATATAGTCCATTTGTGGAATTAGCCATATTACATTAGATATTCTATACAAAGATGAGTAGCTTGACTGCGTTTTCCCATCAATTTGTATTAATTTCTTATTAAGATTCTTTCCTATACCAATTGAGTTAAGCTCTGCTCCATTGAAAAAATCATAATACACTACCCAACTTTCATTACTGCGCCTATTTTGCATCTCATTGATTTTTGCTTTTTTCATTCCGTTGCTTTTAGCAAGCAATGAGATTGCTTCAAGTATATTAGTTTTTCCAATACCATTTTTGCCAGTTACTACAACTGGTCTATCATCTAAATCCAGTTCAAAGTTTGAATGACTACGAAAGTTATATAATTTCAGTTTTTTTATATAGCAATGGGTAGTCATTCTTTAATTTATATTCTCCTTACTTCTTCTAGAACCTCATCAACATGTCCACTAACTTTTACGTTTTTCCAGATCTTCACTACTTTACCTTTTTTATCTATTAAAAAAGTAGTGCGCTCTATTCCCATATACTTTTTGCCAAACATGCTTTTTTCTACCCAAACACCATATTTTTCCAACATTTCAGCATTTTCATCAGAAACTAAAGAAAATGGCAAAGAATATTTTGCTTTGAAGTTAGCGTGGCACTTAACGCTATCTTTTGATACACCAATTATCACTGTGTCAAGAGAAGAGAAATTTTCTATTTTGTCTCTAAAGCCTTTTGCCTCCATTGTACAGCCCGGAGTATCGTCTTTAGGATAAAAATAAAGGACTACATTTTTTTTATCAAAAAATTCACTCAGCGATAAAATTTCGCCAGAATCTGTTGGCAAACTAAAATCAGGTGCATTATTTCCTACTGTTAATTCCATACTTTGCTCCATTATTAACACTTTTATGGTACTATAGTATATTGTAATAGGAAGGGAGGATAAATGAAAGTAGCTTTTCAAATGGATGAAAATATAAATTTTGAAACTGATACTACATTTGCATTAATAAAAGAAGCGCAGAGGAGAAAGCACGAAATTTTTGTCTATGTTCCTAATAATCTAGCACTCAAGTTAAATCAGTCAATTGCTCTTGCTCAGAAAGTCAGCGTTGATGATTTTGGTTTTACTTCTAAAGAAGATGTAACTATAGATTTGAATGAAATGGATATCATACTTATCAGGCAGGACCCACCTTTTGATATGCGGTACATTACAACAACCTATATCTTAGAAAAGACTACTGCGTTAGTAATAAATAATCCAACAGAAATAAGAAACTGTCCTGAAAAATTAATTACTTCACTATTTCCAGAGCTAATTCCTCCAACTTTGATCACTGAAAATATATCGATGATTAGAAATTTTTGTCACGACTATCAGGATATCATCTTGAAACCACTATATAGCTATGGAGGAAATGACGTAATAAGAATACAAGACCAAAATAGCATTCAAGTGGTAGTCGATCTCATGATTGCAAAATATGAATGTCCTGTAATTGCACAAGCATTTTGTAAAAAGATAAATACAGATAAAAGAATACTGCTACTGGATGGAAAGCCAATAGGAGTAATGAAGCGAGTTCCAAAGTCTAGCGGAGAAATCAGAACAAATATGAGGCTTGGAGCAAGTTTTGAATCTATTGAAATGAATGATAGAGACACTGAAATATGTAATAAAATCGGTCCTGAGCTAAAGAAAAGAGGGCTAATATTTGTTGGTATTGATATTATAGATGACTTCCTTCTTGAAATTAACACAACTTCGCCTACGGGAGTAGTTTATATCAATAAGTTGTATAGTAAATCACTAGAAAAAGAACTATGGGATGCATTTGAAGAAAAAGCAATTCGTCAACTAAGTTCTTGAGCTATTGCCTTAATAAATTCAGTAACTCCATTCCTTATTCTTGTTTTCTTAGTATTATTAGCCATATCACGCAATTTTTGACAATTTTGCAATAAATCAACTAGCAACTCTCCTAGATTCTTTTTCGCGTTACTATTTTGCTCAACCATTACAGCTGCTCCCGAATCTTCAATATGTTTTGCATTATAAAATTGATGGTTATCTTTTGAGTGAGGATAAGGAATATATACAGCAGGACGCTCAGCAAGAGTAATCTCTGCTATTGAAGTTGCCCCCGCTCTGCTAATTACCAAATGAGCATTGGCCAGTTTATTTTCCATATCATCGAAAAACTCACTTAACTCACAATCAATTCCTTCACTTTTGTATAGACTCTTGACCTTGTTTATATTTTTCTTCGTACATTGCTGCGTTACTCTAATCCTCTCTTTTACTTCAACAGGTAGATCACAAATTACGCTGCTCACTACATCATCAAAAAAATTTGCACCCTGACTGCCTGCTATTATTAACACGTTTAAAACTGTTTCAGCTCTAGAATAGCCTTGTGCTTCTATATCGACAAAATTTCCTGTAAAAACGCATTTACTACCTTCTGCATACTTAGTCTCTGGAAAGCTAGTTGCAATTAATTTTGCACTCTTGAAAAAGAATCTATTTACTCTCCCTAAAACTGTGTTTTGTTCATGTAAAACTATAGGTATAGAAAGAATCTTTGCTGCAAGAAGAGTTGGAAAAGAAGCGTAGCTACCAAAACCAATGATTAGCTTTGGTTTTAATTTTCTCGTTTGATACAGTGCTAATACACAACTATACATTAACAAAAAGAGAAACTTCAATTTGTTGCCACTTGGCTTGCACAATGGTAAAATATAACTTTCTATATTGATGGTTTTTTGATCAGTGAATAATATACAATTGTGCCCTTGTACCTTTAGTGCTTTTGCTAAGGTTATAGCTGGAAAAACATGCCCACCTGTACCGCCTGTTGCTAGAATAATATCCATCTGTAAATAGCAATTTGATAATAGATTATTAATCATTTTTTAATAATCTACATGTAAAATTTTATTAAGCTTTATGATAGTTGAGTTAAAAATGCCTGAAAGCAGCAACAGTAAAAACGTGAAAAACAAGCCTCAAGAGCAAAGCAGAAGCGGAGGTTTATTAAAAAACATAATAAAAGCTCTTTTTAACTCAGTTGTTGATCTACCTCAGCAAGAACAACTCAATAAAAATATTGATAGACAACAAGGTTTAGACAGTAAAAGAAAAAGCCCAGAGGATCTTAATCAGGAAAAAAAGCTTGAAGTGAAAGAAGCAGCTGAAGGGTTAAAAGAAAAGTTAGAAAAATCTGATATTGGTAATCAATCTATTAGAATTGAATCGCCTAATCAGGATAATTGTAGCTCTAAAACAATGAATCGTTAGCTTAACTATTTAACGATTCATCGTCTGCAGCAAGTACTGATTCGTGTATAATTTCCGAAATAGTTGGATGAGGAAAAATCGTAGATTTTATGTCGCAGTCTGTTCCCTCTAGTTGCTTTGCAAGAGCGAAATTGCTAATTAACTCTGTTACTTCCGCTCCTATCATGTGAGCTCCAAGAAGTTCGCCTGTTTTTTTGTCTATAATTGTTTTCACTAAACCTTCAGTTTCACTTAGTGCAATAGATTTACCATTAAAGTTGGAGTGAAATTTTCCTACTTTTATATCGTATCCACTTTTTATTGCCTGTTCCTCAGTAAGGCCAACGCTTGCTACTTGCGGATGAGAGTAAGTGCAATTTGGTATGCACTCTTTTTTTAACTTATGAGCATTTTTACCAGCAATTTTCTCAACACAGATTACAGCTTCATGACTTGCTTTATGCGCTAAACATGGGGGACCAGCTACATCACCTATTGCATACACACTTGATTCACTTGTTTCATACCACTCATTCGTTTCAATGAAACCAGAAGGACTCAACTTAATTTTTGTATTTTCTAAACCTATATTTTCAGTGTTTGCTTGAACGCCAACTGCAACAATTACTCTATCGAATTCTTTATTATCACCACTACTTAGCTGCACTTGAACAGAGTCTTTATTTTTAGTGAAAGTTTTTACACTATTGCTCGTATATATTTTTATTCCTTGTTTTGTAAATATCTCTTGTACTAAATTTGAAATGTCTTTATCTTCCAGCGGCAAAATAGTGTCTTTTACTTCTATAATTGTTACATCAACTCCCAAAGTACTATAAAAACTTGCAAATTCTATTCCTATCGCACCAGAACCTATGATTAGTAGCGATTTTGGTAACTTCTTTGGAGTCATAGCGTGCTGCGCATTCCATATTAAATCTCCATCCGCCTCTATTTCAGGTAGATTTCGCGCTCTAACACCTGTTGCTAAAATGATATGCTTAGAAGAAATTTCCTCCTCCTTCTTATCATTAAGAATTTTTACAACATAGTTACCTGCAAGTTTACCAAAGCCTTGATGAACTTTGATGTTATTTTTTTTCATCAAATACTCAACACCACTTGATAGCTTATCAACAACGTTCCTTGAATATTTCACTATTGATTGTATATCAAAACTTGTATCCTTTACTTTTATGCCAAATTCTTCTGATCTTCTTATTAATCTATAAACTTCAGACGCTCTAAGTAGCGATTTTGTTGGTATACATCCCCAATTTAAGCATATACCACCCAAATTTTCCTCCTTTTCAACAATTGCAGTTTTAAGTCCAAGCTGCGCCGCTCTAATTGCTGCTATATAACCACCAGGACCGCTGCCTATAACTGTAATATCATACTCATTCATCAGTTTTCTTCGTATGCAAAAGACTATATATAACAGATGGAACCCGTATGATCAATGCTCAGGTGCATAGAAGCGGCTTGACAAACCTTCCCACTTTTCTTCTTATATCAATAAGAGTATTTATCCTTATTTTTAATCTCCGCGGGTTTAACAACAAAACTCAGATATTTATTGGCAGATTACATAAAAATTATAGCGGCTACATGTTTTTTAAATTTTTTCTACTTCAGCCAAAACACGCTTGTTAGCACATTATCAATTTACATTATTAAAACTCGCTATATAGGGATTCTTTTGCCTTTTTTTACTTAGTAAATTTATTAATATTTATAGCTAAAGCTTCAGGCCAGCACTTGATGCTGAAATCTTTACTACAAATAAGCATATTGAGCACAAAATTATGCTAAAATACAACGTTTTTGGTGAGACTATGGACAAACTGAATCCCAGTATCTGGGCACTGGGATGACAAGAAATAGGCTGCTTTCATAACAATGAAAGGTTATTTGGATGATAGCTGCACTTCCAGTTTCAGCTACTCGGATGACAAGAAAGAGGGCACTGGCATGCTGAACCATAATGTTCGTACAGCTGTGCAAGAATCAGTGGGTGTGACTTGCCAAATTTTTAAATTACGGACAGCACCAAGTAACGCACAAGTACAGCGTCTATACCAGTTACTGTTGTACCTTATTTCTTTCTCCACAATACATTTTACCTGATAAGAATAGAGCTACTATAAGATAAATAAGATTCCATGTTGCTAACGAAACACCAAAAATATAATGAGGTCTGTCACAAGACGGAGAGTAGTTAGGGTTTAATAGATTATTTCTTAGCTCTTCTATGCTAACGTTACCACTTGCTTGCTCTGTACAGCCTAAAACATCATGAAATAAGTGGAGTTCAAGACCTACATGATAAAAAGATATTATTGCACCAATGAGATAGCTGCAAAACATCGCATAGATTAGGATTTTGTTGTCTTTGAACATGTACGCAACTGCAAGTAGCCCTGTAACATAGTAAACTACTCGCTCGTATATGCATAACTTGCATGGTAGCATATTGAAGAAATACTCTAGCACATATGCAAAAATCAGAGCAGCGGCACTTGACAGCAAAAAGATTGTAGAACTGTTATTTACATCTGACATAGTTAATGAATTACTACAATATCTGTGAAGAGTCAACTCTTGTTTGACAACGTTTCATGTAACGATAGAACACTAAGTACTATGTTACTACTTTTACACCTCTATACATATGCTCGCCGTTGTATATTGGTTCAGTAATCAGCCCTTTCATATCAGTTGCAACTCTAGTATCACTATCTATTTTTGCAATTTCTTCTTTGGTATACAATTCATCCTTGTTTTTCGTCCAGCTATTGTCATATTGAATATCAACTTCTCCTCCATTGGTTTTAAACCCAAATGTTTCTTGCATAAGCAATCTTGCTTCTTCCAAACGTCTATTGTAACGTTTGTTAGAATCTTGATAGCTAGATATAAGAAGAAGAACGTCATTAGAAAGAGTGAAATATACTATCTCTTCCATAATTTTGTAAATCTCATGTTCTGATAACTTAAACAAAGGATAATCTTTTTGAAACTTATTCTTTACTTCATTGTAAATTTCCATAATTTTTACTCTACCAGCATCGCTTAGAGCAATGATAGCATTTTCAATACTTGCTATACCATCATAGTCATAACCTTTTCTGTCATTTTCAGCAACCAAAAAGCCATGCACAGCCTGAATCTCACCAACTTTCTTATCTTCTTTAGGTAAGATATCAAAATCAAAATAGATCATAGGAGATTTCAATACCAACAACATAAATATACGCATACTGTCTATCTCAACACCAAAAGATAATCTTTTACTTTCTGTAATAGAGTATAGATCTTTGAAATATTGAGATACAGTGTATAAAGGACATTTAGATAGTTCTGTTTTCTTATCTGTTTGTAAGTGAAAGCTAAATTCATACTCTCCTAAATCCAGCTCATTAAAGTCTATAAGCTCTATGTTTTTGTTTGGGTTAAACTCTCTGTTTGATATTTTATTCTCCAACTCTTTACGTTGCGTAGGAGTAAAACCAGATCCATTTATTACTAACTTCACTACACGCGTATCTTCTCTTTTTGCCCATTCGCTCAATCTCTCCAAATATTTTTCTGGGATCGGATATCCATATCGCCTTGGAAGCCACTGAAATACTAAAGGTGTATCAACCGTGAAAGTATGTGGAGATCCAGGCCTTAAATCTTGTCCTTTATAATTCATAGCAAAAGTACTAAACAAGTTAATACTTTACTATATAATATTAATTTATCAACTACTTATTTAAGTAATATTATTTACTTATTAAGAATATTAATAAGATAAAAAACTATATTATTAATAAAACAAGATTACCTACTTTACATAGGGATTCTTATTCTTTTTCAAAAGCAATCTGACTGGTACGCCTTCAACAAAGAAGTTTTTTCTAAGACCATTAGTCAAATAACGTTTATAACTCTCATCAACACTTTCCGGGACGTTGCATACCAAAGAAAAAGCTGGAGGTTTGGTGCCAATTTGAGCAATATACTTCATTTTAATCTCTCTACCTTTTATAAGTGGGTGAGAATGTTTTTCCACAGCATCTATTAGCCAATTATTCAGTTTTGCAGTGCTGATCTTCTTGTTTAAGGATTCACTCACTTCAAGACACTTATCTATCACATCACCACAGCGCATACCTTTCAATGCAGAAATTGTTACAGTTGGCACTTCCAAAAATAACCGAGTCACTTCCTGTTGTTTGACAAATTTTATTAACTTACTTCTGTCATCCTTACCTATTAAATCCCACTTATTTAAAACAATGATAATTCCCTTCCCCCCTTTAATTGCAGCTTCAGCAATTGATAAATCCTGCTGCTCAACGCCAAGCAAGGAATCTAGCATTAAAATCACTACATGAGAGCGCTTTATTGACTCTATACTTTTTTCAACAAATCTTGATTCTAAGTTATCAACAACATTTGCCTTTCTGCGGATTCCCGCAGTATCGATGAGAGTGATTAATTTCCCATTATGGTCGTATGAAATATCCACAGAGTCACGCGTGGTACCAGGTTTTGAGCTTACTATTAGTCTATTTTCTGCAAGTAAACTGTTTAAAAAAGTTGATTTTCCAACGTTTGGGCGACCGATGATTGCAATCCTCAGTCTAATGGACTCACTTTCAGGCAGCTCAGTTTTTTTGTTAAAATCTTCAATAACACCAGCTAATACATCATAAAGATCAATCATACCAAGATTATGTTCGGCTGAGATATACACCGGACCTATGAAGTTGAAGAACTGCAAATAATCAACATTTTCCGATTTATGACTTTCGCATTTGTTTGCTATTAGTATTACAGGTTTGTTCGTTTTTCTCTTCAGCCACTTTGCAAACTCTTTGTTCTGCTCGTTTTGCACTTTTGCATCAACAAGAAAAAAAATTACATCTGCGCTTAATAAAGAAAACTCTATTTGTTCAATAACTTGTAGTGAAAAACTGGTTTGGTCATTCCATCCTCCTGTATCTATAACTTTAAACTCTAAATCACTAATTCTTCCAATTCCTTCACGCCTATCTCTCGTTACTCCTGGAATGTCACTAACTACCGCTGCTTTTCTTCTTACTAGCCTATTAAATAGAGTTGACTTGCCTGCATTTGGAAGACCTATTATGACTATTTTCAGCATAGTTTAAGAGCGTATTTTATACATAGTAAATTATAATCAAAATTTTTTAGTTTAACTATTGACTTGATAGATTATATACCCATCCTAAAATTAGGATATTTTATCTTAAGTTTATTATGTAAAATTGGAGGCGCTATGCATAATGCAAATGAAACTTTAATAATGAATTTCGATCAAGTTGCTCAATTAACTCCTAAAATTTATAAATTAGGGACACCTTATAACAACAGGACACGTATATATAACTATATAACTTTAGCTAAAGCATTGGAGAATCTCAATGATCCATCCCGGTCACATGCAAATAAGGAGCTTTTTTTTGAGTGACAATGATGAAGAAACTAAGAAATTTCTGAGTGTAATTCGAAAAGGAATTGCTGAATATACAGGTAATGATTCTGTAGATGTGAGGTTGAGAGGAAAAGAAGATAAATCATTTACTGCATGGGTATCGTTAAAAGAAGGCAGAGGTGAGTTAAAATTTGATAACTCATTTCCTGGTAAAGTCTTAAAGGATAGTAATCCAAAAATTGGAGCTTTTACATTGGTATCTCCAGAAGATAAAAGGTTGGTGCGTGTTTCACAAAGTGATGATGGTGTAAGGCTTTATCAAATACTAAATGAGTCTTGTATAATTAAATTTAACTGGAAAGTGGATGATAGAGATTGCAGTATTGCTTTAAATATTAGTGGAAATGGTAACGTATTTTGTACTGATTTAAGTGATAATATAAGTCCTGAGGACTTCGAGGAAAACAAAGCTGTAAAAATAAAAATTGGCTATTATGAGAATAAGAAGATGGATAAATATAATGACATGACTCTAGCAAAATTGGTCTCATTGGCTTCAAACTTACAAGGAATTGAAAGAGAAGTTATAACAATTAATCCATCAACAGGTGTAACAAGTGCAAGTGCACAGAATGTTAGTGAGTCTCAGCATTCTCAAAATATTAAATAGAAATTGCTAGCGCATTAATTATCGTACACATACACCGTTGCATGCAGCAACGGTGTATGTGTATAATCAATAGGATTTGTAAGCTCAATAAAGTTTACAACCAATTTGAAAGTTATTTTACTACATGCAAGACTCTGAAATACTAGAAACTCTAAAGATCAAAACATTAGAAGCCGAAAAAGGAGGAGGTCCTGATAGAGTTAACAAGCAACATGAAAAAGGAAAGCTAACCGCTAGAGAAAGGCTGGGTATATTGCTCGATGAAAATTCATTTCAAGAGTATGATAAGTTTGTGAAGCATCACGCAACTGATTTTGGCATGCAAAATGCTGATTTTTTAGGTGATGGAGTTGTAATTGGCCATGGTACTATTTATGGCAGAAAAGTTTTTGTTTATTCTCAGGATTTCACTGTCTTTGGTGGATCACTTGGTGCATCACATGCAAAAAAAATATGCAAAATTATGGATATGGCAATTAATGCCAGAATTCCAATTATCGGACTAAACGATTCTGGTGGAGCCAGAATCCAAGAAGGAGTAAATTCCCTTGCTGGTTACGGAGAAATTTTTCAAAGGAATGTAAATGCATCAGGCGTTATACCACAAATCTCTCTAATCATGGGCCCATGTGCTGGCGGTGCAGTTTACTCTCCAGCGCTAACCGATTTTATTTTCATGGTAAAAAATAGCTCATACATGTTTATAACCGGACCAGATGTAGTGAAAAAAGTTACATACGAGAACGTAAGCCACGAAGATCTCGGTGGAGCAAAAATTCATACGAGCAAAACAGGAGTAGCAGATTTTGCATTCAATAATGAAGTTGAAATGCTACTAGAAATGCGAAAATTCTTCACCTTTTTGCCAGCAAATAATCAAGAGTTGCCAAAAACTGTACCAATCTGCGACTTAATTGATGATGTTGATGAATCTTTGAACACTCTAGTTCCTAGTAATCCTAATACTCCTTATGATATGTATGAACTCATTGAAAAGGTGTGTGATGAAAGGAAATTTTTTGAACTAAAACCCGATTTTGCTCGTAACATCATAATTGGCTTTGGCAGAATTGGAGGAAATACTATTGGTGTTGTTGCAAATCAACCTATGCACCTTGCAGGATGCTTGGATATTGACTCTTCAAGAAAAGCTGCAAGGTTTGTAAGATTTTGTGACGCATTTAACATTCCCATCATCACACTTATTGATGTTCCAGGGTTTTTACCTGGCACGAATCAAGAATACAATAATATAATACAACACGGAGCGAAACTGCTTTACGCTTACGCTGAAGCGACCGTGCCGAAAATTAGCCTTATCACTAGAAAAGCGTATGGTGGTGCATATATTGTTATGAACTCAAAGCATTTAAAAGGTGATATAAATTATGCTTGGCCAACCGCTGAGATAGCTGTAATGGGCCCTGAAAGTGCAGTTGAAATTATATTTAGGCATGAAAAAGAACAGCAAACGTTAATCAAAGAATATAAAGAGAAATTTGCTAATCCATTTTTTGCTGCATCACATGGATACATTGATGACATTATAGTGCCAAGTAAAACAAGGCATCACTTTCACAAAGCATTAGAGCTACTTAAAAACAAGAAAGTAGAAAGAATATGGAAGAAGCATGATAATCTTCCTTTGTAACTTTCCTCTCAGTCTTTATTGTAAGGTCTACAGTGCCGTTACACCAAGTTGGATTACCAATAACGCTAACTTTTGGGTTCCTTTTTTCTATAATATATTCTTATAGCTAAAAAATTACTTCCGCATATTCTAAATCTGATTATAATGACAATTAGAGATACTTTTAGAGCTCAAAAATTTATCTTTGTCTGCAGACTTTTTTTTATTAAACAATCAAACTCATAAAAAAATGTAGCGTATCCTCTTCAGCGTATGTGGGTGCATACACACATACTTAATTTCTGTCGTATGTGCACTGCATTTTTTTCTAATCTTTTTTTCACAGGGGGATTTTATGTTCAGAATTCCAGATACTTGACCTTTACTTTAGCTAATAAAAACCAACTGGTACCTGCGGTTTTTATAGCCTCAAAATTTCAATCAAGCTTCAACTATCATTCAAAGAAACTTATAGTTATTCTTAGTGTTATTACTATAGTAGCAATGCTTATATATGATGATAAGAATATGGATCCTTTATAACTTTTTTCTCAGCCTTTATTATAAGGTGTTCAATAATATGGGAAGAGTAAAGTTTTAAAGAGATAATTAAAATTATCCTTATCACCTACTTAGCAATAAATTATATTTGCTTAATCGTAATTACTTACACTTCTTCAATGTCCTGTTTTATTTATGGCAAACATTAAGCTTAAAAATGTACACAGTCTATTAAATTATATTATTTGTTTTTTCCTTATATACATTCAGTATATGCATTCTGCTATTGCTTTAGATAACTCTTCATCACATTTAAAAAACTTACCTGATTTTTTACCTTTTAGAAAACCTTTTGATAATATAGAAAAAATTATTAGAACTGACGATTTTAGAAGTTTTGATCTTGATAAAAGAAATAAGCTTTATACCAATGCTCATAATAGTATCAGTCTTGTAAATATTATTAATAAAATTATCTTAGCTCAAGATAACTTATTCATACTAGAAAGTAAGCCGTATAATATAGTACTTGTTGATAATCCCAATCTTAGTAGAACTACAGGTGCTGCAGGAAAGGACTATGTAATTATTGAGGGAAGCTTAAAAAAAAATATCAAAGATTATACTAGAGTGATATCACATGAATTAATTCACAGATATATAGGACATATAATAGAGCAAGACAACGATAAGAAAAATGAAATAAAATATAAGTGGTTTTTTGAAGGATTTACGGAATTTTATGGAGTGAAAACCTTACTTGACACGAAACTTATTGATAAAGATGAGTACTTAAAAATAATTAATATTACTTTAAAAGAGTATTTTAATTCTTTAATACCTAATATTGATTTCGAAAAAATAAATCAAAAACATTTACTTGATCAAAGCATAAGTATGCTAAGCTATAACAAAGGTTTTATCCTTGCAACAATAATTGATGAGAAATTAAATGAGGTTAGTAATGGAAGGTATAACTTATTGACTACTATAAATAGTATAATAAGTGAAATAACTTCAAAGAAAGTTAATTTTAATGTTGACTTATTTGCAAGTCATTTAAAACATTACTTACCAGAGTACCTTATAAAAGACATCATAGCCTCTATAAGAGATTCTAGCATACTTCTCAAATTACTACCCAGCAGATTACTAAATAAAAATTTAACTTTCCAAGATACTGATAAGTATAGTGATATATGCTTTAACTTAACCAGAAGTCTAGAGCTACAAAAGATACGTGGGGTTAAATTAGGTGGTGATTGCCATAATATGGGACTCAAGGATGGTCAAGAACTAAAGTGTTATAGTATTGACTTTAATAGTGGTAATATTAAGTTAAAAGTCCTTGAAAACAAGATACCGAAAGTTATACATTTGAAAGCCAACAAAATAACGAGTAGCATTCCAATATATAAATAGCTCAGATAAATGCTTGACAAAAGCTATAGTAAACCTAGACTTTGCTATTTTAAGGCAAAATAATTATGGTAAACAATAAAGAAAAACAAGTGGATTTATTATTAGAGCTTCTTAGCGCTAATATCGGTCAAGTTAGTAGTAGTGTCATACTTAAAAGAATAGAAAAGCTTTCAGATAATTTTCATGTTAGAAATAATCACAATAGCCATTGTCAGTTTGATAGAGATGGTGGAGGGCATGGTAATATATGCTGGGCAGATAAGATAAAAGAAGACCTGACTGAGAACTATCACAAAAAGGATAGAGAAATTTCTATATAACTTTTCATTAGAGCTATTTTACGGTAATTATTCAAGAGTTGAAGGATTTGGCAAGAGAAGTCCTTTTGTATTACCGTTAATATGTGTTTCCAACAATGGTGATCTCGGTCCACTAGATGATTTGAGAACATGTGTCCCTCATAAATTTGTTGAATATAACATCAGCAATACTAGTTGGGCTAAGTTCTTATCAGATAAATTTTTTAATAACTTTTTGAGTGATATGGAAAATAGGCCTGATGATTGTAAGCAGTGTTGTTATGAAAATATTTGTGGTGGGGGAAGTTATGGTAACAGGTTTAACCCTGCCAACGTAAGTTTTAATAATCCTTCAGTATATTGTGAGGGATTTTTGGCAAAGGATTATACAATTTCTTTTAATGCATGGATTTTCTAAAGAAAAATTACGGCAGGTATTATTGAATAGTAATACTGAAAAAGCAGCTTAATGGTAGTGTATAAAAGGTATTTACTAGACGTTTTTCTATAATCTAATTAGCATCTAGAGGATTGACTTTATGAATATCGTCCTCTAAACTGCCGTTACCAAGATTCGAACTTGGGACCTCGTCATTACCAATGACGTACTCTACCACCTGAGCTACAACGGCAAGTTCACGTATTATGATAATGAATAACATGAAAAAAAATAAGGAAAAAGAAGAAGAGAGAAAAAGATTGGCAAAAGCTTTAAAGCAAAATATTCTAAAAAGAAAAAAACAGCAACAGAGTAGACAAGATGCCAGAACTCCCAGAAGTGGAAGTAATCTCTAACTTCTTATTTGATAAAATCAAAAATAAGAAAATAAGTAATGTTACAGTCAATAATTGGAATTTGCGTGTACCAATAACGAAGAATATTGATGATTTGCTAAAGGGCAAAGTTATAAATGATATCAAGCGTAGAGGTAAATATATAATCTCGAATATAGATGGTAGTATGGCTGTCATCATACATCTTGGCATGAGTGGAAAGCTTATATATGCTGAAGACAATCAAGCACAGAACAAACATGATCATGTGATATTCTTATTTTCTGACAACACTTCACTAATCTTTAATGACCCAAGAAGGTTTGGATTAGTGATTGTTTTAAACAGAGAGCAAGAACTAAATTTTTTTAATAACCTAGGAATAGAACCCCTCACAGATGAATTTGACGGACATTATTTACAGAAGTTGCTAAAGAACAGAAAAGCAAATATCAAATCAGTATTAATGAATAATAAGCTAATAGTTGGCGTAGGTAACATATATGCTTCTGAGAGCTTATTTAGAGCTCGAATATCACCACTTAGGCTAGCACAAGATTTAACATATATAGAGTGCGAAAAACTTGCTATCGAAATAAAAAATACTCTGAGTGATGCAATTGCTGCTGGTGGTTCAACACTGAAAGATTATGCACAACCATCTGGATCTGCTGGATACTTTCAAAATAACTTTTACGTATATGGTAAAGTGCAAAAACCTTGCAGAATCTGCAACAATATCATAACACTTATACGACAAAATGGTCGTAGCACTTATTTTTGCAATGCATGTCAGAATTAAATTTTATTTTTGCATATGACACTCTTACCTGAAAAAGATCCTTTTGATTTGTTCTCAAAGTGGTATCAAGAAGTACTTAATTTTCCGTGTAAAGAGTCAACTGCAATGACGCTAGCAACGTGTAGCAAAGACTGCATTCCATCTGCAAGAGTGGTATTACTAAAGGAATATAGTAAAGAAGGTTTTGTGTTCTTTACTAACGTAAACAGTAGAAAAGGAAAAGAATTGACTGAGAACCCCAAAGCTGCACTCGTATTTCATTGGACAGAATTTTCTAGACAAGTACGAATTGAAGGAGAAGTTAGGCTTCTAAGCGGCAAAAAGGCTGACGAATATTTCTCCTCTCGAGCACGTGATAGTCAAATTAGCGCGTGGTGCTCAAAACAATCAAGAGTTCTGAAAAATTGGCAAGATTTTGAGCAGGCTATAGAATTGAAAGAGAAAGAATTTCACAATACACAAGTTTCTCGTCCTGACTTTTGGGTGGGATTTTGCGTAATCCCAAAGGTAATTGAATTTTGGCAAGAAGGTGAATATAGGAGACACACTAGATTTAGATATACTCTTGTTGAGAAAAGCAATTGGAAAGTGGAACAATTATATCCCTAACGTTAGAGAAAGCTACTCTGCAGATCAAAAATAAGGATTTATTGTCATAACAGGACCTGATCAAGTAACTTTTTATGGTTTAAAAACTTGTTGTATGTAACGTATTGTAATACTTACGCAAAATATTTTAGTGCATTCTCAAATATGAGCATTCCATCACCATATTTTGGCATAGCCACTCCTGAACGTTTACATTTTTCTTTTTCAAGAGGCCAGTTGTCCTGCTGAGTA
The DNA here is from genome assembly GCF_947250475.1 of Wolbachia endosymbiont (group B) of Apotomis betuletana. NCBI lineage: Bacteria > Pseudomonadati > Pseudomonadota > Alphaproteobacteria > Rickettsiales > Anaplasmataceae > Wolbachia > Wolbachia endosymbiont (group B) of Apotomis betuletana. Next base: position 991,522 of record NZ_OX366320.1, on the reverse strand, counting down.
AAAAATATTCCTCTCTCTGGGTGAGGCATTAAAGCTAAAACTCTACCACTTTTGTCTGACAAAGCTGCCAGGTCGTATATAGATCCGTTTGGATTGTAAGGAAATTGTAAATTTGCATAGTCACCATTTTCATCAACGTAACGCAGTGCAACGGAATTATTTTCAATCAATTGATTTAAAATATCTTGATCCATAAAAAACCTGCCTTCTCCATGAGCAACAGGAAGATATAGCTCACTCAGGCCCCGTAGCCAAACAGAACTACTCTGCGGATTAACTCTCACTCTAATCCAACGACATTGGTAATTACCTATATCATTAGAGGTTAAAGCTAGATTAGAGAATTCTGGAACTAATTTTACTAATATCTGGCAACCATTACATATCCCTATAATAAGCTTATCCTGAGATAAGAAATTTTGAAATTCGTCTAACAAGTTGTTTTTTATACGCAAAGCAAATGCATTACCAGCACCAGTATCATCACCATAGGAAAAACCTCCTGGAATTGCAAGTATATTGCTTAATTTCAGTTCACTTGGATTATCTATAATATCATTAATGTGAACGATTTTTACTTCAATATTATTAATACCAAGCTTTCTGCTGCATTCCATAAATGCAAATGCAGTTTCTTTTTCGCAATTTAAGCCATAACCAGATAGGATTGTAATTTTCATGAATCAAAAAACTCGAACTTTCTTTTTACAAAATTTGCTATTAAATTCAAAGCAAATAGCATTAACAATAAAGCTATAATTGCAATGGCAGCAAGCTCAATAAATGCAATTTCATGACTACTTGACCATATGTATATTTGTACAGGTAAAACAGTTGCCGGATCGAAGAAGGATGTAGGTGTATCAGCAATAAATGCTACCATGCCTATCATAAGTAAAGGGGAAGATTCGCCTAAAATCCTTGCAATTGCAAGCACTGCACCATGTATTATCCGTGGCAACGCAATCGGTAAAGAGTGATCCAATATCACCTTGATGTGAGGTGCACCTAGCGCAAACGCTGCATCTTTTATTGCAATAGGAACGTTTGTAAAGGCATTTTTTGTTGCAATAATAATATTAGGCAGCATCATAAATGAAAGAGTCATCCCGCCAACAAGCGGTGAAGAACGGGGTAAACCAAATATGCCCAAGTAGAGAGTCAGTCCTACCACACCAAATATTATCGAAGGCACTGCAGCAAGGTTATTCATGCTAATTTCTACAATACTGGTTATTAGCCTATTTCTAGGCATAAATTCATAAAGACAGATACCTGACATAATTCCTATTGGCAATGCCAACGCTAAGCATACTATAATTGTCATTAATGAACCGATAAATGCCCCTAAAATCCCTGCATTCTCAGGCTCACGAGAATCAGACTTAAGAAACAGAGACTTATTAAAAAATTTTCTTACTCTTCCCTTCTCTTTTAACCAATCAAGTAATTTAGCATAATGATCATTCAAACATTTATTTTTATATAGTGAATTGATCACACTCGATGCGGTAAACCAAATCTCATATTCACCACTATCTTTTACTTTCTTACGAAAAAATTTCTCTAGTTCTTTGTAAGAATTACGACTTAAAATTTCGTCACTGTCTTTAAAGTCAATTCCTTCAAACACTTTATGTAAAGAGTTATTGAGTAGTCTAATGGACTTATATCGTAAATCACCAGGATTATTAGTTAAAATAAGATCAGCATTTATTTCAACTGGCAATAAAATTTTCGTTACTGTTAAAGCACTGTAAGAGTTAACTAATATACTTAGTAATATACATATAGGACACCCAATTGAGACAATCAGTGCTGTAAAAGAGCAAAAGCATAAAATGCTGTTCTTTTTATTTTTTCTTTTTACACGAGCATGTACGCGCTTAGATTGAAGTAACTTAAGGAAGTTTTTCTTTATTATACCCATTTACTTTTCTTTACATGAGGATTTGAAAAGACTTTCCCCTTTTTCCAGTGCTTGACACTGAGATCTAACAGGCTTTGCCTGCAAATAATTTTTATATTTTCCATGAAAGCACAAACCAAAAGGAGAATCTGGATCCCAGTGTCAAACATTGGGATGACACCACAGCAGGAGGCAAAGTACAGTTGTGCGCTACACACTGGGATAATAAGAGAGAGTTTTGAGATGATACAATTGACATCACTCCCTATTGTATCTACTTAGATTTTTTTTTAACATAAGTAGTACGTTCTTTGATCCTTGCAGCTTTCCCAAATAGCTTGCACAGATAATATAATTTTGCTCTACGGACCTTTCCCTTTCTCATCACTTGTACTGAAATTAATGCAGGAGAGTAAACAAAAAATTGTGATACTATACTTTCTCCATGACTTACCTTTCTAACTGAAAAAGAAGAGTGTAATCCACGATTTCTTTTTGATATACATACGCCCTCAAATATCTGTATACGCTCACCCGTACTATCAACTACCTTAAAAGTGACCTTCAAATCATCGCCAGGACAAAAAGCTGGCATCTCTTTGGCTAACCTTTGTATTTGTTGTTCGTTAAATTTTTCAAGTAAGTTTGTCATTTATCATCTCCATTCAACAATTCAGGTCGACGTTCCTTTGTTCTAACATATGACTGTTCCCTTCTCCAATCACTTATTTTTCTGTGATTGCCAGACAACAGAACCTTAGGAACTTTGTACCTACTCCACTGCTCAGGCCTAGTATATTGAGGATATTCAAGCATACCACCACTATAACTAAAACTTTCTTCAGCAACGCTATCGAAATTATTTACTACACCTGGAAGAAGCCTAATACATGCATCAAGAACCACCATTGCAGCTGGCTCACCTCCCGAAAGTATATAATCTCCAATACTTAACTCATAAGGAGTATACACATCAATTACTCTTTGGTCAACACCTTCAAATCGACCACACAATATTGTTACATGAGGAATTTCTGTTAGCTCCTTTGCAATGCTCTGATTAAATTTTGTACCAGATGGAGTCATATAAATAAATCTAGTATTTTTATGAGCAGAAAGCACATTATCAACTGCATTACCAATCACATCTGGGCGCATAACCATCCCTGCTCCACCTCCATATGGAACATCATCTATAGTTGAATGTTTATCTTTAGCAAAAGAACGAATATTTACTATTTCAAGATTCCATATTTTTTTTTCCAACGCTCTTCCAGCAAGAGAATAGTTCAAAAATCCGGGGAACATTTCTGGAAATATGGTTAATATTGTAACATTGAACGCCATTAAGGTTTATTTTAAGTTATTTGGGGCTATACTCTAAGAACAGTAAATTGATATGATACATAGTTAAATTAAATATGTCACTGAATAAAACGATATACGAAGGTAAAGCCAAAGTCATTATTGAAACTGAAGACTCATCAACTGTTATACAGTACTTTAAAGATGATGTTACAGCGTTCAACAAGAAAAAATATGAAATTATTGAGGGCAAAGGAATAATTAATAATCATGTTAGTGCTTTTATCATGGAAAAGCTTGAAGAAGCAGGAATTAGCACGCACTTTATAAACACTCTAAACGAAAGAGAACAGCTAGTCAAAAAACTCAAGATAATACCTCTTGAGATAGTGGTTAGAAACATTGCAGCTGGCAGCTTTTGCAAACGTTTTAATATCAAAGAAGGTGAGACACTTACATCTCCTATAATCGAGTTTTTTTACAAAAATGATGACCTAGCCGACCCAATGGTGAATGAAAATCACATATTATATTTTGGTTGGTTATCCCATAAAGAAATGGAAGAAGTTAAAACTACAACTTTAAAGATCAACAAAATCTTAGTCGACCTATTTTCAAATGCAAATATATATTTAGTTGATCTCAAGTTAGAATTTGGCAAATTGATAAACAACAGCACTAAAATCATTTTAGCCGATGAAATCAGCCCTGATAATTGTAGGCTATGGGATAAAAATACGCATAAAAAGCTAGACAAAGATGTTTTCCGTTTAAATCTAGGAAACTTAAAGGAAGCATACTCAGAAGTTGCAAAAAGACTGTCAGTAAAGTTAGACTAACTAAATACTACTCTATCAAGTGGAGGGTTACATGCCTCATCAAGTTTTCCAATAATCTCAATTTTTTCTCCACGCTTTTGGAAATGGCTTTCCACATCCTTCATATTATCGGGATCTACAATCAGTACTATACCTATGCCGCAATTAAATGTTTTTAACATTTCTCTCTTTTCTATTTTGCCTTCTTCTTTCAGCCATAAAAATATATCTGGCCATTTCCAAGAATTAATATTTATGTCTACAAATAAATTTCCTGAGAGAATTCTTGGAATATTGTCTATTAACCCGCCACCTGTTATATGCGCAATGCCTTTTACCTTTGGCATAATAGGCAACAAAGAATCAACATATATCTTTGTTGGCTTAAGTAATATTTCACCCCAAGATTTATTATTCCATGAAGATATATCATTATAATTTATACCTAAGCTTTTAAAAATATGGCGCACCAAAGAAAATCCATTTGAGTGAATTCCATTTGATTCTAAACCAACTACACAGTCACCTGCTTTCATTATACTACAATTTGGAAGAATTTGCTTTCGATCAACAACACCAACCACAAACCCTGCAAGGTCATAGTGATTGTTACCATACATTCCAGGCATTTCTGCAGTTTCTCCACCAACTAATGCTATTTTAGATTCCTTGCACCCTTCTGCAATGCCCTGGATTACAGACAATAAAACGTTTTTGTTTAAAACGCCTGTTGCAAAGTAATCAAGGAAAAATAAAGGTGTTGCTCCTTGTGCAAGTAAATCATTTACACACATTGCAACTAAGTCTATACCTATAGTATCATGCTTATTCACCTCTTGAGCTATTAATAGTTTTGTGCCCACTCCATCAGTTGAGGAAACAAGTACTGGATGGTCGTATTTCTTACTCAGCGAAGAAAAGTCAAACAATGCAGAAAATGATCCTACTTCACTAATTACTTCTTCTCCTTTAGTCTTTTCAATAATAGGTTTAACTTTTTTTATTAGTTCATTATATAGTTTAAGGTCTATTCCAGATTTAGCATAAGTATTCATAACGCCTTCATAAATCTTATAATTATTAATACTATATTAATGCTTTGACACAAAAAGCGCAACGAAACTTTCTCTTAAATTGACTACTACATGCCTACCAATATAGGGTTAACTTAAATCATTTATACTTTTATCCAATGAATAAAAACATAATGTTAATAACAGAGTGCCTATCAGGACGAATTCTTCATGATTTTGCTAGTTCTATGCAAGGGATAGTGGGTGGATTGGAAGAGCTTGAAGAAAACAACCCTAATATGCAAAACGAAGCATTGTCATTGCTTAAAGAAAGCTCCGATGATTTAATATATAAATATAAAGTTATGAAGCAAGCGTATTCTCATTCATCAGATAATTGCAGCTTTGTTAAGACTAAATCCAATATAGAAAATTATTTATTAAAAAAAAAGTAAAGCTTCAGTGGAGAGTAAGTGAATGTCCTACAGAAAACTTAATTGAAAAAATAAATAAGATAATTTCCAATATGGTGATAACTATAATCAGTGCAGTGGCACAAATTGAATTAGTGTCTATTTTACTGACTAAAACAGAAGATAAAACACTACTCACTATAAAAGTAGTAAATGAACATAAATCAATAAGTACATTATTAGTGAGCAAATTAACAAAAAAAAATGATATTCGTTTGGATACAAAAGACATTATTATCTATATGACTTCTTTACTGTTAGAACAGTATAACACTAAAATCAATTGCACTTGTGAAAGTAATTCACTGAATATAGGCTTAACTATAACTTGAGATGGCTTCATATTTCATAAAAAGGAATCGATACTATAAATTTGAATCTTGGATAAGAAAAGGAAAAATTTTGTGGAGTAACCTAGACATAAAATCTGTAGTTAATTTGCAGGAAGTGTTAAATAAACCATACGCGTCAAGTTAAGGAAATATCGTGAAATATAGCAACATTTGAGATGGATATTTTATTTGTTACATTTATTTTTTTAGGGAGTTCTTATCTAGAAGAAGATGATTTTTTCAGAAGAATCTATAAATTAATAACTTTATTACTTAATATATAAAATAGTTTTTTTTCGTTTCCTTTCTTCCTTATACCACTTTTCCTTAACTTGACGCGTATGGTTTATTTAACACTCCCTAATTTACCTCACAACTCATTTTAACATATATGAAAATAATGTTTAAAGAATTTTTTCCTGCTTTTTCCTGCAATAATGAATTATTATGAAGCTTGCATTTTCTGTCGCTTACTACTGGGATAGTTTGATAGTTGCAGTACATGTCTATCAATGATAAAATAAAGATCAGTTTATTTTGATACTATGATTAGGGTACTCTTTGTTGCACTATTATTTTTTTGTGGTGGTTATGCACTTGCAAAACAGGAACCAAGACCAATAGCTGGTGATAACCACATAAAGGTAATGAATTATAATCCACAGGCTATACATAAGTACACGGGCTTTTATGGTTATCAATCCAGCATATTGTTTGAGCCAGGGGAGGTAATAGAGAGTCTTTCAATGGGTGATGCAACCGGTTGGCAACTCCTTCCTCAAGGTAATAGATTATTTATTAAGCCTATAGATGATATTGCCGATACTAATGCAACTATAATTACCAATAAAAGAGTTTATTATTTCGAATTTCATGCTGAAGAAGCAAACGGGCTAGATGATCCAAGGTTAGCATATGAAGTAAGGTTTCTTTATCCACTGTTCAACAGTGATGAAATTTATTCAACGAGTAACGGTGATATTCTAGAGCAAGCTAGTCATACCACTATCCCTGATATAAGTGATATTGAGGTTATAAAGAAAGGCTTGAATTTTAACTATTCCATCTCGCACGTTAAAGGCAGTCAATCAATAATACCAATTAAGGTTTTTGATGACGGAAAATTTACATATCTACAATTTAATAAAATAAACTCTGATTTCCCGTCAGTTTTTATGGTTGATTCTGCAGGATATGAATCCTTGATAAATTTTCGTACAGTTGATGACTACCTGATAATTGAAAGAGTAAGCTCGGTATTTACCTTAAGAAACGGATCAAGCACAGTCTGCCTGTTTAATGAAAACATACCTTTCAAAAAAGGTAAGTGATTAAAGGCTATAGTATTCTTATAGGTGCAAAATTCTTTCTATGGTGCTTCGTAATTCCATGAAGGCCAATAGCGCTGAGGTGTTCTTTTGTTCCATATCCCTTATTTTTATACCAATTATATTGAGGATGTTTATTATGCAATTCTTCCATAAGCCGATCTCTTGTAACTTTTGCAACGATTGAAGCAGCTGCGATTGATATACTTAAGCTATCACCATTCACTATAGATTTTACTTGCCATTTTACTTCAGGTGGTTGATTACCATCAACTAGCACATAATCTAGTTCTAGATTCAAGTTTGCCAACGCACGTTTCATTGAAAGCTTTGTTGCTTGCAAAATATTGTATGAGTTTATTTCTTCTACGCTTGCCATTCCTATACCAAATTTTGCAACAGACGTTATTTTTTCGTATAGAACTTGCCTACACTTAGGGGTTAGCTTTTTTGAGTCGTTTATTCCATCAATAACCGTATCTCTATCAGTAAATATTACAGCTGCAGATATCACTGGACCGGCAAGCGGACCTCTTCCAACTTCATCTACTCCTGCTATAATTCCTGATAATGTATCTTCTAATGTGAAATCTGGATATTTCATAGTTCCTATAATAAGAAAGTTAAAGCAAAAATCGAACAAGCAATAGAAATTATCCAAAATTTTATAACTATTGTATTTTCTGACCACCCTTTCTTTTCAAAGTGATGATGTATTGGTGTCATAAGGAAAATTCTTCTTCCTGCTCCATATCTAAATTTTGTATATTTAAAATATGATACCTGAATAATCACAGATAAAGTCTCTATTACAAAGATTATTCCAATAACGGCAAAAAGCATTTCTTTTTTAATTAGAACACTAGTGAGTCCTAAAGCTGCACCGATTGATAGGCTTCCAACATCACCCATAAATATTTTTGCTGGATGTGTGTTAAACCACAAGAAACTTAAAATAGCTCCTATAAATGCAATGCAGAATAAAGTAATGTTTACATCTGTCTGAGTGATGTATGCAATTAGCCCCAAAAAAGCAAAGGAAGTAATGGCTTGAGTTGCAGCAAGGCCATCTAGGCCATCTGTAAGATTCACAGCATTAGAAGAGCCGACAATTACAAATGCAGCAAACGGAAGATATAGATAGCCAAGGTCGATTGCTACTTCTCTAAATAGAGAAATTTTTGTAAAACCTTCAGCAGATTGTAGCTTAAGTATAAACATACAGACCAGAGTAACGACAAACTGAATAAGTATTTTGGTTTTTGCACTTAAACCTCGGTGGTGATTTGTCTTCAATTTTAAATAGTCATCAATAAATCCAAGTAGAGCAAAAAATAGAGTTATAAATACCAGCAATGAAATTTCTGGTGTTAATTGAGTCCAAAGCAGGATTGGTAATAAAGCAGAAGTTAGTATTATTATTCCACCCATAGGTGGTATATTCTTTTTTGTTATTAAATGACTTTCTGGTCCATATGATCTGATTGGTTGTCCATCTTTACTTATCTTTTTTAGAAGTTTTATAAAATAGGGAAAGAGAATAAACCCAAAAATAAATGAGATAAAAAACGTCTTTGTAGCTGAGATCACCTGCCTATTCAAAATTAACTAGATATTATACCAAAAGCTTTACCTAATCTCAATTTATACCTTTTTATCAGCTCATTTTATTTGGAGTAAATTTAGTTATTGATTAGTTATAGCAAAGTTTGCATACTGATATTTAGTTAATGGTAAGAGGTGGCATATGTTAGATTATATTAAAAAGCTTTTGTGGGCTACTACAGTACCTGATAATGAGAGTAGAGTTAAAAGTTCTTACACGCATATAGTAGAGAAACCTTCTTTTGGTGATGCAGCTTCAAAGTTGAGTAAGGAAGAAAGGTCAGAAGAGCATCTTGTTCTTCTAAAAGGTAAAGGCAATAGCTCTGGTACAACTGTAACAGAAGGATCGTCTAGTATTCAGAATGCAATATCAGGCAAGAACAAGCGTGAATATATCAAATTAGACAGTGATGAAGAATGGGATAAATTCTTTGAGTTACAGAATGATCCAGACACTAATACTACAAACAAAGAACCTTTTTCTCCGAAGAAAGGAGAATCTCACTATCATGGTAAAGAGATTGTAGGCAAGATTGCTGACCAAATTAAGGCAGAGATATCGAAGGTATATACCATAGAGTCCATAATGATAAAAGAAGGCAAAAGGGAAGAGAATATTGTTTATCCTACCGTGAGAGTTGTGCTACATGCTAATAAAGAAGGAGTAGATATAGCTAAACTTCTAGGCGGTAGTATATGTAAAGAGTATGGTGTAAGAACAATTACATTTTGTCATCCTAATCAAGAAAAAAAGAGAGGGGCATGTTGCTATATTAATAATGATAGTGATAATGAGGAAAGAGTTTATGAAATAATTAGTGGGTTATATGAAATGACTTTAAAGTGGTATGTTGATGGAAGAGAATGCAAAATTAAAGTTAACATTGATGGTAATAATGGTGTAACTCTCCTTGAAGGCAACGGTGTTACTGCAGAGCAGTTGCGTGCAAATAAAGAAGTCAAAATAGGTAAGAGACGTGAACCAAAATCTTTATATGAAGCGTTAGTACCGCAATTGCAACAAAAGAGCTCTGAATCAGTCAAGGTTTTACAGCAGCCTTCAACAGATGTAACAAATGTGACAACAACACCAACTTCTACTTCTCAGAGATGCTCTTGACTAAATAAATAAGAAAAAGCAAAAATAGTATAACTTGCTTACAAATGTAAGTAACTTGTACTTCTATGATGAATAACACAATATTACCAAGAAATTTCTATGAACGGCCAACTTTAACCGTAGCTGGGGAGCTGCTAGGGAAGATTCTGAAATTTTCTAATTTTAGTGGAATAATAACTGAAGTTGAAGCGTATATAGGAATGGATGACCCAGCTTGTCATGCAGCAAGAGGCTATACTAATCGAACCTCAGTAATGTTTGGTACGCCAGGGTTTTCGTACGTATATTTTATATATGGAATGTACTATTGTCTAAATATTGTAACAGAAGCAGAAGGATTCCCAGCAGCAGTGTTAATACGAGGATTAAAGCTCACTGAACCGCTTGAAGCAAATTTAGGCGGGCCAGGCATACTGTGCAAAAAATTAAACATTACAAAAGAACATAATAAACAAGACCTTACTATAAGTCATGAATTTTGTCTCTATGAATATCACCTCAAACCAGATTATGTGTGCACTCCAAGAATCGGAATTAGTAAAGGCAAGGAGAAATTTTGGCGATTTAAAAGTTGCGTTTTAGCAGAAATGCCTAAAATCACACTCAACAATAAATATAGACCTCCTGCATAAACTAGATAAAAAGGCAAATAGCCTTTTATGTTTACCAACAATAGACTTCTTGGATAACCTAAGGATATTTTTTGATCTTCTATGGGGGAGTTAAACATTCCCTTTTTATAAAACTTTTGCATACTCCTATTTAACTTTAATAGCTCTTTATCTTCCTGAAATCTGGATGTTTTATCAATGCATCTTCTATTCAGCCGTTAGCAAGAACTTTCACTTATTCCATAGCTTTGCACTATATGGAAATATGTACGGTATTTACACAAATATTCGAGTGCTATTAATAAATATATTTGGTTTTCCTCCTCTTGCCTTTTTCTTGGCCTCTTCCTCTATTAAAATTTCTATTATTTTTCCAATGTTTTTCTTTTTACTCCTCTTAGTCTTCGAAGCTTCTCTTCATCAAGTTTACTTACCTGCTCAAAATTTATACCTTCCCTAATATTGCTTCTACTACTTGTTTCTTAAGTTATCCAAGAAGTCTATTGTCTGTTCAGATACGAGGTAGCTGCTGCCATTTGAAATATTTTATTCACCTAAAATTACATTCTACCTATTTTAAAAGTAGTTTAAAAAAACTTTATAGACTGCATACAAAAGACCTAACATCTTTAGCAATGCCTTCATAAATCCTTACTAAATCCTCACTTAGTATTGAAGGATTTCCACAATCAGAAGCACTACATATTTGCGGATCTAGAGGAACTCTGCTCAAGAGTTTGACTCCCAGCTCTTCAGACATTTTTTTTGCACCACCTTTTCCAAATATGTGTATTTTTGAATTATCTTGAACAAAATAGCTCATATTTTCCACAATGCCGATAATTGGCACGCTGAGCTTTGTGAACATATCATAAATTTTTTGTGCATCGATTAAAGCAAGCTCCTGTGGAGTTGAAACTATTATTGCTCCAGTTAAACTAAAATTCTCCATCAGACTTAAATGTACATCGCCAGTGCCAGGCGGTGTATCAATGATTAAATATTCTATATCAGACCACCTTGTTCCCATTAGCAAATTGTAAAGTGCTTTTGTGATCATAGGTCCACGCCATATTACTGCGCGGTCCTTATCAATAAAATAGCCAATTGAAATAGTATAGAGACCATGTTTCTCTATAGGCATTGCTTTACCACTCTGTATTTCTGGTTTTAATTTCTCAGTGCCCAACATTTTAGGAATCGAAGGACCATATATATCTGCATCAACTAGCGCAACTTTATGTTTTAATTCTGCTAACGAAAGAGCTAGATTTAGTGCAACTGTCGACTTACCCACACCTCCTTTACCAGAAGCAACGACAATTATATTTTTCACTCCTTCGATATGAAGTTTAGCTTTTTGTTGCCTAGCTTGTTTTTGACCAGTAGCAACTACAGTAACCTTTCCTACTCCCGGTATCGCCTTAACAGCTTGCTCACAATTTTTTCTTAATTCTTCATTTGGCTCAGTAACTTCAAGAGCAAAAGCAACATCTTTACCTTTAATAATAATTGAGGATACTACACCAACATTCTTACCACTTTTCTTCTCTATAACCTTTTTTAGGCTCTCTCTTACGGTTTCCTCATTAACCTGTGTAAATTTTTTCCAGAACATATGATGAAATTTTTTCTATTGGTGTATACTAACATAGAATAATTAAACTGCACTGACTTTAAAACGAGGTTACAAGAATATGCTAAATGATAACAACTTAACACAAGCACAACGAAATTTGCATTTTAAGTTGAAAAAGGTAATATCAAATGGTGAGGGAATTAGTAATATCTTGAAAGTAGCCTCAGAGAATGATTTACTAAAAGTTCTTACAATAGGATATACTACACGATTTCCAACAGATGGAGGACGCACTTTAATACTGCTTAGCCTAGCTATACATAGAGACAATAATGAATGTGTTAATTCTATTTAGAACAAGCTCAAAACAATGGTATACTACAAGATATTCTTACTGCTCCAAATATTATAAATTATCAAGATGGTTTGATGTACAACTTAACATCGCTTAGCTTTGCCATACATTACAACAAGGAAAGATATGTTGATGTTATTTTAACAAAAGCCCAGGAAAATGGTATATTACAAGATATCCTTGCTTCTAGAAATATTGTACAGTATTTAAATATTATAGCGTATACTTTAACGCCACTTAACTTTGCTATATATAAAGGCAATAACAAGTGTATCAATTCTATTTTTATACGAGTTCAAAATAGTGATACACTACGAAATATCCTTACTTCTAAAGATATTGTGCAGCTTCCAGGCGTGACGTATGTCATTAAACCATTTGCCTTTGCTATACATAAAGGTAATATTGAATGTATTAATTCTATTATAGTACGAATTAATGACATACCACAATATATCTATGCCACTTTTCAACCAACTGCAGCGATTAATGAAAGGAATACTAGGATTAGTAGTGCATTAGATAATGTATCTATTTCTTCTAGGTATGTTAGAGAAAATAGCAAAGTTAATTAATTTCTTAAGTAACTCTTTCTTGCAAGTACTACTTTTTTATGTATCTGTTCAGGCAATGACGTTAACTTAAGAGAATAAATTAGCAAGCTCTCCTAAAGACATTATGGCGTTTAGGCTTATCTACTTTATTGCGGCTATACAATCTTCACGTTAACTTTAGTGCGTATTTTAAAAAGGGCTTGAAAGTTTTTTGGTGCTAATAAGCACCTGATAAAGTTTCTGTCTCATTACACCAAATAAAACTGAAAAATTTAAACGATACTCAGCAATTTGATCTGGGTTCCAAGGCTCTTGTGCATCACACATATGAAGTATTGCACATGACCAAGTTTGCACAAAATTCTTGTTTCTAAATTTATCCCAGAAAAATTCTCTAATTCTCCTTCTACTTTGAGTCGTTTATAGCACTCCTCTATGTGACACCTTAATAGATAAGCTTTACTGATATCTTCTTTATTGAAATAAAATAGAAACCAAAGGTCCTATTTTTCACAGTATTTTACTCCTTAACATCTTTCCTTAAGTTGACGCTATTGGGTTTTGTTGCATCGCTATCTACGATGGATAAAAGATAAAATGTAGAATATCAATAGCTTATTATTCTAGCATTTATAGTAAGGACAGTCAGTAAATATCTAAATTTAAGTAAAAGAAGTTTTACTATCATTCACTAATCTAGCTAGAATTCAAGCATTTCAATGCTTTAGCTATTTTAAGTAGAATTAAATTTACTAGTACAAACAATAAATTACTATTCTTAAATTTGATCAGATTGATTGCAAAAAATAAGATTTTCAATAAGCTGCTTGTATAGTTAGCCTTTCATAGATAGTGATGCAACAAAGCCCCGTTGGAGTAACTGCATTATTAGGTACTGCTATATCTATAGCACTTTTTACAGCCGGAGCAATTACAGCTGAGTTAATACCTATAGTTATAGCAGTAGTTGCAATTACAGCAACAGCACTAATAGTTGGCAATGCTATATATAAATTGTCAAAGCCTGATACTCAAGTTGATAAACCAATCTTAGCAAATCGACAGCAAGAAACTGCTAGCGATAGTAGGATTGCCTAGCGATTCTGCCACAGTGTCAGCTGCTTCAATGATATCCATTTGTTCCTATAATTATCTTTTCTTGGCTACCTTATTTTACCACTCTGCTGAACAGATACAAATTCACTTTCTTACTTCACTCACTAAAATTTTAATATGGCGTTTCTTTCCTGCAGATAATTTGATAAATGGCTGACCTTCAAAGCTTTCAGAGTTTATTGTATAGTTAACATCGTTTATAGTATTATCATTAACTTTACATCCATTTCCCTGTATTAAACGCTTTGCCGCACCTTTTGAAGGTTCAAAACCGGTGTCATGAAGCAAGTCTATCAGGAGTATGCCATTTGCAACTTGTTCTCTTGTGATAGTGTAACCAGAAAGCAATGAACTGTCTTCATTTTCAAAAGCAGAGATTGCAGCAGATCGTGCAAGTTTCGCTTCTTTGCAACCATGACATATTTTTGTCGCTTCTGTTGCCAAGACCTTTTTTGCTTCATTTATTTCTTGATCCTTCAAGGATTCTAGTTTTTTAATTTCATCAATTGATAAATCGGTGAAAAGCCTCAAAAAACGACCAACATCTTGATCATCAACATTGCGAAAATATTGCCAGTAGTCATAAGGCTTGAGCATGCTGCCATCGAGCCATATAGCTCCACTTTCAGTTTTGCCCATCTTTTTTCCTTGCGCGTTTAATAAAAGAGGTGTGGTAAGACCAAACAGCTCAGGTAAATTTAACTTTTTGCCAAGTTCAATTCCGTTTACTATATTTCCCCATTGGTCTGACCCTCCAATCTGGAGACGACAGCCATACTTTTTATTCAACTCGACAAAATCATAGGCTTGTAACAACATGTAATTAAACTCGAGAAAGCTTAGATTTTGCTCCCTATCTAGCCTAATTTTCACACTATCAAAGCCTAACATGCGATTTACAGAAAAATGTGTCCCTATATCACGCAAAAAATCTATATATTTTATGTTATCTAACCAATCTGCGTTGTTTACTATGATTGCACCAGTTTTTCCATAATCGAAAGATATCATCTTCTCGAGGGTTTTCTTTATACCAAGTATATTTTGATTGATATCTTCTATCGGCAAGACGCTTCTTGCTTTGTCTTTACCAGATGGGTCACCAATTTTTGTTGTGCCACCTCCAAGTAGAATTATTGGCTTATAACCGAATTTTTGTAGGTGACGGAGCATCATGATTTGAATGAGACTGCCAATATGCAAACTTGGTGCCGTACAATCAAACCCAATGTATGCAATTATATAATTATCTTGTGATAATAGCTGGTCTAACCTATCAATGTTTGTACATTGATATAGGTATCCTCTTTCTTGAATGAAGTTTAAAAACTCGGATTTATGTTTCATAATATGTTATTTTGTGTGTAAACGGTGTTGTTAACGATGGCGTCATTCCAGTGCTTGACGCTGGAATCCAGTTTATTATGAAATTTCATCAAAAATGTTGTATAGTGTGCTCGTTTATGATTAAGTTTTCTAGATTCCAGTGTCAAGCACTGGAATGACACCACCAACTTCATAAGGGTTGCCTTCAAAATTACAACATTTGAGCAAGTGTATACCAGCTACCTGGATAATCAATTCCATAACTCTTCTATCTTATAATATTCTCTTACTTCTGGCCTGAATAGGTGAACCATTATACCTTGAAAATTCACAATCACCCAGTTACCTTCATCCATACCTTCTACATCTATTTTATCATATTGCTTGAGATTTTTCATCACGTGCTCAGCTAATGCTTTTACATGGCGGCTCGAATCACCGGATGCAATGATCATATATTTTGCAATGACAGTTTTATTCTGCACATCAAAAGTAACTATATCTTGACCTTTGTTTTGATCTATTATATCTACAATCTTACTTTTTATTGATTCTGTATCACCATTCATTATTCTAAATTATATAATTTATCTGTAATGATACACTCAAAATTTCTGAATATGAACTATTTTTGATATGTTTCTAGTGTAACGTTTATAATACATATATTTGTAATATATGATAGTTTTCTGATGGTATGGTCATTTACTTAATCGGATTTCCGGGTAGTGGCAAACTTACGATTGCAAAAGAGCTGTGTAATATTATTGATGGGGTGATAGTAGACAATAACCTGTTTAATAATATTATATTTGATATGATTGATTTCAGAAACGCTGAGGTTACAAGTGAAATATGGGAAAAAATTTTTGTGATTAGAGAGAATATGTTAGCAATATTGGAAAAATACCATATAGAATCAAAGCATTATATATTTACAAACGAATTGATAAAAGGTGATTCCTATGATCAAAAAGTATATAACTCAGTGGTGAATTTAAGTAAAAAAATGAACGTGGAGATTCTCCCTGTGGTGTTATATTGTAATAGTGGAGAACTAGTAAAGCGCGTTCAATTAAAGGAAAGAGAGCAGGAGAGAAAAATTACTGATTCAGATTTTGCTATGAGAAGAATTAAAGGAAAGAAACTATTTGTGCCTCAAGGTTCACTTGAAATTGATAACTCAAACTTAAGCGAAAAAGAAGTTGCAAAAAAAATTGTTGAAAAAATGAATAGTAAAAAAGTAGTTGGAACTTCTATGATAGATAATTTAGCAACAGAGAGTATTTGTGATTAGTGAGGAGAAAGAGTATCGCCCTTGTGTTGGCATAATGTTATTTAACAAACAGGGAAATATTTTTATTGGAAAACGTTTTGATAGTGACTCTTATTGGCAGATGCCACAAGGAGGAGTTGATGAAGGTGAAGAGCTAGAGCAGGCAGCGCTACGTGAGCTATTGGAAGAAGTTGGTACTGATAAAGCAGAAATTGTGGCTAAAAATAAAGAGTGGATACACTATAACTTACCTGAGGAAGTTATACCAACATGCTGGAATGGGAGATATTCTGGCCAAAAGCAAAGGTGGTTCTTAATGAAATTTTGTGGGAAGGATAAGGATATTAATATTAACCATACTGATCATCCAGAGTTCAAAGAGTGGCGTTGGCAAAATGTGGATGATTTGGTAGCCAGTGCCATACCGTTCAAAAAAGAAGTTTATAAAAAAGTGATAGAAGAGTTTTCTTCTATCATAAAAGGATCTATTTATGATAGTTGATTCTCATTGTCATCTAATTTATTTTTCTTATGATGAAATACCAAAGGTAATTTCAAGAGCAGAGCAAAATGGTGTGAGAATTTTGCATAACATATGTATAAGCATTAATGATATCCCTAAATTATTAAAAATCTCTTCATCCTATGATCAAGTCTACTGCTCCGTTGGTATACATCCGCTTGATACTAATGTGGAAAAAGGTGAATGTATAAATGCTGATGAATTGATTGAATTTACTAAGGGCAAAAAGGTAATTAGTATCGGTGAAACCGGATTAGATTTTTATAAATCTGATAATAAAAGCAATCAAAAAAAAAGTTTTGCATCACATATAGAAGCGGCAAAAGTAACAGGATTACCTTTAGTTATTCACACTAGAAATGCTGATAGTGAGATGATTGATATTTTAAATTCAGAAATGAAGAAGGACGCTTTTAGTGGAGTAATGCATTGCTTTGCTTCTTCTAAAGAGCTTGCTTATAAGGCTATGGACTTGGGATTATACATTTCATTTTCTGGAATTATTACTTTTAAAAATGCGAACTTACTAAGAGAAATTGCACAAAATGTGCCACGTGAGCGTGTTTTAGTTGAAACTGATGCACCTTATCTATCTCCTGAGCCTTACAGAGGAAGAAAAAATGAACCGGCAATGGTGAAATATGTTGTGAATTGTTTAGCAGAATTATGGAATGAATCGCCGGAACAAGTAGCAAAAATAACTACAAATAATTTTTTTAGACTGTTTTCGAAGCTTGAGCTCAAAGAAATTCTATAGGGCAATTAATTTAGCTGACAGAGCTCTTTTACTGCACTTACAGATTTATAAAACATCTCTTGTTCACTATCGTTCATTTTAACTTCTAGAACTTTCTCAACTCCATTTTTGCCAATAATAGTAGGAACACCAATGAATAAGTCTTTCACACCATATTCACCATTAAGATAAGCAGCGCATGGTAATATACGCCTTTTATCTTTTAAGTATGATTCTAGCATACTTATGGCTGAAGATGCAGGAGCATAGTATGCAGATCCAGATTTAAGTAGATCAACTATTTCTTTTCCACCATTACGAGTGCGCTCAACTATTTCATCAACTTTTCCTCGCGTAATCAAACCCATCTCAATGATTTGGGTAAGTGGAATGCCAGCAATTGAAGCATAATTGATTAGTGGTACCATAGTGTCACCATGTCCTCCAAGCACAAAAGCAGATACATCTTCGACAGAAATATTTAACTCACTTGCAAGAAAATAACGAAAACGAGCAGAGTCAAGCACTCCTGCCATACCAACAATCATATTAGTTGGCAGACTTGAAGATTTGTATACTACTGAAACCATAGCATCTAAAGGATTGGTAACCACTATTACAAATGCGTTTGGAGAATGTTTTTTAATATTTTCCCCAACCTCTTTCATTACTGCAGCATTAGTTTGCAGAAGGTCATCTCTGCTCATTCCAGGTTTTCTGGCAATGCCAGCAGTTATTATAATTGCGTCAGAGTTTTTTATATCTTCATACCTATTTGTACCAGTAATATTGACATTAGATCGATCAATAGGAGATGATTCTGTAATGTCAAGCGCTTTACCTTGTGGTATTCCATCGCTTACATCAAGCAAAATAACATCTCCTAGCTCTCTTAGTGCAATCATATGGGCAAGAGTCCCACCGATATTTCCTGCACCAATCAAAGATATTTTTTTTCTTTGTGCTGTCATTTTCTACTCCTTTATATTTACTTTTGTGGCTTTACTACCTTCCCAAGGGGATAAGCTGTCAAACATACGAAAATCTTGTGGTAAGTCTATAGGATTATATACAACCTTTTTTGCCTCTATATCGTATCTTACTTCCTCGTAGCCAGTGAGAGGAAAATCTTTTAACATTGGATGACCTTTGAATCCATAATCCGTTAAAATCCTACGTAAATCTGGGTGATCAGAAAACTCTATTCCATACATATCAAATACTTCACGCTCAAACCACGAAGCTGCGTTAAATATCTTTGCTACACTTAGAGGTATATCACCTTCACATAACTGAAGCTTTATGTGCACTCTGATATTGTGTACAACGCTGAGCAAATTGTATATTAGCTCGAAACGTTTTTCTCTATCTGGGTAATCAACTCCAAAAACGTCAACTAATAATTCAAGCCTACACTTTTCATCATCACGTAGAAAGAGTAAGTGATTTTCAATGTCATTCAAAGCTGAATATATTACAATAGTGCCATCATTTTTCTGAATACATTCACATTTAGTCTTTTTTTGTATGTATTTTGCAGTTTTATCCATGCTATATATTTTTAGTTCGTTTTATTTTATTTTGTAGACATAGCATTCCATATAGCAACGCCTCAGCAGTTGGAGGGCATCCAGGAACATACACATCAACTGGCACAATTCTATCGCAACCACGGACTACTGAGTAAGAATAATGATAATAGCCACCGCCATTTGCACAACTTCCCATAGAGACGACGTATTTGGGATCTGCCATTTGATCATAAACTTTACGCAATGCTGCTGCCATTTTATTAGTTAACGTGCCAGCAACAATCATAACATCTGCTTGCCTTGGGCTTGCACGAAAGATTATGCCATATCTATCAAGATCATAACGACTGGATGCAGTGTGCATCATCTCTACTGCGCAACATGCAAGACCAAATGTCATTGGCCACAATGAACCAGACCTTGCCCAGTTCATTATATAATCTATTAAATCGCCAAATTTAGTGATAAGAAAACCTTCTTTTTTGTAACGATTCCAGTCGCCATTAGATAAATTTATTCCCATTCCAACGCACCTTTACACCACTCATAAATAAAGCCTATAGTAAGTATTGCAAGGAATATCATCATAGACCAAAATCCGCAATAGCTTATTTTAGATAAAGAAACGGCCCAAGGGAAAAGAAAAGCAATTTCTAAATCGAATATTATGAACAATATTGCAACTAAGTAAAATTTTATGTCGAAACTTTTTCTGGCTCTTGATAAAGGATTAAAGCCACACTCATATGTAGAAAGCTTTTCACCATCTGGGTTACTGACTGCAAGAAACATAGGTAATACACCTAAAGTAAAGGATACTACAATTGATACACAGATAAAAATTAATATGGTTAAATATTCACTCATTTAAAAAACATATAACACTATGAATTTACATGCTTTCCTAATCTTTTACCACCTAAAATATGTATGTGAAAGTGCGGTATAACTTGCTCTCCATCTTTACCGTGATTAGTAACTAATCTATATCCTGTTTTTTCTAAGTTATATTTATGTGCTATTTCTCTAACAGTTTTAAAAAAACTTACTATTTCCTCTTCGGAAGCTTTCAGAACAAAATCATCGTATGAAACGTATTGAGCTTTTGGTATAACTAGAATATGAACTGGTGCATCAGGATACTTATCACGAAAAGCTAGCACATTTTCATTTTTATGTATTTCCTCATAAGACAACTCACCTCTTAATATCTTAGCAAAAATATTAGTGTCATCATAAGCTGTACTACCCATACTTTATTAAATTCCTGGTCCTCTTCTATTTTGCTTATGATTTGGTGTAGAAGGTGGGCTTATTGCTGCTTCGCTAGAAGCATCTTCAAGACTTGAAACATCTTTTAGTTGTATATCTTGTCCACGCAAAACTGACCCATAGTCCATTTGGTGTCTTTTTGAAAACGTTTCTATTCTTTTTGCCCTTCTTGCAGCAATAACTTCTGGTTGTAAATGATACATATCTCCAGGAACAGTTAGGCTATGATACCTTTCCTCTATTTTAACTTCTTTCATAACACTCTCCATAATTTATTTCCCCCTACCTCTTATGCTTTCGCAACTTTCAAAATCTTGTTTAATAGCTTTTTGCCAATTATTTAAAATTTTCTCTGATGACTTTTCTTTACCTATAGACCTTATAACTTCTTGTGACTGTTGCTTTTTACTATCGTATCCACTATACAACTTTTCTGCAATATCATACAGCAACTTTCGGTCTGTGTGAACTTTAAACTCTCCACCAGTAATTTTTGCCAAATTTTTGAGATCATAATCAATTTTATTATAAATTTCTTCAAGAGCGTACTTTTTCATTACTTTTTCATCTATACCTGGATTTTTATCTTTTATTTCTTGGATAATCTTCTCAACATCAACTTCAATTACAATTTTGTTTTCTTCTCTAAAAATAGTTATATTTGGCAGATCTTTCCTTATTTTATCTAATTTCTCTGGACTCAAGTAAGGTATATCCTCCGTTAAAGTTCTTGACGCTAAAAAACTTACCTTACCTTTTTCTTGTTTTGTTATTTGTATGCCAAGGTACTTACTAGCTTCTGTGGTTTTTATAGGTGGGTCATATTTCTCTTCTTCTTTAGGTACATCACTCACAGCCTTTTTTAATGAAACTTTAGCATCATGCTTCATTTCATCAATTGAAGCAAACGGTTTCTTTATAGGATAAATAAGTGCTTTAGGCACAAGAAAAAACACGCCTTTTATCTTAGCCAAAATAGACTTTTTATTTGACTCATCTTTTGCCATACATACCTCCAAGTCACTTTCTACAATCAGATAGTAAAATACACCCAATTATAGACGAAAATATTTAAGCTTGTATATCTATTATAAGATGAAATTATAGAGATAGCAATCATTATTTGTACATTACCAAAGTATGTAGTATTTTTGCTGCTTTTCTTGTTCAAATTACCTTTAAAGATAAATTATGTTAAAATGGAACGCAAATAATATTATCGATGCTACTGGCGGAAGAGGGGAGGGTGTTTGTAATTCGGTATATAGCTCAAATATTTCAACGGATACAAGAAGCATAAAAAAAGGCGATTTATTTATTGCTCTCAAGGGAAAGAAATTTGATGGGCATGATTTTCTACATGAAGCATTTTTAAAAGGAGCTGTTGCTGCGGTAGTAAGCGAAGATAAATATAGAAATTTTCCTCTAATTATTGTGCAAGATACTCTAAAAGCTTTGCATAATATGGCATCATATTACATTAGAAATGTTCTTGTTAATGCTAAAGTTATTACAATTACAGGTAGTGTCGGGAAAACGACTACAAAGGACATGCTGCACACTGTTCTATCGCAATATGGAGCGTCTTATGCAAACAAAGATAACTTGAATAATAATATAGGATTACCTTTTACTATTCTAAAAGTCCCAAAAAACTGCCAGTACTTAATCCTTGAAATGGGAATGAATAGAGCTGGTGAGATAAAAGAGCTATCGAAGATTAGCAATCCGGATATTGCAGTTATTACCAACATCGAACCTGCGCATGTTGAAAATTTTTCATCTCTACTTGATATTGCGCAAGCGAAGTTAGAAGTCCTATGTGGTATGAAAAATAATGGTACTTTGATTTTGAACAAGGATAATAAACATTATGATTATCTTTTATCAAATGCTGACAGAAATGTAGTGAGCTTTGGTAAGAATGAAAGTGCTACTGTTCGTTTGTTAGACCTAATAAGAAACGATAGCGGTATAAATTTAAAAATTAAACCGCACAACGGTCAAATTATAAACTGTAATTTACGTTTGCGGGGTGAGCATTTTACATACTCTGCATTAGTTGTGACAGCAGTTGTGCAAAGTCTAGGACTTGATTTATCGAAATTACCACTAGCACTTGAGAATTTTACTGTAACAGAAGGTAGAGGTAATGTTCATCAAGCTAAATACAATGGAAAATTAGTACATTTGATTAACGACTCCTATAATGCTAACCCTACTTCAATGAAGGCTGCAATAAGAACTTTAGGTACATATTCTAATTTAAGAAAAGTGGCACTACTCGGCGATATGTTAGAACTTGGTAATGAAAGCATAGTATTTCATACAGAATTGCTTGATTCTATAGTAGAACAAAATGTGAATAAAGTTCATACAGTTGGTAAATTTATGTTAGAATTGAATAAACTTTTACCGGAGAATATAAAAGGCATGCATTTCGATGATTCTAACCAATTGAAAAGTAATTTAGCTAATATTGTTCAAGGTAATGATGTAATTTTAGTTAAAGGTTCTCATGGAATGAGAATGGACCTTATAGTGCAGGAATTCACAATAGAATATTAAATAAAACTATTGTATTAATTTAAAGTTAAGTTATTGGAAGTTTTAACTGTGATAAAACGTATAGTTATTTTTGGTGGAACGGGATTTATAGGAAAACACATCGTAAGACGCTTGGCAGCGGCGGGGTATTTAATAAGAATATTTACTCGTGATCAGGAAAAAGCTGCTTGTCTAAAGTTATGTGGCAACTTAGGGCAAATATCAATACTTGAAGGAGATTTTTTTAATGAAAAATCAATTTTAGAAAGTATGGAGGGGTGTGATGTTGTTATAAACTTAGTAGGAATATTATATGAAAAAAGAAAATACGATTTCTATACAGTTCATGTTGGAATAGCTGAAAGAATAGCAAAAGCTGCGCAAATAAAAAATGTATCCATGATGATACATTTTTCTGCCATGGGAATAGAAAATGATAAGTTATCAAAATATGCCCAAAGTAAATTGAAAGGTGAGAAAGCTGTAGCTTCGGCGTTTCAAGGAGCAATGATAATTAAGCCCAGTCTTGTATTTGGTAAAGAAGATAATTTCTTTAATAAATTTGCAAGATTAGCAACAATTCTTCCTTTTTTGCCGTTGATCGGTAGTGGAATAACGAAGTTTCAGCCGATATGTGTAACAAACTTAGCTGAAGTGGTATACCGTATTATCAGCTTTAATAAGCAAGATAAAAAAATTTATAATATAGGTGGATCAAAAGTTTACTCTTTTAAAAGCTTATTAAAGTTTATTCTGAATGTGACTAACAGAAAGTGTCTACTGATCAATGTACCTTTTCCAATGGCAAGATTGATAGCCTTTTTCTTAGAAAGTAAAGTTGTTTCTGTGCTGTTAAAACCTATAACTGGAGATGCAAGCCCTATACTTACTCGAGATCAGGTGAAAGTTATGATGAGTAGTTCAATCGAAAAGTCAGATGATCTCGAAACAATGAAAATTAGACCACTAGCAATTGAAAATGTGGTACCAGAATACTTGAAAATTTATAGAAAGCATTGATAGAAGAATGTGCCCGGTAGGATTCGAACCTACGACCCACAGCTTAGAAGGCTGTTGCTCTATCCAACTGAGCTACGGGCACACATCATATATAAAATGCTTCTTAGTACACGTGAAGTCAAGTATTTCTTGTGAATATAATGTTTGTGATAATATCTCAAAACTTTGTCAGTACAGCATGTAACGATAAAATTGAGAAAAAAGAAGCGTGGGTAATAGGAAGTCTAATAGCGCAGTAACACAGAACCCCAGGCTAAACCTGCACCTATTGAAATCAGCAATATCAGATTTCCTGACTTTATTTTTGATTCTTGTACTGCATAGTCTAAGGCTAGTGGAATTGACGCTGCTGAGGTGTTTGCATGCTTATCAACTGTATTAATTACTTTTTCTATAGGAAAATCTAATTTCTTTACTACTGCTTCAATAATGCGAATGTTTGCTTGATGGGGAATTAACCAGTCAATATCAGTAATCTTCAAACTATTGCATTTTAGAGTTTCCTCTACTGAGGCTGTTAATTTCTCTACTGCATGTTTAAACACTTCTCTTCCATTCATAAGTATCTTTCCAGAATCACGAGTAGAGGATATTCCTCCGTTTGTACATAATAAGTCCACATTGCCATCAGAGTGTAAGTTTGTTGATATAATGCTACTGCTACTCATTTCTGATTTCATTATCACTGCACCAGCACCATCACCAAAGAGTACACAAGTTGACCTATCTTCCCAATCAACAATCCTAGACATTATTTCAGCACCAATAACAAGCGCGTATTTAATTCTATCGTTAGACTTTATAAGTGAATCAGCAACTGTAACTGCATATATAAAACCAGAGCATGCTGCCTGTACATCAAAAGCAAATGCGTTTTTACACTTTAATTTACTTTGTATAATCGTTGCACAGCTAGGAAAAGTTTTGTCAGGTGTTGTTGTTGCAACTATGATCAAACCAATTTCATCTATTGAAATTTTCGCTTTTTCTATAGCATTTTTCGCTGCATTAACAGCTAAATCTGACGTTAGTTCTCCTTCATCTGCTATATGTCTTTGAACTATTCCTGTTCTTTGCCTTATCCATTCATCGTTTGTTTCAACTATCGATGCAATTTCGTTATTACTCAAAATTTTTTTTGGTAGGTAAGAACCAGTGCTCAATATGAAACTTTTATTCAATATGACTTACCCCGTTAATTATCTTCTGGTTTAAATTTTCACTGATTGCATTTACTGCAAATTTTATAGCGTGAGCAAAAGAAATAGCATCAGAATTTCCGTGGCTCTTTATAATGATACCATTTAGCCCTAAAAACATAGCTCCACTTCTAATTTTAGGATTAAAACGCTCTAATGCTTTATTTAGCTTGGGTTTCAACAATATGCCGACAAGCATTTTTGTCATCCATGAGTTAAATACTTCCTGTTTTATTAGACTGATAAAAGTACCAGCAGTTGCCTCAGCTGTCTTGAGCATTACATTACCAACAAAACCATCAGCAACAATTACGTCTATATTACCATCTAAAAATTCACTTGCCTCTATATATCCTTTGAAGTTAATACTTGGAGCATTTTTGAGTAACTCAAAAGCTCCTCTTACTGAGTCAGTACCTTTCACTTCTTCTGTACCAATGTTTAGCAAAGCGACTTCAGGATTTTCAACTTTTAATGCTATTTTTGCAAATATACTCCCCATTAATGCAAATTGAAATAATGAGTCAGTATTACAGTCAACATTTGCACCAAGATCAAGCAATGCAAAGCTTTTTGTCTTAGTTGGACAGACAGATGCAATAGCAGGACGATAGATATTGGGTAATGTTCCTAAAATAAATCTGGAGATAGCCATCAATGCTCCAGTGTTGCCTGAAGACACCATTCCAAAAGCTTTACCTTTTTTCACTGCTTCAACAGCTGCCTTCATACTTGAATCTTTGCGATGTTTCAGTGCAAAAGAGGGTTTATCATTTGGAAGAACATTATCAGAGCAATGGGTAAATTCGGAGCTATCGATTACTTTTTTGTATTTTGAAAGCAAAGGAGATATTTCTTTCTGATCTCCATAAATATGAAAAAAAACTTCAACACCTGGATCAACAAGATTATCCAAGAAAAAACTAGCACCCTGAATTACGGAAAGAGGTGCAAAATCCCCTCCCATAGCATCAAGTGCGATAACTATGTTGTTGTTGACCGTGGGTAACATATCATGAGTTACTCCGCCTTTTGTTTAATGAAAACACGTTTTCCTTTGTAACTATTGTCAACTGCTATGTTGTGAGGCAACATGAATTCTCCAGTTGTTGCACATACCACAATATTCTTAGGCTTAATAGTATGATGAGAACGATGCATATTACGCCTTGACTTTGACTTTTTTCTCTTCGGAACTGCCAAAACTTACTCCAATTCAATTATATAACACAATTTATTAGTAGCATGTTTTTTACAAGAAGTAAATAGCGAAATAAGTAAGGTTTTCTTATACAATTCAGTCTTATAAACTTAAACTCAAGCATTTTGATCAAAGTATATTGAACTTAAGATATATCTTGACTATATTCTGCGATAGAGTTAATAAAAATTTTAATAAAATCAGTAAAACTAATTTTTAGCTAAGATAAATGCAAAGTGAGTTCCTTTGATGTAAACAGTGTTAGAATAATCGGTAGGTGCTTTATCAACTTTCTGTTGAGGCTTGGTAACGCATTTGTGTTTTTTATTCAATCTCTATACCACTGCTTTGTGCCACCGTATTATTTTAGCAATGTAGCAAAACAAATTATAGAGATAGGCTTTTTCTCTTTACCAATTGTTGGGCTCACTGGAGTTTTTATAGGAGCGGTGATAGTTTTACAAAGTAGCTTAAGTGGTCTATTGATTAATCAAGAACAAGTAGTACCTAAGCTTGTTACGATCACTATCATTAAAGAGTTAGGGCCAGTTTTGATTAGCTTAATAATGGTAGGAAAGGTTGGGTCCTCAATTGCAGCAGAAATTGGCACGATGCGCATCACTGAACAAATAGATGCACTTACAACTTTGGACATCAATCCTTTCAAATATTTAATTGCACCAAGAATTCTAGCGTCAGTTATAGTATTTCCAATACTTACAGTATGTGCAGATCTAATAGGAATATTTGGAGGGTATGTCACCGCAGTCTTTGAATTTAACCACAATTTAAATATATACATAAAATATACAGCTCAATTCTTTAATATAAACGATTTTGTTGTTGGGCTAATGAAAGCGACTGCTTTTGGGGCTATAATTTCTGTTTCAAGTTGTTATTACGGTTACCATTGTAGAGAAGGTGCACGAGGAGTAGGTGTTGCTACAACATCAACTGTTGTTTTTTCGTCCATATTGATCATTTTAGCAAACTACTTGATTACTTTGATACATGTATAGCCCCATAATATCAATATTGAACCTAAGCTTGTCTTTTGATGATAGAACGATATTAAACAACATAAGTTTTAATATATCGAAGGGGGAATCATTAGTCATACTTGGCGGCTCAGGAAGTGGTAAATCTGTATTAACAAAAATAATCATTGGATTGCTAAAACCAGACTCAGGGTCTATTAAAATAAATAGTGAAAGCAAAAATAAATTTGGAGTCTTATTTCAAAATTCTGCTTTATTTGACTACGTTACAGTGTGGGAAAATATATCTTTTAATTATAAAAAGCGCTTTAATATCAGCGAAAAGGAGGCAAAACAGCTAGCAATCGAGAAGTTAAATGATGTTGGACTGGAGGAAAGCATAGCAGATATGTTTCCAATCGAGCTATCAGGCGGAATGAAAAAAAGAGTAGCACTTGCAAGGGCGATTGCGCACAATCCAGAAATTATTGTATTGGATGAGCCAACTTCAGGATTGGACCCAATTATGTCAGATATGGTAAACGAGATAATAATAAAATTATCTAAAGACTTTAACCCTACAATTATCACGATTACACATGATATTCATAGTGCATTTAAAATAGCTGATAAAATAGCAGTATTATACGAAGGGAATATTATCTACCACGGAACTGTCCAAGAAATACAAAATACTAATAACGAATATATAAAAAAATTCATTCATTATATATAGCTATAGGTTTACAAACGATATTGTGAATGCTATATCTAGCCTAACTTGAGCTACTGACAATTGTCGTTCTGTTACTAGTGTAGTGCCACGGTGGTATGGTGTGTTAGCTATAAAACAACGCATTAAATATAGCTAAAGTAACTTATATCAATTTTTATTATTATGCCAATTCCAACTGCGGAAATTTATTGAATTTGTTACTTCACTACTCAACAGCAATTACAACTGATGATTTTATTTCATTCTACTACCTGCTGATTTATTTTCTGCTCAGCATATCCATTAAATCAGATTCTTTGAGTTTATTATGATCAACTTTACTGAATTTATTCACCATAGAGCTCATTTGATTATACTGCTTAATTAGAAGATTAACGTCAGTTACACTTGTTCCGGACCCCTTAGAAATTCTAAGTCTTCTTTTGCCATTTAAAATATCTGGATTTTGCCTTTCTTTTTCGGTCATTGAGTTTATGATGGCTATATATTTTTTCACTTTATTGTCGTCTGGCACACTGCTACTTAGCTTTTTTGTGAATGAACTAGGGATGAATTTCATTATGTTGCTAATGCCATCCATTTTACTCAGAGTTTTTAACATTCCCACTAGGTCGTTTAGGTCGAATTTACCCTTTTTTACTTTCTTTTGTAACTTATCAATTTCTTCCTGACCAACAATCTCAGCAGCTTTTTCAACCAATGATACAACATCACCCATGCTAAGTATCCTTTTTGCAATTCTATCGGGATAAAAATCATCGAGGTCACTTAATTTTTCACCACAAGCAATAAATTTAATTGGACAATCGGTGATCATTTTCATAGAAAGAGCAGCACCACCACGTGCATCACCATCAACACGGGTGAGAATAATGCCGGTTACACCTATTACCTCATTGAATGATTTGGCAATGTTGACCGCATCCTGGCCTATCATTGCGTCGGCTACTAAAATAACTTCTGCAGGTGAAGCTATTTCCTTTACGGCTTTCAACTCATTCATCATATTATTGTCAATATGAAGCCTGCCTGCGGTGTCTAGTATTAATACATCATAATTATCGTTCTTTGCTGCTGCCAGTGCCCTTTTTGTAATTGCAATAGGCTCCTCATTTATTACTATAGATAAAGTTTGTACGTCTATCTGTTTACCCAGCACCTCAAGTTGTTTCTGGGCAGCCGGCCTATAAATGTCTAAAGAGGCAAGCATCACTTTTTTCTTTTGCTTTTTTAGCTTTAAAGCAAGCTTTCCTGAGGTAGTTGTTTTACCTGCACCTTGTAAGCCCACCATCATAATCACAGCAGGGGGTTTAACTGCTAGATTTAAGTCACTTTTCTCTGATCCGAGAACTGCAACTAAATTATCCTGCACAATTTTAATTATCATTTGTGCTGGAGAAACACTTTTTATGACTTTTTCCCCAATCACTTTATCTTTAATGTCGTTGATGAATTTTTTTGCAACTTCAAGTGAAACGTCAGCTTCAATTAAAGCTATACGTATTTCACGCATGGCAAGATTAAAATCATTTTCAGAAATGATCGACTTTCCTCTCAGTTTACTAAATACAGAATTTAAACTTTCAGTTAACGATTTAAACATAATAGCATTAGTAGAATACTCATTAAAAAGAGAGAAGAAGCTGAAACAAAACTTACTGAGTTATAACTTATCACTTCTTTAAGTTTAGTAATATTATTAAAGTATAAATTAGTAAGTGAATTAGTCAAGTTTTGCAGTACGTTGGCAGACATTTCTCTCACTTTAAAGACCAATTGATTGAACAGCAAGACAATATAGGGTACGAAAGCTCTAAAAATCCAATCAATATCCATTTTAAAATTTATTCTTGGGTAAAATAACTTGCGTAAAGGAATAAACAATAAAGTGGTACATAATAACAAATTAAATTGCGACAAAATATTTTTTGTGTTGTACACAAAATCGAAAATCGAAGGGTTATTGTAAATAGGCAAGTAAGGGTTGCCAGCAATTATACATATGAATGCTAAAATAATCATTGTTATTCTACCTTCTTTCCCTTCTGAAGGTTTGGACTTGCTTTTAGCGATAAATATGTAATAGAAAAACTTGAGCCCCACGCTTAAATAAAGCAGTAAATTTAGAATCTTGTATAAATTTTTATACACTTCTAAATTAGCACCACTTGCTTCAATCTCGGCTGTAATGTATGATTTGCTAATAAATCCAACGGTTCCAGGAAATGCAGCCACTGTGAATATCGCAATTATAGCACACATGCCTTCGACTGACATCAATTTACCCACTCCATTAAAACTAATTGTTTTTGTCCGCGAAATAATCGCATTGCTAACCACAAACAATAATGATTGATAAACAAGAGAGAAAATTATGTGTAGCATCAAAATTGGTATTGCCTTTTCCGAAGGGCTGAGTAAACCTCCTGCAATAATCAGCAAGCCCATTTGTCCTACAACATTATAGCATAGAAATCTACGAATATTTTGCTCAAGAGAAGCAAATATAATGCTGTAAATTACAGTGATGGCGCCTACAAGTGCTAATATTTCAGTACAATCTTGCCATAGGGTGTAAGTGTGTAAAAGCATCACTAAAAAAGAGACTTTAGTGGTAAATAAAGAGAGATATGTAGTGCCATGTAGTGATGCAGCAGGATATGCATCAACAACCCAAAACGAAAAAGGAAAACAAGCGCAGTTTATCAATAAACCCAAAATTATCAGGTTAGTGCTTTGAAGTGCCAATCCTGCTGTCAATATAACTCCAACCAAAAAGTGTACACAAGCGTACCTTATTGCAGATCCACTATCTCTACAGCTAGCTGCGATAATAAAAAATGCACTGATGGTCATTAATTCAAAGAATATTATAACCAACATTATCTGCTTGGATAAAATTGCACAGAGTGAGCAGGTAGTATAAGCAAAAAAAGATAGCATCTCTGAAAAAGTCAAATTTTGTGTTGGTAGAACAGCTAAAAATGCAACTGATAAAAAAGATATTAGTACGATACGAAAAGATAAATCAAAATTTAGAACTGGATGAGAGCAATTCAGTGTAGTACCTAAATTTTCAGGTAATATTAGGACTATCACTATTAATGTAGTCAACAGAAATAGCAATAAAAATTTATAAAGTTGCACAATGATGTAAAACAGTATGGTTTATGCTACCTCAACATACAAATAAAATCAATTTGCATATTAACCACTAGTTAAGCTAATTACCATATAATTATATCAGGGTTTAGAAGGTTATAGAGAAACCGGTCAGATTAGGTTTTTAATCTAATCTGACCGATAGCTTTAATAGTGAGGTAAGCTTTAATATAGCACTCCTAATTCACAGTGCTACACTCGTGCATAATTTATTTTTAATTTGTGCACGAGCGTTAGTAAATTATTTACTTTTTGAAATAAAATTTGGCATCAATTCAATATCCAGAACTTCAGTAAGTCTGATAGTTGAGAGTGATTTACTTTCTTTGTTTTAAGTATCTGCATAAATCTAATGGAGCTGCCAGTTTTCAATGCACTCATTCGACTTTTATGCTCTTCGCAATATTTGATTCTATTAAAGAATTCTTTGCTAATCTAGTCTTTAACGCTTTTTTTAGATACCGCCGCGGTGTCTCAGCATAGATTCCACTAACACGTAGCGGAATCTTAAATTGTTTTAGCTATAGATCCCTGTATCAAGTACTGTAATGACGGCATTCGAGTAGCGGACACTGGAATCAAGAAAGCTCTTTAGTAGCTGTATAATGAAAATTAGATCATAAAATCCTCTGACAGCATATTCTGTGTTTTACCGTCATCCATAACTGTGTAATCAATATCATATTTATCGAATTCATTGCGCATCCTAGTGAAATGTCCTTTATCATGATCCAAAAGAACACTTACGTATTTAAAGCTATCATTAAAAAGATCATTATAAATTACTGGAGATTGAACTGTGTAGGATTTTGTACACTCATCTTGACCGTTATTATCTTTACAAAGGGACATTTTTCCTGTTTTGCCAGTATCATCTTTAGTAGAAATAAGAAATTTCATACCTACGTCTTCGTTTTTTGCTATAAACTCCTTACACTTTCTACTTTTTGCAGAACATGGTCCTATATCTATAGAGTAGCTTTCTTTTGGAAGTGTGAATCTTAACTTATGTGTCATAATACTACCTTAATAAAAATCATTATTATAGTATAGATTTATTAATAAATAATATACATTATGGTATAATTAGTACAAAATAGGTTTAACCAATCTCAGTAGGACTGCCAGTTGGACCCATAAGAATTATTTGTTCACCTTTTTTAAAACATTTACATAAATTAGTGGAACCGCCAGTTTCAAGCACAATAGTAGAAATAAATCCTTTTTTTTTGTCTACTTCAGTGCCGGTTACTGCTATACCTTCCATAGTGAGGTGAGTTTTTCTGCTATTGGTTTCAAAATTTTGCAACCTAAAGAATTGTCCAGGTTTAAAATTCTTTGCCGCAAGTGGTGCTTTGATCACTATTTCCACAACTTTGTCTGTTAAATATTGAACTTTTATAACCTTTGCAGTGAATTGCTCTTTGATTCTATTAAAGAATTCTTTGTTAGCTTGACGGAACAGCGTCACTCCAGCGCGTGACGCTGGCTGATTAGCTGTTTGGATCACTCCACTCAAAAGCTGAGAAATAATAGGGTAGCCGTTCTTAGCACTTGCCATAGCTTTCACGACGCTGCCGCTATACGAAGGGTGAAGATCACCAAAAAAGCTGATTGTTTTATTGCCTTGCTTATACACTAATATTCTATCTTTATTTTGCATTTTAGGAGAAAATATTGGGTCTATTTCTTTTCCTGATGAATTCAAATGAGTAAAATACCCATTACTTAATTTAAAATGCTTTTTATCTTCTGTTGCAATAACTGTATTTGGCTCAGTACCTGCTGCTATAAAAATAGAACGTGCTTTTATACATTTGATTTCGCCGGATTTTGTGTCTATCAGTTTTATTGACTCAGCATGGTTATATTTATCTGTCACAACTTCAACTGGCTCTAAGTTTTCAATAAAGTAAATCCCTTCTGATAATGCGTTTTGCACCTCTTCGCTATTTAATCGATAACTTGGCGAGTCTTTCAGCTCTTTTCTATATACAACTTTCACTCCCCCAAGACTCTGCATTAACTCTAATATTTTTATTTCTCTACTTTCTTTTTTTGCTAATTCTTGCTCTGCTTGGATCAACTTTGCGTGCGATATGAGCTCATTCGCAATTTCGTGCTCTTCTTCTGTCCAATCTTTTTCAACACAGTCCTTTCCATACTTATCAACTAATATCTCATAACGAAGTAGAAATTTGTCTACTTGAATTGGATAATACGCTAAAGCTTCAGTGGCAGTGTCAATCGCAGTAAGCCCAGCCCCTATTACAACTATCGGCATACGAACTTGCAGACTTGCTATAGAATCAAATTTAAGAGCGCCAGTCAGTTGTAACGACATAAGAAAGTCAGATGCCATACGCACTCCACGAGCTAGTATATTCTTTATTTTGATCATTCGTGGCTTGCCAGAGCCAAGTGCTAGGGCGATGTGATCAAAACCCGAGTTGAACGCGTCATCAACATTAATCGTGCCACCAAAACGAATACCTCCATAAAGTGCGAAATTCTCACGTCTTTCCAGCAAAAGTCTAATGATTTTTAGATAATTTTTGTTCCATCTAGAGGTTATGCCATACTCTGCTACTCCACCAAATCCACCAGCTGTGCGTTCACTTAGTTTTTCATGCTCGAAATCTTTAATTAGCTGAAAATTATCGATCAAAGGTTCAATCTTTAGTCCATCAATGGCGATAACGTTATGCCCATCGTTTAATAAATGATGAGCTAAATTAAAACCCGCAGGACCAAGCCCTACAACTAGGACGTTTTTTCCTGTGTTTCCTTTTGGCAATGGACGCTGAAAATTTAAAGGATTCCAACGGCTAAGCAGAGAATATATTTCAAATCCATACGGTAAAATGAGCACATCATCTAGAATCCTTGTTTCAATCATTGGCACATTTACAGGCTCTTGTTTCTGATATATGCATGAGTTCATGCAATCATTGCATATTCTGTTCCCAGTAGCTGCACATAAGGGGTTATCTATTACCACAATTGCAAGGCTTGCTATGCTGTACCCTTCGCTTTTCACCAGATTCATTTCTGATATTTTTTGTTCTAGTGGACAGCCGTGCAATTCAACTTTGAGTGGGGACTGTTTAAAGGTATTGTCGTTATTACTTAGCCCCTTTGAACAACTGTCCTTATTTTGCTTATGACAAAATATGCAGTAATGAGCATTATCCAATGCTTTATTCAAACTCACCTTTTCACTTGTCAGATCAAAACCATGTCGTCTTTTTGTTTTGCTTGAATACAATACCTCAACTTCGTCTACTTCTTTTTTGAAGAACGATACGAGATTTTCGTGATCAATTTTTCTGTGAATACTAAAAAGTATACTCTGTTTATTTTTCACTCTCCACGCTGCATATTGCGCTGCAAGTTCTATTTCTTCTTTGTGATCCTCTTTATTTTCCAACCAACGCATCACCTGCTCAGCAAAATTTTTTTCTGTTGTTGGTAGGGCAAGAAAGCGATTTAATTTGCTGGTAACATAATCAATATCTATATCTGCTATATCAGTGTACTTCTTTAATGCATAGCGTTGAACAAATAACCTTTTACACTTATATATTGCAGCAAAGTCGTTGTGCTTTTTCTTTAGCTCCTCTGCTTCTTTTCCAATATTAAAAAGTTTTGCAATAAATTCATCAAGTAAATATGAGAGGTCTATTATTAACTGACTATCTGTCATTTGAGAGGCCAACATTGGTTGTTCTATGGATCCCAGTGTCAAGCACTGGGATGACATCAAAGAAGAAGCTGCTTTTTCTCTTGCTTCAATTAATGAACAAAACAAGCTTTCATCGCACGATTTTATATAATCTAAAAACGTCTCATCTAATTTTATTAATCCACTACAAGTGTATAAGTTTGAAAATGAGATTTTGAAATTCAGTTG
Organism: Wolbachia endosymbiont (group B) of Apotomis betuletana; assembly: GCF_947250475.1. Taxonomy (NCBI): domain Bacteria; kingdom Pseudomonadati; phylum Pseudomonadota; class Alphaproteobacteria; order Rickettsiales; family Anaplasmataceae; genus Wolbachia; species Wolbachia endosymbiont (group B) of Apotomis betuletana. The sequence goes on along the minus strand of NZ_OX366320.1, from coordinate 955,984 downwards.
CATTGTTATACTATACAGTGTACATACTGTTTCTTAGAGATGAAGATTTTATTTGTCTTGCAGTCTTGCTAAGATTGTTGCTTCTGCAGCTTTTTCTTCCCCAACATATGCAACACACTCAAATTTGCGTGCACCCAAACACGCATTTTTTATATTGGATTGAAGAACCAACGTGTCCCCTGGAATAACTGGTCTTCTGAATTTTGCGTTTTCAATAGACATAAAGTAAACAACTTTATTTTCTATTGTTTCTTTACCGAGGACACATATAGCAGATGCCTGAGCTAAAGACTCAACTATCAAAACTCCTGGCATTATCGGATGGCCAGGAAAATGGCCAATAAAAAATGGCTCATTGAAAGTCACATTTTTGATTGCTTTTATGCTTTTACCATGGTCACATTCTATTACTCTATCTACTAAGAGAAACGGATAAGAATGTGGTAGTATTTTTATAATATCACTGATATTAAATTGCATAAGCCTACTCAATGCTTTGCAAAGCAAATTCAGGTATTTCCTTATTTACATTTTTTAATACCACATCTGATAAATCAACCTCATCCATAGAGTATAGAACTTGGTTCTTTTTTGAAATAAATAGTACTAAATCTACATTGTTTTTTTCTGCCGTTCTTTTAGCCACTTCTTTTATTTTGTTAAAGACACTTTCTACTGCTTCTCTATAGTTTTCTTCTAAATTTGACATTTTCTTAGCGTAATTATCCCTAACGCTTACAGTGTACTTACTAAATTGTTCCGTCTTTTCTTTTTTTGCTTCTTCTGACAAAAGGTCAAATTCTTCTTTCGATGGCTTAAATTTTTCTAACTCATTTTCAAATTCTTGCTGTAATCTAGAATTCTGCTCCTTTATTTGTTGTTGTATATTTTGCAGAGCCAGAGATTCGTTGATAACTTTGTCACTATCAATAATGGCAGCCTTTGTATTAATCGCGCTCTGAGGTTGATACCCTACAAACTTATACCCTACAAATAAGGAAACAATTAAGGCAATGACTGATGTAAATAACTGTATATATTTCATTCAAATCCCCGCTTCAATAGAAATTTTAACGTTTGGTGATGGTATTATATCATAAGTTTCCTTTACTAAAGGAAACCCAAAATCTAATCTAAGTCTACCAAAAGGAGAGGGCATTGAAAAGCCAAAACCTGGTGATACTCTTATAAGCTTACTATCGTAATATTTTCCACTATATATCTCCTTTTCATCTAAACCAAAAAGTGTTGCGTAGTCAACAAATAGTGAGCCTTTGATACCAGCATAGTCGTATAATTTAGATAGTGGAAAATCTACTTGCTGTGTTAAATTAAAATAAGTTTTGCCTCCCAATGAGCTTTTATTTTTGTCTTCTGCTCTTGGTCCAATGCCGGAAAGGTCAAATCCTCTAATTTCATTACCACCTTTAAAAAAGTGCTGGCCAATATTTAGCTCTTTATCGGTATAAGAGAAAATATGACCTGCTGCTATTTTAAAGCGCAATGTTATATCATCATCAATTTTGCTTAGTATAGGGCGTGTATAAAAAGACAAAAACTCAGATTTTAGGAAATTTACATTTCCTCCCAATCCTGAAATATCCTGATTTAAGCGCAATAAATATCCCTCTTTAGGAGTATAGAGGTTATCCAGTTTATTGTATGATAACGTATATCCCACTGATGAAACCTGATACTCACCTTCTTGATCTCTTATTATCTCAGAGATATCCTCATCTTTTCCACTCTTATTGTCCATATGTATATGGTTATATTTATAAGAATAGCGAATAGAGTTGGTTAGATTTTCTAAAATTTTATAAGATAATTTTACTGTTCCTCCCCAGTCACAAGTATCAAAAGTGGTGTTTGGCTTATCTTGTTTTTCATAAAATATACCTACGCCTAATGACGTATCAGAATCGTTAAAATTATTTTCAACAGCGTCTATACTAGTAGAAAGAACATATTGACTTTTTTCAAGAGCAAAAGATACCTCTTTACCACTACCAAATAAATTACGATCTGTGAAATCGGTTTTAACAAATACTCCACCAGGAAGAGACATGCCACCTGTTAAAGATAACGAGGCAGTTCTTTTTTCTTTGACATTTAAATCAAGATTTACTGCATTTTCATCCACTATATAACTATTTATTTTTACTGTTTCAAAAAAATCGCTATATATAAGTTTTCTACGTGATTTTTGAATCTCAGATGTGTTATATGCGTCGCCTTCTGCCATGCTAAGTTTTCTTCTAATTACTTTATCTAAAGTGCGGTCATTGCCATCAATAGTAATTTGGTTTATATAAATCTTTTTACCTGGTAGCACTTTGTAAGTTACATCCACAATATTGTTATGTTGTGTATATTCTGGATTAACTTTTGCAAATATATATCCTTTTTCGTTTAAATGTTTACTTATTTTTTCTGCTGTATTGTTAATTTTAACTCTATTAAATATTTGATTATTTTCCTCTTTGATAAATTCTAATATTTCTTCCCTTAAACTTAAATCCTTAATCTCAGTTTCAATATCAACTTCATTATTTCCAAATAAGTATTGCTGCTTTTCATCAATCAAAAAAGTTAACTCTATTTGGTTGTTATTATCAACCTCAACAATTGGTTGGATATTATTTTGAATATATCCCTTAGATGAATAGAAGCGATCAAGCAGTTCTGTGTTAATCAGTAGATATTGAGGTGAATAATGAGTTCCGCTTTTAAAAATGGCTCTAAATAACTTACTAAATATATCATTGCTATGCCTTTTGATAACTTGCTCTAGCTCATTTGCTGAAAAGTTTTTATTACCTATGAATCGTAAACCCTTAATTTTAGACGTTCTTCCTTCTTTTATCTTAAAAATTAGGTTTATCCTATTGCTACCAAGCTTATCTAGCTCATATGCAATTTTAACACCAATTTTACCACTGTTCCTATAAAGAGTAGCTAGATTTATTAAATCGTTTTGTAATTTTGTTTCAGTGAAAATAGTTAGTGATTTTGACTGGATAACGTTATTTAGCAACTCTTTACTGTTAAATAACTTATTGCCTTTCAATATTACTTTGTTAATCAATGGATTCTCATGAATTTTTACTACTAAGTTTTTTTCATCATCGATATAGGCGTTAATACTAGCAAATAACTTTGTTTTGTATAAATCTTTTATAACTGAATCTACATCATCATCATTTATATGACTACCTGGTTCTAATTTTGTATAAAACCTTATTGTTTGATCACTTACTCGCTCATTGCCAATATACTTAATATTTTTTATCTGTACTTTTTCTTTATTTTCTAGAGCAACAAGTAGAGTGGGAAAAGAAATAAGTATTATTATTAGTATGTGAAATAACTTTTTCATATGTATCTTAAAAAAGATGCCTAATATCATTTGTGATTGCAACTGCCATCAACAAAAACAGTATGGTAGCACCAAAAGTGACTGCATATTTTTGATATTTCAAACTCAAATCTCTACGTATAACTGCTTCTATAATATAATGAAATAAATGCCCACCATCTAGTAGTGGTATTGGCAGCAAGTTAATTGCAGCTAAATTAGCTGCAATAATTGCCATAAAATATAGAACCATCATAAGTCCCTTTTTAGCTGATTGCCCTGAATATTTTGCAATTTTTATTGGCCCACCTATTTCATTTATACTCCTTTTACCAACAACAATTTGAAAGAGTGCTTTGATTGTTAAACACATAGTGTGGTAGGTTTCATTCACTGATAGGCTAGCAGCTCCAAGAAAAGATGACTGTTTTAACCCTATCATATTAATTGAGGTAATTCCTATAGTTTTTCTTTCTATTATGTTACCAAAGACATCTCTATCCTGAACTGTAAACGGAGTTAGAATAGTTCTGTACTCTTCGTTATTTCTGCTATACTTAATTTCTATTCTTGTTTCAGGATTGGACATTATCACGCGTGAAATATCTTCAAAGTATTTTATTTTGTACTCATTGATCTGTGTAATAGTGTCACCTGGTAATAGGCCAGCTTGCTTTGCTGCACTTTCTTCAATTACATTACCAATTACTGGTGGAGTACGATAATAACCTGCCACGCTGAAAAATATTGTGAAAGCTATAACGGTAAATATCATGTTTGCAAAAGGCCCTGCAAAAACTATTGCTGCTTTTTGATATCGAGGTTTTGTATGGAATGAGTATAATTTTTCTTCTTCAGTTAATTTTTGTTGATCAACAGGAACGCTTGCTGCATTAGTATCCCCTAACATTTTAACGTAGCCACCCAATGGAAAGGCACTTAATTTCCATCTAGTTCCAGACTTGTCGTTAAAACCAAAAATTTCAGGACCAAAGCCTATAGAAAAAGATTCAACTTTAACCTTGCATGCTTTAGCGACAATATAATGCCCATATTCATGCACGAATACTATGATAGAAATTATTAAAGAAAACGATAAAAAATAATATATTCCAGCGCTAAGTTGATGAGAAATTAATTCCACCTATGTTTTAAATCTTAATCAAACGTTGAGTATATTAAAATGCGCCTTGCTTGACAAGTATTTAGTTTAGTCTTTAAATTAAAAAAAAGTTTAATGACAATGATAGATATCTCCTTATTAAGAAGAAAACTGATGTATAGGAGTTGGCATAGGGGTTGTAAAGAAACTGATATACTTTTAGGGCATTTTGCATTGAAATATCTTGATAAATTTTCCTTAAGTGAACTAATTGAATACGAAAAAATAGTTGATCTTGATGATTGCGAATTATATTGTTACATCACTCGTAAGAAACTTCTCCCCCCTGATTTGAGTAGTGAGGTAGTCGATTTGATTGCTTGCTTTAATCACTTATGCACCCAATAATCTTGTTTACCCTATCTAATACTTCAGCATATTCTACTCTTTTTTCCTCCCTATACTTTTTGCATTCTTGATTTATTTCGTCTAATCGCTTTGTTAATTCTAAAATTTTGTCTTCGAGAGTCAATGCTGCAAGTAAGAAATTTAATGCATCTGAGCCCTTACCTCCAGTTCTTTGAGATATGGAGCTAACTAGCTTGTTGAAGCTATTAGCAAGTTGTAATAAATGGTCCTTCTTTTTACTTTCGCAAGATATTTTATATGTGTTATTATGTATAACTATTTCTACTACTTGCATATGATGCTATATTGTACAACTTTCAAAATTACAATATAGATTTTTATTCATTTATCAAGAGGGATAACTTTTTACTGCTACGAAAATAAGTTTTAAAGTATTGATGTTTTGCAACCTTCTGTGACGTCAAATTACTTGCTTCTTTCAAGTTATAGCTTCTAATTGAAAAAGAACCAAACCCCCTGATTTCAACTCTATTATGATATTTCAACGTGTTTGAAAACACTCGAAAGAAACTATCAACTATGTCTGCTATAATGACCTTATCTAACAAAAGGTGTTTTTTTGCCACTTTTGCTATTATATCAGATTTCGTTGCCATTTATATGAAGCACAAGAAGTTATTTGGCAGATAATATTATATTATATTTTTCAACACCTACTACTTCAACTTGTATTTTTTCTGATATAGAAAACTTTTTATTTTCTGGTAAATGCTCTTGATCTACTAAAAGGGTTACATTGTTCTCAACCTCAACGATTAGACCATTTTCCTCTCTCTTACTTACAGTAACCTGAATTTTATCCCCTACTTTAACTTTCTCTATCAGTTCTTCAAGAGGATCATACTCTATTTGCTTTACTCCAAGATAAATTCTTGTCCGATCTACGTTAGCCCTTATCACTTTTGCTTCTATTTCATCACCTACATTATACTTTTTTATCTCATCTGAATTGTTTTTCGACCAACTTAGATTTTGCATATAAATTGTTCCTTCTACGTCCTCAGATATCTCAGAATTATCAAAAGTCACAGATATTTGTGAACCATTGTTGCTTTTAACTTTACCAGAAACAATAGAACCAAGAGGATATTTATCAATAAATACTTGCCAAGGATTCTCTACGCACCTTTTTGTGCTTAAACTCATCTTATTTTTAATAATGTCAATACCGAGAATTTTTACATCCACTTCTTGTCCTATTGTTACAAAACTACTGATTGGTAAATTACTCTTGCTCCAAGTTATTTCTGATGAGTGTACCAAACCCGCAATCCCAGGTTTAATCTCAACAATGAATCCACAATCTTTTATACCCGTTACACATCCTTTGTGTATGCTGTTAATTGGACATTTTGACTCTAGATCTTGCCAAGGATTGTCTCCTAATTGTTTTACACCCAGGGAGATTTTTCCATTTTCTCTATCTATTTTTATAATTTTAGTTTTTATATGCTGACCATAAGAAAAAATTGCAGATGGATGACTTACATTACTCCAAGAGATATCTGTAATATGTAGCAGCCCATCTATAACTCCCACTGTATCTGATTCATGAATGCCAACAAATGCACCGTAGTGAGTGATGCTTTTTATTTTGCCTTCTACTACATCACCTTCATTTAAAGATTCTAAAAACTTAATTTTTTCACCAGCATGCAATTTCTCTAATACCAGCTTTCTTGATACTACAATATTCCCCTGCTTCTTATCCATTTTAAGCACGATGAATTTTTGTTCAGTTTCAATAAGGTGATTAGCATCTTTTATTTGCTTCAAATCCACATGACTCAGCGGTAAAAACGCACTTATTCCATCACCAAGATCAACAATAAAACCGCATTTAATTGAGCGTTTAATGATTCCTGTTACTTCATCTTTTGTAACTGCGCTTTCTTCCAATTTATTCCATTTTTTGTCTCTGATTGCTTTCTCACGACTAAGAACAACATTACCATGGTAATCTTCAATTCTCTCAACATAAACTCTAATTTTCGAGCCAACAGTGATATCATCATTACAACTGAGCTCCTTAATCAGAATTCTTCCGTCTGACTTTAAACCAACATCAACCACAATATCATTAGAATTTCTTCTTGTGATTATACCTTCTACCACATCTCCTTCTTTGATTTTGTTAGCAAAAGAATCTTCACAAAAGTCATTGTCTTGATTATCAAATTGATCTTGAAATATCTCTTCTATGAACCTATTTGATGATAGCCTCTTGATAGCAACTGTACTTTCCATACCTTTTAATTTTAACTTCATTAGAACTCATATATTATATAATATTAATAATTAGTGACAAGTAAATTCTCATTAATTCATTTCGAGAATTGTTTAAGCTATAAAAGATTAAGTTATGTAAGATATGTTATCTAGGAATAATAATTGGATTAGGTCATTTTCCAGAAGATCTAGGTTGAAGTTGAATGTTCTGGAGAAGTATTCTATTAAAAACAGCAAGGAATCTATAAAAAAGATCGTAGACTTACAAAAAAGAATACGGGTAGAAATAGGTTTCGGTAATGGTGAAAATATGCTCCATCAGGCATTCAATGAATCTGATCTATTATTTATAGGATGTGAGCCTTATTTAAAGGGGGTCTCTTCCTTGCTAAAAAGCATAGAAGCACACAGCATAAAAAATATTTTAATATGGACAGAAGATGCAAGAGAATTAATTGTCAATTTTCCTGACCACAGTGTTGAAAAATTCTTTATTCTCTTTCCAGATCCATGGCCAAAAAGAAGTCACAACAAAAGACGGTTAATTAATACGGAATTTTTAAATTTATTAGCAAAAAAAATACTTGTCACAGGTGAAATATTTATTGCAACTGATCATCAGGATTATGCAGAGTGGATAGAGTTACATATAAAGCAGTGTAATTTTTTAACCTATAAGGAAGATAGTTTTGCAAATTATACCCCAACAAAATACCACAGAAAAGCGCTAGAATATCAGCGTAAAATAAAGTTTTTTAAAGTAAATGTTATATCTAAACTGACTTAGATTTACCTCTGCTTGTTAGTACAGATGTGTACATGACACTCTATAGTGCAAGTAGCCTACCATATACTGGGAATAACAGTTTACTGAATTCTTTAATCTCACAAATAGAAAGATCAATAAACTTGATAAACATCAACATTATCAGCCAGCATTGCTTTTGCAACTTCAATTCTACCTTTTTTATGATCGGTTTGGATAATTTTATAACCTATAGCATTTTGTCTAGCAACCAATCTGGTGCTTCTCTACCTTTTTCCCACTTAGCAAATCTCATCTTTTCTTTTAGGTAATATTCTCTATATGCTTCTATTGGGTTACTACATTTATATCGATCAGGTAACGCTTGTGTAAAAGCTTGTATATCAGCTGATCGAAATATTAGCAAATCCTTGTTATTATCGCACCAATCTATAACTTCTTCGGATTTATGCGTTCTTTTGTATCGCAAGCTATATTCTATACACAATTCTTTTCCATGTTTTATTAACCAATCAAAGTTTCCTTTTGATTGTCTAGCCCATAAAGAACAAGGATGGTTTTTGTGAGTAAGTTTATATGGAACTTCTATATTCTGGTTTGTAATGCTGACTAAAGGATTTGGCTCTTTTAATGCTATTGAAAAAACACTGCTAAGCAATTGAGCAGTTTCTAGCGGCATTTTTACTATGTGCTTATCGCATAACATTTGTGCTGCAGTTACAGGATTTTCGTCTAATATAAAGATATTCATCTAAGCACCCAGAGATAGAATTTTTGCGTAGTATTTATTTCAATAAACCCTAAAATATCATTCAGAAAATGGATAAGTTAAATAAGCTCAGTTAAAAAAATTATACACAATTCCGAGGAACCTTTTCAAGCTACAATGAACGTATAGCTACCACTCTAGCAATATTATTTCTCACCCACTGAAGATATTGCACGGTACTGTCTACTTGATCGTCGTGACGGATTTCTGGAAACATTAAAATCTCATACTCAAAGTCGCTAAGCCATACTGCTTGGTTAGGGAGAAAAACCCGCTCAGATTCTATAATTGGGACAATTCGGTGAAATCGAGTTAATTTGTCATCATGTGGTACTATTTGAATAATAGGTAAATCACTGTTTTTCCTGAGCTCCTGAACCAATTGCTGACCGCTTGCTTTTGCTTCGATTAAAATTGCGTGTGGCTTCCACCTTGCAGCCAGCGACAGAACTTTCTCTTTAAGTTTTGGATATTCAAGTTTTGCGCGATATACATCGAGTAAATAGAATGTATTATCTACTTTTGTCCAGGTAGTGCAGACACTAAAGTCACTTGTATTGTTTGTTGAAATTGCAGTATCCCAACTTTGTGTTACATGCAAGAGGCTATCAGGAAAATTTTTATAGCGCTTCAACCACTCTCGTTTAATTATAGCACTTGAAAGTGGTAGAGGGTTTTGTTGGTATTGAGCAGCAAAACCATAACTCCCAAGTTCAGCTTTTATCATCTCAATTTCTTCTTTTCCTTCAGTTAGGGAATACAACAATTGACCTTCTTTTCTTGAGTATATTTCCTGTTCATGCTCTGGAATATGATTATTAACTGAATAAATAATCTCCTTATCTTCAGCTATTATTGGTAAACAGACATGATGCCATATGTTTCTTGGTTTACAGAGGAGGTGACCAGTTAAATCTTCTAAATGGAGTCTGTGCATCACAAGAACGATAACTCCTTTTTTTCTGTCGTTGAGCCTGGTTACTAAAGCCTGATCAAACCAGTTTGCAGCACGCTTTCTAAATGTTTCGCTCAAAGCTTGTGTGGGACTTAGTGGATCATCCACGATAATGAAATCTCCACCTTCACCGGTTAATGTTCCCCCAACTGAGGTTGCAATCCTACATCCTCTTTGCACTGTTTGAAATTTATATTTAGTGTTTTGATCTTTGCATAATTCTACTTTCGGAAATAGCTCTCTATACCAATCAGATTGCATTATGCACCTTGTATCGAGTGAGTGCTTTTCGCTAAGCAAACGAGAATAACTTGCAACTATTATTCTTGCAGTTGGCTGATTTCCAAGTATCCATGCGGGCCATGCAACACTTACACAAATGGACTTCATTGAACGCGGCGGCATATTGAATATTATTCTTCTTGCTTCACCAGCGCTTGCTGCTTCAAGCCTGTCTGCTATGACTTTTATATATTGATAATCATTATACTCACACCCCGGCACTACCGTTTGAAAGCATAATTCAATGAATTTGAGAAGGTTTATATTGTTCATAAATTAAGGTTTGTTGATTTTTTTAAGATTTTGTTGTGTAATTAAACCAGCATAGTGAGAGTTAAAATATGAAAGAAACAAGAGAGCAAACTGAGAGAGAATTTATAAAAACTCAAAACGGGATGAAAATAGAGACAATTACGCTTCTTGGTAAAAATCAAAACAATAATCGAGGTGAAAAACATCTGGTATATTTTATTGGCGGGAATAGAGCATTAAGTCCTAGTAAAGATTATTCCCAAAATTGGAATTGGGCTACAGAGCAAGGGATAACTGTACATCTTTTTAATTATCCTGGACTTGGTTTAAGTAAAAACAGTTCATTGATAAGTAGCAATAGGGTTAAATCTGGTGTAGCAGTTGTAACTAACTTATTGGAAAAGGGTATAAAGCCAGATGATATCATATTGTTTGGAGACTGCCTTGGTGGACATGTAGCTGCAGAGGTTCATAAAAATTTTAAGTATAAGGATATACATTTAAGATGCATCGTTAGCAATGCTGCAAGTTCACTTAAACAAGCTTCTCTTTATTATTTTGGATTCATAGCAAAATTAAAAATTTTTCTTGCTCCGATAATCAAATTGGTACTAAAGATTTTTGGCTGCCACTGGAAGACATATAAAATCGTAAATTCAATTACTCCTTATACAATGTACTTTAATCGAGAGGGAGATAAAACGATAAAACAGCCAGCGCAACTTGCAACAAAAATAGAAAAAACAGATCAAAGCGGTAGAAGGAAAGATTACCAAAAAAAAGAAGTATTTGAAGGATTTGAGGAATATGAAGGCTTTTTTAAGCAGCATACAACATTAAGAAAGAATGATAAATGTATTGATTCTAAAAAAGCTGATAAAGATATACATAAATTGCCAATTACGTGTTTAAAGTCTTCCAACAAAACTGATTACACTTTTCCTGAGTTGATTAGTTTATATATTTATATTACAGATGAATATTTTTCTAAATATGGCTCATTAAATAATGAAGAGAAGATTAAAGCATTTAAAGAAAGTAAATTTTATAAAGATTTTTCAAGCTGCAAAAATTCAAAGGACTTTTTGCATAATTACATGAAGAAGCAAGAGCATCCTTCGATGTCATTTCAGCATGTGACAATAGAATCTGAGGAAAAAAGACCTTTCTTAACAAGTCAAAGAAGGCTAGTTGCTCTTAACTTGACGCGTATGCTTTCTTCAATATTTTAGCCATCTGTATCTGTTCAGATGCATGCAAATATTGAAACCAGTGTTTCTTTTCTTATCATCCGAGTACTGGGATCCAGAAGAATTAATTGTGAACAAATAGCTATACGATATTTTCAATAAAATTACAAAAAAGATGGATTCCAGACTGGAATGACACCGTCATAAACTGCTAGGTCTTTATAATGTCATCCCGGCCCTCATGATGTCATCCCAGTGTCCTCTTTCTCTTGTCATCCCAGTACTTGATACTGGGATCCAGATGCATGGCTAATGCTGAAACCAATACTCCCTTTTCTTGTCATACGAGTACTGGGACCCAGAAGACTCAGGTAATAAGAACTAGATTCCAGCGCCACGCGCTGGAATGACACCGTCATAAACTGCTAGGTCTTCATAATATCATCCCAGTACTGGGATCCAACTAAATTGGTGAACACTTTACAGCATTTTTGATAGAAAGAACTAGATGCCAGTGTCAAGCACTGACCCATTTTTTCCTTAAGTTTTTGCAGCTTGTGTTCTATTACAAAACCACTGCGGTACTAACGAGCGGCAAAATGGTAGCGAATCTAAACTAAAAAAATACATTTTTACACTGCTTGAAAGTCTACTCGATTCAATTTTAAAAACAATTATTGAAACAATTATAATATACTTTGTGCGTGGTTAAGATAGCTCTGGAATAGTATAAAGAACTATGTCATCATTGAAGAGAAATTCATCTGTTGTTTTGTACTCTTTATTAATTTTATAAGAATCATAAACATCGTAATCTGCTTTTGTATGGTAATCACAATATTGAAACTTACCCTCTTTATTAAAAACGCCAAATTGATCAATTAATGTAGCCATTTTCTTACCTTTTCCACTTTTTGTTAATTCAAATACATCAGCTGGGCAGTGGCCTGAAGAATCTTGATTAGTAGTTCCTTTTGCAATAAAAAAAGATGGTTTATCGTTAAGTAACTTGCAGAAATTTGGCTTATATTCCTTTTTCATACAGTTTAAACTTATATATTGATATTTATCTGGAATATTTGAGTATTGAGAATCGTATTTTTTATGTTCAAAAAACTCATTACCTAAGAAATTACAAAACGTTAATTGATAATCATCATTACTACTGGACTTGACTACTTTAAGATAATGAAAGTCTCTAGGAATTTTTATCTCTTCTTCTGTAACGTGATTATGTATGACCAATTGGTCATCAAGCATGCAGTAACCTATTTTTGGTAAAGTAGCTACAAGCTTACCGTTTAACATGATATCTGCTTGATAGATATTATCCGATAATTCTTTTCCCTTTTGCAAAGTAAAATTCTGCCCTGCCTTAGCTGGTGCACTGCATTGCTCAGTTTTAGTTAAGTTTTTTATTATTGTTGATATCTCACTAATTTCTAATATATCATGTTCATTTTTTGTGTATTGATACTTATAGCAACTACCATCTTCACATACTGGAAGACATTTTCCTTCTTCATCTGATATATAGATATAATCACCTTCTATTGTAAAATAAAGTCCACCTTTTTCTTCTTGAATTTTTTGTAGTACTGGGTCATTTTCATCGTTAAAATTGATAAAATTGAGCATTCCAATAAAATTATTTCCATCATCATCACTCATTATGAGTTCAATAACAAAATTATTACTGTCTTTTATGTACTTACGTGAAATTAACGCTTCTTCTACTAATTTAAGCTGTTTTATAATATTCTCTTGATTCTCGCCTATGATAGCTTTTTGTTCTATAATAAAGTCCGTGCCATTTAATTTCAGAGGTGAGTTGTTTGTAAATAAAACTATCTCATCACCCTGCTCCTTTAACTTTAAATCATTAATATTCCCTACTTCAACTGTACCAATATGTGAAGAAACAGTATTAACATTACCATTTTCCTTTACTATGTAATATGCAGTGGGAAGTTTAATCAATTTTTTATAAAGCGGATTTTTATCGTCTATTTTAAATATATGTTTTTCCATGATATTACCTTAAATAACCAATAACTTGCTGATTAATGGCACTGAGGCTACTAGGAGGAGCAACATAACTCATAAAACTCCTTGGCTGCTCATTATCTGCCACTATTTTTTCAGTATTAACGAAAGCTCTTTTCTGCTCATTGTCTTTTAATCTTTTTTCCATATGATCTTTAAAAGTAAACAAACATTTACTAGTTTGTTTGTAATTAGGGAGTGATTTTTTTGCAGTTACACACAAGAACTTCAACAACTCATTATGATTTTCATCATTAAGTAATGACTTATTGATAATGGTTGACTGCAGTTCCACTGGATCAAAATTTAGACTTTTCTTTGAAATGCCACATTTCACAGCTGTTGCTCCCAATACTTCTTCAAATTTTGTTACAACATCTGCTGCATCTATTATTTTTGCCACTTCCTGTATTTCATTTTTTACTTTATATTCATCCTGTCCTACCGCAGGGTAAAAGAAATTTATTACTTGAGATATAAATGAAGTTGGTCTGCTTGCTCCGCTTGTCACTGATGATTTTTTAATTTCCCTCCTTCTTCTACGTGCACCACAAATTTGATCTGCTGGACTTGTTCTACAAAATATATCTTTTGTTTGACGATAGAGCGCCTCTGTGTCTCTTTGCGATCGCAAAGCTTGAGTGTTAAAACTTTTAGCATTTTTTGTAAAAATAGCTGTTTTATTGTGCAGTTCTTCGACTTTGTTTGTAAAACCTTCTGAAGCATTTTTAGCTGCCTCTGCTGCTTTTTTAGCATCCAGAGTTTCATTTTTTGCTTTTCTTATCTCACGTAAAAACTGATCAGCTAATGTAGCACCTATTCCATCTATACCTGGCTCACCTTTTATGCCTTGAGGACCAATATCTCCTTTTAATCCTTCTATACCCGGCTCACCCTTGTTACCTGTAAGACCTTGCGTACCATTGAAGCCCCTCAGACCTGGCTCTCCTTTTGAACCTGGCAACCCATCTGATCCTTTAGGACCTTCTGGACCTTGCAACCCATTCGCACCTGGTTCTCCTTTGTCACCTTTAGAACCTATCTCTCCTTTCTCACCCATATCACCTTTTATTCCCATGGCTCCGTCTAATCCTTTAGGACCAATATCTCCCTTTGTTCCATCTATACCTGGCTCACCTTTTATGCCTTGAGGACCAATATCTCCTTTTAATCCGTCTATACCGGGCTCACCCTTGTTACCTGTAAGACCTTGTGTACCATTGAAGCCCCTCAGACCTGGCTCTCCCTTAGGACCTTCTGGACCTTGCAATCCATTTGCACCTGGTTCTCCTTTCTCACCCATATCACCTTTTATTCCCATGGCTCCATCTAATCCTTTAGGACCAATATCTCCTTTTTCTCCCTTTGGACCTTGGACTTCTCCTGGATTTTTCCTTAGTTCTTCTGCAATGCTTTGTGTTAGCTCGGTATTATTTGCAAGGTTTTCTACTAATGTATGATTAGCATCACTTAGTAACACATCTGCTAGCTCTTCCATTCTGTTATCAGCTAATGCAATGGCTATTCCTGTTTGAATATCTTGATTACTAATAATTCTTCCTGCAACTTGCTTCTCTAATACTAAATCTCCGCCTTGGTCACGATATTCAAGCACCTGATTAGCAATAGTGCCATTATTAATTAATTTTTGTGCAACTTCTTCAGGACTTGCATCTCTACCTTTATCACCTTTAGACCCAGTATCTCCTTTGTCACCTTTAGAACCTATCTTTCCTTTCTCACCCATATCACCTTTTATTCCCATGGCTCCATCTAATCCTTTAGGACCAATATCTCCCTTTGTTCCATTTATACCTGGCTCACCTTTTATGCCTGGCTCTCCTTTAGGACCGATATCACCTTTTTGTCCTTGTGTGCCTGGAGGACCTTGATCACCTTTTGGTCCAGGTGCACCTGACGCTCCAGTATCTCCTTTGTTACCTTGAGGACCTAGCTCACCTTTTTGACCATTTCGGCCTGGTTCGCCCTTTTGGCCTGGAGGACCTTGTACGCCTTTATCACCTTTAGAACCAGGTATACCTTGTGCGCCAGTCTCACCTTTTTCGCCGTCACGACCTTTTTTACCTATCTGACCTACACCAGTTGCTCCCGGTTTACCTTGAGGACCTGGCAATCCAGCGTCTCCTTTATCGCCTTTTGATCCATGCGCACCTGACGCTCCAGTATCTCCTTTGTTACCTTGAGGACCAGGAAAACCTCGGTCACCCTTACCACCTTTGAAACCTTGGTTGCCCTTTAGACCTGGTTCGCCCTTTTGGCCTGGAGGACCTTGTACGCCTTTAACTAACGCTTTTAAAGAATCTTCTCGCTTTACACGCTCACCAAAAAAATGTGCTATTCTTTCTGAAAATCCCATGGAATTACGCTTATCTTCTTCCATTATAGCTGCTGCTAAAGGATATAGATGGGCTCTGTTAGAAGAAAATTCGGTAACAACTTGATTAATACTTGGAGTTATTCCATTAGTGCCTTGATTTCCTTTTTCTCCTTTAGGTCCTTGATCGCCTTTTGATCCATGCGCACCTGACGATCCAGTATCCCCCTTGTTACCTTGAGGACCAGGAAAACCTCGGTCACCCTTATCACCTCTGGAACCTTGTTTACCGTGGAACCCCGGTTCACCGGGTGCACCGGTATAACCTAGTTCGCCCTTTTGTCCTGGAGGACCTTGTATACCTTGAGGAGCAGGCTCTCCATCGAAGCCTCTATCACCTTTTTGTCCCCTTTCACCTGGCTCACCTTTAGGACCTTGTACACCAGTACGTTCTAATCTGTCTATTCTGCGTTTTAAAAGTTCAATTTCTGTTTCTAAATTTATATGTTCTTGAATATTCACATCAACCTCCAAAAAGTTATCAAAATTTTCTAAGTTATAATAATAAGGATATGGACCTGGTCTATTGTCGTGCTCATACCCAAAAGAATTAGGGTTAAAATTATAAAAATTTTTGCATGTGCTATTTTCATACGATATGCAACCAACATAACTATTGCCTAACTTTTTTACTGCGAAATAGGTATCTTGTGCTTTCAAGCTCTCCATTTCATGAAAAGGGAATAACTGGAATGTATTGCTTATACGAGTAAATACTGAAAGGATATTATTCAATATGCCAACTTTTCCACCAGTTAAATTATATACCTGAGCGCTCCTATATCCTTTGTACATATTTCTTGATTCTTTAAACAAATAGTCTCCTATTTTTATTTTGAGTCTTTTATCAGGTGAACTTTTAAGATCTTCCAAAATAAGACTGACATTTTCGCTACTAATTATGTCTTTTGGATCTATTAAAACCTTCCTGTTTTCTAGCAGTTCATAATAAATACTACAGTTTTCACGATTATATGCGTTAACATAGAAACCATTTGTGTAACCATGAGGTATACGATCAATAGTATCTATCATAGTATCGTTGCCATCATAGTAATAATAATAAGGTTGATCAGAGGTAGTAACTAAAGCGAATTTGTAATCATTTCTTACGCTTTCTAGCTTTAGTTGTAGCTCTTGAGATAAGTCGTTTAGTATACTTGCCACGTCATGCTTGAAATCCCAAATTTCAAAACGCTGACCAGTAGCGTCATCCTGAATAATGTAAGATACACTAGGCAGGCTAAATGTTGTTTTGTTATTTAATCTTATTTGTGCAGGTATCCTACGACCAGTTCTATTATTACAATCGTTTTGTGGAATATCTTCTTTTTCTAGTTTAAAACGCATCTCCACCTCCCTTTGCGATTAGATATAATTAATTTATGGGTATTAATTATTGATTAATAATGATGATAAGTAAATATGATTATGCTTTATACTAATTTAATTATAAATTAATTTGTGAAAGAAAGTTATCCTTTTTAAACTGATTATAAAAAGGCTTTATATCATCCAGTTTCTTACCACTACAGCTCTTTCATCTTATGGATGATATCGTTCCAGTGCTTGATACTGAAGTCTAGTTCTTTCATAACCTCGTTGGAAAGGTTTTCAGTATAGGGATAAATTTTATTAATCTACAGAAAAGCCCTCACCCTTAGGGTAAAGAAGCTAGTTAAATTTGTCAAGCAATTTTTTCATGACCAGCTAGATAAATAGCTACTTCTTCAATTTGATTGAAGTAAAAAACTGGTTTCCATTGCGGTAAATAAGCAACATTACTGAATCTTTGCCGTCTTTTTTTACTGCTGAATCAATTTGTTTTTGAAAATCATTAGTATTTTCAATATCGATTCCATCTAGTTGGATAATTATATCACCTTTCTTAATAACACGTAGTGTAGAATTACTACTACTATCTACACTGGTAACTACTACACCCTTTGTGGGTGCATTTTTTTTTAGTTCTTTTGGCAAATTTGAAACGGTTAAACCACTTATATAACTAGATGTTGATTTATTTTCTTCTTGATTATTACCTGAATCATCATTTGTAGATTCCTCGATTGCAACCTTGATATTGACTTCTTTACCTTTTCTAAGTAACTTAACCTGTACTTTCTTTCCGGGCTCAGTTCGTGAAACCATATGAGGTAATTGCGTCATTCTATCAATTTTTTTGCCGTCAAACTCTAATAGTATATCACCTACTTTGATTCCTCCTTTCTCTGCAGGACTGCCCTTTACTACGCTTGCAACTAATGCACCTTTGATATCTTTTAAACTCAAGGATTCAGCAAATTCTTTTGTTATAGGCTGAACTTGCACGCCAAGCCAACCATGTTTTATTTTTTTACCACTTTTTAATGTGTCAATAATTGAAATAGCTAGATTAGATGGTATAGCAAAGCCTATACCCACGTTACCGCCAGACTCAGATGGGGAATAAATAGCAGTATTAATACCTATAACTTTTCCATTTAGATGAAATAGTGGTCCCCCTGAGTTACCTCTATTAATTGCAGCATCAGTTTGAATAAATTCATTCATAGTACCAATACTAATGTCTCTAGATCTTGCAGACACAATTCCTGTACTTACAGAGCCACCCAAACCAAAAGGGTTGCCTATTGCAATAACTGTATCACCAACTCTTGCTTTATCAGAATTACCAAATTCAACAAAAGGAAGATCTTTATCAGAATTAATCTTAAGCACAGCAAGATCAGTTTTTGCATCATAGCCTAAAACTTCTGCTTTGAAATAAGTATTATCGTTCATAGTAACTGTAATATCTTGGGCATTTTTAATAACGTGATAGTTGGTTACTATGGTTCCACTTTTATCTATAATAAATCCAGACCCAAGTAACGTCACTTCTCTATTAATGCTAGGAGCTCTATCGAAAAATTGATCAAAATGCTCGAAAAATTCTCTAAAGTCATCAAAGAAATTATTTCTTGGCGTAAAGGGAATTTTAGTTCTACTGTTATTTTCTTGCTTAACTATTTGCTCACTTGAAATATTTACAACTGCGGGAATAAGTTCTTCCACTATATCAGCAAGCCCTTTATTACAACTACATACAGGATCTGCAACTGTTTTTGCAAACAGATTAGCATATGAAGAAAATGAAATTAAAAAATATGCAAATATAGATAAAATAAATGCTTTACTTTTCATAAACTATTTCCATCCCTTGTTCAAAATATCTAAGAAATTATTATTTGGTGAAAGCACAAATTTAGTATTACCCTCAGCAAATGATTTACTGTAAGCTTTCATAGAGCGATAAAAGTTAAAAAACTCTTCATCAACCTTGAATGCCTCATTATAGATTCTAGTTGCTTCAGCATAACCACGGCCTCTTATTTCATGTGATTCTTTTACTGCACTAGAGACAATTCCCCTTTTTAATTTATCAGCTTTTGATCTAATTTCTTGTCCAGCTTGTTCTCCTTCTGCTCTAATTTCTTTTGCTTCCTTTTCTCTTTCAGTTTGCATGCGGCGGAATATTGCAGAACTATTTTCTTCTGGTAGATCTGCTCTCTTAATTCTTACATCTATTATCTCTATGCCAAATTTTCCAGCTTCAGAATAAACTCCACGTTGAATTAATTGCATAACTTCTGATCTCTTTTCATTCAACAAACTAATTAATGAAAATCTTCCTATATTCTCCCTTATGTGAGCTTCTATGACAGGATATAATCTTCTAACTAGCCCTGATTCATTTTTCACAGTTTGATAAAAAGTAATAGGATCTATTATTTTATATTTTGCATAAGCATCTACTATAATACGCTTTTGATCTGCAGTTATCACTTCCCTTGGAGTTTTATCAGGACTTAAATCTAAAATTCTCTTATCAAGAAATTCTACGTTATTTATAAATGGCAATTTAAAATATAAACCACTGTCCCTAACATCTTTTACGACTTTACCGAGTTGTATAACTATTGCTTGTTTTGTTTCTTGAACAACGAAGATTGAATTAGATAAGGCAATCAATAATACAACAAATATAAAAGCAAAAACAATTTTTATATTACTACTCATGGCTATTTTCCTAAATTTGTAAGAGGTAAATAAGAGAACATACCTTTCAGATCGTCTGTTATAACAAACTTATCTACCTTGCTGAAAATATTTTCCATAGTTTCAAGATAAATACGATTCTTAACAAGAGAAGGATTTTGTCTATATTCTTCGTAAAGAGATAAAAAGCGATTTGCATTACCTTTTGCTTCATTTATTATTTCATTCTCGTATGCTTCTGCATCTAATTTTATCTTTATTGCTTCACCTTTTGCACGAGGTATAATATCATTACTGTAAGCGTATGCTTCGTTTATGGTACGCTCCTTATCTGCGCGAGCACTTTGTACATCCCTAAATGAGCTAATCACCTTTTCTGGTGGATCAATTTTTTTCATTTGAACGGATAAAATCTCTATACCCATTTGATATCCATCAAGAATCTGTTGCAATAAAATTATAGTATCTCTGGAAATTTCAGCTCTGCCTTGACCTTCGAGTGCAAAAGAGATCGTATTCTTACCTATTATTTCTCTCATAGCACTTTCAGCAGCATTTTTAACGCTAAAACCAGGTTTATAATCCCGCACTTTGAATAAATAATCTTTAGCATCCCTGACTCTCCATTGGACCTCAAAGTTAACGTTGACTATGTTCTCATCTCCGGTAAGCATCACTCCTTCACCACGATCTGTATCTCGCCCATAAGAGCTGCTTATCCCAATTTCTTCACGATTTACTTCTTTAACATTTACTTTAAAAACCTTACCAATAGGGTAGGGAAAGTGATAACGCAAACCAGATGTTTCTGTATTGGAATATTTGCCAAAAGTAAGTTCTATACCTTCCTCACTCGGATGGACAATATAGAAACCAGTACAAAGATAAAACAACAAAACAATAAAAATGATGAAATAAGGTTTTTTCCCTCTATTTCTGGTTAAGCCATTAAAAAAGCATCTTATATCAGACACAGCTTTACTTAAAATATCTTCATTACTTGAACCTGACGGTTTCTTTCCAAGATTCCAAGGATTACGCTCATCCATAAAAATTATTAATTGTATAACTAATACGCTGATATTACTTAATCTTATCAAAAAATGCAAAACTATTTTGTTTGCAGATTAATGATCGGAGTGAAGGATGTGATCATACACTTCCTTTTTCTCTATATGATATGGTCAATTCTACAGAATTTCTGGCTTTTTTTGAATTCTTTATTGTCGTTTTTGATAAGTATCTTTAGTTGTATATTAATTATTAACATAAAAGACAATGCCTGGGATTTAGGAAACTTAATTTTAATCAAGTAGCTGCATAATAAATCATCGTCAAGTAATAGAATGACATTATCTACTATACAAATTACCTGCAAATTGCAATGTTCGAACAATTGTGTATCTGAGTTTTGAGATGACGAAACTAGGGTTGTATAATCTATACACATTTGTGACAATTTCTTACCTTCGCTCAAATAACTTTTCAATATCGCTTAATTTCATTTCTATATAGGTTGGTCTTCCGTGATTGCATTGTCCAGAATATGGTGTTTTTTCTATTTGCCTCAACAACTCATTCATCTCCTCTAATTTCATCTTTCTACCTGCTCTAATTGATCCATGACAAGCAATTGTAGCTAGTATTTTATTTATTTTATCCTCTATAGGTAGAGTATCTTCTATTTCTATTAATCTATCCACTATATCAATTAGCATTTTCTTCACATCTATTGACCCTAAGATTGCAGGTATTTCTTTTACTATGATCGCATTTTCTGATTTAATTTCGATATCAAAGCCCATTTCGAAAAGCTTATCCTTATAAACTTCTATCATTTCCATACCGGCTTGACTTTTGATTTCAACCATTTCAGGCAAAAGAAGTTTTTGTCTTTTTATACTTGATTTCTCCTTTAAGCACTCGTATACTAGTCTTTCATGGGCTGCATGCTGATCTACTATAATTAGTTTGTCTCTTACCTCGGCAATAATATAAGTATTGTAGATTTGACAGTGTGCAAACCCAAGTGGATAGTCCCTTATTAGATCGGTTTGTTTCCTTTCCAAAATTGTAGTTTCTGCTCGTGGAGGAGATTTTTGCATACCAGTATAATCAAACGATTTTGAATGTTCTGATAAGCTTTTTGTCTCTATATTTGGAGAAGTAAATTTTCTCATTAACTGGTTTTCAAAAGGATCCGACCTTCTTCCATAAAATTCATTTTTAAGACTAGACCTACTAAAAGGATCTGATGATAGATGATTCGTTGTTGTTCCATTCTGAGCCAATACAGTTTCTGCAAGATCTATTCTCTTTGATAGCACTTTTATTAGCCCTCTTCTCACTATTTCATATATTAGCCTCTTGTTCTGAAACCTTACCTCTGATTTATTTGGATGCACATTTACATCAACTTGATCATACGGTATCTCTAAGTGCAGCGCTGCAAAAGGATATCTATTGCTTGGAATAAGGTCGTGATACGCATAACGAATTGCACCAATAAGTAGATTATCTTTAATTGGTCTACCATTAACAAATGTATAGATCTGAGTTGAATTGCTACGATTGACAGTAGGTTTACAGATGTATCCTGTAAGTCTAATGCCATCTTCTTCTTCACTAATTTGCAAAGAGTTTTCATGAAATTCTTCTTCTACTTCGCATAGCCTGCTAAATAATGAGTTCTGCTTAGCATACTTAAGAAGCTTCTTATTATCGGAGATAAGAGTAAACTCAATTCCATAATTGATCATTGCTAAGTTGTTTACAATATCAACAATGCTTTGTGTTTCTGCCCTTTCGGTTTTGAGAAATTTTAGTCTATTTGGTGTGGCAAAAAATAAATCTCGTACTTCAATATATGTTCCTATCGATAAAGGATAAGGAACAAGCTCTCCTATTTTTTCTCCCCCCTCATACCTTATAGACCATGCTTGATCTGCTTTGCTTGCCTTAGATGATAATTTTATTCTGCTTACTGCTGCAATTGAAGGCAAAGCTTCTCCTCTAAAGCCAAGATGCTTGATCTCTATCAATTCACTGTCACTCAATTTTGAAGTAGCATGGCGCATAAACGCAAGTTCTAAATCATCCTTTTTTACTCCGCTACCATCATCGATTACAGTAATGAGGTTACGCCCACCACTTTCTATCTTAATTTCTATCTCTGAGCTTCTGGCATCTATTGCATTTTCCACTAATTCCTTTACCACACTTGCAGGCCTTTCTATTACCTCTCCTGCTGCTATACGATTTATGGTTTTTGTATCTAAAAGAACTATTGCCATTATAATGTTGGTTTTTCTTTTACTGCTTTAGTTTGCCCCTCTCTCCATTTTTTTAATCTATCTGCAATTTCACTATTAGAAATCGACAATATAGATGCAGCAGTAATAGCGGCATTGCATGCTCCACTCTCTCCTATAGACATTGTTGCAACTGGAACACCTTTTGGCATCTGCACTATAGATAATAGACTATCTAGCCCATTTAATTGCTTGCTATGCACAGGAATACCGATAACAGGTAAATAAGTAAGCGATGCAGTCATACCAGGTAAATGAGCCGCTCCTCCTGCACCAGCTATAATAACCTTAAAGCCTTTTTCTTGAGCAGACTTAGTAAAATTAAAGAGTCTCTCTGGTGTTCTGTGTGCGGATATTATAAATACATCATGTGAAATTTCCAATTCTTTTAATAGGTTAATAGCATGCACCATAGTGCCATAATCCGACTCGCTTCCCATAATTACAGCAACATCCTTTTTCATTTTTTCTGTATTAGACATGATTTTATTTACTAACCAAATAGTATTTCAGAAGCAACAGATATTTAAATTAAATTACGAATGTGATATAGCATTCTTATTAAATAGAAACTTTAAAAATTGAAATGAATCCCTATATTAAAATATAGAGGTATAAATTTCGGATATAAGGGTCTATTCATAATCTTTTTAGAAGCAAAGCGGTGGAAGCAAGAAGACGATTTGTAAGCTAGTATTGAATTTTGCTTATCACAATTGTCTACACTTTTCTATAAGAGTATTAGAGACTTACCTTTTGACAATACGGCAAAGATTTCTACAGTTACATCCTTTTATTTGTTTCTTTGCAATTACTTTTTTATATATGTTTCAAAACACTTTCTTTACTTCCGCTATGTTTTTTACTTCATTTATTAAAATAATCTTGCCATTTTGAAAACATTGTTGATTCACTGAAGCCACTTTTTAGGACCTGTAACACTATGTAAAATATATCCTAAATCTTCTTGATTTTGTTTCTTTCTACAGAACTCTACTCAGTTTTTCTCCTACTCATCTTGCTCTGTTTTCATAATTTACATACTCTATCTCCTGCTTTATTCCTTTCTTGAGATCATGTACAGTCTCTAAAACGAGTTTGTAAAATGATTATTTCTGTATTTTAAACTTTGCAATTTCAACTTATTCTCTTTAATAGTAAGTTTTTTACAAAATAATAGTTTGAAATTACTAGTATTTTGATAAAAATTATAGTCAATTTAAAATTTTGAGTATCAGTATATCATTATAGTTATTGACAAATTATATAATATTAATATATTGGTATATTAAATATTATGATATAATATTTAATAAAGCTAGTTGGTATGTGAGAGTAAAAATTATGGAAACAATATCATTAAACAATCTGGATAGTGAAGCAATAAAAAAAAAATTGCTGAGCATAATAAGTAAAATTATAGGAAAAAATACTTGGACTCAAGCTTGTGCGGCTGAGAAACTTGGTATTGATCAACCAAAGGTGTCACAAATTAAAAGTGGTAAGACAAGTGGTTTTTCTTTAGAGAGACTGTTAGGTTTTTTGAAAAAGCTTGATCATGAAATAACAATTACAATAACAGAAAATCAATCAGTAAAAGCTAAAGAAGAAAAAGTAGAATGTAGAATTGGATCTCAATAGATCCGAAGTTGACATCTTATTTTTTGTGATATAGTATAAAGTTTATCAAGGTAGTATTTTATGATTGAGTCTATTGTAGAAAAGTGTGTAGAACAGGTACACAACCGTTTTAAATTGGTTCTGCTAGCAAGTCAAAGAACGCATGATTTGAGTACAGGGGCAAGCGATCCCGTTGAAATGGTTAAGTTTAAAGATCATAAGGATACGATAGTTTCTTTATATGAAATAGCAGAAAAGAAGGTGAATACTCATGAGTTGTTTAACCTTTTGGTGAAAAGGTGCAAGGAGCACATGAAAGGAAACACAGATAATACTTATATTAATAGTCCAAGTAAGCTAGCAAATTTGTTAAATTTTTCTGATCATCAACTTAACACAAGTCTGGATGTAAGTCAAGAAAGCCACGATGATGAAATAGATGATCAAGATAGTGGTGAAGAAGTACCGATTTAGAAATCTGCAGAGGTTATAATAGCTTATAAATGATTAGTATTGCTATCTATGCGCTTTTGTTCTGTATGAGTGTAATGTTATGTTGTATAGTATTTAGGTCAAGTGATGTGTACAATAAGATTTTAGCATTCAATAGTTTATCAACACAAGTAGTTTTACTCATAACAGCAATATCGATTACTCTGAATGATTTTTTTTTAATTGATATAGCATTACTATATGCTAGCATCAGCTTTATATCAACTATAGCGCTAATGAGATTAATGTTGTTTTGATAATTTATGGTAGCATCCATTCTCATATTTTTAGGTGTTTGTTTAATATTCATTTCAAGCGTAGGAGTAGTAGTATTTCCTGATTTCTATACTAGACTACATGCTGCAGGTATTGCAGATTCTAGTGGCGCAATGTTGTTGTTGATTGGTTTTGCTTGGCAAAATGAATTTTCAATCAATACTATTAAAGTTATATTATTGATTTTTATAATATGGATAGCCAATTCAACTAACAGTTATATTTTAGCGCGTACTTATTATAAAAGTAAAGACTATTAAAGAAGGTTAAGATGCTAGAAATACTGAATCTAATATTACTTTTGCTGTTACTCACGGTTACAGTTTTTATAGTTCTTTCGAAACATTTGGTTGTAAGTGCTGTTCTAATGTGTGTATTTAGTTCACTTATTGCACTTATGTACTTGATTATGAATGCGCCAGATGTTGCAATTACTGAAGCTTCTGTTGGTGCAGGATTGAGCACAGTCTTTACGTTTGCAGCACTCTCTTTGGTAAAGAATTACAAAGCAAATTTATCTCATAGCCCCACAACACTTTTTTTTATGTTATTTTTGACTGCATGTTTATCATACTTTATGATTCAATTACCAGATTTTGGCAGTCATAATGCTCCAGTTCACTTGCACGTTGCTCCTTATTATGTAGAAAATACTGAAAAAGCTATTGGTATTCCTAATATAGTGACAGCTGTTTTAGCAAGCTTTCGTGGCTATGACACATTTGGAGAAACTATAGTAGTTTTTACTGCTGCACTTTGTATAATGTTAATATTAGAAGAGAAAGAAAGTGATTAAAGATCCGGTATTAAGTGCAGTAACATTTTTGATGATACCTTTTATCATTTTGTTTGGTTTATACATACAGTTTCATGGTGACTATACTCCAGGTGGAGGTTTTCAGGCGGGAATAATTATTGCTTCTGGGATAATATTATATTCTATGTTATTTGATATACCTACAACTTTAAAAGCAATACCTTACTCTATTATCAAATTTACTAACGTACTAGGTATTTTAACCTATGGAGGAGCTGGTATTATAACAGTTTTATTTGGCCAAAATTTTTTATCCTATAGTATATTGTCAGCTGATAGTAGAACAGGTCAAAAATTGGGTATTTTCTTAGTGGAGCTGGGTGTATTGCTTACCGTCTCTTCTTCCATGTTAATCATATATATAAATTTCGCTCGCAGGAAAAAACAATGACTCTATATAATTATGTAGGCATTACTATATTAATGGTGCTAGGTTTCTATATCATTGTAAATGATAAAAACTTAATCAAAAAAATGATGGGATTAAGTGTCTTACAAGCATCTGTTTTGTTGTTTTACATATCTTTAGGGTATGTAAAAAGTTCTTTACCTCCTATATTGACTTCAAATTTTCACTTATATACCAATCCTATACCTCACGTCTTAATGCTTACTGCTATAGTGGTTGGAATTGCAACATTTTCAGTTGGATTGTCCATAGTAGTAAGAATGGAGAGATTAGTTGATTAAGAAGAGTGTGAATAAATTGACAGTATCTTAAACTATATGAAGTAGCAAGTAACTATAAATTAAGAATAAAACTATAAGCTTGCTAATTGTAAGTTTATTTGATAAATAAGAAATAAAATTATAAACTGTAAAGGTAATGATGTCAACTATTAATGGTACGGAAGATAGGAAAAAGATCATCAAAGATCTTGTAACCAAAAGTATAAGAAAGGGCGGTTTTATCACTTTTGATGATATAAATGATAAGTTGTCAGATGAAAGTTTTCCACCTGATTTTATAGATGATACTATAGCTTTATTGCAAGACTCTGGAATTAACATACTCGAAAGTAGTGAAGATGAGGAAGAAGCTCCTTCTAATGATGATGGTAATAAGCTTGATGATGATGAGACATCGTTGAATACTACTACAACTTTAGTGCAAAATGATGATCCAGTAAGGATTTATTTACAAGATATGAGCTCTGTAAAGCTTTTGTCACGAGCAGATGAAATTAAGATAGCAAAAAAAATTGAATCTGAAAAGCATAACATGTTACGTGCAATAATTGAAACATCAGTGGCATTCAACATGATCAAAACATGGCGTGATGATTTAAGTGGGGGAACTTTTTTGCTGAGAGAAATGATAAATCTAGATGCAATTTATAACTCTGATTTCAATATGGTAGCCAAAGAAGAAAGTGAAGCTGAAGATGTTAAAGATTATGTTGATGATGAGGAAAAAGGCAACGATGAAAAGGGAAATGAGAGTGAAGATATAAGTTCAGCGAATTTAAACATTTCTGTTCTTGAAATGGAAAGTGATTTATTGCCAAAGGTTATCACAGCATTGGATGAGATCATTACTTTAACAAATGAAGCATTGGTATTGAAAAAAAATTCTAAAGATTTCTCTAATGAGCTAGAAAATTTATATAATCAAATATGGTCTGTAGCATTACAAATTCAGTTTAGTGATGCTGCTATTGCCAGAATTACACAAAAACTTTACGAAATAAATAGACTAATCACGTTTGAAGAAGCTAATCTTATTACTGAGGCTAGAAAGTACGATATTGATAGAGAAAGTTTCTATAATATTTATTGTGCTGTGCTTTTAGAGCACGAATTGAGCGAAATCAGTCTTTTAAAGAAGAATGAAAATCATTCCCTTTTTACAGGTGAATTAAAAAATAAATTCTTAAGGTTTATAAACGATAACTATGAATATATAGCTAGTGCCTTAAGAAATATTAAGAGTTATGTACAAGGAGATAAAGTACAAGAGTTTAAGGAGCTAATCAAGAGAATACAAAAACACGAACGAGAAGTCTCTGAAGCAAAGCAAGAGATGATAAAGGCTAATTTAAGGCTAGTGGTTTCAATTGCTAAAAAGTATTCAAAAAGAGGACTTGATCTACTTGACTTGATACAAGAAGGCAATATTGGTCTTATGAAGGCTGTAGATAAGTTTGATTACAAACGTGGATATAAATTTTCGACTTATGGTACTTGGTGGGTAAAACAATCAATAACTAGGGCAATACCTGAACAGTCTAAAGTAGTTAGAATACCAGTTCATATGGTGGAAATTATCAGTAAAATCAATAAAGCATTAAGAAAGATGACTCATGGAATGGGTAGAGAGCCAACATTAGAGGAATTAAGTATAGAATTGGCAATGCCGATAGAAAGAATACGTAAAGTTATGAAAATAGCAAGAGATCCAGTAAGTCTTGAAGCTCCAACAGGAAAGGATGATAGTAGTACCTTCGGTGATTGTATAGAAGATAAGCGAGTTTCTAAACCAGAGGATGCTGCAATACTTGCCGACTTGCGTGGCATTACGACCAATGTTCTTGCAACTTTAACACCAAAAGAAGAAAGAATTCTAAGGATGCGCTTTGGCCTTGGTAAAGATGGAAAGGAGCATACCTTAGAAGAAGTAGGAAAAATTTTTAATGTTACACGTGAAAGAATTAGGCAAATAGAGGCAAAAGCACTACGTAAGTTGAAACATCCAAGCCGTGCTAAAAAACTTAGAGGTTTCTTTTAAGGCAGAAGGGCTGCTCAAAAAATAGGTAAAATTCAGCCAAAGTTCTATAATTTTACCCTATTTTTCTTTTTTTATAGGCTTCATAGAGCAGTATGATTAGATATTGAATGTTATGGCAAATGAAAAGAATAACTCTAATTCAAAGTGTAAAAATTTTTGTGTTCTGGGTGATAGTTTATCTGATAATGGTGTAATTATTGAAATTTTAATAACTTATCCTTTGTAAGAAACGTGAAACTTAATGCCCCTTTTTATTAAGGAGGATTTTTAGCAATGGCCTTACTGTTGTTGAATATGTAGCAAGGTATTTAGGTTTAGAAGAATTTAAGTCATCATGGAGATGCTCATTTTTTGATCGATACTATGAACAGTAAGGTCATAACTATGCGATTTTATATGCAACAGCATCTGAAATTCTTAACCCTATTTTTTCTTATTTCCTCAATAAATTTCGTTTAGTTAATCAGCTAAACGCAGTAATTAAACATCATCCAGACGTAGGTAAAGGAGATTTTATTTTTCATTATAATCGAGGAAATAATATTATGGGTGCCACTGCTTATAACAATGTTAAAGCAGAAAAAGTATTAAAATAAAGCGGTTAGTGAAATATGTAATGCATTTGGTTCTAAATGAATATGGTGTAAAGCATGTGATTGTTGCAAATGTGACTGAGGTTGGTTTGATACTAGCTTTAATAAAGACGAAAAGCAAGAGAGCTGGCTGCAAAGCTTACACAGAGTTTCAATACAAAATTAGCTAATGATTTAGATTATATGAAGAAAGGTGCAGATCTTGAAATAAAAGCATTCGATCTTAATTCTAAAATGAAAAGTATGCTTGGTAAATATAAGAGCAAAGGGTTAAATAATCGAGATGCATACCTATCAAACATCGTAGACCAGTTTGGGGGAGGGTGATTTGGAAAAAGTATAAAGATACTCTTGTTGATATTTAAAGGAAGGCTTGATACTTACTATAATTCTGGATGCAGCCAGAAATACTAAAGGATTATTTCTTTTTTGATTATTTTTATCCAACTGCAGAACCTTATTGTGAAGTTGGTAATGAAATGTATGAGTTGATAAAAAATTAGATTTCTTTTAAACATCTTTACGGTTTGTAGTAACTATCTGTGTAGCTGAATGGTAAAGGGAGGGGGTAAACAAAGTAATCTAAAATATAGAGAAAATACAACGGTGCTTGATACATAGCTATTGCAATTTTATCCTCTTTTTGTCATTTTAGTGCTAGAATGACATTCTGCGAGTGAAGTTTATTCTTTGATATATTAACTATAAATATAGAGAAGTCTTACTAAATAAAAAGGTAAAAGGAACCTCTGAGTAGTGAAATTTTGACTCTATATTACTGTAAGTGGTGCTGTAATAATGTTCTAACAAGCGCGACTTGGCTGAGTATAGAAAAAATTTAAAAAACCGCTATAATTTTACGTAATCTACCAATAAACACCTAAGTTTTTACTGGATTTTGTGATTGATCCTACAGTCAAAAACAAATTTTGAGTCATAAATACTTTTAGTGCCATAATAAAATAGGGAGGTTTGTCAAGTAAAGTTCTTTATTTCATCAGATGCGCTGCCAAATTGTTATGCAAGCAAGTTTTTTAGTTTTCGTATATCCGAAGTAATTCTTGTGCATTGGCCTTGATTAGAGTCGGACATTCTCTATCATTTAATAATGAATGCAATATTTCAATTGCACCTTTAATGTCGTTACTGTGTATCTTTACTATAGCGATAGCTTCTTGGCTTGAATAAGGGTACACTGCATTTGATTCTAAATTACTAATTTTATCTCTATTTGTTTTTTCACCGCTGGAGTGAAGTAAGCTCATTACTTCTAAGTATTGTGCTAACTCACGCAAAACATCAGGAGCATCTTTATCGTCTGCCAAATCATTATAAATAATAGATGCTGTGTCTGTTGGCATTGAATCTGAGATATGATTGAATGCGCGTTCAAAATTTGCTAAATACTCCCAATTTGAATCTATTTCTTCTAGCAGTGACTTATTATCTTTTTTTAAGAATAATACTTCGTAAAACTTGTCACCTGCAGTTATAGATTGTTTTGTGTTATCAATGTTGCGCAATAAGTATAATGTGATGCCAACTAACATTGGCGCGAGTGCAAGCAGAAAGATGTATTTTTTCATGGTAATATTCCAAATAGTTATATATTTATACATTAATGCTTTTGATTTGCAAAAACATATTGACATAGTGATTATATCACATAATAATATTCTTAGAGTTGTTTGAATAGTTGGAGATTAAAATATTTCTAAAGTAGAAATAAAGACAGCAGTATTAAGCTAAATTATTTTTTGTCGGATTTATCCGATGTACCTTCAACCTTTTATAGGTTGAAGTCTAAATTTGAGAGTTTGATCCTGGCTCAGAATGAACGCTGGCGGCAGGCCTAACACATGCAAGTCGAACGGAGTTATATTGTAGCTTGCTATGGTATAACTTAGTGGCAGACGGGTGAGTAATGTATAGGAATCTACCTAGTAGTACGGAATAATTGTTGGAAACGGCAACTAATACCGTATACGCCCTACGGGGGAAAAATTTATTGCTATTAGATGAGCCTATATTAGATTAGCTAGTTGGTGGAGTAATAGCCTACCAAGGCAATGATCTATAGCTGATCTGAGAGGATGATCAGCCACACTGGAACTGAGATACGGTCCAGACTCCTACGGGAGGCAGCAGTGGGGAATATTGGACAATGGGCGAAAGCCTGATCCAGCCATGCCGCATGAGTGAAGAAGGCCTTTGGGTTGTAAAGCTCTTTTAGTGAGGAAGATAATGACGGTACTCACAGAAGAAGTCCTGGCTAACTCCGTGCCAGCAGCCGCGGTAATACGGAGAGGGCTAGCGTTATTCGGAATTATTGGGCGTAAAGGGCGCGTAGGCTGGTTAATAAGTTAAAAGTGAAATCCCGAGGCTTAACCTTGGAATTGCTTTTAAAACTATTAATCTAGAGATTGAAAGAGGATAGAGGAATTCCTGATGTAGAGGTAAAATTCGTAAATATTAGGAGGAACACCAGTGGCGAAGGCGTCTATCTGGTTCAAATCTGACGCTGAAGCGCGAAGGCGTGGGGAGCAAACAGGATTAGATACCCTGGTAGTCCACGCTGTAAACGATGAATGTTAAATATGGGAAGTTTACTTTCTGTATTACAGCTAACGCGTTAAACATTCCGCCTGGGGACTACGGTCGCAAGATTAAAACTCAAAGGAATTGACGGGGACCCGCACAAGCGGTGGAGCATGTGGTTTAATTCGATGCAACGCGAAAAACCTTACCACTTCTTGACATGGAAATCATACCTATTCGAAGGGATAGGGTCGGTTCGGCCGGATTTTACACAAGTGTTGCATGGCTGTCGTCAGCTCGTGTCGTGAGATGTTGGGTTAAGTCCCGCAACGAGCGCAACCCTCATCCTTAGTTGCTATCAGGTAATGCTGAGTACTTTAAGGAAACTGCCAGTGATAAGCTGGAGGAAGGTGGGGATGATGTCAAGTCATCATGGCCTTTATGGAGTGGGCTACACACGTGCTACAATGGTGTCTACAATGGGCTGCAAGGTGCGCAAGCCTAAGCTAATCCCTAAAAGACATCTCAGTTCGGATTGTACTCTGCAACTCGAGTACATGAAGTTGGAATCGCTAGTAATCGTGGATCAGCATGCCACGGTGAATACGTTCTCGGGTCTTGTACACACTGCCCGTCACGCCATGGGAATTGGTTTCACTCGAAGCTAATGGCCTAACCGCAAGGAAGGAGTTATTTAAAGTGG
Organism: Wolbachia endosymbiont (group B) of Apotomis betuletana; assembly: GCF_947250475.1. NCBI lineage: Bacteria > Pseudomonadati > Pseudomonadota > Alphaproteobacteria > Rickettsiales > Anaplasmataceae > Wolbachia > Wolbachia endosymbiont (group B) of Apotomis betuletana. The sequence continues at coordinate 923,092 of NZ_OX366320.1, read as the reverse complement.
GATCAGTGACTGGGGTGAAGTCGTAACAAGGTAGCAGTAGGGGAATCTGCAGCTGGATTACCTCCTTAGGCTTTGTACGTAATTCACCATTTCAAATAATAGTGTCATTATGTACTATACTGCTGTCTTTACTTCTACTTTATTTTTTAATTTCTCGATAACGAAATTTTATGAGTAACAGGCCTCTTTCCCCACATTTACAAATATATAAAGTACAAGTTACTAGTTTTTTTTCTATTATGCATAGATTGACTGGTATCTTGCTATTTCTTTTATTAATCATACTTTCTTGGTATTTTATATTATATGTTTACTCCCCTAAGTTAATTATAGTAAGGTGCTTAAATGCATTATTGTTCACTCCTGTTGCTAAATTAGCTTATATCTTATGCTTTGTAAGCTTTATGTATCATTTTCTTAATGGTATTCGTCATTTATTGTGGGATGCTGGGCTTAATTTAGAAATTGCTAGTGTTTTAAAAAGTGCTATATTACTAACAATAATGCTATTTCTTTCTACTATGGCTTTTTTATTTATATTTATATGAGTCAATCTGTAAATTCAGTACATCATTGGTGGATCCAGCGTGTTTCTGCGGTGATTTTGTTATTTTTATTTCCTTGGTTTATTTACTCATTTTCTTGCACATTTTATGTTGATAGCCCTTTATCTTTTAATGAAAAATTATTTCAGGCTATTAATCATCCACTAGAGCTTTTGTTTTTTGTTATACTGGTGTTTTGCATTTTTTGGCATGCAGTTCTTGGAATGCAGGTAGTGTGTGAAGATTATATAGACAGAGTACCTCTAAGGATTTTTACAATTACATGCATGAAATACTTATCAAGCATTACTTATATAGTCCTTGCTTTTACGACTTTTTTCTTTTATAGGCATATTTTCTTGTAAAGTTGCCAGTTCTATGTTAATATATTATTAGTGTACTAGTTTTATTATTGAACTATAGCGATTTTGGTTTAGCAATATGTTAGAGACATTGAAAAAGTGGGGAATAGACCTTACGCTAAAGGTGAAGGATCTATTTAGTTCATCTGAGTCTCAAGTTTATGTCAAAGACCTTAGAAAGGTAATGATATATGAGGATGGACGAAAGTGTCAATATCCAAAAAATTATGATCAGATTGTAGATTCTGGGAGAGTTGTAAAAAAAAATGACAAGCTTGTAAAAGATAAAGACGGAAATCCAGAGTACCAGCTTATATATAATGAATACAAATTTGATCTAGCCTTGGTTAAGGAAATTGATAAAAAATCTTACTTTACTATTGACTTTTTAGTTAGTGAAGGTAGGCGTGAGGTTAATGATTATAGTAAATTTTATAAGCCATTTAAGTTTTCAAAAATAGATCTTGAAAAACACTTGCCGGTCTTTGAGGTTGATACTAAGTTACTTAGATTAACTAATTCTTCTTTTCTTGCTAAAAAAGGTTGCTTCATCAATGATGACACGGGAGAAGTTGATGAGAAAGATAGAGATGAAAAAGGAAGAAATGGAAAATTACTATACGCTAGTGATTACAAGAAGCTAAGCACCCATTTTTCAGAAATTAGAGATCAGGATGGTAATCTAGAGCTAGATAAAAGTCTTATATCTGTTTCTATCGTTTTTGCTACAAGCTTGGCTAAAGTTTGTACTAAATTGTTGACCTCTCTTCCTATAAAGTTAGGGGAGTATTTAATAAGCGAACAAAACCCAATTGCAAAGTCTTTTGGCTATCTTTTGTTCACCCCTGCAATGGCAGTAAAAAATTTAGTGAATATGGGAGCTACCATACTTAAGGCTCCAATTTTATTGTTTGTAGCAAATGAGAAAAAGTATGGTGATGCTTATCTTACTATGTGGAAACACCAATTGAAAGAATGTTGGAAAGAAGTAAAAAGCGACTTTAATGTTGTTACAAATGGGGAAAGGCCAAAGCCGAAGCAGAAGGATCATAAGCCACTTAGCATAGCGGGTACATGGAAAGAGCTTAACGCTAGAAAATCAGATATTGAAAAAAACTTAGAGAAGGGGTTGAGCAAAAATAGTGAAAGTATAGATAAATCTAGAGAACTAGGTGTTGGAGAAAGCTTAAAGGAAAAGTTGCAAAACAAAACTGATGAAAAAGTAGCTGCAGCCGTTAATCAAAAAAGCAACACTCCTCATATTGATAGAGAGATAGAAAGAAGACAAGACTCATCACGAAATGTAGGGACTCCATCACGCTCGTAGTCAACCATCACTTTAAATTACTTTTTACTTTAATCATCTCACAATAAAAACTTGCATGCATTTTGCCGTTAGTATAAGATATTAATCAAATAATTAATATCTTAATTAAATGCGCCCTGTAATACTGTGTGGTGGTAGTGGCAGCAGACTTTGGCCTCTATCTAAGCCAAAGCAATTTCAGAAAATATTTAGTCAGAATACTATGTTTCACAACACTTTGTTGAGGCTAAAAGGCGATTATATGCCACCCATCATTACCACAAATATACAATATGAGTCATTATTGATGCAGGAATTACATGCATTGCAGGAATATAAAGTAGTTTTTGAACCAGTTAAAATTGGGACAGCGGCAGCAATACTAATTGCTGTGCTTCTCTGCGATAGGAACGAGACAATCTTAGTTCTGCCTTCAGACCATTTTATAGGTGATTTGAATAGTTTTTATGTTTCTATTGAGAAAGCGTCTAAGCTAGCCTCTGAAACTGACTCTATAGTCACTTTTGGGATAAAGCCTCATGAATTCAATTCGGAATACGGCTATATAAATGCAGTATATGGTCAGAAAGGGAAATATCACATAGTAAAGAGCTTTATAGAAAAGCCTGAATATGAGCTGGACAATAATCATTATTGGAACTCTGGAATATTTGTGTTTAGAGCAAAACGCTATATAGATGAGATAAAAAAAATTGCTCCGACTCTCTATAATTTATGTTGTGAAAGTATGAAGCATTTTGTACCACGAGAGAGATTTCTGTATTTAGAACAGCAAAATTGTGCAGGAATGGGTGATACATCTATTGATCACCTAGTGATAGAAAAAGCAGAAAATATTGCAATGGTAGAAGCTAATTTTGATTGGATGGATATTGGTACTTGGAGTTCAGTTTTAGAACTGAGTAAGAGATTTAGTGAGAATTTAGTTTCATTTCAGCATGTAGCAAAAGGAAGAGAGCCAGTTTTGATGACAGAAAATGATGAAAAGATTTTATTAGGTAGAGTTTATAAACGGCAAAATAAGAGCCTAATGTTGTTCATTAATAAAGTTAAAGAAGCAAAGCCAACAAGGAAAGAGATTAAGCCATGGGGATTTTATAGTGTGATTTTAATGGGTAAGGATTTTCTTATAAAATACCTTTTTATAAATCCACTGAGCTGCACTTCTAAGCAATTTCACCACTATAGAGATGAGTACCATATAATACTATCAGGGGTTGGATGCGTGAGTTTAGATGACAAAACATATGCTATAACAAAAAATCATGTAGTAGAGATTCCAAGGAAGGTGTTTCATAAAATTGAGAATAAAAGTACAAGATTTCCTCTTGAGATAGTTGAGTTTCAGGTAGGAAAGTTTTTATCTGATAATGATATAGTAAGATCGGACGATATATATGGAAGGTCTTAATATAGAATATTGAATATATTCTATAAGCTTGCTAAATTTAGACAACCTAATTTGAGGTAAAGGAAAAATTACAGTTATATGAAGCATAAAAAGTATGATATTTAAATCTTAGTATAATGTCTATTGCCTTTGAATTTACTATGGCTATTCGCTATTTGCGAGCAAAGAATTCTAGATTTTGCTCTATAATGGCCTTGTTTTCTATTATTGGTATTGCTCTTGGAGTTGCAACGCTAATAGTAGTAATGTCTGTAATGAATGGGTTCAGAGCAAAGCTGCTCGACTCTGTACTTGGCATTAATGGCCATATTAATGTTTACTTTGATAGAAGCATAAATTCAGATTACCACGCAGTGTTAAAATCTATTGAGAAAATCCCAGGTGTATTAAAAGCTACTTCTATGACCAATGATCAAGTAATCGTTGCAGCAAATGGTGGAATTGCAGGTAGTGTAGTTCGTGGTGTATCAGCTAAAGACTTATTTAATAACACTACCGTTACAAATAATGTGATTGTGGGTAATGTGGAAAAATTCGATGAAGGAGTAATAATAGGGGCACGATTGGCAGAAGCCTTGAATATTGATTATGGTGATAATATTATACTTGTATCTCCTGAAGGATTTGATGTATTGCTTGATGAAATGCCAAGAATGAAAGAATATAAAGTTGTAGCAATATTTGATATGGGTATGTTTGAGTACGATAATACCTTGATGTATATGCCCATGAAATCAGCTCAGGCTTTTTTTAATTATAAAGATAGTGTGAGAAATATAGAAGTGTTCATAGACGATATTGCTGCGGCTAATAAGCTAGCAAATGCTATAGTAGAAGAAACAGGAATGAAAGCTGAAAGTTGGCAATCTCAGCAAAGCCATTATGTTAATGCTTTAAAAACTGAAAGAAATGTGATGTTTTTAATTCTTACTTTGATTATAGTTGTGGCAGCATTCAATATTGTTTCAAGTTTGATGATGATAGTGCAAGAAAAGAAATCCGCAATTGCAATTATGCGTACGTTTGGTGCAACAAGTGGAAGCATTATGCGCATATTTTGTGCTTGTGGGCTATTAATTGGTTTTACAGGAACTTGTCTTGGCTCTGTTATAGGAGTTATTTTTTCTCTCAACATTGAAAATATTAGAGTGTTTTTAGAAAACATTACCAACATCAAGCTATTTGATCCTATGATATACTTTTTTTCAAGTTTGCCAGTGATATTAGTTTCTCAAGATGTAGTGAACATTTCTGCACTTGCATTGTTCTTGTCATTTTTAGCAACAATTCCTCCTGCATTGCAGGCAGCTGCACAAGACCCAGCGGAGATATTACGTTATGAATGATACTCGAAAAAAATGCATAGGTTGGTTCTTAATTATATTCTTATTTGTTAGCCATATTGCAATAAATAACATAATATTTTTCAAAATAAATCAGCAAGAAAGTGAAAATAGTATAAATGGTTTAACGGAAAAGATGGATGAACTTAGAGTATTGCTTGAAGTGAATCAATCTAGGGTAGAGAAAAGGATATTTGACTTAAAGAGAAATCTGCACACTCAATGTGAGCAAGGTGATGGTAGTTTAAGGCATAAGAACCTCGCAAAGTTGCTGCTACTTGTGATTAAGATGAAGAATTCGTTATTGCGAGAAGCCAAGTTTGATAATCATATAAATTCAATAAAGCCTTTGATATCAGAGCTTGACGATCCAGAGATAGAAAATGCAGTAAATGAATTGGAAAATTTGAAAGAGGTAGATACTTTACGCGGGTTGAAATTGTCTTTTGAGAAGAACATGACTGTTATTAACTACAATAAAAGTAACTTGTTTAAAAAAATCATTTCAAATTGGATAAAGATAGATGATCGTAGTGATCCACTCAGGTTAAAGCTTGCGGAAATTGAAGAATTAATAAGCGATAATGATTGGCAGAGCATAGCCACCGCAATAAGTGACTTAACATACCCAGAATTCAAACCATGGCTTAATAAATTGAATGATTTTATTGTAGCTTTCAAGAATACTTCAATAATATATCGTCACTTATTACAATACATCTCATGATTTATTTTATAATTTTTGCTTTTTCGTTTTTATTTGGCATATGGATCAAGGTAAGTGGTGAAGTAATAAAATTGGAATTAGGCAATTACACTATAAGTATTGATCTATATTTCGTTATTCTTGCTTGCGTAGTCTTATTATTTTTATTGATTGCAGTTGCACGTTTTTGTTCTTCTATTTCATCAACATTTGCTAACATAAAAAATAGAAGAAGAAGTAGGGAAGAATTGCTTCTCTTTGAAGCTTTCTTTAGCTTAGACTTAGGTAATATAGAGAACACCAATAAGCTAATTAAAAATCTAAATGAAGAAAGTGATAAATTATCTTTAGTAAAGCTCTTTAATTCAGGTAAAACGGGAAATTACAGCTTTTTCAGCCATAATTTAACGAGTATTGCAAGTAAAAATCGCAACTTAGCTCTACTTCTGATAAATAAACTGATTATTCACCTAAAGCAAGAAAGGTTAGTCTTTCAAAAATTTATAGAATATTGCTCTAGTTCAATTAATGATAAAATTTTGTCTATTCCCTTTCAAATAGAGCATTGTATATTGCAAGAAGATTGGATAAATGCAATTTCAAAGTTAAAGGAAGCTATCAAATTCAATATTTTTCTTCCCTTTGATCGTAAAAAGATGTTAGCGGTTTTTTATTGCGCTTTAGCAAAGCAATACGAAAGTAAAGGAAGTTTTTACAAAGCTATAGATTATTTAGCTAAAGCACAAAGTTATTATGCAACTTTTCAGCCCATCAATTATTTAAAGGCAGAATTATATATCAAGCTTGAAAAAATCAGAAAAGCTTCCACAGTATTAGAGGAAGAGTATAGAGTAAATCCTACTCCTCAATCAGCTAGAATGTATATCAAGTTAAATAATAAAGGCGCTGAAAGACTATATAACTTACGCCCTGATTATTATTTTAGTTATTGCTTGCTTGCTTTGTCTTCAATTAGCTTAGGGAAATATGATCTTGCAAGTCAGCATTTAGATATTGCTATGAAAAAAGCTAATTACATATCAATCTACCTTGTTATGGTACAGCTCAAGATTATGTTGCAAGAGTATGATCAAGCAATTTATTGGTTAAACAGGATGGACTCAGAAGCTGTGCCTGATCCAGGTTGGAAATGTGCTGATTGTAATAAAGAGCTAAAGCAATGGGATTATAAGTGCTCAAGTTGCAATAGTCTTAATTGTATTTACCTTATATTATAAGACTCCATAAGGTGTGATACTTTTACATCGAGATTGCTTTAATATAATCTTTATCTCAAAACAGTAAATCTGTGAGTTTCTTAGTTAGGTTTGACTCCAATGTCAAAAAAACTTGTTTTTAGACATTACCAGTTATATATTTTAATAAATTAGAATTATATACAAAATGAAGAGCTTAAAGGAATTATCCTTAAGAATTAAAAATATTAAGTCTGTGCAGAAAACCACGAAAATAATGCAAATGGTTTCTGCAGCAAAATTATTACAAAGCCAAAAGAAATTATCAAATTCAAAATTGCATATATCTAAGCTGCATAGCATTATTTCTTCACTAGCGCTATCAGCGGATCAAGAGTTACTAGCAAGAATTCTAAATATCAATAATGAAGATTCTTTCCTAGTATTTATTATTGCATCTGATCGTGGTTTATGTGGCAGCTTTAACTCCTCTGTTGTTAAATTCAGTCAGGAGCATATAAACAAATTAATTGCAAATGATAAGAAAGTAGAAATTGTTTTTTTTGGTAAGAAAGCTTTTGAGACAGGCAAAAATAGATTTAATTCTAAAAATATCTTGAAGGTTGAAAATAGTAAGGGAATCACACTAAAGCGTGTGGAAGCCTTGGTTAGTGATATAGATCTAAGTAAATACAATAAAGTTAAGGTTTTTTACAGTAAATTCTATAATACCTTCATGCAAAAGCCAATATTAGAAACAATAAAACCATGGAGTAAAGACTCATTATTAATTGATAATTCTGTAGTTAGTCCTCTAACAGATTACAGCTATGAGTATGAACCACAAAATATTGAGTTTATTTTAAAATCTTTGACTCAAGATTATGTTACAGCTGCTCTTTATTCTGCTTTACTTGAAAGTGCAGCAAGTGAAAATAGTGCTAGGATGGTTGCTATGGAATCAGCAAACAGAAATACAAAAGAAATGCTAAATAAACTAGCATTACTTTATAATCGTTCTCGTCAAGCAGCAATTACAACTGATTTGATTGAAGTTATAGGTGGTGCAGAATCTTTATAGAAACTCAAGGAACGAAAAATGAATATATTAAATATTGTAGCAGATATCACTAAACTAATAAAAAAGCAGAATCAAGACGCAGAAGTTACAATATATGAAACTAATAAGACCTCGGTTTCTCAGCGTCTATCAAAAATTGAACAAATATCACAATCTAGAAACTGTACTGTCGGAATTAGAGCTATAGCAGGTAAGAACAAAGCTGCGTATATTTCCACAAACGATTTGAATAATCTTAGTAGTGCAGTGAGCCAAGTGGTGGAAATGGCAAAGAATGCCCAGGAAGATCCTTATATTAGTTTTGCTGTAGATGGCAGTAATTATATCTCTTCTGCAGATTTAAATATCTCAGATAATAATGTTGTAACAATTGATAAATTAAAAGAAATTACTGAAGCTACAGAAAATTCAGCTCTTGCACATAAAAATATTATTAATTCCGAAGGAGCTTCATCTTCACATACTTCAGTAAATACAGTATTATCAACCGTTTCTGGTTTTGTTGGTTCATTTAGTAAGTCAACTTTTGTTAATCAGGTTTCTGTTGTTGCTGGAGAAAAGAGTGAAATGAAAATAGGCTACGATTACGATGTAGCATGCAACTTCAGTGATTTAAAAATACCGGAGTCAATAGGGAAAGGAGCAGCAAAAAGAGCAATAGATCAATTGGGTTCATGTACAATCAGGACAGGCAAATTTCCGGTTGTTTTTGAAAAAAGAGCAGCAAAAGAGCTAGTAAAGAGCTTTGCTTCTGCCATAAATGGTAGCAATATTGTAAATAATAGCTCTTTTTTGAGAAATAGTTTAAATAATCAAATTTTTAATACTGAGATTAGCATTATTGATGACCCATTGTTACCAAGGGGTATAACATCAAGACCGTTTGACGGGGAAGGAATAATGAGCAGAAGAAATGAATTTGTAAAAAATGGAGTACTGCAAAACTGGATTTTAGATCTATATTCGGCTAGGAAATTAAACTTGGAAACGACCGCAAATGCAACTCGTGCAAGTAATGCTGCAATTATTCCTTCAGCTAGTAATTTCTATTTCAAAAATGGTAATAGATCGTTTAAGGAATTAATTGACGAAGTAAAAGAAGGAATATATGTAACTGATTTATTTGGTTTTGGTGTTAATTTAATCAATGGCGATTATAGTCAAGGTGCATGCGGATTTTTTATAGAAGATGGTAAAATAACGTATCCAATACACGAGATTACTGTTGCCGACAATTTGAAAAATATGTTTAGCAATTTAGTTGTTGCAAATGACCTAACTTTCTGTGGGCAGTTTAATTCACCAACGATTAAAGTTAGCGAAATGACAGTAGCAGGTTCACTTAGTGATTAAAAATTTTAGTTGCATTAAGTACAATAATTGTGTACTATTACTATGTAATGTTAAGAATAGACTATGGAGTATAGAAGTTTAGTTGCAGTAACTAAGCTTAAAGCATTCTAAATCGTAATTTCAAAGTTTTTCATCACATTAATAATATTAGTTAGTAGTTTAGGAGTTATCCATATGGAATTTGGTAATATAAAATGGTTTAATGTTGAAAAAGGCTATGGTTTCATCAAGCCAGAAGGTAAAGGTGAGGACGTTTTTTTACATGTTAGTACATTAGAACGTTCAGGAATAAGACCTGATGCACTTCGAGGAGAGGATAAAAAGGGAGGAATGAAAGGGGAAAGAGTAAGTTATGAGCTTAAAGAAGAGCGTGGTAGGAACGGAGAAAATAAAAAGTCTGCAATAAATTTAAGATTGGAAGATTAGTCTATCGTGAAGCTTTTTAATAGGGTAATGTATTGTGAGTAATTTTCATGAAATGGGGCTTCCAACTTTGCTTAGGCAAGCTCTAAGTAAAAATAATCTTTGTGTTCCAACCCCGATTCAGGTGCAAGCGATTCCTCTAGCTCTTCAGGGCAAAGATATTCTTGGGTCTGCTCAAACGGGAACTGGAAAAACCTTAGCGTTTGCTATTCCACTGGTTGCTAAATTGATGAATGAGCCAAGCATTGGTTCAGCTTTAGTCATCGTGCCAACCAGAGAGCTTGCTCATCAGGTAACAAGTGAGATAAGAAAACTCTTATCTCAAAGTTCTTTACTAAGAGTTGCTTTGTTGATCGGAGGCGAGCCTATTTTTAGGCAGCTAAATCAGCTTCAGAAAAAACCACAAATTATAATAGGTACTCCTGGTCGTATTATAGACCATATTGAGCGTAAAACTTTAGTTACTCGGAATGTTGGTATTCTTGTGCTTGATGAGACGGATCGTATGTTTGATATGGGCTTTGGAATTCAGATTGAAGAAATTATGAAGCATTTGCCTAAAATAAGGCAAAATCTTATGTTTTCTGCAACTCTTCCTGGAGAAATAGTAAAACTTACTGAAAAATATCTTAATCAACCAGAGCGTGTTTCTGTTGATTGCCAGGCTACAACTTCTGTAAAAATTAAACAAGAAGTTGTTTATGCATCAGAATCAGAAAAATATGGCAAGCTTGTTACACAATTATGTCAGCGCAAAGGATCGATCATTATTTTTGTTAAAACAAAGCGAGGAGCGGATCAGCTAGCTGACAAATTGCACAAAGATGACTATAGCGCTTTGGCAATTCATGGTGATTTAAGGCAGCACAAGCGTGAAAGAGTCATTGATTCTTTTCGTCGTGGCCGCAATCAAATCATGGTTGCAACAGATGTTGCTTCTCGCGGCCTTGATATTCCGCACATTCAACATGTTATCAATTATGATGTACCACAATCGCAAGCTGATTATGTTCATCGTATAGGTAGAACTGCACGTGCGGGAGCTGAAGGATTTGCATTATCTTTTGTTACACCTCAAGATAAGAGAAGACTGCCTGCACTAGCAGATAAAGAAGGAGAGCCAAATTTTGATTGTAGTATGCAATCTCAAAAACGTAACAGCAAAAAGATCTTTAAAAGGCCAAGTACGTTAAAGGCTAAATACGGTAGAAAAAAGATCAATGTATTTAAGAAGAAAAGCAGAGTACTAGAAAAAGCGTATTAATGTACTTAACTATTCTTCTATTCTTTAAAAGCTCCAGTAAACTTGCTGCAAAGTGAAGTGATTGGAGGATGGTAGAAAGAATATATAGCTAGCCCAAATTAGATTTACCTACAATTTGATAATCTTAATTCTGCTGCTTATAACGTTTTGAGATTATCACAACGGTATAATGTTAGGCTGTGTGGACTATAATCTGTAGCTTAATTCAATTTGGCTACAACGAGCTGCTAGATTTCAGTTTTTTTAATAATTGTGTGCTACTAATTATATATAAATTTACACTTTTAAAGAGAATAGATGATTTCTAAAAATTTAGAGGCAAGTTTAAATAGAGCGTTACAGATTGCTTCTGATTGTAAGCTTAAATATGCAAAAGTGGAACATTTGTTGCTAGCATTAACCAAAGATGTGGATGTAAATTATGTTTTATCAAGATGTAACATCAGAGCTGGTGAAATCATAAATATAGATAATATTATATTAAGGAATGATCGTGGTAATAATACAAAAGGTTTTTTACAAGACAACTCCGAATTAACTGTCAATAAAGTTGAGCCTGATGTGCTATTTCAACGCATAATACATAAAGCCATGATACGAGCTCATCGTCTGGGAAGAAAAGAAATAAATGGAGCAAGTATTCTATTAGAGATTCTGTCTGAGCAAGATTTATATATTGAAGAGCTATTACGCAAACAGAATGCAAAGGATTCTAATTTGATTTATAACATATCCAATATAAAATATTCAGGTGATATAGAAGAATATGTAACTAATCGCAAGATAAAACTTGATAAGAATAACGATATCTCTACTGTAGCAAATAAAGGTGAATTATTAAAAGATGAAGAAGTTCTACAAAATTATTGTAGAAATTTAAATGATTATGCAAGAAGCAAAAAAATAGATTATGTCATTGGTCGTGATTATGAATTAAATCGCACTATAGAAATCTTGCTAAGACGCAGAAAAAATAACCCTTTATATGTCGGAGAACCAGGTGTTGGTAAAACAACAATAGTTGAAGGCTTGGTATTGAAAATTATTGAAGGTAGTGTTCCGAGTGCACTGAGATCCAGCATAATTTATGCTTTGGATTTAGGATCACTTCTTGCAGGAACACGCTATAGAGGTGACTTCGAAGAGAGAATAAAATCTATAATAAAAGTAATTGAGGCAAAACCTGGCGCTATTCTTTTCATTGATGAAATACACACTATTATTGGAGCAGGTTCAACAAGTGGCAGCTTTCTTGATGCTGGCAATCTGCTCAAACCTGCACTTGCAAGAGGTGCGTTGCGTTGTATAGGTGCAACTACATATAGAGAATATAGCAATAGCTTTGAAAAGGATAAAGCATTAGCAAGGAGGTTTCAAAAAATTAATGTAAAAGAGTCTTCTATTAATGATACAGTAAAGATACTAGATGGTATAAAGCATTACTATGAAAGGTATCATGGGGTATATTACACGAAACATGCCATTAAATCTGCAGCTGAACTTTCACACAAGTATATTACTGGGCGAATATTACCTGATAAAGCAGTTGATGTTATAGATGAAGCAGGGGCGTATTGTAAGTTACAAAAAAACAGGCGAAAAATTATAAACAGTAGAGATATTAAGAATACTATCACTAGGATTACAAACGTACCTTGCGAGCTTGATGATGTGCAAAGAGTAAAATCTTTGAAAGAAAATCTCAAGAAAGCCATTTTTGGTCAAGAGCAAGCGATAGAGTCTCTTGTTAATTCTATTAAAATTGCTAAATCTGGTCTGAGAAGTTACAGTAAACCCTTGGCAAATTATCTTTTTGCAGGACCAACTGGCGTAGGTAAGACTGAGCTTGCAAAGAAATTAGCACAGAATATGGGTATGAACCTTATACGATTTGATATGTCCGAGTATATGGAACCTCACACAATATCTAGAATGATTGGTTCCCCTCCTGGATATGTGGGTTACGACCAAGGTGGATTGCTTACAGAATCTGTATCTAACAATCAATATAGTGTGGTACTTCTTGATGAAATTGAGAAAGCTCATAGTGATATTTACAATATATTACTACAAGTCATGGATTATGGTTATGTTACAGATACTTACGGGCGTAAAGTTAATTTTTCCAATACAATTTTAATTATGACAACCAATGCAGGTGCATTTGAGCGTAGCAAAAGTTCTATTGGCTTTGGGTATAAGGACTTTAATATTGGTGATAGCGAAAAAGCAGTAGAACGGATTTTTAGCCCTGAATTTCGTAATCGCTTGGATGCAGTCATTTCTTTTTCTGACCTCAATTTAGATGTCATTTTGTATATTGTGGATAAATTTGTTCAAGAATTGAAAAAGCAACTTATGCAAAAGGGCATAAGTTGCTCAGTCGAAGAGGAAGTAAAGTTTTATCTTGCACAAACTGGCTACAGCAAAGAAATGGGAGCACGTCCGATAGAGAGGTTGATTGAAAAAGAGATAAAAAGTCATTTGGCTGAAGAAATGCTGAATCGTCAATTAATCAAAGGAAAGAAATTAAGGATTTATATGGATAAACAAGAAATTGCTTTTGATATAGTTTAAATTCTTGCTTGAGTATTAAATTTGTAGTATAGTCACTATTTTTTAATGAGGCTATAGTGGCAAGTTTAACCAGAAATCAATATTAAAGTAATCAAGATTTACAGAACTTATTTTCAAGGCTGGGAATAAAAGCAGAAGAAGTAATAAGCCAGGAGTTTGATGATGTACTTAAGTTAGTTGAGCGGCACTTTAGAAGAGCTTCATTAAAATGTCACCCTGATAAAGTAGTAGGAGAGAAAGAGAAAAAAATAGCTGAAGAAAAGTTTAAAAAACTTAGTGCAGATAAAGATAAGCTAGAGAAATATCTTAACGACTTAAAAGCAGCTGGCATATCTATAACATTACAGCGAGAAGTGCAGGAAAAACAAAGGAGAATCAATGAGATTCTATTGCGTAGAGAGAAAGCTGTGAATAGAGCATGTTTATTTTTTATATTAGCAAATGTGGTACTTGGTCCGTCGCCTCAAGTCAAATATTGCTTATCACAACTTGCTAACAGTGGCAAAGTGCAAAATATTGCTTATAAATTTTATGCATTCAGCATCGGAGTTTGGCCATGGTTATTTATTATATCCTTTTGTAGTATTATCTATGCAGCAAGTAAACAAAGAGGCTCACAAGAAGGAAATATGGATAGATTCAACCGAAGGTTTAATTTACTTATTGCTGCTGATAATTATGTGATATGTATTGCAGTAGCGTTTGCTGTGTGCAGTTTAGCATCGGAAATTGCACAAAATGGCTGGCCTGTTCAATATGGAACAATGCTGATAGTTAATTTGGCATTGGATTTATTATTGATTGCTTTACTTAGAACTTTTACGAAAGCTTCTGAATTATATAGTGAGCACTGCATCCAGCGTTTATACGAAGAAGATGCAGAATTTAGCTACAAGGAAAAGTTTGCATGGTATGACTATAAATTAGTGCTTATGTCGCTCATTCTTCCTATTGTTAAAATGTATTTTGAAGATTTAATTCAAGAAAAACCACAACAGCACACCACCGATCCTAAAGTTACACCTTTAAATATAGGTGTAGGAGCAAGAGTATAAAAAGGTCTTTGCTTCAACTATAGTTTTTGCTACACTTTAAGTAAATTTGAAGATATTAATGAGTGAAGAAGTAAAACAAATCCTAAGTTATTACGAAAGTGAAAATCCTGGAGTAAAAGCAAATCTTGCTCGTATTCTTATGCATGGAAAACTTAGTGGAATTGGCAAGTTAGTAATTCTTCCTGTAGATCAAGGATTTGAGCATGGGCCAATAAAAAGTTTTGAAGTTAATCCTGATGCTTACGATCCGCATTATCATTTTCAGCTTGCAGTTGATTCGGGAGTAAGCGCGTACGCTGCTCCGCTTGGTATGATCGAAGCTGGTGCTTCAACTTATGCTGGAATGCTACCACTTATTTTGAAGCTTAATAGTGCTAACTCCTTGCACTCGAAAAACTTAACTTCTGATCAAGCAATAACTGCTTCTGTAAAAGATGCGCTGCGTTTGGGTTGCGTAGCTGTTGGGTTTACTATATATCCTGGTTCTGCTAAGTGCTTCGATATGATGGAAGAAGCTCGCGAAATTATAGCTGAGGCTAAGTCTTGCGGCCTTGCCGTAGTGCTATGGTCTTATCCACGCGGTGAAGGAATTTCCAAAGAAGGTGAAACAGCAGTTGATGTTATTGCCTATGCTGCGCATATAGCGGCTTTGCTCGGTGCCAACATAATAAAAGTAAAACTTCCAACCAATCATCTGGAAAGAGAAAAAATAGAAAATATTGAGTCATTATCTAAAAGAATTGAATATGTTAAAAGATCTTGTTTTGCAGGGAAAAGAATAGTAGTTTTTTCTGGTGGCGAGTCAAAATCAGTGAATGACATATGCAATGAAGCGAAAGAAATTAAGCAAGGCGGTGGTAATGGTTCAATTATCGGGCGTAACACTTTTCAAAGAAAAAAAGAGGATGCTTTATCTATGCTAAAAGATATAATGGATATCTATGCATAAAAAACGGCTGGGTGGCAGAATGGCTTATGCGGAGGACTGCAAATCCTTTTATACCGGTTCAATTCCGGTCCCGGCCTCTTACTCCAATTAGATCGTTTTTTCTTCTGAAATTTTAACAAGAAGTGTGGCTTTTAATGAAATATTTAAAAAAATAAGATACTATATTCAAAATATAAGCAGTAAAATGCCAAAGAGATTAACAGAAGTTTTATTATTGATTGGTTTGCCCTTCTTGCTTACCAGTTGCACTTTTCACTATTTATTAAAGAGCTCGTATACTCATCTTGCACCAGAAAAGTACCCTTCATCCAACAAACAGCCGGTTTACGTCGGTACAGCTTACAGTGCACAGACTATATATAATGCGTTATTTAATGACTTTCTGTTAATAGGTAAGTCATCATTCACAGCCAAACATGGGCGTGCTAGTCAATATGTTAACTATGGAAGAGAAGTTGGAGCAGATGTGATAATCGTATCATTTCAAAATATGCAAAAGGATAAAGAGCATTTTAGCATCACAGAAAAACTATTATGGGACACAAGCTTAACAACATTTCATACAAGGACCATTATAAACTTTGATCAGGACGTACTCTTTCTAAAAAAGGTAGGTGATGCAAAAGCTCCATGGGAATATGTCAAAGGAGAGTTCAAGCTTCACGAAAAAGACGATACTGATCCATATCTAGGGAATTGGGTAGGGTATAGAATATGCAAGATTGCAATATCTTCTTCAGAAGATGAATACTTAGGATTTGTAAATGAAGATAATTGTAAAGAAAAATCTGGAATAAATAAGATGCTTGCTTGGAAAAATGGGGATGTAAGGTTGAGGATTAATAAACAATCAAAACAGGGATTTTATTTAAATCGAAATAAGATTCCTATACTAATAAAATCTCAAATTAACAAATTTGGCTACCTCGAATTAGTAGATAAAAATACTGATCAAGTTCTGGTTTCCCTTCAGAAAAATTAGTTTTTACTACTCATAGAAACTATATACTTACTATTTTGATAAACCTCAAGCTTTCTAAGTTATTCTTGTTGCATGGTAAAAAATAAACTAAAAATAAGCAAAGTGTTTTACAAAATGATATTACGTAATTTATTGTTTTTACTGCCGCCTGAAATTGCTCACTCCTTGGTAATAACGGCGTTAAAAAAGATGCCCTGTAGGAAACCTATAGAACTACCTAAGTCTTTAAATGTAAACTTTTTTGGTAATAAAATTAGGAGTCCTGTAGGTCTTGCTGCAGGTTTTGATAAAAATGCGGAAGTTGTAAAGCCGATGCTCTCATTTGGTTTTGGATTTATTGAGGCTGGTACTGTAACTAAACATCCCCAATATGGAAACAAGAAACCGAGAATTTTTCGATTAATTAAAGATGAAGGAATAATTAATAGATTGGGATTTAATAATAAAGGAATAGACTATCTTCTTAAACAGATCAGCGAAGCTAAGCTTGATGATTGCATTTTTGGCATCAATATAGGAAAAAACAGTACATCAAAGGATCAAATAAGCGATTATGTTGAGTTGCTAAAGATAGTATATGGAAAGAGCAATTATATAGTACTGAACATCTCATCTCCAAACACACCTAACTTGCGCAATTTGCACAATAAACAAGAATTATCCAAATTGTTGAAATCTATCACTCTAACCCGAAAATCAATCGATAGCTCTGAATCCATACCGATAATATTAAAAATTTCTCCAGATATAGATCAGCAAACAAAAGAAAATATCGCTGAGCTTACACTAGAATATAAAATTGACGGCTTAATAGTAAGCAACACTACGATAAGTCGAGATTCTTACTATAATGAGAGCGGTGGGTTGAGTGGCAGACCATTGTTTCAACTTTCAACTGAGTTAT
This sequence comes from Wolbachia endosymbiont (group B) of Apotomis betuletana, assembly GCF_947250475.1. Classification (NCBI taxonomy): domain Bacteria; kingdom Pseudomonadati; phylum Pseudomonadota; class Alphaproteobacteria; order Rickettsiales; family Anaplasmataceae; genus Wolbachia; species Wolbachia endosymbiont (group B) of Apotomis betuletana. The sequence goes on along the minus strand of NZ_OX366320.1, from coordinate 905,614 downwards.
TGAGTGATATGTACAAGCTTACTAAGAGCAGAATTTTATTGATAGGATGTGGGGGAGTTTCAAGTGGTGTTGACGCATATGAAAAAATAAAGGCAGGAGCTTCTTTAGTCCAGCTATACACTGCTCTTGTATACCAGGGGCATCAAGTTGTGAACAAAATTAACCTGGAGCTTGCGGAACTAGTAAGAAGGGATGGATTTAGTAACGTTACTGAAGCGGTGGGTTGTATACATTAATTTTGGAAGTGGTGGTATTATTTTAATAAAATAAAACTAATTCTCTGGTATAAAGGTGGTAGAAAGCGTTTTTCTTTTGAATGATGAACATGAAAGTTTTGAACGATATAATATCTAAAGTTATTAATTATCAATTTACAGATCATGCAATATTAGAAGAGGCATTAACCCATCCAAGCGTAAATAAAAGGAATAGCGAAGACCAGATCGTAAGCTACGAAAGGCTAGAGTTTTTGGGCGATAGTATTTTGAACATGGTTGTATCTGCTATGCTGTTTAAAATGTTTCCTGAAGAAAAAGAAGGAGCATTGGCAAAAAGAAAAACGGATTTAGTTTGTGGTAGTACCATTGCTAATGTTGCTAAAGAAATAGAGTTAGGTAACTTTATTATCATGAATAATAGTGAACGTTGCAACGGAGGGAAATGTAACTTAAAAAATTTAGAAAATTCGCTTGAGGCACTAATAGGTGCAATTTATATTGACGGTGGACTTGAGAGTGTTGAAAAATTTATTATCCGACATTGGGAAAAGCTAGCTAAAGACATCCTCGATCCTCCTCAAGATCCTAAAACTTCACTGCAAGAGTGGACTCAGAAAAACAAATTACCTTTACCAGAGTATGAACTTGTAAAACAAACTGGAACAGCACACAATCCTGAGTTTACTATATCAATTTTCATAGAGAATTATGGCAAAGTTTCTGCATGCGCTTCTAGTAAGAAAATTGCTGAACAAAAAGCTGCTGAGTTGATCCTAGAAAAAATTAAAAAAACGACTTAGTTTAATCAAAATAGCTGTTAGCATAAATTTAAAGTAAGCTAAGCTCTTTAGTTCAGCTTACATATTTTTTTATCTCAGCCAGAATCTTATCAGATTGACTTTCATCTGAATTTAAATCAGCTACAAAGTGTGTGACATATTTTCCTTCAGGGCTAATAAGGTATATCATTGAAGAATGGTTAATTTCCTCTTCTCCATCTACTTTACTTGCATATACTTTATACTTTGCAACTACTTCATCTATTTTTTGTCTTTCACCAGTTAGCATTTGTATTCTATGGTCAAATTGCTGCTGAAATTCTTTAAGCCTTTCTGTGTTATCGCGCTCAGGATCAACTGTGATAAAAAATGTTTGTAGCTTATTGTCAGTTTTCTTATCTAACTTTGCAAGTGTTTCTGAAATTATGCCGAGATTCATAGGGCAAATTCTTTTGCATGAGGAAAATCCGAAAAAAATCATCATATACTTATTTTTAAAATCACTACTGCGTACTGTTTGTCCGTCTTGATTGATCAAAGAAAAATCTCCACCTACCTTAATTTCTGTATTTTGTGAAACAAATATGCCTTGCTTGGTAAAATAACAATAACCTAAGAAGATAGCTGCTACTGTTATTAGCAAACTAGACAATAACCTTATAAACTTTATCATTAAAGCGTTTCCAATAAAGTTAAATCATATATTGATTAGTTGATTGATTCAATATATTCCTTCCAAAGTGGGTTATTAATTTTATCTAACAATTTCTTATGCTCATCAATTTCTTTAATACTTGGTGAATGTTCTCTGCGAGCTAAATTACGCACTTTATGCTGAATAAACGTAGAGTTATTGTCCTGAGCACATTCATTATTAAATAAAAAGGTTTGCAATCCTCCTGTAAGCTCAACATAGACCTTTGCAAGCAATTGAGCATCAACTAATGCTCCGTGTAACTCTCTACCTTCTAGCGATATATCAAAACGCTTGCATAATGCATTTAAAGAAGCAGGTGATCCTACAAACTTTTTTCTTGCAAGTGGTAATGTATCTAGCACTCTATCTGAGGAAATTAACCCGGCATTCAACTTGTTTAACTCCATATTAAGGAACTTAATATCAAACTCAGCATTATGAATTACCAAGATGTCATTAGATATGAAGTCAAGAAATTCAAGTGCAACATCTGAAAATAGTGGCTTATCTTCCAAAAACTCCTCACTAATACCATGAATCTTAAATGAGTGGTAAGGTATATCTCTCTCTGGATTAAGATATCGATGAAATGTTTTACCTGTTGGAATACGGTTAATTAGTTCTACACATCCTATCTCAATAATTCGATGGCCAGACTCAGTGTCAAGACCTGTAGTTTCAGTATCAAGTACTATTTCTCGTAGCCTACTTTCCATCGGTGTAACTAATCTTACTTGTCATTTGCTGTTAAATTTTTATCGGTACTTGCCTTCTTGTAGTTAATGGAAACAAGCAACCAGGTTGGATCTGATGAATTAATATTTTTTTTGAATTGCCATACATCCTCAACTTTGTTAATAGTAGACATACTACCTGATATGATATCTCCTTCATTATTCTTAACGAAGTTAATTTGCTCTGAAAGGAAATATACTGCAATAAATATTACGTTTTTTACTAGCTTTATTTCTAAGATCTTTTGTGAAACGATAGAAACAATTATAGACTCGTGTATCTCTTTACGATGCTTAATCTTATCCACAAAGCTGTTATACAAATCTTTGTCCAGAAGGGATTTTAATTGAGGTAAATTCCCTTGGTTAAAATATTTAATTATTAATTCAAAAGCTATGCTTGAACCTTCTATAAAATTGGAAATAGAGAACTCTCTGTTTTTTTGTAATATTTGTTTATAAGTAGCTTCTATTGAACTTTTGTCGTTGCTATAAATATAATCTTCGATATTTTCTACCACATCCTCTTTACTTTGACTTGCATCCAATACAACTGTTAGCTTTTTTAGGTTGAGACTGGCTGATCTTCCTAAAGAATTGTATAAGCGTGAAAAAATAAACGCCGCTAGTAAAGCATATATTACAAGCTCTATCATGGTAACTTAACCCCTTGGTATATAAAGTATCTAAATATTATTAATTATTGATAAAAATATGTTTTGCATATTAGCCTATAGTTAGGTTTGCTATTCGTTTATAAATGAATATATTATATAAGAAAGTATTAAATATCTCAACTTAATTAAAGGAGAAGTAAGAAATGTTACAACACAAAATGAAAATTCATGGTCAGTATGTCAAAGATCTTTCGTTTGAGAATCCAAATTCGCCATTCCTTCCTTCTAGTAAAGCTCCCGATATTAATGTAACGGTTAATATTAATTCAGCAAAATTAGAAGGAACGGAAAGCAAAGAAGGAATAAATGAAGAAAAACCTTTTCATGAAATTACTTTGCATATAGAAGTCAAAGCGACGGTAAAAGATGAAGATATAAAAAATGGTATAGCTTTCATTTGTGAGATAAAGTATTGTGGTATTTTTTCAATAGAAAATTTGAAAGAGTTGAGTGAAGAGGAAGTAAGACAAGCTTTGTTTATTGGCGGGCCTACTTTTCTTTTTCCTTTTGCAAGAGAAGTAATTGCAAGAACTACAAGTAGTGGTGGGTTTCCTCCACTTATGCTAGATCCTATAGATTTTGAAACTATGTATCAGCAGCAAAGTCAACAACAAAAAAGTAGCGCTAGTAATTCCAATTTTAACTAATACAGGATGAACAATTCTTTAAATGCAAAGACGACTTTAAATATTGATGGAAGGTTATATAACTACTTTAACCTAAGTAACGCTGGTAAATTCTTAGGAGTAAATTTAACCAAATTGCCTTGTTCACTCAAGGTATTGCTTGAAAATTTATTGCGCAACGAAGATGGAGTAAGCGTTAAATTAGATGACATAAAGATATTAGCAAATTGCGTCAAGAAACACATTAATCACGAAATTAGCTACAAGCCAGCAAGGGTTTTGATGCAGGATTTCACAGGAGTTCCTGCTGTCGTTGACTTAGCTTCAATGCGTAATTATGTGAAGAAAAACGGAGGTAACCCAAGCAAAATAAATCCATCTGTAACTGTTGATCTTGTGATCGATCACTCTGTTCAAGTAGATAGTTATGGAAGCACTTCCGCATTCAGTAAAAATGTTGAGCTAGAAGTAAAAAGAAATTTGGAGAGATATCAATTTTTAAAGTGGGGAGAGTCGTCCTTCACAAATTTTAGAGTAGTACCACCAGGTACTGGAATTTGCCATCAAGTAAACCTTGAGTATTTAGCGCAAGTTGTGTGTAATAATGATGGGGTCATATATCCTGACACTTTAGTTGGTACTGACAGTCACACTACAATGATTAACGGGTTATCAGTCCTTGGTTGGGGTGTTGGAGGCATAGAAGCTGAGTCTGTGATGCTTGGTCAACCAATTAGTATGGTGATTCCAGAAGTAGTTGGATTTAAATTAATTGGCAGACTACCGGAAGGAGTAACTGCGACTGATTTAGTGCTGACGGTTACCAGTATCCTAAGAACAAAAGGTGTTGTTGGTAAATTTGTAGAATTTTATGGTGATGGTTTAGATTATTTATCTCTAGCAGACAGGGCCACTATAGCTAACATGGCCCCAGAGTATGGTGCAACTTGTGGGTTTTTTCCAATTGATCAGAAAACACTCGATTATTTACATTTAACAGGGCGACCAGAAGAGCTGATCAAATTAGTTGAAGTCTATTCAAAAGAGCAGGGATTGTGGCGTAGCAGTAATGAGTTAGCATTTTTTGACACACTAGAGCTTGATTTATCAAGCGTAAAGCCAGTGATGGCTGGTCCTAAAAGAACACAGGATAAGGTTTTCCTTTCAGAAGTAGCGGAATCTTTTTCTACATCTTTTCCTATTAATGAGACAAACAGACCTCCGTTGGAACCTATCTATGGCGATCAGCTCCAGAGTGGCAGCGTAGTGATTGCAGCAATAACAAGCTGCACTAACACCTCAAATCCAAGTGTGATGATTGCTGCAGGTCTTGTAGCTCGTAATGCAATTAAACTTGGATTAAAATCAAAGCCTTGGGTTAAAACTTCTCTTGCTCCAGGGTCACAAGTTGTGACAGAATATTTAGAAAAGTCTGGATTACAGGTAGATCTAAATGCTTTGGGTTTTAATCTAGTTGGATATGGCTGCACAACTTGCATTGGAAATTCTGGTCCACTTAATAAGGATATAGAGGATGATATAAAAAACAAAAACTTAACTGTTGCTGCAGTTTTGTCTGGCAATCGTAACTTTGAAGGAAGAATTCATCCGTTAGTCAAAGCTAATTACTTGGCATCTCCGCCACTTATTGTTGCATATGCACTTGCAGGCACTGTGCAAATTGATTTGACAAAAGATTCAATATGCAAAGATAAGAATGGAAATGATGTCTATCTCAAAGATATATGGCCAACAAATAATGAAGTTGAGAGCTGTGTTAAAAGTGTTGTGACGCGTGAAATGTTCATACAAAAGTATAAGGATGTTTTTTCTGGTGATGAGCATTGGCAAAAGATAAAGTGTGAGAAAGGTGAAATCTATGATTGGGACACGAAAAGCACTTATATACAAAACCCTCCCTATTTTGATAATTTATCGACTAAGAACAATGGAAGCAACATAGTTGATATAAAGAATGCGCAAATACTAGCGATGTTTGGCGATAGCGTCACTACCGACCACATTTCCCCTGCTGGAAATATTGCCTCAAATAGTCCTGCAGGCATATATTTAAAAGGTCTTGGAGTTGAACCGCAAGATTTCAATTCATATGGATCTCGCCGCGGTAACCACAACGTAATGATGCGTGGAACCTTTGCTAATATCAGAATAAGAAATAAAATGGTGAGCGCTGAGGGTGGCTATACAAAACATATTCCTTCTCAAGAAACTATGTCAATTTTTGATGCAGCAATGCAATATAAAAGAGAAGCTGTTCCATTAGTTGTCATTGCAGGAAAAGAATATGGTACAGGTTCAAGTAGGGATTGGGCAGCAAAGGGTACTGCATTACTGGGAATTAAAGCTGTGATTGCAGAAAGTTTTGAACGCATACATAGGTCCAACTTGGTCGGCATGGGTGTTCTTCCACTTATATTCCAAAATGGAATAACCAGAAAGATATTTGATGGTAGTGAGATAATAAGCATAAAAGGTGAAATAGTATCAAATGGAAATCTAGAATGTATCATTAAAAGACAGGATAATTCAAAGCAATCAATACAACTCAAATGCTGTGTACAAACCGCAACTGAGATTAAATACTTAATGAGTGGTGGAGTGTTAAGCTACATACTTCTTTCGACTTAGTAAAAGTAAGTACTAGACTTCTTTTAGCTCCAGCCCTGGTCCTTTTAAATAATGATTTGTTCTATGCGAAGTTATGATATAATTTTACCTTACATATAGTAAAGGTGTTTTATAGATAATTATGATTAGCTCTATACAAGAACCTAATGAACTCAGAAAACGTTTACAAGGATTTTATCGTACTGATGAAAAAAGCTGTGTACGTTATCTTGTAGAAAAAGTAGAACTTTCGGTTGATTCGAAAAACAGAATTTACAATATTGCAAAACAAGTTATTGAAAAAATCAAACACAATAAATTAAGTATTGTAGATTCCTTTATGCAGCAATATTCGCTTTCCAATGATGAAGGAATAGCATTGATGTGCCTTGCTGAATCGCTACTTAGAATACCAGATGATTACACAATAGACGAATTGATCAAAGATAAAATTACCAACCAAGAATGGAATAAACACTTGGGGCGTTCCTCTTCATTGTTTGTTAATGCTTCCACATGGAGCTTGATGATAGGTAGCAGTATATTGAGAGATAATGAAGGCGATTCGAAGTTCTATTACGCAATTTCTAAGTTACTTAAGAATTTAGGAGAACCGATCATTCGCAAAGCAGTAAAACAAGCAATGTCTATGCTTGGTAATCATTTTGTTGTTGGAGAAACCATAGAAGAAGCTTTAAGATATGCAAAACTAGATGACAATAGTAAGTTTTTATACTCTTTTGATATGCTTGGCGAAGCTGCTCACACAGCTGAAGATGCAGAAGAGTGTTTTGATTCATACATGCACTCAATAAAAGCTATAGGTGCAACTACTGAAGTGAATGATTGTTTTAAATCCCATGGAATTTCAATAAAACTTTCTGCTTTGCACCCACGTTATGAATTTGGTCAATTTGACCGAATTGCTGGTGAGATATTTACTAGGGTTTTAGAGCTCTGTCGTGAAGCAAAAAAATACAACATTTCACTATGCATAGATGCAGAAGAATCAGAAAGACTTGAGATGTCATTAGTTTTATTCGAGCAACTGCGTCTTGATGAGTCACTTTCTCAGTGGGGAGGGCTTGGCTTGGCTGTACAAGCATATCAAAAACGTGCTTTATCTGTGCTTGATTTTGTTGAGGATGTTGCTATCCGATCAAAGCATAAAATTATGGTGAGGCTTGTGAAAGGTGCATATTGGGACTCAGAAATCAAGTGTGCACAAGAGCTAGGGTTAAGTGGTTATTCAATATTTACAAGAAAAAGCTATACTGATGTATGCTACCTTGCGTGTGCACAGAAGCTTTTAAGCAAAGTAAATCACTTTTACCCATGCTTTGGAACTCATAATGCCTATACTTTTGCTACTATAATAGAGCTTGCTGACAAAGATCATCCTGGATTTGAGTTTCAGCGTTTACACGGAATGGGTGAGGATTTATATGATTATGCAATGTCAGAACTTGCAACAAGCATCAGCTGTCGTATATATGCACCAATTGGTAAACGTAGTGATTTATTACCATATCTTGTTAAGCGTCTTCTTGAAAATGGAGCTAATAGTTCGTTCGTCAATCAAATAAATGATCCTAACGTTAAAATTGAAGAATTAGTCTCGGATCCATTAGAAAAAGCTAAAAGTTTAGAATATGAACCTCATCAAAACATTCCATTGCCACAAGATATTTTTGGAGAGGAAAGAAAAAACTCCTTGGGGATGGATATTAGTGATTCAATTACAGTTTCGCAATTTGCAAATGATATAAAAAAATTTAGTGAAAAGAAATGGCAAGTTGGGCCAATAATTGATGGAAAGGCACTACTTGATAGTGCTGAATTTATCGAAGTAGTAAATCCTGCACATTTGGAAAATGTAATTGGAGAAGTGTCAAGTACAACAAGCGCTCAGGCTTTAAATGCTCTTGAAATAGCACATAGTGCTTTTACTAAGTGGCAGAATATTTCAGCAGAAGAGCGCGCTAAATGCCTTGAAAAAGCTGCAGATTTGCTTGAGGAAAGGATGAAAGAGTTGGTTTACATTCTGATCTTGGAAGCAGGAAAAATTTTATCCGATGCAATAGCAGAAGTAAGAGAGGCAATCGACTTTTTGCGCTATTATGCAATGATAGCAAAAAACGAACTGAATGACTGGAAAAAATTGCCAGGTCCAACAGGTGAAGATAACTTCATCTTTTTTGAGGGCAGAGGAGTTTTCTTATGCATATCACCGTGGAATTTTCCACTTGCTATCTTCATTGGGCAGGTTTCAGCTGCACTTGTAGCAGGTAATGCAGTGCTGGCAAAACCGGCAGAGCAAACGCCGATTATTGCCTATGAAGCCGTTAAGATACTACACGAAGCTGGAATACCAAAAAATGTATTACATCTTGTTCCAGGAGATGGTCGATATTTAGGTAAAATATTAGTGCCAGATAATAGAATTTCCGGTGTAGCTTTTACCGGCTCAACACAGACCGCTCAAATAATTAATAGAATGCTTGCCAGCAGAGATGGTCCTATTGTGCCACTTATCGCTGAAACTGGTGGATTAAATGCTATGATTGTTGATAGTTCTGCTCTTTTAGAGCAGGTAACTAAGGATGTTTTAATTTCTGCATTTCGCAGTGGCGGTCAACGTTGTTCTGCTCTCAGAGTGCTATTTATTCAAGAAGATATAGCAGAAAAACAGATAAAAATGATATGCAATGCAGCTCAAGAACTAAAGATAGGTGACCCAATACAACTGAGCACAGATATTGGTCCAATAATTGACAAAGCATCTATTGATATGCTCACTAAACATACGGAAAAAATATCAAGGGATGAAGATTCAAACCTTTTGTCCAAGGTACCCATGGATACAAATTCTTATAATGGTTATTTCTTTCCTCCGTACATTTATGAGATACAAAAAATTTCGCAATTAAAGCAAGAAGTGTTTGGGCCTATTTTACATATCATACGTTTTAATAAGTCGCAGTTAAATGAAGTTATAAGTGATATAAACAATACAGGATATGGACTTACGTTTTCTTTGCAAAGCCGTGTACAAAGTAAGATCGATTTAATAAGCAAGAAAATATCAGTTGGAAATGTATACATCAATCGCAATCAAATAGGTGCAGCAGTTGGAATGCAACCATTTGGCGGTAGAGGACTGTCAGGTACCGGACCAAAAGCTGGTGGTCCTAATTATCTGCAACGTTTTTCTATAGAAAAGGTTGTAAGTGTCAACACTACAGCATGTGGCGGTAACATTACACTTGCGTGTTTGGATTGATTTGCAATTTCTAAATTGGAAGTCCGTGCAGTTGTGTATGCAGTACTAAAACCTAAAACTCATACACTGAAAGGATAGTTGTGATTCTAAGGAGGATTCAAAGAAAGTCTTGTCTTTAATAAAAGAAAAAGGTTGCTATAATTCTGATAAAAGCACTATAAACAAAATGAATGTAAAAAATATCTTATTAGCGTTTTTAGTACAATTTATATTCGATTTGTCATTATTTGCGGCTGATCCTATTTTGCTTAATTGTATTGAAACTCCAGGGATTTATGATCTTGAAACAAGGCCAAAAAGCTTTAACTCTTCAAATAATTTAAGAAGAAAACCTGGCTCTCCAAATAATGCAGCAGGAGAATTAATAAATGTAGTGGGTAGAGTTACTGATGTAAATTGCTTACCGATACAAAATGCTGTGGTTTCTATATGGCACGCAGACTCACTTGGCATGAGCTATTATGATGAAAATGTGGAGCTTGATCCAAATTTTGCTGGATCAGGAAGATTTGTAGTAAATAACCTTGGCTATTATAATTTTATTACAATAGTACCAGGTAAAATTGGTGATAGGGCTCCACACATCAACTTTTTGGTCCAACATCCAGATTTTCCAGAATTCACAACACAAATGTTTTTTGCTGATCATAATTGCGATAACTGTGATGATCTTCTTCTTGGTAATCTTATTGAGAGTGGACTTGCAAGCCTTCTGATAGCACCATTTACTTATAACAATCAGGCCATGAAGACCTACACATTTAATATAACCCTAGGTGGGCATAACAAATTTTCTGATAAAAGATAAAGCCCTTGCATATCAGGGGAGTTCATAGTAGTCTTAAGCGCTATTGTACTTAAAATGTATATGAAAAATATCTTACTAATGTTTTTACTATGTTTTATGTGCAGCTTACAATTATTTGCAACGGAGATGTCAACGATGAAGATAACAATTTCTAAAGCTTTACCCGATTTTGAGACGCTAGTGGTAGGTTTGTTTGAGGGTGATAAGCTCATAACTAATGTTCTACAAGATAAGCAAGCTATAGATAACATCAAGAAATTTAGTGGTTTTAATGGAGGTTTTGGTGAATTTTTCTCCGTTACTTCATCAGAGGGAAAAAATATTATAGTTGCTGGTCTTGGAATGAGAGATGAATGGGATGAAAGCAAAGGATTAAATATTGGTGGTAAAATATATTGTGAGCTAAGCAGATTAAGAATCAAGCGAGCAGCTATTTCAATCGAGGGCAGTACAGCAAATGTTGCATATGGAGCATTTCTGCGCAGTTTCAAGTTTAATAAGTATAAAACTAAAAAGGATGAAAAAATTACAGAAGTAGAGGAAATTACATTATTAGTAAAAGATGAACAGTTAAGTAGCATTGAAAAATCATTTGAGCGTTTAAAACACGAAGGTGAAGGTATCTTTCTTGCACGTGCTTTTACTACTGAGCCACCTAATATTTTATATCCAGAGTCTTACGCTAATCGTATAAAAGCTGAACTTACTAAACTTGGTCTTGAGGTTGAAGTGCTTGATAAAAAGCAAATGGAAGAGAAAAAAATGGGAGCCCTGCTTGGAGTAGCACAAGGAAGTAGTAAAGAGCCAAAGTTAGTGGTGATAAAATGGAATGGGGCTTCTCAAGAACAAAAACCAATAGCTTTTATAGGCAAGGGTATAACGTTTGACACTGGTGGAGTGTCACTTAAACCCTCACGCGGTATGGAGTCAATGAAATATGACATGGCAGGTTCTGCTACTGTAGTTGGAGTGATGCATACTCTAGCTGGGCGAAAAGCAAAAGTAAATGCAATTGGTGTGGTTGCACTTGCAGAAAATGCAGTGGATGGTAATGCTCAAAGACCGAGCGATGTAGTCACTTCAATGTCTGGACAAACAATAGAAATATTAAATACCGATGCAGAGGGAAGACTAATACTTGCGGATGCTTTATGGTATACACAAGATAGATTTGCACCGAAATTTATGATCGACCTTGCAACTTTAACTGGTGCTATAGTGGTTGCACTGGGAAATAATGAATATGCTGGTCTTTTTTCAAATAACGATGAATTAGCGAATCATCTGATTGATGCAGGAAATGAAGTAAATGAGAAATTATGGCGTTTTCCTATGAATGAAACTTATAACAAAATTATTGATTCGCCGATTGCTGATGTGCAAAATATAGCTCCTGCAGGTTCTGGTGGAGATAGTATAATGGCTGCACAGTTTCTACAGCGTTTTGTAAACGACACTTGTTGGGCACATTTAGACATTGCAGGCACTGCTTGGCACGAAAAAGGCACTGATATTTCTCCAAGAGGGGCAGTAGGTTTCGGTGTAAGGTTGCTAAATAAGTTGGTTGAGAAGTACTATGAGATTAATAATTAAGGATCTTTGTATTGAGTTTATAGCTTAATTTACGGCTACATGAATGTCTATTTATAAGACGTAGAAAATGATATCATCAAAGTAACTTACATTTTCTTTTTTGGGGATTCTAAAGTTACACACTTGAGCAGCATCAAGAGAAAGTATTTTGTTCAAATGATGATTGTAATGATGGACTATTAAAACTTTAAAGCTATTTGGTATTGACGGTATATACTTAAGTGTTAGAATAAAATAGGAAGTTTTTAGGAGTTTATATGGCAGCAGGCGGAAAAGCGAAAACAGCTAGTAAAAATAACCCTACTCAGCGTAAGAAAGCAGAACAAAAAATGTATAAGGATAAACCGGTAAAGCCGGTTAGATATATAGACCGTGATTCACGTATGAACTATATGTCTGCTCAATACGATAACGGCAATCTAGTTGAAGATGAGGTAAGCGGCAATCCTATAAAGTGGGAAGCTGTATAGTAGTTGTGGTTAAAGTTACTATTAATTCTAAGGAATGTGAAGTAGAGCATGGGCTCACTATAATTCAAGCTTGTGAAGTTGTGGGCGTTGAAGTTCCGCGGTTTTGTTATTATGAGCGTTTAGCAATTGCTGGTAACTGCAGAATGTGTTTGGTTGAAGTTGAGGGTAGCCCTCCAAAACCAGTAGCCTCTTGTGCAATGCCAGTTGCAGAAGGGATGGTTATTCACACTGATACCCCTAAGGTTAAAAAAGCACGTGAAGGTGTGCTTGAGTTTTTGCTAATTAACCACCCGCTTGATTGCCCAATTTGCGATCAAGGTGGTGAATGCGATTTGCAAGATATCACGATGGCTTATGGTAAAGGAATCAGCAGACTTGATGAATATAAGAGGGCTGTGCCAAAAAAACATTTTGGTCCGCTGATTGAAACTGCAATGAACAGGTGTATTCATTGCACTCGGTGTGTTAGATTTTTGTCTGATGTTGCAGGTACAAATGAACTTGGAGGAATTGGAAGGGGAGAAAATATAGAGATTAGTACTTACATAAAAAGGCATATTAGCTCTGAATTATCTGGGAATATTATAGATCTTTGCCCGGTGGGAGCTTTAACTTCAAAGCCCTATTCTTTTACAGCACGTCCATGGGAGCTATCACATTGTGAAACTATAGATGTGCTAGATGCTGTGGGAAGTAATATTAGAGTTGATTGTCGTGGTCCTGAAGTTATGCGAATATTGCCAAGACTCAATGAAGAAGTGAACGAAGAATGGATATCAGACAAAACTCGTTTTGCTTACGATGGACTCAAAGTACAACGCCTCGATCGACCTTATATAAAAAAAGAGGGCAAATTAATTCCAGTTGATTGGAATGAAGCATTGGCTTTTGCTGCAAAGAAACTAAAGAGTACGAAATCAAACAAAATAGCTGCAATTGCAGGTGATTTAGCAGATTGTGAGTCTATGCTTCTACTCAAAGAAGTGATGCAGAAGCTTGGTTCGGGGAATATAGACTGCAGGCAAGATGGTGCAAATCTTATATCAAGTAATCGTGGATCTTATGTGTTCAATACCACTATTCAGGGTATAGAAAGTGCAGATTTATGCTTGCTAATCAATACGAATCCAAGGATAGAAGCACCAATCATTAATGCAAGATTGAGAAAGAGATATTTACAAGGCAATTTTCCTATTGCAAGCATTGGCCCTAACGTTGAGTATTTATACCATGTTGAGAGGTTAGGCAATAACCCAAATATCTTAGACGAAATAGCAAAAGGAAATCATAAATTTTGCAAGCTGCTGAGTGTTGCCTCAAATCCTATGCTCATCATCGGTCAAGATGCATTAGTAAGAGATGATTCTGAATCAATTTTAGCGCTAACTGGCAAAATTGCAGAAAAATTTAACATGATCAGAGATAACTGGAATGGCTTTAACGTACTGCATAAGGCTGCAGCAAGAGTTGGTGGACTCGATATTGGATTTGTTCCTAAAAAAGATGGAAAAGATATTAGTCAAATACTAAAGCAAGCAGAAAGTGGCGAGGTGGAAGTTGTTTATCTTCTTGGTGCAGATGAAATTGATACATCAAAATTAGAAAATACATTTGTAATTTATCAAGGCCACCATGGTGATAGGGGAGCGCATATAGCAGATGTCATTCTACCTGGAGCTGCATACACAGAAAAATATGCAACTTATGTAAATACTGAAGGGCGAGTACAGAGAACAAATTTAGCTGTTTTTCCTCCTGGTGAAGCAAAGGAAGATTGGTTGATTATTAAAAATTTATCCCAATATTTGAGCCTTTCCTTGTTATATGATAGTTTATTTGATGTGAGAAAAAAATTAGATACTATCGGTCCACAGTTTAGAAGTGTTGATCAAGTGGTAAAAAATACATGGGTACCAATCAGCAATGGTAAAATAAATTTAAGTAATACGCCTTTTACTTTAAAGGAGTGTAATTTTTATATGACAGACTCAATAGGTCGTGCTTCAAAAATAATGGCAGATTGTACTAAGGATTTTTATGAACACTCTACTTAATATTTTATTTATTCTAACACCATTATTACTAATAACTCTGGTATATTTTCAACGAAAATTAAACTCTATATTTTTGTGTAAAGAACAAAATACATTAGAAAAACAGTTCGTTTATAAGCTAGTTGATTTTATCAATGATATTATTGCACTATTTACGGAAGGATATGTATGGATGGCAATAACATTTATTATAGTTACCGAGGGAAGAGGGAATTATTTGCCTCTCACAATGATCTTAATTATGATGTCACTAGTGTCATTCATATGCATATCATTTTACTATTCTATTAAGCTAAATGCTGTACAGAAAAGTGTTGTCCTATTGATTTCAATAGGGACATTGTCTTTTGTGTCTAGAGCATTTGCTGTATTTTTTATTGCCACAATTATGAACTATTTTTTTGATTTAGGGTTGCATGTACTTGATATTTGATATTCTTTTTCTTCTTATTCCACTTTTGCTTTCAGTAGCATATTTAGTGTACTTTGAGCGTAAAGTTATTGGTGCAATTCAACTAAGGCATGGTCCAAGTGTAGTAGGGCCATTTGGGCTACTACAGCCATTTGCAGATGCTATCAAATTGATAATTAAAGAGCCGATAATACCATTTAGAGCAAACACCATACTGTTTATTATGGCTCCAATGCTCACCTTTATTTTAGCATTAATTTCCTGGGCAGTTATACCATTTGGAGCTGAAATAATTACAGAAAATGGACAGCAGGTAATAATCCCTAAGGTAATATCAAATATTAATGTTGGAGTGCTTTATGTGCTAGCTATATCCTCTTTGGGAATATATGGCATTATTATTGCAGGCTGGTCTAGTAATTCTAATTATGCATTTCTTGGCGCTATAAGGTCAGCTGCTCAAATGATTTCATATGAAGTTTCAATAGGTCTAATAGTTGCTACAGTTGTTATTACAACTGGCACATTAAATCTTGGAGAGATGGTGGTAGCGAAACATAATATGCCATTTTGGATTGATTTATTACTAATGCCTATAGGAATAATATTTTTTATTTCTTTGCTTGCCGAAACTAATCGTCACCCATTTGACTTACCAGAAGCTGAAGCAGAGCTCGTCTCTGGGTATAACGTCGAGTATTCATCAATGCCTTTTGCTCTCTTTTTCTTGGGAGAATATGCAAATATGATTTTAGCAAGCGCTATGATGACAATATTCTTTCTAGGAGGGTGGTATCCTCCATTAGAGCTTAGTTTGCTGTATAAAATTCCTAGTTTAATCTGGTTTGTTTTGAAGATAGTTGTACTTTTGTTTATATTTGTTTGGATTAGAGCTACAATACCTCGTTATCGTTATGATCAATTAATGCGTCTTGGTTGGAAAGTATTTTTGCCAATATCGGTACTTTGGGTAATACTCATTTCAGGAGTGTTGCTTTTTACTGGGAATTTGCCTGGATCCAATGTTTAATTTCCCAAATACAAGGTTAAGGCGTAGGCGCTCAGGCAAGTGGATTCGCAATTTAACAAGTGAAAGCACTTTATCAGTAAATGATTTGATTTTTCCCTTATTTGTTCATGACGGAGAAGAAACAATTGAGCCAATTTCTGGCTTACCTGATATCAAATGTTATTCAATAGATGGATTAATTTCTATAATTCAGAAAGCTAAGGACTCGGGGATTAATGCTGTTGCAATTTTTCCTGTAGTTGATAGTAAACTAAAATCTGAAAACGCCGAGGAAGCGTACAATCCTGACAATTTAATCTGTAAAGCAATTTGTGCTGTAAAATCAAATGTACCGGATATTGGCATTATTGCAGACATTGCACTAGACCCATACACTACTCACGGTCATGATGGCATTTTAAAAAGCAGTAGGATAGATGTAGAAAATGACGAGACTGTGTCAGCATTATGTAAGCAAGCACTTGTTTTAGCAAAAGCAGGATGCGATATAGTTGCTCCTTCTGATATGATGGATGGCAGGATAGGAAAAATAAGAAAAACATTGGATGATAATAACTTTCAGAATGTGTCAATATTGTCCTATGCAGTAAAGTACTGTTCTAGCTTCTATGCGCCGTTCAGGCAAGTTGTCGGTTCGTGCGCATCATCAAATTTCATCGACAAAAGTGGTTATCAAATGGATTATAGAAATGCACGTGAAGCAATCTGCGAAATCGAAATGGATATAGATGAAGGTGCAGATTTTATTATGATAAAGCCGGGTATGCCATACTTAGATGTAATAAAAACAGCAAGTGAAAAGTTTAATTTTCCGATTTTTGCTTACCAAGTAAGCGGTGAATACGCAATGATAAAAGCTGCAGCAAATAATGGCTGGTTGGATTATAACAGAGTGATTTATGAGTCCTTAATTGGTTTTAAACGTGCAGGTGCAAGTGCAATATTTACCTATGCTGCACTTGATGTTGCAAAAAATTTGGTATCTACTTAGCAGTGTGGAACATCTAAGTAGGTAGCTGGCCGAAGTGACTTGACAAACCTTCCCACTTTCCTTATCATATCAATAAAAGTATTTATCCTTGTTTTTAATCTCTGCAGATTTAACAACAAAAATTCAGTAAAAAACTCAGGTATTTATTGGCAAATTACATAAAATTATAGCGGCTGCATGTCTTTTTTATTTTTTCTACGTTCAGCCAAATCGCGCTTGTTAGCACATTATTACAACGCCAATTTAAATTATAAAACTCGCTATAAGGGGGTTCTTTTGCCTTTTTTTATTTAGTAAATTTTTTAATATTTTGAATTAGCTATACATACTGACATCATATCACAGTGCGTGACACTGTGATCCAGAAAAACTAACCGCAAATTGAATCATAATAAAGACTAGATTCCAGCGTCATGAGCTGGAATGACATCAACTTTTGAATTCCAGTTATGCAAGAGATCTAATGACGCAAAGGGGCTACTTGAATGACAGGAAAAGGAGCACTGGGATAGAGGCACTAATATGAAGAAAGAAGGGATAACGGTTATTGGTAAATTTAGATCGTTTTTAACTATTTGCCTTTTTTCTATGCAAGAAGTGTATTGATAAGTCCATTACAATTCAGTATTGTGAAAAATATAAGTCAAGTGTTAGTTAGGACATGGGGATTTTTTTTCAATTTTTGGGTAAGGTGCTAGGCAAGGTTTTTCCTGCCAAAATAGTAAGCTCTTTTTTAGGAGTAGGATATTTACCGGGTTGGCAGCATTATTGGTCTTCTTTTCTAATATTATTTATTACCGACATTATATTAATGCTTACATACGGAGGTGATTTTATACTATATAAAATGCCGAATTCAGGCATAGTTGTAGCTGCTATTTTTACCAAGCTAGCAATAGTTATGTTAGTGCTGCAATTAGTTGGCATATCTATTTTTCATACTCAAGATCCTTCAGCCAGCAGTGATGAGAATATAGTAATACAAATAGCATCAGGACAGGTGATGACTGTTGCGTTTTCGATGCCGGCAATAATGTCAATTTATTATATTGTAAGTAAATTCTATTTAAGTATATGCAAGGCAATACTTCAATGTCCATTTTGGTTTAATGATCTTATGCATTTGTTCTTTTTCTTTATAATACCTTATTTATTTTTTAATATTGTAGAAGTAATAAAACCATGGCCGATAAGTACGATACAGCTTAGTTATAACAATGCAATATCAATCACATTTGAAGGGATTTTTCATGTGTTTTATGCAGTGATTTTATTGTACTTGACTGCATTTATATTCTGCGATCTGACTATGCATGATGCGATTGTTTTAAACAAAAGCATATTTGAGTATGTAAAAGAAAGTTCAATAGCCTTGAGTGACTATTTTCATGGCACTATTAAAAAAATAAGTATAGAATAGTACTTATTTGCTTATGTATTCAGTTTAAAAGATATACAGTTTGCGTGAATCTACAGGATATAATAAAGGGATTACAAGATTTTTGGGCAGATGAAGGGTGTACTATACTTCATCCATATACGTCTGAAGTTGGAGCTGGAACACTACATCCCGCAACAATCATGTCAGCGATTGACGAAAAATCAACAAAAATTGCGTATCTACAACCAGTAATCAGACCTGCAGACGGACGCTATGGCGACAACCCTAATCGTTTATATCAGCATCATCAATACCAAGTTATAATAAAACCATCTGGCAGCAATTTGCAAGATATTTACTTAAATAGCTTAAAAGCTCTTGGTGTATCGACAAAAGAATATGATATTAAGTTTATTGAAGATGATTGGGAAAACCCAAGTGTTGGCGCATCCGGTCTTGGTTGGGAGGTTACATGCAACGGAATGGAAGTAACACAACTTACTTATATACAGCAAGTGGGAGGTATTGACTGCAGAATAATTCCTGGTGAAGTAGCATATGGGTTAGAGCGTTTAGCAATGTGCATACAGGGTGTAGATAATGTTTACGACATAATGTGGAACGGTAGCGGTGCAACTTATGGAGATATTTTTAAACAAAGAGAGCGAGAGTTTTCTTACCTGGCACTTGATTATTATGATACTAAAGTAGTACAACAGCAGTTTGAGGATACAGAAAAACTGTGTAAATTCCTTGTTGAAAAAGAATTGCCGATAGCAGCTTATGACCAATGTATTAAAACGAGCCATCTACTTAATCTACTTGATGCAAGAGGTGTGCTTGGTGTGAATGAACGTACAGCCTATATTGGTAGAGTGAGAGAGTTAACAAAAAAATGCTGTGAATTATATAGAGCAAAGTAGAATATGTTGTCACAATTATTGTTTGAATGTCTTTCAGAAGAAATTCCATCAAGAATGCAGAATTCATCTGCAGCTCAGGTTAAGAGCTATATCACTAATGCTTTTAGTAAAAATAATGTGAAATTTGCATCTATAGAAGTTTATGTGACTGCACGTCGCATTGCTCTTTTTATTGATGGCATAAGTGCTTTGGAGCTAAAAGATTCTAACAATGAGATTAAAGGACCAAGAGTTAATGCACCGAAAAGTGCTATCGAAGGTTTTTTGAGAAAAAATCGGAAAGGTGAAGAAGATTTACTCATTCGCAAAGTAAACGATGAAGATTTTTACTTCATTAAGAGAGAAAGCTGCTTATTTAACATCAACGGGTTTCTCAAAAATCAACTGGAGGAAATGCTAAAAAACTTTTCTTGGCCAAAGAGTATGAGATGGAGTGAAAGAAAAGAGAGATGGGTTAGGCCAATTAAAAATATTCTATGTATTTTAAATGACGAAATAATACCTATATCTTTTGCAGGGGTTACAGCATGCAACGTGACGTATGGTCATAGGTTTCTTTCAGGTGATGCAGTACTTACTGTTAAAACACCCAAAGACTATTTTGAATTGTTAGAAAAAAATAATGTCATTCTCCAGTTGGACAAAAGAAAGCAATTTATACTAGATCAGATTAATAAGTTTACAAAAGAGGAGAACTTACAACTTGAAAAAAATGATTATTTACTTAATGAATTGGCAGGGCTTATAGAGTGGCCAATAGTATTATTTGGTAAAGTAAAATCATCAGAATTACCGAAGGAAGTAATACTTAGTATAATTAATACGCAGCAAAAGTATCTTGCTTTAAGTGATGGACAGAAAATATCACATTTTGTTACTGTTGTAAATGTTAACAACAATGAAGTTGTCAAAGGCCATGAAAGAATATTAGAAGCACGTCTTGCTGATGCCCAGTTTTTGATATCTCAAGACAAGAAGGAAAACCTAGATTACTATGTCAAAAAATTGAGCTCTATTTCATTTCATGCTTCGCTCGGTAGCGTAGAAGAAAAAGTGAAGCGTATTATCGCTCTTTCAAAGTATGTAGCGATATTTATTCCACATGCTTCATTAATTAAAGTTGAACGTGCTGCATATTTAGCAAAGGCAGATCTTGCAACGTTGATAGTGAAAGAATTTCCGGGATTGCAAGGAGTAATGAGTGGATACTACGCTTCTTATTTTCAAGAGGATAAAGAAGTAGTGGAAGCTATAACTGAGCACTATAAGCCAATTGGATCGGACCAAGAATGCCCTAAATCTCCTACTGCGATTGCTGTAGCTATTGCAGACAAAATGGATAGTTTGGTTGGCTTAATTGCAGCAGGTGAGAAAATCTCTGGTTCGTATGATCAGTTTGGTTTGCGGAGAATGACAATTGGTATAATTAGAACAATACTTGAAAATAATTTGCATATTCCAATTAGATTGCTGATAGATAAGTCAGTATCTTTATGTTCAAGGCTTCTATTGAATAAAAATATAACTCCAGTTGATAAGCCAAGTGAAAAACAAATTTCAGAACTAGTATTTAAATTCTGCTTAGAAAGGTTCAAGATTATTTTAAAAAATAGAAATATAAGGCAAGATGTTGTAGATTCAATACTATATAAAGTCGATATTAATGATCTGCTGAAAGCGGAAAAGCAAACTGTGATATTGGATCGTTATCTTAGTACAAAAGAAGGTGAACAGGTTCTAAGCACTTATAAAAGAGCCAGTAACATGATGAGCAAAGTGAGAAAAAGTGATGGCACTACTTATAATGCATCTTACAGTAAGAAGTTTTTGATTGAAGATGAGGAGATTGCGCTATCAAATTGTGCTATAGCTGCTTGTAAAAACATCAAACAAGCGATAGAAAATAACGACTTTAATACAGCGCTTGATGAACTTGCTCGTTTTGCTCCATTTATCAATCAATTTATGGACAGTGTAAAGATTAACTGTGATTCTAATGAGCTTAGAATAAACAGGTTATCTTTGCTTGCAAATGTTGTTTCTACCTTTCATTTAGTAGCAGAGTTTAACCTTATACAGGTTAAACAATTGATAAATGCTCAGGCAATATAAGGAACAAATCAAATCATCTCCACAATCCTGTGGCGTTTATAAGATGATTGGAGATAAGAATAAGGTTTTATACATTGGTAAAGCAAAAAACTTGAAGTCGAGATTATCCGACTACCTTCAATTCGAAAACCTTTCTGAACGAATCAGAGTAATGATCTTACAGGTTATTAAGGTTGAAATATTCATCACTGAGAATGAAATCGAAGCATTGCTTCTTGAAGCACAGTTAATAAAATCGTTAAAACCATCTTATAATATTTTGCTTAGGGATGGAAAATCTTATCCTTATATAACAATTTCTAAGCATGATTATCCAAGAATAGCGAAATATAGAGGTAAGTTTAAGAAGAATGAGTTTCATTACTACGGCCCTTTTCCATCTGCCGCTGCTGTTAAGAACACTATATTATCATTGCAAAAAGCTTTTCTCTTAAGAGTATGTTCAGATCAATATTTCTCTTCAACAAAAAGACCATGTCTTGAGTATCAAGTTAAGCGCTGTTCAGCACCATGCGTAGATAAAATTACAAAAGATGATTACTGCAAATCAGTAAAACAAGCACAAGATACTCTGCTAGGAAGGAATAAAGAAGTGCAAAGACAGCTATTTTCTACAATGGAAAAGTGCAGTAGGGAGATGAACTACGAGCTTGCTGCTGTCTATAGAGATCGATTGAAATTTCTTCAGCAAATTCAAATGCAGCCAATGGATTTTTCTTTTGAAGAAGATGCAGATTTCTTCAGCATTGTACGTGAGGCAGACTTAGCATGCATTGGTGTACTATCTTTCAGAGATAAAGGTAACTATGGAAGCATTCCTTACTTCATTGAGAATTGTAGTGATCATCCAAATGATGAAATTTTATCCACCTTTTTGGTCAATTTGTATAATCCAGTTAATACACCACCAGCACAAATTTACGTTCCCGATTTTATTAAGGATAAGGAAATTATAGAGCAAGCACTTTATGCTCTTACTCAAAAATCAATAAAAGTTTTGTATGCGAAAAATAGTAAAGAGCGTGATTTGTTGAATTTTATTTACAATAATTCTAAGCATAGCCTAGAGCAGAAGCTTACTGATTATAGAAATAACCTAGAAAAGCTCGAAGAGCTTAGCAAAATCTTTTTGTTACCAAATATTCCAAAGCGTATCGAGGTTTATGATAATAGCCATATATCTGGAAATCAACAAGTTGGTGTGATGATTGTTGCAGGGCAGGAAGGTTTTTTAAAAAGTGAGTACAGAAAATTTACTATAAAAGAAGAAATTTCAGGTGATGACTATAAAATGATGAGAGAAGTGCTTACTAGACGTTTCTCTGGCAATATAAAAGACATCATTCCTGATTTTTTACTGATAGATGGTGGGCCAGGACATGTTTCCATAGTGCAGAATGTGTTGGAGATATTGAATATAAACGTTCCTTTTGCTTGTATGGCAAAAGGTCATGATCGTAACGCAGGAAATGAAAGATTTTATGTGCCGAGCAGAGAAGAATTTACTCTAGCAAGTGACAGCAAGGTCATGCTTTATTTACAATTGCTGCGTAATGAAGCTCACCGTTTTGCGATAACTTCGCATAGAAAAAAACGCGATAAACAGTTTTTTGCTTCACAATTAAGTAAAATATCTGGTGTTGGCAGTAAAAGAAAGAAGGCACTCATGTCTCATTTTGGTTCGGTAGAAAACATAAGCAAAGCTTCTCTAGCTGAAATTCAAAACGTACCTGGAATTAGTAAAGGTTTAGCAGAAATCATTCTTCAACACGTGAATTCTAAGAAAGGTACTCCTAAATAGGTACTCTAAAATTAACCTTTATTTCTTCTTAATAAGACATAAAAAGCTCCTTTGCCACCATGTTTTTTTATGGCTTGCTGATAGTATAAGATCATATTTCGAACTTTTGTGTCATTCAACCACTTATTTAAGCTATTCTTTATAGTGTCTATTTTATCTGTACTATTACCATGCCCCGTAATTACCAATAAGCACCTATTCCTTGCTTGATAATTTTTGATAATAAAATCTATCAATTTACAATAAGCATTATCTATACTATAGCCATGCAAATCGAGTTTATCGCTTATAAAATATTTGCCCCTATCGATCTTTAATTTTGTATTGTAGTCAAGACAAAATGATGAATCACCATTATCAGTATTAAGAAAATTTTCTTGTAAGCCAGAGATACCTTTATCAATCATAGATTTTATATTTACTTTGTGATCAACTTTCAAAGTAACTTTTCCACATTCTATTGGCTTAACATTTTTTTGCCAATCTAACTCATCATCTGACATAAATTCATTAATTGAACTGCATAATTTTACAACAATATATAAACACAGTAAAATATTGCTTACTCTATAAAAATCTGATTTTTAATAATGAGATGAAATCATCAAAAGCTAATGAAAACTGTTGGATATATGGAAAGCACACTTGTATTTCAGCATTAAGAAACAAAAATAGGCGGTGTATAGAACTGTTAGTAACAGAAAATTTCTACAGAGAATTTGAGAAAGAAATTAAACAATGTGCAGATAGTAAGGGCATTAAAGCTCGACTGGTAGAGAACAAAATGTTCAATGATGTTTTACCCAAAGGTGTAAATCACCAAGGAATTGCTTTAAAAGTTACTCCTATTTTTCACAGCTTAAATATTAAAGAAATAGCTGAAAGATCAGGTGAAAACTCTACTATAGTCATTTTAGATCAAATTACTGATACACACAATATAGGGTCGATTTTAAGAACCTCAGCTTGTTTCAACATTGATGCATTGGTTTTACCGTATCACCATTCACCAAGCGAAAATGCATCTATCGCAAAAACAGCAAGTGGCGCATTAGACATTGTTCCTCTAATATACGTTACAAACATAGTAAAGACGATGGAGTCTTTAAAAAAGATAGGCTACTGGTGTTATGGGTTTGATTGCAATGCAAAGGAAAATATAGATGAAATAAAGAATTTTGGGCAAAAAAGAGTAATTGTTTTTGGTTCTGAAGAGAAAGGAATGCGGAGACTAGTTAAAGAAAATTGTGATTATCTTTTAAAAATCCCAATGTCAAACGTAATTAACAGTCTAAATGTTTCAAACGCAGCAGCAATAGGACTATATTCCATCTACATTAAAACAAAAATCACTGCAAATTAGTTGCAATGAAAAATATACTTTTTGCCTGCTATCAAGACCGTTGGAATCTAGAAAAAAGAATGCCATTTTAGCTTCACATGCACAGCTGGAAGATGTCATCCCAGTGCGTGACACTGGGATCCAGTTAAATTTGCGAGTATAAAAAAAATATAACGTTTCTGATGATGATGGAAAAAGGGAATGTTCAAAAAAGTGTGTCAAAGCGAATTTTTAGTTCAACTCAATTTTTAACCTATCAGGAAAAAAGATATCAAGTTGAGATATAGTTAGAGCCCAATTAGGCAAAGCCATAGCCCATTTTTGCTCTATCTTTTTTATAGCACAATATACCAATTTGTACAAGGCATTTGTACTGGTAAATGAACCTTTGGTTTTAGTAAATTTTCTGATTTGTCTGTGCAACCCCTCAATTGGATTGGTGGTATAAATTAGCCTTCTAACAGGGCCAGAATACTTAAAATAACTAGACAAATTTTCCCAATTGTTTTGCCACGATTTTATGACTAAAGGATATTTTTCACCCCATTTTTCCTCCAGTTCAAGTAAATAATTTTCGGCGATTTCTCTACTTGTAGCACGGTATATTTTTTTCAAATCATTCATAAAAACTTTTATATCTTTGCTGGATACGTATTTTAGTGAATTTCTTATTTGGTGCACAATGCATAACTGTACCTCAGCATTGGGAAATACGCTATTTATAGCTGTAGGGAAGCTTTTCAGACCGTCAACACAAGCTATCAAAATGTCTTCTACTCCTCTCTCTTTTAAGTCATTTAATACGCCTAGCCAGAAGTTAGCTCCCTCACTTTCTGCTAAGTAAAAACCCAGTACTTCTTTTCTGCCATTTTGGTCTATTCCTAATATATTGTACATGCATTTACTTATGCAATGTCCATTCTCTTTGACCTTAAAAAACATCCCATCCATAAATACTATCGGGTATACTGATTGTAGGGGACGACTCCTCCATTCATTGATTATAGGCAGTAATTTATCTGTAATTCCAGATATCTCTGCTGCAGATATTTTATGGTCATAGATTTCTTCCACATAGGATGCTATATCCCTGTATCCCACACCGCTTGCAAACATGTTCAAGACCTTTGTTTCAAGTTCTGTTGTTTGCCTTTTTTTCACTATCTGTGGTTCGAAACTTCCCTCTCTATCTCTTGGTGTCAATAGTTCAAATGAACCTGCACTCGTCTTCAAAGTTTTGCCATTCTTTCCGTTTCTTCGATTCTTTTCTTCTCTTTCATTGGATAAATGATGCTCTATTTCACCTTCTAGACTTGCTTCCAGCAGCCTTTTTACAAATGGTGTTAATGCTCCATCTCTCCCCATCAATGGTTTACCTTCCCTTATTGATGACAGTATATTTGCTTCCAGCTCTTTGTAATCTACCAGGCCAGTCGTTCCATTTTCTATTTTGTAACTCATATATCAAACCTCTATTTTTTGTTTCTATTTTATTTTTATTTCTCGGTTTGACACACTTTTTTGAACATTCCCTGGAAAAATGGATGCCAGTGTCTGGGCACTGGCATGACATCTTCCTACAGAATAATGTTCGTACAGCTGTGTATCACATGCTGTAATGACAACAGTGAATGACATCTTGCGATGTCATTCACTAGCACTTACATTACCAATCCCAAGAAAGAGGTGAACTTGAATCTGTTGGAATCTCGAAGGATGGCTGTGACACTATCTCTTTTATCTCATTTCTAAGCCATTCGCTACCATCTTCTCCAGCTTCTTTAATAGCTTTCTTGAAACTGCTCTCTAGTACAGCTTTAGCAGCTGCAGTGACGTGACCATTACCATTTATAGCATTTCCTATTGTAGTTAACTTAATTAACTCATCGTTTAAGTCATCAGGCATCTTATCAGTCTTAGTTTGTATTGCAGTAACCTTATTTCCTAAATTAGCAGCACTTGTAGCATCTTTTATAGCAGCAACATCAGCAGTAAAGGTATCTGTAATCTTATCAGTCTTAGTTTGTATTGCAGTAACCTTGTCTCCTAAATTAGCAGCATTTGTAGCAGTTTCTATAGCAGTTACTTTAGCTGTTAAGTCAGCTGGAATAGTATCAGTTTTAGCCTTTATAGCAGTGACATCAGCTCCTAAGGTATCTGTAATCTTATCAGTCTTAGCCTTTATTCCTGATATCAGATCTGTTCCGACTTGAGTTTTTATGGTAACTAAGTCAGCGCTTAAGTCAGCTGGAATAGAATCAGTCTTAGTTTTTATTGCATCTACATTAGTTCCAATACCTAATAATGTAGCAATTGCACCTCCAGTCATGAAGTTTGTTGCTGTAGCACTGTAATCTATTTCAGCAGCACCATTAGGTTCATACTTAAAAGTGTTGAAAACATTAGTAGCATTGTCTACACCAAAGGTATACTTATTCTGTGCAGCATCTTCATAAATTATGCTTTCAATGTTAGGGGATGGTACATTTGCTCCAGAGTTGTCTTTAAAAGTTAAACTAGCCATATCACTTTCCGTTAATTATAAAAACCATAATGTGCATGAAAATAATATAAATTCCGTAAATACTAGATTTTGCATAAGATTTCCTTGAAGCTTTTCGCTTCAGAATTCTTCTCTTGTGATCTAAGTATGTAGCAGACGATGTCATCCTAGTAGCCCCTTTGGTGTTATTCCAGTGCTTGACACTGGAATCCATTTTTCCATCATAAGAAACGTTGATTACTTTTATACTAGCAAATTTAACTGGATGCCAGTGTCTGGGCATTGGAATAACAAAAAGAGGGCAGGGCCCTCCTTGTATATTAGATATAGGCTGAGTTATGATCGTGATAAACGTGATCGCTTGCGCAGGTCGAACATTTTCACAAAACCATTCTCTAGATAGAGATTATATTCATGATGTTGATCTAATAACTCAAAGTTATCTTGTGTTTCTAAGCTGAAGTGACTTGAATCTGATAGCAATTCGTAATTTGGATTATCTATTTTACTAATGCTGCTTATTACTTTGCCATTACCATTTGATATAGCCAAACTATAACTATCACCATCCTTCATTATTTTGATGGATACCTTATCTTCAGGTAACACTATAAGCTTTTTCGTGTCACTATCGTGAATTAGAAATTTGCCATCTTTAAAGTAATACTTGTCTTCCGGCAAAGCACCAATCTTATAATCCCATGTATGCAGTTTGTTCCAAAAATCTAACACAGATTGCTTATCTGCTCCTTCTGCTCTATTATACAAGGCTTTCACATCATTATAATCTATGATTACATTTGCCTTATGCTTTCCTTCTACATCTCGATCATAGCTCTTTTCTATTTTCAAGATTGTGTCTTTCAACACTACCTGCTCTTTCTCCTCCACTGAAGCTGACCTTTTTGCCCTTGTTGGAATTTGTGGTTGATCAGACTGTATTTCACTATTGTCGTTTGATACAGTTCTCTCTTCAGCAACAACATTAGTAGTACTATGAACTTCTGTCTTAGTTTCACTTAATTGCCCTTTTGGACTTTCGGTTTGTTTCTCTTTTGTGAATATTCTCTGATAGTCCGTGTAGCCTCTGTTAGTATCGCCGATATCGCCACTGCCTTGATCGAAAGTTATTTTTTTGCTTCCATTTCCCATATTCTCAATTTCAACTTGAGGAGAAACAGATGCGAGGAAATCATTATAGCTGTAGTTATAATCAGCAGAAAAGAATATTTTTCCTTTGAAGTTATGGAAATTATTAGATAACATTCCAATTTCTTCATCAGTATCACCATCAAATAGTTTTACTTTAGTGAAATATGTTTGATCTTTTATTCTAACTATTTGACCACTCGAGTTTCTTTGTATCTGATAATCATTTGGATCATGTTTAATTGTAAAAAGTTTACCAGGGGCATATTTTTCTAAGTTTATAAGGCCCACATTTATATGTTTATGAGAATAATCTCTCTTTTCATATTCATGTGCAAATACTGGGTCAATATATTTGTATTCGTCTGGTATGCTACTGTATTCTCTTCCTTCAGAATCAGATGGTGCTAATTTATATTGTCCATCTTTTTCCACCAATTTTAGGTGAGTAACATTGCCTGGCAATTGAAACCTTACGTTTTTTCCATGATCATGAATGAACAAGTTACTTTCATTTATAACTTCACCTCTTTCATTTTTCATCTCTTCAGTGATATAGAAGCCCATATTTTTGAATGCATGTAGATTTTCGCCTCCTTGCTTTACAACCGCTTCGTATACATCGTCGTCTGTTCTATCAGTCCCTTTATCATCCAATAATGTTCCTTTTTCTACGATTACGCCGCTTTCTCTTTGCTCATCAGAATATTGAGCATGCTTTGAATCCTGATGATTTAGAATTTTGGTCCCTCTAAGAAGCAGAGAATCTAAATCTTTTTGAATGTGTCCAGTGCTAGGATGCAACAATTCATTTTCATGTAAATGTGCTTCATCAAAGTATTCATCACGTTCAACTGTTCTGCCATCTATCAGAGAAGCTTTATAATGACCATTTTCTTTTGTAATAGCCATATAAGCACCACCGTCATATTGAGTATTCAAGTTGTGCAATATGTCCTCAAAAACAAAAGTTTCTTTAGTTTGACCTTCAACTTGCTTAAAAAAGCCCGATTCGCTCGACAACTCTCCAAGCTTTGTATTCCCATCATATATAGATAGTGCACCCATATCTCCGTGACCAAGAGCTTTGATAGAGAAAACTTTACCTTCTTGTAGATTAATATGAGCACCTCTGATTAGGTTTGGATCGATATTAACCATCTCTTCTAACATCTTTTCTACGTCAATGTTCTGAGTTTCTTTTACTTGTTTCAAGCCAGCGTTTATGGTTTTATCAAGCAAATCATCTTTCAGTTGTGTATATTTGTCCTGTGTAGTATTATATAATCTCTTATCTTCATTATGATAATTAGTGCTGGCTGAATTGCATTTTTCTACAAATTTCTCATAAGAGATCTCTCCTCTTTTGTATTGCTCGTATGCATCATGACGCTGTGTTTCTTCCTGTTCACGCAGGCTTTTCAACACATCATTATATTTTATATCCTTCTGCTTATCTAAGTCTTCTTTCCCATCATAGTAAGATTTTCTAAGATCTTCACCATGTTTTGATAATATCCTCAAAGCTTGCATTTTATACTCTTGACTGTTTTGATATTCATTACCTTGTTGATCAGAGTAAGTCAGCTTAACCTGCCCATCAGTAGTTTTTACTGCCTTTAAGAAATGATATTCCTTTGATATATCGAGGGTATCATTTGTTGCCCTATTAACAGCACGAGCATAATCGTAAAATGACACATGCTCTACAGCAGAGAAACTTCCAACGTTTTCTCCATCTATTTTTTCTATATTTGCTTTATAATACGATACATCTTTAATTTCTCCACCCACTATTTCTTGACCAGTTGCTATAAAATCTCCTTTTGTAACTTGCAAAGCGTTGAGATGTTCCATTGCAGTTTCTGTATCATTCTCAGCAAGCCAACTTTTGAAGTCAGCATCATGTCCTTTTATGTCTTTCAAGAAACTTTTTGATTCATCTGAGTTACCTTGACGTAAAGCATCTAGGTAGTCTCTTAATAAACTAGGATCTTTTTCCTGTAAGTACATTATCAACGCATGACCAGTTTTATACACTAAACTGTTTTCTTCACCATTGGCTGAGTATTGTAAATTTAAAATTCCACCTAGATCCAAATTTGCGGCTTCAGTTTTATCAATGCTTGACCCTTGAGCATTGAACTTGTGATCTGAATGATGTTCAAAGTAATCTGCAATTCCCTCCATTAATACTGTAGGTAGAGATTTTCCTCCTGTAGCCAAGTAAGTTAAACCATGTGCAAATTCATGCTGAAGGTTATGAACGCCACCTTGCTGATAGACATACATCTCAGCAAAAATATCAGCTTCTCCTTTGTAGTAACATTTACCACCTTCATCTCCAAGGTAAGAACCAAAACGTTCGCTTCCACCAAGGTGAGTGTAATCAGCCTTATCATCAAACACATAAATTTTGAATGTTTGTTCTGAGCTACCAGGCTCCAGCTTAAATGCATCTTTAAAATTAGTAGCTGTTTCTCTTATCTCACTTTCAATGTGAGCAACTTTACTTGTTCTTAAATCATGAGAATGAACCTCTACTTTGATATTTAAATCTTTAACTTCTATGATATGCTTATTGTTAAAATATTCTTCTTTAGTTATATTTTTATTTACTTGTTGACTGATTGTCATAACTTTAACCTCTAATTTATTAGTCTCCACAATATCAAGCATAAAGCTACTTCCGCTAAGAAAGTGTAAATTCTCATATTGATATAATTTATATCTTAATAAAAAAGTATAGATAGTTAACTCAATATGAAAAATCGAGAATATAGCTAAAATTCCATGGCTGTTAATAAGTAGCGGAATTATAATTAAGAAATTTACTGAGTAGAAAAAAAGGTAAAAAAATCCTTTAGTAGCGAGTTTTATAATGTAAATTGGCGTTGTAATAATGTGCTAACAAGCGCGATTTGGCTGAATGTAGAAAAAATAAAAAAGACATGCAGCCGCTATAATTTTTATGTAATTTGCGAATAAATATCTGAGTTTTTTACTGAATTTTTGTTGTTGAACCCGCGAGGATCAAAAACAAGGATAAGTACTCTTATTGGTATGATAAGGAAAGTGGGAAGGTTTGTCAAGGAGTTTCATTCAGCAAGAAGTCTAAAAGCAAATTGACTTTCATTTCACTGAAGCACTATACTAAGGTTAAGATGGGTAATTAGCTCAGTTGGTAGAGCACTTGCTTGACGTGCAAGGGGTCGCTGGTTCGAGCCCAGTGTTACCCACGTTTTTTTGCTCATAAAAAGATTTTGTATGACAGCAGTGCACAATGGCAAACACTCAATAGCAGAGTCCAAGCGCTTAATTTATTCTATAATAATAGTTGCAATAACAATGCTTATGGAAATAGCAGGTGGAATGATTTCACACTCACTTGCTCTGTTATCAGATGCAGGACATATGCTCACTGATCTTTTTGCCTTGGTTTTAAGCTGGATAGCACACAAATTTTCAGCTAAGAAATCTGATTTACAGAGGTCATATGGGTATCACAGATTGCAGATAATTGCAGCATTTGTTAATGGTTTAACTCTATTTTTCATTGCAGCGGTCATTATAATTGAATCAATAAAGAGATTCATTTGTCCGGTCAATGTTGAATGGAAAGTAATGCTAATAATTGCCACACTTGGCCTGATCTCTAACATTATAGTCTTTTTTATATTACATAGTAAATGCGAAAGTAATATAAACATAAAAAGTGCTGTATTGCATGTTATCGGAGATATTTTAGGTTCTGTAGCTGCTATACTTGCATCCATAATTATCATGTTTACCGGATGGCAAATAGTGGACCCTATTTTGTCAGTATTTGTCAGTGTAATAATCTTAAACAGTGGCTATAAAATTCTCAAGAATTCTTGCCATATACTCCTTGAAGGTACACCTGAGAGTGTATCTGCTGAGGAGATAAAAAGTGAGATTGTATCTAAGTTACCTGAAGTGATAGATGTGCATCATATACATACATGGTCACTATCTGATAATTATTTTATACTTACTATGCATGCCAAGATAAAGCAAAATGGACAACACACTAATATTTTGTATGAGATAAAAAAAATACTATTAAATAGGTTCGAAATTGCGCACTCTACAGTTGAAATTGAATACGATGAGTGCGTAGACAGTAAAATACTTAAGCATTGACATCTGTAGGCTATTTGTTATTACTACAATATCATAATATTATAGAGAGTAGGCTATGATAGGTGTTTCCCAAATACAATTTCCTGGAAAGGATTCTTACAGATTAAAGACAGCAAGTTACTTCGCAGCTTTTGTTTCTTTAAGCATTTTAGTTAATCCTGCCAATGTCTTTTTATCTTTTGCCACATTGTTTTTTAGATCTGAAATAAAAACTTTTTACGTTTATAAAGACATAAAAGCTGCAAAGCAGGAAAAAATAAGTAAAAAGGAATATTGGGAAATATTTTTTGAGAAAAATAAAATTAAGATAGCATCTTTCCTTTTATTTTTTGCTTCTGTAACATATCTAACTTTTACAATTACTTTTCTACTTGTTTCGTTACTTGCAACAATACCACTTGCAATGGTTTTAATTCTATTACAAAGTGAATTAAGGCCAAAGGATTTTAATCCATTTACGTTACTCAAAGCTGCTATTAGTTTCTTTTTAGAAGGCATAAAAGAAAATACTCGCAGTATGACAAATAAGTTTGATGGTACTTATGAGCATTTACTGCCCCATCAATTGAATGACGATATTAGTAATAATATTAGTAAGTTAATACGCAAATATGATCCAGTACCAGAAGACACTATTAATGATGAGGGATTTAAAGAGTTTATTGAATATATAAATCACTTACATATGCTTGATGGTCAACCATTTAGTAATGAGAATAAGGGAAAATTAGTAATGTTTTTGCAAGATTTTTGCAAAGGTAATGAGAAACATAGCTCTGGTTTCACTGGTGGACAAATTCTTCTGTTAGTTCTTAGAGCCTGCAATGATGGAGATAGAGAAGCTGTAAAAAATAAAAAAGACGCGTTAATTGCAAATTTACTGGATAGTCAAACTTTCTCTAGAAAAGAACGAATTCCTAACACATGTTTTACTGGTGTTATCTACAGAATGTTAAGTACATTAGAGGGTATTCATTCCGATCCAGAGATTAAATTTACACCACCTAGACAAATGCTCCTTACAGAAGCAGAAAATGAAGCACGTAAGTTTATGTTAGACAGGCTAAAAAATAAGAAGAACAGTAAAGAAATTCTTAGGGCTTGGCATAACGCCCAAAATAATTATGAAGATGATAAAAGTCAAAAAGTAGTTGATGATTTTATTGCAGAAGTAAGCGTTCCTTTAATGAGAAGGTTGCTAAGTTTTACTTCTCAGTATAGTGAACAAATTGTGCTGACATTAATGAAAAATATCAGCTCTGTAAAGTTAAATAAATTAGAGCACTTTGTGTTGGGTCAGCACATGAGAGATAGACTGCAGGAGCATGCTTTAGATGACCAACTCGAAAATATCAAAGAAAAAGTCTTTTTGAAGCTTTTAAACCAAAATTTACTTAGGATAGATTTTTCTCTTAAGGATTCATTTTTGAATGAAGCTAAGGGAATAGCTGACGAAATAATAAAAGAAGAAGTAGAGAAATTTAGGTCAGAAACTGCTGAAAAGGCTAGGAAAGTTAACCCTATAGAAGCTCAAATAGATGCTACATTGCAAAATCTGTCAGCCTTGCCACGAGAAAGGAAGTGTTGCATTGCATATAACAGACTAAATGGACAATATAAAGGTGATGAAAGAGAAATAATGGAGAACATCTTACTAAAAAAATTAGAGATAACGAAAGAAGAAATGAATAAGATGCTAGAAGAGTATGATATACGTAAGCTAAAATTAGCACTTGATGATGCATGTAAAAAAAGTGGAAAAAACATGGAAGAAATAATAAAAGAAGTAGAAGAAGTGGTCTCAAGTCGTCTCTCACATGGAGTATCCGCTAGTAATGTAGCAGAAGGAATGAGACATAGCTCATAAAAACTTACGTTCTCTGCCTTGCAGAAGATTTGCAATATTTTTGTAATGCTTCAAGAAAATTAATATCGCTACAGTGAGTAGTATAAGGAATAACTCCTTTTGAAAAAAGAAAGATGCTATAACAGCTGCTGCAGTAGCAGCCAAGGAAGCAAGAGAGGAGTACCGAAAGATAAAAAATACTATTAGCCAGACAAATACAAATGCTAATGCTATAGAAATGTTAAGTACTATCAAAACTCCCAAAGTTGTTGCAACCCCTTTTCCTCCATTGAACCTTAGCCAAATAGGAAACATATGCCCTAGAACTGCTAAAATTGCAGATACATATATATAAAAATCGTTATTATCACAAAATTGTTGTGCTGTATAAACCGCGACAAATCCTTTCAAAGAGTCTAAAAATAATGCGAGGACAGCAAGTCTCTTATTTCCTGTTCTTGCAACATTTGTAGCACCAATGTTTCCTGAACCTACTTCTCTTAAATTTATACCATTTATTTTTGCAATAATTAAGCTAAACGGTATTGAACCGATTACGTAAGATAATATAAGAATTATATATTTCTCCATTATACTAAAAATCTAGTTGATCTTGTTATTCCTCAGTCTTTTTAGATAGCATTGAACTTCATCATTAATCTGATTGCTAAACAGTATAAGTGCTGTCATATTGATGAGTGCTAAACAAGAGAATAAAGCCCCACCAATATTAGCAATAGCCATTATATCTTTAGACAAACCTGACAAAAATGCAACTACCACCACCGCTATACGATATATTACTACACTTTTTACACCAAACAAATACAGCCATCCCATTTCACAACAATATACAAATGAAATTACTGAGGAAAACGCAAACAAAGGCGCAGCGATGGTTAAAAGTATAGGAAACCAAGAAGAAACTGTTTCAAATGCTTTTTGGGTGATCAATATTCCCTCGCCAATGCCAGTCTGGTATGCGCCTGTTATTACTATTGTTATTCCTGTCAAACAACAAATTAACATTGTATCGAAGCATGGTTCTATCATAGCAACTAGACCAGTCCTAACCGGCTCCTCATCTTTAGCTACAGCGTGAGTAATTGCAGCAGAACCAACACCTGCTTCACTGGCAAAAATTGCCCTTTGAATCCCAGCGACAAATGCTCCTACTACTCCACCACCAACAGCATTGAAGTCTATCATACTGGAAAACAATATTTTTAATGTATTGCTAAAATTGTGAATATTGAATGCAATAATCGTGAAACAACTCAAAATATATATGAGTGACATAATAGGCACTAGTGCAGAAGATACTCTAGCTATTCTCCTGATTCCACCGATAATCACTAGAGCAAGTAATGTAGAAATTATGAAGGAAAGAACCCAACGATGACTATCTATCCAGCTTGAATAGCCAGATAATATTGAAACCATTTGATTAGTCTGAAATGCTACACTTCCACCAAGACCTGACAATACAAAAAACACTGCATATATTGCAGCTATCACAATACCAAGCTTCTTAAATCCAAATTCCTCTAGTCCATTTCTTATATATTGAAAGGGACCACTGAATAACTGCTCCTGGCCTTCTGTTCTGTGTCTGAATGCTAAAGTTACTTCAGCAAACTTTGCAGACATACCAAAAAAGCCTGTGATCATCATCCAAGGTACCGCTCCTGGCCCTCCCATTGAAATTGCAATTGCAACACCAGCAACAGTTCCAAGGCCGACTGTACTTGAAAGTGCAGTTACAAATGCCTGAAAATGAGTAATGTGACCATCGTGATGATCTGTGTCATATTTTCCACATAAAATAGCGAACGCATGCTTAAACATCCTTATGTTGAGAAATCTAAAACGTAGTGTTAGAAATATATAACCAAAGGCCAATAAAAGAATTATAAATGGTACGTGAAAGATCTTGAAAAACAACACTTCATTCATGAAGTTGCTTACTCCATTTAATGCAGTGTCATAACTTTTATGAAAAACTGAAGCAGCGTATACATCGTTAAACGATAGGCAAAATAACATCATGCAAAGCAATCTATAAATCATGTTTAATACCTTTTGTAATAAGAATCTATTGTATTTAAGACTTCCCTTCTCAGTAGATATATTGCAACAGCATTTGGAATCATAAGGCACATAAACAGGCTATCACCTAAATAAGATATAAATTCTATATTTTTTGATATACAGCTGATATACACTGAACCCACTATAAAAAACTGAAACAATATTAGTACTTTTTTGTTACCAAATAAGTACACTAGGGCAACTTCACAGTAGTAATAGTAAGCTATTATTGTGGAAAATGCAAAGGAAAACATTATCAGCGGAAGAGCTAGCTTGCTCAATAAAGGCAAGGCTGTTGAAAATGCTGAGCTAACTAACGTAATATCACCTACGGTATTAGTGCTATGCATATCGGTGATAATTATCACAATACCAGTCAAAAATGAGACTAATATTGTGTCTACAAATGGTGCAATCATTGCAACACTTCCAACTTTAACTGGGTCTTTCTCTTTTACAATCGAATGTGCTATAGCTGCTGTTCCAGTACCTGCTTCATTAGCAAACACTGACCTTCTTACCCCTGCTATTAATCCACTCAATACTCCACCTCCTATAGCTGATTTGTTAAAGATATCTTGAAATATTATAGATAGAGCATTCAGTAGATTATTTCCGTTTACACAGATTAAATATATACACATGCCTATATATAACATTATCATGATCGGCCCTAAACCTGTTGCAACTAAAGCAATTCGCTTTATTCCTCCCAGTATTACAATTAATACAAATAGCGAGATAATAACAGATGTGTTGTATTCAAATAAGTTACTTGACAACGCTGCAATTTGATTTGCCTGAAATGGTATGCCGCCTAGAATCATTGCAACAAGCAGCATAACTGCGTAGATAAATGCAAGGAATTTGCCAGTCTTCATAAATCCAATCTTTGCAAGTCCATGTTCCATATAATAAAAAGCCCCACCAGTTGTGTTTTCAGAGCGATGAGTAAATGCAAGCACTACTTCAGCAAATTTTATTGACATGCCAAGTACTCCGGTAATTATCATCCAAAAAACTGCACTTGGCCCCCCTATTGTAATAGCTATTGCAACTCCTGATATTGTTCCAAGACCAACTGTTCCTGAAATTACCGTTGCAAATGCCTGAATGTGGGTGATTATGCCGTTATTATTATGGCTCTCTAGGTTGAATAGTGTTTGTATCCCATATTTGAACAACCTAAAGTTAATGAATTTGAATCGAATCGTACAAAAAACCCCAGTTGCAATTACCCAAATAATTATAAATGGTATGTTGAATATCTTTATATATAAAAAAGAGTTTAATAGATCAGTTGCTTTTACAATCATGCTGCTCACTACTTTTATATATCTAATGAGTTTTATATGTGTAGTATATATAAAGTCCAGTGCTTATTGGAATAGTAAGTATATACAATGCGCCTAAAATTGGTAGTGTTATCCAGGGCTTGCTTATAAACAGTATGATCAATATTCCAAAAAACGACACAAATATATAGGATAGGCTTCTAGGAACATAAATGTACTTTGCAGAGAAAGTTGGAATATGACTTATCGAAAAAAATGAAATGGCCAAAAAGTAACAAGCTGTATTCTTTACGTTAAAAAATTGCTCTATAAGAAGTAAGTATTCACTCTCATGAGATTGAAAGGTAATAATTATTGGTAACAGAGCAAGTAAAGCGCATACAGGAGCTGGAACGCCGGAAAAGAAAAATTTTTTCCAGTATAATTGTTCTGAATGTAACGAAACATTGAATCTGGCAAGTCTTATTGATATGCAGATTACATATATCATTACTAAAATCCATCCTACAACTTTAATTTCATTTAACTTCCAAAAATATAAAAGAAAAGCAGGTGCTGAACCAAAATTTAGAAAATCTGCAAAAGAATCGAGTTGTGCTCCAAAATCGCTAGTTGATTTTAAAATTCTGGCTATCCTGCCATCCATTCCATCTATTATTGCTGCAATGATAATAAAAATTGCTGAAAATTCCCATTGTTCATTAAATGTGAATTTAAGTGAAGTAAGGCCAGCACATAAACCCAGTAAAGTTATAAAATTTGGAAATAACTTGGTAATAGGTAAGGATTTACCGTTACTTTCATCGTTATTCATACAATGTCAAAGGTAAGCTTCTCTTGTTTATTTAAATCTGCTATAACTGTCTCACCACCAATAACAGTTTGGCCTTCTGAGACTCTTACCTCTATTCCAGCAGGGATATAAATATTTACTCTACTGCCAAATCTTATAATTCCAAACCTTTCACCTGCTTTTACATTCTGAGACGCTCTTAAATTACAAACAATGCGGCGTGCGATAAATCCAGCTATTTGTTCCACAATGATTTCTTTTCCCTTTTCATATTCAATCACA
The DNA here is from genome assembly GCF_947250475.1 of Wolbachia endosymbiont (group B) of Apotomis betuletana. NCBI lineage: Bacteria > Pseudomonadati > Pseudomonadota > Alphaproteobacteria > Rickettsiales > Anaplasmataceae > Wolbachia > Wolbachia endosymbiont (group B) of Apotomis betuletana. The sequence continues at coordinate 866,932 of NZ_OX366320.1, read as the reverse complement.
ATAATCTGCTTTTCATTTTCATTACTGGATCTATTACTCATTGCAGAAACAAACTTGCCTTTTTTATAGTTCATTTCCTTTATCGTACCAGATATTGGTATACGATTCACATGGACATTCAAAACGCTTAGAAATATGCTGACAAGTGTAAATTTCTTTTCTTCTTCATTCTCTTCTGATAAAGAGTAACTAACTTCTTCTATCTTTGAAATCACACCATCAGCGGGGCTTAATATAAAATCCTTATTGCTTGGTACAGCTCTTGCTGGATCACGAAAAAAATAGGTACATAATAACGTTGGAAATAAGCAAGTAATTCCAGCTCCCCAAGATATAGAGAATGCTATACATGTTACGATAAAGGAAACAACTATAAATAAATAACCTTCTCTGTTTATGTTAGGTAAACCAAAGCACATAATTTATTCTTGATAATTCATTATTAACAATTTATCATTTATAATTTCTCATGAAAAGCTTTTTTTCACTTCTTCACTTTTGGAATGCTTATATAAGCATTGATGGATATTAAATCTTTAATAAAAATTAAAGATTTTTAGCTGTTGTTAATATTATTTTAATAAAAAATTAACAATAATTCTTAATAATGTATGAATTATTATGTTCGTAATTTCGTATGACAGGGGAAATAGAAAAAGATGAATCTCCTTCCTTATACTCTGCAATTCGGATGGGTGATATTGAAGCTACAGAGCTGCTAATAAAGTTTGGTGCAAATGTCAATGATAATTATGAACGTAATCGTACACCACTACATATTGCTATCGGGTATAAGCAGTTTGAAATAGCGAAATTGCTGATAAATAACGGAGCAAACGTTAACGCAAAAACTGGAAATCATGGCAAAGATGACTTAACACCAATGCACCTTGCAATTTTTGCAAACACGCCAGAGTTTATAGAATTGCTAGCTAGCAATGGTGCGTTAATTAATGAAAGGGAAAGCACTGAAGGACATACACCTTTTCACCTTGCTGCTTTATATGGGAATAAAAGTGTAATACAAGCCTTAGTTGATAAGGGACAGGATATTGAAGATATTGATAATAATGGGCGGACAGCTTTATTTTTAGCTATTAGACAATGCACTGAAGCAAAGGATGATAGCAGAGTAGAAGTTATCGAGTATTTGATAAATAAACTCAAAGCAGACATAACGAAAAAAGATAATAATAACAACACAATACTTTTTCCTGCTGCTAATAATTGTCCTGGAAAAGTAGTGGAACTCATCATTAAACAATATATAGAAAGCTTTGGTAGAGATCGGTTGAAGAATTTTATCAACCACAAAAATAAAGCTGGAATGGATGCCTTGGATATTGCACTCAATAGTGGAAATGAAGAGGCCATTGAAGTACTTAGATCATATGGAGCAGACATTGAGAAGATAGAGGGTGAAAGTCGTCTATTTCGTACAGTAAAAGAAGGTAATATAGAAAAAACGAGGCTTCTTTTAGAGCAAGGAGCAAACGTTAATATAAAAAATGGAAAGGGGCTTACTCCTTTAGATATTGAGATGCGGGAAAACGATCAAGACATGGCTCGATTCCTAAGAGAGAATAAAGCAAAAACAAGTTTAGAGATAAAAGTTCAGTTAGCGGCATTAGTTATGCTAACTATTATAACTCTTGGTTTAGCACTAGTAGTGTATTTTGTTGTGAAAGGTATTCAAGAAATTGCTGCACAAAAAACAGGCAGTACTCTCAATAATGTAGAAAGTACAAAGATAGAACCTCCTATCAAGCAAAAATAAAGCTTTTTACAGGTAGTTGATAAGTTTCTTGCTTTATTTACATTCTTTCTATAGTATGATATATTAATGTTAGAATAGGGTATGTTTGCAGGTCAAAATAATAATCAACAGCAAAATAGAAATAGAGTACAGGCTTTAATAGAAAGAGTGCAAAATGCTTACAACAACACTAATAAAATTAAAAGATTCATTAATATAGTTTTATTAGTAAGTATGATTCCTTCATTTTTTCTTCTTGTACAGCTCTCTTTGTATTTATCATTAGTAAATTATTTTTTCAAACCAAGGGAAAATGAAAAAAGATTATCAGCGTGGCCAAAAAATGTTATTAGAATAACATTAAGCATTTTTTTAATTATACACATTATTAATTCCTGTGTGCTTTTGGTACTGCCTATATTGTGCTTATGGTTGCTAAACAAATCACTCATTGAAGAAATACAGCAGTTTAACGATTTAATACAACAAATTCCAGAGGAAGAAAGGCCTATTTTCTTTCAAGATTTAGCAGCCATTCCTTTTATGGCACAAACTACTCATGACCCAAGTGCAGTTGCTAGTATAAACTTGAGTGTTGATAGACTCATAGAAAAGTATAAAGAGAATTTAAGCAAAGATGAATTCTATGTACAGCTAAATAGAGGCAACACAACCGACATTGAAGAGTACATCAAACAGTTAAGTGAGTTTACAGAAGGCGATAAATCTCATGCACTTGAGTGCTTAAGATTTATCAATAGAACAGGAGATAATTTTAAAGACAATCATAGTAAGTTAACACTAAAGCAAGCAGCTATTTTATGTTGGAAAGCCTGCAATGATAGAAATACAGGAACAGAGAATCAAAGAATTCCTTTGAGTGATGCAGGCATAAAAAATAGAAAGGATATGTTTGTAAAAGGTCTTGTAGACGCTGCAACAACTTACGGTAATCAAGGTCAAAGTTGTGCAGGTGGAACATACAATAAATTATTTGAGTCTTTATCTGGCTTACATCCATCAGTGGTTATTACACTCGATGGAGAAGAGGCTAGAGAAATGATAAAAGAAACGATCACACAAAAATTCCCTGAAATGGCCAGAGCCAATTTCACCAATTTCTCTGGAACAGAACAAGAAAGGATCCGTAGCGAGTTACCAGAGTTATCATCTGAAACAGTAAGGTATATTATGACTACGCATTCAGCTCTTGAGAGAAGGTGTCAAGAGTTCAGCAATAGATTAAACAATGATAAAAAGAATGAAATATTAGAAGAGTGTATGAGCAACTTATCCTATGTTAAATTGGAAAATCTAAGTGGAAGGAAAAGGTAAATTGTATTTGATTGTAGCCATTTATCTTGAAATATGAAGCAGAGTTTTGTATGATTATTTGAACTTAAGTTTATGTATTGAAATAACATGTAAAACCACTTCGTGTAGGTGATGTATTATATTTTATCTACATGTCAAGGATCCTTCTTTCAACTTAAAGATGTTGCTAATCAGCACATACAAATGTAATATTAATTAATATTTATAAATAAAGCAATTCCATGGAAAGTAACTACAACGCTGACGCAATAAAAATCCTAAGAGGTCTTGATGCTGTAAGAAAGCGTCCAGGTATGTACATTGGTGATACTGATGATGGATCTGGTCTGCACCATATGGTGTACGAGGTTGTTGACAATGCGATAGATGAGTCTTTAGCTGGTTATTGTAGTAAGATTGAAGTTAGCATAAATGAAGATGGCTCAGTATCTGTAACCGATAATGGTCGTGGCATTCCAACTGATATTCATGCAGAGGAAGGAATATCAGCAGCAGAAGTAATAATGACCCAATTGCATGCAGGAGGTAAATTTGACAGCAATACCTATAAGGTTTCTGGAGGATTACATGGTGTTGGAATTTCAGTTGTTAATGCGTTATCGAGTTGGCTGGAATTAACCATCTGGCGCAATAAGAAGGAATATTTCATACGCTTTGAAGATGGTGAGTCTGTTGAATCTTTAAAGGTAATTAATGAAAACACAAATAAAAGAGGAACTAGAGTAACGTTTATGCCATCAACGGGGACTTTTAGTAGTATTGATTTTAGTTACTCCACTCTTGAGAGTCGCATCAGAGAATTGGCATTTTTAAACTCAAATATTGAGATCATTTTGTGTGATCTCCGTAATAAACCACATGTAAAGTCTCATTTTAACGATAGTAAAGAGTCTGAAGATAATTTTGGTACAGCTAATTTTGTACGGTACTTAGACAAGAATAAGACACATGTTACTAAAATTGCCAGCATTAGAGATGATGTAAAAGATCTAGGTACCAGTGTAGAAATATCAATGGAGTGGAATGATTCCTACTATGAGAATATGCTATGCTTCACAAATAATATAAGACAACGGGATGGTGGTACGCATTTGGCAGGGTTTAGATCTGCACTAACCAGATGTATCAATAACTATGCAAACAATGAAGGTTTTTTGAAGAAGGCAAAAGTGAATTTGACTGGAGAAGATGTTAGAGAAGGCTTAACTTGTGTTTTATCTCTCAAGATGCCTGATCCTAAATTTTCTTCACAGACAAAAGATAAATTGGTCAGTTCTGAAGCGCGGGCAGTTGTAGAGAGCATAGTTTTTGACAAGTTGAGTACAATACTTGAAACTGACCCCAAGTTAGCAGCAAGTATAGTAGAAAGAGCGATTAGGTCAGCAAAAGGAAGAGAAGCAGCAAGAAAAGCACGAGAGTTAGTTAAAAATAAAAACAATATTAATATTGCAACTCTACCTGGAAAGCTTGCCGATTGTCAGGAAAAAGTTCCTGAGTTATCGGAATTGTTTATAGTAGAGGGTAATTCCGCAGGTGGTACTGCAAAGCAGGGACGTAATCGTAAAACACAGGCGGTACTTGCTTTAAGAGGGAAAATTCTAAACGTAGAACGTGCAGGGCTGGATCGTATTTTTTCATCTGCAGAAATTGGCTCTCTGATCACGGCAATTGGGGCTGGAATAGGGAGTGAGCACTTCGATATTGAAAAAACTAGGTATCATAAAATTATCATTATGACAGACGCAGATGTTGATGGCTCGCATATAAGAACTTTGATTCTAACTTTCTTTTTTAGACATATGCGTGAAGTAATTGAAAAAGGATATTTATACATAGCGCAGCCACCGCTCTATAAAGTTACAAAAAATGCTAAAGATACTTATATCAAAGATGATGAAACTTTTGAAGAGTATATAGTAAATTCAGCGATTAAAAGATTAACATTAAATGGTGTAGGCAAAGATTTGCGTTTCGTTTTGAATAAGTGCCTCAGTATTTCAAACATTAGCAAAAATTATGATAGGGAAATACCAAAAGATCTCTTAGAATCATTGCTAATTTTAAGCAAAAAGAATGCTCTATTGTCTGCTGATGAGATATTAAAATATTTAAAATTGATGTATAGTGAATATAATTGGGAAGTAGAAGTAAAAGATGAGGAAATTCACATTGCTAAATTGTTTCAAGGGTTAGCAGACAAATATGTATTCTCGCTTAGTATGCTTGAAAGTAAAGAAATACGGAATATATTGAGTTCTCTTGATAACATAATTGACTTATTTAATGGTGATTCATTTTTACAGTCACAAGAAACTGAAATAAAAATAAAGTCTCCAAGTGCACTCGCAAAAATAGTGATGGATTATGGTAAAAAAGGTTTAACTCTGCAGAGATTTAAAGGCCTTGGTGAAATGAATGCTGATCAGCTTTGGGAAACTACACTCAATCCAGAAACTAGAACTCTGCTAAAAGTTGAAATAAAAGATTGTGAAGAAGCAGATAGCATATTCTCGGTGCTAATGGGTGATATAGTTGAACCACGTCGTGACTTTATAAATAACAATGCACTTAACGTGCATGATGTTGATATTTGATTTTAGAAACGCTAAACCCTTATGGCTTAGCATTGTGTGCCAAACCGGCTATTTAAAACGTACTACTAACCAATCCATTTCAGAAATCTGAATTGATCTCGGTTGTATTCCCGTTTTCGATCATAAATATATAGATTTTCTGTCCTATTGTTGTTATAATTAATGCCTCGATAAAATTGAATATTAATGAATGAATTGAGAAGGCTCACTATTACAGAGATGCATGATGGACTTAGGCGGGGGGATTTTTCTGCTGTTGAGCTTGTAGAGACGCATGTTAATGCAGTTGAAAATGAGCAACTAAATGCATTTGTAACAAAAACCCCAGAAATCGCGATAAAAGCTGCTAAAATAGCAGATGAATACTTCTTGAAACAAAAAGATAATATTTCACCACTTATGGGCATACCAGTTGGTGTTAAAGATTTATTCTGTACAAAAGGAATAAAAACAACAGCATGCTCAAAAATGCTGGAAAATTTCATCCCGACTTATGAATCTACGGTATCTAACTTGCTTTTAAAAAATGGAGCAGCCATGCTTGGTAAACTTAACATGGATGAGTTTGCTATGGGTTCTGCGAACACAAATAGCTATTTTGGTCCTGTTAAAAATGTATGGATTAGAAAAAGTGACGGAGAAAAAGTTGTTCCTGGTGGATCATCTGGTGGATCTGCAGCATCAGTTGCTGGGTTTTTATGTGCTGGAGCACTAGGAAGTGATACTGGTGGTTCTGTACGCCAACCAGCAGCTTATTGTGGAGTTGTTGGAATAAAGCCAACTTATGGAAGGTGTTCGCGTTTTGGTATGATTGCGTTTGCAAGTTCTCTCGATCAAGCAGGAGTAATTACTCGTTCCGTTTCTGATTCAGCATTAATGCTTGAAATAATTTGTGGCTATGATGAAAAAGATTCAACATCGAGCAAAAGGACAGTGCCTAAATTTTCCAGTTTTATAAATGGTGATATTAAGGGTAAGCGCATTGGTATACCAAAAGAGTATAAGATGGATGGAATTTCAGATGAAATAGTTCATAATTGGGAAAAAATTGCTTCCTATTTAAAAGAAAACGGTGCTGAAGTTGTTGACATTACTCTGCCTCATACTAAATATGCGATACCGGTTTACTATCTAATTTGTTCTGCTGAAACTTCATCTAACCTTGCTCGCTATGATGGTGTACGTTACGGATTCAGGGTTGATGCTGATACCCTTGAAGAAATGTATTCGCTAACAAGAGCAGAAGGTTTTGGTAAAGAAGTGAAAAGGAGAATTTTAATTGGTGCTTATGCGCTTTCTTCAGGTCATTACAATGAGTATTATGAAAAAGCACAGTGCATTAGGGCATTAATTAGAAATGATTTTATAAAAGCGTTTGAAAAAATAGATTACATACTTGTGCCATCTGCTCCAACAGAAGCTTTTGGCTTAAATGAAAAGCCAGACCCGCTAATTATGTGCATCAATGATGTGTTTACCGTGCCGGCAAGCTTAGCGGGGTTACCTGCTATTTCTGTTCCTGTTGGACTTTCCAATGAAGGCTTACCACTTGCTTTGCAAGTAATTGGAAATTATTACGATGAAGCTGGAATATTAAATATGGCAAGTGTGATAGAGCAAAATTGTGGCAGAATAGTTAATTCCCTTACGTAATATGTTTTCTTATAGTAACTATAGCATTATGATTATTTTGGCTATAGGAAACAAGAGCTTGATTTTTATAGCTAAATAACAGACCATCAAAGGCACACATAAATATCTACAATGAAAGAAAAAACTTTCACAATCATTGATGGTTATGGTTTTCTTTTCAGAGCTTATTACGTTTTGCATCATTTGACTACCACAGCTGGTATTCCAGTAGGTGCTGTGTACGGTTTTCTTAATATGGTTCTGAAGTATATTTCCCATTCGGACTACTTAACTATAGCACTTGATTCTGGCAAAAAAAATTTCAGGCACAGTTTATATTCTGAGTACAAAGCAAACAGAGTAACACCTCCTGAGGATCTAATTCCACAATTTACAATACTGAGAGAAGCGGTAGAAGCTTTTAACTTCAGCTATGAAGAGATTGAAGGCTATGAAGCAGATGACATAATTGCAACACTAGCTGCAAAATATGCCAACCACGAAGACTTTAAAGTAGTAGTAGTCTCATCAGATAAAGACTTATTTCAACTTTTGAATTACAACATTCTAATATTTGATCCTATCAAAAATATATACGTAGATGAAAAACAAGTGATAGAAAAATTTGGTGTAAATTCAAATAAGCTTCTTGATTTATTTTCTCTAACTGGAGATGCATCTGATAACATTCCAGGCGTTCCAGGAATAGGCCCAAAAACTGCAGCTAAATTGCTGGATAAATTTGATTCGTTGGATAACATTATAGAAAACATCAATAACATTGAGCAAACAAGAGTTCGTAATATTCTTACTGAGCATAAGGAAAAAGCACTAATTTCAAGAGAACTTTTGTCACTATGCAAAAAAGTAGATCTTCAACATGATATTGTAAAATATGAAGTCCATCCTCCAAATATGGAAAAATTGTTATCCTTTTTGAAGAAATATGAATTTAATTCATTGATAGGAAAAGTAGAAAAGCTCTTTTCTTATAGTGGATCTAGCACAAAAGAGAAAATAGAATATAGTAGTGAAGAATTAGAAAAATTTTTGGAGCATTGCAGATATGAAGGTAAAATTGCAATTCATTGCCACTTTGAAAACAATAGATTGAACAAAATCTCCTTATCTTGCAGTGAAGATAATATTTTCTACATAGATCAAAGCTGCCTACAAGATGCACTTACTATAATAAATTCAACTTTATTTTCAAATGGGGTGCTTAAAATAGTACATGATATTAGAAAGATCAGAGAAATATTTCCTACAATAGAGAGAGTGCTAGACTCAATTTATGACCTGATGATCATGTCATACAGCCTTGACACAGGTAAGCATGATCACAGCATTCCAAACATAATTGCACACAATTTAAGTAAAAATGTAGAAACTTTCTCGGCAAAAATTTTAATAGCGATCCATGAGAAACTGACACAAAGATTATTTCAGGAAAAACTTTTTACGATTTACGAGCGCTTTGATAGACCTCTCATGAAAGTAATATTTGATATGGAGCAAAATGGAATACTGCTCAATATTCAAAAACTACAGGAATTGTCTGATAAGTTTGAGCAGCTAATTGCTGTACTTGAAAACGATATACATAATTTAGCAGGAGAAAAATTCAACATTGCATCGCCAAAACAATTAAGTGATGTTTTGTTTAATAAAATGGAGCTAAGTAAAAAGAAAAAGTCAAAATCTGGGTCTTATAGCACAAACTCTGAAGTTCTAGAGGCACTTGAAGAGGAGGGGACAGAAATCGCAGGTAAAATTTTAAGTTGGCGACATTCAAGTAAATTAAAGGGTACCTATACTGACACGTTAATAAAACAGGTTGATCCGCTTGATGGTAGAATACATACAAGCTTTTCAATCACTGTGACTGCAACTGGAAGGCTGAGCTCTAGCAATCCTAATTTACAAAATATTCCTATCAGAAGCGAAGAAGGTAGTCTTATCAGGCAAGCCTTTATTGTGCCAAAAGGTTGCAAGATAATTTCTGCTGACTATTCACAAATAGAATTAAAAATCCTGGCACACGTTGCAAATGTTACCGCATTTAAAGAAGCTTTTGCAAACAGGCAAGATATTCATGATATCACTGCAAGACAAGTTTTTGGAGTGCAAGAAATAGATGAGCAATTAAGACGCAAAGCAAAAACCATTAATTTTGGCATTATATATGGCATTAGTCCATTTGGCCTTGCAAAGCGACTTGGCATTACCTTTCAAGAGGCTGCTGAATACATTAATTACTATTTTTCTTGTTACCCAGAAATAAAGGTCTATATGGAAAAAGCAGTATCTATCGCGAGAAATCATGGTTATGTAGAGACTTTGTTTGGTAGAAGATGTTTTGTAAGAGACATCAACAATAAAATTCCTTATCTAAGACAATTTGCAGAAAGGGCAGCAATAAATGGACCACTGCAGGGAACTGCCGCTGATATAATAAAACGCGCGATGATTCGGCTTTTTGATCAGTTAAAGTCAGGTAAAATAATCCTCCAGGTTCATGATGAATTACTTGTAGAAGTGGAAGAGAGCAGAGTGCAAGAAACAGCAAAACTTATGAAAGATATAATGGAAAATGCAGTAGAAATTTCTATACCACTTGAAGTAGAAATAAAAATTAGCGACAACTGGGGCTTTTCTTAATTATACCGTAGACCCTAAGAACCTGTCTTGAAAGGACTTAAGTAGTATCTGTTCAGATGCATGGCTAATGTGTAAATATTGAAGCAAAAGTAATGTCATCCCAGTGCTTGACACTGGGATCCAAATTGCTCACAAGCAACCTAATCATAGATATTAAAAGCAACGCTTTCAATGAGACTACAAAAGGCTGGATTCCAGTGTCAAGCACTGGAATGACACCTTATTGTTGTAAATTCACTTTTACCTTATTTTGCCACACCCCTGAACGGATGCCTTGAGTGGTTAATTTCGTAAGTATAATAGTAGTCATATTAAAGAGTTCTTGAAGTAAGGAGAGTACACTCATACGTCAAGCAAACAACATTTACCTAAAATTCTGTGACATTAGCAGCTTTCTTGCCCCGTTTTCAGTAAACAGTGATTTTGTAATTCTTCTATATATTAGAAAAATTTTTATTTTAATTAGCGTTAAACAATAGGCGCCTATTGGTTTTTAGCTAAAATAAAGGTCAAGTATCTGGAATTCTGAACATAAAATCCCCCTGTGTAAAAAAGATTAGAAAAAAGTGCAGCGCACATACGACAGAGATTAAGTATACGTGTATACACTGAAGAAGATACACTACATTTTTTAATTAATTTGATTGTTTAGTAGAAAAAGTCTGCAGACAAAGATAAGTTTTTGAGCTCTCAAAATATCTCTAACTGTAATTATAATCAGATTTAAAATATATGGAAGCAATTTTTTACATTCCCTTATCATTTGTTACTTTTCTATTTCTTGCTTTATTCTTTTCTTTTTTCCCTTTCAAGACAGGTTCTAAGAAATTTGAATTAATGCGAAAAATATGCTATAATTAAAGCATAGGTTAGTACGGATAGATCAGTTATGACAGGAATACCAATTTCACAATCAAAGAATCAGGAACCTTCGAAGCCACCTGTTCAGGCGGTGGAGAAAAATGAGATGGTCCTCAAGGAGGAACATAGGGTAATTTATGATGACTTTGTGAAAGTGCTACAAGATAAGGCCAAAGAGAATCAAGGAATAACTAATGCTTTCATATCAGTTTATAAGGACATACTACTTAATAATGTCAATCCGGAAAAAATAAGACCACTCAGTGAAGAGAATTTTTGTCAGTTTTTACTTTCTGTATTTAAAGAAGTTAGAGAGAAAAAATTAGCGAACAAAGAGAATGTCAAGAATGTTGAAATAAAGAAAGTAGATGATTGTGTAGCTGATATACGTGGTACAGAAGCTAAGGATTCACTAATAAAACTTGTTGGGTTACCATTGGGAATAAAAATAGACCCGAAAAATATTTCTGATTCTTGTATGAGTGGGCTAAAAGAGAAAATACCATTCTTAGGCGGTGGTAAAAAAGAGGATGATGAACCACTACTTAGTGATGAAGAGATGGTAACAAAGTTCTTACGTAAAGTTTTTCTTCCTATTCTTTTTTCCATTGCTTCAATATTAATTTTTGGTCCTACTACACTTGCGATAATTGCTGCTGTTATTGGTACAATATTTGCTGTAAAGGGAGGAATTGAAGTTCTTTTTTCAAATAATAGGCCAGGTACTTTATATGACCCTAGCTCACCAGATAAAGATGATACAGAAAAGAGAGAAAAATTGAATGAAAAAATTCGCAATGGCATTGATGATATTTTAAAAACCGAAATCAAAGAGATTACTGAACAAATTTCTCAGGGAGACGGAGAGAATAAACAGCATTTTACTTCTGAGCGAGTTTGCAGTCCACGAAAAGAAACACCTGCTACCCTTAAACAACCTACTTTAGATCAGCCAGCTAAAAGTACAGGACAGCAAACAGATTTACCAAATATGTAAGAGGTCTTTTATTGTTTTATAACACATACAACAGGAGTATGATCAGATGGGTTTTCTAGTTTACGCAACCTATCATCTATGTAACATGTTTCCAATTTATCTGCAGCTTGTGGCGATAGCAGCATATGATCTATTCGCATTCCTTGATTGTTTCTGAGTGAATTACCTTGATAATGCCACCAAGTGAATTGTTGTAAGTTGAGGTGAGATATTCTAAATGCATCTTTAAAACCAAGATTCAAGATCGCTCTTAATTTCTCACGCTCTTTTATATGAAAGCACACTTGGCCATTTAATAAATTTGAATCAAAAACATCAATTTCATCCAGTGCAACATTATAATCGCCAGCTATAATAGTTAACTCTTCATTTTTCAACAAAGTGCCCATCCTTTCATATAGGTTATCAAAAAACTTGAGTTTATACTCAAAAGTATGAGAGTCTGGGCTTTGACCGTTTGGAACGTATACACTTCCTACCCTTACCTTATTATTGGTGTGTTTTATCACACACTCTATATAACGTGCTTCTTGATGACTCTCTACAATATCAATTTTAAACTTCTCCAGTATTGGATATTTAGATAAAACACAAACACCATTTCTTGCAACCTGTCCATAGACAGCATATTCATATCCTAATTCTTCTATCTCTGCATAAGGAAATTGCTCTTCTGTACATTTTATCTCTTGCAGCAAAACTATATCTATCTGACTATCAACTATAAAACTACAAAGTTGGTTAATTCTTTTACGTATGGAGTTTACATTCCAAGTTGCAATCTTTAGCATCAACAATCCTTATTAATTATATCAATTAAACTCTCCCCTGTAGGCAACCTCGATGTTATAATTTTTTTCCACTTGATTAACTTTAAACTATCAGCAATGTTTTTACTCATGGTATATGCAACTGTATTATTCATCACAGGAGATAGCCCACTTTTTAGAACTAATGAACAAAATACCCTTGCAGTTTGTGAGGAAAAAAAAGCAACGCTATCAATTTTACCGTCCAATAGTAAATTTTTACACCTATTAGTTAGACTCCTTTTAGTAATTGTTTTATAGAGTACAACTTCTCTTACGTTAAAACCTTCTTCAGATAATCTTTTTTTTAGGTCACATGATACTTCTTGTCCCCTTATATATAAGAACTTTATTGCATTTGAATAATGAGATTTTATGAATGATATCAGACCATCAACGTTGCTGTCTGCTGAGATTATATCGGAAAATCCCAAATTTTTTGCAGCCTGCATAGTTGAATTACCAACTGTAATAATCGAAAAGTTATCCTCTTTGCATATTTGACTGAAAGCCTTTACACTGTTTTTACTTGTAGATATCACAACATCAAATTCGTGCGCGGATATATCAGGATTTAAGTACTTTATTGTGAATACTGGCTCTATAAAAACTTTGTATCCATATTTTTTTAGCGTGCTTCTTGTGCTCAACGAATCTAATAAAGGCCTTGTCAATAAAATAGACTTCATTCTGGTTTATTTCGCTAGCAGTAAAATGATATCCCTTATACACAAATTATTGAATAAAAATTTTATTTTTCAAGTTTCTTGCATAACCTAGAAAAAAGGCAAAAGAAACTCCATAATTGGCCCAGTGCTAGAAAACTGATCTTAAATAAGCGAATGTTTTTGATCAAATGAAAAAAAGATGTTACTCAGTGAGTAACATCTTTTTTAAGAAGATAGATAGTTTTGTTTACTCTCTATATCTTCATTTTTGGAGCTTGATGCTCTACATCGACTTCAGCAGTTACTGTTGAAGAAGGTCCCACCAATTTTTCCAAAGAACCTGTCTTTCTTAAGTTATCTTGGGTTTTTAACTTGCCATTTTTCTCAGTGAACATACCATGTTGCGGAGAAGAACTTGGTGAATTGAACCCACTATCAGAATTACGACGGTAACTGGCAAAGCTAGAAGTTGTAGCAGTACTGTCAGTGCTTAAAGAACCCGTTGAATTGCTTCTTGGCGGTTTCTCCGGAGCAACATAAAAACGGCTATTTCCTATCTCCGCAGATTGTATCTGATCCAACTCAGAATCTTGATATCTTATATAAGTAGCTTCCTCTGGCTTTTTGCCACCTTTTAGTGATGGTAACAACTTGCTCCAAAATGAAGTAGGTTCTTTTACTTCCTTATGCTCATTAGGATTTAATAATTCTGCTTTGCTGCTAACAGTACTTATAGAACTCGTTGAACTACTACCTGATAAGCTATTTTCCAGTGAATTCATAGAACTTGCTTTATGCCTTTTTGCTGACTTATTAAGCCTTTCTAAAGTATTAAAACGAGTATGCTCTTCCTTGCATTCTTTAATAACTTCCTTAATCTCATCATGATATTCAGAAAAAATTTCATATAGGCTGCTATTATCTTTAGCTAACAAATGTTGCAACTTCTTAGCATCTAATTTATTGATAAAATCTATTTGCTGCTTCAATCGGTTGATCAACTGGTCCTTTTTGGCACTGTGTTGACCATCAACAGAATAAGCTTTCTCTAATATTTTTTCCCCCAGCTTAGAAAATATTTTCCTAGTTAAAGCAGAGCTATTCACACCTTTGTCTTCAAAAACTTCCTTGACAAACATTTCCTTTACACTATTAAAACTTCTCGTTTTTTCTTTTGTTTTCAAAATAACAGTTTGATCTTCATTACCTATTGAATATGCGATGCCATCTAAACTAGACATGCTTGCACCACTATCACTCATCTTCCTTCCAAGGTTTTGAATGTTATCCCCCATTTTTCTTAATGTAGAGCTAGCTCTCTCTTGTGTTGCCTGTTTTACAGAACTTGCAGTTTCTTTTACCGAATTCTTGGCATATACAGCACCATCTTTGATTTTTCCGCCAATATGCTTCGCTCCTTCAACTGTTTTTTCTGCTGACCATTTGAGCCCTTTATATCCAGATTGAACTGCTTTTACAGCAACTTTCGCAGCGAAAAATAGAGTAAGACCAACTATAGCACTTGGTATAGCAAGTGTTGCACCAACTGCCAAAAATGGTAACACTGCTGCAAATAATCCACTTGCTGTACCTACTACAAGGGCCTTATCTCCTTGCTTCATCTTGGAGAATTCTGTATCTCCTTTTAACAGATCCATAATTCTGTCTTTTAGCTTCTTGGGATCGTGAATGATATCTGAATTTAATGAAGAATCTTGAATCATTTTAAGATCATCTTGCTTAGTTTCAACAAAATTTGAAGAGTTTTTTTCACTAGGTGACATTTTAAACCTCACTATTAATTAAACATACTAATATTGTATATATCTGATTCTTAAGTTAGGGTTAATTCATCTAACAATGTCCACTTACTCTCAAATGATTTTGCTTGATGTGTTTTTTTGAAAGCACAGAAAATTAGTGATTATTGCAATATAATATCTCGTTTGGATTAGCTATAGTTGAAGTAAAAACTCATCATCCTAAAGGGGTAGATTTTTCCGTAGTCTTAGCAGGAACTGTGTTTGGATTTGATAGTTCTGTATTGACCTTAGTTGGTTCTAATGGAGTTTGCTGTTTTTCCGGTTTATCATTCGGAATTGGAACAGGCCAATCCATAATGTTTTGTGGTATGTTTGTTCGAGCTTCTTCTTCCTTAGTCTTTTTTTGATCTGTTGAAGATGATGCATCAACACCTGTACCTTTAGTAGCTTTTTGTCTTAGTTGTGTGTTTTCTTCTTGTAATTGTTTTAAATTTTTCTTTAACTCATCAATCTCTTTTGTTTTTTGTTTTAATTGTTCAGATATCATTAGTTTGTCCCTAGCCAAACTTTTATTTTCCTTTCCTAATTTACTAATTCTTTTGCTTGAAGATTTATCCGCAGCTTGTGTACCTTGGTCTTGTGTTTTAGGAACTGTAGTTTCGTGATCACTTGCCTGGATTCTTCTACTTTCATATTCAACTTCAGTTTGAGTTGAAGTAGCTACTTTCGCATTTACTTCACTGAACTCATCCGCAAGTGATCTTCCAGATTTAAGTTGCCAAATTTCCCTTTCTAAATTTCCCTTTTCTTTTTGCAGTTGATTTAATTCTCTAGCTAATTGATTTACTTTATCAGTCAATTTTTCGTTTTCATTTTTTGCTTCCATCCATTGTTCTACAAACTGCTTTTCGTGATTATCTTGTGAACCTTCTACCAATATTTTCTTGAGATCATTTTCAAAATTTGTATTCTTTTTTTCTAGTGTACTTAACTTAGCTTCACTTTGCTTAAATTTTTCCTGTAGTTCCGCATTTATTCTATTTGTTGACTGAATCTCACTTTCTTTATCTTTCAATTGATTAATTAAATCTTTTATTCTAGCATTTTTATCTTTTTGACTTTGTTCTAGTACGGTTACTTTTTGTGCTAATCGATCTATGTCTTTATCCTTTTCAGCTAACTCTTTTTCCTTTCTTTTCAATTCATCTTTAAGTCTTGTGACTTCTTTTGCCAAATCTTGCTTTTCCTCGATTAATTGACTTGCTTCTGCTTCACCTTCTTCTGTTATCTTCGTATTACGGCTTTTTAACTCCGCGTTTTCCTTCTTGAGATATGTGTTTTCTTCCTCTAACTCATTTCCTTCTTGTTTGTTCTCTTCTTCATCACTAAACGTATCACTCTCAAATATTTCATCTTCACCATTAAATTCACTACTAATAGACAAAGAACTTCTGCGTGAAGAAGGTGTATTAAGAGAAGAATATCCACTGCTACTTGGTGTAGCTGACTGTGGTGAATCTTTTGTAAATGTTTCCTCTGCTGGTGTTTGCTGCTCGTTCACACTTTTGACCATGTCAGTGAAAGTTTGATATAGAGTTTTGCCATTGATAAAAACTTCTTTATTCTGCTCAACTAATTTTAATACCTCTTCTGGGTCAGTTATTTCTCCAAATTTTGGTTCATCAATCACTCTTTTTATGCCCTTAGAATTTACTTCTACAGTCATGCTACAATCTATGCTATTGCCTTTAGAATCCTTAGCTTGCCAGTTAATGGTCATCTCACATGAGCTTGAACCAGTAAAATCATAGTGCCTTTCGCTGCCTTTTTTGGTTGCAGTTATTTGACTATCTTTCCCTAAAGATAGGTTATAAACCTTGCCTTCGTCACTGACTCTTAAAAGGGTGCTAATCTCTATTGGTTTTTCTTTATTTTCAAATCTAATTTTAAATTCATTATCTTGTGTTGTATATACTAAGAAATTTTCACTTGGTAGAGATTCTGCGAATTTTTTATGTGTTGCATTTATTGATTGCTCAAACTTTTGAAACTCCTCTTTCCACTTTGAACTTACCTGTTCTTTAATGTTCTCATCTTTGTGTAAAGGACCAATAAAGTACCAGATTAAATTTTCTTCTTCTAGTTTTCTGATAAAATCCTGAAAATTTTTGCAAGATTTAATGAAACTTAAAATATCATTTTTCTTTTGCTCATCTACATCTAAACCTTGATTTTCAGCTATAAATAAGTTTTCTTTTAGCATAATTTCTATTTTTAGAGAACTATATTATAATATTAGCATATTTTCTTAAAAAATCAACTAATCTTATAGTTAAATAAACTTGAGTATTTGGCGGGAATGTTATATATTAACCACTCCAAGAAGTGCAGTATGGACAATACTATTATAAGAAAATACGATATTAGAGGTGTGGTAGGCAGAGACCTGCAAATCAGTGATGGGTATGAAATAGGTAGAAAATTCGGTCAAACTGCAGCTAACGTTTGTGTAGGCTATGACAGCAGGATAGATTCACCAAGCATAGAAAAAGAATTAATCAGAGGCTTGATTTTATCCGGTGCGAATGTTATACGCGTTGGGCTCTGTTCTTCACCTATGCTCTACGCTGCAACAATGCAGGCAGATCTTGGGATTATGATCACTGCTTCTCATAATCCCAGAGAATATAACGGCTTTAAATTTTTCAGTAGTAAAAAAGTTTACTCAGATCAAGAAATGAAGGAAATTATAGGCAATACAATTAAAAACAGCACGAAAATTGGAAGCTTAATTAACACGAATATATATAGTGAGTACGTTAACATATTAAAAAATGCGCTCAAGAATAACGCTACACAAAAACTAAAAATAGCTTGGGATTTTGGCAATAGCCCAACAATTGTAAGGTATATTGAAAAGATTTTACCAGATCATATACACATCGTAACCAATAGCTTTATAGATGGAACGTTTCCACTGCATGACCCAGATCCCATAGAAGAGAAAAATCTTGCTCAGTTAATAGATATTGTCAAGAAAGATAAATGTGATCTTGGTATTGCACTTGATGGTGATGGTGATAGGGTACGCTTGATTGATAATAAAGGTAATGTTGTTTCCAATGATCACTTGTTTATGATTTTTTCACGTGAAGTATTGGCGGAACACCCAAAAAGCAAGGTTATTGCCAACGTAAAAATGAGTATGAAAGTGCATGATTTCGTTAGCAAATTAGGAGGGCAAATAATTACCTGTGCCACTGGACACTCACTAGTTAAGAAAAAGATGGTAGAAGAAGGAGCAAAGTTTGCCGGTGAACTGAGTGGACATTTTTTCTTTTCTGAGCTAGGTTTTGATGATGGACTATATTCTGCTATTAAAGCCATTGACATTTTACTTAAGAAAAACCAAAGCCTATCTGAGATGATTAAAGATTTACCAAAGTTATATATCACTCATGAAGTGAAAATTGTAGTGAAGGATGAGAAAAAATTTCAAATAATTGAATCAATAAAGGAGACACTAAAGCAGCAAAACATTGTATTTTCAGAGCTTGATGGAATTAAGGTAACTGATGATAAAGGTTGGTGGCTTCTTAGAGTATCAAATACGCAAAACTGCATAACAGCAAGATGTGAAGGAAATACCTTAGAAGATTTTGAATTCACTAAAAAAGTTTTGTTGTATTACATTGATGAACTAAAATTATACATTTAAATTTTTTTGATGATTTACTTATTCGTCAATGTTTGCAGTTTTGTTTGATTAGTAATAGGAATTGGTAACCTATGGCGCACTGCTGTGGATAACAGCTGTCTAAGCTAATTTAGCTATAGAAAATGAACACTCACTTTTCTTTATTGTTTTGAGATTTTTCTTGATCAACCATTTCCTCACCAATCTCTTTTATTTTTAGTATCAATGACTCTGGTACATACATGTTAATTACTTCTTCTGTTGTCACAAATAAAGCCTGATAAGAGTGTGAATTTATTATCCAATTGGGCAATATGTCTTCTGCGTCTATTTTAGACTCTCCCTCTTTTTTATCATATACTGTGTGGCAATATAAGTGCACAGCAAAAAATAGTACATAAGAAAGCAATATTCCTCTGAGTGCTCCGACAAAGATTCCAGTAACTCTATCCATTAATCCCAACCTTATAGGTGATAATATGTACATTAGCCAGTTATTCATTGTCATGAATGTAAGATTAAGTATGATAAATACAGAGATTGTAGAAAGTATGTTTTGTGTAACTTTAGAGTCAAAATACTTACTATAATTTATAATAAAAAAATCATAGTAACTAGCTGTCAAAAAGACTGATAAGAGCAAGAACATTAATGCACATAGCTCTTTTATAAAACCTCTAGTTATCGATATTATTACACACAAGACAATAATAAAGATAATTAGGCTATCGAAAAACATATTTTGTATCTATATGATTTTCAAGATATAATAGTTGTAAATAACAAAGTTGTAAAATTAATTGTGTTGATATTTTATCAGCTGGTCTAAGTACCGAGCAATCATATCAACTTCTAAATTTAGGTAATTACCTGTTTTGTTATATTGAAAAGTTGTATTTTTCCATGTGTAGGGAATAATGTTCACAGTGAATTCTTGATCGACAACTGAATTTACTGTAAGGGAAACTCCATCTAGCGTTACAGAACCTTTTTTTGCAACAAATTTAATTAATTCTTGTGGGCATGATAGTCTGATTTCATGAGATTCTAAATTTTGATTGATTGTTAAAATTTCTGTTGTGTCATCCACATGACCCTGAACCAAGTGGCCGTCAATTCTGTCACTCAGTTTCATTGCTTGTTCTAGGTTTATTTTTTTCCCTGTTTTCCACGTATTTAAGTTAGAAACCTTCATGGTTTCTTGAGATACTTGAACTGTGAATACATTGCTCATTATGTTGACAACAGTTAAACACACTCCGGAGCAGGATATTGAATCTCCTTTGTTTATAGAGGATAAATTTTGTGTCTCAATATGGAAGATTTGATCAGAGTTAGGGTGGATAGTGATATCAGTTATAGTGCCAATATCTTTGATAATTCCTTTAAACATGCAATAAAATAAATAATTATATCACAAAAGATCTTATTTGTTAGGTGCGCAAAGGAAGATCTTTTTTACTTATCTGCTCAATAGATTCTACAGAATATTCAGAATATAGAAAGTAAGCCAGGTTCAAAACGCACAGTGTAATTAATATTGGTAACCCTATGTTTAATGTTAGACCGATACTTTCCCTTTTTTCTGTTAGCACCAATTCCTTTAAAATTGACACTTTTCCCAGCGGCAAGTGCCATAGGCAGAGTGCTGATATAGAAGCTGCTACTAAAAATAGACAAAAATAAGTCTCTTTCGAAGAAAACATAGCTTTTAATGGTGATTTGAGCCTAATATTAGTAGGCAATCGAGTTTTAGCTTCATTTGTTTTTGGTAAATGGTCTACAGCTTTGCTTGGTAAAATTTCATGAGAAACATTTTTAGGCTGTGGAGAAGGTTGGCCTGAAACTAATTTAATCAACTGCTCTTTTTTTCTATATACTTGCTTGTGTAAATACTCTTTTGGAAAAGAAGATTTGCCGGCTGTTTGTGGTATCTTCAGCATTTCTAATGCTTCTGATATCTCATCTGGTTCTAATACTTCATGTAGTTGTTTATCTTGGAAATAAATAATATTAAACATTGAGTTGAAAATATTGTGAAATATTTCTGGATCTTGATTTTTATATTCACTTACTACTTCTACGAATATTTCATCGAGTTTTTTTCCCTTGTGCTTAGCTACATTATCTATCATAGCTACTCTAGCATCAATTTGAGCTTGTTTTATGATTGATTGTTTTTCTTCTTGCAATAATTCTTTAGCCTGCTTTTTTGACTTCTTTTTTCTATTAGCCTTAAAATAATCTGTGTGTGACCTAATTTGACCTATATCCCGCTCTGTTTCTTGAGGGACTAAATTTCCTATACTACCCTCTGTTATCCGAGTGTCTAACACTGGTTCTTTTTCTTTTTGGTCAAGTGCTGGAATAACACCAGGTGGCATATTGTTACTCTGTATAGAAAATTTGGGCAGTTGTGGGAAAAAGAATTGTGCCGTATTAAAAAAATTGAATGGCTGAAAAAGAGACCTAAGCCAGGAAATATTTTCATGCATTGCAGCAACAATTACTGGTGCGCGTGTAATTTGCTTTCTGTTACTTACTATATTGTAGCCAAACGAACCTTGCACAATTTGTTTATCTTGCTTGTTCCTTTTTTCAACCACATTTTCGTTTTTATTTTCAGTTTCTTCTACTTGTGATATATCTTGACTTTGCTCCTCATTTTTGGCTTTTTCTACATGTTTTAGCTTCTCATTTAAGAGTGCCTCGATTTGTTGCAAGCTATCTAGATTGATGTTTTTGTCTGTTTTTAGCGTTATCGTTATGCCCTGCAGAAGGATTTGAATTGAAGCATTACTTATGAATTCTTCTACAGTTTTATTCGCTTTATGGTGGTTGTTGTATAGTTCTTCACTTTCTTTTGGTACTTTTATATTGGCTGTGAAGTTTTTCTCCTGAGAAAGGCAGATTTTAAAAAAGTCAATTAAATGTTTTATTTGAGCTAATATTGTATTAGGGTTTACCTCTGTTAGCAGTTTGAGCTTAAATGAAAACTCTTGTGTATCACTTACAACACTTCTTGAGCGAATGGTGCTAATCTCCAGTACTTCATTAGAAAATGCCTTACTTATTTTTTTAGATCTATCCTTAAAAAACTTAGGTAAACCCTCAATTTCGTATTTTTTCTTAGTTTCTATGTTACTACTATGCATGAGTAAATTTTTTAATGTAGAGTGAAATAAAAAACATAATTAGTCAATAAATTAATAATTATAGCACCCTTGCATAACAGCGGCGCGTTGGATTCAATAAGAGCAGAAGAAGTTACTTTACAAACCTCATCAGTTTCCTTATCATGACAATAAGAGTATTTATCCTTGTTTTTGATCTGCGCAGATTCAATGACAAAATTCAGTAAAAAAACTCAGATATTTATTGGCAAATTACATAAAATTATAGCGGCTGCATGTCTTTTTTATTTTTTCTACATTCAGCCAAAATCCGCTTAAAATAAGCGTTAGAACATTATTACAATGCCAATTTACATTATAAAACTCACTACTGGGAGATTCTTTTGCCTTTTTTTTGCTTGGTGAATTTCTTAATATTTTGGATTGGTTAGGAGTCCTATAGAGATGTCATTCCAGCACTTGATGCTGGAATTCAGGAATTTTTTGAGCACGAAAGTTATGCTAAGTTTTTATTGTTAAGTAAAGGCTGGATTCCAGTGTCGTAGCACTGGAATGACAGAAGAAGGAAACACTCGGATAGGGGCAATTTTAATGATACCATCATAGAGATCAGCTACTCTGATGACAACTTTTTATGCGAATAGTTTTATTGATGATATTAAAGACTTCACTATAATGAAAGTTTAAGCTAGCGTTTTTAAGGTGAATAAAGAGCTAATAAGTGAAATACCTTTACTTGAAGATAAGGCAGTTTCTGAGATTGAAAATGCTGCTTCTTTGCAAGATTTAGAAAAAGTTAGGTTGTCATACTTGGGGAGAAAGGGTCTAATAAAGGCTTATTTCGATGACTTAAAGAATATAGATGATGCAGGAGAAAAACGCGACCTAGGTGCAGTGATTAATGTTTTACGCAATAAGATAGACCAGCTTATAACAAGCAAAGAAAATGAACTAAAAGATAAAGAAGTTAAGTTAAAACTGCAAAATGAAGCAGTTGATATCACACTGCCTGTCAGACCAGAAAGAATTGGCAAGATTCATCCACTGAGCAAAGTTATAAGTGAAGTAAAGCTCATTTTTGCACATATGGGCTTCAAAGCAGTTGATGGTCCTGATATTGAAGATGAATTTCACGTGTTTGATGCGCTAAATACTCCAAGTCATCATCCTGCGCGAGAGGAGCAAGATACCTTCTACTTAAAGAATAAAATAAACGATAAAAGAATGGTGCTGCGCACTCATACCTCATCTGTGCAGATTAGAACTATGGAAAAGATAAAAGCTTTTCCAATTAAAATAGTTGCTGCAGGCAGGGTATACAGAAATGACTTTGATGCAACTCACACTCCTATGTTTCATCAGATAGAAGGGCTTTATGTTAATGAAAATGTCAATATGGGCCAATTAAAATTTACTATTCATCGCTTCCTTAGTAAATTTTTCGGAGATAAAGGTCTAAAAATACGCTTTCGTAATAGTTTTTTTCCTTTTACTGAGCCTTCTGCAGAAGTGGACATAAGTTATAAAGGTAGTAAATGGATTGAAGTACTTGGATGTGGTATGGTGCATCCAAATGTCTTTAAAAATGTTGGAATAGACCATACTAAATACAGTGGCTTTGCATTTGGGATTGGTATAGAAAGGCTAGCAATGCTGAAATATCAAATTAGTGATCTAAGGAGCTTTTACGACAATAGAGTTAGTTGGCTCAACCATTATGGGTTTCATTTTTCGTCTTTAAGATAAGTGACAAATAAATCTTATACATTTGTTGTACTTGCTGCTGGGCATGGTAAACGAATGAATTCAAGCTTGCCTAAGGTTCTGCACAAAATAGGTAATTTCTCCATGCTTGAGCATGTCATTTACAATGCAAAGCAGCTGAATCCTGAAAAAATAGTTATTGTAGTCGATTTGCCTTTAACTCAAAGGCTGAAATGCTTTGAGGGTATAAAACTAATTACACAAGAGTCAACGCTCGGTACAGGGGATGCAGTCAAAATTGCAATGAGAAACCTGAAAGAATTGTCAGATATAGTTGTTGTGCAGTATGGGGATACTCCACTAATAAAAAGCAGCACAATAACTAAAATGATAAGCTGCTTAGGAGAGAGCAATGCTTTAGTTTGTCTTGGGTTTAAAACTAATAATAAAGGATACGGTAGACTAATTATTGAGAACGGTTCCCTAAGAGAAATCGTAGAAGCACAAAATGGTAGAAATAATGATGAGGAATTTCTTGCTAATGCCGGAATAATGGTTGCACGTGAAAAGAATCTACGTGAATTGGTGGAGAAAATAGAGTGTAATAACCAAGCTCATGAATATTACTTGACCGATATCGTTGCCATTGCAGTAAAGAGTAATTTAAATGTCGGCTATGTTATTGCTGATGAGGAGGAGGCAACTGGCATAAATAATAGGAATGACCTTGCAACGGCCGAGTTTTACTTTCAAGAAGAAAAAAGAAAGTTTTTCACTAACTCTGGAGTAACGCTTGTTGCTCCAGAAACTGTTTTCTTCTCTCTTGATACGCAAATTGGTATGGATTCGATTGTTTACCCATACGTTTTTTTTGGTCCTGGAGTAAAAATAGGATCTGGTGTTAGGGTTGGTCCATTTGCCAAATGTGAAAATACAACAATAGGTGATGGTGCAATCATAGGTAATTTTGTTGAAACAAAAGCAAGTGATATAGGTATAAATACTAAGATAAAGCATTTAAGTTATATAGGAAATACTCAGGTAGGGCAGGGGAGTAACATAGGTGCAGGTACCGTTATTTGTAATTATGATGGAAAAAAAAAACATAAAACAAATATTGGAAGCAATTGTTTTATTGGTGCCAATAGTTCATTAATTGCACCGCTTAATGTTCATGATGACTCTCTAGTTGCAGCAGGTAGCGTTATAGTAGAGGATGTGCCAGAGAAAAGTCTTGCAATTGCAAGAGAAAGGCAAATAACTAAGAAAATAAAATAACTCTAATTTTTATTACACGAATTATGTTATTTTTAACATATATATTAGTATACATGTATATCAATATACATGTTAAAAATGAAAAAGTTGCTTATTTTGGTGGTCTGTTGTTTCCTGTCAGTACCGTCTTTTGGAGTTGATTGGATTAAAGATAGAATTTATACTTCTTTGTCATATAGCCGACTTGGTGTTAATTATGACGTTGGTTTTCACTATACAGATAGCGTTAAAATTTCAGTTGGCTATGTAATCAAACCTATTATTAATTCTCTAATCAAACCTACTCTTGATGAAGAATTTGGAGCAGTGGTGGGGCTTATGGCAAAGCTTCATTATCATCATAAATTTGAAAATACGGGTATTACTCCTTATATTACTGCTGGTGTTGGTGCTGTTATAGTGCGTACAATGAAGGCTAAACCTAATGTAGGTAGAGCTGATAGTATAGGTGAAAACATAAGTGCTCTACTTGGAGAGGCTTTCAAAGCTGTAGTCAATGATGAATTTTTTTCTTATCAAATAGGTTCTGGTATTAATCTTCCACTTTCTGAAAGAACAAGTGTTTTTGCTGGCTACAAATTGCAAAGGTTTCATAAAATTTTCCATGGAATTGAGCTAGGAGTGAGTTTTAATTTATAAACTCTGATTGAATATTTTTAGTAAAGGCTAGTGGGAAATTATATTGAAGTGAAAGTAAGTGATGTAGACTCAAATGATGATTGCAGCAGATAGTGAAAGATATGCCAATTTGCAATTGCAAGAGAAAGACAAATAACAAAAAAAATAAAATAATTCCAATTTTTTACTTGCAATTTATACTATTTTTAATATTTATATGCTTGTATGTGCATATATTAATCTTTGGAGGATAAAAATGAAAAAGTTACTTACTTTCTTGGCTTGCTGTTCTTTGTCAGCACCGTCTTTTGGAGTTGATTGGGTTAAAGATAGAACCTACACCTCTTCGTCGTATGGTATGCTTGGTATTAATTATGATCTTGGCTATCATTGTACAGATAGCATTAAAATTTCATTTGGTCCTGCAGTTAAACTTGTTATGAGTGAAGGGATTTTAGACGCGGGACTTATGACAAAGCTTCATTATCATTATAAATTTGAAAATACAGATATTACTCCTTATGTTACTTTTGGTGTAGGAGGAGTTGCTAAAATTCCTCTTTCAGAAAATCAAGGGCCAGACGTAGAAGAATTTTTTTCTTATCAAATAGGTTCTGGTATTAATCTTCCACTTTCTGAGAGAACAAGTGTTTTTGCTGGCTACAAGCTGCAGAAGTTTCATGAACTTTCGCATGGGGTTGAATTTGGAATGAGTTTTAATTTGTAAGCTCCGATTGAATGTTTTTAGTGAAGTCTGGTTTGAATTTTTGTTGAAAAAAAGCAAGTGATATAGGCTAAAATGATGATTGCGGTAGGTAACAAAATGTGACAAAGAGAAGTTTGGCAATTGCAAGAGAAAGGCAAGTAGCTAAGAAAGTGATTCCGATTTTATTATGTAAGTTATGTAATTTTTAACTTTTCTGTGAGTATATATGCGTATATTCATGGTTAGAGGGTAAAAATGAAAAAATTACTTACTTTAGTAGTCTGCTGTTCTCTGTCAGCACCGTCTTTTGGAGTTGATTGGATTAGAGATAGAATCTATACTTCGTCGTCATATGGCAATCTTGGTGTTAATTATGATCTTGGTTATCACTATACAGATAGTGTTAAATTTCGGTTGGTTCTGTAGTTAAACCTACTCTCAATAGTCAGTATAACCTTGCTGGACTAGAGTTGGGACTTATGGCAAAGCTTCATTATCATCATCAATTTGAAAGTACGGATATTACTCCTTATATTACTTTTGGCACAGGAGGCATTATTGCAATGTCTCAAAAACAAGAAGGATTTTTTTCCTACCAGATAGGTGCTGGTATTAATCTTCCACTTTCTGAGAGAACGAATGTTTTCGCTGGCTATAAACTTCACAAGTTCAGTGATTTTTCTCATGGGTTTGAACTTGGAATGAGTTTTAATTTATAAGCTCCGATTGAATGTTTTTAGTGAAAGCTTGAGTTTTTATTAACGTCGTAAAGTTTTCATGAGACTAAGAGAATTTGAGAGTAGTCAAGTTTTAAAACTTGACTACTCTCCACGAGGAAAAGCAGATAAAGGTAGAAGTATTTCATGTTTTTATTTATATTGACAGTATGTGTAACATCATTTACGATTAGTGTTAATAACAATAATTGATATTTGTCATGTTTGCAGTAATCGAAACTGGTGGAAAGCAGTATTTAGTAAAAAAAGGCAGCATAATTAAAGTAGAAAGATTACAAGCTGAAGAAAAAGAGGAAGTGGAAATCAATAAAGTGATTTGTGTTTCAAACAATGGCTTATCTTGTTCATCCAATGCTGTTATTAAAGCTGAAGTACTGGAGCAGTGTAGAGATAAGAAAATTATAATCTTTAAGAAAAAGAGAAGAAAAAATTACCGTAGGAAAAATGGTCATAGGCAGTATATTACTGTTCTTCGTATCAATGAAATTAGTCTTCAAAAGTAAGAGGTAAGATATGGCAACTAAAAAATCAGGTGGTAGTTCCTGTAATGGTAGAGATTCGGCAGGGCGTCGACTCGGGATAAAGAAGAATGGTGAGGTTATTCCAGGTAACATAATTGTACGTCAAAGAGGTACAAAATTTCATCCTGGAAAGAATGTTGGTATGGGTAAAGATCATACGATTTTTGCTAAAACGAAAGGCTGGGTGAGTTTTAGAAAATCAGCAAATAAAAAGACGTTTATTGATGTTGTGCCTACAGATGATATGCAAGCCTTGGCTTGAATAGATACGGGTCTGTAGCTCAGGTGGTTAGAGCGCACGCCTGATAAGCGTGAGGTCGGAGGTTCAACTCTTCCCAGACCCACCATTTAAATTTGCAATAGTTTTGATATCGTGTAACTAAGCGATGGTTTTACATAAGAATTCAGTAACCAGTGAATCAGTAGCAGCCGGTCATCCAGACAAAGTAGCAGACCAGATTTCAGATGCAATACTTGACGAATACCTTTTTAATGACTCTTCCTCTCGTACTGCAATAGAGACTTTAGTTACTAAAGATAATGTTATTATAGCTGGGGAAGTATTTGGGCCGAACATTGAAAATAGCAAGATTGAAAGTATTGTACGGAATACAATAAAAGATATTGGTTATGAGCATGATGGTTTCCACTGGGAAACAGTGAAAGTAAATATATTGCTACATGAACAATCAAATGACATTGCAATAGGTGTGGATCAAGGTGCTGGGGATCAGGGCATAATGTATGGCTATGCAACAATAGAGACAGAAAGCCTCATGCCAGCACCCATTTTTTATGCACACTCGATTCTGAGAAATATCATGAGTATGGTCAAAGAGGTAAAGCTTGGTCCGGATGCAAAATCGCAAATCACTTTGGCGTATGAGAATAACCTTCCAGTGCGTGCTGAAAGTATTGTTGTTTCAATACAGCATCTTGAGGATCTGAGTCAATCGAAAGTGAAGGAAATAATTTATCCTTACATAGCTTCATCTTTACCTGAAGGGTGGATGTGCCCTAAAGAAAATCTCTTAGTCAATCCAACAGGTAGATTTGTTATTGGCGGACCAGTTGGTGATTGTGGATTAACCGGACGAAAAGTTATGGTTGATACTTATGGAGGCTATATTCCACACGGTGGAGGAGCGTTTTCTGGAAAAGATGCAACAAAAGTTGATAGATCCGCAGCTTATATGGCGAGATACCTTGCTAAAAATATTGTCTTTGCAGGTTTAGCTGAACGTTGTCTTGTGCAGCTTTCTTATGCAATTGGTGTCTCAAAACCTACTTCATTTTACATTGATACATTTGGCACGAATACAATAGATGAAGAGAGGATTAAAGGGTTTATTGAAGGTAACATAGATTTATCAACTAAAGGCATAATAAGACATTTATCACTTAACCATCCTATATATAAACGTACAGCCTGCTATGGGCATTTTGGTAAAGAATCGGAAAGTGATGGTGGATTTTCTTGGGAAGGTGTGGACTTATCTACTGATTTTTGTAAAGAATTTAATATAGAAGAAGAAAAGAGAGAATTTCTTTAAACTATTAAACTCTTTTATTTCTAGCTTGATACTTATATAATAACTTATTATAAATTGTAAGTAACTCTTTAGTAACTATACTAGTTTTAATATTTATGAGGCTTGCAAGATGTCCGACAAACCAAAAGAAGAATTTTATGATATTGCTATAAAAGAATCATCTGGTCTTATTGAAAAAATAAAAGGACATCCTTTCAATGTTGAGTTGATGAATAATACGCTAGATTATGAAAAGTTCAAATTTTATCTTCAGCAGGATTTTTTATATTTAGTGGACTGTACTCGTGCTTTATTGATTATTGCAGCTAAAGTTCATGATATTGAAATAATGAGCAGCTTAATAAATGTGGCAAGAGGAATATTTGATGTTCGGAGGCAATATAAAGAACATTTTGGAGATTGTGATTTATCTGATAATCACAAAAAATCAAGATCCTGTTCTGCCTTTACTGACTTTTTCATGCGCGCTGCATATCACAGTTCTGTTGCTGAAGCTTTATCAGCATCTTACCCTTGCTTTAACATATACCAAATCATTCTACATAATATGATGAGTGAGGTAACACCTGATGAGGTTAAAAATAGCAAGTACGAAGGATGGATCAATATTTACAATAGCAAAGCAATGAATGCTGCAATTGATGAGTTTACTAATGTTACGAATAAATTTTATAAGAAAGCTGGCGATTGTGAAAAAAGAAGGATGCATGAGTTTTTTAAGAGAGGTCTAGAGCTAGAAATAATGTTTTGGGATGAGATGTATTCTCTAGCATAGTCTGTAGTATTAACACTAAATTATGTTATAATTTATGTGATGTTCAGTGGTATAATTAAGAGCTATTATGGGTCAAATCTTTTAAAGGATATTATTGAGCATCCTTTCAATGTTGAATTAGCAAATAATACTTTAAACATAGAAAACTTCAAATTTTATATACAACAAGATGCATTCTTTTTAGCTGATTATGTTCGTACTGTTTTAATGATTGCATCAAAAATGGAGAGTTGTAACAACATTGTTCCATTTATTGAGGTGGCTAAAGGGGTAGTAGAGATTATGAAAGTGTTATACAACCACTACTTTGCTGTGTATTCCATAAATCGTGGAGAAAAGTCGCTTGAGTGTTTCAATTTTACTAACTTTCTTTTGTCTACTTCATATAGTAACGTTTATGAAGCTGTAACAGTTCTCTACTCTTGCCATTTTATATATAAAGTTGTTGTTAATAGTATGAGAAATAAAATTAAAAAAAATAATAGGTATAAGGATTGGCTTGATTTTTTTGGCAGTAGCTTGATGGAATCTGGATGTGTTGCTTTGGAAGGTATTGTTGACGAGTATTGTAACAAAGTAAGGGAAAGTGAAAGGACCAGAATGCTTGAATTATTTAAAATAACTGCACAATTTGAGTTAGACTTTTGGAACAGCGCATATAATTTTTCAAGATTTAATCAATTTCCTAAGAAATATTGACAATTTTAAGCTAATTTGTATGCTTAATACGTATTTTTGAAGATGATATGAAAAGTAAAGAACATGATTTTCATTTAGTGGACCCAAGTCCCTGGCCAATTGCTATATCAGCAGCAATTTTTGTTCTTGCACTTGGGTTAGTTGGTGTATTTCATAAACAAACTTCTGGAATATTTGGTTTAGTTTTAGGAATCTCTGCAGTATCAGGTGTACTGTTTTATTGGTGGAGAGATGTAATAAGAGAAGCAATTTATGATAAATGCCATACTGCCATTGTAAAACATGGACTCAAGCTTGCAATGTACTTATTTATCCTCTCGGAAGTTGTGTTTTTTATAGCGTTCTTTTGTTCATTCTTTAAAGCCTGGCTTGATCCGGTTTTTTTATTTGAAGCGTTTTCTCCTACAAAAAAAGTTGAATGGCCCCCTGAAGGGATTTTACCACCGGATCCGTGGTCTTTACCATTTATGAATACACTAATATTATTGCTTTCTGGTACAACAATTACTTCAGCACATCATTTTTTACTTGAAAATGATAAAAAAAGCATGATTAAAATGCTGTCTATAACTATATTGCTTGGGATGTTCTTTATAATAGTGCAAGCAATCGAATATCATGAAGCAAGTTTTTCTTTGCGAGAAACAGGAGAAAAACTTATTTATACATCTAACTTTTACATGATTACTGGTTTTCATTGTGTGCATGTTATAATAGGTATAATATTTTTGTCAGTATGTTTATTTAGAGCTCGAAAAGATCAATTTACACCTCAAGATCACTTATGCTTTGAGTTTGCTTCTTGGTATTGGCACTTTGTCGATCTAGTCTGGATATTTTTATTTCTGTTTATTTATTGGTTAAGCCTTTATTAAGTGATTAAAATAATAGGCCTAGATCCAGGGATGAGTAAGACTGGTTGGGCCATTATTAGACTGGAAGAAAAGAATAATATTAAATTTTTGGGTGGCGGTACCATATCAACTGATGGTAAATTGGGTGTAGGTGAACGTCTACATATAATTTTTGAACAATTAAAGAAAGTAATTTTCCTATACTCTCCAAATGAAGCTGCTGTGGAAAAAATTTTTATTAATAAGAATCCAAAATCTTCGCTAACTTTAGGATATGCAAGAGCAATTGCAATTTTAATATTACGAATGACGGATTTACCCATGAATGAATATGATGCAAACTATATAAAAAAGAGCATTACTGGAAATGGTCATGCTGATAAGGGTCAGATTATATTTATGGTAAAGCAAATAGTTAAAAGCTCAAATATAAAATGTCACCATACTGCTGATGCTCTTGCTACAGCAATTTGTCATGCTTATACGAAAAATTTTTGTTATTGAGTAGTTTTACATGAATTCAGTTTAAAAAACTATTTGATGGCGTTTATCTTATCTAATGTTTGTTGTAGAATAATACATGCAGCAATTTTATCATCTATTTTTTTTGATTTTGTGATTGATATTCCAGTAATTTTTAGTGCGTGAGTTGCAAGAGATGTTGATAGACTTTCGTCTTGTAGGTATATGTGTACTTTGCATTTTTTTATTATTTTATTTGCAAACTGGATTATTACTTTGCACCATTCGGTCTCTTGTTCATCTATTGTGAATGGTAGTCCTATTACCATTGATCCAGCTTCATTTTCTTTAAGCACTCTATTTAGATAACCTAAATCTTTGCTCATATTTCTTCTATAATATATACTATGAGGTGTAGCTATAAGCTGTGTTTTATCACTAAATGCTATGCCTATTTGTTTTTCTCCCATATCAAGGCACATTATACGTTTATCTCTTGGAATAGACTTTAGAAATTCATCTGGATTTCTATGTAGCATCTATGAAAACATAACTTTTGTACAATTGTATTTTTGTGACAGTAAGTTATGTACAGTCTACTGGCATGATAGACATTCATCATAATTAATATCTGTTTTTTGTTGCAATATTTCACTTTTTTTGAATATGTCATGTGAGACCTTGTCAGCTCTCTGCATTGATTGTGATCTGCAATAATACAAGCTTTTTAATCCTTTTTTCCAAGCAAGCATATGTATTTTGTGTAAGTAACGTTTATGCACATTGGCAGGTAAGAACAGATTTACTGATTGAGATTGACAAATATAAGGAGTTCTATCACTTGCATGTTCTATGATCCATTGTTGATCAAGTTCGTATGCTGTTTTAAATGTCAGTTTTTCATGCTTGCTAAGAAAATCTAAATGCTGAACAGAACCCTCATTTGTTGAAATTGAGGACCATGTTTCATCATTGTCTTGATTTTTTTCTGCTAGTAGTTTTTGCAAGAATTTATTTCGTACTACAAATGAACCTGTAAGTGTCTTCTGTATAAATACGTTTGCTGCATACGGCTCTATTCCAGGAGAAGTGTTGCCTGCGATAATCGAAATTGAGGCAGTTGGAGCAATAGCGAGCTTATGTGTAAACCTTTCCATTAGATCGATTTCTTTAGCGTCAAGACATGGCCCTTTTTCTTCTGCTAATTTTTTAGAAACTACATCCGCTTGCTCGCGCAAATGCTTAAATACTTTTTTATTCCATTGTTGGGCTGTTACTGATTCAAAAGGAACCATTTTACTTTGTAAAAATGAATGAAAGCCCATCACACCAAGACCGATACTACGCTCTCTTATTGCGGAATATTTTGCTCGCTGTATTTCATTTGGTGCGTGGTTTATGAAATCCTCTAATACATTATCAAGAAAACGCATTATATCTTCTATGAAAAGCTCATTATCTTTCCATTCTTCGTAGTATTCAAGATTTACGGATGATAAACAACATACAGCAGTGCGTGACTTTTTCAGGTGATCGTAACCTGTAGTTAAAGTTATTTCACTGCATAGGTTTGACATTTTGATATCTAAATTGAGCTTTTTGTAAGGTTCTGGTTTATTGTTATTTGTTGCATTAAGAAAGATAATATAAGGTTCTCCAGTTTCAATTCTTGCTGTTAATATTTTAATCCATATATCCCGTGCTTTTACTGTTGAAATAACTTTATTGTTATGAGGGCTTATTAAATCCCATTCTTGATCATCTTCAACAGCTTGCATAAACTTATCTGTTACTATTACAGCATGATGTATATTTAATGCTTTGCGATTTGGGTCACCACCAGTTGGCTTACGTAAGTCTAGAAACTCTTCTATTTCTGGATGCCATACAGGAAGATAAACTGCTGAGCTTCCTCTTCTTAAGGATCCTTGGCTGATTGCAAGCGTCAGAGCGTTTTGTACTACGATAAATGGCACAATTCCTGATGTTTTACCGCTACCTTTGACACTTTCACCAATTGAACGTAAATTTCCCCAATAACTACCTATTCCACCACCACGTGCAGCGAGCCAAACATTTTCATTCCATAGATCAACTATTCCCTTCAAGCTATCTTCAGTTTCATTAAGAAAGCAGGAAATAGGCAATCCTCTTTTGGTACCGCCGTTACTAAGTATTGGTGTTGAAGGCATGAACCACAAGTTGCTCATGTAATCATAAAGACGTTGTGCATGTTTTCTATCATCAGAATAGTAATTAGCAATACGTATAAAGAGATCTTGATAACTTTCATTTTCTATTAAATACCTATCCAATAGAACTGCTTTTCCAAAATCGGTTAATTTACTATCTTTTGCGTAATTAATAGTAATGTAATTCATAAGGCTCCTTTTATGATAATATAGAAATTTATTTGAGCGATTTCTCGATTAAGTTGTTGAATTTGTTTGTGGATGTTGTAATGCAAATAAGATACCATCAACCTGACTGCCATATATTTTACAGTAACTCATTTGACTTATTTGCATATTTGTTTCTTTTGCAACATGCTGAATATAATCTTCTGAATGACGAAAATAATCTCCTTTGTTTACAAAGTCAATACCTTTACCTTCCTTTCTTCTTACTAAACATACAATAACCCCTTTTTTGTTTGTCAATCCTTTTGCTAGTTCCAATTCTGCTAGAAAATCATGTAGATAGTGTAGCACTTCAGCAAAGATAATTACATCATACTGCTGGTTCTTCTCTTGTTTAAGAAATTCTTTCATTTCTGTATGTATTAACTCATCGTAAACAGGTTTACCTTTTATAAGGCATCCTCTTGCAATATTGAGCATTCTATTTGAGATGTCAACTCCTGTTATGCGACTTCTAATATTACTTATTTTTAGGAAGTGACCACATATTCCAGTACCGCAACCAAGGTCGAGTATATTCAGTTTAGAAGTGGAGTTGTTAAAGACTTTTGTAATTATCATGTGTACTAGTTCATGCCCTCTGTATTGTTTGGCAATTAGCCAATGCTCAACAAAATATTCACCTGTGTAATCAAAATATTGTTTTATGAGATTTTCAGGCAATTCTACGATATCTGATGTGTTTGTTATTTTTTTTAAGTAGTAAGAAGCTTCTTTGTGACTACTATCTAATTTTAGTGTCTTTGTTAAATAATTATAAGCTTTATTAGTATTTCCTACTGCAAAATGACATCTTCCAATATTATAACAGACTAGAGGTAAATTGGGGTAGAATATGCTAATTAACCAAAATCTTAACTTTGCATCTGATATATTACCTTTATAGAAGTGATATAACCCGATTTCAATGTTGGTATTTAACAGGTTTTTAGATTTTTCAAGAAACACTACAATTTCTTTATGGAGAGTATTGTATTTATCCATAATGAAATTTTTTACTTTTTTAATATTTAATAAGCCAGTGAGCTTAGATATACAATTTAAAGCAAAGTTTTTTATAAAAGATAGATTACTTTTCATACATTAGAAATACTCCAAATGTTCATTTTCATTTTTAGGTAACTAATTTTAACACATTTTATCTTACAAAATATCTTTTTCATTAATTTTTCTGTACATATCAATTTGTCGAATATTTCTCAGATTGTACTGTTTAAGATTGCTGGTATATTGTTGTTGATAATAATAGGTAAATGTTTTGTGTAAAAAGGCGTTGACATATGATTTATCAGATTGTAACATATAAAAGATTAGTTTTTAGATGTTTGAAAAGTTTTATGGTAGAGATTATTTAATCTCAATTCAATTATAAGTTAATATTTAACTCTGCATATTCTACATATAGTCAGATAAATAAATTATTAAGAGCACTTGATGGATGCCTTGGCGTTAAGAGGCGATGAAGGACGTGGCAGGCTGCGATAAGCTGTGGGAAATTGTCAACAAATTTTGATCCGCAGATTTCCGAATGGGGAAACCCAACTAGCTTAGCTAGTTATTATATACTAAGTATATAAAGCAAACTTGGTGAACTGAAATATCTAAGTAGCCAAAGGAAAAGAAATCAACCGAGATTCTGTTAGTAGTGACGAGCGAAAGCGGAAAAGGCTAGTGATTTAAAAATAAGAATTAGAATACTCTGGAAATGGTAACCATAGAAGGTGATAGTCCTGTATAAATAGAAAGTTTTTAAATCCTTGAGTAGAGCGGGGCACGTGAAATCCTGTTTGAATATGGGGGGACCATCCTCCAAGCCTAAATACTCCTTAACGACCGATAGTGAACAAGTACCGTGAGGGAAAGGTGAAAAGAACCCCGGGAGGGGAGTGAAATAGAATCTGAAATCAAGTGCTTACAAACAGTTGGAGCTCTATATCAATTTATTGATATTTAGAGTGACAGCGTACCTTTTGCATAATGGGTCAGCGAGTTAATCTATGAAGCAAGCTTAAGCCGGTAGGTGTAGGCGTAGCGAAAGCAAGTCTGAATAGGGCGTTTAGTTTTATGGATTAGACCCGAAACCAAGTGATCTAGTCATGACCAGATTGAAGGTATGGTAAAACATACTGAAGGATCGAACCAGTTAATGTTGCAACATTATTGGATGAGTTGTGATTAGGGGTGAAAGGCCAATCAAACTTGGAAATAGCTGGTTCTCCGCGAAATCTATTTAGGTAGAGCGTTGTATGTATGTTGTTGGGGGTAGAGCACTGGATAGACTAGGGGGATTCATCATCTTACCAAATCTAACCAAACTCCGAATACCAACAATTAATTATACAGCAGACACACTAAGGGTGCTAAGTCCGTGGTGGAAAGGGAAACAGCCCAGATCACTATCTAAGGTCCCAAAATTACAGCTAAGTGGGGAAGGAAGTGGAAAAACCATTACAGCTAGGAGGTTGGCTTGGAAGCAGCCATCCTTTAAAGAAAGCGTAACAGCTCACTTGTCTAAATAAGTTTTTCTGCACCGAAAATGTACCGGGGCTAAAGCTGTATACCGAAGATGTGGGTGCTTATTAATTTCGATTAATAGGCGCGGTAGCGGAGCGTTCCGTAAGTCTGTGAAGGCGGTTTGTGAAAACTGCTGGAGATATCGGAAGTGAGAATGCTGACATAAGTAGCGTAAAAGAGTGTGAAAAACACTCTCACCAAAAATCTAAGGGTTCCTACGTTAAGTTAATCTGCGTAGGGTTAGTCGGTTCCTAAGGCGAGTCCGTAAAGGAGTAGTCGATGGCAATTAGGTTAATATTCCTAAACCTCTTAAGTGTGACGGGTTTTGTATTTGTATAGGTCTTATTGGATTGATCTATGCTTAAAAGAAGCTCCAGGAAATAGCACTTATATTTATGAGGCCGTACCGTAAACCGACACTGGTGGATGAGTAGAGTATACTAAGGTGTTGAAAGAATGATGTTGAAGGAACTCGGCAAATTATACCTGTAACTTCGGAAGAAGGGTAACCTGCTTTTAGGCAACTATGAGTAGGTGGCACAAAATAGGGAGTAGCGACTGTTTACTAAAAACACAGGACTCTGCAAACACGTAAGTGGAAGTATAGGGTCTGACGCCTGCCCGGTGCTGGAAGGTTAATAGGAGGGGTGCAAGCTCTGAATTGAAGCCCCAGTAAACGGCGGCCGTAACACTGACGGTCCTAAGGTAGCGAAATTCCTTGTCGGGTAAGTTCCGACCCGCACGAATGGCGTAACGATTTCTCCACTGTCTCCAACATCACTTCAGCGAAATTGAATTCCCCGTGCAGATGCGGGGTACCCGCGGTTAGACGAAGAGACCCCGTGCACCTTTACTATAGCTTTACATTGCTATTAAAAGTGTGATGTGCAGGATAGGTGGGAGACTTTGAAGTTATGGCGCTAGCTATAATGGAGTCAACCTTGAGATACCACCCTTTACACTTTTGATATCTAACTACGTTTCATTATCTGGAACTAGGACATTGTATGGTGGGTAGTTTGACTGGGGCGGTCGCCTCCTAAAAAGTAACGGAGGCGTGCGAAGGTAAGCTAGAGCTGGTCGGAAATCAGCTTGATAGTACAATGGCATAAGCTTGCCTGACTGCGAGGCTGACAAGCCAAGCAGAGACGAAAGTCGGTCATAGTGATCCGGTGATTCTGTATGGAAGGGTCATCGCTCAACGGATAAAAGGTACGCCGGGGATAACAGGCTGATGGTGTTCGAGAGTTCATATCGACGACACCGTTTGGCACCTCGATGTCGACTCATCACATCCTGGGGCTGGAGAAGGTCCCAAGGGTTCGGCTGTTCGCCGATTAAAGTGTTACGTGAGTTGGGTTTAGAACGTCGTGAGACAGTTCGGTTTCTATCTGCCGTGGGTGAAGGAAATTTGAGAAGATCTGACTCTAGTACGAGAGGACCGAGATGGATATACCTCTGGTGTACCAGCTGTTATGCCAATAGCATCGCTGGGTAGCTATGTATAGATGGGATAATTGCTGAAAGCATATAAGCAAGAAACCCTCTTCAAAAAGATTTCCCAATTAAGGCCGTGGAAGACTACCACGTTGATAGGCTAGGTGTGGAAGCATGGTAACATGTGAAGCTAACTAGTACTAATAGCCTGATTGATTTATTTCCTTTCTATATGTGCATATGCAGTGTTAAATATTAAATTGAAATTTGTTAAGTCAGAAATTTTTATTGACTTGGTGACTATAGCAAAAATGAACCACCCGATCTCATTTCGAACTCGGAAGTGAAACTTTTTAGCGCCGATGATACTTAAAAAGGGAAAGTAGGTCGTTGCCAAGTTTATAAAAATTTCTTTTTATTTATATCTGTTCAGTAGAGCGATGAAACAAGGTAAACATAGAGTAGCTGTGAGGTAATATAACTGATCTTTTAGAACTTTGCGAAAACTTTAAAATAAAAGTAGAAAATTTAAAAGTAGAATTTGTTACCTATTTGCAAATGAGGAGAGAGATAGCAACATTTAACAAATCATCAAACAATTGGTCTTCCGAAAATCAAACTTTATATAATTGAATATTAATTAAGTTGTTGGAGATGAGGAGAAAGAAGAAGTAGCAAACTACCAAAAAGCAGATACATTTGGTCCAATAGTTAGGTGATAATTGTAGCACTCAGTGGATTTTATAAAAATTAAAAACGTGAAAATTATAAGTGATGTTTTTAATGTGAATTGAAAGCGTATCAAATAGTGAATATAGAATTCCCTCAAAATGCAAAAAGGTGTATGAGCAAATCGAATAAGAAAAGTGAGGTTTTGCGCATCAACGTGTTATAATAAAGGTAAACTTGGTTAGTGCTGAAGCAATACTGCAAGTTTTAAAGGGAAAGAAGATTTAAAAGACAGTGTATGTTGCAATCGTAATAGTCGCTGACAGGTACTTTGAAACATAGCTGGACTATTGAAGTTAAAATTCTGGGCTGTTACTTAAAAAACGCATCCACTGAATTATTTATGCTAAAAAAAGCTTTATTAAAAAATGAAACAGAAGTGTAAGAAAGTTGCAAAACGTATAAGGTATTACTTGAAGCTACCTATCTGAAGCAACTGGAGCTTTTCAAGTTGCGAAAAATATTTTAAAATCTGAAAGAATGATGTGAAATTTTTTAAGTAAACCAGAAAGTATTCCACTATCGCGCTGAACAGCAAATTAGGCATTATATCATTTACTGTAAAAGCTCATATTTTACGTAATCAGAGCTAGGAATTTGAAAGGATAATTTCATTATACTTAACATGGAAACAAAGAGAACTATACAATCCCCTGCCTATCGTTTCTTGAACCACTCCCCTGAACGGGTACTTTTACTTTTATCAAACTATTCTCTTATTGTAATAAGTTGCTTCTATATTCAAATTTAGCAACTTCCCTCTAGGATTATCCTTATTTTGTTCTAAGTATTGGCTTTGTTCAAATGCCATTCCCCATTGTGTACGATAGCTAGACTTTCTATATTCATAAAAACTCTCTTCAGCATTATTTGTATCGAGCTTTTTATCTTGTTTTCTTATACTCTCTACCATCAAGCACCCACATCTATTAATTTATTTTAAAAAGTTTACTTATCTTATCATAAAAAATATAGCTGTAAATACTTTAGTGAAAATTTCTTCTTATTTTATCTTTCTTTAAGCAAATATTGAGGTCTTTTTGTAAATTTTTATAGCCTGCTTGCATAATGTTTTTATGGGTTAGTATTATGTAATAGTATCCTACATTACTTATATTAGAAATGCTAACTTTAGCTAGCATTCGTAATTGCCTTTTTATTTTATTTCTTTTTGCTGCTTTTCCGACTTTTTTACTGATAGCCAGACCTACTCTAATAACATGAATATACTTTTCAGGTTCTCTTTCTTTTATAGCATATAGTGATATATATACCCCTCGATAAAAAAGACTGTCAGGTGCTAATCTGTTTTTAAAAGCAAAGGAAAACTCTTTTTTTTTATGCTTACTATGCGCATAATTTATTACACCCTAATGAGCGACGCTTATTAAGAATTTTTCTTCCAGCTTTTGTTGACATACGTGAACGAAATCCATGTTTGTGCTTTTTTTTTAAATTTTTTGGTTGAAATGTTCTTTTCATTGTTTTTATATTAATATAACTATTTATTTTAAATTATTTTTCTCTATTGTCAAATAATGGTCAACTTCTATGGCATTCTTATTGAATAAAATTTGATATATGGAAAAATGAATTTAATTATAGGCGTACCTGTTTTACTAATCCTTTTATTTTGTTTGAGTAAGTTTCAAGCAGTAAGTAAAGTTAAGTCTTATATATATTTGAGTTGTATGTGGATGCTACCTTGTTTGTTAGCATTCTATGATGGTTATTTTATAACTTCTATTTCTATAGCGTTACTTTTTTTTATGCTGATTTTTATCTTTAAAGGTAAAAGAAATAAGATGGTAAAATTTTTGTTATTTATGGCTTTAGCAATATCACTTTTTATCACTTTATTTATAATGCTATCTATTTTTGTTCAGTCCATTTCTTTTTTTAATAAAGTAGCTATTTCAGAATTCTTATTTTGCTTAAAATGGAAGCATAATGTAGCTATTATTGGTGAAGGAGAGGTGGGGTGTTTTGGTATAGCGCCACTTTTAGTGGGGACATTACTTATAACTATTGTAGCAATGTTAGTTGCGGTGCCGCTTGGTTTATTTTCTGCAATATATATTAGTGAGTATGCGAGTGAAAAAGTGCGTTATGTTATTAATACAGCCTTACAGGTTTTGTCTGCTATTCCTACTGTTGTATATGGATACTTCTCAGTTGTATTTTTGTCTTTTTTTATAAAGCAGGTAGCGAATTTTTTTAATCTAAGTATACACTCAGAAAGTGCTTTGATTGCTGGTTTATCGATTGGAATAATGATTCTTCCTTTTATTATTTCTTTGCTTGAAGATGCTATAAGATCTGTTCCAAAAAGTTTACGTTATGGTTTTATGGCGCTTGGCGCAACACCAGCGGAAACTATATGGCATATAACAATACCTTATGCAATGCCTACAATTTTAAGTGCAGTTTTATTATCAATTTCAAGGGTGATAGGTGAAACAATGATTGTACTAATGGCTGTGGGAATCAATGCAAATTTGACCTTTAATCCTCTCAATTCAGTTACTACTATCACTGTACAAATTGCTACATTACTTACCGGAGATCAGGATTTCAATAGTGTGCAAACTCTTGCTGCTTATGCGCTTAGTTTGGTGCTGTTTGTTATTACTTGGCTATTGAATGCATTTGCACTATTTATAATGAAACGTAACTAGTAAGTGTTTTAATATTGCAAAATTTCTGTTAATAATATAAGATTTATTTTTTAGAAGTTCTTTTATAGAATTATAGTGTTAGGTGATGAAAGAGATGAATATAGGTAGAACGGTTAAGATAACTCAAGCAGTTGTTGATCTAAAATTTGAAGGCGAGTTACCTAAGATATTTAATGCTTTAAAAAGCAAACTAAAATGTAAGGGCAAGGAGCTAGTTTTAGAGGTTTCACAACATATAGGTGACAATATAGTTCGTTGCATTGCTATGGATAGCACAGATGGTATGTCAAGAGGTGATGAGTTTGTTGATACAGGTGCACCAATATCAGTTCCGGTTGGACGCTCAACTTTAGGAAGGATTTTTAATGTTGTAGGGGAGCTTATAGATGAGTGTGGTCCTTTAAAAGGAAAGTATAATTTAGAACCTATACATAGATCACCTCCAAGTTTTACCGAGCAGAAGATACAGGAAGAGGTTTTAGTCACAGGAATAAAGGTTATAGATCTTCTTGCTCCTTATCTTAAAGGAGGAAAAATTGGCTTATTTGGTGGAGCTGGTGTTGGTAAAACAGTTCTGATAATGGAGCTGATTAACAACATAGCAAAAGCTCATAAAGGATTTTCTGTGTTTGCCGGAGTAGGAGAGAGAACGCGTGAAGGTAATGATCTTTATAACGAGATGATTACTTCGAATGTAATAGATATAAATGAGCACGAAAAATCTCAAGCCGTTTTGGTTTATGGTCAAATGAATGAACCTCCTGGAGCAAGAGCTAGGGTTGCTTTAACAGCACTAACTATGGCGGAGTATTTTCGTGATCATGAAAATCAAGATGTTCTATTTTTTGTAGATAATATCTTCCGTTTTACTCAAGCTGGCTCTGAAATTTCTGCTTTGCTTGGAAGAATACCGTCTGCTGTTGGTTATCAGCCAACTCTTGCGACTGATATGGGCGCTATGCAAGAGAGAATAGCCTCAACTACTGCTGGTTCTATTACTTCTGTACAGGCTATATATGTTCCTGCAGACGATTTGACCGATCCAGCTCCAGCAACGACATTCTCTCATCTTGATGCAACCACAGTGTTGTCAAGGCAGATAGCTGAAATGGGTATATATCCTGCTGTTGATCCACTTGACTCAACTTCTCAGTCTTTATCTGCTGAAATCATTGGTGAAGAGCATTATAATGTGGCTTCTGAAGTGAAACGTATATTGCAAACTTATAAGTCGCTGCAAGATATTATCGCAATACTTGGTATGGATGAACTATCTGATGAAGATAAAATTATTGTTGATAGAGCTCGTAAAATTCAGAAGTTTCTTTCTCAACCTTTTCATGTTGCGGAGGTATTTACTGGCATGTCTGGCAAATTTGTTTCACTTTCTGATACTATTTCTAGTTTTAAAGGAATTATTGAAGGTAAATATGATCACCTGCCAGAAGCTGCTTTTTATATGGTGGGAAGTATAAGTGAAGCAATAGAAAAGGCTGAATCAATAAAAGCTGAAGTTGGAGCCGGACATTAAAGATTATGAACACTTTTAAGGTGCAATTTTTTTCTCCTGATAATCGAATTTCATTCGATGAAGTGGTTTCGCTTTCAGTGAATGGGCTTGAAGGAGAGCTAGTGATTTTAGCTTACCATTCTCCTTACTTAATTTATTTATTGCCTGGTATAATTACTGTTCAAATGAGTAACCAGACAAAGGAAAAAGTTGTAATTGATAATGGTATATTAGAGGTTGCAAATAATAATTGTAGCATTATAACGAATCAAATTCAGGTTTTTGATCATTTGACTCATGATGAGGAATCATTAAAAAATAAGAGAGTTGGTATATATTTAAGTTATCTTGATGTCAAATCTCTTTAGGGGCTCTTTTTGTGTTCAAGAAATGAGTTTACTCTTGTCATTCCCACTTCAAGTAGCTGACACACAACTGTACGAACATTATGGTTCAGGGAAGATGTCATTCCAGTATCTTCCTTCTTGTCATCCCAGTGCGTGACACTGGGATCCAGATATAAAAAGTATTTGAAAATTATGCAGTAAACAATAGTTCTTAAGGACATATGTCAAAAACAATGTCCAAAAACTAGATCCCAGTGTCTAGGCACTGGCATGACATTATTTATTATGTGCCGTATTGCAATGTTCGTACAGCTATGTCTCACACTACTCGGATGACAAGAGGGGCTACTTGAATAAAGAAGCCGCTGGTCTCATGTGCATCTTTAAACATTTTCACGCTGACTTTGGCTACACACCTTTGAGGGACTGCTGATTAAGTCTAGAAGTGAATTACAGTGATCGCTATGAAATGCGCTATCAAGGCTTAAAGACCTAGATTTTTTTTCTGAATCATCAATTTTCTCTGTAAGCTGGTAAAACATTTTTGAATTATTATCAAAAACTTCCTTTTTATTAACAAGTACTTGATCAATTACTGGACTTAACAGTTCTACTTGGCTATTTAAGTATTGTACTTTATCGTTTAGCTCTTTTTTTTCTCTTATTAATCTTTCAATCTCATCTTCATATTCTTTAAACTTTAATTCCAGTGATGGACGGTACTTATTAACTATTTCTTCTTCTATCTCCTGCCGTAATTGCCCTCTTATTGTCTCGATCTGCTCATCTTTAAGCTCTAGCTCGTTCTTTAACGTTTCAAAATCCCACGTTAGCTGATCTGCCTCTTGTTCATCAGATTCCAAATGTGCGTTATGCTCATTTTCTAAATTTTGTATTTGAGATTTATAACTCGCTATACACTTATCCCTTGCACTTATCATGTGTTCTGCTTCCTCTATCTCTTCCTCTTTTTTTTCAAACTGGTTCAATTTACCTTGTCGTTTCTCTTGTTCTGCATTAGCAGTTTTTAGCTTTTCCTTCAGTTCTTCTACCTTTTCTTCCAGTTCCTTATTTTTTCCATAAATTTCTTGAATTTTCTGCTCTTGCTCCTTATTGAGCTGGATTATTCGCTCATCTGTTTTACTCATTTCTTTCTCAAGTCTTTGTTCCTTTTCTTTACACTCAACTTGTAAATCATTGCACTGTTCCTCCAATTCCTCAATTTTTTGCTTAGCCTCCACGAGTTCTTGTTCTGATTCTACTTGCTTTGCTTTTAACATTTGATTTGCTTCTTTCAGTAATAATAACTCTTCTTTCAAATCTGATATTTGTTGTTCACTGCTTTCTTTTGTACTATTGCTATAGTGTTCTAATTGATCAAGCTTGTCTTCCAAACTATACTTTTCTTCTTTCAGTTGATTTAATTCCTCGTGCAATTTTCTTAACTCACTTATCAACTCTTCTTTTCCTGCATTGGCAACTTCCAGCTTTTTCTTCAGGTCTTTCTTTTCTTCATATGCACCTTCAAGTTC
Organism: Wolbachia endosymbiont (group B) of Apotomis betuletana; assembly: GCF_947250475.1. Taxonomy (NCBI): domain Bacteria; kingdom Pseudomonadati; phylum Pseudomonadota; class Alphaproteobacteria; order Rickettsiales; family Anaplasmataceae; genus Wolbachia; species Wolbachia endosymbiont (group B) of Apotomis betuletana. Next base: position 821,951 of record NZ_OX366320.1, on the reverse strand, counting down.
TTGCGCTCTTTCTTGCAGCTCTGTTGACATATTTGCTAGCTTTGCATTTTTTTGTGTCAGTTCAGCTTGCAATTTTGCATTTTTTTGCTTTTCTTCTCCAAGTTCATTCTGTAAATCACTATTATGCTTTTCAAATTCTTGCTTGGCCTCTTCGAGCCTATGCTGTAAATTGTTCCTCTGCTCATTTAATTCTCTAATTTCTTGCTCAGCTTTTGTAAGCTTTTGATCTAGTTGTTGTGAATTAACTTCTGTTTGAGTTGCAATTGCCTGAGTTGCAATCTGCTGTGGATTAACCTCTGATACATTGTTGCTAGTGAAAGAAAGAATAGGATTGCTTTTAGCATCATTTTCAAGATCTTTCATCTTTTCGTCTTGATTGATTACGATATGTTCGTTATTTTGCAGATTACTAACAGCCGGTGCAATGTTAGCATTTTTGTTCTTTTTCAATAATGCTTTTACAGCATCATGTAGAGAGAGGCCTTGAATATATAATTCCTCATTTTGTCTTATTAATTCCAAAAACTCCTCAGGTGGCGATTCAAAATCTTTACCATTAAACTGTAGTACTTTAGTTATACCAGAATTACTTACATTCATAACCATAGTACAGGTAAAAGTTTTCCCATCCTTGTCCTGCACAGGCCAAGTGCTTGTCATTTCATAATATGCACCCTCTTTAAATTCATAATGTCTTTCCTTACCTTTTCGGTAAGCGTATATGTCATGCTTTTTATCGCAATAGATATTCAATGTGCTAATATCCCTTTCTTGCTGTAAGATATCACTAATTCTTATTGGCTCACTTCTATTGTAATTAATAAGATTAATGTTTAACACTTTATCAGAATTGTTAGTTTCTACATAAAAAGCTCGAAGGTCTATGTCTTTGTCTCTAAAATACTTACTTACAGCTTTTTTTGCCTGATTTGCTAATTCTATAAAGTTTTTTTTAAAGCTCTTGTTGAAAGATAGATCTATATATGCTTGCTTAAAATTTTCATCATTTGTTAAATCCATGAGCAAGTCATAAACCTCCCATTTTTCCTGACAATGTTCTTCTAAAACAGTAATGCTATTTTTTCTTTTCAGCTCTGCTAATATGTTTTTCAATGTCGGGAAATTTGTTGACATAGTATACCCCTTGTTACTATTGTTCTGATAATATATTTACTTTAGGAGTGATTAACTCCTTTTATATTAACCTTTTTAGTTGAATTTAATTGCGAGCGTTAAACTCGAACTTAGTCATTTTGTTTATTGTTCCTCACTACCTATTTGTGTTACTATACTAATAGTAGCACTAAGTTTTAGGCTATGCAAGAATTTCTATTGAACGTAAAGCTAGTAAACTTCAGAAATTGGTTATGCTAATTTTGTTAATAAAATGCAACCAATTAAGGAAAGCGCTATACTGTGTCTCAGTGCAATATTTTCTTTCCTAACGGACTGAAAATTGAGTTGAGTTAAAAATCCGATTTTATTTAATACTTTTCAAAGATGACAATATTTTGTAAAAATAGGTTTTTAATAGGACAATAATATGGAAATTTTTCTTGATAGTGTTGATTTGAATGAAATTAAGGAGCTAAAAGAGTTCATTGATGGTATAACAACTAATCCTTCTTTAATAGCAAAATCTGGACATAAAGATAAGTACGAAGATTTAGTAAGCGAAATATGTTCTATTATAAAAGGACCTGTTAGTGTTGAAGTTGTTGCAGATAGCCATGAAGATATGGTTAAGGAAGGCCTTAAGTTAGCGAAAATCGCTAGTAATATCGTAGTAAAGTTACCCCTTACACATGAAGGATTAATTTCTTGTAAAAAGTTGTGGACAGAACATAAAATACCTGCTAATATCACATTATGTTTTTCTCCTGGACAAGCACTGTTTGCCGCTAAGGCCGGTGCTTGTTTTATTTCTCCCTTTGTTGGTCGCCTTGATGATATAAGCTATGATGGCTTATCGCTAATAGAAGATATATGCACTATATATTCTAATTATAATTTTAAGACAAAAGTTCTTGTTGCATCAGTAAGAAGTCCAGCACATGTAATAGAAGCTGCACGGCTCGGTGCTCATTCAATTACTGTGCCAGCAAAAATACTTAGACAGTTAATTAATCATCCACTTACTGATCAAGGGCTCGCAATATTTGAAAAAGACTGGGGCGTAAAACAATAAATGACATTGCTAAAAAAGACATAAAAACACAATAATTTATATAAAAAGGACATAGGTACCATCTGTCCTTTAAAGACATGTAGGTCAATGATATGCGTAATTCAGTGTTTTAAACATGATAGTCCTCCACTAATAAAAAAGATTGAGAAAAATGTATACAGCTACGACCGAAGTATAGCTAAAATATATTTTAACTGAAGATTATAGATTAGTTGAATTGAAAAGTCTGCAGACGAAGATAGATTCCGAGCTCTAAAACACCTTCACTGTGCATGGTAACAAAACTATTAGAGTTTGTCAAGTAATTTTTTATCGTAATTTTACGAACGTGCCATGCCAGTAATTATATCTAGTTAAATTTGTAAAGTAATACAGTGTTTTCGATAGTTATAAAAAAGCTGGATTTCAGTACTGGAGTAACATTTTGGAAATTGGGATGAAAAGAGGGAAAGTACTGGTTTGAAATTAAGTTTTCTGGATTCCAGTGCTGGAATGACAAGAGAGGAGCTCCAGGTACAGCTGTTACCTATAGAATGGCAGTACTAGAATGATAACAAACTGAATGACATATTTAATCTCTATACAGATGTACATCACGCACCGATTTCCATTCAAGGTAATGTCATTCCAGCATTGGAATCCAGTTAGATTTGCGAGTATAAAAGTAATACAACATTTTTGATGATGGAAGCCATTACTAGGATAACAAGAAAGGAAGTGCTGATTTCAGTGTTTATACGTTAGCCATGCATCTAAAAATTTATAAACAAAAGATTACACTTCACAACTTTGTGATGGAATAAGTTTTTCAATGCTGTTGACGCAAAACTCAGTTGTATTATTAGCTATTTCATCGAATTTATCATTTATATCCTTACCTATTTTTTCATCTTTAATATATTCATACAGAGCTAAAATAGCTATAGTTGAACATATTGCGATGAAACCAACTTTTGCTGTAATAAGTAATGATATCCCACCTGCAAGTATGGACACTGCTCCAATAGCTAGGTTTATAATTTTATTTTGTGTTGATTGATTCTCTTTATCCTCTAAAACGTTTGATATTGCTTTTGAGGCAATTTTTATTGCTATTGCTGTAGTTGAGATTATAACAAACATCATAGCTATTTTTGCTAAGAGAAAAATTGATGGTAGCATTATTACAAGAAACAGTGAAGCACCTCCTATAAATAACCATTTCTCATTTATTTTTTTAGACTGATCTGTATTATTAGGCATTGCAACCCTCCACTTTCATTAACAGTTTATTCATATAATATGAAACATGCGATAGTCAAGATGTTTTTGTGTGGAGAAGCTTGCGATTGAGTTTTGAAGAGCTTTAGCTTTACAAGATGGTAGATTTGGTGATTATCGTAAGATTCTTGCAGTCATTTTAGTGGGAAGAATTTGTAAAATATGAAAAAATAACCGCCAGAAAATTGGAAACGCTATAACTTTCTTTCCTTTAAATATACTTTTTAAAATATATGCTGCAGCTTTTTCTGGCTCCCATATGAAGGGAAGTGGTTTATTAGACTTAAACATATCTGTTTTTACTGGCCCTGGCATTATGGTGATAAACTTTGTGCTACTGTTAGCATATTGGATTTTTAGTGATTGAAAACAACTTTTTAGTGCTGCTTTGCTGGCACAGTATGCAGAAGCATGTGGTGTTGCATGCATAGCAACAAGAGAAGATATAACCGCAAAAGTTGCCAAGGAATTATGATGAATCCATTCTTCAATCCAGTTGATAACTCCAAAATAATTGGTTTCAAATGTTTTTCTATGAATGTTGGTATGAAACTTATCTTCTATTTCGCCACATCCTGCATTAAGAAAAAAGAGATTTGGTATAATATTTTGCTTTTTTAAAAAATCAGACGAGTTTTTAATATTTTCACTTTTGCTTACATCACATGTTATAGGTAAAAAATTACTACCTAATTCTTCTTTTAATTTTTCCAGTTTTTCAGTGCGCCTTGCAATGCCAACCACAAATCATCCATCTTTAATGAGCAACCGTGCTAGACTTTCTCCAATGACAGATGATGCTCCTGTAATGAGACAAGTTTTTCTATCCATGTGAATTTATATAACATGAAGTATGAATGTAATGACTATTGCCTATTCACACAAGTTAAGTTTGCTATAATTTTGCTAAATAATAAAAAAAGAAAGCTACTTATAATTTTGAATTTTATATAAACTTAAAGGGAAGTTTAGTATTTGCTTACTTGTAATTTAAAATTCTTATATAATATTTTAAATGAGTTGAGAGAATTAAATGCAGGATGCAGCTTTAGTTTTACAAGATGGCAAGTGCTTTTTGGGAAAATCGGTAGGTAAAAGAGGCAAATGTATAGGTGAAGTTTGTTTTACCACTGGTATGACCGGGTATCAACATACTATAACCGATCCTTCTTTTGCTAATCAAATCATAGCGTTCACTTTTCCTCATATTGGTAATGTTGGAATAAATCATAAAGATAATGAAGGAGAGAAAATTTTTGCAAGTGGTGTGGTTATGCGTGAACTTTCTCCTATGTCTCACTCTTCTTCATATATTAGTTTAAATGATTGGTTGGAGAAAAATAATGTAGTTGGGATATCGGGAATTGATACTAGAGCTTTGACGACATATTTGAGAAAACATGGATCTCAAAATGGAATGATATGTCCGTCAAGTGAGGCACATATATTAGATGAATTGAAGAAATACAAATCTGTAAATGGAATAGAAATAACTAAGAAAGTCAGTTTAAGTAATAACTTTCAAAGCGCTCTTAATGCAAAATATAGGGTTGTAATTGTTGATTTCGGTGTAAAAAATAGTATAATCTCACGCTTAGTAGAACTTGATTGTACGGTTGAATTAGTCAAACCAGATACAGGTTTTGCTCACAAAATATTAAGCATGAATCCAGATGGTATAGTGCTTTCAAATGGCCCTGGTGATCCACAAGAGATAGGAGAGAGTGTAACTTCAGAAATAGAAATTATTGTGAAATCTAAAATACCAGTTTTTGGAATATGCCTGGGCCATCAATTACTTGCAGTTACTTTGGGAGCAAAGACTGTCAAGATGGATATTGGTCATCGAGGGAGTAATCATCCAGTTTATGATCTGGAGAGTAAAAAAGTTGAGATAACTAGCCAAAATCATGGTTTTGTTGTTGATTCAGCTTCTCTTCCAAGTAACGTTGAAGTTACTCATATTTCTCTATTTGATAATAGTGTAGAGGGGATAATGATGAAGGATTACCCAGTCTTTTCTACTCAATACCATCCAGAAGAAGCGCCAGGTACACATGATTCACATTATTTATTTGGGCGTTTTATTGACAATATTTTGTTATATAAAAGTAAAATCTAACTGAAATCAGTTAGATTAGCTTTTATTACTTGATCTTTTGGATTTGGATGTTTAATATTAGGAATAATAAAACTTAAGTTAAGGTAGTGTTCTCTTAACAGATTTTTGTGGAGGAGTGACCGAGTGGTTAAAGGTAACAGACTGTAAATCTGTCCGCATTGCGTACGTAGGTTCGAATCCTACCTCCTCCATTGTGCGGGTATAGCTCAATGGTAGAGCTCTAGCCTTCCAAGCTAGTGACGTGGGTTCGATTCCCACTATCCGCTCTTTTTTTTGTTGTATTTATATGAAATCAACATATTATTTATTGATGTATTTGTATTTTAGGTAGAAGAGTTAAGATTATGACAGCGATAGTAGAAGCATTTGGAAAGCCGCATGTAAACGTGGGAACGATAGGACATGTGGATCATGGGAAGACAACGTTAACAGCGGCGATAACAAAGCATTATGGTAATTTTGTAGCATATGATCAAATAGATAAAGCGCCAGAAGAGAGAAAGAGAGGTATAACAATAGCAACAGCGCATGTTGAATATCAAACAGAAAAGAGACACTATGCACACGTTGATTGCCCTGGACATGCTGATTATGTAAAGAATATGATAGTAGGTGCAGCACAGATGGATGCAGCGATATTGGTAGTGTCAGGGGTTGATGGGCCGATGCCACAAACGAGAGAGCATATATTGCTGGCAAAACAGGTGGGTGTTGGATATATCGTGGTATATATAAATAAAGCTGATGTTGCTGATGCTGATATGATAGATTTGGTAGAAATGGAAGTGAGAGAGTTGCTGAGTAAGTATGGATTTCCAGGTGATGAAGTGCCTGTGATAGTTGGGTCTGCGTTAAAAGCATTAGAGGATGATAATAGTGAGTATGGAAAGAAATCAATAGATAAATTGATGGAGAAGTTAGATGAGTATGTGGCAGTACCTCCAAGGCCTGTAGATTTGCCGTTTTTGTTGCCAATAGAAGATGTATTTTCAATATCGGGCCGAGGGACGGTAGTAACAGGAAGAATAGAGAAGGGGGAGATAAAGACAGGGGATGATATAGAGATAATAGGTCTGAAAGCGACGCAAAAGACGACATGTACTGGTGTTGAGATGTTTAAGAAGTTGCTAGATAAGGGAAGTGCAGGACTCAATGTAGGAATACTACTAAGAGGAACAAAGAGAGAAGAAGTGGAGAGAGGGCAAGTATTGGCAAAACCAGGGACAATAACCCCGCATAAGAAATTTAATGCGGAGGTGTATATATTGAAGAAAGAAGAAGGAGGAAGGCATACACCATTTTTTGGAAATTATCAGCCACAGTTTTATTTAAGGACAACGGATGTAACTGGGAGCATAAAATTGCTAGATGGAAAGGAGATGGTAATGCCAGGGGACAATGTAAGTATAGAAGTGGAGTTGCAAGTACCAATAGCAATGGATAAAGGATTACGTTTTGCGATAAGAGAAGGTGGTAGAACTGTTGGTTCTGGCGTTGTTTCGGAAATTTTAGAATGAGTATAATAACTAAGATGAAGCAAGATATATATATTAGAATCAAAGCTTTCGATTGTTCTTTGTTGGAAAAGTGTATTCGCGAGTTTATTGATCAATTAAAGCAGTTTAATGCAGATTTATCTGGTCCGATTGCGTTGCCAAGAAAAGATTCTAAATTTACTGTTAATAGGTCTCCTCATGTTGATAAAAAATCTCGTGAGCAATTTGAAATGAGAATTTCTAAGCGGTTAATTATTGTGCATAATCCTACTTCTACTATGATGAAGATGCTTGCAGATTTATCTTTTTCTGCTGGTGTAGAAGTGGATTTAAAGGTTAAGGAAGTTAATATTTAGGAAAAGGAAATGAAGAGAATAAATTCGCTTAGGAGAATTGGTTTGTTAATGACGAATGTTGGCCATACTGCTATGTATTTTGATAATAGTCGCATGGCTGTAACCTTATTGCATCTCAGCGAAACTTATATTATCGATATAAAAGGACAAGATAAATGTGGCTACAATTCAGTCATTTTAGGCACAGGAGATTTAAAAAAAATAGTAAAACCTCAGTTGGAATATTTAAAGAAAAAGGGTATAAATAGTAAATGTAAATTATACGAAAGTAGATTAACTGATCTATTCGGAATAGAATGTGGTAAAAAGGTGGGGGTTAATCATTTTGTAGTTGGTCAATATCTTGACATTACGGGTTATTCTTTAGGTAAAGGGTTTGCTGGTGTGATGAAGCGGCATAACTTCAGTGGGCTTAGGGCATCTCATGGCGTTTCTATTGCTCATAGATCACAAGGTTCTACTGGTCAATGTCAAGATCCTGGTAGAGTATTCAAGGGGAAGAAAATGGCTGGTCATTTAGGTAATAGCAGAGTAACTGTACAGAATATGAAAATATTATCCATTGATTATGAAAATAGCATAATTGCTGTAAAGGGTAATAATGTTCCTGGGTTTAAAAACTCTTATGTTTTTGTGAGAGATGCAGTTAAAAAGCCTTTACATAAAGATGTTCCTTTTCCAGCAGGTCTGCTGTTGAATATGAGTGATGATGCTAATAATTTGGTGAGTTAGTTATGGAATGTGAATTAGTTGATCTATCTAATAATAATGTAGGTAGTGTTGAGCTTAATCCCTTGATATTTTCTGCCAAGCAAAAATTGAGTATTTTGCATGATATAGTGAGATGGCAATTAGCAAAGAGAAGAGTTGGTGCTCATAAAACAAAGGGTATCAGTGATGTTTCTGGTACAACAGCTAAGCCGTATGGTCAAAAACGTACCGGTAGGGCGAGACAGGGGAGCTTGCGATCTCCTCAGTTTAGAGGTGGTGGAATTATTTTTGGTCCTGTTGTGAGGAGTCATGCTTATTCTCTTAATAAAAAAGTACGTAAATTTGGTTTGAAAATTGCTTTATCTCTAAAATATTTAAATAATCAAGTTATTGTTCTTGATAGTTTGAATGTTGATGTGAAGAAAACATCTAAAATGTGTGAATATATTAAAAATTTTAAATTTTCTTCTTTTTTAATAGTTGGTGATTATGGAGATGATTTGTTACGTGCTGCTAAAAATTTGCATTATGTAGATTTAATCAAACCTATTGGGTTAAATGTTTTTGATATATTGAATCATGAATGCGTGATGTTAACAAAAGACACTTTAAAGCATCTTGAAGGTAGATTGTTATGATTAAATATAATAATATAATAAAATCTCCTGTAATCACAGAAAAGGCTTCTCTTTTAAGAGAGAAGTTTAATAAATACTCTTTGTATGTTTCTGTAAATGTAAATAAGCGTCAAATAAAATCGGCAATAGAGTCTTTATTTAATGTCAGAACTTCTTCTATAAATGTTATTAGAGTTAAACCTAAATATAGACGTTTCAGGGGTGTGGTTGGTTGTAAAAAACAGAGAAAAAAGGTTTATTTTTCTTTGATGGATGGTCAAAAATTAGATATAATGAGCGTTTAATATGGGTATGAAATTTTTTAATCCTGTTACTCCGTCTTCTCGTGGGACTATATTAATAAGTAAAGTTGGTTTATCAAAAGATAAGCCGGAGAAGTCTCTTGTATTTGGTAAAAAATCCAGTGGTGGAAGAAATAATCATGGTAGAATTACAACTCGTCATAGAGGTGGTGGTCACAAGAAGAAGTATAGAGTTATAGATTTCAAACGTAATAGAAGTGATCAGGGTATAGTTGAGAAAATAGAGTATGATCCAAATAGAAGTGGGTTTTTAGCATTAATATCATATAAGGAAGATGATACTAAATCTTATATATTAGCTCCTCAAGGTATGAAGCCTGGTGATGTTGTGACAGCTGGAGATGATGCTGATATTTTGCCAGGGAATTGTTTACTACTCAAGCATATACCTGTTGGTTCTTTCGTTCATAATGTTGAGCTGAAGCCAGGTAATGGTGCTGCGATTGCTAGAGCTGCTGGTTGTTATGCACAAATCGTTGGTCGTGATGGCCAATATGTTTTATTACGACTCAGGTCTGGTCAAATTAGGTTGATTTTATCTTCTTGCAAGGCTACTATTGGTGTAGTATCTAACCCTGACCATAAGAATAGAAAGTTGGGTAAAGCTGGGAGAAGTAGGTGGCTTGGGATTAGACCTACTGTACGTGGAGTTGCAATGAATCCGGTTGACCATCCTCATGGAGGTGGAGAGGGAAAAACTTCTGGCGGTCGTCATCCTGTTACTCCTTGGGGTGTTGCAACAAAAGGAAAAAAAACTAGGAAAAAAAATAAATCTAGTGATAAGTATATAAAAAAATTGAAAGGTTAATTTATGAGTAGATCTGTATGGAAACCACCTTTTTTACACCCATCTGTACTAAGATTAGTTCAGAGAGCTTTAAAAGAGGGTTCTATTAATAAGGTGATAAAAATTCATTCCAGGGCTTCTGTAATTCTTCCTAATTGTTTGGGTTTAAAATTTGCTGTTTATAATGGTAAAGATTACATTCCTGTTAGTGTTGATAATCAGAATATGATAGGTCATAAATTCGGTGAATTTTCACCTACTCGTAAATTTACTGGGCATGGTGGTGATAAAAAGGCAACAAGAAGGTAGGCAATTGATATGAAAAATAGGGATATAATAGTTGAGGCTGGTTCTAAGGTTTTAAGATCAACTCCTCGCAAATTAAATTTGGTTGCTGATTTAGTGCGTAATAAAAAAGTTTCTTTTGCTAATGTACAATTAAGATTTTGTGAAAAAAAGGCTGCCGGTTTTATAATGAAGGTGTTGAATTCTGCAATTGCTAATGCTCAAAATAATTATGGATTGAACGTTGATAATTTATATATAAAGGAAATTTTAATAGGTAAGTCACTTACTTTGCGTAGAGTATATCCAAAAGCTATGGGTAGGGCTAATAGAATGAGCAAATTTTATAGTAATATAACTATAAAATTGAAAGAAATTGTATGATTTATAGAAATGGAAAATTAATAAGGAAAGTGTAAAAATATGGGACAGAAGGTTAATCCTAAAGTATTTAGATTGCAAATAAATAGTAATACCTGGGATTCTGTTTGGTGTGCTACGGACGATTATAAACAGAAATTGCATCAAGATCTATTTATTCGCAGTTATATAAATGAATCCTTTAAGCATGCTGGTATTTCTAAAGTAACTGTAGAGCGTACAGTTACTTTAGTGTCTGTAATAATACATTCTTCTAAACCTGGGGTTATAATAGGTAAGAAAGGTTTGGATGTTGAGAAGATAAAGCAAAAAATAGCTAAAAAAGTAGAAAGTAGTGTCGAAGTGAATGTAGTAGGAGTTAAAAAGTCTGAAATAGATGCAGTTTTAATATCAAGGAGTATTACACATCAGCTAGAAAAAAGGATTTCATGTAGAAGAGCGATGAAAAAAGCTATTCAAAATTGTTTGAAGATGGGTGCTGAGGGTATTAAAGTAAGTTGCTCTGGGCGTCTTGGCGGAGCTGAAATAGCTCGTACTGAATGGTACAAAGAAGGTCGTTTGCCTTTACACACTTTGCGTGCTAATATAGATTATGCTTTTTGTGAAGCGAAGACTATATGTGGTATTATAGGAGTTAAAGTTTGGGTTTATGTTGGTAGTTAAGGTATATTGAAATGTTTGTTCCCAAAAAGAGTAAATATAAAAAGGTATTTAAGGGGAGAATTAAGGGTAATGCTAAGGGTGGTAGCACGCTGTCTTTTGGAGATTATGGATTAAAAGCTATGGAAGTAGGTAAGGTTCAGTCTAAGCATATTGAAACTGCAAGGCGTGTAATATCTAGAACGTTAAAACGCTCTGGTAAAGTGTGGATAAGAATTTTTCCTGATACCCCGGTTAGTAAAAAGCCAGCAGATGTACGTATGGGTAAAGGGAAAGGTAGTGTTGAATTTTGGGTATTTAAAGCTAAGCCCGGTAGGGTTTTGTTTGAAATTAGTAGTGATGTTCCCATGCATTTAGCAAGATTGGCGCTTGAAAAAGCGACTGCTAAGCTTCCTATGAAGTGTAAATTTATATCTAATCATAATTGAATGGAGTTGCAATGGATATAGTTAAATTTGAATCAGAATCTTCACAAGGATTACATGAACTTCTTGTGAATTTGAGGAAAGAATTTGTTAATTTGGCTTTTCAAAAAAAGCTGGGCCAGTGCAACAATTTTTCGCGTTTTAGCTTAATAAGAAAGAGCATAGCTCGTAGTCTAACTGTATTAAATAGAAGAAAGAGAGAGGGAAAAAATGCCTAAGAAGGTTTTTTGTGGTGTCGTAACTAATGCTGAGTCTGATAAGACTGTAAAGGTTTCGGTGTTACAAGTGTATAAGGATAGGCTGTATAAAAAAGTTATTAAAAAATACAAGAAGTATACAGCACATGATGAGAATAATAGTTGCAAAAAGGGAGATAGGGTTTTAATACAGGAACATAAGCCTATTTCTGTTACTAAAAAATGGGTTGTTATCAATAGCTAAAAAGGAATAGGTATTTATATGATTCAAAAAAATACATTGTTAGAAGTAGCTGATAATTCTGGTGCGCGTGCAGTGCTTTGTATTGGCTTGTTAGGTGGTAGGAAATCTGCATCTGTAGGTGATACGATTATTATATCTACTAAGTCTATTAACCCAAAAGGTAAAGTTGAAAAAGGAAAAGTATATAAAGCAGTTGTTGTTAGAGTAAAAAATAGTGTTAAGAAATCTGATGGTTCTGTAATTCGTTTTTCTAGCAATGCTGTGGTTTTAATTAATGCTCAAGGTGAACCACTTGGCACTCGGGTGTTTGGTCCAGTAAAAAAGTTGTTATCTGGTTCTTTTATGAAAATAATGTCATTAGCTGATGAGGTTTTATAATGAGTGCTAAAATAAAAAGTGGTGATGATATTATAGTTTTAACTGGTAAAGATAAGAGAAAAATTGGTAAGGTAATCAAAGTTATAATACGTGATGCTAAAAAGAAAGTAGTTGTTTCTGGCGTAAATGTGTGTAAGAGACATACTAAACCAAGAGCTGGTAGTGGTGGTGGTATATTGAATAAAGAGTTAGCTATTGATGTATCCAATGTTGCAATATTGGATCCTAAGTGTAAAACTCCAACTAAAGTAGGATTTAAGATTATAGATGGTAGAAAAGTGCGTTTTGCAAAAGTTTCTGGAGAAGTGATAGATTAGGTTGATATGTTTAAACAATTGTATAAAGATAATATAGTAAAATCCTTAAAGGATAAGTTTAATTACGGCAATGTAATGCAAGTGCCTAAACTTGTCAAGGTGTGTATCAATATGGGCGTTGGAGATGCTGCTACGGACAATAAAGCGATAAATGAGCCATTTGATAATCTACATTTGATTGCTGGGCAAAAGCCTGTGTTAACCTTTGCAAAAAAATCTATTTCTGGTTTCAAAATTAGAAAAGGTGCAACTGTAGGTTGTAAAGTGACTTTGCGTAGAAATAAAATGTATGAATTCTTAGAAAGATTAATATATATTGCTTTGCCAAGGGAAAAAGATTTTAGAGGGTTTAGTGTGAAGCAATTTGATGGTCATGGTAATTTTTCCCTTGGTATCAAGGAGCATATATCATTTTTAGAAATAGACTATGATAAAATAAGTAAAATTAGAGGTATGGATATTAATATTATAACAAGTGCAGTTAGTGATAAGGAAGCAAAGGAATTATTACTGGCTCTTAAATTCCCTTTTTTTGATAATTGAGAGAAAATATATATGGCAAAAAAATCCATGATACAGAAGAATCTTCGTAGAATAAAGTTATGCGATCAGTATAGGGAGAGAAGGGAAGAATTAAAATCTATAATGAATAATAAGGATTTATCTATTGCAAAAAGGTTTGCAGCTCAAAGTAAGCTGATTAAAAAATTGCCTAGAGATTCTTCTAAAATCAGAATTAGGAATAGATGCGCTTTAACTGGTAGGCCGAGAGGAGTATATAGAAAATTTGGTTTATGTAGGATTGTTTTACGTGATTTGTGTTCTTTTGGACAAGTTCCAGGGGTTACAAAATCTAGTTGGTAAATGTGATATAAGGAGTGTAATAGTGTCGTTATCTGATGGTATTGGTGATTTTTTAACAAGAATACGTAATGCTCAATTGGCAATGCATAGGGAAACAAGAGTCCTATTCTCTAAAGTGAATTCTTCTATATTGAAGATCTTAAAAGAGGAAGGGTATATTCTTAATTATGAAAAGCAAGAGAGTGATAGTATCCCTTCGCTTGTTGTGCAGTTGAAGTATTATGATAAATCACCTGTGATTAATGATATAGCTAGGGTATCAAAGCCCGGTTGTCGTTATTATTCTAAGTGTAAGGACATTTCTAAAGCATATAATGGTCTTGGAATTTTTATTATATCTACACCGAAAGGAGTGATGACCGATTATAATGCACGTAGATTAAAAGTTGGTGGAGAAGTTTTGTGTCGTGTATTTTAAATGATAGGAGAAATGTATGTCTCGTATAGGTGCCGCACCTATCAATATTCCTGCTGATCTTTCAGTTGAATATAATGATGGTAGGGTATTAATAAGAAGTGTTAGGGCAGAAAAAGAGCTGAACTTGTGTAGTGGCATTCTGTGTCAGATAGTTGATAATCAATTGTTACTTTCTGTTGATCAAGGCAGGGATGATTATGATAAAATAAAATCTATATGGGGCACTTATAGAAGTAATATTAATAACATGATTAACGGTATGGTTAATGATTTTTCTGTTGATCTTGAGATTAATGGTGTGGGGTATAAAGCAGAATGTGATGATAAGTATTTGACTTTATATCTTGGTTATAGTCATAATATTAAGTATAAAGTGCCTAAAGACGTTGAGATTAAGTGTATAAAGCCAACTCATTTAGTGATTCGCGGTATGGATAAGCAAAAAGTCTATATGGTGGCTTCTGATATATGCAAAATTAGAAAATATGATCCTTATAAAGGTAAGGGTATTGTAATAAAAGGCAAATTTATGCTGCGTAAGGTTGTAAATAAAAAGAAGTAATTAAAATGAAAAGATTGTATAATTTTTTAAGTAGCTATGAAAAAAGGAAACTTCGTAATAGAGCGAAGCTCGATAAGAGCGCTGGACGTTTACGTATATCCGTATTTAAGTCTAATAAACATTTTTACGTTCAGTTGATTAACGATGCAAAAGGAATAACCCTAGCTTCTGCTTCTACTTTGGATGATAAAATTAGGAATGTATGTAAAGGTAGGGTCAATGCTGAAACTATAAAACAGGTTTCTTCTTTATTGATTGAGCGTCTGCCTAGTACAAAATTGCAGCAGCGGTTCGTCTTTGATCGGGGAGCATATAAGTATACAGGATTGATTTCTCAATTTGCTGAGGCTTTAAGAAGCTCTGGATTTAAATTTTAGAAGGTTTTAAATATGGCTGTAAAGAATTTACAAAATAATAATGATTTATCAGAACTTTTGGTTTCAGTGCGAAGGGTAACAACGGTTACTAAAGGTGGTAGAAGATTTTCATTTTCAACTTTGGTTGTTGTTGGTGATGGTAAGGGTAGGGTAGGATGTGGAATAGGTAAACACGCAGAGGTTGCTGAAGCAAGAGTGAAAGCTGTAAATGCTGCAAAGAAGTCGATGATTAGGGTGTACTTACGTGAAGGTAGAACTTTACATCATGATATTAAAGCTAAATTTTGTTCTGGTGAGATAGTTTTAAGAGCTGCAAGAACTGGAACAGGTATTATTGCTGGTGGAGCAATGAGGTCGGTTTTTGAGGTATTAGGTATAAAGGATGTGGTAGCTAAGTCTACTAGATCAAATGATCCCCATAATATTATATGTGCAGTATTTAAGGCTTTTGATGTTATGTTATCTCCTCGCCAAGTGGCAGGTAAGAGGGGTAAAAAGATTAGTGAGATAGTTGGAAATAGGTAAAGTATGAATGATGCTGTAAAATTAAATTCTGTGTTTACCAAATTATCTAAGAAAAAGAAGCCTAAATTATTAGGTAGAGGTATTGGTTGTGGTAAAGGTAAAACATCTGGTAGGGGGCATAAAGGGCAAAAAGCGAGAAGTGGCGTTTCTATAAATGGTTTTGAAGGTGGACAGCAGTCTATATATACTCGTTTACCTAAAAGAGGTTTTAAGCCTATACGCAAAAACTTATACTCTATATTTAATGTTGGTGATGTACAGTGCTTAATGGAAGCTAAAAAAATAGTCAAGGATTCTATCATAGATAAGGAGCTACTGCATAAATTAGGTTTTATCAGATCTGTTAAAAGTAAAATCAAACTTCTTAATAAGGGTAAATTAAGCGAAAAATTTGTGTTTCATGTTGATTTTGCATCAGAAGCTGCAAAAAGATCTGTAGCTTCAGTTGGTGGTAGTGTAGAAATACTATCGTAAATCATGAGCAGTAAATTTGCATTTAATAGTTTGGATTCTACGTTGTTATATAAAAGTGATTTACTAAAGCGTATATTTTTTACGCTAATGGCTTTAGTTTGTTATCGTTTAGGCACTTATGTTCCTATTCCTGGAGTTAATCTTGATATAATCAATGATATATTTCCAAAAGAGAGTTCTGGTGTTTTTGGAGTATTTAATTTATTTTCTGGTGGCGCTTTAGCTAGAATGACGATCTTGGCGTTAAACGTTATGCCATACATAGTTGCATCCATAGTTATGCAATTATTATCTTCTGCCGTTAAAGGAATCAATGAAATTAAAAATGAAGGAGAGTTAGGACGTCGAAAGATGAACTCTTATATACGCTATATGACTATAGTGTTTTGTATCTTTCAATCAATTACGATCTTAATAGGGTTAGAAAGAATGAATAGGGAAGGGGTATTAGTTGTAGTTGAACCTGGTATTATGTTTCGTACTATAGGTGTCTTTAGCCTTTTAGGTGGAACTATATTTTTAATATGGCTTGGTGAGCGGATCAGTGTGAGCGGTATAGGCAATGGTATCTCATTAATCATTTTTACTGGCATAACATCTGAATTACATAATGCTTTATCATCTCTGCTAACATTAAATAAAAATGGTAGTATGTCGTTTTTCATTACCCTTTTTGTTATAGCATTGTTTTTTTTACTGCTCCTTTTAGTCATTTTTACAGAATCTTCTTATAGAAAGGTAATTGTTCAATATCCCAAAAAACAGTTTAAAAAATTACATAATGATGATTTTACTTACATTCCATTGAAGATCAATTTATCTGGTGTAATACCAACTATTTTTGCTAACGCAATTCTATTAACACCTATTTCAATTGCAAATTTCTATAAAGGTCATGCCATTGCTGATTTTATTTTAAACTACTTTATGGCAAATAAAGTGATGTACATTATAACTTACTTAATACTCATAGTACTTTTTAATTTTTTCTATACCAATTTTATATTTAATCCAGAGGAAAATGCTGATTTTCTTAGGAAAAATGGTGGTTTTATTCCTGGTAGAGGGCCTGGAAAACATACTTCTGATTATCTTCAAGATATAGTTTTTAAATTAACATTTATTGGGTCTGCGTATTTGGTGGTAATATGTACTATACCTGAAATTATGAGGTATCATTATGATATACCATTTATTTTTGGTGGGACGAGCTTGCTGATTATAGTTAACGTTATTACTGATACTATTATGCAAGTACAATCTTATGTTTTTTCAAATAGGTACGATAGTTGGATAAAGAAATATGAGTCTAAAACAAGGAGACTAAAGTGATTATTACAATTTTTGGTCCTCCTGGCTCTGGTAAGGGTACTCAGTCCAGTTTGTTAATAGCAAAGTATAATTTTAAATTAGTTTCAGTAGGAGATTTATTAAGGAATATTATATCTAGTGGGAGTAAATTAGGTAAAGGAATAAAGGATACTGTTGAATCTGGTAATTTAATTCAAGATGAAGTTATATGTAAATTATTGTGTGACCAGCTTGCATTAATAGATGGTGATTTTTTGTTAGATGGTTTTCCAAGAAATTTAAATCAAGCTCATTTTTTAACTCAAGTTTTGCAAAAAAGATGCAATAGGGATGTTGATCTTGTAATTGAGTTGCAGCTTGACGATAATATTGCAATTGATAGATTAAAAGATCGTCTTACTTGTTTGGATTGTAAAAGTATATATAGTATATCTTCTTTTAAGAATACTACTTGTGCTAAATGTAAAAGTACGAGATTGGAGAAGAGAATTGATGATGCTAATATGCTTGCAATTAATAAGAGGATAAGAGAATATCATTCTCAGATAGAGGGTTTGCGCGAGTATTATAAGGACAAGTTGTTAACAATTAACGCTAATTTGAGTGTTGATAGAGTAATGCAAGAGATTGAAAGTAAAATTTCTTGTAATTTGATTTGACTATAAGTTGTTTTATGGTATAAATTAAGAGTTATTATTAATAAAGTATCGAGGTATCAGTGGCACGTATTGCAGGCATAAATGTTCCGGTGAAGAAGTGTATTCCTTTTGCATTAACTTATATACATGGTATAGGTATTACTACTGCGAATATAATTTGTCGTAGCTGTAAAATTGATGAGCGTAAGCGTGTTTCAGAATTACAAGATGAAGATATAGAGAAAATTAGTAGTTTTATTAGGCAAAAATATGTCATAGAGGGTGAGCTCAGAAAAAAAGTGGCTATGGATATAAAATCTTTAATGGAAATCGGTTGCTATAGAGGATTAAGGCATAGAAAAGGTTTGCCTGTGAGGGGACAAAGAACCCATACTAATGCTAAAACTCGTAAAGGCAGATCTAAATTGCCTATTGCTGGAAAAAAATAAAATTTGTTATTATCGTGAGTTTTTATGAAAAAAGTTAAAACGGTTGGTAAGAATACAAAAAGGTTTATTACTGGTATTGTCCATATTCGTGCAACTTTTAATAATACTTTTGTAAATGTGACTGATGTTTGTGGTAATACGCTTTACCAGACTTCTGTTGGTGCATGTGGTTTTTCTGGTTCGAGAAAATCTACACCTTATGCTGCAGGTAAGGTTGCCGATTCTGCTGCGAAGAAAGTAATAGAGAGATTTGGTATGAAGGTTGTTTCTGTAATAATTCGTGGTCCTGGTTTTGGTGCAGAAGCTGCAGTTAAAGCACTTAGGAATTGTGGATTGACTGTCACTTCAATTGCAGATAAAACGGCGATACCTCATAATGGGTGTAGACTAAGGAAAAAAAGAAGAGTATAGGATATTTGGAAGGTTTTTGTATGTATTATAGTGATAATGTCTCTTTCTGTGGAAATTTAGATAGATTAACTAAGCCTAATGCGATTAAGGTAATATCAGGTGATTCAAGTAAAAAAGGTGATATAGTTCTAGAACCTTTGGAAAGTGGTTTTGCTTTAACGTTGGGTCATGCATTAAGGCGTGTAATGTTGTCTTCTCTTCGCGGTAGTGCTGTTTATGGAATAAAAATTGAAGGCGTGAATCATGAATTTACTTCGATCCAAGGAGTTAGGGAAGACATAACTGATATAGCATTAAATATGGGCATGTTGAGATGTAAGCTAAATAACACGTCTAATAAGTGCTTAAATTTGAGCGCTAAAGGGCCTTGTCAAGTATTAGCTGGAATGATAGAAACTGATGACCAATGCTCTATTGTTAATAAAGATTTGGTGATATGTACACTAGGTCAAGATGTGGAGCTTAACATTACTATATATGTTGCTAGCGGAAAAGGTTATCTTCCTGTAAATAAATATAAAGAAAATGAATTTTTAAAGCTTATGAATGAACAAGATTTAATTGGTTTTATTCCAGTTAATGCTTTATATAGTCCTGTCGAGAGGGTTTCGTATAGAGTAGAGAATAGTCGTGTTGGTCAAGTTACTGATAAAGATAAGCTAATATTGTCAATTGAAACTGATGGTACAATCTCTCCAAGTCAAGCTGTTGACTATGCTGCAAGAATATTACAGGAGCAATTTCAGCCTTTTATTAGTTCTGATATGAGTTATAAAAAATCGCAGGTTTCTTTGTCTAGTGGTGCTAAAGATTTGGGCTATGATCCTGTTCTATTGCGTAAAGTAGATGAAATGGAATTATCTGTTAGATCTCATAACTGTCTGAAAAATGAAAATATCACTTATATAGGTGATCTTGTGCAAAAGACGGAAGTTGAAATGTTAAGAACTGCTAATTTTGGCCGAAAGTCTTTGAATGAAATCAAGGCAATTTTAAATAATTCAGGTTTGTCTTTGGGTATGAATATACCAAATTGGCCGCCTAAGGATATAGATGAACTGGCTAAACAACATACTGATGAGGATTAGGTAGTATATGAAACATGGAATAAAGAAAAATAAACTGTCTCGTTGTACCGAGCATAGGTTATCAATGTTAAAGAATCTATCTATCTCGTTAATTAATCATGAGCAGATTGTAACTACTTTACCAAAGGCTAAAGCACTTCGTCCATATGTGGAAAAGTTTATTACAATTGCTAAGAATAACGATTCTTTACATGGTAGAAGGCTTTTGCTTTCACGTCTTCATAATAGTAAGTTAGTAGTTGATAAATTATTAAGCGTTCTAGCTAATCGTTATCAAGACCGTAAAGGTGGATATTCTAGAATAATAAAAT
The DNA here is from genome assembly GCF_947250475.1 of Wolbachia endosymbiont (group B) of Apotomis betuletana. Taxonomy (NCBI): domain Bacteria; kingdom Pseudomonadati; phylum Pseudomonadota; class Alphaproteobacteria; order Rickettsiales; family Anaplasmataceae; genus Wolbachia; species Wolbachia endosymbiont (group B) of Apotomis betuletana. The sequence continues at coordinate 801,776 of NZ_OX366320.1, read as the reverse complement.
TTGGTACTCGAAAGGGTGATTGCGCTCCAATGGCAGTGATAGAGCTAGTTGATAGAGATATTTCAGCAAAAGGTGAGATTTATAGTAAAAATAAAAAAGGAAGCAAAGTAGTTACACAAAGCTAATTATTCTTTTTATGGTAAGTAGGTTACGCTATTTTGTAGGTTACTTTGGAGAATTGTTAGTTTCGATATATTTAAAGCTGAAATTCTATAATGTTATAAAACGTCGCTTCCGTTGTAAGTTGGGTGAAATTGACTTAATTGTATCTAAAAAAAGGGAGCTGATTTTTATAGAAGTTAAAACAAGTTTATTTGGAAAAGAAGTACCGATATCTCATTTTCAGTGTCAGTCTATTATAAATTCTTCTAAATATTTCTTAAGTAAAAATCTTGATTTTTTAGATTATTCAGTCAGATATGATTTATGTTTTCTTTCCTTAAGGAGAAGACCTATTTATATAAAAAATGCTTGGATTGAACAATGGTAGCTAAAATAATTTAGATTTACTAGAACAGGTAATTGAATATGAAAAACAATAATTTAGTTTCATCTTATGCTAGAGCACTGTTTCATGTCTCAGGAAGCAGATTAGGTATTATAAGAAAAGAAGTAGAATTTTTGTTAGCTTTTTTTAAAGATCAAGATGTTTTTGTGTATCTATCTCATCCTATGGTTTCTCTTTTGCACAAAAAAGAAGCGATACTTTCTATAAAGGAGAACTTGAGTGAAAACTTAGTCAAATTTATTATGGTTACACTTGCAAACAAGCGCTCCCGTTTATTAATCCTTATATTAGAAAAATTCTTAAATCTTGTAAGGGAAAGTGAAAATGAATTGGAAATTACTATAAAATCAGCAGAGATTTTAAAGAAACCTGATATAAAAATAATTACTGAATCTTTGAACTTTCTTGGTAAAATAATAAAAGTCAGTCATGTGGTTGATCCTTCTATACTAGGTGGCTTTGTAGTTAGGTATGGTTTTAACGTGATTGATGCTTCGCTTAAGAGTTATTTGGATAGATTGGTTGATTTGAGTAAAATGGAAATGTTGAAAATAAGGAATTGTATATGAAGAATAGCATAAATGCCTCTGAAGTAGTAAACATAATAAAAGAGAAGGTTGAGACATTTGATAATCCTATAAAACGAGAAAATATAGGTGAAGTAATTTCAGTAACGGATGGTATCACATTGGTCTATGGGCTGGAAAAAGCAAAGTTTGGTGAAAAGGTATCTTTTGCAAGCGGTGTAGAAGGAATAGTTCTTGATTTAGATCATGATACAGCTGGAATAGTTGTGCTTGGCAATGACCGTGATGTAAAAGAAGGGGACGTTGTAAAATGTAGTGGTGATGTTGTACAGGTGCCTGTAGGTCATGAATTATTAGGGAGAGTTGTAAATGCATTAGGCGATCCTATAGACGATGGCGGAGAAATTAGAGCCAAGAACAAAATGTATATAGAATCTAAAGCGCCAGGTATTATTGACCGTAAATCTGTGCATGAACCTCTGCAGACAGGAATTAAAATTATAGATTTGTTGATTCCTATAGGTAGAGGGCAACGTGAATTAATTATTGGCGATAGACAAATTGGTAAAACCACTATTGCGATTGATACTATTATCAATCAGAAGAAGATTAACGATGAGGTAAACGAAAATCAAAAAATTTACTGTGTTTATGTTGCTATTGGACAAAAAATTTCGACAGTAGCAAAAGTGGTGAATAAGCTAAAAGAAAGTGGAGCATTAGAGTATACAACCGTAGTTGTGGCTAGCGCATCTGACTGCGCGCCTATGCAATTTTTAGCACCTTATACCGGTTGCACTATTGGAGAATTTTTCCGTGATAATGGAATGCATTGCTTGGTGGTATATGATGATTTATCTAAGCATGCTGTGGCATATAGGCAGATGTCCTTATTGCTCAGACGTCCTCCTGGTCGTGAAGCTTATCCTGGAGATATATTCTATGTACACTCTCGCTTGCTTGAAAGAGCTGCCAAAATGTCTGATGAAAAAGGACAGGGATCTTTGACTGCTTTGCCGATTATTGAGACTCAGGCTGGCGATGTATCTGCATATGTTCCAACTAATGTGATTTCAATTACAGATGGACAAATTTTTCTTGAGTCTGAATTGTTTCACAAAGGATTTCGCCCTGCAGTGAATATAGGTTTATCGGTTTCTCGGGTTGGCTCTGCTGCACAATTGAAATCTGTGAAAAAAGTTGCTGGTTCTATAAAGCTGAGTTTGGCCCAATATAGAGAACTGGAAGACTTTGCTAAATTTGGTTCTGATCTTGATGCTACTGTTCAATTGTCCTTAAACAAAGGTAAATACCTTATTGAATTATTAAAGCAAAAACAGTATTCACCTATGCAAATAGAAGAGCAAGTATTGCTTATGTATATCTTTTCTAATCTGTATGGTCAATTAAATAAGGTACAGGTGAGCAACATCAATAGGTTCGAGTGTGATCTTATCAATTATTTTCAAACTGTTCACCCTGGAGTTTTAAAAAAGTTGTCAGGTGACATGAATGATGATATAAAAGATGATATTCTTGGTATTGTGAGTGATTTTGTCACTCAATTTAATTGCGTTTAGGCGGTGATTATGACTTCATCCATTGTTAACAAGTTTCCTATTACAAGGGAAGGTTTTGAGAGTATGCAAGTTGAACTTGAGAAATTAAAGGAAGAAAAACCTTCTATCATACAGGCTATTTCTGATGCTCGTGATCAAGGCGATTTATCTGAAAATGCAGAATATCATGCAGCACGGGAAAGATTAAGTTTTATTGAAGGCCGCATAATTGAGGTAGAGAGTAAACTTTCACATGCAGAAGTGATAGAAGTAAAAAATTTGTCTGGTGATACAGTAATGTTTGGTGCAACTGTTACGGTAAGCATGCTCGGTGATGATAACAGTGAAATAGAATATGTTTATAAGATTGTAGGTGGGTATGAAGCTGATGCTTCAAAGCAGTTGATCTCTACGGATTCACCACTCGGTAGTGCTTTAATTGGCAAAAAAGTTGGTGAGTATGTGGAAGTGATAGTGCCAAATGGAGAGAAATTGTATAAAATAGTTAAGATTGAGTTTAAGTAAATCATGGTACAAGTAACTTATCCTTCAATTAGTCTACCCGGTATTTCTTCTGTGGAAGATGTATTGAGGGATGCTAGTTCTGGTAAATTATTCATTTTAGTTGACGATGAAAACAGAGAGAATGAAGGTGATCTGATTGTATTAGCTGAGAAATTAGAGCCAGAACATGTGGCTTTTATGGTTAGATACGGTACAGGGATTGTTTGTTTAGCAATGACTAAAGTTCACATGAAAAGGTTAGGCCTTAGTTTCATGGAAAAAAAAAATGTTGGTGAAAATCATACTGCTTTTACTACATCAATTGATGCACGTTATGGTATTACTACGGGTGTTTCAGCTGAGGATAGAACAAAAACTATACATGTTGCTATTGATAAAAATAGAACTCAGGATGACATTATAACTCCCGGTCATATTTTTCCTGTGATTGCACATGAGGGTGGAGTAGAGCAACGTGCTGGTCATACTGAAGCAAGTGTTGAGATAGCTAAGTTAGTGGGATGTAATCATTCTGCAGTTATTTGTGAATTAGTGAATGATGATGGCTCTATGATGCGCTTACCCCAGTTGCTTGAATTTGCTGAACAACATAATATTAAGTTAACTACCATTGATAAACTTATCAGTTACGTTCAAAATTTAAACTAGCGTTTATAGATTCGTATAGTTTAAGTGTTAAAATATAAAATTCCTCAAAGTTATACAAACAAGGAATTTCCATGTCTAAGCTTTTTGTTTTACTATTTTTTTTCGTATACTGTAATAGCGCTTACTCTGTTAGTATTATTAGAGATAGTGAAGTGGAAGCGGTAGTTAAGGATCTAGCGCAACCTTTATTTTCTGCTGCGGGTATTGATAATGATAAAATAAAAGTTTTTATAGTTGATGATAGATCGATTAATGCTTTTGTAATTAACAATAATAGCATTTTCATTCATTTAGGGCTTTTACAATATTCGACTGAACCTTATGTCTTACTTGGTATATTAGCACATGAAATTGCTCATATATCTGCTGGTCATGTATTACAAATGAGTAGTGCTGTAGGTTATTTTCAATCAATAGCAATGATTAGTTATATGGTAGGATTAGTTTCTAGTATTGTCATTAACCCTCAGGTTGCGAGTGCAATCTTGCTTAGTGGTGTAACGCTTAGTTCAAGGTTGTTTTTTAACTATTCTCAAGAGCAAGAGAGTGTAGCAGATAGCTATGCTTTAAGATACCTAGATGAATCTGGCTATGATAATTTGGGTATGAAAGAGATTTTTGACTATTTTAAGAGTATTGAGCATGAAAACACTGAAGAGTATTTCCGCACTCACCCACTTAGTGATAAGCGTATATTTGCTGTACAGAATTATAAGGTTAAAAACAATATAAAACCAATCCTTGCAGATAAATTGCTGAAGTTTGAGCGTATGGTTGCAAAGCTAGACTCTTTCTTTGCTCCTATTCATGTGTTATCTAATAAATATGAAGGTAGTTCTAAGTATGTAAATTCTGTAATTCACTATAGGCAAGGAAAGATCGAAGAGGCTATTACTAAAGTTAATTCATTGATTCAAGAGTCACGCAATGATCCTTATTTATATGAATTAAAAGCGGAGATGTTATACAAAGCTGGAAATTTAAGTGAAGCAATAAAAATGTATGAAGAATCACTTAGATATTTATCTGAGAAGAATAACTATTTAGTGAAACTTGCATTATCTCATACTTTATTGTTATACGGTGACGTAGAGAAGGCAATTTTTTACCTGGAGCAGATTGCAAGCGTAGAAGCAAATAACGCTTTTGTCTGGAAGTATTTAAGTATTGCATATAAACGTAGCGCTGATATGGCAATGTATTACTTTGCTTTGACAAAGAAGGCTTGTATTGAAGGTGATTTAGAGAAATTTATGAAATACGCTGAGGTAGCTGTTAAAACTTTACCGAAAGACAGTCATTATTTGTTACAGATTGAAGACATGAAGGAACAATACACACAAAAATATCCTGATTTTTAAGTTATTTTTCCCCACACTTGCTCAACATACTATCTTGTTTAATGCTATCGGGTATAATTTTCATTATAATCGCTTTGGCACCAAAAAATACACCACAAAACATACCTAGGGCAAAGAGAGCTGGCCATGGCATTCTACCAAATATTGCAAGCAAAGCTGCACCTATTATGACTACAGTCATAAGTGGCCCACCTATTCCCCAAATATAACCAATAATATTGCATATTACTTGGGCAGTTGTATCATCTATATCAGTAGCAGCATTTGCGTAATCTGAAAAAGAGAGAAACAGCACTATACATAAAGCATTAAAAAATTTTTTTATTATATAGCTCATTCTTTTGCCTCCAAGTAATAAACTAGTGTGAATCTAAATTTATATATATATTTATTTTAGGGTAAAACTCATAGTTTGTCCATAAATAAGTGTTGCTACATAAATAGCCCACCATTGATGTTAAGCACATGCCCCGTTATATATCTTGCTTCGTCGCTTGCTAAAAACAATACTCCTGCTGCTATTTCTTTCCCTGTTCCCATTCTTTGCATTGGAATATTATCTAATATTTTTTCTTTTTGTTTTTCATTTAAAACTTCAGTCATCTTAGTATCTATAAACCCAGGAGCAATGCAATTTACTGTTACACCGCGACTTGCAACTTCTTTTGCTATAGATTTACTCATGGCTATTATCCCAGCTTTAGAAGCTGCATAATTTGCTTGCCCGGCATTGCCTGTTAAACCTACTATTGAGGAAACATTTATAATTCTTCCCCAGCTATTTTTAATTAATTTCCTGCATGCTTCTCTATTTAGTGTAAATGTAGAGCTCAAATTAATATCAATCACCTTTTGCCATGATTCATCTGTCATTCTCAGTAATAAACTGTCTTGTGTAATGCCTGCATTGCATATGAGCCCATCAAAGCCTTTCATCAACTCACTTGCTTTATTTATTAGTTGATTTACCTCTTCAGGATTTGATAAGTCGCAAGGAAGTACATAAATGTTTTTTTCATATTTTTTAGCAACTTCTTCTAGTACTTCTTTTTTTGTGCCAGAGATACATAAAGTTGCTCCGGCTTTATGCATAACCTCTACAATTGCCTGCCCTATTCCGCCTGATGCACCAGTAATCAGAAATTTCCTGTCTTCTAATCCGAACATGATAATTTTTATATTATCCCAGCTCTTAACAGAATATTAAAAGACTTGCAATAGATTTTTTTCATAACTTTCATTTAATAGAAGATTCTTGACAAATCTTGTGTTTATTGGCGAAATTATGGCGGCTGCATGCCTTTTTTTATTTTTTTCTATTCAGCCTAAACACGCTTCGTTTAAGCGTTAGCACATTATCAATTACAGTAATAAAATCAGCACCATGTGGATTCTTTTGCCTTTTTTTGATTGGTAAATTTCTTAACACTTATAGCTAAAGTAATTTAAGAGAGCCAGCGCGTGACTAGTTCTTATTACTTGATCAGTCTTCTGGATCCCAGTGTCTGGGCACTGGGATGACAGGAGTGTGAGATAAGGCTACATTCATACTCCAACAGGAATGACATCATAGAGGTCATTGAGATGACAGACTTGAATGACAATAGGGACACTAGAATGAAAGGGAGAGAGGCTATTTAATTGTGCTGAATTTTACAAAATTTATTACTCCTGCCTGACAAATTTATTAGAATAGTATGTATAGTATGTTTATTAGTGAAAATCCGAAAAAAATGCAAGAAAAGTTAATATATTACTTTAGCCAAAGCAACTGTGAAGGTAATGCAGCAATGAGAAATCTACTAGGAGGGAAGGGAGCAAATCTGGCAGAGATGTGTAACATTGGCATTCCTGTTCCACCTGGTTTTACAATTTCCACTGCTGTTTGTCAGGCCTATTGTCAAGATAATGAATTGTCTTGTGATCTACGTAACGAGATAAAAAACTACATGGCGATGCTCGAAAGTGACATCGGTTGTAAATTCAGGGATTCAAATAATCCTTTATTAGTTTCCATACGCTCTGGTAGTGTGAATTCAATGCCGGGCATGCTTGATACTATTTTAAATGTTGGTCTAAATGATGAAACCGTTGTTGGGCTTGCAAAAAAAAGTGGCGAACGTTTTGCTTACGATAGCTACTGCCGTTTCATCATGATGTACTCCAATGTTGTACTACAGCTTGATCATCACCTATTTCAAGATGTTATTGATAATGAGCAGCAAAAGAGTGGAGCAAAAAGCTTAGCTGATCTTGATGTTAATGTTTTAAAGAAAATTGTTAATGATTTTAAAGAGATAGTATGTGAGAAAATAGGAAAAAATTTCCCGCAGAACGTTGAAGAGCAATTGTTAAACTCAGTTAATGCAGTATTTGCCTCTTGGAAAAATGATAGGGCTGTTTCCTATAGAAGAATACATAATATTCCTGAAAACCTTGGAACAGCGGTCAACGTGCAAGCAATGGTTTTTGGTAATTTAAATGATAATTCTGCAACCGGCGTGATATTTACACGTAATCCTTCAACTGGAGAAAAAAAGCTTTTTGGTGAGTTTTTAGTTAATGCTCAGGGTGAGGATGTGGTTTCTGGTGTTTATACTCCTATGCCAATTGACGGGGAGCAAGAAAGTACCATGGAGAAGTTGCTACCAAGTGTCTACCGAGAATTATGCGCGGTATGTGAAAAACTTGAAAGTCATAATAAGGACATGCAGGATATCGAATTTACTGTACAGGACGGTAAGTTATGGATTTTGCAGACTAGGTCTGGCAAGCGCACAGCCGAAGCTGCTATTCGCATAATAGTTGATATGGTAAACGAAGGAGTGATTACAAAAGAGGAAGGAATATTGAGAATTGATCCAAAAACTTTTGACAATTTATTGCATCCAGTTCTTGATGTTAAAATCGATCAAGAAGTAATAGGCAAAGGACTGCCAGCTTCTCCAGGTGTTGCTTCTGGATATGTAGTATTCAGTGCAAGTGATGCTGAAAAAGCTGCAGAGCAGGGTAAAAAAGTAATTTTGGTAAGATCAGAGACGAGCCCTGAAGATATTAATGGAATGAATGCTGCAAGTGGAATAGTAACAGCGCGAGGAGGTATGACCTCGCATGCCGCTGTTGTAACTCGTGGAATGGGTAAACCATGCATTTGTAGTCTAAATGGACTTTATATTGATAAAGATGAAAAATTTCTTTCTATGGGGGATATAAAAGTAAATAAAGGTGAATCAATCACCATCAATGGAGGAACAGGAGAGGTTATGCTTGGTATTCTTCCTACAATTTTGCCTGAATTATCTCAAGAATTCAAAACGATAATTAACTGGGTAGATGAAATCAAAACAGTGAAGGTGAGAGCGAATGCTGATACTCCAAAAGATGCAAAAATTGCAAAAGAATTCGGTTCAGAAGGTATAGGATTATGTCGCACAGAACATATGTTTTTTGCTAGTGATAGAATCGAATTCATTCAAAAGTTGATAATAGCTGATGATGAAAATGAAAGGACAAATGCATTAAATAAACTCGAAGAAATGCAAAAGTCTGATTTCAAAGAAATATTTTCTATTATGGAGGGCAGGGAGGTTACTATACGTTTACTTGATCCACCTCTACATGAGTTTTTGCCCCACAATCAATCTATTATAGAGAAAATTGCCAAATCACTGAATAAGTCAGTTGAATCAGTAAAAAATAAAATAGCACAGTTATCAGAAAAAAATCCAATGCTTGGCCATCGAGGTTGTAGACTTGCTATTTCTCATCCTGAAATATATAAAATGCAGATTAGGGCAATACTCAGTGCTGCAAGTGAATTAAGGAAAGAAAAGAAGATAGAAGTGAAACCTGAAATCATGATTCCTTTTATCATGAGTGAGAAAGAGTTTATTCTGATATGCGAGTTAATAAAGAAAGAAGCCGAAAATTTCGATGTGAACTATTCAATTGGAACGATGATAGAACTGCCAAGAGCAGCACTTATTGCTGACAAACTCGCAAAACACGCAGAATTTTTTAGTTTTGGCACTAATGATTTAACACAAACAACTATGGGACTTTCACGAGATGATTCAGTTAATTTTCTCGATTCTTATAAGGAAAGCAACATATTCAAAAACGATCCCTTTGAGGTGCTAGATGTCGAAGGGGTAGGGGAATTAATCAGAATAGCTATCGAAAGGGGCAAAAAAACCAGAAAAGAAATTAAACTTGGTATATGTGGAGAGCATGGAGCGAATCCACAGTCCATAGAGTTTTTCATCAAATCAGGGGTTGATTATGTGTCATGCTCGCCTTATAGAGTACTGGTTGCAAAATTAGTGGCAGCACAGCTTAGCATAAGTTTGTTGGGTAAATAGCGATAACTAACTGTGCGAACATAGATTCCGCTAACAAGTAGCGGAATGATGATTTTTCAAATTGTCGATAAATCTAAGTCAGTTTAGCTATTTTGCTGCTGCTTTTTCTTTTCTTAATATCTTAAGAAAGATTGACTTTTTGTCTAAAATAATATAGGATAAAATAATAGTGAGTGAGGTAAAAATGTCAATATCAAAAGAACGTAAGGAATATTTACTAGAAAAGTTTAAATATGCTGCCAAAGAATTTGGCAAGTCTGGTACAAAGTCCAATCATCTAGCAGTACCAAAGGAACAGCAACTCTCTATTGATTTAGGTAATAGAAAAGTTTTTGGTATCATAAATAAGATTCTGTATTGGATAGAGAATAATTTTACTTATTTTTTTCCACGATATAATTTGTTTCCAGAAGTTGGAGTTGAAGGAAGAAAAATTCCTGGAACTAATACAAGGGTTAAGTATTTTAACTCTGATGAACAATTTGATCAAAGAAAATTTATTGGCGAGCAAGATGGGGAACTTAAGTTATACAACTTAGAGGGCAAATTATATGATACAACTGATAAAATTAGTAAGGGTAAAAAGGTTGTGTAGCTTATGTTATCACGCTTGATGGAAAATTAGTAACTCATGAACATATTAATGTTAACAAAAGCGAATGGGCTTATCGTCATTCAACTCTTGCAGGCGGTAAGCCGATTTTATGTTCTGGTTTAATGAAAGTGGTAAATGGTAAAATAACTTATATAGACAATAATAGCGGGCATTATAAACCAGAATCAGCAAACTTATACAATGCAGTGAAAAAGTTAGAAGGTCTATTTTCGAAAGATGCGAAAGTTGTTTGCTTACCATATTGGATTAGCTTGAAAAAACAAATTCCGCTTACACGCAAAATTAATCTAGCCAAACGAGAGCCAGTAGAGGAATTCTTGAAAAGGATGGAGAAAAAAGGGAAAGATGGATTGACTCAATATGAAAGACATTTTGAAAAGATAAAGAAATTTAATGAGCAATATGAACAAAAATTGCTTCTTGCAAACTATAAGTCACCTACAAATGAACTGTCCTACAAACCAACTATACATAAAAAACACAGATTGAAATACTCTGAATATATTAACTTACACCTTAATTTTTTGAAAGAGTTTGATGAAAGTCCTGAAGTGCAAAAAATAGCAATAGAACATTCAATAAGAAGGGTTATTGGAGCAAATTATGGCCATAAGCCTACAGTTGCGCTTGCTAAGGCACAGGTAATAGATAAAGATGGAAAGCTGCAAGAAACGGACGAAATAGTAGGTGTAAATGTTGCTTTTCACCATGAGAATGATCGTGATGGCTTTGCTAAACTTCTAGATTTTAAAAAGTATAGCTATATTTGCGAACCTCATTTGCAAGATAAAAAAAATAGAGCAGATATGGAAAAATTAATGCCCAATAAACATACAGTTTTTATGAGTACAGACCAGGCTAATAAATTTATAAAGGGCACTTTACAAATTAAAATTGATAGTGTTGAGCAATTGGGTGTTGGTTTAGTGATGGGCTAAAGCTCTGTTTAAATATATATTTAGTTTTGTTACAATATTCTTATTTTCATCATATAATATGATGGAAATTTTATGCACAACTTTTTTATTTGATTAAAAATTGCATTTTTGCAATAAAAACTTATTTATTGTAAGAAAACTTGCTCATATAAAACTATTTATAGAGTGACAATAGCTGTGTTATACTTACACTTCTGATTCGAAAACTTATGCAGTTATTTCTAACAAGATTGGTCAATAAATTTTACTGTTTAAGGATGAGAAACAAAGTAATCATCGTTTCTGGTATTGCTCTTATTCTACTGTTTTTTATCAACAGTACATTTTTAAAAAAAGATCAGGCGGTTCATAGTGATAATCCAATTAGTAGTTTTTCAGTAAAAACTCAGGATTATACTCCACAAAATCGCACTGTATATTTAAATTTTTCTGGTACGGTAAATCCCTTGCATAGGGTCAGCCTTGTCTCAAGAACAAGTGGTCAAGTTATTGCTATTTATTTGTCTGATGGTGAAAAAGTAAAAAGAGGCGATGTAATTTTAAAGATAGAAGATTATGACAGAGTTGCACAGGTTGAGAAAGCCAAAGCTTTATTAAATCAGCGTGAAATTGAGTATGATTCCTCTCGAAAATTGAATAAAAAAGGCTATGGAGCACAGATAAGAGTGGAATCAGCTTTTACTGCATTGCAGAGTGCAAAAGCTGACCTAAAAAGGCTAGAATTGGATTTAGAAAACACTGCGATTAAATCTCCTATTGATGGTTATATAGATAAGATCAACGTAAATGAAGGGGATTTTGTTAATCTTGGACATAAGATAACTGACATAGTTAATTTTGATCAGGTTCTTGTAGTGTTGTATGTTTCAGAAAATGAAGTAAATAAAATAAAACTGGGTAGTGCAGCGCAAATTAATTTGCTAGACGGAAGGGAATTAGTAGGTGAAGTGAGTTTTATTAGTAAAATTGCTGAGCCTAAAACTGGATCTTATAGAGTGGAGGTCAAGGTAACTGATAATGAAATTATATCCTTGCAAGGACTGACTGCTAGTGTAAGCCTACCTTCAGGTGAAAAATTTGCATATAAAATTCCTTCTTCAGCCTTGAGCTTAAGTGACGATGGTGTTCTTGGAATAAAGATTGTTGATGACAATAATTATGTAGTATTTACACCAATAGAAATTGTTGATCATGAAAACGATGGTGTTTGGGTGGTGGTAAATAACGAAGATAAGCCTATAAAGTTAATAACATTGGGCCATCTATTTGTTAAGCCTGGTGATAAGGTTTAAGACATAACTTCAGTATCAGTTATAGCCCTTCCCATAATAGTCCAAAAAGGTCATAAGAAAGAAGAATCGACAGCATGACGAAAAGATTTGAATAAAGGAATGTTTTTCCTGGTTCTGTTTTTTATAGCAAACCAATAATATTCAATTTTGTTAAAATCTGGAGAATATGGAGGAAGATATAAAATTTCTGCACCAACTCCTTTAGCAAATCTTATTAGACTTATGAAAAGTAGCATTATCAAGGATAACAGTTTGTCCAGGTTCCAAAATCGGTGTCAGAAACTGCTCAAACCATTTATTAAAGATATCCATATTGCAGTGGCCTTCAAAGGTTAACGGAGCAATTATTTTTCTTCCACTTAAGGCTGCAACCATGCTAATTCGTTGAGTTTTCTTCCCAGATTTTAGGGCATAAAACCGCTGTCCTTTCTGGCAATAACCATAGGTTCAGTGTCCAGACTCATCTATATACACTAATTCTTTAGGTTCTTTTGTTGCTATAACCTTTGAAAATTGAGCTCGCTTTTCTTCATTTCTTTCTTTATATCTGTAGGTCTTTTTTTTCTTGTGAATCCTATATTTTTAAGTGCTCGATGAATTGTTTGTCTACTAATATTGCCCCAGCATCTCTGACTGAGTTTTGCCACCTTGCTCATTTGCAAATTCGGCAAATGCATTCCAGTCGGTAATTTTATGCCACGCTTCCAGGCTTTTTTGACTGAAAATCTCCCGTTTTCTCACGTCTTTTCTTCCACTCATATAAAGTTGTTTTTCCGATCTTAAATCTCTTGGCAACAGTTTCTCCACTCTCTCCTTCATCCAATGCTTCCATTACCTTTTTTCTTAAGTCATAACTATTTGCTACTGGCATCCTTACCTTCCACTACTATCAATCCATCTTACTCTTTTTGGACTATTATGAGAAGGGCTATACTTAAAACCTTTGCTTCAAGTTCGGTTGTTTGCCTTTTTCTGACTACTTGTGGCTCGAAACTTCCTTCTCTATCTCTTGGTGTCAATAGTTCAAATACTTGTCCGTAAAGTCTTTGAATTTCTTCGGTTGTTTTCTTCGCTTTCAGCTGACAAATGGTTTTCTATCTCGCCTTCCCTCTAGCAGTTTTTTTATAAATGGTGTTAATGCTCCATCTCTTCCTGTCAATGGTCTTCCTTCTCGTATAGATGATAAGATATTTGTTTCTAATTCTTTATAGTCTACCAAACCGGTAGTTGTGTTTGCTTGACTCATTGTCAAACCTCCATTTTTTTATCAATTTATTACTTTACTTCTCGGTTTGACACAGTTTATTTAACACTCCCCTTTTTGTTTAGTAATGGTTAATGCTTCCTTCTATAATGCAAAACCCATACTCACCCAACCCAATCAATTACTTGCAATCTGGATTCCAGTTTTAAGCTACTCATATGACAGAGAAAGGGCTACTTGCATGAAATGAAAAGGAGCACCGAGCAGATCACTTCTTCACAAAGATCTTATCAGCAACACGCATATCAATTATGCTCCAATTGCTAAAAGTAAAGTCGGTTGTATTTTGCAAGTGGCTTAAATAATCCCATGCGCTATAAGGATTATCTTCAGGCAATTTTACTGTGGCACTGTTATCGAGTATGATATTCCATCTTCTATTGCCTACATAAACACAAGAAGAAATATGATCACTTAATTGAGTTTTCCTCTCTAGTATATCTTTAATGAATTTTAGGCTTGATAACGAATTTTGTCCTTTGATTATAACGAGGTTATCTATCTGGTAATCATCTACGATTACTTTACCTTCAGAGTCAATTACTGAAGTTCTGTTATCATCTTTCCAAAGAGCAAAAGGTTTGTGTTCATTTACATCAATGCGTAAGGTGTTGGGTAAAATCCTATAAATTCTTACATGTTTTATCCATTCGCTTACAGATTGTATATTATCTGTTAGTTTTGAGAGTGATACATACATGATAGGTTGTGTTCTATCTACTAAACTTAGAATGTCCTGTTCATTTGTAAATTTGTTTCCAGTAACGGTTACTTTGTCGATTGAAAATCCATTGCTAATTAATAAGCTCGATAAGCGATCGTTACACCAAGTAAAGTAGTAATTGAATCGATTTGTTATTTTATCAAGTGAACTATAAAGTACTAGTGTAAGGAAAAGTGCAGTTATAATCATGAAAGCACACTTGCGCAAAAAACTCCTTTGGCTTCTAGTAACATTGTTCAACATCGGCTTGATCTCTAATATTCTTGTGGTGTAAACTGTCTTTGACAATAATTTTAATTAATTCATTAAAATCAATTCCTTTTGTCAATTTTGCAATTTCTGGTACTAACGATAATTCAGTAAAGCCAGGATGTGTATTAATCTCAAGCATTTTTAAAGTGTTATTTTGGGGATTATAACGGAAGTCTGAGCGGGAAACAGTTTTGCATCCTAAAAATTGATGAACTTTTAGTGCGTGTTCCAAGGTCATTCTATATATGTTGTCAGGAATTTTAGCAGGAAATATATGTTCTGCAAATCCATCTGTATACTTTGCTTCATAATCATAGAATTTATTTTTTGGTCGTATTTCCATAGTGCCAATTGCTTCATTCAGCAACACAGCAGTATGTAACTCTATACCCGGTATGTATTCTTCTATGATCATCTTTTCCATTATAGTAGAACTGTTATTTTTCAGCTCTAAGTAATCCTCATGTGAGAAAATCATGTGTACTCCAATGCTTGAGCCTTCGTTAATCGGTTTTAAGACGTACGGATAATCAACTTTAATATTATTTTTTAGCACATCTTCTCGACTAATTACATAACCTCTTGGAGTGTCGATATTAAGAGAATGGAATATATGCTTTGACATCACTTTATTCATAGCAACAGCCGAAGCCATAACTTCTGAGTGTGTATATTTTATACCTAAAATCTCCAGTAAACCTTGAATACAGCCATCTTCACCATAAGGTCCATGTAGAGCAATAAAAGCAAGAGCGGGATTAGTTTTTTTAAGCTTTTGAGCAATGTTGCTATCAACATCTATTTCTATTGCATTATATGAAAGGCTATCAAGCGCCTTCTTTACTGCTTTTCCGCTCATAAGCGATATTTCTCTTTCGCAAGAAAATCCACCACTTAAAATTGCTATAGTTGGAACCATAAGCACCCTAATATTTTGCTATATATCATATATAAAAGATACTTTTATCTTCAATAGAAAAAACGCTTTGAAAAATTCCACAGCTGTACAGATATTGCAATTTGCAGGTGGCAAGTAGTTTTATGTAAACTGGTTCCTTTGTGATCAGACACCAGATTGCAAGTAATACATTGGGTTTTGCATTATAGAATAGGGTTATTGCAAAACATATTTCCTTCAAACGTAAATGGTGTCCCTATATCCTATTGTAACGATAGTTACTTCATGTTTTTGGTGTCTGTATAATACACATCGCCAACTCTTAGTCTTCTAAACCCTTTAAAGCTATGGTGCAAGATTCACTGAATCAACTGTAAGACGTTCCTGTATTGCTTTATTTACTTTTGATTCCATATTTAATATAGTATTAATACTTTTATACTATATTAAATATAATATTAATTAAGGAGAATATTATGTCAGAAAAAGATAATAATCAATGTTCATTAAGTAAAGTTTGTATTAAATCAATCACTGGACCGTTATGGGGAGCGCATTATAACTCAAAGAAGACAATTGAAACAATTAAAGAAGATTTCAAGAATCTAAGCAATAATATTCATTTAACCAATACCAAGTTATGGGGAGAGTATGGTAATTTAAAGAAGACAATTGAAACAATTCAAAAAGATTTCGAGAATCTGAACAATGAACTTAAACCAGACAATATTGATAGTAATATATCATCTGCTGATATATTTTCTGATGAAACGCACATTTACGATTCAATGTCTATTTAACCAAAAAGATGTGAGGCTTCTTTTGTACTCTCTATTTATTCTGAACTTTTCAATAAAGTAATAAACGTATCTGAAAAGTAATTATGCTAATATAAATATTACAATTTTATTAACACATAAATGCTACCGTGGAGTTAGTTTTTTAATTTAGGAGTATATTATGGTTATGTCTACACAAAACTCGAATTCATTAACGTTTCAGGCACGCAACCTATCTCATATTTGCCATAAAAACTGTGAAGAGGCGCTCAATGAAACAGACAAACCTCTGTGCAAGGCTAGATGTGATGCTTTCTTTTCAGTGCCTGAACCTCGTTCACAAATTAGTGAGAAATTAATAGACATTGCAAACAATCTCCGTTTTGAGAGTGCACAATTATCGTCTATGGCAGATGAAATAGATGCTTACAATTCAATGTCTATTTAATCAAAAAAGTGTGAGTCCACTTTCGTACTCTATTACCCTAAATTTTCGTCAAAATAAGCTGTTTTATCCTTTTTTTCTTTATACTCTTCTGCTGTATCTAGGGGTTGCTTTTTAGCTGTGACATTTGGCCACTTTTGCGAATATTCTACATTTATGTTGTAAAATGATTTAAAGATTTTTTGTTCATTGTTCAGTAAGCCTTCATCTAGCTCTAGAATATCTTTTATGGAATCATCAGTTACAATTGCATCTACTGGACATTCAGGTATACACACTCCACAATCAATACACTCATCTGGGTTAATCACGAGCATATTTTTACCTTCATAAAAGCAGTCAACGGGACATACTTCTACACAGTCCGTATATTTACATTTTATGCATTTATCTGTAACAAAATGCGTCATAAAATACTGTATATTTGCATTATCTTGGGTACACTAAACTGATAAGAAATTCAAGCCTTTTATGAAGATAAATAAATTAAATAACGAAGAATTAGAAATATGGCTAAGCTTGGCTAGAACTGTGGGACCAGTAAAGTTTTTTAGTATACTAAGAGCATGTGGCTCACTAGATGAAGTGCTTAAGTATCTTAATGAATTGGCTAACAAGGATTATGGAATTAAAAATGTACAAGAAGAAATTAAGAATGCAGAAAAAATTGGAGCCAAAATAATACCAGCATGTGATCCAGATTACCCTGACATTTTAAGGAATATACCGAGTTGTCCTCCTGTAATAACTACACTTGGTGATATATCATTGTTAAGCCGTGAGATAATTGCAATAATCGGTGGACGTAATTCTTCAATCAATGGAAGAAATTTTGCCAATAAGTTGGCACTTGATTTAAGCGAAGTTGGTTTCATCGTAATTTCTGGACTTGCAAGAGGGATCGATACTGCAGCAAACAGTGTAATATACAAAAATCACCCAACCATTGCTGTCACAGCAAGCGGAATTGACGTAGTATACCCAAGAGAAAATTTTGATCTATACAAAAGAATCACTGAAAATGGCGGGTTAGTAATTACCGAGCTTCCATTTGCTACTAAACCAAAGCCTCAGTATTTTCCCCAAAGAAACCGAATTATATCTGGCCTTTCACTCGGTGTTGTGGTAATTGAAGCATCAAAAAAGTCTGGTTCTCTCATCACAGCAGATTTTGCTTTGAATCAAGGAAGAGAGGTGTTTGCAGTTTCTGGTTTCCCTTTAGATTCACGCTGTAGTGGTAGTAATTATTTAATTAAGAACGGCGCTAAACTTGTTGAATCCGCTGATGATATAGTAGAGAGCGTGAGATTTAGTTTACCGCTTCAGCAAAAAAATCTATTTGATACCGTTGCTGACCAAAAACAAGAAAAATTACAACAGGCAAAATCTGTTATAGTTGATCATATTAACTCTGTACCTGTTGATATAGATGAACTTATATTAGCAAGCGGACTTTCTACCAACATAGCTCTAATGGCTCTTTTGGAACTAGAGACGGAAAATAAAATAGAGCGTTTGCCGGGGAATAAAATATCATTAATTTTCTAGATTGCTTTAGTTATAAATCCACAACCGTACAAACATTATGATTTGAGTCCACCAAGAAAGATGTCATTCCAGCGTGTGACGCTGGCTTTCCGTAATCTCACTAAAAACGTTGTATTTTTACATAACTTTTATACTTACTAACTTAATATATAATCAGAATTCCTAGATTCCAGACTCATGCATCAATAGACCTGCTGCAAAAGGTAATGATAAAATGATGAAAGAGGAATAAGCAGATAGAGTAAGGTAAAAAAATGAGCTTTAGTTACTACAATATAAAGAAACACCCAAGAAATTTTCGTAATATAACAGGCTTAACTGTAGAAGAATTTGAAAAGGTGATAGAAAAAGTGGGGAACGTTCAAAAAAGTGTGTCAAGCCGAAAAGAAAAGTAATAAATTGATATAAAAAATGGAGGTTTGAAATGAGTCAAGCAAATAGAACTACCGGATTAGTAGACTATAAAGAACTAGAATCAAATATTTTATCATCTATAGCTAACCCAAGAAAGGTTTAGCTATATGGCAAAATTGGTTAGAATGGTATAATAAGTAATGAGAAAGAAGAAGATGCCAAGTCCATATAGTGAGGATCTGAAAGAACGTGTTCTCAAAGGAGTCGATAAAAAAACAATGACGATAAAAAAATCAGTCAAATATTCAAAGTGAGCATAAAACCAATATATTTGTGGAGGAAAAGGAAAAAAGAAACAGAAACCATCTTCAGGCTATCACAAAGGATATGGTCATAAGATTAAAGACTTAGATAGATTTGCCAAATTTCTGAATGGAAATTAAGATATTAGAATTGAAAAGATAATTGAAGAATTTGGTAATATGTGTAGAAGCACAGTATATAACTACCTTAGCAAAGTAAACTATACATATAAAAAAAACTTTTCTTTATCGAGAAAGAGATAAAGAGAAACGCAAAGAGTTCATAAAAAAAGTAGAAGAAATAAATAAAGGAAACTTGATATACATAGATGAGTCTGGAATAGAGGACAATGAATTTTATGAATATGGGTGGTCTCAAAGAGGCAAGAGGTTATTTGCCCAGGGTTTAAAAGAAAGAGGGTAAGCATAATTGGAGCACTGAATGAAGGAAAAGTTAAAGCATCATGGATAATTGATGGCTACTGCAACAGGGAGATTTTTGATGCTTATGTAGAAAATGTACTTGTTCCTGTATTTAAACCTGGACAGACTATTGTTCTCGACAATGCGAGCTTTTATAAATCTGCAAGGATGAAAAATTTGATAGAAAATATTGGGTGTAAAATTTTGTTCTTGCCTCCATACTCGCCAGATTTAAATCCGATTGAGAAGTTCTGATCAAGCACGCCATAAGAAAGGCTCTACAAACCTTTTGGCCCAATATTAATTCGGCTATTGATTTTGTTTTTTAGTGCTCGGGCAAATCTTACTTCGGTTAGCTATAGCAGCTATAATGTGCTTGCAACAACTAATTCACTACGGCAACTGCACCGTGACAGTGTTTGTATTTTTTTCCAGAGTTACAAGGGCACTTGTCATTTCTTGAAACTTTTGGAAGTCTGCTATTTTTAGTAGAGCGTGACCTATTGCCTATTTCTTGATTGTCTAGCAACTTAAAGTGCGCTAGGCGGTGAATGGTAAGCTCCCCCCACTTTTCAAGCATCGACTCAAACATTAAGAAAGCTTCGCGTTTAAATTCATTCAGTGGGTCTTTTTGCCCCATGGCACGCAAATTTATGCTTTGTCTTAGGCTCTCTAAGACCGAAAGGTGCTCCCTCCATAAATGATCAAGTGTCATGATCATCACTTGTTTCACTATCGTATTCCACAAATCTGTAGTTTGTTGACTATTGAAATATTTTTCTTTCTCAGTAAAAAATTCTTGTATCTTGTCATTTATATAATCCAAGGCTTCTTGTTTATTCAAAAACTCTTCTAGATTAAGCGTTATCCCGTATCTTATGTGGAATTCTTTTGCAATATCTTCAACATAATCTTCGTAATAACCACTTTGTACTATACCTTCTATTATATCCTCATTTACTTCACTATATACTTCAACTAAATCATTGATTTCATTGTTTAAAATATGATTTCTCTGCTTAAAAATAACTTTACGTTGATTGTTGATTACATCATCAAACTTTAGCAAAGACTTCCGCACATCATAATTTCTAACTTCAACTTTCTTCTGTGCTTTTTCAAGTGCTTTATTAATCCATGGATGATGAATAGCCTCGTTGTTCTTTAGTCCCACTTTTTGCAAAAAATTCCTCATTCTATCAGAACCAAATATCCTCATTAAATCATCTTCAAGTGATAGAAAGAACTTAGAAAGTCCAGGGTCACCTTGGCGGCCAGAACGTCCACGTAATTGATCATCTATTCTCCTGCTTTCATGCCTTTCGGTTCCAATAACACATAAGCCACCAGCTTTTATAGCAATTTCCTTATCTTTTTTTACTCTTTTGACTATTTCTTGATATTTTTTTTCTCTTTCATCAGCATTTTTTATTTTCTCGAGCTCTATTTTTGCAATCATTTCAACATTTCCACCAAGCTGAATATCAGTTCCACGTCCTGCCATGTTTGTTGCTATAGTAATGCTGCCTGGTATTCCAGCTTGCGCTATTATATACGCTTCTTGTTCATGATAACGAGCATTCAATACTGAATGCTTAAGAGAATGGCTTTTCAAAAGATCGGAAAGTTTTTCAGAATTTTCAATACTCACAGTGCCAACAAGCACTGGTTGAAGGCGTTTGTGACATTCCGCTATAAACTTCAATACAGCACTAAATTTTTCTTTTTCTGTGCCATAAATTTCATCATCAACATCTATTCTTTTAACAGGCACATTAGTTGGAATTTTTACTACATTTAATCTATATATATCACGAAATTCTTCTGCCTCTGTTGCTGCTGTTCCTGTCATACCAGAAAGTTTGTTGTACATACGAAAGTAGTTCTGAAATGTGACTGATGCTAAAGTTTGACTTTCATGCTGAATTTCAAGATTCTCCTTTGCCTCCAGTGCCTGGTGAAGACCATCAGAATATCTCCTACCTTCCATCATGCGCCCAGTAAACTCATCAATAATTACCACCTTACCGTTTTTCACTATATAATCTTTATCAGCAGTAAACAGCTTATGTGCACGAAGTGCTTGATCTATATAATGAGTCAGTATAATATTGCTAGTATCATAGAGCGAGGAATTTTCAGGAATGAGGTTATACGATTTTAGTAATTCCTCCACTCGTGAAATGCCATTTTCAGTGAGGAACACTGCTCTACTCTTTTCATCGACTTCATAGTCAGAATCAACTAATTTGATTACTATTTTATTGATATGCTTATATATCTGATTATTTTCCTCAAGTGGGCCAGAAATAATGAGCGGAGTACGCGCTTCATCAATCAGTATGGAGTCTACTTCGTCTACTATTGCATAATTGAAGCCTCTCTGAACCATATCTTCTTGAGAAAATTTCATATTATCTCGTAGATAATCAAAGGCAAGTTCATTATTTGTTGAGTATACGATATCTGCGCTATAAGCCTTTTTTCTCTCGTCGTCTGTCAAATTATTTGTAATAAATGCAACAGAAACTCCAAGAGAATTATATAATTTACTCATCCACTCTGTATCTCGTTTTGCAAGATAGTCGTTAACAGTTACGACGTGCACACCTTTTCCTTCTAAAGAATTTAGATATGCGGCTAAAGTTGCGACGAGTGTCTTTCCTTCTCCTGTTTTCATTTCTGATATCATGCCATTATGGAGAACCATGCCACCAATTAGCTGAACGTCGAAATGCCTCATGTTAAGGAATCTTCGTGATGCTTCTCGTACAACCGCAAATGCAGGTACGAGAAGGTCATTTAGTGTTTTTCCATTTTTCAGTTCTTGTTTTAATTCCGCAGTTTTACTAGCAAGATCCTCATCAGATAAGCTCTGCATTTCTTGCTCTAGCGCATTAATCTGCTGAGCAATTTTTCTGAAGGATTTTATTATCTTCTTGTTCGTTGATCCAAATATCCTTTTTATAAAAAAAAGTGACAACGTAAAGATGAAGAATATAAGAATAGTTGTTAAAACTAACGTAGAGTCTGGCATAAACTTAGGTAAAGTTTTATTTAATATGAGATTATATTACTAAACGTAACCTGCGGCAATTAGATTCAGAAAATCTTTATTTACAAACTAAGCAAAAGATTCTTGCAGATGAAATGTAAAAGAGTCTATTTATTTTATTAAATATTATAATTAATAATTAAACTTTCTTAATAAATTATTAAAATAGTGTTAAGCTACATGTATAAAACGGTTAGTGGAGTTACAATGTTAAGCAATATTATAAAAGTAAAATTAGAGGAAAATAGTTGTCCTTTTGAAGAATTAGAAGAATTTTTTGCTTCATTAAAATTTGGTACAAAAGGGTTTAAAGATTCTTCAATAAAATTAGTTTGCCAAGTATTGGAAGATTTCACCTTAATTCTACCAAGAGAGGCAGTACCTAATTCTTTCGCTTTGAAGCTTTTATCTTTGCTTAGTAAGGGAAATGAGCTAGCTTTACCTATTATATTAAAATACCTTTCTTGCAGAACTGTATTTAAAGATTTTGGTCAAAAACTACAGGATAAAGTGGATCAAGATATAAAAGGACAAAACGATTCTAAAATTTCTCAGGAGATTGAGTTATGCAAAAAAGACATTTTAAATCTTCTCAATGGTGGTAAATCAGTATTAGACGTTCAATTGAAGCAGCGGTATAAAAAATACTATTCGTTAATAGATAATGAGATTGAAGAGTTAAAGACTCAAATTTTAAAAGAACTAGAAGATTATATTAGCAATACTAACGTTAATAAAATGTATCGAAGCCTTAATAATAAAAAGAAAAACGAAGAATCATTAAAAGAAGTAGCGTTAGGATCTTGTTCATTGGGTGGAATTTGCGTGTTAATATTTTTTTCACTTGGTTTTTTTATTTTTTTGGCAACAACCATTGACCCACCTGCTCATATGAGTATGTATAAAGTAAAGGTTTTTAGGTGTATAGGAGCTTCACCTTTAGTTTTTGTAGCATTAGCACTAACAGTAGCAGGTGTAGCTTACTTAACAAGTTGTTATCTAAATCATAGTTTTACAAAAGAAATACAAGACTATATAGAGCAACCAATAAAATGTATGGATAAGGCAACTAATAATAAAGAATTAGACAATTTTCCTTCTGACAATTATGAAAAAGTACAACCTTCAGCACCGCTTGAGGAACTACTACCTTCATACGAAGAATCGTGTTACAGTATTTTAGGTTATATTCAACCATCTAATCCAATACAGCAAAATAAGTTGTTGTAGTGAAGGTATAAAGAGAATAAGCAAAATTATATTTGTAATTTTGATTCCTTTATCATGACTTAGAACATGCAGCAACATGACGATTTTTCTATACTTTATCAAGTATATTAATGGGTAAATGAATTTTAATACAATCTTATTATACTTATAAATACGTTATATGTGAGAAGATATGGAAGATTTTATAACTGAAAGAAGGAAAGATGATGCTGTGATATCTGTTTGTCAGGATAATGAGAAAAAGAACGTATTAATCTTGGGACTCAATCAAGCTGCAAGGAATTTATTAAAATGTGAGGGAGAGAATTTACTTAATAAGCCGTTAATCAATATTTTAAGTAAAAGAGCAGCTGAAGATATGAAAAGCTATTTGGAGTATACTGAAGATGGGCGCGATTTGCCCGATATATTGCCAAAAGTGATAGGCTTTTCTTTAATCGACGCTAAAGGAGAAGATATAAAAACAAAGGTAAAAGTTTTTCGCACAACTCAATTTACTAATAGCAAGATTAATTATGAGCTATTGATACGTGACATTAGCCTGTTTCATAAGCTAGCAATGTTTAGGGATAAATATCTGATGGGTAAGAAATATAAAAAACACAACTTGTTTGATATACCAGACAATAATTCAACGATTTTGGAGTTATATGTCATATTGAATTTTGCCTTTGAATATCAAATTAATGCAGTTATAGGAATAATAGGCTTCAATAATAAATTTAATGAGATAAACGATGCATTGAGTATGATCACAGAGCATTTTTATAAAAATTGCCGTAGTGATGATTTTCTAGGATTTATTGATGAGAACTAAGGTGCTTTTTATTTTGATTAACTGTGATGCAAAGAACACATCTAAAATAATTAGTCGTATATATTCTACCATTAATAAGCAGTTACTAAAGCGAAAGTTACCAAGTATATCAATTATTTATGGAAATATAATTCAAAAACATAGTGTGAAGAATGCTTAAACGCTTTTGTCATTAATTGGTTTGTAGTATCTAAGTTCTACACAATATAAGAATTGTTTTTTATTTCTATTAAGCTTATATTAAAAATTTAAGCTTAACTATGAGGTTACTGATCAAACTATTTTCATTATTATTCGTGGTAGGGAGTGTCAATGCTAGGGTAATTCTAGATAAGGAGATATTTTATGCAGAACTAGATGGAAAAATAGATTTAAGATTTGGCTACGCTTTCAACAGAGATTCTTTTAGCTCTACAAAAGACAAGACCTCAAGCTATTCAGACCTGCGCTTGCTTTATTTACAGCAAGTTTATCCAAATACTAAAATGGGTTTTGATGTTAAGGCAGGAGTTTCTGGTATTGCAAACTTAAAGGCACTAGACATAGAAAAGTTAGAAATGGAGAAGTGGTATTTTATCATAAAGAATCAGGAGTTTGGATCATTTGAATATGGTAAAGGAAGTTTAGTTAGTCAGAGTATGTTAATTAACACTTCAAAAATTTATACAGCTGCTGGGGGAATAAATGGTCATTGGACAAACTATGCAAATCTGCGCGGTAATGGAAAAAAAGATGATGACCCTGGGTATGATAAGGACAAGGTATTTTGGGTAAAACCCAATGTTTACAGCGACTATAATGGACTAGAGCTGAAGTTAAAACAACCAATGATAAACTATATTTCTCCTGAAATTCATAACTTTCAACTTGGATTCAGTTATGTTCCAGGTAAAAATAATTTACAATATAATAATTTAATAGCCGCTGGTCTTTCCTATAAAAATGCCCTATCAGATGAAATAAATTTTACTACTGCTTTGACTGGTGAATTTGCAAGGGAAAATTTAACTGATTGTACAAACAAAAATTCTAGCGATCTTCAGTGTCATAATCAATTACTACACTGGAATTTTGGTGTGAAACTAAAGCTTTTTGAACTTGATTGCATTTTGTCGTACGGGAATGGTGGTAAATCTGGTGAGAAGCGTAGTCATGAAACAAATAATATGCATTATGTAAATGCAGGTATTGCTTATCATTCTGATTCTCGTAAAGTGAGCTTAACATATTTTAATAGTGTTAGGGATATTGCAGACAAAGGTACAAACGAATTAACATCACAGGCTTTCAGTCTTGAATATCCATTAGCTGTTGGTACTTCATATTACTTTGATATTGTAAGATTTAGTACTAAGGAGCTTGCAGTGGAAGATAATAACTCCGGATATGTGCTTTTGGCCGGATTGAAGCTAAGTTTTTAGTGAAGTAACTGGTATGTAAGTATTGTAATAATGAGAGTAAAATTGAGTTGTTAATATATGTGCTATTTGATATTATAAAAATAACTATTACATAAGATTTTCAATAAAAAGACATTCTGTTACTAATCCAAGTGTAGAAGAAAACGGTTATTAATTAGCAAACCAAGCCCTTCAGTAAGCGCATCTCTTCAGGTGCTCTTTTTTTCTTTTTTATATATAAAAAAATTAGATAGTATTGTGAGTGCGGTTTTTTCTGTGTTCTGATGCTTTTCAATTCTATAGCTTTTGTATTGAATTTCCTTTTTTTACTACTATTTCTCTATATTGTTGTAAGAAAGAACAGAAAATTTAGTGAGAATCTTGAGAAGAATTTACTTAAAGTAGAACATGAACTTCAAGAGGCAAAACAGTCTTTAGTAGATAAAAATAAGGAAATAGTTGATTTGAAAGTGAGGAACGCAGAACTTGAAGTAATTCTTCAAAAAGAGCGTGAAGAAAAGAAAAAGGAAATAGAATTACTAACAAAAGCAGAGGAGAGGCTTACGAACACTTTTAAAGCACTTTCTCTTGATGCTCTTCAGGTAAACAATAATAATTTTCTGAACTTAGCAAAAGAAGTGATCGATAATAAGCTAAAAGAAACAGAAAGTGACTTCAAAAAAAGGCAAGCAACGATCAACGAAGTTATCACTCCAATAAAAGAAAAATTAGAAAAATTCGACAGTGAAATACGTGAGCTAGAGAAAGAGAGGGTAGGGGCCTATGAAGGTTTAAGGGAGCAAATTGGAGCATTAATGAGTCAAACCTCTAACCTTGCTAACGCCCTGAGGAAACCTCACATTAGGGGTAAGTGGGGTGAAATGCAGCTCAAAAGAGTGGTAGAAATGGCGGGAATGGTTGAATATTGCGATTTTTTTACTCAAGCTTCAGTGGTTGATAAAAATGAGGATAATTTGTTACGTCCTGATTTAATAATAAAAATGCCATCAGGAAAGCAAATAATAATAGATGCTAAAGTGCCACTTGATTCTTATATGGATGCTATGTCACAAAATGATTTGCAGATACAAAGGGAAAAGTTGAAGAATCATTCTCTGGCGATAAAAAAACATATAAACGATCTAGGCAGAAAGGAATATTGGAACCAATTTGAAAATACGCCAGAGTTTGTGGTGCTTTTTTTAACAGGAGAAGGGGTTTTCAGCGCAGCACTAGAATGTGAACCAGCTTTGATAGAAATTGGAATAGAAAAAAAAGTAATTATTGCAACACCAATCACTTTAATCGCGCTACTTAGGGCAGTAGCCTATGGATGGAAGCAAGAGATGATAGCTGAAAATGCAAAGAAAATAAGTGAACTAGGCCATATTTTATATGAGCGAATCTGCACAATGGGCGAAAATTTTGATAATTTACGCAGAAGCTTAAAAAGTGCTGTTGATCATTACAATAAAACTGCTGGTTCGCTTGAGGCAAGAGTGTTTCCTGCTGCCCGAGAATTCAATAAGCTTGGTATACATGCAAAAAATAAAGAACTCACTGCTGCAAAAGAGTTGGAATCTTTACCACGCAGTTTACATGCTGAGAGGTTGAAAGTAGATTAGTATTTCAGGTCTCCTTAACTTACATTTGCTGATTAAAACAACTTTCTAAAAATTTTTTTTATATAGCTCAATTTCTGCACATCATTTGCTGCATAAACAGGTATAGTTTGTTGCTCAGTACCAGGTATTTCTACAAAAATTTTGCCCACTTCTTGACCTTTTTTAATTGGTGCGGGTACCATATCTTTATACTCAATACGCACTTTAATTTTATCATGTAATCTGCGGTTATAAGTTATGGTAACATCGTTTGCAACTGTAACGGGCACTTTTTTATCTTTTCCATAAACAATATTTATTTCTTCAACTACGCTATCCTTAGCAAATATTTTCTTGGTGTTAAAATGATTTAAGGAATATTGTATTAGTCTTTTTGCTTCCTCTATTCGCTCTTTCTCGGTGTCCAAACCATTCACGACAGCAAAAATTCTTCTATCGTTCCGTTTTGCAGATGCTATAATGCCATAACCACCAGCACTTGTATGACCTGTCTTTAGACCATCAACTCCAATATCATGGAAAAGTAAAAGATTTTTATTTTTTTGTACAATATCGTTATATGTCAAATATTGTTCAGAGAATAGATCATAGTATTCAGGAAAATCAGTAAAAATCCTTTTTGCCAGTGTTACCAAGTCTTTTGCGCTCATAAAATGGTTTTCATCTGGCCACCCGCTTGAGTTAACAAAATGACTATCATTAAGATTTAAATCTTGTGCAACTTCATTCATTTCAGCAACAAAATTCTCCTCTGATCCTGCAATACCCTCGGCTAGCGCTATGCATGCATCATTACCTGAGGCAATTGTAACTCCTTCAAGTAGTTCTTTTACCGTAACAAATTGACCTTCTTTCAAAAACATAGAAGAGCCTTTCCTTTCCCATGCTTTTCTACTTACTCGAAATTTATCTTCCATTTTTATTATTCCAGCTTTTAGATAATCAAAAGCTACATATAAAGTCATCAATTTGCTCATTGAAGATGGGGCCATTTTTTCCCTGGAATTGTGTTCAAAAATGAACGAGTCTGAAGCTAAATCTAAGACAATTGCTTGCTTTGCTTTGGTTCTAAACTGATATGAGTATGAGTAAAAAGGAAATATAAAAATTAATAGCAAAGTTACTAATTTGCTTAACATATTTATAATTTTAAATTTATAGTGTACTAATTAATAGTATGATTTTGCACGAGCATTTCAATAGATCTCTCGCATAAAACTTCCTTGACAAACTGCGCCAGCCCCCTTATTATGACAATAAGAGTATTTATCCTTGTTTTCGATCCGCGCGGGTTCAACAACAAAAATTCAGTAAAAAACTCAGATATTTATTGGCAAATTACATAGAAATTATAGCGGCTGCATGTCTTTTTTATTTTTTCTACATTCAGCCAAAACGCGCTTATTTTAAGCGTTAGCACATTATTACAGCGCCAATTTACATTATTATAGGGTCAAAACTCGTTACACGGGGATTTTTTTGCCTTTTTTTTCGCTTGGTAAATTTCTTAACATTTACAGCTAAAGCTTCAGGCCAGCACTTGATGCTGGAAATTTTTTGAGCACAAAAGTTATGCTAGGTTTTTGTTGGTAAGAAACCAGTGTCAAGCACTGGGATGACATAGAAGGAGCACTGGGATGACATAGAAGGAGGGAGCAGGAGATGACAAGAGAGGGGCTACTTTCATTTGCTGTCTTCAAAAATTTACAATTATGCTTCATATATTTTATTAAATATTTTACTTAAAAATTCAATTTCTTATTATAAGAGATAAGCAATTCATGAATAATGAAAGATTACAAAAAAGGTCATAGAAAGCGCCTAAGAGAGAGAATTATTTCAGATAACGGACAATCATTACTTGATTATGAGATTTTAGAACACATTTTATATTCAGCATATAGTAGAATTGATGTAAAGCCAGTAGCAAAGAGTTTGATAGAAAATTTTGGTAGTTTAAATAAGGTTTTTAATGCCGATTTAGAAGCACTGCAGAATATCGAAGGAGTTAGTAATGCAGCTATATCTGCTATCTTTTGTGTTAAACAGGCTTTTGTTCGTTCTGCACGAGAAGAAGTAAAGGACCTACCTATAATCAATAATTGGGAAAAATTGCTTGATTATTTAAAAGCAAGTATAGGAAGCCTTAATAAAGAAAATTTTCGCGTTATCTATATGAATAAAAGATATCGTCTAATAGCAGAAGATCTACAAAACTTTGGTACAATAGATCAAACTCCTCTTTATGTTAGAGAGATCATAAAACGCGCTCTTTTGATTGGCTCAACATCGATTGTAATATCCCACAATCACCCAAGTGGAGATATACAGCCTTCAAGTAGCGATATGTTTCTCACCAGACAGCTTGCAGAAGCTTGCAAAAGCATAGGAATAGAATTAATAGATCATATTATTATCACATTTAGTAGCTATTTTAGTTTCAAGGAAAATAGGCTTTTATTAGAGTAGATCTAAAATTGCTTTTGCCATTTTTCTTATTATGGAAGTATAGCTCTTCTTATAATAGTCCGAACGGAGGTAAAAACGTCTTTATAGCTATTATAAGCCAAGAGGCCAGCAGTATGTTATTATGACCTGTTCGGATTATTGTGAGAAGAGCTATAAAGCTATACATGAGGTGGTTGCCAGTGGAACAAAAATTTTCCTTCTGGAAGACAATGTGTGATTTAGATGGCGTAATAGTGGCAAATTGAAAGAAATACATGGTATTTGCCACTATTAGAAATCTCCTGTTTTGATAAGACTTATGAGGTCTTTATTGGTTTTTTGAATTTTGTTGAAGCACTCACATGCTTACTCTAATATTTTGTTCACAGAGCCTAGTTAGCTCAATTTCAACGTTAATTTGTGAAGCTCTGAGTTCTGTTAGGGGATTTTCTGGTTGAATATCTAGCTTATTCTGTATGTTCGGTAAACAAATTAAAGCCGAATCAAAAATTTCATCATACTGCTCTGCTTCATGCACACAATTGATTATTTCCTTCACATCTTGCGGCGTATCTTTTAATATTGCTCTTATTTGGTTTAGGTTTTGACGAATTTTTTCCTGATATCCAGCAATTCTCTCTTGATATATATCAATCATTTTTTGACATGAGGTGCCTCTAAATGGGTGTTCTGCTTTTTCCTTTATGTAGGAGCTCTGAAAATTTTTGCAATTAAGGACTGCTTCTCTACATTTTTTTATGTCACTAATTATACTGGTTATTGACTTACTTGCTTTCTCATGCTCTTCTTTTTTGATTATACATTCATTCTTTGTTTGGCTCATTTTATCATACAGATTTCTGCATTCTTTATATGATACCAGCGGTTGTAGTATTCCTTCCTCTACACCTTTATTATAAAAATTCTTCAACTCATCGCTTGATAGTATTCGTATAGCATCTTCTCTTTTACCTTGTGATTTAGGATACTTTTTGTTCAGTGAACTAATATAATTTAATAGGAAACTCTTAGTTAAATCTTCCTTTTTAACTTCTGATAATTTTTCTAGTGTTTCTATATATTTCAAAGTTTCCGCAAAAAGCTGCGCACCAGATATAGCAAATCCTGGCAGTGGTTTGCTCTGCGCCTTATAAAAATCGGTTTGTAAAAAATCTTCTGCTTGTTTTTTTATTACTGAAAGTTCATTGAAGGCTTTTTCTGGATTGATTTTTTTTAAAATACTAGTAGCTTTTTTAATCGCTCTTTCTCTCTTTTTATTATCTTGTTTTTCGTTTAAGATTAAGCTTTCAGCTTCAGTAAAAGCATTGCCTTGGGCACTTTTGGCAATATTACAAACAACGTTTTTTACAACTTTTTCAGTTGCTGCATAATCTATTTCCTTTGTAAAGCAATCAATAAATAGCTGCCAAATTTTTTTGTTAACGGACTTACTTGTCTTATGTTCTAAATCTTCTACATCTTTGAATCCTAAAATAGTATAGAGATTTTTTTCAATTATTGGTTCAGCATGTTGTTTTGCCACTTTACCTTTTATATTGAATAGAAATTCACTAATCTTAGTTGTGCCCATAATATTACCTCACAATATTAATGCTATATAATATAAAGTATAAAAGCTTAATGCTTAATTTTTACTTACTATTAATATAATTGAAGATTAACTTTGTTCCTATATTAAAACTTTAACTCCCAATTTATTATTAGTAATATCATTATATGAATCTTATGCCTGAATTTGGGAATATATTGTTATTGGTAGCCTGTTTGTTATCTTTAACGTATTTGTTTCTACCGTTTAGTTCTTACCGATTCGTCTCCTCTGCCATATTTTTTTGTGTGTCAGCATCAATGGCTATTTTGATCTACTGCCACATTAAAAATGATTTCTCACTTGAAAACGTATATTACCACTCACACACAACAAAACCTTTGATCTATAAGATTTGTGGTGTTTGGGGAAATAAAGAAGGGTCTATGTTGCTTTGGACCTTAGTGCTTGTCATGTATTTATTACTAATGGATATTTATATACCTTCTGTCATCCCAGTCTGGGATCCAGAAAGTTTGATTACAAATGAACACACTAGAAAGTTATATAATAAGAACTGGATTCCAGTGTCAAGCACTGGAATGACACCAGAACGAACTAATGGTAGTAAATTAAAAAAAATATCTCTTATCACCCAAGGCTTGATTTGCTTTTGTTTTTTACTGTTCACTTTACTTGAATCCAGCCCCTTCACTAAAATGCCAGGCATTGAAACAGATGGACTGGGTTTTAATCCGATATTGCAGGATATAGGCCTTGCTATTCATCCACCGGTATTATATTTGGGGTACCTTGGATTTAGCGTTCCTTTTTCGCTCTCTATAGCTGGATTAATTTTAAATACTGAAGGAAATGTTTGGGCTAAAATTGTCAGGCCTTGGGTACTTATTTCTTGGTCGCTGCTCACTTTGGGCATCAGCTTGGGTAGCTGGTGGGCATATCGTGAACTCGGTTGGGGTGGATTTTGGTTTTGGGATCCAGTGGAAAACGTTTCTTTGATGCCGTGGCTAATTGCAGTGGCGCTGACACATTTGTTGCTCGTTGTACGAAATTTCAATACTTTAAGGAATTTTACTATTTTACTTACGCTCACAACTTTTATATTGAGTGTGACTGGAACATTTCTAGTCCGCTCAGGAATACTTACCTCAGTGCACACGTTTGCAGATGACCCAAGATATGGACTGTATATATTAGCTCTACTTGGTGTAATTACAGTCAGTAGCTTAGTAATATTTGTAGTGTTTACGAGAAAGAATCACACATCTTTCCAGTATTCGATATTGGAATCTGAAAAGAAATCTGCTACTCAAGTGACAGAGGGTAGAAGATTCTTTTCACGCCTTACGATGATGCTGATGAACAATTTATTATTCATCACTGCCTTTTTCATCGTGTTTGTTGGCACTTTATACCCTACAGTGCTTGAGTATTTAACCGGTGAATTAATTTCAGTTGGAGCACCATATTACAATTCTTTATTTAACTCTATTGCACTAGCTATTCTAGTGCTCACCATGATAGGGCAATACTGCAGTTGGCAGGGAAATAGTCTATTGCCAATATTCCGTGAATATAGATTTTCATTTTGTAGTGCTGCAGCTATTTTGCCGTTTATCTTTCACATGGAGCTAATGATTGTGCTATCAATTACCATCTCCATAGCATTATTAATCTTTGTTTTAGAAGCATATAGTAAAAGAATTTGTTTATTTAAGGTAGCATTTGGTGAATCAATTTTATTAGCAAGAAGAGTTTCTAAGTCCTACTATGCAATGATGCTTGCTCATGCTGGAGTGGCAATTCTAGTGCTTGGTATATCTTATTCAGTTGGTTGGCAGGAGAAAAAAGAAAACTACTTGGGAATAGGAGACAGCATAACAGTCAATAAATTTAAAGTTACTTTACGAAATATTGAGCTAATAAAAGAAAAAAATTTCCATGCAGTGAGGGGTACAATGGATATCAGGAATTTGCTGAATAATAAGATATTAGGTGAAGTAACTCCTGAATATAGATTTTACCTTGCGGAAGGTCAGAAAAATGTTGAAAGCAGTATCTACCACAATTTATTTTCTGATATTTATGTTGTAATTGGAGAGATTGATAAGAGTAAGAGCAAAATTGCAGCTAAAGTGCACTATAAACCTGGAATGTCTATAATCTGGCTTGGATCCTTTCTTATCGCTTTTGGTTCGCTCCTTGCTGCTTTGCCTTCTAGCAAAAAAGTAGTTCCTTCAGTATCATAAAGTTTGCATTTTTTTGCAATTTAAACTTAAGCTAAGCAACACTAACCTTGCTGGCGAATTTTCTCTATGTTCTGTTGTACAATAGGAAATAAAGATATATTTTCTAATGAAGAACTTACATGATATATGGAATCTACTTCCTCAGGCCTTTTAAAATATCCCTGCTTAATAGCGTCGTAGACAGAAGAACCACCAAGCAAGCAGTTCTCACCTAACTCTTCTTTATAATTTTTAAACTTTTCCAATATTTCCTCCTTGTTACTCACTTCTACTATAATTTTTCCTTCATCTTGGACATCAGAATACAATCTAGCATCTACTTTTCCCAAATCAGTATGAAAAGTCAGTACTATATTACCTATAAGGTCAGTATAATTTCTTACCCCACCTTCTGTTAAAATTTCTGTCTCGCTTTCACCGATTGCTATCACGTCTCTTCGAAATTCTGTGCTTTCATCTGTTCCATTTACGATTTTTGCAACCTCGACTATACTATTCTTTGAGTATTTCAAGTAGAAAGTGAAGTTGTCCATTTTTGCCTCTTTTACCTTACCAGTAGTTGCGTTTTTTGCAGCTTCCAAAAACCTTAGAGAGTAATGTATATAGCTTTTACGTGCTTCTTTAAGATTAGCTTTGTGGTCTTTAAACTTCTCTAGTTTATCAATTACAATTATACTACTTAGAGTTTCAAATACTGCACCTCTTTTTACCAAATTACATACTATGCGACTAGCAACTTCTATGTCCCTTTCACCTTGAAAAATCTTTAATTCACTAATTCTTCTTATTACATAATCTGTAAAATTATACCTACTCTCATAAGTATTTTCATATATATTTCCCTCACGAGTAAGATTGAACCTTACCCTAGATTTTATAGCTTCATTTACAACCTGTTCTAGCTGATTTATGTCTTGAACTTCATCTAATTTACAAAAATATTTACCTGGATCTTGCTCATCTAGTAGAAAATCCTCCCCCCATAGATTTACACTTTTGCACAAATACTTTTTTCCATTATAGTCAACTTGTGTTTTTTTACGAAAAGTTCCATAAATAACATCATCAGTTAAAAAGTACTCTTTAGTATTAAGGTTGGGATTATTAACTGCAAATTCTATTGGGGTTTTACCTTTTTTATCCTTTATATCAAGATTAGCTCCTTTCCTTAGAAGCAATTTGATAATTGTATCACAATGACCAGAACGAGTAGCATAATGTAAAGGTGTTCTTCCTGTGTCGTCCTTTTCATTAGGATCAGCACCTGAATTCAACAGTAAATCTATGAATTCTCCCGCATTGCTACATTCCATACTTGATAGAATATGCAGTATTGTCAGTTTAGATTCTCCTCTTTTAAGGTTGAGGATGGTTTTTAGATCTTGATTACTTTTATGATCCAGTAAAAATTTTTTAATTTTTTCAACATCGTTCTTATAATCCTTATAAGTAACATGTGGAAAGTCTTTAAAAGTACTTAAGAATTTTTTATTCAACTCCTTCTGACTCTCTGTTAAGTTGGACATGTCAACAAGCCACGTAGATATCAACTTACCAAATGCACCTCTTTCAGCAATATCAGTTAAAGAACAGTCATTGCGAAGTACCAGTGAGTATTTAATCAATTCATATTCATCATCCTCTTGTTGCTGTGTTTCTTCTGCTTTCTTAGAGTGCTTAAAATCATTTTTTATTAATTCAATCAAGAGCTTTAATGTGTTAAAACTTTTATGTCCCAATAAAGGATCTGCTTTGTTTTCAAGTAGAATTCTTGCTATTTCTGAATAGCCATTTCTAATAGCCCAGCATAACGGAGTACGCCCGTATTTATCCGCTATGTCAACAGCAGCTTCCTTTTCTATGATAGCTTTTACTATTTCCACTTGGCAATTTTCAGCAGAAACAGCATGATGTAATGCAGTACTCTCAGCCTGACTTACTGCATCAACATTAGCTCCCGTGTCTAATAGGAGTTCTACTATCTCTTTATTTTCATTGTGAGCAGCACAATGCAAAGGAGTACACCCATTTTGATCTGCTGTATTAACATTAGCCCCGTTTGCTATGAGAACTTTTATTATCTCTGTATAACCAAAGCGAACAGCAGCGTGTAAAGGAGTTATCTTAACTTTACCTACTGCATCAACATTAGCCCCCGTGTCTAATAGGAGTTCTACTATCTCTTTATGTCCATTGTGAGCAGCACAATGCAAAGGAGTACACCCATCTTGATTTGCTGCATTAACATTAGCCCCGTTTGCTATGAGAATCTCTACCACTCCTATACTACCACTTGCAGCAGCAAAGTGTAAAGGATTCCATCCATCTTGATCTGCTGTATTAACATTACCCCCTTTTTTTATTAAAAGCTCTGCTATCTTTACAAGATCATTTCTAGCAGCTATATGTAACAATGTACTTTGATCATCGAATGTATAATTTATGTTAAATCCATTATCTTGCCACTTTTTATACGTGTCTGGATCTTCTTTTTCCAATTCCTCTTTTACCCTTTCGATTATATTGTTCTCATTTAAGTCACTTATTGTCCTTAATATTTTTAACAACCGTTCATATTCCATAATTCTACCTCAAACTATTTGTTTTTGTACTATAGCTAAAAAAAATTATTGATCCATAATAAAATAACCAACACCAGAGTAAGTGGTTTGCTGCTAACATATTTAAAAATGTTATGAACTTAATAAGAGAAAAAAATACCCCTGTAATGGAGCAATATTTAAATTTGAAAGCTCAATACACGGATCATCTATTGTTTTATAGACTGGGCGATTTTTATGAATTGTTTTTCGATGATGCTATTAAAGCTGCGAAATTGCTGAATATAGTGCTAACCAAGAGGGGCAATTCAAATGGGCAAGAAATACCAATGTGTGGAGTGCCAGCACACAGTAGTGAGTCTTACCTGCACAAGCTAATAGATTTAGGATTCAAAGTAGCAATCTGTGACCAATTAGAAACTGCTGATGAAGCAAAAAAGAGGGGCTATAAATCCATAGTAAAACGTGATGTAGTGCGAGTTGTAACTCCAGGTACAATTATAGAAGATTCACTACTGGAGGATAAAAGCAATAATTATCTCGCATCCATAGTTGAACAAAATGACGAATATGCTATTAGTTGGCTTGAATTATCGACGGGAAAATTTTTTCACATTTTAACGAGTTTGAAAGCTCTAGATAGTGATTTATTGCGTATATCACCAAGAGAATTATTAATTTCTGAAAAATTCACTGAGGACGAAAAAATTAGATCGATTTTAAAAAATTATAAAATATCAATTACGCAACACGCACAGAGCTTTTTTGAGTATAGTAAATCTCACAGAACGTTATGCGAGTTTTATAAAATCAGGGAACTTGGGAGTATAGGAAATTTCAGCAAAGTAGAAATCATGGCGTGTGGTGCACTGCTTGAATATGTCAGAGTAACACAAAGGGGCTCCATTCCAAGACTTGAATTCCCAAAAACCTATAAGCAACAAAATTTCATGCTTATTGATGCTTCAGCAAGGAGAAACCTTGAGTTGTTTTCAACTCAATTTGGTGAAAAGAAAGGTTCACTAATTTCAGTTATTGATCACACAGTAACAGCCTCTGGTGGACGCCTGCTCAAACAAATGCTCGCTTCACCCCTTGCTTGCTCTAAGGCAATTAATTTGAGGCTCAGCACCGCTCAATTTTTTGTAAATAATCATGAGCCACGCAGAAAAATACGAGAGATATTATCTAACATTCCAGATATTGAGAGGTCTTTATCGCGCTTAATACTAGGGCGTGGTTCACCAAAGGATATGAACCTATTAAAAATAGGCCTAGGAAAAACTTTAGAGTTGTCTGAGTTTCTGTCTAACTTGCATAATTATTGTTTAAGTGAAAAATCAGAAATTAACTCTCAGATGTCATTCCAGTGCTTGACCAGAGAAAAGGAACCAGTGTCTACTACTCAGGTGATAAGTAGTGACGAAAGTGAACTAAGCACAATACATAAAAGCCTTGGCAATCATAAAGACCTATTTGAACTGTTAAATAGTGCTATACTTGATAATAACCTCAGTTCCGTGAAAGAAGGAGGATTTATTCACTCAAAATACAACTCAGAATTATCTGAGTTATCCTACATATTAAATAATAGTAATAAACTAATAACCAAACTCCGTGAATCTTATCGCGACCTAACTGGTATTGCCGCACTTAAAATATTACATAACAACATACTCGGTTATTACGTTGAAGTGTCGGCAAATCACAAAATAACTTCGGATATATTTATTCATAGACAAAGCTTAGCAAATAGCATGCGCTACACTACTAATGAGTTGAAAGAACTAGAAAGTAAAATTCTTACGGCACGTGATGCTGCAATCGGCTTAGAAATGAAAATTTTTAGTGAACTGTGTAGTGAAGTCGCTCAAGAATCTGAAAAAATTGCTCTTGCTGCAAATGCTTTGGCAAAACTTGATATTAGAACCGCGTTTGCAGAGCTTGCAGTGCAAAATAATTACGTAAAACCCATCATTGATGACAGCAAAGAGTTCAATATCTGTAGCGGAAGACATCCAGTGGTTGAAGTTAACGATAAATTCATTGCAAATAGCATCAATTTAGCTGGTATACATCTAATTACTGGTCCTAATATGGCTGGAAAAAGCACTTTCTTGAGGCAAAACGCTCTCATTGCAGTTTTAGCTCATATGGGGTCATTTGTGCCAGCAGAGAGTGCGCATATTGGAGTGATTGACAAGATATTCAGCAGGGTTGGCGCAACGGATAATATAACAGCTGGTTATTCTACCTTCATGGTAGAGATGATCGAAACAGCAACGATAGTAAATCAGGCAACGGACCGTTCCTTGGTGATACTTGATGAAATTGGTAGGGGCACAGGGGTGTATGATGGATTATCTATTGCACAGGCGGTGATTGAACATATTCACAATGTAAATAAGTGCCGCGCCATTTTTGCAACTCATTATCATGAATTAACTAAAGTAGGTGAATACTTAGAAAATGTGAAATGTTTTTGTATGAAAATAAAAGAATGGAACGGAGAGGTTATCTTTCTACATGAAGTAATTGAAGGCATTGCAGATGAGTCATATGGAATACATGTAGCAAAACTTGCTGGTTTTCCTGACTCTGTTTTAAATAGAGCAAGTGAAGTGTTTGAGGAGCTAAAGGCTTGAGGAAAGTAACATTATATTACTCCACAATTATGGAGTTTTAGCAATCTATGGCGCTTTAATTTTAGTCAGCTTTCTGAGTAGCTGAATTAACGTAGCATTGATCTATTGCCACATTGGTCAAGATTCCAATTCCACCACCTACAACTGCACCTACAGCTCCTAATGCTAGTTGAGTACCAATTCCAGCAGAAGACCCAATGATTAATGGAGCAAGAAAATATAATGCTAAAGCGCAAGTTATTGCAGCTACACTTATAACAGCCAGCTTTCTCGGACAAAAATTTTCTGGTGCCTCAGCACTAGATATGAATGATGATTTTACTAGATTTTTTCTACTTTCATGATCTAAAAAGCCACTCACTGTTCTCATTATAGGACGGGTAGAGCCGTCACCAGTCAAGTCAATTCTATCTTCCACTATATCATGAAGTTCTTTAACTTGAGCTTTATATTCGTCCCAGTAGACTGATAACTCTTGTTGGTCATTGAGAAGATCTGGTTTATTTGAAGTTGTTAACCAGTGTGAGTCATGTTCCAAAATATATCGAATTGTAGCTTTCCCTATATCTATATGCCCTTCAGTAATTGCATACTTTAAGACACCTTCTGCTTTTTCCCTTCCAACATTAAGATCAGCACCAGCTTTTATCAATAATTCTACTATCTTTGGAGAATTATGAAATATAGCAATATCTAAAGGGACCATCTCATTACAATCTTTAATATTTAAGTTTGCTTTTTGTTCTATTAAATAACTTATAAATTTTAAGGTTTCATCAGATTTTTGATCGTCTATGTCTTTATATTTGTAATATATTCTAATTGCAAAATTCAACGCAGTTTCACCCTTTAAAGCACTACCACCAATAATTAAGTTCTGATAGCTTTTTACCTCTTGATTTATTAAGTTAACATCCGCGCCGTTTTCTATTAAAGCCTTAGCTCCTTTGAAATTGCTTTTTGCAATTTGCAGATGAAGTAAGTAACGACCAAGATGATCAGTTGCATTAGGATTTGCACCTTGTTCAATCAAATACCTTGCAATTTT
The DNA here is from genome assembly GCF_947250475.1 of Wolbachia endosymbiont (group B) of Apotomis betuletana. Classification (NCBI taxonomy): domain Bacteria; kingdom Pseudomonadati; phylum Pseudomonadota; class Alphaproteobacteria; order Rickettsiales; family Anaplasmataceae; genus Wolbachia; species Wolbachia endosymbiont (group B) of Apotomis betuletana. The sequence goes on along the minus strand of NZ_OX366320.1, from coordinate 761,804 downwards.
ATCATTAAATTTGTGATCATAAGTTGCAGATTGTAGTGGCTCAGGATTTTGCTGTAACTCATGTTTAGCTATTGATTTATTTATCTCACAGATTGATTTTACTAACCCTAAATTTCTTTTCATAATCGCCTTTTTGACTGCAGCGCTGAAACTTACACCTTGCTCTATTAAATACTTAGCTATTTCTTCATCAACAGCATCACCTAATAAATTTGTACCGCTTTGGGAATTAACGTCAGTAACAACATCTCGAATAATGGAACTATTTTTCTCAAAAATTGACTTTACTTTTTCTGAATCATTTTTGGTAACAGTATCAACAAGATCTTTTATTACAGCATCCACCCTCTTTTTTTTAGCCAACATTTCCTCTAATTCTTCAGAATTCATAAGTATACCTCAACACACACAATCAAAAAAATTATATCCAAATCAGAATTGTTTGTAAAGGATTTTTAGATATTAGCTTGCCCAAAGGTTAATTTATTTTATAATCTTTCTGTATTCTAGAAATTTCAATTAAATGAACTGCTATAAAACTCACGCGTGTAATGAATTAAGGAAGAATGATGTAGAAAAGGAAGTTACTCTCTCTGGGTGGCTGTACCGTAAACGTGACCATGGTAACCTAATCTTTGTTGATTTAAGAGATTTTTATGGAATTACTCAACTGGTATTCAATAATGACAAAGACTTTTTTGATGAAATTTCAAATTTAAAATCAGAAAGTGTGATTACTGTCACAGGAATAGTCAAAGCTAGAACTGAAGACACGGTAAATAGCTCTATTTCCACAGGAGAAATTGAAGTTATAGTTAGTAATTTACAAGTTGAATCGGAAGTTGAGTTCCACTGTGATGAAGAAATAGCAAAAGAAGAAAGGAGTATATTAGCAAGTATCGCCGGTGAGCAAGAATACCCAGAAAACATGAGATTTAAATATCGTTTTCTTGACTTAAGACGTGAAAAAGCCCGTAACAACATTATTCTGCGTTCACAGATCATTTCAGAGCTCAGGAGGCTCATGATAGAGCAAGGATTTTTGGAAATTCAAACTCCAATACTTACTGCCTCTTCTCCTGAAGGTGCACGTGACTACTTAGTGCCAAGCAGACTAAATCCTGGTAAATTCTATGCATTACCACAAGCTCCACAGATTTTTAAGCAGTTGCTTATGGTTTCAGGGTTTGATAAATATTTTCAAATTGCACCTTGTTTTCGTGATGAGGACGCAAGGGCTGACCGTTCTCCTGGGGAGTTTTATCAGCTCGACCTTGAAATGTCTTTTGTGACTCAAGAAGATATATTTCAGGTTATTGAGTCTAGCTTATACAAAGTATTTGCCAAATTTTCTCGCAAGTCTGTCGATAAAGATTTTCCACGCATTACATACAAAGATGCAATGCTCAAATATGGCTCTGATAAGCCAGATTTGCGTAATCCGTTATTAATCAGCGATGTTACGGAAATTTTCTGTGATTCAGAGTTCAATATTTTCAAAAACAATATCGAGCGTGGTATGGTAGTGAGAGCCATTCCTGCTCCTAAAACAGCAGAGGAACCACGCAGCTTCTTTGATAAAAAGATAGAACATGCGCAAAGAGAATTCGGTGCTAAGGGCCTTGGATATATAACGTTTGATAAAGATGGTACTGCGAAAGGCCCGATTGCTAAATTCCTCGATGACAATAGGCTAAACTACATAAGAGAAGTAACGAATGTAGGGCCTGGAGATAGTGTGTTTTTTGCTTCTGACAAAGAGAATGAGGCAGCAATAATTGCAGGGAAAGTGCGTATTCTTTTGGGATCAGAACTAGGTCTTATAGATGACAATATCTTCAAATTCTGTTGGGTGATTGATTTTCCTTACTTTGCGTATGACGATAAAAGTAAAAAAATTGATTTCTTTCATAATCCATTTTCTATGCCACATGGTGGCTTGAAAGATTTAGAAGAAAAGAATCCACTGGATATCCTTGCTTACCAATATGATCTTGTTTGCAATGGAATAGAGCTGTCAAGTGGAGCAATTCGTAATAACAAACTAGATATTATGTACAGAGCTTTTGCCATTGCAGGCTACAGTAAAGAGGAAGTTGATACAAAATTCGGTGCGCTCGTGCGTGCATTTAGGTTTGGAGTGCCACCTCATGGTGGAATAGCACCAGGGGTTGATAGAATGGTTATGCTGCTTGCTGATGAGCCGAACATTCGTGAAGTAATCTGTTTTCCTATGAATCAGCAAGGTGAAGATGTTCTAATGGGTGCTCCTTCTAAAGTAGAGGATAAGCATTTACGTGAGTTGTCTTTAAAGGTTGTTGAATAAAAATTTTTATAGCGGAGTGTGGTAAACTGGAAGTTATGAACAATATTCAAAAAGCAATACTATCAAGCATAATCTGCAATATGATTATATGGTATGAAGTAACTCTGTTTGGAGTTTTAAAGCATATAATAAGCAACGTTTTTTTTCCTTCAGAAAGTGATTATTTAAGCACAATCAAATTTCTTGGCAGTTTTGCAATTGGATTTGGATTTAGACCACTTGGTGCATTTATTTTTGGTTACATTGGAGATAAATACGGCAGAAGGAAAATTTTGCTGACTTCCGTAATATTAGCTTCGATATCATCTACTGCAATTGCGATTATACCAAGCTTTAAAGAAATAGGAATATTTTCTCCTATGCTGCTTCTGCTTTGTAGAATAACACAAGGAATGGCAGCAGGTGGAGAAACAAGTATCAATTCAGCTTTTTTAATAGAGCATTCAAGCGATAAAAAAAATCTAGGCTTTTTAGGTAGCATGAAAGCTTTTAGTGGTGCTCTTGGTTCTATTACATGCTTTGTAATGATAGCTGTTTGCAAAAAGTTTACAGGTGAAAATTATGAAATTTGGGGCTGGAGGTTGCTCTTCTATTTCTGCTCTGTTATGGGTGTAATAGGCTTTTTAATAAGGTACATAATGGAAGATAGTCTAGCATATAAAACTCATGACCAAAATAAAAGCTTATCTAATTCTCCCTTTTTAGAATTAATCAAGAATTATAAAAGAGCATTTGTGATAGCAATTGGACTTGGCATTGCTCAAAACGCAATTGTTTATTCAGTAATCATGTTTTACAACATATCTGTAAAAGAGCTTATTCTTTCAGATATTGATATTAAAAATGTAGTAAGGATTATGGTTGAAATTACATTTGGGACGTCTGCAGTGCTGTTTGCAATACTGTCTGATAAAGTTGGAAGAAAAAACGTGATCATTCCTACGTTATTAGCTTTAGCTTGTGTCAGTTTGCCGGTACTTTCGCTATTATCAAATGATAACCACTATATTGTAACGCTCACTTTTCTATTAATAAGTGTGCCGATAGGCGCATCTTTTGGAATATATAATTCTCTCGCCTGCGAGTTATTTCCAACAAAAGTTAGATGCACTGGCTTTAGCCTCGCACATAACATATCTGCAGGTATTTTTGGCGGCCTTTCTCCATCGATATGCATGTGGCTTATAGAAAAAACTGAAACAAAACTTGCAGCAGGCATTTATCTTACTATCTGTGCATTAATTAGCCTAATATCTGTACTTCAAATTAAAGCCAAAGATAGAAAAGTTGATTGGTGAAATCGTTTCAGTTGAAAGATAGCACTTCAATAGATTTTTCGATGTGCCTAGGGATAGGAGCAGTAATAGTGATTACTTTATTATTTGGCAATTTTAAAGATAAAGAATGCGAATGAAGGTGGATCTGATTTACTACCCCATCGATAAAAGCTTTTTTGCCACCATATTTACCGTCACCAAGAATAGGGCAATTTATATGAGCTAAATGTGCACGCAACTGATGTGTCCTGCCGGTAATTGGTTGTAATTTTAAATAAGCAACATTATGTTTTAATCTTGATATAATTGAAAAATGCGTAGTGGCATTTTGAGGTGAGTCTTCATCAATAACTACTTTTTCTTGCCCTGAAATATATTTTTTCACCAACGGGTAGTTTATTATTCCATTATCTTTGCTCGGTATACCAGAAGTTAATGCTAGGTAAGTTTTTTTTATCCTCCGTCCTTTAAATTCTTCCATAAGGTATCTTGCAACACTGGCATTGCACGCGAATATTATTACTCCGCTTGTATCTCTATCAAGTCTATGGACAATTTTAAATACTTCCCCTTCTCTTATTTGGTCAAGCAAGTCACTAATGCTAATTTTTACCTTTATACCGCCTTGAACGATTATTCCTGCTGACTTGTTTATAGCTAATATATACTCGTCTTCATATAGTATGTTGTCTCTCAGTAAATTTACTAATTTTTCATTATATTTACGATCAGAATTAGTGTTTTCAATATAATCTAAGTATCTTATCGTTATAGTTTGCCCAGAATTCACTCTATCGCTGGATTTTGCCGTGCAATTATCAACCTTGATTAATCCTTTCCTTAAAGACTTCTCAATTGCAGATTGTTTCAAATTGGGAAAAATTCTTCTAATGTACCTATCGAGCCTAACGTTATTGTCTTCTACTAATATGGTTTTGATACCTTCTGACATCTTACTTATAAAAATTTTATTGTGTAAACTAAAATCTAACATACCTAATGTACTCCTCAGTTTCAGCTACTTGCATCGAGTGCTGCGTGCTGGAATTTAGAGGATTATTTAACTCTTTATAACAGCTTCATATTTTCCTACAGCTGAGTAAAGTGGTAACAATGATAGTTTCTCGATCATAGAGAGGTGAGTATTAGGCTCTTTAGTACTAGGGCCTGGACACGCTTCAGTGTTAGGCCCTGACTTCATACACTCAATGCCGTTAGCTAAAGATGTTACTCTTCCTACATTAACATTTTTAGTGCGATATGACCACCTGTAAGGACTATGTAATATTTGTTCTTTTACTCCATCCATTTCATCTGGACACGCTTTAGTGTTAGTCCCTAACTGCACACATTTAATGCGGTCAGTTATAAGTGCTACTCCTTTTCCATTAAGTTTAGCGTTATACTGTAATTGTTCAATTTGATTAGCTTGATCTCTTATCATACGTTCAAAGCTGATAGATAGATTATGTGATTCTATTTCTCTCAACATATGTGATTCTATGTGTTGCACTGTCATTAATTTTTTGTTTCTGAGTATACTTGATTCTAAGTCAAGCTGTGTAAGTATAGCTATTGCTCTTTGTTCTGCTTCCACTAGAAGATTACTTATACCTTGACGTTCAGCTAAATCTCTTACAGTTTCACCACAGTGATCAGGCAATGAAGTATTTGCGCGATAACATAGTAAGGTCATTACTACTATCCAGTGTCTACGTTCGACAGCATAAGCTAAAGGAGATTGCCCAGAGCTATCCTGTGCATTAACATCTACTCCATATAAAATTAAGATCCTTACTACTTCCGGATGGTTATACTTGGCAGCTTTATGTAAAGCAGTTGATCCTAAATCATCATCTGCATTAGCATTTACTCCAGCTTCTAATAGAGCATGTACCATTAGTGTATCACCATGTCTGGCAGCACAACGTAAAAACTCAGCTCCCATCAATTTCATCACATCCTTCCATATTCCAAGTTGTATCATAGTAGTTACTGCTTCTAGATAATTATATGGACAAATAGAAAGTAATATTTTCTGTGAATCATTCGTCTCAATACTTGCTCCATGGGCTATTAGATAATACATTACTTTTCTATTGCCTTTTGTAGCAGCACAATTAAAAGGAGTCCATCCCCATGCATCCTTATGGTTAACATTTGCTCCATATTTTATTAAGAGCTCTACTGCTCCCACATTACCATTCGTAGCAGCAATATGTAAGGGAGATCGTCCAATTAAATTATCCTCTAGATTAACATCTGCTCCATGTTCTGATATGCACTTTAATAGGTCTTCTAATATTGAAATATCGTTCTTTGTAACAGCCCAATATAGAGGAGTCCATCCAAATACATCTACTATCTCAATATTTTTGTCGATATTCTTGTCGTTTTTTATTATACAATCCACCATTGCTCTATCAACATTTGCAACAGCAATATGTAAAGGAGTAAGTTTAAGCGCCCCATTCTTCTTAACATCTGCTCCATTATTCATTAATAACCTTACTACTTCTTTATGGCCATTCCTGGCAGCTTCATATAAAGCAGTCAAGTTCATCAGATCTTCCACATTAGGATTTACCTTCTTCGTTACTAAGATTTTTATTATTTCTATATCGCCATTTACAGCTGGCTGATATAAAGTAGTCCGTTGAGATGAATCCAACAGATTAACATCTGCCCCTTTTTCTATTAGCTTGCGTGCTACTTCTATGTTCCTATCTTCAACAGCCCAATGTAAAGCAGTCCATTTGAACAACGGACTTGTTGCATTAATATCGACTCCTTCTACTTTAAGCATAGCATTGATTAAATTGTTCAGCTCAAAATCAATAGCTAAATATAATAACGTGTATGAAAAGCGTTCATGCAAACGATCTATTTCAAACCAATAATTTACATTAAACTTATTTTCTTCCCACTCTTTATACACATTTCCACTTTCTTTCTTTAGTCTATTTAGTGTTTCTAGTATCTTTTGTGTATCTAGCATCACTGGTACCTTTTCTGAGATCTTTCGTGCATTTAGCACATCCTCTAGCGCCACTGCTTTTGATTCTTCTGATGTCTCTTGTACACCTAACCTTTTTAGCATTCTTTTTACCATCTGTTGCGCATTTGATACCCTTGACTCCTTTAGTATCTTTTTTACTTCTTCTTTTGTCTGCGGTACATTTACCACCTTTAGTCTCTTTTTTAATGGCTCTTGTGTCTCTTGTACTCTTGTACTCTCGCCTGATACTTCTAATCCATGCGATATCTCTTCTAACATTCTTGATGTTTCTGCTTGCCCTAGTATCTTTACTTCCTTTAATAGCTCTTTTATTCTTTCAATTACATTGTCTTTACTTAAATTTACCTCTTGATCAATTACACCTAATATTATGTTACACTGTTCATATGTCATTACCATAGCTTTACCTCATACTATAGAGTATTTTTTGATGCTATATATTATGGTAGAATAGTCAACGCATTTTCCATAGCGTAACTTGAGAGTCTAAAAGGACTGTTATTAACTTACAGAAAACCAAGCTTGCCTGAAACCACTTAATTGATTATAATCATAGGTTTTAAGGCAGTAAAATGACAGCTTTTTTTCCTTTGGTTATTTTTTTAATCTTATACCTTGGAAGTGGTGTCTATTTTTCCTTTATTGGAATTGATAATCCGCTTCGCCAAGTTTCACCGGTAATTTGCCTACTACCGGCGCTATTTTTTGCTGTTGCATGCAGTGCAGGTAAAATTCAACGTAACATCGATACTGTCATCGAGGGTATGGGCGATAAAAACACCCTTACTATGTGTTTAACTTTTCTATTTTCTGGAGCATTTTCTGTGGTGACTCAATCAATTGGTAGTGCAGATACTGTTGCTGATTTAATTCTCAATTTCCTTCCAGCAAGATTACTACTGCCTGGAGTATTTTTGGCTTCCGCTTTTATATCAACTGCAATTGGTACGTCTATGGGAGTTGTTGTATTAATGGTACCAATAGCTGTTAACTTAGCAAAAAGTGGGGCTTTTGGTCTTGAAATAGGAACTGCAACTGTAGTTGGAGGTGCCGTATTTGGTGATAATCTTTCAATGATATCTGACACTACTATTGCATCTGTTTCTTCACAGGGGGCCACGATAAAGGATAAACTTAAAGTGAATTCTAAAGTAGCATTTGTTGCCAGCATTATAACGCTTGTCTATCTGGCAATTATGGCAGATAGTACAAAAATTATTCCTACATCAAATTTAGATTATTTATCAGTAATAAAGATTATTCCTTATATTTCTTTAATAATCATGGGGTTATTTGAAGTTACTACTTTAGTAACAATAACTATAAATATAATTGTTGCTAGTGTATTAGGGATGACTTTTTTTGACTATACTATCATTCAACTCTCTCATGACATATATGACGGTTTCAAAAAAGTAAACGAGATAGTGATATTTGCTCTATTTATTGGCGGATTGAGTCATATAATGTACAAGCAGGGTCAAAAGGCATTACACAAACTTATCGATGAAAGCAATATCACAAAAACTAAAGCTGAATTTGTAATAGCGGGCATAGCATCTATGTTTACTGTTTTAGTTGCTAATAATACCATTGCTATTTTATTAAGTGGCGATATTGCAAAAAGGCTCGCGCAAAAGCATAATATTCCGTCATACCGTAGTGCATACTTGTTAGACATTTTTGCTTGCGTTACAAAAGGCATTTTGCCTTATGGTTCCCAGCTGCTGCTAGCAGGTAGCATTGCTTCTGTCTCACCTATTTCTTTGTTAACACAAGTTTATTACTGCTTTATTTTAGCAGCAGTTACAGTAGGTGAAATAATCATCAATGGCAGACGTTGCGCGGCTACAACTTAATGTACGAAGATTTCTCTTCATATTACATTTTTGTGCCCATAAGAAATGAGTTGCCATTTTCATCAGCTACTTGGATAATAGATATATTCACAAAATTGTTCCATTTTTCTCAATAGATTTTGATTTTCTTTTCCCCTTATTAGCAGAGCATAAAACTTAGCTTTTTAATAAATCTCATTTTAACTCCAATACACTAACTATGAAACAATCTATATTGCCATCAAAAACGGAATTTATATTGCCAACTTCATGTCCAGTCCTTAAATCCTTTACCATTTGATATGGATGCATAACATACGATCTGATCTGACTGCCCCAACCTATATCGCATTTCTTGCCATATTCTTCGGCCATTTTCTGTTCTTTTTTTTCCAATTCAATTTGATATAAACGTCCTTTAAGTAGTGTAAGTGCTTCATCTTTATTTTTATGTTGAGAACGACCATTTTGGCATTGAGCTACAACGCCTGTTGGAATATGCGTAATACGTACCGCGCTTTCAGTCTTATTTACATGCTGACCACCTGCTCCAGAAGCACGGTAAGTGTCGATCTTTAAATCCTTTTCATCCACAACAATATCTATTGAATCTTCAATCACTGGAGTTACTCCTACACTTGCAAAACTGGTATGACGTTTACCATTTGCATCAAATGGTGATATTCTAACCAATCTATGAACTCCACTTTCGCTTTTTGCCCACCCGTAAGCTTTTTCTCCGATGATCTTTATTGTTGTAGATTTTATACCAACTGCATCACCATCTAATTTTTCTACAACTTCAACTTTAAAATTGTGATAAATTTCTGCCCATCTTGTATACATGCGCATGAGCATCTCAGTCCAATCATTGCTCTCTGTTCCACCAGCTCCTGAGTGGATTTCTAAAAAGCAGTTATTGTTATCTGCTTCACCAGTAAATAAGGATTCTGTCTCTTTAAGTTTGATTAATTTCTCTAGCTTTACTAACTCACCTTTAACTTCAGAAAAAAATTCTTCATCATTCTCATCAATAGCAGATTTCATCAAGCTGATAGCATCGTTGTAATCGCTTTCTAGCTTTGAAAACGATTCTATGTCATGCTTAATTTTAGAGCGTTCTTTTAAAATTTCTTGTGCTTTTTGATTGTCTTGCCACAGATTATCATTCAACGCTTGAGAATCCAGCTCTTCAAGACGCAACTTCAATTTTTCTATGTCAAAGACACCTCCTGATAAGAGAAATACTTTTATTTAAGCCTTGAAAGTATTCAAGGATTTCTGGATGGGTTTTCATTATACTTTAGACTTTAATATATTTATTATCACTAACAATAACAGCAAACAAAATAGAAATTTAACCATATAATAGTTAATTCAAAATAATTTTATTATACTTGAATGTTCAATAAAATCAAGTGTGTATATTTATTAAAAAAATAAGGTAAAGTAATGAATATTAAAACAAGTTCTCATTATGGTTTAGACAAAAAGGCTATTGATGATTTAATAGAGTCTCTCGATAATCAAGAATTAGAGAATGTTCGTAATATTGTAAAAACGATAGATAGCGTTCAGTTAGCTTATTTTTTATCTACTTCGATCAGTGATCACAGGGAGAAATTAGTTAATATCCTCGATCAACATTTGTTAAGTGATGCCTTAGTACATGTAGTACCAGATTTACAAGTAGAGATCATAGAAATATTGGGAATAGAAAATACAGCAAAGTTACTAATGCTTCTTGATATAGAAGACATAGTAGCTATAGTGAAAGATTTAGATAGAAAGTCTATAGAAAATATACTTAACTACTTACCCAATGCAACTCAAAAATTAGTAGAGGAATTGTTATCATACCCAGAAGAAAGTGCAGGAAGGTTGATACATAAAAATATGGTTATAGCTCCATATTATTGGACGATAAATCAGCTAATGGAATTCTTGCGCAACTATAAAAAAATACCAGAAACATTTTATCAAATTTTCATCATTAACTCAAAATTAGAACCCATAGGCATTTTCAACTTAAATAAGGTAATATCTCACTCAGGAGAAACAATAATAAAAGAGATAATGAGTCAAGATATAAAAATAATTAAAACTGGAATGGACCAAGAAGAAGTAGCAAGAATATTTAAAGATTACGCTCTATTATCAGCTCCAGTAGTAAATAAGAATGGTAAAATTATAGGTGTAATCCTTATTGAAGATGTAATCAAAATTGTTCAACAAGAAGCAGAAGAGGATGTGCTTAAAATAAGCGGTGTATCTTCTAAATCTGATATAAATGCCCCTATACATAAAACTATAATTAAAAGACTACCTTGGTTACTGTTTAACCTCTTAGCTGCAACAATATGTTCTATAGTAGTTGGCTTTTTCGATAACGTAATACAAAGTTTTATAGTACTGCCAATAATTATGCCAATCATTGCATCGATGAGCGGAAATGCAGGATCCCAAACAGTAACACTAACTATCCGGGCAATCGCAACAAAATATCTAACTGAGCAAAATGCAAAAAGAATACTGATGAAAGAATTTTTAATAGGTCTTATAAACGGGGTGATCTTATCTACTATTTCATTAGTAGTGTTAGCAATAAGGTTTCACAATGTCAAAGTGGAGATGATTTTTGTGGTCTCCATGATTATGATGTCAATTATTGCAACGTTCATCGGAACTTTCATTCCTATAATGCTTCATCGTTTAAGATCCGATCCTGCTGTTTCGTCTTCAATCTTAACATCAGCAACAACTGATATTCTCTCAGCTCTTATATTTTTTGGTCTAGCCACGATCTTTTTATTAAATAGCTGAATCTTGCTATATAAAAAAATTGCTTTACAAGCTTTACCGTCCACGTTATCATTACTCATAGATGCATTGAAGAAGAAAAATAACAGTCGATAAAGAAATAAAAGTACATGAAACTGAGCTGCTTTAGTTTTAAAATAAAAACTAAAATAAGATGCTAAAGTATGCAAAAAAATTCTTGCTTTGCTAGATCTTTTTAGCTACAATGCAGTCTAACGTAATGAAAACATGGGGTGTGAGCTAGATGCATTGTATTATGTATATCACTCAGAAAGCAATTCTCGATTTTTTAAGAATATATCTATTTTAGTCAGAAGTCAAAAGAAAAGCACACTGTTACTCAGCAATTAAAGTTACTTAGGATTACCGTAAGGTTTCTACAGCAAATTGGTTTGGTACAGCTGCATAAGAATCAAATGTTGAAATCAATCTTCAGAAAAGAGGTTTACGACAAAACAATCAAAATATGAATATTAAAATATAGGCGGCTTTATGTTAGGTAAAGAAAATATAGGAGAACAAGTAGCAGATAATCAAATGGATTATGTAGATGCTGGATCAGCAATAGTTGATTATGAAAATATATTATCTAGTGAAGAACTTCAGTGTGGACGAAGTCAGGAGAGCCCTAGAGTAACAAGATCTTCATCTATAGGCAGCAGTAGTACATCGACTGATGATGAAGAAATGTTTAGCTGTATAAGCATTACAAGTGATGAAATAGTGAAAAAAGCAACTTTTTTTGTTAAGACTTTTGTTAAAGAATTCGAGGAAAAACTATCTGAATGTTCTAAAGAAGCAAAACCAGGTTCAAAAGTACGTAAAACAGGTAAAGTAGTAGCTAAGGTTGTATCAACTGTGGGTAATTATATTCCACCAAGTGTGGAGAAAGTAGGTACTTCTCAAGTTATGGAGTGTGTGAGTTTTGTTTCTACAAACCAACATAGGAAAAAAGCAAAAATATTTTCTACAATAGTTGCGCCTTCAGAAGGTAACTTAAGAAAGATTTTAATAGAAGCTGGCTTGGAAATTTTTCAAAGTTTTGAGAAGCAATTCACTAAAATTGTGGATACTAATCAGTTGTCTTGTAATAGGGGGATTGAGAAGTTAGCAATGGATACTGTATCCAGAGTAATAAATTACACTACATCTTGCAACGAGAAAGGAGAGCTTCCCGTTTCTCGCATAATTAAAGGTGTTGTTTTAGGTAAATCAAAAAGTGACACACTTGCTAAGCAATATTTATGTAAACCAGCGAAATCTTTAGATTCAGAAGTATTTCAACCTGGGTTTCGAGTACAAGATAAGCAAAGTGGTGAAATTTTGCTAACTTCAGCATTATATGAAAATGTAGGAATAAAAAAAATAGAAGGTAATGCTACTAAGTATTATCAATTGAATGAGCATGAAAAATACGGCTATCGGCTTTCCTTTACGTGGGAATTAGAAGAATGGTGGAAGGTAAGCAAAAAATATATGCCCGCTGACCCACCTAAAGAAGAATATGTGTATATCTTAGATGAGGAAAAAAAGAAAAAGTTAGTTAGTAATATATTGAAAGAGATTAATGGAAACGATCCAGTGAGAAAAAAAGATATAGAAAAACTGAATGAAAGGATCGAGAAATTGCACGTATATAGTGAAAACAAAGATAAAAATATATTTTCCTTTAATTTTGGCCACTTACCAGAATTCTTTATAAAAAGAGAGGTGATGTTAGATGAATTAAAAAAGAAGTTAGACAGTAAAAATCAAGAAGTGGAAATGTCACGAGTGGTCTTAATTAATGGGAAACATGGAACAGGAAAAAGTGAATTGGCTAAGAACTGCGTATATAGTAAGAAGAATGACTGGAAGAAAATTGCATGGATAGATGCTACAACATATAGTACTCTTTCACAATCATTTCGTAATTTAGCTAAAGAATTAGAAATTCCTACAGAAAATGATAATGATATGGATTTTAATGTTGTTCGAGATAGAGAAATAGAATCTATTGTCCAGGATGTATACCAGTATTTTCGAGACGTAAAAAGTCTTTTCATCTTTGATAACACCAGTAAGTATAAGGAGATCGAAAAATTTTTACCATCCTATTTTCCTAATTTGTTTTTTCATGGAGAAAAGCCTTACGTTTTAATTACTTCTCGTAGCAAGAATTGGGAAAAAGAAATAGAAAAGACACAGTTGAATGATGGATTTTCTCTAGGAGAAGCTATAACATTTATTGAAAGGGCCTTAGGGATAAAAGATAAATTAGAGAATCGCTATCTAGTAGAGTTAGCAGAAGCGTTGAATTATCTACCATTAGCTTTGGTGCAAGGAGCAGCATATATAAAACAAGAAAAGATTAGTATTAGCGAATATCTAAAACGCTATAATGAAGCAATACAAAAATCAAATCCTGGTCTTTTGGAAGCATTAGGTATCACCAAAGAATTATTTACAACTTTGAAGCTTAACCTTAATAAAATAAGAAGAGAAAAAAATGTTGGGCAGCAATCGCATGATATTGTATCATATATGGCTTACTTGGATCCCAATCAAATTGATATAGAAGAAATTTTTCTCCAGAAGAAATCAGAAAAAGGTAAGCAACAAGTTTTGGATGCTCTTAATCTACTCAATAAGTTTTCAGTGATTGAGCTAGAGGAGTCAATAGCAAGAGTTCATAAAGGGATACAAAAAACAGTAAGAGTAGAGAAAGAACGAACAGGAATAGAAGAAGAAACTTTAAGAGAAATTATGACATCATTTTGCCTTACGAATCCAAATCACGTTAAGTCTGTTTGGAGTCATGCAAGTAAATATAGTAGATTAGTTAATGAATTTATTGATTCTATTTATGATGGAGGTACTATCTTACATTTGCTAGCCAAAGATGGTAATGAAAAGGTTATTAAGCTGATATTAGAGAAAATATATCCTGATAAATTAAGTAAAGTTATTAATGCTATTGATGAAAAGAATTTTACTTCTTTAGATTATGCTATCATACATGGTCACTTAGGTACTGTTCAGCATCTTGTAAGGAAAGGGGGTGATGTAAATCTAAATAACACAAAAGGTATGAATCCTTTGCACTTTGCTGCCGTATATGGTCACTTAGATATTGCTAAATACCTTGTAGCGCAAGGGGCTATAATAAAATCATTAAACAAAGATAGTATGTGTCCTTTGCACTTTGCTGCTATATATGGTCACTTAGATATTATTAAATACCTTGTAGAGGAAGGAGCTAGTATAAATATAAAGGATAAAAATAACATGCGTCCTTTGCACTTTGCTGTTATATATGGTAGATTGGATATTGTGAAATATCTTGTAGAGAAAAGAGCTAATATAAATCTACGTAGCAAAGAAGGTGAGAGTACTTTGCACTTTGCTGTTATGCATGGTCAGTTAGATATTGTTGAATACCTTATAGAGAAAGGAGCTATTATAGATAGACAAAATGAAAAAAATATGAGTCCTTTGGACTATGTTATTGTATATTCTAACTCAGAAGAAATTATTTATTATCTTGAAGATATGCACTTAGCTCCAGACTTAAAAACACAATCACATAAAAGAAACCTAGAGACATTTGATGAACATACACTACCTAAAAAAAGAAAATTAAAAAATATAAGTGAAGCATTGCAATTTGAAGATAAAAGCACAGTTAACTTAACTCATAGGTCACCTATATCTTCATTTAACAGCGTCTCTGTACAACCTGCAAACAAGGACTTAAGACTATAATTTTACAGTAAGCTATTTAATTTTATGAGGGGAATTTCAAAAAAACAGAGAAATAAAGTAATAAATTGATATAAATTCGCGTAGAACAAGTGGTAGACCAAGATCCCAAAACAAATTCTTCTCTCACTAGCTAATGTTGTTTGCTGGAAATGGTTATATTGTTTAAATTTTTAGCAATATGTAATACTAATTCATTAAAAAATGGAAAAGAAGAATTATGGTAAGAAAAGTTTATGCTTATCTTATAATAAAAGTGCAATAGAAATTTTCCTAAAGAAAGCAAAAATCGCAGAAGTATACAAAAAAAAATATAAGCATTTATAGTACTCAAAAATGTAAGTACAGTAATGTTAAGAACTATTAAGTATTTATGCTGCATAATGTATCTATAGGTTAGAGGTAATTTATGAACAGAAACACACAATCACAGAAAAATATTCAATATAAAATGTTAATAGCGGCTGCTAATTATAAAGCATTTAGGGAAGCTGCTACTGAAGGTAATATTGAAACGTTGAAATTTCTATTGGACAGAGCGAAACTACTAGATTTACAGTGTAAAATGTTGGCAGTTAATGATTATGAAGTATTTAGAGAAGCTGCCGGTAATGATAATGCTGAAGTATTAGAGCTGCTGCTGAATAGAGTAGAATTACCAGAAGAACTACATACAATGTTAGCAGTGAAGAATTATGAAGCATTTAGAGAAGCTGCTGTTGAAAGTAATATTAAAGTATTGGAGCTTCTATTGGACAAAGCAAAATTACTAGATGTAAAGTATAAAATGTTGGCAGCTAATAATTATGAAGCATTTAGAGTAGCTGCTTATGCAGGGCACACTGAAGTACTGAAACTCTTATTGAATAGAACAGAATCATCAAATGTACAGCGTGAAATGTTGGCGGCTAATAATTATGAAGCGTTTAGAGTAGCTGCAGATGATGATGGTGATATTGAAACGTTGGAGTTTCTATTGGACAGAGCGAAACTACTAGATTTACAGTGTGAAATGTTGGCGGCTAATAATTACGAAGCGTTTTGGGAAGCTATCAGTGAAGGTAATATTAAAGTGTCGAAGTTGCTCCTGGATAGAGCAGGATCACTAGAAGAACAACATGCAATGTTAGCAGTGGAGAATTATGAAGCATTTAGGGCAGCTGCTGACAGTGGTAATATTAAAACGTTGGAGTTTCTATTGGATAAAGCGAAATTACTAGATGTACAGAGTAAAATATTGGCAGCTAATAATTATGAAGTATTTAGAGTAGCTGCTACCGGTAATGGTAATATTGAAGTGTTGAAACTACTGCTGGATAGAGTAGAATTGCCAGAAGAACGACATAAAATGTTGGTGGCTAATAATTATGAAGCATTTAGAGAAGCTGCTGCTGAAAGTAATATTAAAGCATTGGAGTTTTTATTGGATAGAGCAGGATTGCCAGAAGAACAATATGCAATGTTGGTGGCTAATGCTTGTCAAGCACTCAGAATAGCTGCCAGTGAAGGTAATATTGAAGTGTTGGAGCTACTATTGGATAAAGCAGGATCTCCAGAAAAACGACATGCAATGTTGGCGGCTAATAATTATGAAGCGTTTAGGGTAAATACTGTTCATGTTGACATTAAAGTATTAGAATTTCTATTAGATAAAGTAGGATCACCAGAAAAACGACATGCAATGTTGGCGGCCAATAATTATGAAGCATTTAGAGAAGCTGCTGCTGAAGTTGATATTGAAGTGTTAGAATTTCTATTAGATAAAGCAGGATCACCAAAAGAACAATATGCAATGTTAGCAGCTTATAATCATAAAATGCTTTCTTCCCATATAATTGAGAGCCATGAATATTCTTCTGAGGAGTTCAAAAGGATGTGTCTTGAAGCTGTGATAAACTATAATAGTAAGGAAATGCTTGATACAGTGCAGTCAAACCTTTTCCCTTCCAGTACCCGTCAAGAAGTAGATGAATCTTATCAAGAGAGAAAGAGAAAATTTGAGGCAATAGAAGATTTATCAAAATCACAGCCAGGACCTTCTGGGTATAAACCACTATCAAGGCATCCTCAAAGAAAAATGTCATGTGTAAATATTGAGCCAGGAAATGGAGAAAGAGAGAAGGTAATGAAATGTTGAGAAAACATTCAAAAAAGTGTGTCAAATCAAAAAATAAATTAATATAAAGAAAAGTTTTTATGTATTGAGTGGTAGACCATGCCATCCCAAGAAAAACACTTCTCACCGACTTTGATTTTGAACGCTGGAAGTGGTTATTTTACTTGAGATCTTAATAATATATTTTGCTAAATTAATACTAGTTTATTTTAGAATAATCACTAAGGTAGACTTATAAAAAACAGAATTAAAAAATGAACAAAAGATCGTATATTAAGACTATTAAGAGCCTTTTACTGAAAACCACTTTAGGTTAGAAAATTTTTCTATAATAGTAATTGACAAAGTTTTAAAGGTAGAGCAATATGCCTAAAATATATTCAATCTTGTTAGGGGGATAAGTATGGATTACGAAAATGTACAAAAGATATTACTAACGTCTATTAAAGAAGATGACCCTCATAAAGGGTTCAAAGAGTTAGAGATTAAGAGATATTGTATTGCATATCAGACATTATTGCGTGAATGGGACAGGACAATAATAACACCATTGATTAAGGAAATTTTAGAAAGCGGAACCTGTTGGAAAGTTGATGATACCTCAGGTCATGTTGAGCTTGATAGGTATGCACTAGGGAAAAAATTATTAACCTTAAAAACTGAAGATGGACAGAAATCTCTTCTTGATTCCTTTGACCGTTATAGAATTGCCTGCTGGTGTTGTTTTGAAGACGAGATAAGAGCTATTTTTGAAGAATTTAAATTAACATTAGGTAGTAAACCAGTAGAGAGTCTAGTTAAGGGATGTGATAAAGGTGCTTTAATGATCTACTGGTCACATGCTATGAATAACCAAGAACATCAGTTGAAGTTAAATAATGAGCATCCATACGTTTATGCTTTTAAGTGTGCAATGCTAGAAAAGCATGTTGAAGCTTTGGAATTCTTCTGGAATAAGTTACAGTCAATTGGTTCTGTATCCCCAAAAAGGAAGGAAGATTTATTAATGGAGGTAGCATATAATAAAGGGCGTTTTTCCACTGACGATGTTGGTATGGTTGATTTCTGTCTACGTTACCTTCATGAAGATAAGTATCATGAGTTATTGAAAAGGGATTTTAAACAACATGGGTGTTATTATACTTTAAGTATATTAAGAAGAAACCATTCTTTCGAAAATGCTAGAAAGCTATTTGAACATTTAAAGCCAGAAGATTTATCTCCTGAAGCTTATAGTACATCAATGTTTTCGGCATTAAACTCGCTTGTTTCTGCACCAGATGATAATTTTATCAAATCTGGTAGTGATATGCTTACCTCTATGTGGAATAGTCCTGGCTTTGAGTCTCATAAACAACACTATTTAAATAAGCTAAGCGAACAACTCTCATCAACCAGAGATTTGGTTGCTTCTCTTATTAAGGGAAATAAAGCTGTTAAAATATTATCTGAAATTGTTAACTCCCTTAGCCAAGAGCAAATGTACTCTATTATGGAAGAAGATAAATCAGAATATGAGCTGTTTATGAGAGTTAGAAACACGCAATTGCATCGTGGGGCAGGTGATACTCAGTTACCAAGTTCATCATTAGATGTAGAAACTATACAGCAGAAGGTAAGTGGTGTTAGAGGCGAAGTGTAGAGTTTCTCTTTTGGAAAATTCAGTTACTTGGACTTATAATGAAAGCATGCAAAGAGTTTAAATAAGAGTAAAAATTGTAAAAGGTTAAAATCAGGAGGAGGTTATGGTTGATAACAATCAACAGCAAGAAAAACCACAAGGTTTCGAGTTAATTGAGTTGCTTTTGGGGAAAGTAGATTCTTCAACTTCTAATGCAGTAGATCAATCTTTTGAAGCAAGATATCAGTCGTTGGTTGATCAAATACAATCTTATTTACATTCTAGTGAAAAGCCTGGCTTTTTTCCTCATCGATTTTTAGGTTCTTTTTCCAGTGTATTAGATACTAAACTTAATGACAAGTTAGGCATAAAGAAATTGCACTTTCGTTTTGAGGGGGCGAGAACTTTAAAAGTTGTAGCAGAAACAGAATCCAAAATACATGTTTTTATTTTCACTGAAGATATAGAAGCTCAACATTCTAAACAAACAAATACTAAGAATTTCGAATTCACCACAGGTGAGTGGAAGAATGTGATGGGTAGAGATTATACTAAATCAGATGCGCATAAGCTTCAAATTGATGTAATAAAAATTTTAAAAGATAAGTATGAGTTAGTAAAAAGCAAGCCTAAATCAGACAAAGATGTTAAATCAAAGAAGTTATACTTATATCTGAAAAGGGATGGTGTGCTAGAGTATAAAGCTAAGAATGTATATGGTAATGTTAAAACAATCGAGGTTAGTCTTGACCAATTGAAAGGCAAGGTTTTCGATGAAGTCAAGCAGTTTCTAGGCAAGCAAGGTAAAGATCTTAGTGATGATGCCAGGAAGGAGTTATCAAGAATCACGTCAGCAAAAGGATATACCTTAAAGAGTGATGGAGAAGATGAAAAAATAAACATTAAGGTAGAAAGTAAAAAGAAGATTGTAGATCAACCCATCGAGCCTATAGTGAAGTTTCAGGAAGTGACAAAAAGGTTGGGTAAGTCTGTTTATTTAGAAAGTTATATTGAAAAGCTTGCTAACCCAGATGCAGAAATAGATCAAGTTCAGGAAAATCTTAAAGCCATTCTAAATTATATTAAAAAAATTCATACCAATTTAGACTTACAAGCTAATGTTTATGGCATTAAGGCTCGTGAAGCTGATCAACATGGTTTTGTAGCAGGAATATTCGATAATTTTCGATATCGTGATAATACCAAACTCTATTTGGAACAATTTGCTGGAGGGGGTTACGCTGATATTGTTTTGCTTGTTCGTGGGCCTAATCGTGCTGTTGATTCAGTTCCAATTCTTATTGAACTCAAGGCTGGAACTGAAGGCTGGAACTGAAGGACAAATTGATCCAAGTGATGCACTTGAGCAAGCTAAAGATTATATAAAAGGTTTTAGACCAAATAAGATGAGGATTTTAACCAATGCAGATAATGCCATTGCTGTTGGGTTAAATTTAGATGACGCGGAACCGTTTAAAACCGAAGTACAACCTATTAAACAACCACCAGCTCCTTTGATGGAGGAATTTATCGAACTAGTTGGCGAGTGGGATAATCAACAAATTTCTGAGGAAGATTTTAAGCAAGAAATAACGGATTTGTTATCAAGTGAATACCATACTTTTCCAGCAAATAAAGAAACAAAAGATCATTACTATTTCAGTCGAGACATATTAGGTCAATCAATTTTAATCAACAAGATTGGTCAAGATCAAAGTAACATTAAAAAATATATATACTCATATGGTGAGTACCCTCTGGATTGGTCTGGAGGAACGGAGTACACTTTGTCCAAAAGCCCGGTTATGACATTAATATTTGTTCAAGGTAATGAAGGGCAAGAAAACACAGCATTCATTTTTCATATACGAGAGTCCAATACAAAGGAATTCTATGCTGATAAAAAAATTCCAGTGCTGAACATACCTGAAATAGGAGGAGTAGGAAATGTCATAGAAATTAAAATGAGTCTCAAAAAATATGAAATAGGGTTATCTTTTGAAGACCTTTTTGAAATAGAACAGATAAGTAAATATAAACCAAGTGGTGCAGATCAGCCATTTACAGGTAATTTTCTCAAGATACCTAATTCTGATGAATTAAAGGCAAAACTTGATCAAGCAATCACTTCTCAACATGCTTCTGATGGTGAGGGTTCATTGCAAGCGTATAAAGTGTTGCTTACTGAAGTAGCAGATAAGATTTACCCTATTAAAGATTTGATTACTAATGAAGCAAGATTACAAGCTGTTCTTAATGGTTTGCTTAGTAGCTATAGTGATTTAAAGCTACAGGAGACTTCTGCGAAGACTGTAATTATACCTGAATTTCAAGTAGGAGCAGGTGGTCGTGTAGATATGGTAATTCAAGGTATTGGTCCTTCGTCTCAGGGTACTAAAGAATACACTCCTATAGCGCTGGAATTTAAGCTTATAAATAAAAACTTAGATGAAGAAGGAATGAAAAAAGAAGTTGATAAATTAACAAAAGAACAAAATATTAGATATGCTAAAGGGGCGGTACTGAAAGCAATCACAGATAGTGACAAAATGCTTTTCATGGGAGTAGTTGTTAATGTGAAAGCTAAAGATAAAAATTCTTTAATATTAACAAGTGATAAGTTTGTTCCTGCTCTAGTAGTTCATAGTTCTATTGACATAGCTAAGAGAAAACATTTAGAAGGAATACAAGAAGTAACCCAGAGACTCAAAGATATGGGTATACAAGAAGAGAACCTAAGTACATTAGAGTCTGCAACAGCAGAAAAGGATTATCATTACTGGCTTCAACAACACGATATAGCTGATATTGCAAGAATAGAATATGGCTATGGTACTGATGGGGCTAACACATTGTTTGAAGTAGTGGGATCACCGAAGCATATAGCTAATCAATTACAACAGTTTCAGAATAGCGTAGCAACAAGAGGTGAAAAACGGCCATTAACTTTAATTGTTAATTTAGATAATAATCACTGGGTTACGTTAGTCATTTCCCATCAAAATGGGCAATATAATGGATACTATGTAGACTCGTTGGGTAATGATATTCCAGGTAATATTCGTCAAGTTCTAGAACGTGCTCGAATTACCGTTAATGACGTTTCTATTGCTCAACAAACAGATGGTCACAATTGCGGCTTATGGGCATTAGAAAATGCTCACTCCCTAAACCAAATGATAGCAAATGGCTATGATTCCGATTGGGTTAGAGATCTGTTACTATTTAATCGAAATGAAGCATATTTTCAAGAACAAAGAGAAAATATTTCAGATAGATTAAGTATAGATCCACAACGTATAGCTAACTTAGATGAAGCTATACTTGCTGAAACACAAGCAAATAGGAAGAAATTCAACCTAAACAGTTGTGTAAGGTCTGGTGGTAGAAGCAAAAGAAGTGTCAATCCTTGTTTATTTTCAAAGAGTGATGTAGAAAAGTTTAGTAAAGGAAAGGTAGATGAAAATAATGTAGACAAAACTATAATTGATAGTGAAAAGTTCCTAACTTATGTTAAAAATAGTCAAGATGAAGCAAAAAACGCTCAACTAGTAGAGTTTGTTGGAGATAAAAGTATTGAAGGTGATCGTAAGTATTTACTTGATAAGGTTGTTGGAGATCAAGGGTATGAACGCTATGTTCAGAATGAACGTGTTAAGAATTTGCATGGAGATATCTCACAGCAAGCTAGCAGTGCAACAAAAGGCTCAAAATTAAAAGGCAGGTTAATGAATGCTGCTGGTGGGATACAATTAATAAGAGGGATCCATGGTGCTATCGTATCTTGCAAGGAAGGGACAGCTACAGATTGTGGATTAAATCTAGGCGGAATAGGATGGTCTTTTGCATCTCAACCGATTGAAAATGTAATGGTTAAAATTACTCCAAAAGTTGTAGCATCAGCTGAAAAGGTTGTGGGAAAAATTATACCAGGTACTTTAGGTAAACAGACAAAATTTGCTATTCGAGTTGTGGGAGTAAAATTTGGAAGTACAATAGCAAGAGGTACAGCAGGAGCTGTAACTGATGTCTTTGATATTGTTGATATAGGCATGTCAGTAAACAATCTTGTTGATTGTAAAAAAAGAGAGAATAGTGATAATCCATGTGGAGAGAAAGAAATAAGAGATAATATAGCAACTATATCTTTTTCCACTATATCGTTTGTGTCTGGTGTTGCTCTTACAGCACTTGGTATGCCTGGAATCGGCATTGCAGTTGGAGTTGCATTGATGGTAGCTTCCGGAGTTTATAGTGGTGTTAGCAATATCGTGGAGTACGAGAAAAAGTATGATACAACCCATGATGAAAATTGGCGTATTTTTTGGCATACATTTGCTTTTCAACCTGTACCACAAGATGTACAACATCTTGCAGCAAGAAAGGAAATGGTTAATAGTCTAGCTAAAGGAGTTTGGAAAGCTTTAAATAATGACCCTAGTAATGTTGTTGCTTATAGTATTGGTCTTGGAAAAATAAACGGTAATACTCTTCGTCCAGATTATGCAACGATTATGATGAATAGAACAAATGCCAATACAAAAAATCTTTCACGTGTTGTACCTGATTATATCAAAGGTGCTGACAGGATTTGTTTACCACAGATTACTAATCAAGATTATGAAAAAGGTATTAAAAGCTCAGTTAAGTCGGCTGTATACTACTGTGAAAATGCAATGATTATTGACCACGGTGGTAGAGTAAAGATGAAACAGAAAGACAAGACGATTGTTTACGATTTACAAAATGTGGACAGAGGTACCATTGCTGGAAGTAATGTGTGGAACAATAATTTTCTAATTTACTCAGGTACAGCAGGAATAACTGGTGGCAATAATGTAGCAAACAGATTTGTTCTTGTAAATAACCCTAGCTTTTCAGGTAAAATTATTGGTGGAAGCAACTCTACTAATATACTTGATTTAAGCCAGTTAACAAAAGAGAAAGTTATAGGAGTAAATGTTGACTATCGTTTTAAGCCTAGTGCATATGGAAGATTAAAGGTAAAAATAAATAGTCGTTTGTTGATTGATGATTATGTTAGTAATAACCTCTTTAATTACCATTATGTTGGAAGGAAGGACAAGGTAGATAAGATCTTGTGCATGGGTTATTCTGAACACTTTACAGGAACCGATGATCGTGACGTTATCATAGATAGTGGTGGTGGCTCTAACAACAATGAGAAAGATGTAGTTGAAAGTTGCAAAAAAGTAATTATTTCGCCGTATACTAGAGTCAAAGGTAGAAAAAGCAATTATACTTTTTACGTAAAAACTGCAGACTATAAGGGTAGGGGGTTATATTCAGAAATTGACGTAGATGGAACAGGAACTGTAAGTTTTCCTGAATTTGATTTATTAAGTGATTGTGATCAAATAACTTACTCTAAAAACAGTAATACTTTATCTTTGAAAATAAATTTTGGTCAAAATAATCAATTTACTCTCGATATAAAAAATTACGTTGAGCGAAGCAGTAATAAGCCTTACTTTGTACTAATAGATAAAAATGGTAGTAATATTGTTCCTAAGATTGAAAGATCAGATTCATCAACTATAAAAATCACCTCATTTGAATTACATTCAGAACATTCTCTAAAGGGTTTTAGAGCTGTAGAAAATCATTACAAGAAAATTCTAAATAATCATAAGGGTTATAAAGTCTTGAGCGTTGTTAGAGGTAAAACACAAAGTCAAAATAATAGTGTAGTTTCACACATGGTTTTTGGTTCTTCAGGAGATGATATAATTAACTTCGATCAAGGAACTATGTTTGCTAGGGGAGGAGGAGGAAGTGATGTGTATTTTATTAGCAATGATATAAATAGTAGAGAAGTAAAAATTGATAATAACTCAAGTGATAAAAAACTAGATACACTATTTATGTCGGCAGTTGAGAAAGATTTTTCAATCCAGCAATGTGATCTGTATTTAAAATACAATAATAGTAACATTCGAGTGAAAAACTACTTTCAAGATCCTAATTATAGGCATCTTATAATTATGAACAAAAAAGGAGAAACTTTTATCCCCAATATACAATCAATGTCTTGTTCTCCCTTTTCTTCGGGAAAGGATAAATTAGTTCCTTTTTTACAGGCTACACAAACTCAGAATATGTTTTATTGCCTAAAGATTTTGAAGATGATCATGTAGTGATAGATTCCCGTCTTGAAGATATTGAGAAATATAAAGATAAGGATGATCTCTTATTAATAAGAGAAAGTGAAAATCCTTTTATCATTAGAATAGAAGGATTCTATACTGATCGAAGTAAATGGGAAAATATTTCTTATTCTTTATGGAATAATAATGACCTTTTCCTATCTTCTGGCTTATTAGAAAATGTTAATAATGTAGTGGAGTATAAGGATAAACTTAGAGGTGATTATGAAAGAATTGTAAAAGAATATATTGAAGACTTTAGTGATTCTACTAGTATCATTCAGCACAATCAAAAATTAGAAAAAAATATCTCTACTTCTGTAGGACAAGATGAGGAACGAATAGGAGTAATGGTACTAAAAAATATTACTCCTGATCAGGTTGAAGTTTCTAGTAGTGGTACAGATCTGATATTTCGTGATAAGAAGTCTAATCATACGATCAACATAAACAATTGGAATAATTCTGAATCTTATAGAATTTCCACATTGGAATTCGATCTGGGTTTAGAACCAATAACAATCCGTAAGTTAGATAGGTTTAGTTTGCCTGAGGTAAGAAAAATACAAGCTTTAATTGATAAAGCTTCAGAAAATTATCAAAATAGAAGTAAATATACCCCTAAAGTAGAAAATGACTTTAAATGTTTAATATCAGTTGACGATTTTGAAAGAGAAAATAGAGATCCAGTACATCAATGTCTTGGTTTTCCTTCACTGCAAGACCGGGTTAGCTTTACAGAAAGTTCCTGTAGTTTAGAACAAATTGAGGAATTAAAAAATAAAACGCCAAGTAGTAATCAGATTTTAACATTGCTTGAAAAGTTAGAAAACAACCTTTTGCTGAATGGCTATGATTCAAACATAATAGATCAGTGCAATAAGTGGATGATCACTTCAGGATTGGGAGTATTGAAACCTTTGGTAAGCACAGCAATTTATGAAGGTAAATGGGATGAAGTTAAAACTCTTCTTGATAAAACTGCTAGAAAAAGTAAAGCTGATGTTGAGTATAAAAACCAGTGTTCAAAGAACTGGACGACTTTGAATCATGCTGTTTATAACGGTAATGTGAAATTAAGCGAAAGTATATTTAAATCATTTTTAGAGAAGAAAGGTGACATTAATGCCTTAACTAGTTGTAACAATGATAATTGGGCGCTTTTACACTATGCTGTTCATTACGGCAATCTTGATATGGTTAGCTTTCTCGTAGATAAGGGTGCTAACGTTGAAATTAGAAGTAAGGAGGGTAAGACACCTCTGTATTTGGCTGTTGAAGAAGCCAAGCAAAACATAATTAATCTTCTTCTTGATAGAGGTGCTGATATTGAGGCTAAAAACAACGATGGTAAAACACCTCTGTACTTAGCCGCTTACAATAAATGACTCAGATATAATCGAGCTTCTTTGTAACAGGATCAAGACTAAAAGTAATGATGCATTTAAAATGATAAAACAGGTTGAATTTTTAAAGAAGGAAGTTGTTAACCAAGCAAATATTCCATCTAACGCAAAAAGATTGGTAGAGTTTTGTATAAGTAGTTTAAGAGGTTTGATAAAAAGTACAGCAAAAAAGGTGCTAAAGGATGGTATGCTGCATAATCGTAGTGCTTCGACTATTGAACTTTTGGATGAGGTTTATAATTTTGATGAAAAGTTGTTTGATGGAGCAATTAAGGAAGCTGTAAATGACACATATTCAAGTGTAGGTATAGAAGGAATATTAAAGTTTATAGGCAGTCACAATTATATTGGTCAGTTTATTTCAGGTTACATAGCTGTGTTTGACAAAATACCAGAGAATGATGGTGCAATGTTTAAATTAGCTTACTCTATTAGAGAGACCATGAAAATGCCTAGGGTCAATTCAGAAGAGAAATCTGATCTTGAAAGGCTAAAAAATAAATTACCAGAATCAGTGAGAAATGCAGTATTTTCATCAGAAGTATGTATTAAAAATGTTGAGTATGGAAGGTACTTGTACTCACCTAATAATGATTGTATGTACCACTTAAACAATTGTGACAGGGATAGGCGGTATGTGTTCACTTGGCCTTCAAATGGAAATGGTGATCAATTTAAGTGGAAGGTTGAGCTCAATGGCGATAATGTGTATCTAAAGAATGTTGAGTATGGAAGGTACTTGTATTCACCTAATGATGATTGTATGTACCACTTAAACAATTGTGACAGGGATAGGCGGTATGTATTTACCTGGCCTTCAAAGCTAGGAAACAATGGCAAGTGGAAAGTTGAGCTTGATGGTGGTAATGTGTATCTAAAAAATGTTGAGTATGGAAGGTACTTGTACTCACCTAATAATGATTGTATGTACCACTTAAACAATTGTGACAGGGATAGGCGGTATGTGTTCACTTGGCCTTCAAATAGAAATAATGATCAATTTAAGTGGAAAATTGAAGATTGTGGATCTACTCGCAAGAGACGTAGCATACAAGAATTAAATGGTTATAATCAAACTGTAGTAGACTATCAGTCAATATTGACTGAAGAAAATAGTCAGCAAATAGCAAGTAGAATATCTGCTATAGTTGAAGATGTTGAAAGGCACACCTTTTTAAATCAGTCAAAAAATAAGTTAGATTTAGATATTTATTTAAATAATAGAGGGAGAAGCAATGCTGCGGATTCTATGAGGAGAGATGTATGTAGTGAACTCAATGCAAGTGGGAGAAGAAATATTGTTCTAAGCGGAAACGATGTATGTGCAATTACTTCAGGTTATGAAACACTTGATATTGAAAACTTCCCTATTCAAGAAGTAGTGATTAATGATGATGTCAATGGAAAGAAAAGTTTAAGAAGTACATTAGATTTACATCAGTTGGTGCAACAAGTAGATAGGGATTTGAGTATAAAACCGATACCAACAGTTATTAAAGACAAAAGTGATTTATTAATTAAGTTATCTATATCAGCTACCGGCTTGCAGCAAGATGTAGTAACAGTTAGGCTAAAAGATGCCCTTGTAAATAAGTGGTATAAAAAATTACAAATTATTCTTGATAATGCACCGATGGAAATAGATGATAGTTTAGGTTTAAAGTCTTCGTTCTTTATTTCTGATGAAAAAATTATTGTAGTAACACCTCAAGACATAGAAGAAAAGAATAAATTAGTAATATCTAAAAAAGCAGGGCAGTATACCTATCTTCATGATAAGTACGACTTGATAGTTACCAATGCCTTTAATGCTGATATAGAGGCAAGTGAGTTATGTATTATACGGTTTAAGGATTTCTATAAAGAATCTAAAATGAAAACATTAACTATAAAATTTACTGACAAAGAGATATTATTAAGTAACGAAATGGATAAAATAAATAATTCAGACAGTATTGATAAATTAAATAATGTGAGTTCTATTGTTAATTCACAAGAGAGTTCTATACATTCAGAGGTTCCAAACAGTGGAGACATAAATGCTCAAGGTAAACTTGACAGAACACTGTTGCATCTTGCTTCCGAGGCGGGTGAATTTGATAAGGTGAAACTTCTTCTTGATAGAGGTGCTAATATTGAAGTTCAAGATAAATTTGGGTACACACCAATATTTCTCGCTACTCAGTCAGGTAGGTGGAGTGTAGTAGAACTTCTTCTTAATAGAGGAGCTAATGTTGATGTTCAAGATAAGGAAGGTAAAACACTTTTACACTTTGCTACTCAAAAGGATAATTTGGACATGGTTGAGTTCCTTATTGATAGAAGTGCTAATATTGAAATTAAAGATAATATTGCTTGGACACCGATACTTTATGCTGCTCAGTTAGGTAAATGGGGTGCAGTAAAGCTTCTTATTGGTAACGGTGCTAAATTTAATAATGAAATAACGATTCAAGGAACGCCTTTACATTTTGCTGTGCAAGAGGGTAATTTAGATATGGTCAGATTTCTTCTTGATGAAGGTGTTGATACCGAATCTCAAGACAAAGATAATAAAAAGCCTTTGCATCTTGCTGTTGATGCGAACAGGTTGAGTGTAGTCAAACTCCTTCTTGATAGAGGTGCTAGTGTCAACGTTACGGACATGAATAGCCAAACGCCTTTAGGTTTAGCTACTAAAGGAAATATGATAGAAATTTTGAAGAAGGCGGAGTTGGATCAAGGGTTATTAATTAATGCAAGGGGTGGTAATCTTGATAAAGTAAAAGATCTTATCGCTCAAGGTGCAAATTTAGAGACTAAAGATAATACTCCTCTACATAATGCTTGTAATAATGATCGCTTAAAAGTAGTAGAATATCTTATAGAAAAAGGAGCTAGTTTAAAGGCTAAAAATAAAGATGGTAAAATACCTTTAGAGTTGGCTGAGCAAAAGGGTTACACAGATATAGTAGAAATTTTAAAACAAACACAATTAAATCTGGATAGAGAGTTATTGATTGCTGTAGAAAAAGAAGATCTTGGCAAAGTTAAAGACAATATCAGACGAGGTGCTAATGTTAATGCTCAAAGTAGGCTGGGTTGGGCCTCTGTGTTCTGGGCAATTCAAAAGAATAATTTAAATATAGTTAAACTTCTCGTAAATAACGGTGCTGATATTAATGCCAAAGATAATGAAAGTTGGATGCCTCTTCATTGGGCTGTTCAATTGGGTTCATTAGATGTAGTTAAGTATCTTGTTGAGAGAGGCGCTAATATTAATGCTTTAACTGCTGACGGTAGAACATCTTTAGAATTAGCCGTTCAAAAGAATTGCGTAGATACAATAGAATTTTTGAAAAAAGCACAGTTGGATTTAGACAAAGGATTATTGACTGCAGTGCAAGATGGAGATCTCAATAAAGTTGAAGGCCTTGCAAATCGAGGTGCTAGCTTGGATACTAAAGATAATAATGATTGGATACTCTTACACTTTGCTGCTTCTAGCAACAAGTTCGACATAGTTAAGTTTCTTCTTGATAAGAACGCTAATATCAAAGCTAAAGATGTGTATGGCAATACACCTTTACATGTGGCTGCTCAGTATGATAGTAAGCTTGAAATAGTTGAATTTCTTTTAGATAAAAATGCTAGTGGCATTAATGATGTAAATAATAACGGTTCAACACCTTTACATTTAGCTATACAAGGAAATAAACCAAGTACAGTCAAACTTCTTCTCAATAAAGGTGCTAATATTAACGCTAAAGACAAGGATGGTAAAACACCTTTGGATTTGGCTGTGCAAGAAGGTTATACAGATATAGTACAAATAATAGAACAAGTACAGTCAGATTTAGATAAAGAATTGCTGACTGCAGTACAAAATGGCGATCTCAATAAAGTGAAGAGTCTTATTAGTCGAAATGCTAATGTTAATACTAGAGATAAGTACAGTTGGACACCACTACATTGGGCTGCATACAAAGGTCATTTAGAAGTTGCAGAGTTTTTGGTAAAGAAAGCCGCTGATATTAATGCTGCAGATAAAGGCCCTTATGGTAAAAAGTCTATACATGTTGCTGCTGAGAATAATAGTAAAGATATCATAGAGTTTTTTCTTAGCAAGGGAGTAAGTATTAATGATACTGATAAACAAGGTTACACACCACTGCACTATGCTGCATGGAGAGGACGTTTAGAGGTTGCAAAGTTTTTGATAAAAGAATACGCTGATTCAATATTTAAATACAATAATGGTAGCACTCTTCCATGTAATGCTTCTTTAGGTAATCATTTAGATATAATTAAATGTTCTATAGGTGAGAAAAATATTTTAGAAATCAGAGATAATAGTGGCAGAGTTCCCCTGCACTGTGCTGCTTCCAACGGTAAATTAGATATAGTAAAATATTTTATAGATGAAGAGAAAGTCGATGTTAATATAATAGATAATGGTTACTGGACACCACTACATTGGGCTTCTTGGGGTGGGTATCTAAATATAACAAAGTATCTTGTAGATAAAAGGGCTAATATTAATGCCAAAGACAAGGGTAGTAAAACACCGTTAAATGTTGCTATCGATCAAAAACATAATAATGTTGTAAAATATCTAGAACAAGCACAATTAGATTTGAATAAAGAATTGTTAATCGCAGCAAAAGGTGGTAATCTTAATAAAGTTATAGATCTGATAAGCAAGGGAGCTAATGTTAATGTTAAAGATAACAATGATGATACTCCTCTGCACCTTGCTGTTGGTTATTTAGATGTAGTAAAATACCTTATAAGTAAGGGAGCCAACATTAATGCTAAGTGCAAGGCTGGTAAAACACCGCTAGATATTGCTGCCTATCAAAAACTTAGTGATGTTGTAGAATATTTGAAGCAAACGCAATTAGACTTAGATAAAAAATTGTTGATCGCAGCAAAAGGTGGTGATCTTAATAAGGCTATAGATCTGATAAGCAAGGGAGCTAACGTTAATGATACTGATACACAAGGTCATACACCACTGCACTGGGCTTCTTGGAGTGGTCATTTGGATGTAGTAGAGTACCTTATAGTTAAGGGGGCCAACATTAATGCTAAATGTAATGCTGATGGAACACCGCTAGATATTGCTAGAAGCGAAGGACACAATGATATTGTGGAATATTTAAAAGAAAAACTCAAGGAAGAAAGAGAAAAACCTGTGCAACGCAGACGTCGTCATCACCATGGAGATCATGCTCGTCATCATATTTCAAGAAAACCACTTGCTATAAATCAACCTGAGATAGCAGCAAGTAGTGGCACAAGACCATCTTCATGGATAAATGTATTTGGTTGGATAAGAAGCTCTGTGAGTGGGTTATTAGGTTCTAGAGCTGCTTTACCTGAGAAAACATTCACTCAAAGTTCAATCTCACAAATTAGTCCACCAATCGATGTAAATGGTACAATAATGTTACTTGATTTATTAATTAGAAAAGTTACAGGTCAAAAGTATATTTCTACAGTAGGTCAGTCTATATCCCCACTAGAAGCACAGGGCTATGCATTAAATATTACAAAGGAATTTGAGAAAGTAGTAGAGCAAGCTGGATTAAAAAGTGGTGTATCAATGCATCGATTGAATATTGATTTTGTGGGAATGCACAAAGAGATTACTGGAAAAATCATGGGTGGTAAATTCAATGAAATTTCAGGGATTTTAAAATCGTATGTAGAGAAAGCATGTCCTGATGAAGAAGCTGGTAAATTAAATCCGAAGAAATTTGACAAGTTTATAGCTCAATTTAATAAGGGTCTGCTAAATCAATCAATAGAGCAGATATTACACAACAGAGATGGTAGATTAGAAGTTGATGATGCAAAGCAAATGAGTTTAGAGCCTCAAAGTTATTTAAGTAATGCTTCAGTTCAAGGCCATTTGACTAGGAATAAGGTTAAATTAATTTCTTAATCTCATCTAAAGAAAGGCCCGTAGTTTGTGATACAACGTCAATAGAGATGCCAGCTTTAAGTAAATTTTTTGCAACTTCAATTTTACCTTCAATTTTACCTTTTTGATGGCCGATTTGGATACCTTCTTGTCTACCTTCATGTTTAGCATCATCGAGTTTTTGTTCCAAGATAGCAGCTTCTTTCTGTAAATCCATGACCCTTTCTTCATAAGCTACGAGATCTTTCTCATTCCAATGAAACTTGTCTAATTCATCATATGCTAGCTTTATTATCGGTGACTTTTCTGCTATTTTCCTTAAATCTTCATCAGTTGTTTCTTCTGCATATTTGAAGAAAAATAGCCAACGATCTACTACATTTTCTAGCTGTTCTTCTCTACTCTTAGGAAACTTTGGTAACTCAATGAAAATAAATTGAAAATCTTTTAAGTCATGCTCGTTAGTTTTTTCATCTCTTATGGTATGGCTAGATATATAATCAGGCTTATCAGGAAATAAATTACAATTGGAAATAGCAATAAAGAAAACCTTCTTTAAATCAATGTACTTACCACCTTTATCAGCCTGCCTTGAGTAAGCCTTAGCAGCATATAATTGAGCACGTTTTTCAAAGCCTTTATCACGAGCGAGTTGCATCTCAATCACGTATCTGGCACCAGTGGAATCTCTGCACAGAACATCAACAATACTCTGCTTATCAGAGGCAATTTCAGGGTCCATAATGGTGCTGAGGAACTCAACATCTTGAATAGCATTGACTCCAGTAAAGCCTAAGATATCATTCAAAAAGTGAATAAGGATATTCTTATTTTTTTCAGTACCGAATATTTTTTTAAATGTTAAGTCTAATTTTGGATCGAGAAACTTCGAAAGAGCCATAGCGCGAGTACCTAAAAAGCATTAATAATTATACACAATTGTGAAGAAATATTCAACGTTTTTATGCCAAAGTCTATTAAAGTTAGCTAAATTTCAAGAGTTGGTAAAAAACTACCTTCATAGATGACCCTAGTACGCACCTTGGACGTCCTTTTATAGATCTTTTTATCAACTCTTCTATAAGGTACATTAAAAGGCCAACAAATGGATTCGTGATTTAGCAGCCTCAAAGATACCTATTTAAAGTGTGAACTTCTTAGCTTGTCACAGCATAGAAGTTTAATATACTACTCTTCAATAAAGATAACAATATGCTAGCAAAACTTCTATATAAAATTTCTAAAATGGCAGGTTACGAAAAAGAATGACCGCTAGCGACCTTGAATCTTTAGATTACAAACTAGGACAGAAAGTAAGAAGTTGTAGGTTAGCAAAAGGATATACTCAAAAAGATTTAGCGGGAAAAATCGGAACAACATATCAGGTAATACTGCAATATGAAAAAGGAACACGCAGAATTTCAATTAAGAAATTATATGAGTTAGCAGAAGCATTATCAACAACTGCTAGAGACCTAGCTTGCGGACAAGAAGTATCAAATGAGAAAGGGTATGAGGGAGAGGAGGTACTAAATCTAGTAAGAAGACATAAAGAGATTAAGGATCAAGAATTACGTGAAACGTTTTATTTATTAACTAAATTCATCCGTATTAGTGAGGAAGAAAGTGGAAAGGCAGTAAAAGTAGAGGTGGCAAAGGGTTTAGTTAAGGAAGGAGTTTCTGCTCATGTTATCTCTCGAACAACCAATTTATCTGTTGATGAATATGATAATGATGAGAAAAAAATTTCCATTCCGTATAGAGTAGGTCAAAGAATAAAAGAATGGAGGTTGAGAAGAGGATACACTCAGGAAGATTTAGCAAGTAAAGTGGGCATAATAAATCAAAGAATATATGAATATGAACAAGGACGAGCTGCTGTTTCTCTTAAAATGTTAGATGAAATAGCAAAGGTACTATTAATTAATATTACAGATCTGCTTCCAGAAACAAGAGAAAATGAGAATAGTGAAGCAGAGCTATCAAAGTTAATAGAAGAATACAAAAAGATTAAAAGCCAAGAACTACGTAATGTACTAATAAAATCTCTGTTTGAAAGTATACAAGTTTGCAAAGAGAAAGTGGAGAGAGTAGAAAAGATGAAAATTGCAAAGAATTTAGTTAAGGAAGGAATTTCTATCAATATTATTTTAAAAACAGTAGGCCTCTCCTTGAACGAAATTCAACAAATTTAAAATAAAGAAATCGCCATATATTAATATCTTTACCTATTCATGAAAAAATAAGCAAAAAAGATTGAAAAATTGATTTGACTTCACTCACAAGCTATGGCTTTATGCCAATGCTGACAAAAAAACAGCAGTAAATATATAAAAACATTTTGTTATTAGTGAAGGGTAATTTTTATGAATAATAAGAAAGATCGTAGAGAAGAAATAGAATTCAGAGCATTAGAAAGCAACGGTAAAGCTCTACTTGATCGTGAAGTAATAGAAACGTTTCTAAGTGCAGTGCATGACAGGGAAGAAGCTCGAATTATTGCTAGAAAGCTAATAGATAGTTTTGGAATAGGAGGAATTTTAGGCCAGGAAATAGATGACTTGAAAACTATAGAAGGGATAACTGACTCTACAGTAGCAGCAATTTTATGCCTAAAGGAAGCTTCAAAGAGGGTACCAAGAGAAGAGTTAAAGAAAGGACCTATAATGGATAACTTGGAAACCATCGTAAAATATTTAAGGGTGAGTATTGGTTATTCAGAGGAGGAAAAGATGAAAATAATATATTTTGATCAAAAGTGCCGTTTAAAGGGGGAAGAAGTGTTTACTGGTACAGTGGATAAGGTACCTTTTTACATAAGAGAAGTAACAAGAAAGGCATTAATAAGAAAAGCGACGTCAATAATAATATCGCATAACCACCCAGAAGGAAGGTTAAAGCCATCTGATGAGGATCAAGCTGTAACTAAAGACTTGGCTGAAGCTTGTCAGACTATAGGGATTAGGTTACTGGATCACATTATCATTACAAGTGTTGGATATTTTAGTTTTAAAGAGCAAGGACTGTTATAAAGCAGATATTTGAAGATTTTCATGAGTTGTTTAACTACTTGAATGAAGAAAATATTTGCAAGTACATTAACCATTGCTTATAATTAATGAGAAAGTATATATTGAATTAATAATAAAGTAATAAAGTCGGTTGTAGACTTAGTAAAGTATATTTAATAGCGGAGGCTAATATGAGTAATAAAATAATTGTACCTTTTGATGATCAAGAAGGAGGTACTTACGAGTTAAACATTGATCTTGATAGATTATCAAAAGGTGAGGTGTTAAATGCTATTGTAGGAATTGGTCGTACTAAGGAGCAATCCACCTTTGTAAGCAAAATTAATAAGGCTAAAAAGCCTGAAGAAATAGCACCTTTCCCTGGTAGAGAAGTTCGCGAAAACAAAATCAACTATGGGAAAGGATTTGACTATGTTTATGGCACAAAACCTGTAAGTGATCAAGAAGATAAAAATCCATTTGCTTCAGCTTTGAAAAAAATAAAGCCAAGTGCAGAAAAGTTGAGCTGGTTTAAGAGTGCTGTGGTAAGAGCAAAAAGTCCAAATGAACTGCACAAGGTTGTAGACGAAGCACTAGCTGCTGGAGAAAGGCTAAATGCATGTAATGATGGGGAATGGAGCTTTGCTGAGTATGTAATATTGGGTACACATTTTCATAAATTTGATAAGGCTGATCGTAAAAAGCTAATACGTAAACTAATGCTAAACGGTGCAGAGTTTCATGATACTTTATTGGAGAATAAATTGATAGGTGAAATCTATAATGAGCTACAACCAGAAGTTCAGCCACAGATAGATGAGAGACTAGAAGAACTAGAGAAAGCTGGAGAAAGTGCTGTGCAAGAAGGAGAATTAATAGATGTTGAAATAGATAATACAACATCGTATATAGAATTTTCTGGGGATAGCAAGGTAGAGGTAGCCAAAATACTGAGAGAGTTAGGAAGTAATATTTTAAAAATTGGCAATGATGCAGTTGAGGTAAAAAGTGAGAAGGGAGGTATAAGAAACTATATCGATATGTCAGATGGAAGCTCTATTATATTAGAATTTCCTACAAGCATTGGTAAGCTAGATATTATATTGTACCACGATGTAAAAAAATATGATCAAGTACAAGTCAGAGTAGAAAATAAGGAAATGTGGTCTAAATTACAAGAAAGAGGCGAAGAAATAGGAAAAAATTGTCTTTTTGCTGGAGTAAAACTTAAAGAAGCAGTAGAAAAGGGAAGTTTTATGAGATGTGGCATATGGAATAGCAAGCAGCTTATGAAGGAGGTTGATAGCCCAAGTGAAAAATTGTCTTCATGGGTAGATAAAGTACGTGAAAATAGTAAAGAAACTTTTAGGGGGCTTTAATTCATTTATTTTAAGGTTCCAGAGTCTAGTGTGCCGTAGAGACACAAGGAATGTTCAAGTAAGAGCAAACTAAGTGCAAAAGCTACGCAATAGATGGGGGTGGGCCCCTCGGAGCCGGCTTACAAGAGCAGGCTTCAAACAACCATAAGCTGCTTTGGTAAAAAGCTAAGGTAGTGAGCGTTATGGAAAAGGCGCAAATATGCGTCATGTGTAAAATAGAGAGATGAATGAAAATGAACCACTGATAAAGTGTCGAAAGGAATTGGATGATGTCAAAACCAGGGGTTAGACTTAACCTGGGATAAATCTATCGGGAGCTTGTTTACTGGATAGATGGCGTCCGGCATAGAGGTGGCATGAATCTATTTTGGGCTATTGCGTGGAACTGCGGGAACCTGTCGTTTCGATGATAAGGGAGAAATCCAAGGAGCTGATCTCTGAGGATGAGAGTACCGATGCGGAAAACAGGGGCGGATCAGCTCGTAGTAGTGAAGAAGTTTCTGTAATGGAAATGGAGCGAAGGAGCTGAGTTATTTAGTTTTAGTTATTTATCAACCGAAAGGGAGGAGTTAATGAATAAAACAAAGTCTTTTGATATACCAAAGCAACTTATTTGGAGAGCTTATAAACAAGTATCGAAAAATAGAGGTGCTGCTGGTGTAGATGGGGTTTCGATAACAAAGTTTGAGGAAAATCTAAAAGATAATCTATACAAACTATGGAATCGTATGACATCCGGAAGTTATTTTCCAGAGCCTGTAAAAGCTGTAGCAATACCGAAAGATATGGGAGGAGGACAAAGAATTTTATGTGTTCCTTCAGTATCAGATAGGATAGCGCAAACAGCAGCAACAATGTATCTCGAACCGTTAGTGGAGCCAAAATTCCATGAGGATTCATATGGTTATAGATCGAATAAATCAGCATTGGATGCGGTAGATACAGCGCGTAAGAGATGCTGGAAGTACGATTGGGTGGTAGACCTTGATATATCAGGGTTCTTCGACAATCTGGATCACGACTTAGCACTTCAGGCTATCAAGAAACACACAGACTGCAAATGGGTCATACTATATGTTGAAAGGTGGATGAAATCCCCTATACAACTTGCAGATGGCAGTAAAGTAGTTAGGGATAAAGGAGTTCCGCAAGGAGGTTCAGTTAGCCCAATCATCTCTAATATATTCATGCATCATGTGTTTGATATATGGATGAAAAAGAACTATCCGACGGTACCATTTGAGAGATATGTGGACGATGCGATAGTGCACTGCAGAACAGAGAAACAGACAAGATTTGTGAAAGTAATGATCGAAGAAAGATTGGCTGAGTATAGGTTGAAATTACATCCTAAAAAGACACAGATAGTGTACTGTAAGGATGACAATAGGAGAGATGAATTTCCTAAACAAAGTTTTGATTTTCTGGGTTACACATTCAGACCCAGGTTAGCAAGAAATAAAATAGGGAAGCATTTTGTTTCATTTCTCCCAGCAATTAGCAACAAGGCCAAGAAAAAGATTACTACAACCATAAGATCATGGAAAATGCTACGAAATACGCATATAACATTAGAGGAGATATCAGGAAAAGTAAATCCAATAGTCAGAGGCTGGTATCAGTACTATGGCAAATTTTACAGAACTGAGGTCTACAAATCTCTAAAGAATGTAGAGCGGCATCTAGAAAAGTGGGTCAAAAGGAAATATAAGAGACTCAGGAGTCACGGAAGACTAGCAAGACAATTTCTAGGAAAGGTGAGAGATAGGTCTCCAAATATTTTCTATCATTGGACACTAGGTTTAGGGTCAAAAAGGCTAAATAATGGGAGCTGTATAAGCTGAGAGGTTTATGTACAGTTCTGCGAGAGACTGGTAGGGGAAGTTCCACTGGTCTACTCTCCCCATTATATCTGGAGCCTTTGAGCTATAGTAGAAAATATTATATGTATGGTTCTTTGTATGGAAAAAAGTCTAGACTGTGAGGTAGGGCAAAAAGTAAAAAATTGGAGGTTAGAGAGAGGGTATACTCAGAAGGATTTAGCGGAGAAGGTTGGTGTAAAGTACTGGGCAATACTGCAATATGAAAAAGGGAGTCGTAAAATTCCAATTAAGAAATTATATGCTATAGCAGAAGCATTATCAGTAAATGTTAAAGGTCTAGTTTGTGGAGAGACGCTACCAAATGAAAAAAGATATTTTGAAGATGAAGAAATATTAAATTTAGTAAAGGGTTATAAAGATAAAGAATTAAGCGAGGTATTTTATTTATTAACCAAATTTATTCGTTTGAGTGAGGAAAGAAGCAGAAAAGCGGTAAAAATAGAAGTAGCAAGGGGTTTGATGAAAGTAGGAGTTTCTGCTCATGTTATCTCTCGAACAACTAACTTATCTATTGGTGAGTGTGAGGAGAACAAAATTCCCATTCCATACAAAGTAGGGCAAAGGATAAAAGAGTGGAGATTGATACGAGGATATACACAAAAAGATTTAGCGAATAAAGTTGGCATAACAAATCAAGGAATATACGAGTATGAACAAGGGAGAGCTGCTGTCTCACTTGAAATGTTAGATGAAATAGCAAAGGTATTATCAATCAGTATCATAGATCTACTTCCCGAATCAGATGAGGATAGTGAAGCGGAAGAAAAGCTATCAAAGTTGATAGAAGAATACAAAAAGATTGAGAGTCGGGAATTACGCGATATGCTAATCAAGTCTTTATTTGAAGGTATACATGTTTGTAGAGAAAAGGTCAGAGAGGAAAAGAAGATTGAAGTTGCAAGGAATTTAGTGAAAGAAGGAATTTCTGTTGATATTATCTTGCAAACGACAGGCTTATCAAATTATATGATTGAGGAATTTTTGTGATTTCATAAAAACTTAGCCAATAGTGGATTTTTTTGTGATAGAATATATGTTTGCTTCTGTAGGAAAAACAGCTTTTAGAGGATTTATCTATGATAATTCAGAGCATATTGAGCTACGAGCTGGGGAAAAAAATAGAAGGTTGTAGGATAGTACAAGGGTATACTCAGGCAAAATTAGCAAGCAAAATTGGTTTAACATATAAGGAAATACATAACTTTGAACTAGGGTGCAAGGCTATTACAATCAAAGAATCGTATATAATAGCAGGAGCATTATCAGTTAATGTTATAGATCTACTTCCAGTACCAACAGTACTAAGAGAAAACAGTTGGTATGAAGATGAGGATAAAGAAATAGTCTATCTAACAAAAATACATAGAGAAATTAAGGATCAGGAATTACGCAAGAAGCTGTATCCATTAGTAAGGTTTGTATATATTAGCGAGAAAATTAGCCAAGAAGAAGCGAAAATAGAAGTAGCAAAGAATCTAGTGAAAGAAGGAGTTTCAGTTGATATTATTTCCCAAGTGACTCGCTTATCTACTTATGAATATGATGATATAGAGAAAGAAATTTGTACTGATTCTATACTCTACAAAGTGGGGAAAAGGATAAAAGAGCAGAGATTAATACGGGAATACACTCAGGAGGACTTGGCAAATAAAATCGGTTCAACACCTAAAGAAATACACGACTATGAACGAGGATATACAGACATTCCAATTGAAATATTATATAAGATAGCAAAGACATTATCAGTTAACATTAAAGCTCTTGGACTAACAGAATATGAAAATGAGCCAGTTTTTGGGTTTATAGGTAAATGCGAAAAAATTGAGGATCAAGAATTACTGGATACGGTAGCCAGATCTTTATCTGAAGGAATGCAAACTGGTAAAGAAAAGGTTAAAAAAGCAGAGAAAATCAAGATTGCAAAAGATCTAGTT
The DNA here is from genome assembly GCF_947250475.1 of Wolbachia endosymbiont (group B) of Apotomis betuletana. NCBI lineage: Bacteria > Pseudomonadati > Pseudomonadota > Alphaproteobacteria > Rickettsiales > Anaplasmataceae > Wolbachia > Wolbachia endosymbiont (group B) of Apotomis betuletana. The sequence goes on along the minus strand of NZ_OX366320.1, from coordinate 721,358 downwards.
AAGGAAGGTGTTGCTATTGATATTATTGTGCGAGCAAGTGGCCTAACTGCTGATGAGTGTGAAAATTGAATGTGTTTAAGATATAAGTAAAGTTAGTTAATGATTTAACCAGTAGAATTTGCTAACCAACTTTTTTGGCTCAGTTGAATTTTGCTTGGTATAAATTAAGATATGAAATCGCAAAGTTTATCTATTAATTTCTGGTTGTCCTTTATCATTGCATTTGCCTCTTGCTGAAGAGATTTGATATTTTTGAGTGTAATATTGTCCATCTCAGTCGATGCTACTTTCAATTGCGATTGTATTCTTATGTATTTATCATCTATTACTTGTTCTAGTTGATAATCAACGCAATCCAATCCAGAAGCAAACATCACATTCAGTAGTGGCTTGATCCACCCTATTTTGCCAAATCTCCTTGAGTTAGCATACTTTATACTTCTATTTGTTCCACCAGTACCTATTGATAGCAGTATAATCTCATCATTTGGAAATAACCTTTTACCACTTGCATATGCACAAGCCGCTGGATTATTGGCAAACACTCCGCCATCTATCAACACTCTCTCTGTTTGGCTAATTTTCAGACGTTTTGGTGTGAAGTACGTTGGAGCAGCTGTTGTAGCTCTGAGTGCATCTTTTAACTTAATGTTTTCTTCTTTCCAACTTTTGAAGAAAAATTCACAACTATTGTGAATGTCATAACTGGTGAGTAGTAGATTACTCGCAACATCGGCCATAGTACTTTCACCAAAGTATTTGTTGAGAATAAATTCCATATTTCTATATGAGTACTGAGAACCACTCAGCCAAGAAGCAATTGATTTTCTCCAAAATGATGATTGAAAGATATATGCTCCATACTCTTGGTAAAGTTCAACCAAATCATTGGCAGAGTATTGAAGTTTATTGCTTTTACAAAGTCCAGCAACAATAATCCCACCGGTTGAGGTTCCTGCCATTAAATCAAAAATCTGGGAAATTGGCTTTTTTGTCCTAGATTCAATTTCTGCTAGAATAATGGCAGGTATTATCCCTCTAATGCCACCTCCATCTACAGATAAAATGTACTTTGTCACTGAAAATTTAGTTCTTATTTGTGTTTGTGAATAGCTTCAAGTTCATTGACTTCTTCAGTGAGGTTTTTCACTCTCTCTTCAAGTCGATAAACTGTTTCCATTAGTTCGTGATTTCGTTCTATAAATTGATCATGAATTTGTACTTTTAAATCAAGCTTAGCGAGCCACCAAATTGTTGCTATGGTCTGTATTACCATCGTTACTATTACTGTGATTGGGATTTTTTGCTTTTTCATGTGAAAATATTAACTTGTTATAGATAGTTTTAGAAGTTTATATACAGATTATAGAAAACTTACAGCTTTAGTGATTTCTTTCTATTGATTTGTATCGATCCTCTGCTTCTGCAAGTAGCTTTATTATTTCTCTGTAAGGTTTATCTTTGTTGTGCCTTGATGCCATTACAGCTATTCTTCTAGGGCTTTTTCCATTGCTATCCTTTATGTTAGGATTCGCTCCTTTTTCTAATAGAAACTCAACGATTTCTAAATAGCCTTGATCTGCAGCAGAATGTAGCGCTGTCCATTTAAATTTATTAGTAGCATTAATATCAATACCATCTTCTACTAAAAACCTTACGATTTCTAAACATCCTTCTCCTGCAACATAACGTAATGATTTTTCACCAATACTTATATTATCTTTTATCAAGGATTTCACAGTTTCCAAGTCACAGTTCTTAGCTGCGATTTCTAATGTGGCGCTGTAACTCTCATCTCCTTTTTTAAACAAGGAAAAATATATAACCACAATACACACCGTTAGCACTATAAGAAAAATTAATCCATCAAATTCTCCTTGACGTATAATTGAATTTTTATGAAAAAGCCTTCTTACATTTCTGCTCATGTAGTACTGCAATAATTATACCCATCTAGAATTAAATAATCATTTGCTTAAGTTTCACTTAAACAGCTTTGCTCACTGTTGCCTCTACTATAGTTTGATATCCCCTATTATTGAGAATATGTTCTGCCTTGCTAATTATCCATTCACCTTCAATTTCCTGACAAAATCCTGAAAGGCTGATCTTAGCTTCTGCAAATAATTCTGGATTACCAGGAACAGTTACATTTAAGTTTGATGTACTACGTTTTAGTTGTCTTAACTTAGCTGCTGCTGCACTAATTGCTGATTCTGCGGTAGAGTAAAGCGTTTGCAGGGTATAACTTGGACCCTCATTTCCCACTTTCTCTTCTATAGTTTCTCCCTTTTCATAACTGTGCCATTTTGCAATAACAGATCCATATTTGTTACGCACATTAAAATTTACCTCCCAATTTATAACATCTTTAGGTGTAAGTACTGTTGTGCCTAACATCTTTCCAGTTGCTGATCTTGCTTCTCCCTTTGGAATAAAAATTATATATCCTCCTGCTGGTTTTACTAGTGCATCATATTTTTTCCCTAACCCTTCCAAAAAACTCATGTCGCTTTCATCTGCTTGAATGATATGTGGTATAAATATATTTTCAAATCTTTCAGCGACTTTACCTTCATACCCATGCTTTTGTGCTATTTCTTTAATTAAATCTCCTAAGGTAATGTCCTTCCATTCCTTTGATTTTCTTTCCTTTAATGATCCTCTTAAACTTGCAGCATCACATTTTATTCTTAAAGTTTGCGGTGGACTTTGTATTGTAATTTGATTTGCCTTATATACTCCCATAGGCAATAAACCTGTTTCTTTGTATCCGAGAAAAATTTGTAAATTACCCTTAAGTTCTAAAGCGCTAGAGTTATAACTAATATATATCTCAGCTTCGTCACTTGTAGTACCGGATCCATCAGTAACACGTAATAATATTAAACTCTTTTTTAAAACCTCTGTTACTGGGTTATTTTTTGCTACTATATCAAAGTCTGGCGTCATTCATCTAAAATATTTATGACAGATTCTTTCGATATTTTCTGAATTTTAGGAAGCTTAATTCTTAATCCAGCGGGCAAAAAGCTTGCGTATTCTGCAAGGCCTGGATTTTCAAGCAATACTTCCTCCACTGCTCCACTACTGTATCCATAATGTTTCCAGCAAATGTAATCCAACATTTCGTTTTCTTTCGTGTAATAATAAATCACTTACTGTAACTTTTTAACTTCAAAATAAACTCAACTTTTCTCGGTTTTCCATCAGGAAAAAATAATATCTGCTTTTCTTCTACATTAGTAATGACAAAATTTCCAAATACACTTCCTGAATTATCAACTAGAACGTGTGGTTCTTGAGTGTTACGTATATTTTTTAGCTGTTCTAAGCCATTACTCTGATAACGTGAATAAATCACTCCTGTTAAATCAATACATTCAATTCCTGAACCAATGTTTTGTAGCGACGTTTTTTCAATACATTCAATTGTATACCACCTTTCTTCTTTACTGTATCTTAGGCTTGTTGGTTCAAGCTTACATTTTCCAAACAACATTAATGCAACTCTTCAACTATATCAAAAAGTGCTCCACGTGCTTGTTCTCTAAATCTTTCTATTACTGCATCAGCAACGCTGAGCACATCTTCAGACTTAATATTGATATTAAACGTTTGATAGAATGCTTGGTTATATACTTTCGATTCCCTATTTTCACATCTACTTTTCTTGAATGCTTTCTCAACTTCTTCTTGCTCCATAGCTCTTTTTTCTTCTATAACACTTTTAACTTTAAAACTTTCAAAATTGCTTTTGCTATTTTCTGAAAATTGTTTAATAGCACTATTATTTGTCAATGGGTTTCCATTACTGAAAATACTATTTTTAGAAAGCTTATTAACAGAATTTCTATTATTTTCAAATTTTCTAATCGGGCTATTCTCAGCAAATATGCTACTAACTGTATTTCCCATCCATGAAAAGGTTTCTCCTATAGGTTTAATGAGTGATTTCCAAAAGCTAGAGAAAAAGTCTTTCACTTTTTGCCAGTTAGTGATAACAAGAGCTGCACCAGTGACAAGACTTGCTACTAAAAGTCCAATCGGGTTACTCATTACAGCAAACGTTATTGCTCTTAGTCCTGTTACTACTGCAGGAAAAACTGTAGCTGATAAAAATGAAAATACTCCAAGTAGGTTTGCTTTCAGACCAAAAATCGTACTTCCTAGCAATGTAAATCCGTATCCTAGTCCTACTGCTGCAATTTTTAAACTTATCAAAGCTGCTAAAGTACTCATGATTGCCGTAGTTAAAGTTGGATGTTTTTCTGCAAAAGAAGCTATACGCTCTGTTATTGTTTTCAAACTTCCAGCTACATAATTTAAAGTAGGTAACATTACTGACCCTAGATTCATTCCAGCTTCAAATACTGCATTTTTAAGTAATTGTAATTTATTAGCTGTAGTATTTGCCCGATTGTTAAATTCGTCCTTCATTGAAGCGTTATATTTTTCTTTATCAGCTAAATGTTCAATAGCTTTCTTGTAAATGTCTAAGCTTCCTACTAAAAGAGCAATGTCATCTTGAAACCCAGCACCAAATAGATTCATAAGAATACCGGCACGCTCTTGATCATCTATTTCTTTTAAAGTTTCAAGAAATTGTAATATTGCCTCTTGAGGATTTTTTTTAATGGTTTGTTCAAGCTCTTCTATACTTGTTCCCATCTCATCTAATGCATCATGAAATTCAGGACTTTGCTCTCTTGCAGTCTGTAGTTTACTAAGAAAGTTATTTATAGCAGTTGCTGCTTTTTCAGGTTGTTTACCTAAGCTTATGAACGCACTTGCTAAGCTACTTGCTTGATCAATTTCTAAACCAAACTGTTTAGCATTACCACCAATTCTATTCAGTGTAAGAAACATTTCCTTAGCTTTGGCAGCAGTATTATCTGAAAGATGGTTTATTATGTTACCTACATTTTCCATACCATCAACTTTAATTCCATAGACATTGGATATTTTCGCAATAGCATTACCAGCTTCTTCTGAAGACATGTCAAACGCTGTGGTCATTTTAGCAACTACTGTTGTAAACTTCATAAGATCATCTTTGTCAATACCAAGTTGACCACCACTTGCAGCTATTTGTGCTAATTCTGCAGCTGACAAGGGTATTTCACGAGATAATTTCTTTAATTCTTTAGCAAACTTTGATGCTTCATCTTTAGTGTCATTTTGCACAAATTTTACTACTTTTTTTACATCAGCCATAGCACTTTCAAAATCAATCGCAACCTTGATCGGAGCTGCAAGCGAAAGACCTAGTCCAATAGTCTCTATAATTTGTGACTTAAAATGTGCCTTACTTGCTAAAAAACTTTGGTGACTACGTATTGCAGACCCAAGCTTACCATACTTGCCTTTCAGCGCTTCAATGGACGAGCCAAGTTTATATTGGTCACTTACTAATGACTTAATATTTCTTCCACTTTTTCTTACTTCTTCATTAAATGAATGTAAAGCATCTCTCTTTTTCAAATATGCTTCTTTTGCTTTTGTTGCGGAGGTTTTGGCCTTGTCAAACTCTGCTTTTAAAGTTTTGCTTGGTTTCTCCACCGCTTTCATTTGTTTAGCTAAAGATTTTACTTGATCTTCAAAGCCCTTCCACGACCTCCTGCTGGTCAAAACATCATGACCTAACTGTTTAAACTTTGATACTGACTTTAAAGATGAATCAAGCTTTCTTATATTCTCACCAAGATTAGAGAGTTGACTACTACTTCCCTTTATTACAGTATTAAAACTGCCATCTAAAACTGCTCCGATTTTTATAGATAATGTTGACATTGTACCTTCCTCGCTGCTTTATGCCATAAGATAAATTCATTAATCTCCATATCAAGTATTTGTTCAACCCCGCCTCCTACAACAGAGCTGAACATTAATACTTCTAATCTCAAGTTTTTTGGATAATCGGTGAAAAAAAATCCTTTAATACCTCTTGAATTTTCACATAATCAGCAATATCTAACTCTTCAATTGCTTCTTTTGCAACTGATGTCAAATTAGCAGTCAAAGTTACTTCTTTACTAAGGTCACTACCATTTAAGCGTTCAATTGCAAGATAGTCTCTAACTTTTGGACGTCTAACAGTAAGTTCTGAGACAGAAATTCCATCAACTGTTATTGGGTTATTAAGTGTTATAGCTTGCATGTTCCTCCTTAAAAAGTTAATTAAATAAAAGTCTATATCGGCTTTTACATAACTAATTTCTTTGTATGGTGCTATAAATAGGATTAGCTTTGATAAGAATCTTTTCTGTGTTCAATTGAAGTAATAACTACTGTATGTTCTGGTACATCTATATAATAAAGTATACGATAGGTACTCACCCGTAGACTACGTTGCCCACTTAAGTTGTGCTTTAATGGCTTTCCAAGTCCAATTGGATCAACTGTTAGACGCTCCATTATTGCCTTCTTAATCATTAACTTTACTTTTGCTGGAAGAGCCGGAATGTCTTTCTTTATAACAGATTCTGAATAGTCTATATTGTAAGGCTTAATCCCAGAAGGCATCTTGATGTTTAACCCTCTTTTCTTTATAGCGTTCGTCAGCAATCTTAGATAATTCCATATCTTCGATTTCTTCTTCCATTAATTCAGTTAATAACTTTAAAACGGACTTGTCTTGAGATTGTGCTACACTAACAAGTAAACCAGTTAGCTGCTCTATGGAATTTGTATGAGCTTTAGAATCCATATTAACTATATACCTACAACTTCTTATATTTTAACGTTTTTATGTAATTTTGTCAACCATATTAGATCCCTAGAATCGTTTGTAGCAAAGCCATCTGATCAACACCATTTATCTTTCTAATCATATTTTCAGCATCGATTTCTATTAACTCATTACCACCTATAGTAAGTTTATAGTAATGAGCAGCTACAGTACACTTCAGCGTTGCTTTTTCAGCAGGTTTCCAGTTACCAAAATCAAACTCTTTAAAAATGCCTCTTAAATTGATTATTACTGCTTCAATATCATTACTACCACTCCCTTGCATTCCACCTCTGAGTGTCAAAGAAACTGAATTCCCATTTATTAGACCAAATAGCCTAAAGAGTTCTGTATCGTATTCAGAAAAAGTGAAATCTGCTTCAAGCTTTTCCATACCCATATCGATATTTATTGGAATATCCATACCACCAGCTCTGTACTCTTCAGTTTTTATGGTAAGCTTCGGCAAGGTTATTTCATCTATTTTTCCTGCATAACCACGGCCATCAACAAATATGTTAAAATTCTTTAAAATCTTTGGTAGCATTTCTCTTTCTCCTTTTTACAATATTGCGCCACTCACAAGGTGTGACCTAAAAGTAATCTGTTCTGCCGGATACGGTGGTGTAAATTCAAAGTCAAAATATACTTTTCCACTTGCAATGTTTGCCGGTGTATTGAGTTCTGGTGTTGCATAACATTTTCCGCTAATAATCGCTCCTTGGGCTTTTAAATTGGCCAAATAAGAATTCACCCCCTCAATCACATCATCTATGTAAGTTTTGGTAATATTGCGATCAACTGCCCATAGATGAGCTCTAAGTAGACTGTCATTAATAAGGTCTGCAGTCCTTCTCACTGATAAAAAAGCCCATTTTGAGTCATTTGAACATGTTCTATTTCCCCAAAGCCTATAGCCATTTTGATGAATTATCGTTGTTACTTCATTTTCATTCAAGTGGTTTGCTCTACAATTTGCATAACCTAAGCTAAAATCAATAGGCCTGCTTGTTCCAACAATACCATTTATCTCTTTATTTGAAGGTGAGTGCCAAAATCCTTGTTCGCTATCTACTTTCGCTATTAAACCAGCTACAAATGGACTCGATGGCAAGATTTCTTCTTCAATAAATACCTTAACCCATGGATCAACTACGTAAATTCTTGAGCTGCCTACACTTTTTCTCCATTTTATTGCTTCTTCATCATTAGTATTTGGTCCATCTGCAACAATAATTGCTCTTAATTTTTCTGCTATGGAAATTAAAGCACTCACTACTGGATTTACTCCATCTATTTCAGGTAACTGATGAGTAAACTGAGGTGCAATTAATATTCTTGGAGCAATATGAACTATGCTTTCACTACTGAGGAATGCCTCTATCCCTTGATACTCTCCAGTCTCTTTATCAACCATACGCGTCAAGTTAAGAGATTGTGAGCAAATTTAGAGAGGTTAAAGTGGATACTCTAGCCCTTCTACGTTTGTCTTTTAATGAAAATAGCGACCAAGTTATAGTGAGTTTTTTAAGAAATGCTTTTAAACTATTAATTTTGGTTAATACTAAAAATAACTCTCTAACCCGCCTTTTTAGCTCAATAAATGCCTTTGTTAAGCTAAGTTCTGTATTCTTTTTCACTTCTGTGCAACCAACTATGCCGTGAAATATAAGAATTGCGCACAATTTAGCATATAGTTCACATAATACTCTGCATGGCTTTCCTTTTAGCTTATCAAGCCTGATATGGCTTTTATACAATTTAAATAATAACTCAATTTGACACCTTACTCTGTAAATCGTTAATACTTGCTCAGCACTAATTTTATTTTCTGGAACATTAGTTATAAATATTGACCAGTTCAACAATTTTTGATTTCTTTTAGAGGATGTATATCCCTGCGATCTTGCTAATCTATTAGCTTTCCTTCTTCTGGCCATAGACTGTTCTTCAGTTAGTTTCTGACATATAATTCTTACTCTAATTTTTGCTTCTTTTCCTAACAATACCTCGTTTTCTAAAAATAACTTATCCTCTAAACATTCTAATAACTCCATTTTTTGATTTGTTTCTACATCATATATGTTGGTATCGGATTTATAACGACTTATGAAATAAGCTCCTATTTCATTGATTTGTTTAAAAGAACTTGGCACAAAATAACCGAGATCAGATATTAGCAAATCATTGCTTAATATATTACTTAAATGTTTCCTATATCCCTGGTCTGATCTTACCCCCTCCGTTAAATTAAGTTGGTCTATTATCTGATTCATGTAGTCGAAAACTAATTGTAACTTTATTCCAGACTTAGTATTGCTTTCATAGCCACTGTAGCTAGTACCATAACCTTTATACATCTCTTCCATACTGTTAGGTAGAGTAATATAGCTACTGTCCAATAATTTAACACTATTAAATTGCTGTAAGATTTTGCAATCAACTTGCAAGATATTTTTAAAGAGAATCACAGATTCATTATACATCCTTTTCATAAATTCCACTGCTTCTTCAGTAAATCTAAAATCCAAACCTTGTTTTGTTATATCTATCGAGTCCTCGTTTAGTAATTGACACATTGTTTCTACGCTACAATTATCAACTCCTATATTACCCAAGACCATGGCTTTTACGAATGATGAACCTTTTAGCTTTCTCTTTCTTTTTATAAACCTTGTTGTAATTGAGATTTTCTCTGCTTTTTCATTAAAAAATTCTTTGAGCTTTTTTGATAAGCAAGTTATTTTATTCATTGGTTCTCTCACTAAAAGTATATCTGGGAGAACTTATACCTTATTATTCTATCTCTTTCATACCTTTATTTCCTTAACTTGACGCGTATGGTTATCCACAGTGCCAGAAGACCTACTTGAAATTGTAAAAAAGCAGGTTACCAGAGATGATATAAGGGTTTTAACAGATACGATAACAGTAATTGGTTGCAATATTACGGAAATAGATATTCACAGCAGAATGAGTATAAGTCCTATAATATCAAAGGAGGAAATCAAGAAGCAGTTTATTAAGAAGTTTGAAGCAAATAGAAGGCTGGGATGGAATGTTACAAGATCTTGGATAATAGCAAATTTGTTTGTAGAGGGTGTAGAAAACGTAGAATTAATCGAGCCAAGAGAGGATGTTGTGGTTCTGGGGAATGAGTGTGCAGTGCTTGGCTACGTCAAGTTAGATAGGATTTAAAACGTATTTTTTTTGTTTTGTGCCAGTGAGGGGATTGCGTGCAATAAGTGGTTTACTGGATCCAATGTTAGGGAGAGGAAAGTATTGATTTTCTTCCAGAAGTTGTAATTTGTTTTTTAAAGTATGGATAATATGGTCAAATATTAAGGAAAGTGTTTTTGATATTAAGAACATCTTTATTTTTCTGGAATGACCTCTTGCTTACTCATAAGCTACCTAAATAAAGGGAATTAAAGCAACTTGAAAGAAAAGACAAATGAAAAGTTTATTACCGCCAAACGCAACAAAGCAAGAGCAAGCACTGGTTGATGCAACAGATTATAAGGTTGATCCGAGCTGTATCAGAGGATTTAAGTTTAGTCTTAAAGAAGAAACATTGCCTTGGATAATAGAAGAATATGGTTTAGAAGAAATACTGCGCTGGGTAAAAGATAGAAGAAAAGCCGTAATAGAAGGAGTAAAATTTCAAAGACTGAGAGGAACTCCAGCATCACTAAAAATAGCACTAAAATGGGCAAATATAGAAGATATTACAATCATCGAAGAACCACCTGGTAAACACTTCTTTGAATTACAAATAGGAATAAAAGATGTTCCAAATGACTTTTTTGTAGATGCAGTAGTAGAACTTGCAAAACTATCATTACCAGCAAGATCAAGGCTAATGAGGATTTTTAATGACTACTATAACGTTGATAGGTTTATATTAGATGAAAGTATATTCGGCAGCTTATTATCAGACTATTCAGGTAGAAAAGTTGAAAAAAATGGGCCAGTGTTATCGTTTGGAAGAATAAATTTTTTCAGTTCTAGAGGTCCGTTAGTAGAGATTGTAGACAACTATTTAAGAGAGCATTATGAACAAGCATTTAGTAATGACATATATCGATTAGATGTAGCAGTACTTGGAGAAACAGAGGCTCATACAAAGGATTACAAAGGCATCTATGAAAGAGATCATTTGTGGTACAACTTAAAAGCGCTATATCCGCTACCACAGAGCTTATTACCGGCAATTAAGTTTGCGAAAGCGCAAGTTATATTATCGGATCAACTATGTTTTTTAAAATTTTTTGAATTTAGTTTCATTACAACTTTTGTTTGTAATTTTGTTTTTTATTCGAGTAAAAAGTGCATTTTTGACAATAAAAACCCTAACTTAATCATAGAAAAATTTTGTATCAAACAACAGTTACTGCTTAGATCTTATGGTTAACGAATATGTGGATAAATACTTTAAATGTGTGTAGACGTATTTATCCACATATTCGTTAACCTATTTTCTATGCAGATTTTTTTAATTCACATTGACTGCTTCTTTAAGCCTCGCATTGGCAATTACTATGATTTTACGCATTAGAGCTGTCATAGCCACCATCTTCTTTTTACCTTTACCAACAAGCCTTGAATAGAAGGCACCAAGCGCAGACTTAGACCTTGAAGCAGACATCGCAGCTGTAAAAAGCTTTTCACGAACGTTGCTTCTGCCACCACTTATTCTGCGATAACCAATAGTTTTACCACTTTCTTTCGGATGAGGTGCAACTCCAGCAAGACTTGCAATTTCTCCCCTACTTACATAACCAAGTTCTGGCATTAGACACAGAAAATCTTGAGATAATTTTGCACCTATTCCTGGAACTGTTTTAAGGATTTTTTGGCGCTTTTGTAACTCTGGATTCTCATCAATAATTTTTTGTATGGTATTGTTGAGCTCATCTATCTGGCTATTAAAGAATTCAATAGTTTTCTGACAGCTTTCTTTTATATGGTCGTTTTCAGGTGCTGCAAGCCTAGATTTCTCTTGAGCTCTCATTTTTGTAATGTCATCACGACGTTGACAAAGTGCAACTAAGGTTGTTTGTTCTTTTGACATAGGTGCAAATAGAGATAGAGTACTATAGCGTTCAAACCCATACTGAGCAAGGGCTCTTGCATCTGATTGATCAGACTTTGCTAAAGTTCCATGAGATAGAACAAAGCTTTTTACTTTGCGAGTATTAGCTCGATGTACAGCAATATCTTTATCAACAAGAAAATGTGCTAAGCCAAGCTCATATTTTCCAGTGTTTTCCAGAGTTACTAAAGAATTAGGTAAGATATTTGAAAAATCTTGAAACAATTGTTGCCAGCCAGCAGTATCATTGTCGAATTCGACAGCGTTCTTCTGTTTGTGAACTGCAACAACATTTTTAAATTTTCCGATATCAATGCCAATAAAATTTTGATAAGATGTAATCATAATAACCTCGATTAGTTTTAATTAATTTAAGATTGTAAACGGGTGCATACATATGTCCCATGCAACTATTCAAACGTATCGAGAGATGGGCTAGTGTACCTTGATCCGAACGGTTATAATACCAACAGTTGGTCGGTCGCACACGCCCGTGATAACTCTATTCCTATAGTGAGTAGGGTTATCTTCCCTCTTATCTCCTTTATATCATATTTTTAACTTACAATAGTTGGAATTTAGGGGATATCAATGCTTGTTTTGCATCAACTACTTATGAAGAAATAGAGCATACACTTCACTTAAGTGAAGATAAACTTTCTGAGCAGATTTGGAATTTTCAACGTACACCAATTTTAGAGCGATTTAGTATAACTTATTACTATGAAGCGAAGAATTTTACTGATCAAAAAATAATAGAGTCTAATTTAGTGGAATATCATGTTGATTGTCAAAATGATTCAGATTCAAAACAGAAAGATCCCATTCATGAGCTAGAAAATTACGTAGCAGCATTCTATTCAGGTATGGTTACTTGGCATGAACATCGCCACTTAAATCGCCCTTGGAAAGATTTTGATCCTATTATTGCAAAAAAATTGGACGTTTTTTCTACGGATCTTGTATATACATAATATCAACTGCACAATCAACTATGTCAGTACTCACACAATCAGGCAGAGCAGCTATTGCTGCGAGCATAAAAGAGCAACCGATACATCTTGCTTGGGGATCTGGAGATTCTACCTGGGAAAGCAGCTACAAAGTTGAAAAAACTTTTGCAGCAGGCGGCAAGATAAGTTTAGATCACCACACTATTAAAGATGTAAAAGTTTATACAGGGCAAACAATTTATCAGTCAAGCATAGATTATATAGTTGATAGTAGCTCAGGCACTATTGAGCGTGTAGAAAATGGTGCAATTATAGCAGATAGCGTAATCACTATAGAGTACACTCAAGACACACCACCGGAACTAATTACTTCTGCAACATTAATTAAGGAAGTTGGACGTCGTGTTGTTGATGAGATACTCTTTTGTACTGGTGATGATGATGGAGAGCTTCTAACTCCCACAGGTAGGTTTAAACCCTCTAATGTACCAACTAATAATCTCTATCTTAAATTTACTTTCGATTTCACGGACGCAGCAAATCAAGTAATAAGGGAGCTCGGAGTTATGGTTGGTACAAAGGTAAAGGAAAAAGTGTCATCTGGGCAGAGATATTTTGAGCCAAAAGACGTGGAAAATCCGGGAATTTTGTTAGTTTTAGAACACACCGTGCCACTTATCAGAACATCTGCAACTCGGGAAACTTTTTCATTTGTTGTAACTTTTTGAAACAAAATGACCTTAAATAGTTATTATAACCGCTTTAATCCTGACAAAGAATACGAAAAAAGCTTGTTTCTTGCAGGAAGAGGTCTACAGTCAGCAGAATTAAACGAGACGCAAGAATATGCTCTCTCTAAGCTTAAAGGCATAGGTGATGCAATATTCCGTGATGGCGATGTTATAACAGGCAGCAATTGTATTATAGATAGAGAAACTGGTAAAGTTACACTTGAAGGAGGAAAAATCTATCTTCGTGGAGCGGTGAGAAAGGTAGAGGCAAAAGAGTTTGTTATTCCACTGAGTACCACAGTTCGTATAGGTGTTTATTATCTAGAATCTACGATTACAGAACTTGAGGACGAAAATCTTCGTGATCCTGCTGTTGGTACACGTAATTATCAAGAAGTAGGAGCTGCAAGGCTTAAAGTTTCCACCATTTGGGGTTATCAAGCAGAAGGTCTTTCTCCACGTTTTTCTGCAGGAGAGTTTTATCCAATCTATAACATTGAAAATGGAGTATTAATAGAACATTCACCACCACCACAAGCAAACATAGTAACTACTGCTCTTGCTCGTTATGACAAAGAAGCTAATGGTTCCTACGTTGTAAATGGCCTTGAAGTAATGTTTTTGCAAAAGGAAGAAGAGGGCAAAAAACAAGTATTCGTGATTAATGAGGGAAAAGCTCATGTTGATGGCTATGAGATTGAGTTACCTCATAGTATTCGTGTTTCTTTTGATCAAGATCCGAATATAAAATCAGTTGAATCAGAACCACATACTTTTCAGCTAAATAGCCAAAGAGTAATGGAACTTAAAGTTAATGATTTTCCAATAAGTGAAATCAAAAAAGTAGATATAACTGTTCAGAAAACCACTACTGTTACTCATGGTTCATACTCAGGAGCTGTTGATCCGATACCTGACTCTGCAGTACTTGAGATTATTCAAGTTAAACAAGGCAATGTTATTTATGAAAATAGTACAGACTATAAGTTAAATGCAGGAAACGTTGATTGGTCATTACCTGGCAAAGAACCAGCTCCTGGGAGTAGTTACCTGATAACCTATCGCTGTCGTACTCATGTAAGTCCTGAAGATATAAGTGAAGAGGGATGCAAAGTAAAAGGAGCAGTTGATAACAGCTTGGTTCTGATTGATTACACCTGGAAAATGCCCCGCTTTGATTTAATTACTATCGATAGCAAAGGAGTGGTGAGAAGAATCAAGGGAATTGCCCATCCCTGGAGACCATCAATGCCTAGAGCGCCTAGTGGACAACTTTTGCTCTGCTACATTCATCAGACATGGAAAAACGGAGAAAAAGAAGGGGTAAAAATAGTGAATAATGCTATTCATGCTGTACCGATGAATGAGCTTGAAGCAATGAAAAAAGGAATAAATGATCTTTATGCGCTAGTTGCACAGGAACGTTTACGCAGTGATGCAAATTCAAGAGAACCTACAACGAAAAAAGGAGTGTTTGTAGATTCGTTCTTTGACGATGATATGCGTGATCAAGGAGTTTCGCAGTCTGCAGCGATAGTAAATAAGGAACTAATTTTACCGATAGACGTAGAAATTATTGATGTTGAAAAGAGCACAAAACCTTATCTTTTACCGTATGAACTTGAGCCGGTATTAGAACAGCTTTTACAGACTAAAAGTGAAAAAATTAATCCGTATCAAGCTTTTGATAAAATAACCGCAAAAGTTACCATAAATAAAAACATTGATCACTGGACGGAGGTAAAAACAAATTGGAAAAGTCCAGTAACTAGAGAATTTAATACTAGAGAGACCACAGAGCTATTATCAAGTAATTCTTATGAAACTGAATTTATGAGAGAAGCAATACAGAATTTTGAAATTGAAGGTTTTGAGCCAAATGAGAAGCTTAAAGAGATAAAATTTGACGGAATAAACATTCAACCTATAACTTAAAACTGGAAAACCAAATGTTAACAGCTAACAATCAGGGAAAATTAAAGGGAAAAATAAAAATCCCAGCAAACATTCCAGCAGGTACTAAATTGGTGCAATTTTATGGGAATAAAGGAAGCTATGGAGAAGCAACTTATACTGGTAAAAAAACAATTACCATAGAAGAAAGAAGAAGAGTGATCGCAGCAAGACGAGTTGATCCTTTAGCACAAACATTTACTTTAAATGAGAGCAGACACATAGGGGGTCTAGATTTATGGTTCACAAATAGCGGCAAAAAACGTGTTGTTGTGCAGATTAGAGAAACAGCAGTGGGAATGCCCTCGCAGACTGTCATTGCTGAAAGTTATATTGAGCCAAAAGATATAAAGATAGATGGCACAGCAACACGTATAGAGTGGTCACCAGTGTTTTGCCATGCAGGAGAGGAGTATTCAATAGTACTGCTTACTGATGATCCTGGTACTGCAGTAAAGATAGCAGAACTTGGCAAATATGATGCAGTAAATAGCCGTTGGGTAACAAGTCAGCCATATCAAGTAGGAGTATTACTTTCATCTAGCAACGCAAGTACTTGGACACCACATCAAAATTTAGATCTAACTTTTAGGCTTTTAGCAGCGAAGTTCACTGAAAATTCTCACGTTATTGATCTTGGTAAAGTTACTGCAAACAATACTTCAGATTTAATTGTTTTGACGAACGTCGAAAAAGTAGCATTTGATACCAATGTAGAATTTATTCTGATAGATGAAGAGGGAAAAGAAAATTTTCTATCTGATAACTTGTCGCTCGCGCTGCGTGAAAGAC
Organism: Wolbachia endosymbiont (group B) of Apotomis betuletana; assembly: GCF_947250475.1. Classification (NCBI taxonomy): domain Bacteria; kingdom Pseudomonadati; phylum Pseudomonadota; class Alphaproteobacteria; order Rickettsiales; family Anaplasmataceae; genus Wolbachia; species Wolbachia endosymbiont (group B) of Apotomis betuletana. The sequence continues at coordinate 705,104 of NZ_OX366320.1, read as the reverse complement.
TATCTGGAGAGTTAACAGTAAAGGCAAATTTAAAAGGGTCAAAAGAAAAAAGTCCAGTGCTATATCCTGGGTTACAGCTAGTTATGGGTAATATAGGGGAAAAAGGAGATTATGTTACAAGAAGCATTACAGCAGGAGCTAACACTAAAATTACCATAACATATGATGCGCTAATACCTGGCACTGCAGACATTAAAACTTATGTAGAGAAAAACGTGGGAGAATGGCAATTAGTAAATTTAACATCAGGAAAACCAATTGGAGAAAATTGGGTAGAGAGAACTCATGTGCTGACAAACTTTAATGGCAATGAGACAAGGATAAAATTAGTTTTAAGTGGAACAGTTATCTATCGTCCTAAAGTCAAAAATCTACGAATCATTGTTACATAGAAGAATGTCAAATGATAAAACGAGTAGAGGGTATCCACTACCTCATCCAGAAAACATTGCAGTGGAAGATGTAGTACGTATTCGTACCACAATTGAGAAAATAGATGAAGATATGAGTGAGAGAGAAAATAAACATAATCAACTGAAAAGTAATTTTGAACGATTTAGATTTGAAACTTTTTTGAATTTTTGGGAATGAAAGAAGCAATATACCAAAGGATAAAGGATTTAGCAGTAAGTAGCACAGCTGATCAACTGGCATATCTTGCAAAATCGCTGGAATTGATAGCAGATAAAAAAGCTATTTCCAACGTTGTGCAGATGACTGAAGTAAAAGGAATAATTGATGCACTACAAAAAAGACTTAAGGATTTAGCAGAAAACAGTACTCCAGATCAATTAGCATATCTTGCTAAAGCATTGGAATCAATAGTCGACAAAAGTGCAGTTTCTGAAATTGTACAGATGACTGATGGTAAGCTAAAAGAACTTCTTGATAGTGCAAAAAAACACTTAACTGATCTGGATAATAAAAAAGCTAGTTCTTTAGCAGTGATCTCTGAATCAGAGAAGCAATTATTAAAGAGAATTGATGAAAAAGGGACAACAAATTTATCGCTACTTGATACGAGAAAGAATGCCAACATTGCAGCAATAAATAGTGTTGGCAATGATCATAAAGATGGTCTAAAAGGTTTAGTGAATAACTTCCGTACTGTTAATGATGTGCCAAGTGGTTCATCGATTATGAGGGAGATAAGGAGCAGAGAACCAACCAAGCTTAACTCCATAAATGATGTACCAAGTGGCTCATCAATCATGAAAGAAGTAAGAAATCGTCATATGATTGAACCTGGAGCATTACCTTTTTTATTTGGTGTACTAAGTAGAAAAAATAATTACTTTGGCCACGGAACTTTTACAACTGAGCTTGGAGAGTGGAGCGGTGATATAACAAAAACAGACTATATGCTGCAACTACTTGCAGGTACTCACACGTACGATACAAGCTATGTTAGTTTTTATCGGCCAAGACAACTCAGTTTTTTTGAAGGAAGTAAAGGTACATTTATCTACGGAGAATCATACCCAAGATTCATGTATGATGGATTTTCGGAGCAATTCAATATGTTGAAATATCCTTATGCTGCACTAGGAGTAATATTCGTAAAAAACACAAGCAATGTAGATATAAGTAAAACTCTAAACTTTGTTGGATCTGCAATGTGGTATAAAGATGAAGTTAATTATGGAGGAGCAGGATTATTTATAGGTACACCTGATAAAACTAATACAAGGAAGTCAGAGATTTCGAGAATTACTTGGACACGTATTTACCAGCATGAAATTAACAGTCCTGAATTTATTGCATCAGGTAACATACTCATTCCAGCAGGAAAAACTGTTACAGTGTTACTTTATACGTCATCCAATCTTCACTCAGGAGGTGAAAGAGTTGGTGAGACACCTGAGTTCTTTGCGAGTGAGCATACGTATAGCACAATCTATGGTCAATTTATTCAGTGGGGAATATATAACTTTCGCAGTAATTTTTTAACCACAGGACTTGAGATCGATGTAGAGAGAACGCTAAGAGCGTGGCAGTGTCCAGGGCTAGATGCAACATATAAACTTTGGCAGTAAAAGAGGAAGAAAATACGCTTACAAATAAGTTGAAATAACAACACTTGAAAACAAGCCAACTGGAAATGATTGGTATGAAGCACCAAAGAATTTTGACTGGCAAAAAAGTTATTGTTTAACAGAAGGAGAGAAAATTGTTGAAAGGAATAAGGAAGATATTGAGCTGGAATTATTGGAAAATGCGAAGCTTTCTGCACTTCGTTTTTATTTTAATAACTATACTAACGAATACGCTGGAAATTCTCACCAAAAAGCTAAATCGTATCAAATACAAGAAAAAGCCGCAAAAAGCATTCTAGCAGCACCAGAGTCTATAAGTAAAAAGGATACAGAAATTATAGAACCATTAGCAAAAGTCCGTGGTATTACAGTTATTGAAATGGCAAGAATAATTGAAGAAAAAGCAAAAAAAGCAGTAAAAGAAATAATTAAATGTGAAGAGTTGGAAGACATTACCAAGAAGAAAATTGCAGAAGCCAAAAGTGTAGAGAACTTACTAAACGATTTTAAACAAAAGATACAAAGAAATGGCTGAAGAATTTTTACATGGCGTAAATGTTATAGAGGTTACCTCAGGGACAAGATCAGTACGTACAGCTAAATCATCAGTGATAGGTGTAATTGGTACTGCATTCGAAGCTGATGAGCAAAAATTTCCACTGAATAAACCAGTACTGATAGCAGGAAGTTTAAAGGAAGCAGCAAAGCTTGGAAAGAGTGGAAGTTTACCTTCTGCAGTAAATGGAATATTTTCCCAGATTGGTGCAACAGTAGTAGTTATTCGAGTTAAAGAAAGTGAAAACAGCGATCCAAAATTAAAAGAAGAAGAGACGCTGAAAAATATAATTGGCGGTGTTGATAAAGAGACTGGAGAGTATCAAGGGATAGAGGCATTCCTCAGTAGTGAAAGCATAGTTCATATTGCGCCAAGAATACTCATTGCACCTCAGTTTACTCATCAGTTACCTGAAATAGATGGAGTAAATCCAGTAGTGAGTGCTTTAATTTCCATAGCAGAAAAATTAAGAGCAATTATTGTTGCAGATGGACCAAATACTAATGATGAAGAAGCAATAAAATGGAGAAAAAGTGTAGGCAGCTCAAGAGTTTATGTGGTTGACCCATGGATTAAGGTATTTATTGAAGGAAAAGAAGAAATCTTGCCATCGAGTCCATTTGTAGCTGGTTTAATAGCTAAGATAGACAGCGAGCAAGGCTTCTGGCACTCACCTTCAAATAAAGAGATAAATGGTATTGTTGGAACAAGCAGGCCTATTGATTTTACGCTCGGTAATACAAATTGTAGAGCAAACCACTTAAATGAAAATGAAGTAACAACGATAATTGATCAAAACGGCTATAGGCTTTGGGGAAATAGAACATGTTCAAATGACTCAAAATGGGCTTTTCTGTCAGTGAGAAGGACTGCAGATTTAATCAATGATAGTCTACTTCGAGCTCATTTATGGGCAGTTGATCGCAATATCACCAAAACTTATATAGATGATGTGATTGAGGGGGTGAATTCTTATTTGGCCAATTTAAAAGCACAAGGAGCTATTATCAGCGGAAAATGTTATGCAACTCCAGAGCTCAATACACCAGCAAATATTGCAAGTGGAAAAGTATACTTTGACTTTGAGTTTACACCACCATATCCGGCAGAACAAATAATATTCAGATCTCATCTCGTAAATATAAGTTAGGAGAAAGCAAAGTGTTACCGAAAATACTGAGAAATTTTAACGTATTTGTTGATGGTCGTGGTTATGCTGGTCGTATCGATGAGATCACTCTGCCAAAACTCACCATTAAAACAGAGGAATATAGAGCTGGTGGTATGGATATTCCAATAAATATTGATATGGGCATGGAGAAACTGGAAGCAGATTTCACTCTTTCTGAATATGATACAGAGCTCTTTCGGCTATTTGGGTTGATAAATGGAAACTCTGTATCTTTAACTCTTCGTGGTGGAATGCAAGGAAGTGGAAGTAATGAAGTTGAAGGAGTTATTATCAACCTTAGGGGCATATTTAAAGAATTTGATTTTGGTAGTTGGAAACCTGCTGAAAAAGCAACGCTGAAGTGTACTGTAGCTGCCCATTACTATAAACTTACTATAGGTGGTAATGAATTAATAGAAATCGATGCTGAAAATATGATCCGTAAGATTAACGGTGTTGATCAAATGGCTTTGTTGCAAACGATTCTAGGGATTTAATGGAATGGACGAATGCCTTTTCACTTTTTTATTGAAAAATTACTGATAATACTGTATAATTACTAACGTTTTTTAGGCATTTTTGCTATGGCTTTATCTAAATTTCTTGACCCTAAAAATGATATAGCATTTCGCCGTATCTTTGGTACTGAAAAGAATAAAGACATTCTCATTCACTTCCTCAATGATATCTTGAGCTTTACTGGCAAAAATGCAATACAGGATATAGAGTTTTTAAGTACTATTCAAGACCCTGATATCGCATCTAAAAAGCAAAGTATTGTTGATGTGCTATGTAGAGATTCAACAGGAGTGCAATGGATAATTGAGATGCAGGTCGCTAAAACCAAAGGCTTTGAAAAACGTGCCCAATATTACGCTGCTAAAGCCTATTCAAGACAAGCAGATAAAGGTGATCAATACCATGACCTTAAGGAAATTATCTTTATTGCTATAGCAGATTGTATTTTATTTCCTGATAAGTCCGAGTATAAATCAAAGCACACTATTCGCGATGAAGATACTAATGAACATGATCTAAAAGATTTTTATTTTGTATTTATTGAATTGCCTAAATTTCCCAAAACCAAAGAAGATCAACTTTCAAATATAGTTGAGAAGTGGGTGTATTTTTTTAAGTACGCTGATGAAACAAGTGAAGAAGAATTGGAAAGAATAATAGGAAGTGACGGAATAATCAAAAAAGCGTATGAAGAGCTAAACAGGTTTAACTGGTCAGAAAAAGAGTTTATAGCATATGAACAGGAGAGCAAGCGTATTCGTGATGAACAGGCTGTCCTTGCTCAAAAACTTGATGATGCTAAAGAGGAAGGAATCAAAATTGGTGAAGAGAAAGGAAAGATTGAAGGAAAGATTGAAGTTGCAAAAGCGATGCTGACTAATAATGTTGATGTTAACACTATTGTCAAATGTACAGGTCTTTCTGTCGATGAAGTTCAAGAATTAATCCAAGTGGAAAGGAAATAACCCCTACTACAACTTTTATATTAGGTTGCCTCTTCAATCAAACACAAAAACTGTAATAAAAAAAATTAGTTATGTAAAAGCCGATATGGACTTTTATTTAATTAACTTTTTCAGGAGAAGTATGCAAGCTATAACACTTAATAACCCAATAACAGTTGATGGAATTTCTGTCTCAGAACTTACCGTTAGACGTCCAAAAGTTAGAGATTATCTTGTATCTTGAAAAAAGCATCTGGTGTTTTAAGCTTAAGCATTAGGTGGAGAAGGGAATAACTTTGAAGATTATCTTAGATATAAAATCTGTTAGCAAGACAAGAGTTCCCTGCTTATATCTTTATTTGTTACTACCCAAAAGTATTACACTATTTTTCTTAATTGCCTTACCTTCCGAATAAGCTATAAATAAGGTTGATGGTATTAATATCAAAGTACCATATAAAGCACTTTTATCAGGTAATTCATTAAATATAACGTATGTTACTATTGCAGAAATTATTAGCTCTATGTATCTATACGGTGCAAGTGCAGTAGCATCAGTAAGAGCAAAAGCTTTTAACATGAAGAACAGAATTAGGTTTGAACTTATTCCTAAAATCAGCAGTAATATTAATTCTGACAAGGAAGGCATATGCCAATAAAATAACAAAGATGGAGTGGAAAAAATTGTTGTTGTTAGAGCTGAGTAAAATAATATACTTATTATTGTCTCCTTCATTACAAGCTTCTTATTAAGTACATCTAGTATAGCGAAGATTAATGCGGATACAATAAAAATAAGAATTTTAGGATTAAAATCCTCACTATAAGCTTTAGTAGTAATAGCAATACCAATAAAACCAATGACAGCTACTACCCATCTTTGCCAAATTATATTTTCTTCCAGAAAAGGAATTGCAAGAAGCATAACAAATAATGGTATTGAGAAACCTATAATTGTTGCAGTTACTATTGGGCAAATAGTCAACCCATAGGTCCATAAGGTCATTCCACAAAACAACAATGCACCTCTAGTTATTTGAATAGATATTCGACTTGTTTTACAAACTCCTATTCCATAGTAAAATATAAAAGGTATAAGAGTAATAGTGCTAAATAAAAAACGGAAAAAGATTATCTCAAAACTTTGAAGGTGTAAACCGAGACACTTTGATATAGTATCATTAACTACACTACTAAGTAAACTGAGTATAAACCAGGTAACTCCAAGCAAATAAGCTCTTAGTCTGTGATCCATAAAACTCCCAATTTAATATTTTATGAGATAACTTTACTGTACAAAAGATCAATAATAGAAAAGGTTTCTTCTATCTACTGTTTAACCATATTCATAAATATTTAGTAGAAATAATTTGAGAAGTGTTATATAAAATGCAGCTTTATTGCATAATTTTAATAAACAGAAATGCTAACTGATTTTTTTGTAATATATGATAATACTTGCGAATACTATCACATTATCAGGAAAAGTAATCGGGAGTACTGACGGCTGTGGCGATTTTACCAACTAGCTCCTCTGCTAGCATTAGCAATATGTGTTTTCAGCATCAATTTTAAAAGCATTAAATTTGAAGTTTATCAAACAACACGAATTAGCAGCAAAACTTTATGAAAATGCTTCAGTTGAGTCAGCTAAACAAGGATTTAGAATGGTTAATATATTGACTACTTTTACTTATATCTTAAACACAATTCAATTTTCACACTCACCTAACTCATCAACAGTTAGGCCACTTGCTCGCAAAATAACATCAGTAGAAACACCCGCCTTCACTAGATTTTTTGCAACCTTGATCCTTTCTGTTTTTTTAACTTTTTCCTTGCCACTTTTCATATTTTCAGATAGAGATTTGACTAATGATTCTTGTTCTCCGTACTCATCCATTAAACTCAATAGCTTTTTGCTTTCTCTTGTTTTAGGTAGCAGAACTTTAATATTCACTGATAATGCATCTGATATTTCATATAATTTATCAAATGTTATAGCAGTATACCCTCTTTCATAGTCGTGTATTTCCTTGAGTGTTAAACCAACTTTGTTTGCTAAATCTTTCTGAGTATACCTTTTTATCAATCTCCATTCTCTTATTCTTTGCCCTACTCTGTAGTATATAGAATCAGTGCAGACTTCTTTCTCTGTATTATCATACTCGTAAATAGATAAGCCGGTTGCTTGGGAAATTATGTCAACTGAAACTCCTTCTTTAACTAGATTTTTTGCTACTTCTAATCTTGCCTCCTCTTGATTGATTTTCTCGCTAATATGAACAAACCTGACTAATGAAGGTACTATTTTGCCTAACTTTTGATTCTCGTATATTTTCGTTAGATAGAGTATTTCTTCGTCTTCATCTTCATACTCTCTTACTACTACTAGTTCAGGTAGCAGATCTATAGCACTAACCGATAGTTCTTTTGCTATCGTATATAATACTTCAATTGGAATAGCGCTATATCCACTCTCATAGCTGTCCACCTCTTGATATGTTAAACCTATTTTACTTGCTAATTCTATTTGAGTATGCCCTCGCATTAACCTGCTATTTTCTATTTTTTGTCCTATTTCATAGCTTATAGAACTAATATCTCTTACAGAAACAAACATATATACCTTATTTAGAAATAAATTTTCATGCAATTTGATCAGCAGATAAGCCGACTATTTGCAAAATAATATCAATAGAAATTCCCCTTTTTACTAAATTCTTTGCAACTTTGATCCTTTCTGCCTCTCTCACTTTCTCCTCACAAATCCGTATCCCCTCAAACAAAGATTTTATTAGTGCATTACGTAGTTCTTGGCTCTCAATTTCTTTGTATTCTTTAATCAAATCAAGCAGCTCATTTTCCACTTTACTACCTTCATCTTTTTCTATTAGTAGATCTGTAATATTAATCGATAATGCTTCTGCCATTTTATATAATTTATCAAGTGGAACAGCAGTCCTTCCTTGCTCATAGTTGCTTATTTCGTCACGTGTTGTACTCATTTTTTCTGCTAAATCTTTTTGAGTATACTCTCTCACTAGCCTCCATTCTTTTATCTTCTTTCCTATTTGGCAGTAGATAGAACCAACTTTTTCTTCAACACATTCATCAGCAGAGAGACCTATTGTTTTTGCAACGATACCAACAGAAATTCCTTCTTTAACCAAACCCTTTGCAATTTTTACTTTCTCTGCTTTCCTACTACTTTTCTCACTGACTTGGACAAATTTGGTTAGCAAACAAAACATTCTACGTAACTCCTGATCATTAATCTTTTTATATTCTCTTACTAGATCTAATATTTCTTCTCCCTCATCTTCAAGACAGCTTTTTGATACAGGAATAAGATCCGTAATACTGATTGATAGTGCCTCAGCTATAGCATACAACCTTTCAATTGAAATTCTACGGTTCCCTTTCTCATATTGCAGTATTACCCAGTATTTTACACCAATTTTCTCAGCTAAATCTTTCTGAGTATACCCCCTCTCTAACCTCCAACTTTTCACTTTTTCCCCTACTTCATAGTCTAGAATTTTTTCCACGCAAAGAACCATACATATAATATTTTCTATTATAGCTCAATTTTGTTGAGGCTTCAGTAAAAGAAAATTTCTTGAACCTTGAAGTTAATCCGTAAAATGAAGAAAGAAGGCTTGGTTAAAGTCCCCTAAAGGTTTCTTTACTACCTCTACATATCCTATTTACCCATGAAGACAACACTTCATCATTGCTAACTTCTTTTATAGCATACTTTTCACTCCATAAGCCACATCTAGTGAAATTACCTCTCTCTACTGCTTCTTTAAGTTTTACTCCAGCAAAAAGACAATTTTTTCCTATTTCTTCTCCTCTTTGTTGTAATTCAGCCCACATTTCCTTGTTTTCTACTCTGACTTGTACTTGATCATATTTTTTTACATCGTGGTACAATATAATATTTAGCTTACCAATGCTTGTAGGAAATTCTAACATGATAGAGCTGCCATCTGAAATATCGGTATAGTTTCTTATACCTCCCTTCTCACTTTTAACTTCAACTGCATCATTACCAATTTTTAAGATATTACTTCCTAACTTTCTGTTTGCTTCCAGTATTTTGGCTACCTCTACCTTACTATTCCCAGAAAATTCTATATACGATGTTGTATTATCTATCTCAACATCTATTAATTCTCCTTCTTGCACAGCATTTTCGCCAGCTTCCTCTAGCTCTTCTAGTTGCTTATCTATCTGTGGTTGAACTTCTGGTTGTAGCTCGTTATAGATTTCACCTATCAGTTTATTCTGCAGTAGAGTATCATGAAACTCTGCACCGCTTAGCATTAATTTACGTATTAGCTTTTTTCGATCACTTTTTTCTAATCTGTGAAAATGTGTACCTAATACTACATATGCTGCAAAACTCCATTCCCCATCATTACATGCATTTAGCCTTGCTCCAGCAGCTAGTGCTTCGTCTACAGCCTTGTGCAGTTCATTTGGACTTTTTGCTCTTACCACAGTACTCTTAAACCAGCTCAACTTTTCACTTTCACCTCTACTTGGCTTTATTTTTTGCAAGGCAGAGGTAAATGGATTTTTATCTTCTTGATCACTTATAGGTTTTGTGCCATATATATAATCAAGTCCCTTTCCGTAGTTGATTTGAACGTCTCTATTAGGGAAGGGCACTTCTCCAGGTTTTTTAGCCTTATTGGTTTTGCTTACAAAGGTGGACTGCTGGTTAACACGACCAATTCCTATAATAGCATTTAACATCTCACCTTCTGATAATTTATCAAGATCAACGTTTAATTGATAAGTACCTCCTTTCTTATCATCAAAAGGTACAATTATTTTATTACCCATATTATCCTCACTATTAAAAATACTTTTTAAGCGTACAATAAACTTTATACATCTCATTACTCATTATAAATTATAGTGAGTAGATTTACAAATATTTTCTGCTATAACAATCCGTTTTCTCGAAAGCTGAAATAGCCTCCACTTGTGATGATAATATGGTCAAACAATTTTACGCTTACAGTACTACATGCTGCTGCCAAGCTCTTTGTTACTGCTTGATCTTCTTCTGAAGGTTCTAAGCTTCCTCCAGGATGGTTATGTGACATTATTATTGATGTTGCATTTTTTATTAATGCTTTTCTTGTAATTTCCTTTATGTATACTGGTGCTTTTTCCATTTCACCAATATAGGATTCTTCTCCGATTAATTGGCACCTTTTATTCAAGTACAGTATTTTTACACATTCCCTCTCTGCATGACCTATACTTACGTTCAAGTATTCTACTAGCCCTTGTAAGTCCATGATTGGTTCTCCCTTGAGCTTTTCTCTCAGTACCCTTTCTAGCGTTTCCTTAACACACATAATCATTGCTACTGCAGAATCAGTTACTCCTTCTATAACTTTCAGGTCATCCATTTCTCGACCTAAAATCCTTCCTACTCCTGTATAGCTATTCACCAGATTTTTAGCAATTTCTTGAGCTTGTGGCCTTTCATGTACTGCACTTAGAAATGTTTCCATTATTTCACGATCAAGTAGTGCTTTGCCTTTGCTTTCTAATATTCTGAATTCGATTTCTTCTTTACCTTTATTCATATAATTTACCTTTCACTAACAACAAACTTTTTTTAGATATTTACTGCTGTTTTTTATCAGCATTGGCATAGAGCCATAGCTTTCGAGTGAAGTCAAATCAATTTTTAAATCTTTTTTGCTTATTTTTTCATCAAGAAATTAAGATATTAATAGATGCTGATTTTTTTACTTAAATTTGTTGAATTTCGTCTAAAGAGATGCCTACCGCTTGCAAAATAATATCAATAGAAATTCCTCCTTTCACTAAATCCTTTATCTTTTCTGCTCTTTTCACCTTCTCTTCCCAAATTCGCATGCTTTCAAACAGAGATTTTATTAGTGCATTACTTGGCTTTCAATCTTTTTGTATTCTTCAATTAAATTCGGTAATTCATTTTCTACTATCTCATCTTCTTCTATTAGCAGATCTGTAATACTAATTGATAATGTTTCTGCTATTCCATATAATTTATCAAGTGGAATAGCAACCCTTCCTTGCTCATAGTTACTTACTTCATCACGTGTTGTAGTCATTTTCTCTGCTAAATCCTTCTGAGTATATTCCCGTCCATTCTTTTATCTTCTTTCCTATTTGGCAGTAAATAGAACCTCCTTTTTCTTCAACGCATTCATCAGCAGAGAGACCAATTGTTTTTGCAGCAATATCAACAGAAACTCCTGCTTTAACCAAACCTTTTGCAATCTTTATTTTCTCTGCTTTTTTACTACTTTTCTCACTAACTTGAATAAATTTGGTCAGTAAAAAAAACATTCTACGTAACTCCTGACCACCAATCCTTTTATATTCTCTTATTAAATTTAGTTCTTCATTTTTAAAGCAGATTTTCTCATTTGATACAGGAATAAGATCCGTAATATTAATTGATAACACCTTTGCTATAGAGTACAACTTTTCAATCGAAATTTTACGTGTTCCTTTTTCATATTGTAGTACTATTTGATACGTTACACCGATTTTTCCCGCTAAATCTTTTTGAGTATAACCCTCTGCTAACCTAAAACTTCTTACCTTCTTTCCTACTTCGTGATCTAAAGAATTAGTATAGCTAACGGTCATTCTTTTTCATAACCTGCCGTTTTAAAAGTTTCAGATAGAAATTTTGCTAGCATATGTTACCTTTGTTGAGAACTAGTATATTAAATGCCTATAATGTGACAAGCTAAGAAGTTCTCACTTTAAATAGGTATCTTTGGAGGCTGCTAAATCATGAATCCATTTGTTGGCATTTTAATATACTTATAGAAGAGTTGATAAAAAGATCTACAAAAGGGCGTCTAAGGTGCATACTAGGGTTATCTATGAAGGTAATTTTTCCCAACTCTTGAAATTTAGCTAACTTTAATAGGCTTTAGTATAAAAACGTTGTATATTTCTTCACAATTGTGTATAATAATTAATGCTTTTTATCTTACTTTCTCATGGCTCTTTCGAAGTTTCTTGATCCCAAAAATGATGTCGCCTTTCGCCGTATCTTTGGTACTGAAAAGAATAAAGATATTCTCATTCACTTCCTCAATGATATTCTGGGTTTTACTGGCAAAAATGCAATACAGGATATAGAGTTTTTAAGTACTATTCAAGACCCTGATATTGCCTCTAAAAAGCAAAGTATTGTTGATGTCCTCTGTAGAGATTCCACGGGGGTGCAATGGATTATTGAAATGCAGGTCGCTAAAACCAAAGGCTTCGAGAAACGTGCCCAATACTATGCTGCTAAAGCCTATTCAAGACAAGCCGATAAAGGTGATCAATACCAGGACCTTAAGGAAATTATCTTTATTGCTATAGCAGATTGTATTTTATTTCCTGATAAGTCTGAGTACAAATCAAAGCATACTATTCGCGATGAAGATACTAATGAACGTGATCTAAAAGATTTTTACTTTATATTTATTGAGTTGCCTAAATTTCCAAAAACAAAAGAAGATCAGCTTTCAAGTATAGTTGAAAAATGGGTCTACTTCTTTAGATATGCAGATGAAACTAGTGAAGAAGAGCTAGAGAGAATAATAGGAAGTGATCTAATAATTAAAAGAGCGTATGAAGAATTAAATAGGTTCAACTGGTCAGAAAAAGAATTTATAGCCTATGAACAAGAGATAAAGCGTATTCGTGATGAACAGGCTGTCCTCGCTCAAAAACTCGATGATGCCACTCAAAAAGGTAGACAAGAAGGTAGACAAGAAGGCATCCAAATCGGCCATGAAAAAGGCAGAAAAGCAGAGAAAATTGAGGTTGCAAAGAATCTACTTAAAGCAGGAGTTTCTATTGACATTATAACTCAAACTACTGGTCTTTCTGTTGATTATATTGAGAAAATTCAAGAAAAGAAGTTTTAGCCATAACGTTTTTTTATTAAACCCTCTATTCTGGTAATTTTAATATTGCAATCCATTCTAATTTCTGTATAATGCCTTTTTTACATGACACTGTTAATACTTAATAGGGGGGATAATGCCAACACAGAAAGAGCTTCGGGCTACGATGTCCAAAAAATTACAGGAAGCTATTAAACATCCAGATCCAGCAGTTGTTGCCGGGAGGAAGTCAGCTATCAAGAGATGGGTGGGAGTCCTTCAAGATAACTTTATGGAGCACATAAAATACTTTAAGGGTGATAAGTTGAAGTTTTTGCACAATGTATTTCAAGATGAAGGTTGCTGGTCAGGTGTAAGGTTGGATAATGCTGCTTTAGGTCAAAGGTTTACTGAAGAAAAAATAGGTGGAATAGATAATCCACTTCGCAAATATGAGATGGCTTGTAGTTACTGTGTAGTGGATAAAATTCATCCTCTCTTTCAAAAAAGATTTGAATCTTATAGGAACAAGTTTCCTCCTGGTGCATTTGATGGTAAAACTGAAACTGAATTTGGCAAATACGTACGAAACTCGTTACTAGATAGCATAAAGAGGAAAGGTCCTGTATTTGATTTCTGGATCGATAGAGAATCTGGGGAATTAAAGAAGTATGATGCAGTAGAAGGTTTTGACAGTGCTGTAAAACTTAAGTGGAGTGAAGGGGTAGAGTATTTTTATAATCATTTAAAAGAAGAAGATAAGGAAAAGAAGCTCACAGAAGCTATTCTTGCTCTTTCTCGCGTTCAATCTGTTGAGAAAGACGCCCCTATTTTAGATTTTTGTGTAAATAAGATAGTCGATAAAGATACTCTTTTACAGAAATTATCACAGAAAGATAAAGGAGTATATTCCCTTTTTGCTGAATTAATAGAGTCATGTTTTTTTGATACGGTTCATGATTTGGTACAGTGCTGGTGTTATAAAGAAGTTTCAGCAAGAGGAGACTGTTCGGACAAAATATTCTCACAGCGAGACTATGAGCTTTTTCTTTCCTCTCTTTCAGATGTGATGTTGAAAAATCCTGAATCAAATGTTCAAGCTAGATCTCTTATTATGGAATTTTGGGAATGTGGTAGCTTGTATCAATACAGAAAAGCTGCTGTTAATACTTCTAATTATACAGTTCCTACAAGTGGTGTATTTGCAGAGTTAATAGTCAATTGGAGACGAGAAGACATTTATAAGACTGATGAAGAAAAAGAAATAGAGAAAAAAGAAATATTAGATATGATGTCATTTGCCAAAGATTGCTTTCCTGAAAAGTTTGAGCTCTTTAAAAAACTAATAATAAGAGACCTTAGATTATGCGGTAGGGAAGGTAAAAGAGTAAATGTAGATTACGGTCTGTTTGCAGAAGAATTATTCTCTGAGTTAGAGAAAACAATTTTACCACCTGGTCCTGTAGGTGATGGTCCTTGCAGTAATTTGCGATCACGATCTAAAGCTCATGGTAGTAAGAAAACAACTTTGCCAGTTGATGATAGTCCGCAGTCTGAGCTTGGAACTCCTAGTGTAAGTGGTGTTTCTTCTTATAAGAAAAAAAGCGTCTTTACGCTTAGTGGTAATAAGTAATCCACTTATGAACTCTTGGTGTTTCTGGTCGTAGTAAATAAGGGGTATTTTGTATGAGTAATGGTGATGGACTTATTAGGAGTTTGGTGGATGGAGATCTTGAAGGATTCAGACAAGGATTTGAATCTTTTTTAGATCAATGTCCATCTTTCTTGTATCATGTAAGTGCAGGTCGTTTCCTTCCTGTATTCTTTTTTAGTATGTTTTCTACTGCACATGATGCTAATATCTTAAATGCAAATGAGAGAGTCTATTTTCGTTTTGATAACCATGGTGTTAATCCACGTAATGGTGAAAATCGAAATACGGCAAACCTAAAAGTTGCTGTTTATCGTGACGGACAGCAAGTTGTCAGATGCTACAGTATTTCTGATCGTCCTAATAGTGATGGGTTGAGGTTCAGTACAAGGGAGAGAAATGCTCTAGTACAAGAGATTAGACGGCAAAATCCAAATTTAAGGGAAGAAGACCTAAATTTTGAGCAATACAAAGTATGCATGCACGGAAAGGGCAAGAGTCAGGGAGAGGCAATTGCAACGGTATTCGAGGTAATTCGTGAAAAAGATCGTCAAGGTAGGGATAAATTTGCCAAATATTCAGCATCTGAAATCAATCTTATTAGACGGCTCTTAGGAGATCACAGACTAACAATTAAGGAAATAGAAGGAAGACAACTCAATCAAAATCAGCGTAGACAACTTGGTAGGTTGGTCAATTTTGCGCAAGTAGCACAGGGTCAACAAGGAATTGATAATTTTATGGAAATGCTAGCGAGTGATAGAAGACAAGATGTAAGAGATAGAATACGCAGAGAAATTTTGCCATACATAACTGACATCTATAATAATTACAGACAAGTACTGGAAAATAATATTGAAAATCGCAATCAAAGATTTGAGGGTCACGGGTTTTTATTAGGTTTCTTAGCAAATTTTAGTCATCGCTACACAATAGGCATCGATCTTGATTTATCTCCTAGAAACACACATGTTGCATTTCTTGTACGTCATCAAGCAGAAAGAGAAAATATTCCTATTGTTATTAATCTTGCTATATTTGACACACCGTCAGATGTTACATTAAACTGTGCCATAGGCTACGCTGGAAGGTTACACACTTCTTCATTTATACCTATCCATACTGAATCAAGAAATACTGTCTGTGTTGGATTAAATTTTAATTTAGATCTAGATCCTTTTAGTGTTGATACAGTAGAACTTCAACAGGATAGATTTCCTTTAGTACAAAGATTATTTGAGTGTTTGGAGAATGAAGGCATTAGAGAAAATGTTAGAGATTTCTTGCTTCACCATCTTCCTGCTGAAATACCAAGAAATGCAGAGAATTATAATAGAATATTTGATTGCATAACTGGCTTTGCTTTTGGAAGTAGTGCTTTTGATAGGCACCCTTTAGAACTAGAAGAGGAAGACGAAGCACCTATAACAAAGTACATATTTAGACATGGTGATGAGGGTTTAAGATGTTTAACTATGGTCTTTCATGCTGAAGGTTCTGATATAGTTATACTTCATATTAGAGCTCACGATGCGCAACAACAAGGAGCCATCAATTTACAGACTCTTAATGTTAATGGAAATGATGTTCATGTGTGGGAAGTTTCATGCACACTTAATAATCAACTTGAACTAGATATTGATCTACCAAATGACCTTGGTTTATATCACGATTACCAAAATAATAATGCAAATAATTTTCTTGCTGGTGATCTTGTACAAGTGCCCAATACTGAAAATGTACATAATACTTTAAATCAAGTTGTGAATGATGGCTGGAAAAATATAGCTCAGCATAGAGGATTATTTCAAGAGATCTCTGGAGCATTGATGCCGCTTGTGGATACAATAAATGTTAATAGTGAGGATAAGTTCCGTTCTATACTACATGGTACATTTTATGCTAGTGATAATCCTTATAAAGTGCTTGCTATGTATAAAGTTGGTCAAACATATAGTTTAAAAAGGGGGCAGGAAGAAGAAGGAGAAAGGGTAATACTCACAAGAATTACAGAACAGAGATTAGATCTTTTATTATTAAGACAACCTAGAGAGAATGACCTAGATACTCACCCAATTGGATATGTGTTAAGACTTGCTAATAATGCAGAAGAAGTAGGACAACAGCAAAATGATGCGAGACAAGAAATCGGAAGACTTAAGAAACAACACAGAGGATTTATACCTATTACTTCTGGAAATGAGGTGGTTTTGTTTCCTATTGTGTTTAATAGAGATGCACGCGAAGCAGGTAATCTTATACTTTTCCCAGAAGGGATAGGAAGAGAAGAGTATGTACACAAGCTTGATCGTCATGTTCGCGGTTCAAGACCAGGAGGATTAGTGGGACCTGAAAGTGTTATTGATGAGAATCCACCAGAAGGTCTATTATCAGATCAGACTCGTGAAAACTTTAGGCGTTTTTACGAAGAAAAAGCACCAGGACAAAATTCGATTTTTTTGCTTGATATAGGCGACAATCTACATGTTCCGTTTAGTTACTTGCAAGGTACTAGAGCACAGGTAATAGAAACATTAAAGTCAAGAATAAGGGGAGGTGGTACTCCTACAGCACAAGGAATATTACAACAAATAAATGCTATCCTTCGTAGAAACAACGCTCGTGAGATAGAAGATGTGCATGATCTACTTGCACTAGACTTTGCAACAGATAATCAAAATTATCGTTATTGGCTACAAACTCATGACATGTTTTTCGCTGCACAACAATATACTTTCTATGATGATCGATCTAATCCAACTAATAATCGTCATGATTTTACAATAACTTCAGTAGGAGTCGATGGAAATCAAAATGATCCAACAGGTAGGGGCTTATTAAGTAGTCACATAGCTAACTTTAAACAAAAAGTAGATTCGGGTGAAAAAGATAGATTAATTGCTATTATTAATGTAGGTAATCGTCATTGGGTTACATTAGTTATTGTACACCAAAATGGAAATTATTATGGGTATTATGCTGATTCACTTGGTCCAGATAGTGGTATTGACAATAATATTCGAGGAGCTTTAAGAGAATGTGATATTAACGATGATAATGTCCATAATGTTTCCGTTCATCAGCAAACAGATGGCCATAATTGTGGCATATGGGTATACGAAAATGCTAGGGATATTAACCAAGCTATTGATCAAGCTTTACAGGGAAATAATAACTTTGGAGAGAAAGGTGAGGGTATTATAGGTTATATACGTGGTCTTCTTAGTGTAGGCATTGGAAATGACACTAGACAATCTCAAAGAAATGAACAATACTTTAAAAATCGGAGAAGAAATATTTCACAATTATTCCAAAATGATCCTCTATCTTCTCCTAGGGGTAGACTGATTCAAGATCATCCAGGAATTCAACATGAAATTGATCCATTACTATTACAATTTTTAGGACTCCAATACCCACAGCGTGGAGGTGGAGGAGCATTACAATTAGGCGGAGAAAGAGTGATATCAATTGATTTTGGTAACCCGCAGTCTGCATTAGATAAAATTGATGGAGTGAGTAGAGTTTATAACCATAGCAATAGTAGAGGTAGTAGGTAGAAGTTAATAGGTGGATGAAGTTTTCTTTACTCTATATTTACGCATTGGTTGTAATCGGTCTTCTAGGTTGTTTCTGCATATTTTATCTTACTATTACCCACAAATATAAATGTTTGTTGCGTAGCTCTTAATGGCATAACTTTTGCTTGAAATAACTGTTTATATGGTGCAATTTACAGCTTTTAGTTGCTAAAATTATAACTCTTAGTTTAATAATTTTAATCCAATAAGCTTTCAGGTTAATAAAATTAAATTATTTGAGTAAATACAATACTATGTTTTTATTTGTGGGTAATAGTAAGATATTTTATGGTGGTGTTTATTAACAATAATATAGAAGACTATTATTAAGACTCTTGTCCGTAAAGCACCTTCATTTGCTCCTCTCATGAGAGTGATATTTCCTTCAAATCAGCTAGTTTTAGATGCTGAGGTTGTGTGCCGTTTAAAATGGCTTCCTTAATTTTGGGTATCAAATAATTTAAACGTAAGACCCATTGTAAAAGATAAGATTTAATTTGAAAGAAAAATTGATGTGGTTAAAACTTGACCTTGCGCAGTATAGGAATATTTTTTATAAAAAGAACAATATCGATTTGAAATGTAAAATTATCATAAATTTTTCTTTTTATTCTCAAATGAATTACTATTAATTCAGTAAACTATATTATTAATATCTCAAGTAAATCAACCATTTTCAGCGCTCAAAACCAAGTGCGGTGAGAACAAGTTTTTTTGGTATGGATTGGACTTCCAAACGATACATACGAACTTTTTTATATGGTGATTTTATTATACGCTGAAATCACCTATATTGCCTTACTTTCGCTAAATCTACATATGAACTGTTTTGCCTAACTTTGTTGTAAAAATTCCAAGCTTTTACTTTTAAAACGCCGCTTTTGTTTAAATTGTTCTCACAACAGTACGTACTTTTTTATGCTTTTGAGACACAAACAGTAAACAAAAGAATTTGCTTCCACACTGGTTGCCATGGTATTTCTATAGAATATCTAATTTGCTAATAGCTCAAGATTAACCGTATGCAAAACTCTTGAGAAAAGAAAACGCACTAATTATAAGCTGTGGACCTTTTACTATTACAATAAGAGCAAATAATATTCCACACAAGGATACCAACACTCCAAGTATCGAGACAAGCCCGTCTTTATTCATAATACCAAGTGAAATAAGAGTCGTACCGATTGCTGGAATGAAGTGAGTCAACGGAAACGGATTGGCTATCACCAATACGCAAACCAGCATTATAAATGCCAAAATCTTTTCACCTGGCCCACAGAAGATAAAAGACATTCTCGGTTTCATGAACTTTTCTATTTTTTTTAATGCAGGTAAAGTTTTTTTAACCACAAGGGCTAATGTTGAACGTTTAAAGGATTTCCTTTCCAACCAACGTGGCATCCAGGGAGAATGAAACCCAAGCAGAAGTTGTAATGAAAACAAGATTAAAGGTATAGAAAGAATAGTTGTATAACCAGGTGGAACCGGTATAGGCACCGATAGCGGCAAGGAGAAGATGATTATTAAAATACCAAAACCACGTTCTTGTAAAGCTGTTTTAATGTCAAACAATGTCACTTTATCACTATCAGCAGTACCAGTACCTGCAACCTCTTTTAGAATATCAGATGCTAATTTTTTATCTTCAGTCAAATTCTTACCCCTTTTCACAATTACCTTTTAACCAAACGACCCAATAATTAGCATAATCACTACTATAACACAACATCTATTCTTGATTTAACTGATTCATTCCTCTTTGAATTTCATACTTATGGTCTTATCTGTTTCGATACAAATTTTCGTTATTAGAAGATAAATGAGGTATATTATGAATTTGCTTAAACTCTTCAATTATAGGCAAAAAGGCCCTTTATACTGTACTAATAATGGTATTAGCTACGTGCTTTAACGTTATTATAATATTTTGCATATAAACCTATTTTATAAAAATTCACAATATGAATTAGTAAATAAATTATGTTTAAATCAGTTGCGTATATAGTAAATATAATGCATTGTGTGCCTTTGTTAATAGAAAGGTATAAGTATGCCTAGTTCAAGGCAGGTAGTACAATATAACTCATTTGATAGTAATAACCTTGAAGACACTACTTTGCCTTGCGTATTTAAAGATTTTACGATTACTTCTGAAGAGATATTTGAGATTGGTAGTGAGGGTAACCAAGTAATAGATAATTCAGATGGTGAAATAGAAAGGCTGCAACAAGAAAACTTTGATCTCAAGAAAAATGAAAAGCTCTTGGAATGCTATAAAGGTATAGCGGAAGAGTATGATCAAGAAGTGAGTGAGCTCAGCAAGAAAAATCAGATCCTAGAAAAGAAAATTAAAGAGCTTGAAGCTCAATTACAAAGAAAAACAAGAGAATTAACTAAAAATGGCCAAGAAATTGAACAGCTAAAACAAGAAATAGAAAAAGTATTATTGGACGTGAAGAATAAAAATGACATAATAGGGAACTTGGACAGCAAATTAGAAGATATGAAGAGTGAAATACAGATGATAGACAAAAAAAATGAAGAGTTACAGCAAAGGTTAAATTTGGTTGAATCTAACTCAAGTAGACTAAGAAAAGAAAGTGTAGTGCTGGTAGACAGTATAGAGGATTTGAAGAGTAATTATGAAAACCAGATATTAGAAAAAGATAAGGAACTTAATGATGTAATAGGCCAGCTCTATGTTTATTTATCAGAGCGTGAAGAACTGTTTGCAGAATTTAGTTCATTGCAGAATGAAAATGAGAGTTTAAAACAGAAAAACTTCTATATTAGTAATGAAGTGTCTCTTGAAGATGAATTAAACAAAGAAAACGTAAGAAAAGAAATAGTAAGACCTCAGTCTACAACAAAAGTGGAAATGAGGCGTATCAATGATAATGATGACCAGGAATCAATATGGCTATATAGAGAAGCAGAAGATTATCAAACAGGTGAAGATAAAAAACCTAAAAATACTAACTACGACATTGGAGTATGGAATGAAGATGACGATGAAAGTAGCGATGATCAAAAATCAACCTGGCTGTACGAAAAAGTAGAAAACAATCAAGATTATCGAACAAGTGAAGACAAAAACCTTGAAAACACTGATTACGATATTGAAGTATGGAATAAAGATGACGATGAAAGTAGCAATGATCAGGAATCAACTAGTGAAAGTGACTATAATGTTAGCTATTGCTTTGATTATGATGAAATTGTTGGTAGGACCTACGGTCAACTAGTCTACAATGCAAACATAATACGTAAAAAAGATTCTTTTTCCTTAGCAAAAGTAAAATTAAGAGAAAGAGAAAGAGAAAAATATGAAAGTATTTGGCAAAAAATAGATAATATTCATGATGAATTGGATGCTTTGGGTAACTATGGTAATGAAGAGGATTATGAAGAGTGCAATAAAAGACTTGATAAAATTGTAAGCGAGGCGCTGAAACAAAGAGTAATGTTCACTCTTCCGTATAAAGCTAATATATCTTTAGTGGATCGCATAATTGATACATTGCAAAAGCTATATTTTTCTTACGATACTACCCGAATTTATGGATTTTTAGATGAGAAAAAGATATTGCAAATAGTATCAAGAGGTGCGTCTTTAAATAGATTTAGCGATGAAGAACATGGCGATTTCGTGAACATAATTTGCTCAGATAGATACGCTCTAGATCAACGAGAAAAAATACTTTTAGAACTTAAGGACTTGGTGTACAAAAGTATCGTAGACGTAAGTGTAAAAACTGATGATCATGATTTTGAGTTAGAGATGGACAATGGACACTTTTGTATAAAATATCCAAAAGATAGTGTTGTCGAAGTTGCAAGAATATTCAACAATAAAAAAGCTAAAAATTTAGGTCTGGAAATTGGTATGCTTCAAGTTGGAGAAAGTATAGTTAGAGTTGAAAATGAAGAAGGAGTTAGGAATTACACCGACATTTCGGAGGGTAGAATTGAAATGTCTTTTACTACTTACTTTGGGAAGGTCAGTGTTTATTTATCTCCTAGTGATAGAGATAATAATAAAATAGAAGTAAAGCTCGCCAACGAAGAAAGCATAGCACGTTTTAGTAAGTTGGAGGATAAATCAAGTTTAGGGGGGAGCTGTCTTTTAGGAGGAAAAAATGTTTCTATAGGCATAGAAGATGGTTATTTTGAAATAAACAGTGACGTTTCTGAAGAGTTAGCTAAAACTATGAAACAGTCAGATTGTACAATAGAAAAATCATATGTTCCATCTAGCTTTATGAAAGAAGCTTATTGCAATCAGTTAGTAAATGAAAGGGGAATTTAAAAATCAGGCTCAAATATTTCAAAAATAACCATTCAAAGCAGCATTTTTTATACAACTTCGTTTTCAATCTATCTGGAAAGAAGATATCAAGTATTCAAAGTCCAATTCGACAAATCCATAGTCCATTCTTCCTCTAGCTTTTTTATCACTAATCCAAAATTTAGGTATAATACCAAATATCATAAATAAGTAGGCAAATAACTCACAGAACAAATAGTTTTGATCGAACTTTCCGTAATATTACGAATGAATGCACATATAGTATCCTCCAATAAACTAACAGAGTCATATATTCTATTTTTAATGAGATTGTCTTTCAAATATTGCCATAAACGCTCTACTGGATTTAACTCTGGTGAATATGGAGGTAAGTAGATTAAGGTAATATTTTGTGGTATTTTTAAACCTTTGGATCTATGCCATCCTGCACAATCCACAATAAGAAATGCCTCCCTTGTTCCTAAATATTGTGACATCTGCTCAAGGAATATATTCATACAATCAGTATTGACGTTTGGTGCGAATAAACTAGAAGTCTCTCCATTTCTAGGATTAACTGCACTATAGAGATAAAAGTTTTGCCTACCTAATTTCACCTTAACCTGTGTCCTAATGCCTTTTTTAAACCACCCGTGTCCAATCTTTGAATGTGTGCCAAACCGCGATTCATCGAAGAAAAATAGCTCTTTTTCGGGATACGTGACAATAGTTTCATTAAGATTTTTTTTTAAACTTTTCTTGTTTATTTTTATCCTGTTTATTGTGCACAGGCCTTGGAGTAATATACGAAAAACCTAACTTTTGCATCAGTCCATGTGCTGTAGACTTACTTACCTCAATAGAAAACATTTTCTCAATTATGATTTTTAATTTCTTAGCCGTTAGGTTGGCTCCTTCTTCTGCTATGACATTTTTAATTTCTTCTTGCTGCTTGTAGCTCAACTTCGGCTTTACTCCACGTCCTGGTTGTATTTTAAACGCATCGACTCCTCCTTCCTTAAATCTTGTAATCCACTTCATCAATGTAGTTCTAGTAATTCGGTATATTTGAGCAACTTTTGTTATTCCATATTCTTTTCCAGATATTATTGCCTGTAATCTTCTTCCTATCTCTCCTCTTATTCCGTGCTTCTTTAATTCCAGGTTACACTTATTATATCATTCTTCTCCTATTGCTTTACTTTTTCCTGCCATAACTCCTCACTAATTCTTAAATTGTTCTATTTTAGAAATTTTTCTTTATTTGTCTATTTATTTTTAGGAATTGGTATTAGTTTATTGGAGGATACTATATGTGCATTCATTCGTAATATTACGGAAAGTTCGATCAAAACTATTTGTTCTGTGAGTTATTTGCCTACTTATTTATGATATTTGGTATAAGGTATTGAAACTAACAAGTGGAATGATTACATAATGCACATATTAGTGAAAGGAGGTACAACATGAGTAATATAGTTCATTCAAATAAAAACAATAACCGTGATAACTTTAGTGTAAGAGGGTTACAAAGGGCCGTTGATGACATATTTGATAGCTTCTTTACAGGATGGAATCCAGAGCTTTCCAGAAGAAGCAACAGTCTATTACCAGCTTGTGACTTTTATGAAACAAAGGAAAGCTATTGCCTCTCATTAGAGTTACCAGGTATTTCCAAAGAAAGCATAGATATTAGTATATCTGGCGATAGCTTAATAGTGAAGGGTGAAAAGACATGTGATAACGAGTCAAAAGATAAGCAGTTTTATCATCGAGAAAGGTACTATGGCTCTTTCTATAGGTCTATTCAGCTTCCAGTAAATGTGGAGCGAGATAAAGTATCTGCTAGTTTTTCAGATGGAGTATTACATGTAACCATACCTAAGTCAGAGAAACACATCAAGAAGATTGATGTAAAGTAACCAGTAAGTGGTAGCAGGCTTCTAGTTTGAGGCTTGCTATTTTGAATCATTATAGATAGAATATAATAAAGTTCTATTGTCTTTGCGTATTTGTTGTACAGATGGTGTAAGGCCTTTGTTGCGTTTAGGTGTTGTTAATAATCTATTAATGGTTCTTATGTTATAATCAAGTTTAGGGGCTTTAATAAGTACGGACTATGACAGAAGCAAATCCAATAGTTACGTTGAAGGTTAAAATTAAAGAATTTAGCTTTAGTAAATTAAAGGCTGGCGAGAGCAATAAATCAGCACACTCTGGTGAAACAATGTATTTCGATCTTCCAAGAATGAACTTTGTTATTAATGGAAAGATTATAGATACAGTTTTAACCTCTGTGTTAATGGAAGGAGCGAAATATCGCAAAAGCAACCTTTTTAATAGTTATGATATATATAGCGCTGAAGCCGCAAGCAAAAAACAAAGAGAAATAGATAAAGATCATGGCAGGGCTTTTGTTAATTCAGTCCTTAAGGATCTTGAAAAAGAACTTGCATATAACGCGTTAAGTGAATTGTGGGAAAGTCATTGTGAAAATCCTGAAATTCCTGATTATCAGAAAACCAATTCGTACGGTAGAGATTTTGAGAGATTTTACAATGCTGGAAGAGAGCATATGCATCTATTACTCAAAGTAGGAGATGAGAATAAGAACTACCGACCATTTGTAAAGGAAATTTTTAAGGAAATGTTTAAATATGCTGAAGCAGAAGTTCCGAGTGCCCCTATCTTAGAAGAACTAGTTACTAATTGTAATCAAGCAGGATACTTAGCAGGTATATTTATTGAATATCACTCTGCACTTAGCAATTATCGATTAACAACGCAAGACCCTGACAAAGTAATGAATATTGATTACACTGACCATAATAACATAAGAGTAAAGTCTGATATGGAAATACCTGTAATCAAATTTGATAATCCAGGGGAAAAAATATGTGGTCTATCCACCTCACTGGAATTTACACTTGAGTCTCAAGATGGAAAAGATGGTGTAACCTATAAAGACGGTAAATTATCACTCACTGTTCCCAAGGAATTAAAAAATTATAAAGAAGGAGATAGAAACTTGCTCTCTATTATTAGAGAATACTTTCAAAAATTCTGTGAAAAATTGGGATTTAAATTTGAGATGGAAACACAAAAAATAGAGCATGATTTAGACGATTTGCCGAAAGTAAACAGTCATCTTCAAGGCCTAAGAACGCCTATTTCCAGCAACGACCATATCATCGGTCATTAAAAGTAAGTATGTGTTGTCAGAACGAATGAAAGTTCAGTTAAGCTTTTTCTAAAGTATAGCATTTCTCCTAATAGTCCGAATAGGGTAAGATATGTGGGTAAGGTTATGTTTGACTTGTGTTGTTTTTTTGCTATTGGTTAATTTAATGTAAGTTAAAGATAAATTAAGTGGATAAGAAAAAGAAAGTATACTTATTTAAAGTTTCTCTAGACAAAAAAATCTACCGTGAGATGGAATTGAAAGCTGTCTTTATAAATTTGCAGAAACTATCATAAAGGTCTTTAGTTTTGAGTTAGATCATTAATTTGGTTTTTATAGTAACATAAACGATATTTATGAAAGTAATGAAGTATACACTTTATTTTATAATACTGATTATAGTTTATGCCTAATGAAAAAAGCGTCAAAAATTCTTATATCTACAAGGTTTTTGAGCCAGATAAAAAAATGATTTTTCTTTTTGATTATGGCGATAATTGGGAATTTTTAGTAGAATGTTGTGGCATTATTGAAGCAGAAGCTGGAACAAGATATCCAAAAGTTACTAAAAAGCAAGGAGAGGCTCCTCCACAATATCCTGACTACGAAGATGAGTAGTGTAAACAATATACCTATTAAGTTGATGGATTGCCTTGAGGAAAATAGCAGCAGGTTTAGTACTTGGTTAGTAAATTAGAAGTATTTCTTAGGAAATTATTTTAATATCTGTGTTTTTTAGGAATGTTCTCTTGCGTTGGATCGGAAGAGCTCTTCTACCTTCTCTAGCTTTGTACTCGGTTCTAGGGTACTGTACAACGCAAAGCTTATGCATGCCAATCCAGCAATCACTCCAACTGTTCCTATAGTAGGCATTTTCATAATATGTGATACAATACCACTTACCAGTAGCACCACCCCAACGGCACCAGTCAGAATCGCTCTCCGTTGCATTGCTTTTGTTGATGATTCTTCATCTGCAATTTTGAAAGATTTATCGTTAACACAAGGGTTAGAAGAAAAGATTCTTAAAGCATTCAGCTCTTTTACCACCGTTCTTCCTGAGTTAGCGAAATTCCCTTGATTTTCTTCATTCCTTTCATAATCTTCACCATTATTAATCTTCTTGCACGGCTGAGTGCCAGTTTCTGCGGTTTCTTCTTGTTGTTCTCCATAAAAATTTTCTTTATTCTTATCCGAAACTTCTTCAATATCTTCTGAAATATTATAAGCCACTGATCCTTCCATAATAGTTTCTATTAACGAGTTTTTTTCTTCTTTGTCACTTGTCATATTTGGATTCATCACTTCCTTATCATCCCAAGGCTCAAAACCTTCTACCCTTACTACACCATCTTTAACAGTACTATATGTACGTATTAATTCTCCATGACTTCCTAAGTAGTCCGAGACTATTTTCGTACGATTAAACTCCTTAAAAAGCCCATGTTTTTTAGCTTCTTCTAAAAGATCATTCTCAGCTTGCTTATTCTTGCAAAATCTAGCATAATGTAATAGTGTGAATACGTCTCTTCTACGTTCATATATATCAACTATTAGTATCCACGGAATCTTTCGTGTATCATGAAAGGATTTACTAATTTTTTCACTGATACTTTTACCCTCTTGTATCCTTTTTAATAGCTTAAAAAGCTCCTTTTTATCTTTGCTTGTTAACTGATCTTGATCAAATGGCAACTCATAGGTTATATCTGCTTCATTAGTTTTTCCGGTAATTAGTTTTCTCATATTATTTTTTTCTTTGTATCTCTTATGTAGCTAATTTGTATTAGTAAAGTATTAATCGTGTGATTTTTAAATCGCTAATTTGCAAAATTTCTTCATCTGCTCACTCCACAGCATTGGTATTTCCCTCAATTCAACTAACTTCAAACCCTTTGGCTGCCTCCCATTTACTATGTCTTCTTTGATCTTTGGTGCTAAATAATTTAACCTTAAAATTTGTTGTATACGTCTTGTACCTATATTAATTTTGGCACTTAGCTCTCCTACGCTTGCATATTTTCCCTCTTCTAGCTGACGTTTCCATAGGTGGGCTCCTACCACTGCTTTCAGTAACGCATTGTTTG
Organism: Wolbachia endosymbiont (group B) of Apotomis betuletana; assembly: GCF_947250475.1. Taxonomy (NCBI): domain Bacteria; kingdom Pseudomonadati; phylum Pseudomonadota; class Alphaproteobacteria; order Rickettsiales; family Anaplasmataceae; genus Wolbachia; species Wolbachia endosymbiont (group B) of Apotomis betuletana. The sequence continues at coordinate 677,177 of NZ_OX366320.1, read as the reverse complement.
TTTTACCTTCTGGCTCAATCACTGTACATTTATTTCCTTTCTTCTTCATTATTGGTATAAATTCCACCTTATCCTCCGAACCCATTTCTATTCCATCTTCTTTTACCATTACTCCTTTTATTAACTTTTTCACTACTTCTTTCTGTTTTCCAAAACTTAAATTTTTCCACTCTTCCGCTTTTTTTCCCCATTTTTCATATAGCTGTTCAGCTTTCTTCATCACTTCTTTTTCCACTTCTCCCGCTACTATAGTTCTGTTTATTGATTCACAACCTTTTCCCCTTAAGTGATTGTTACATATGTAATATCGATATCTTTTATTTTCTTTTTTTGAGTATGTCAGCGTCATGTTCACATTACAACTCTTGCACTTAATTATTCCCCTAAGTAGCGCTTCCTCATATTTTGCTTTTCTATATGGTTGATTCTTTATCAATTCCTGCGCTTTTTGCCATTTTTCTTCCTCTATTATTGCTTCATGTTTTCCTTCATACTCTTTCTCATAATGCCGTATTTTTCCCATATATATTGGATTTGTTATTATTCTTCTCACCGTCGCTTTTTTAAAGATATCTGATTTCGTATGGTACCCTTGGCTATTTAACTCTCTTGCCAACTCTGCCATTGACTTCAGCTCCAAATATCTTGCAAATATATGCTTTACTATTTTTGCTTCTTTCTCATTTATTATTAATTCTTTATCTTTTACATCATACCCAAACGGCAAAGTTCCTCCCATCCATAGTCCGTGTTCTTTTGATGTTGCTATTTTATTTTTTACCCTCTCTACTATCATTTCTCTTTCTAGTTGTGCGGCTCCTGATAACACCGTTTGTACGAACTTTCCCATTGGCGTATTATTGTCAAATATCTGCGTTACTGCTACAAAATTTACTCTATGTCTTCTAAAAAATGATGTTACTTCGATGCTGTCTTTTGTTTCCCTTGATAATCTATCTAGCGTATATACTACTACACAATCTACTTCTCCTTTTTTTACATCTTCAAATAATTCCTTTATTGCTGGTCTTTCTAAATTCTTTCCTGAGAAACCTCCATCGTCGTACCTTTTGGCCAATGCTACCCAGCCTTCTTTGCTCTTTATGTACTTCTCACATGCTACTCGTTGCGCATCTAAACTGTTAAACTTCTGCTCTAGACCGTCTTCATTTGACTTTCTCGTATATATTCCACATCTTATCCCTTTACACATTTTCCCTTCCCTTTTGATCACGCAAACCAAATAGGAGCGGCCCATTGTAACTCATTCCCATTATTTTTCCGGCTACTGCTGATAATGATGTGAAAAATTCTTCTCTGTAGATTAAACCCTTATCTGTTACCATTACTGCGTGAGTCTCTTCCCCTCTCTCTAATATTAGCTCTGTTCCCTCTACTGGCAGTTTATCGCTACTTATTCTTTTTCCCTTCTCTAGCCGATCTGCCAGATACTCTAGTCTTTTTGTCCCCTTTCTTGACATTTCTCCATACGCTTTTTCCTGCATTCTATAAGCTAATCTTGGTATCAGATATTTCTTTGAGTATCTAGGCGCCTCTTCCCCAAATACCTTCTTCCACGTTTTTCTCAGCTCACCCAAAGGTTTTCTCTCTAAATTCATTACTTTCTTTTCTATTTCTTCCTCCATATTTTTAGCCTTTCATAAATAACTTTTCAATTCTGTCTGTTTCTTTCTTTAATACCTCGGTTACTTCTTTACTATAATCCATTGCTGTCATTCCAAATTTATCCGCTTGCTCTATTTCTGCTCCTGCTTCCACTAACTCTTCTACTATTTCCACTTTCCCCACCATACATGCAAGGTGCAATGGAGTGCATTTACTTCCATATTCCTCAGCATTTACGTCTGCTCCTGATTTTATCAATTCCCTCACGATTTCTAGACGTTTCTCCGTTACCGCTAGATGCAGTGCTGTATATCCTCCTATATCTGTTGCATTCACATTCACTCCTTTTTCAACTAATAACCTCACTGTTTTTGCGTCTACTGCATAATGTAGAGCTGTTCTTCCTTTTTCGTCTCTTTCATAAATATTTTTACATGAGTTCTCTAATAATTCTTTTGCTGACTTCTCTTTCTCTTTTTTACTCATAATTTACCTCACCTTTTCTTTAAATTTAAACCCCTAAGCCTTCCTTCTCACCACCTCATCTATCATTTCATTCACTTGGCTCATTATCTTGCTTGCTAAATTTTTACACTCTTCCTTTATTAGTGACTTATCTTTCTTCCTTATTTCTTCTATCTCTATTATTTTGAACTCAGGTAAATAGCTCCTATCCAACATATCTGCTATTTCTTCCACTATCCTCTCTATTCCATAGCACGTCAGTTCTCTACTTTTTGTTATTCCTCCTTTTTCTCTCAGAAATTTACTCGCCCTTTCACTCTCTTTGCTATCACATAGACGATACTTTTCACTTTCCCAAATGTAATACATTGGTGTTGCACCATATTTATTCAGTTGATTAACCTCAGCTCCTGCTTTTACTAGCTCTTTTATTATTTCAACTCCTGCTCCTCCTATTTTGCATGCAGAGTGTAGTGGCGTACATCCAGTGACATATTGAGTGGCATTTACTTCTGCTCCTTCCCTTAGCAGCACTTTTACATTTTCTAAGCTTTTCGCAAATACTGCACAGTGTAGTGGTGTATAACCATTTTTATCTCTTGCATTTACCTCTGCCCCTTTTTTTATTAATAACCTCGCTGTTTTGTAATCAGAGATTTCTACTGCTTGGTGCAATATCGTCTCTCCTTCTTCATTTCTTTTATTAATGTTTTTAAACCCGTTACTTGATACTTCTTTAAAAAACTTACTAAAAGATTCTCTCTTTTCTTCGCTAAACTTCATACTTACCTCACAAAATTAGCTTTTCTAGCGCCAGATAAATTTCTTATGTTTACCTGCTGCTATTTAATTCATGTCCTTTTTAGCATAAGAAAGCAAGTCCTTTTCTTTTTATTTCATACGTTTTAACCTATTATTAACATAATACATGAGGATCTAAATATAAGTATTTAACTTATTACACATATTGCTTGACTATTTTTCCAACTTCTGTGCAAATGTCGATGTTCGTGCCACTTCAGTACTCCTGGGTAAAACACTAAAATGTAATTTTCTAATTCGTGTATTGAGTCTTTTTGCTCTGAATCTGAGTCATTTTTATAGTAAACGTTGTGTTCTGCTAAAACATATTTTCTGACCTTCTGATCTGTATAATTTTTTGCTTTATAGTTGTGAGTAACGCTAAATCTTTCTAAAATTGGCTTGTGTTTTAAATTCCAATATTGCCCTGAAAGTTTATCGCTTCCCAATACAAATTTATTTCCTCTTTCTTCTACGCTACTAACTGGAAAGCACGTATTTATGTCTCCTAAATCCCAACTGTTGTAAGTTAAAAATATGATATAAAGGAGATAAGAGGGAAGATAACCCTACTCACTATAGGAATAGAGTTATCACGGGCGTGTGCGACCGACCAACTGTTGGTATTATAACCGTTCGGATCAAGGTACACTAGCCCATCTCTCGATACGTTTGAATAGTTGCATGGGACATATGTATGCACCCGTTTACAATCTTAAATTAATTAAAACTAATCGAGGTTATTATGATTACATCTTATCAAAATTTTATTGGCATTGATATCGGAAAATTTAAAAATGTTGTTGCAGTTCACAAACAGAAGAACGCTGTCGAATTCGACAATGATACTGCTGGCTGGCAACAATTGTTTCAAGATTTTTCAAATATCTTACCTAATTCTTTAGTAACTCTGGAAAACACTGGAAAATATGAGCTTGGCTTAGCACATTTTCTTGTTGATAAAGATATTGCTGTACATCGAGCTAATACTCGCAAAGTAAAAAGCTTTGTTCTATCTCATGGAACTTTAGCAAAGTCTGATCAATCAGATGCAAGAGCCCTTGCTCAGTATGGGTTTGAACGCTATAGTACTCTATCTCTATTTGCACCTATGTCAAAAGAACAAACAACCTTAGTTGCACTTTGTCAACGTCGTGATGACATTACAAAAATGAGAGCTCAAGAGAAATCTAGGCTTGCAGCACCTGAAAACGACCATATAAAAGAAAGCTGTCAGAAAACTATTGAATTCTTTAATAGCCAGATAGATGAGCTCAACAATACCATACAAAAAATTATTGATGAGAATCCAGAGTTACAAAAGCGCCAAAAAATCCTTAAAACAGTTCCAGGAATAGGTGCAAAATTATCTCAAGATTTTCTGTGTCTAATGCCAGAACTTGGTTATGTAAGTAGGGGAGAAATTGCAAGTCTTGCTGGAGTTGCACCTCATCCGAAAGAAAGTGGTAAAACTATTGGTTATCGCAGAATAAGTGGTGGCAGAAGCAACGTTCGTGAAAAGCTTTTTACAGCTGCGATGTCTGCTTCAAGGTCTAAGTCTGCGCTTGGTGCCTTCTATTCAAGGCTTGTTGGTAAAGGTAAAAAGAAGATGGTGGCTATGACAGCTCTAATGCGTAAAATCATAGTAATTGCCAATGCGAGGCTTAAAGAAGCAGTCAATGTGAATTAAAAAAATCTGCATAGAAAATAGGTTAACGAATATGTGGATAAATACGTCTACACACATTTAAAGTATTTATCCACATATTCGTTAACCATAAGATCTAAGCAGTAACTGTTGTTTGATACAAAATTTTTCTATGATTAAGTTAGGGTTTTTATTGTCAAAAATGCACTTTTTACTCGAATAAAAAACAAAATTACAAACAAAAGTTGTAATGAAACTAAATTCAAAAAATTTTAAAAAACATAGTTGATTGTGAGCTAGCTAATCTCAACTTTACACGTATGAAAAATATGTATGGGAATTTTATGTCTAAAAAGCAAAAAGAGTTAAAGATGTTATTGATTGATAATATCAAGGAGTGTGTTTCTTACCTACTTCCAAATGGTGAGTTTTACCGAGAAAAAACTTATATCGGAAACTTAAATGGAAATACAATTACAGTTAAAATAGTAGGTAAGGAAGCTGGTGATTGGCGTAATTTTACCAAAGGGACTAGCGGTGATATTATTGATCTTTGGATTTTGATTAAAGGTGATATATATTCTGCTAGAAAGTGGCTCAATAAAAAATCAAAGAGTGGAGAAAAAAAAGGGGGGAAAAGAGAAGAAAAAATATTTTCTGTAAAGCAGTACTTAAGTGATCAATCACCAATACCAGAAGATATAATAGCTCCACGAATTCTCACTCCAGGTGGTCTTTTAGTCATTGGTGGTACGCCAAAGGTTGGCAAAAGTTATTTTCTTCTCTCTTTGCTTGCACATCTTGCAGCAGGAGTGTCGTTTCTTAAGATGAAGTCAGCAAGGCCACTAAAAATAATCTATCTGCAAAATGAGATGGAGTACAATTATATCAGGGAACGCATACAACAAATCATAACTAATCAAAGGCTGCCAAATCTAGCAGAGGAAAACTTGATTGTTACTACAAAGATGAGATTAACTTTAAATGATGAAGGTATAGAGAGAATAAAAGAGATCATAGGGGAAAAATTTAAAACGATAGATCTTATCGTCTTGGATTCGATTGACTATGAAAATATATTTTCTGGCCTGCAAAGCAGAATAGAAAAATTACGTTCTATAATTAATCCTATGGCTGGAATCATTATTACACGTCATACCAGAAAAGTATCCACAGCTACACTCGCAAAAAGTCCTTTTCAAGCTTTAATTGGTGCTAATGCTTTAAGAAGTTTTTATACATCTGGTATGGTAATGTTTCAACCAAATAAACGTGCAAATGTCTTGCAAGTAGTATATGAGCTAAGAAACGGTAAATCAATACCAGCAAAATTCATTAGCAGAGTAAATGGGCGTTGGCAGAACTCTAAAGTTATAGCTACAGGTGCGCCGTAGAGACATGGAAAGTGTTGAAGCTGCATGATAGATGAGGGTGGGCCCCTCGGAGCCGGTTTACAAGAGCAGGCTTTAAACAACCATAAGCTGCTTTGGTAAAGAGCCAAGGTGGTGAGCGTTATGGAAAAGGTGCAACTATGCATCATGTGTGAAGTAGAGAGATGAACGAAAGTGAACCACTGATGAAGTGTCGAAAATGACAATTAGGAGGCGTCAAAACCAGGGGTTCTGTAGTAACCTGGGATAAGTCTATCAGGAGCTTGTTTACTGGGTAGATGGCGTCCGGCATAGAGGTGGCATGAATCTATTTTAGGCTATTGTGCGGAACTACGGGAACCTGTCGTTTCGATGATAAGGAAGAAATCCAAGGAGCTAAACTCTAAGGATGAGAGTACCGATGCGAAAAACAGGGGCGGATCAGCTCGTAGTAGTGAAGAAGTTTCTGTAATGGGAATGGAGCGAAGGGGCTGAGTTATTTAGTTTTAGTTATTTATCAACCGCAAGGGAGGAGTTAATGAATAAAACAAAGTCTTTTGATATACCAAAGCAACTTATTTGGAGAGCTTATAAACAAGTATCGAGAAATAAGGGTGCTGCTGGTGTAGATGAGGTTTCGATAACAAAATTTGAGGAAAATCTAAAAGATAATCTGTACAAACTATGGAATCGGATGTCATCTGGAAGTTATTTTCCAGAAGCTGTAAAAGCTGTTGCAATACCGAAAGGTACAGGAAGAGGACAAAGAATTTTAGGTGTTCCTTCAGTAATCGACAGGATAGGGCAAACAGTAGCTTCTATGTATCTTGAGCCGCTAGTAGAGCCAAAATTCCACGAAGATTCATATGGTTATAGACCAAATAGATCTGCATTGGATGCGGTAGACACAGCGCGTAAAAGATGCTGGAGGTACGATTGGGTGATAGATCTTGATATATCAGGATTTTTCGACAATTTAGACCACAAGTTGGCATTGCAAGCTATCAAGAAGCACACAGACTGCAAATGGGTCATACTGTATGTTGAAAGATGGATGAAAGCTCCAATTCAGCAAACAGATGGCAGTAAGGTAATCAGGGATAAAGGAGTTCCACAGGGAGGTTCAATAAGCCCGATAATCTCAAACATATTTATGCATCATGTATTTGATGAGTGGATGAGACAAAAGTGCCCAACAATACCATTTGAGAGGTATGTAGATGATGCGATAGTGCACTGTAAGACTCAGAAGCAGGCGGAATTTATGAAGATAGCAATTGAAGAAAGATTGGCTGAGCATAAGCTAAAATTACATCCTGAAAAGACACAAATTGTGTACTGCAAGGATGACAATAGAAAAAGTGAATTTCCTACGCAAAGTTTTGATTTTCTGGGCTACACATATAGACCAAGGTTAGCAAAAAGTAAAATAGGAAAGCATTTTGTTTCATTTCTTCCTGCAATTAGCAACAAAGCCAAGAAAAATATTACTACAACCATAAGGTCATGGAAAATACTACGAAATACACACAAAACATTAGAGGAAATATCAAAGATAGTAAATCCAATAGTCAGAGGATGGTATCAGTACTATGGCAGGTTTTACAGGAAAGAGATATACAAACCTCTGAGAAACATAGAGCGGCACCTAGAAAAGTGGGTCAGAAGAAAGTACAAGAAACTTCGAACTCATGGAAGACTAGCAAGGCAACTTCTAGGAAAAATGAGAAAGGAAGGGCCAGAAACTTTCTACCACTGGATATTAGGTTTAGGTCAAAAGATGAATAATGGAAGCTGTGTGAGTCGAGAGGTTCATGCACAGTTTTGCGAGGGGCTCGTGGGGAAGTTCCACCGGTCTACTCTCCCTTAATTTGTCCGCAAAACGGACACTATGGTAGAGCTCAAAACTCAGCTTTTGCAAAACATCAGATCTTGTCTTTTTCACCTACTACCAAGAGGAACATTTCGTGGTGATAAGTTTTATGTAGGTGATGTACAGGGTAACAAAGGCAAAAGCACTGTAATAGAGTTAACAGGTGAAAGAGCTGGATTATGGAAAGATTTTGCAACAGGAGAAGGTGGTGACATTATTGACCTTTGGGCAACAGTACACGGGAAGAATGCAAAAACAGAGTTTCCTGAAGTAATGCTCTCAATAAGTGAATGGCTTGGCATCAAAGAAAAAAATAATATTAGAGATCTAGAACAATACCTGACTTGTAGTTGGAACTACTACGATGAAAATAACCAAGTAATCGTAATAGTCTACCGTTATGATCCTCCTTTAGAGAAAAAACAGTTTAAACCATTTGATGCTAAAAAGCAGAGATTCAAAGAGCCAGAGATAAGGCCGCTCTACAACATTCCAGGTATCTTAAAATCAGATAAGGTTGTTCTGGTTGAAGGAGAAAAATGCGCAGAAGTACTTATAGAGAAAGGAATAACTGCAACAACAGCAATGTTTGGAGCAAATGCACCTATTGATAAAACAGATTGGACTCCGCTAAAAGGTAAACATATTATCATTTGGCCAGACAATGATGAAGCAGGTAATAAATATGCTAAAAACGCTGAAAAGAAACTTTTAGAACTTGGTGTTGCATCACTTGCTACGCTTAGGATTCCACCAGATAAACTAAGGAGTTGGGATGCTGCTGATGCTGTACAAGAGAATATAGATATTTTTGACTTCATCGAAAAAAACTCAAGAAAAATAATTATTAAATCACCGCTTGATATTTTTAGCTGGAGTGTGGAGCGTTTTGTAGGTCCAGTACCAAAGCAAAGATTCTTAGTTGAAGGATTATTTCCTTTGGGTGTCACATCTATTTTAGCTGCAATGGGTGATACTGGTAAAGGCATGCTTCTTCTTGACCTAGCCCTCAAGGTTGCAGCTAGCATAGATCAGGTATGCGGATTTGGCCAACTTGTTACTGAACATGGATCTGTGGTGGTATTTTCTGCGGAGGATGATACAAATGAAATACATCGTCGCTTAGAACGACTTGATCCAAAATGCGAGAGATTGAAATATAAAGGTAGGCTATTTATTGTACCATTACCAAACATCGGAGGATCTCTTACCATACTTAAGAACGTTCGCGGTAAAGTTGTAGAAATCTCTCCAGAATTTGAGTCGGTAATGAAGCAGCTGAGCAGGATAAAGGATTTAAAGCTCATTATATTTGATCCCCTTGCTTCTTTCATTCATGTAGCACTGGAGCTTCAATAATTACTGCACATCATATGAGAAAGCTGAAGGGAGAAAAGCCTATATCAACAGTAGAGCAAGCACGAGATGCTATTCGAGGCACTTCTGCTCTCGTAAATGGAGTCAGGTGTTCTTTTGCTTTTTGGCCTGTTGAAGATATGACTAAACCAATGATTTTTAGGTCAATTGGAAAAATCCCAAGACAAAATGCACTATTTTATGGAGCTGTTGTTAAAGCAAATGGCCTGGCTGATCGTACCATACGCACTTACCTAAGAAATGAAGAAACAGGGCTATTGGAAGACATCACTGAACAATTAAAAGCTCAAAATATTAGCGATAAAGATCTTAAAATATATCTTATTGATTCAATTGCGCGAGCTGCTATTTCAGGACATCCATTTACTCACACAGGAAGTGCAGGAATACATAAACAACGACATAGACTGCCTGAAGTTTTTCATAGTATGGGAAGAGATAGATTAGAGCGTATAGTGCAAGAGCTTTTACAGGCAAAGCAAATAGTTAAAGGAATGGCTAATGGTTCAAAAGAGGATAAATGGCTCGATATTAAAACAGGACCATTTGCACGTGGAGTGGGAAAATTTATTCATGGAGCTGAAAAAAACTATTTTTGATAACAAAAAACTCTATTTTTTTATAGTCAAAGTAAAAGGGTTAATACGATAACCATGTGATGATCTTTGCCAACCAAGGGTTTGTATTACATCATCACGTTCAATACTTAATCCTAATTTCTCAGCCAATGTAGCTTTGATCGTTTTTTGCATCTTGTTTAATGGTTTTCTGATTTGATGTTCTAAATCTGCTTCTAAACTAAGTCCCAAGAGTTTTTCTAACTGATTAATATTGAGAAGTGTATGTTTTTCAGGTGGTAACTCTTTCTCACAGTCATGTAAAAATTGCTTGAACAATATTCGAAAAATATTAAGGCATGATGCAGCTTTTTTATTTATAACTTCAACGCTATTAACATATACCATACCTTTAACTACCTGTAACTCCAAAAGCTTTATTGGCACAATTGGTTCAACACGTTTAAGCGAAATATATGAAGCTGGTAAAACTTGCAAAGAAGTATTTTCTACTACCTCTGGTACTCCTTTTTTAGCTGCCTCTTAGAATATCTCAGTTACAGTCTTATACTGGCAAAACAGTTCTACCATTCGCACTACATATAGGCTCAATAATAGATTAGGTATATCTTTTTTTAGAGTAATGAGAACTGTCGGATGGACTCTCAGTTTATCTATGGTTAAAAATATCGCATCAGTACAAAAATCAAGGATTATTAGATTTACAATATGACCTTGATCACAAGTATAATAAACTCCTTTTTCCATTTTTCCCCACATAAGTCTTGAATCATTCAACTTTGTTTCAAACCAGTCTATGATTTTCTCTATATTTAAGTATATGGATAAGAGATGAAATCTCTGTTTTTTATAAGTATTAGGCAAAATATGACGAGAACAGTTTTCACAAATAGCGTCATCACATGCTTCATCAAAGTCTGGATCGATAAAAATCTCATTGCTACAACTTGGATCAATTACATTTGGCCAATCAAGATGATCTTCTTCACGAGAGCAAACAATATAGTACCTTTCTTGCATTTTTATCAATCCAAGATCAAATAAGTATCTTGCTGCTTTAATGTGATTTTGACTTGGATTAACCCAAGAACTATTTGAACTTAAAAGATCAGCAATTTGCTCGTGAAAGGATTTTAAGACCATAAGATTGTTCCATATGTTTCTTCAGGTCCTCTCTTTCTTTTTTATTGAGCGGATGCTCTGAATAATAAATTTCCCCACTTGATTTGAAAGAAAATGTTACCTTTTTGTTTTGGAACATTACTTTAGCTGATTGAATAGATTGTAGTATGTTGCCAATAGCTGGCTTTAAAATATGTAACTCTGGTGCAATAGGATCATACGGCTTTACACTTAAAGTAAGATATGTATTACTATTTTTAAAATAATCTGACTTAAAATTTAACTCAAATATACAAATATTAGGGTCAGAACCCTCTATACATGCTTGAAGGAATTTATGCACTTGTAGTAGAAAGTTCTTATCCTGTATATTTACAAAAGTACATTCGCAGTTAAAATAACCACTTACAATACTATTTGCTATTTCCACAGCTTTATTGGTATTTTTAGCACAGAGATTAACCTTTGTACCATCAATCGAAAAATCTAAAATCATCCACTCAGGTTTATGGCCATGAACAACTTTGTTTGAGTTAAGCAGTAAATCCATGTCACTTCCTCGACGTACAAACATATATATTCGATCTTGATGATGGAAAAAACCCTGCAACTGGTCATCATCCTTAAGTATCTGCTCTACGGATTCTTGTGACATAAATTCCTTAAATGAAGTATTTATTTGTCTTGGTGGTTTCTGTAGAGCAAATGATACGAAGCCTTTCTTTTGTACTTTATCAAAGTGATAGACAGATTTTAGAAGTTCGCAACTTATGTGAAACAGTAAAAATAACAAGGATCTTTTATCGTACTTAGTATTATTTTTGATCAGGTACGATCTCATTAACTCTTGAGTGAGGGCAAATCTTGCTACTTCACTAACTGTAGCCTCAAGTTTCGTGCGATCAAAGTGGCTAATGAGATAATAGTCAAAAAGAGAGTCAGAGTAACTGGTAAGTATCTTACGTTTTTGTTGAGTCGATCTATCGTCATAATCTCCGTCCTGAAAAAGTTGCCCATTTAAATGATTTTTAAAGCAATGCTGAAAAATGATACTCAATTGTCTACCAGAAAGAGAATCAAGCCATAGTTTACGTAATTCTAAATCTTGAAAGCGATCTAGCAAGAGATTAACGGGAACCTCTAAATCACTCTCCCAGAATTCATAACTTGGATGAACATTCATGATACTTTAAATAAGCCATATCATACATAATATGATAATTCAAGTAAAGATTTTTTGGACATAATTTTTTCAAATCTTGTATATTGATTAGGGAGAATTTCTTGTTTGCGCGAACTAGACAGCTTTTTTAAATTAAGGTGTTTAGTTTAAAATGGTAAACGTTTTCTTTTAGCTATGGCAATAGAAGTCTCCTAACCTATAAGAAAATTCACAGGAAGAAAAACATGCAAAAAGGGGATTTAACTATTTATTGCCGTTATGAGCCCAGTCGGTTGGCAGGTACATATTTGGCAGATGCTTATGAACAATTATTGAAATATAAAATAAAGGAGGTAGAAGAAAATGACAACCGTAAGCTTGTATGCAAGAGTTTCATCAAGACAACAGGCACAAGAGAATACGATAGAGAGTCAGATTGTAGAATTGGAGCGTCGCATTAGTAGCGATGGACATGAGTTATTAGATGAGCATAGGTTCATCGATAATGGCTACAGTGGATCAAACTTAGAACGTCCTGGCTTAGAGAGTTTACGTGATAGAGTAGCAGAAGGTAAGATTGATAAGATATATATTCATTCACCTGATCGGCTATCACGGAAATTTTCATATCAAATGATCTTACTCGAAGAGTTTAAAAAGGCTGGATCTGAAATAGTATTTTTAAATCATAAGTTTGATGATAATCCTGATTCCCATTTATTTCTACAGATTCAAGGAGCAATAGCAGAGTATGAACGTGCAAAGATTATGGAACGAAATCGCAGAGGAAAACTTCATGCAGCTAAAGCTGGGTGTATAAGTGTGATGGGTAGGGCGCCTTACGGTTATCGCTACATAGCAAAACACGTAGGTGAAGGAAGTGCTCAATTTGAGGTTGATGAAGAAGAGGCAAATATAGTGCGTAAAATATTTAGTCGGGTTGGCCAAGAAAGAGCAAGTATAGGAGAAGTTGTACATGAACTGAATAAGATACCGGTAATAACACGAACAGGAAAAAGGTATTGGAAAAGGAGCACTATTTGGAACATGTTAAAAAATCCTGCTTATATAGGACAAGCAGCTTATGGTAAAACTAGGACATGCTCAAAACCACAAGTAAAAAAATCAAAAAAAGGAACTTGTGGTAAACTTAAAAGTGGTCGCTTTAATAGTGATAAAGAGAATTGGACTTATATTCCAGTACCAAAAATAATCAATGAGCATTTATTTGATTCAGTGCAGGCACAACTAACTGAAAATAGGCAAAGAGCAAGAGTACGACAAAGAAGAGAAACATATTTATTGCAAGGTTTAATGGTATGTCAACGTTGTCAATATACTTATTGTGGTACAAACCACGTTCATAAAAAGTCGACATATTATTACTATCGTTGCTCTGGTACAAACTCTAGCAAATTCAATGGCAATAAAATCTGCGATAATAAATCAATACGCACTGATATATTAGATGGAGTTATATGGGAAGAAGTCAAGAGTATCTTGAAAGAGCCAGATAGGATTGCAAATGAATATCAACGTAGATTGTCAGAGAACAAAAAACCTTTACATAATCAAACACGTGAAAAGCAAGAAAGTAAGCTAAGATTAAGTATCAAAAAATTTATTGATAGCTATGCCAAAGGGTTTATAAGCCAAGAAGAATTTGAACCAAGAATCACAACAATGAAACAACATTTGAAAGAAATTGAAGAAGAGAAAGAAAGAACGCTTGATCAAAAAAAACTACAACAAGAATTGAGCCTTGTTACAGATAGCTTGAAAAACTTTTCCTCAAGTGTTGAATCAAAGCTTGATCAAGTGGATTGGCAGACTAAGCAAAATATTATTAGAATGTTAATTCATCAAATTGAAATCAACCACAATCACCTATATATAGTATTTCGCATAAAAAGTCTTGCAAATTTTGATCAAAATAGCCATAATAGAATTATGCAATGTTGTACTAGCAGTCAAAACGAGCAGTTGCTAATAAAATTTACTGTAAGTATACAACAGATGCGTGCTAGCCATTTCGGTATCTTAATTGCTACCATATAGCGAGATAACTGTAAACCCAGAGCTATTGTAGACATAAGTTTTAGCTATATGGTATTTGAAGTAATAAATGCAATAAAAAATAATTTGTTAGCATGCTTTCCAACAGAGACAGTATATGCTCTTTCTTGTAATGCGCTAGGTAACGAATCTATAGAAAAAATATATCGAATAAAAAAGCGTTCTCAAAACAAGCCGCTCTCTGTATTTGTTAGTAATATTGATAGTTTGATAAATATAGCAAAGGTAAAGGAAGAGTATATCGATTTAATAAACTATTTTTCTCCTGGACCAATGACCTATATTTTACCACTTCAAGATAACAGTATATTACCAAATGAGTTCTTTAAAGATAGTATAGGCATAAGAATTCCTGATCATCCTATTGCGATTTCAATATTAAATGAACTGAAAACTCCAGTAGTTGCAACTAGTATTAACATTTCAGGAGAAAAAAGTATATGCAAAGCAAGAGATATACCTCAGTCTATTAAGCAACACTTATCTGCAGTAATTGAAGATGATGAATTAGTTTCTGGTATAGAATCTACTATTATTGACTTAACTGGAGACAAGATTAAGGTTTTAAGAAAAGGTAAAATTTCATTACAAACAATAAATAACGAATTTTCAAACTAAGATCTATAGGAGAAAGAATGAAAAAGGTGATAGGCCATAACCAAGCAAAAAAAAAGATAATGAACAACTTGTCTGTTCAATCTTGGCTGATCTGTGGTAAAAAAGGTATAGGAAAAGCAACATTCGCAAAATCCTTTTCTAATTGGTTTCTTATAAAAAATTACGATGAAGTAGCATTAGACTTACACATTGTTGAAGGTGATACAATAGGAGTGGAAAAGGTGAGAGAAATGAAAAACTTTTTGCACTTAAGCCCCATTCAATCAGAATATAAAATAGCTATAATAGATAGCTTAGAGTCAATGACTAATAATGCTAAAAATGCAATATTAAAAATATTAGAGGAGCCGCCACAAAATTCTAAAATATTTGTAATTAGCCATAAGCCATATGATGTACAAACCACCATCCGGTGTAGGTGTTTTCAGCTGAATTTACTTCCATTAACTTACGATGAAACAAAGCAGGTTGTTTCATCTCAGTGTAAATTCGACGATAAAATATTTAGTGAGATCATTACTTTGTTTCCTGGAACTCCGGGAGTAATAATAAATGCAATAAACAGTGGTGCTTATGAGTCACATAAGCATTTTTATACATTTTTCCGTAATCTAAATAATTCTGATATAGTTAATAAAATAATTAATAGTGAGATTGAGCTAGAACTAGCATCACATATAATTCAAACCTCCATTTTAGAAAGTATAAAGAAAGAAGTAAATAATGTTGAAATTCTACTAAGTCAATGGAAAGAAATAGATGAACTTTTCGTTGCTGCAAAGCAATTTCGCTTAGATAAAAAGCATGTTTTAGCTAATGTAGTTAACATCATGACACAAAAATGTAATACTTTTAACATAAATTTATGATAAAATTCTGCTAATTTAATACTGAAAGTATATAACTTGAATGATAATAAATTAACTGTATGGCAATCAATAGAAGTTTTAACAAACACTATACTGAACATGCAGAAAGAATTGAGTTTAATCAAGAATACATCTTTAGATCAAGACGTCACTTTAGAAAAAGGGAAGGAGCTATCAAGTGGCATCTATGAGGCAAATTTTAAGCTAAACAAGGCAATCAATATAGCTACTTTGCCAAGAATTGGCTATTATATGATTAATGATGAACTTGTTGTACGTAATCATATTACGAAAGAGGAAGTAAAGATCCCTAGAGATTTTCATTACTTTAAAGTTGTTAAATCCAATCACGATGATTGTAAATTAACGTTTTGTAATTTTTTAGGTAATGAGTTTTTTGAATATAAAAAGTATGATCCACAATATTCTGGTCTTTCAGATGAATATAAACTCATGGATTTTGGTAGTATAAAAAAGACTAATAATCTAAAACTTAAGGAGTATGTTGGTCATGCACCTAAATTTTTTGCTGTAGAAGGATCTATTGAGCCTGGATCTGAAAACCATGTAATTGATCTATTTGAGCTAGTCAGAGACGGTAAAGGCAAAAAAGTGGGAACTCTTGCTGATGAATTTGGTTATTTTGATGATCAAAATAAATTACACTACTATAATTATCACAAAAGTGCAGAAAGTAATACTTATGATCCTGAAAGCTTCAGTGTAAAAATGATAAATTTAGATGTGAGCAAAATTGATAAATTTCACCTTATTGCAGAACAAGGTGATATAATAATTCATCCCATTTTGGAAAATTTAGACATATTTTAAAGTTTTTTAGAGTATCCAGTATATTATATAATTGGGTTTGTATTATGGAAGATAAATTACTTGAATCAGTAAAAAACAAAAGTTACTTCAGGAAAGCAGTTGAATGGTATTGCCACAGATACCTGTTCTGCGTTGTAGAAAGATCTTGGATGGCGTTAATAGCGTTACTTCTCTTAGTATGTTTATTTTTATCACTACTAAACATATACCTATTACTTCCTGTTAAAAAAGATTTAAATTTTGTGAAGTATATGAACCACACAGAAGATGAGTTCTCTGCAATACATAAACTTAGTTTTAGTAAAAAAGAAGATGAGTACATTTCCATAGCAAGGTATTTAATAAGTAAATATATTGAAACATATGAGTCCTCTCGGACTGTTGAGCCAAAGTATCAAGAAAATTTTATAAAAAACAATTCTGTATACAAAATCTACCAAAACTTTCAGGAAAAAGTGAACAATGAAGCTGTTTCATCCACAAGAAAAATTACCAACATAAACGTAACAACATTATCTATTGACCGGTTGACCAAGAACTTAGTTACATTTGCTGGAAACGCTACTGTAGTTTTTACAGCTGAGCAAAATAAGAAGATGAAAGATTATGCTGTGGAGGTCAGCTTCACTTTGTCAAATATAAAAGCAACTCTAGCTGGAATAGTGCCATTTAAATTTATTGTTAATAGCTATAAATATAGATGATTATATTTATAACATTATTTGGTAGCTAAAAAAAATAACTAAAGTGCATATAGCAGTAATAACTGGGGGTAAAACTAGAAGCATTGGTGTCTTTTTAATAAAATAATTTCTAGAAGGTTTTGAGAAAAAGGCGTTGTAAATTATTGGTAAAAAGTATAGAGCATTGAGTATAGTACTAACAATTAACACTAGAGTTACAAACACAGAAAGTGTTACATTACTAGAGTTGAAAACAGCTTGAAAGATGAGAAATTTGCTCCAAAAAGTCGGAGCAGGAGGTACTCCTATCATGGACAATGCACCTATAGTGAATGCTATCATGCTAATTGGCATACTACGTCCTATACCGTGAATTCTATCTATATATTTTTCACCCGTTTTCGTTATTATGATACCTGCAAAAAAAAATAAAGTAATTTTTGCAAATGCATGGCAAACTAATTGAAAGATTGCAATCTTCATGCTGAATTCACTAAAAATTGAAGCGAACAATATAATATACGACAATTGGGAGATGGTAGAGTAAGCAAGCAATTTCTTTAATTCCTTTTGCTTTAATGCAATCAACGATGCAGTAATGATAGTAAATCCAGCAGCGTACGGAAGCCACCCTCCAGCAAACCAATTTTGCTGCACAAAACGTTGCATATTATCGACGCCAAAAGTGTATAATATAACTTTGATGATGATGAAAACTCCGGATTTCACAACAGCAACAGCATGTAATAGTGCACTCACAGGAGTTGGTGCAACCATTGCTTTTGGTAACCAAAAATGCATTGGCATTAATGCAGCTTTTCCTATTCCATAAATCAGCATAGCAAAACACACTGCAATAAAAGTGATGAGTGAAGTATCAAACTTGAATATTCCACCACTTACAAAATCTAAAGTATGGAATTCATTATATAATAGGCCTATTGCAGGAAAAAATAATACTAAAGAAGAGAAAAATAGTAAACCAAAGTAATAGCGTCCTGCAATTACTGATTCATTTGTTGAGTTGTAAGTAATCAGAGGGTATGTACTAATAGTTAGAAGCTCATAAAAGACAAATGTAGTGAGCAAATCTCCAGAAAAAGCAATAAACATTGCACAACTGATTGATGTTGAAAAAAAGCATAGAAAACTTGAGTGATTGCTATCAGCATAGTTATTTCTCATATAACATATTGCATATATACTGGTTAGTACCCACAAAAATGATATTAATAAACTGAATATTGCTCCACTAGACTCTAGCTTTAAACTAATATGCAAATTATTACCAAAATCCATGAGAATAAATTGAGAATGATCACCATATACCAAATATAAAGTGCATAGAGATGTATACGCAAATAGAAGCATAGAAGAAGCAACAGTAACGCCACTGCTTACTCTTGGCCATTTACTAGTAAAAGAAATAGCTAATGCACTTAAAAGTGGGATCAACGCAGTAATTAACAAATAATTCTCAGTAATAAAAAGTGGCAAGGAAAGAGATATTAAAACAAAATCCATTAAGTAATTCATCTTTCTGTTTAGGTAAAGCTAAAATTATATTCAAGTTATAGAGAATTTGCTATTTTTTAGTTGTATATCGGAAGTGTTAAATAAACCATACGCATCAAGTTAAGAAAAAGTGGCGTAAGGAAGAAAGGAAATAAGAAAAAACTATTTTATATATTAAGTAATAAAGTTAGTAATTTATAGATTTTTCTAAAAAAATATCTTATCCTAGATAAGAATTTCCTAAAAAAATAAATGTAACAAATAAAATGCCAATCTTAAATATTGCTATATTTCACGATAGCTACTTAATTTGGCACGTATGGTTTGTTAAACACTTCCAGAATTACTCAAAACCGCTACAGACTATATCTTTCTGTATAATCTTTAAATGCACCTCTATTGGAGTCAAAATGTAGTTTCACACTACCAATTGGCCCGTTTCTTTGTTTTGCAATGATCAGTTCTGCAATATTTCTAATTTTCTCCATTTTCTCTTGCCACTCTCGATGTTTATTACTTCCTTCATTTGGTTGCTTTCTTAATTCATAATATTCTTCTCTATAAAGGAACATTACTATATCCGCATCCTGCTCTATGCTTCCTGAATCACGTAAATCAGAAAGTTGTGGTTTTTTATCATCCCTTTGCTCAACAGAACGAGAGAGCTGTGATAGTGCAACAATGGGAATATTTAGTTCCTTTGCAATTGCTTTTAAACCCTGCGTCACTTCTGAGATTTCTTGCACTCTATTTTCACTACTCCTTTTTGTTGTTCCTCGAATTAACTGCAGATAATCGATAAAGACCAACTCTACATTATATAGTTGATAGAGAAGACGTATTCTGGTACGAAGAGCACTAATTGATAACGCAGGAGTGTCATCTATGATGAAAGGTAATTCGGATAGATCTGTACTAGCATTAATGAATTCGTGTAATTCAAAATCACTAATTCTCCCAGTCAGTGCCTTATAATAACCAATGCCTGAATCTATAGTAATCAATCTTGCGGTCAATTGCTCTGCTGACATTTCAAGTGAAAAGAATGCTACATAATGTTGTTTATCTGTTCTTTTTTGCAAAATCTTACAAGCATTAAGTGCGATGTTCAGCGCCAATGCTGTCTTTCCCATTGAGGGCCTTGCAGCTATAATTAACAGATCAGATTTCTGCAAACCACCAAGAAGCTGGTTTAGGTCTTGAAGTCCGGTTGTAATACCTAGAGCCTCTGGGTTATTCTTCAGCTTGCTGATCTTCTCAACCACATCTTTAATTGAACTTGCAAGCTTTATATATGTCTTATCACCTTGCTTTTTTACTGCTAAGTTGAACAACTTTGTCATTGCCTGCTCAATTTGTACCTGTGCAGGATTTTCAATGTCGTAGTTGTAACTATCGTCAACTATCTCCTGTCCGAGCTTGATTAAGCATCTCCTTAAATAAGTATCACGGATTATTCTGGTCAAGCTATAGATGTCAAGCGCAATGCTTGCCTTTGCTGCAAGTTTTGCTAGGTACTCAACTCCACCACATTCGGCAAATGCTTTATCATTCTCGAAAAACATCTTGAGGCTCAGTTCATTAGCAACTATACCGTGTTTTCTGGTTTTAGATATCTGGGTAAAAATGCTTTGATGTAGTGGATCATAGAAATTATCTGCTGCAATTATATCTTCGACTGCATCACAAATTCTATTATCACGAACCATTGCACCAATGAGCATTTGCTCTGCTTCTAAATTGTGTGGCAATTTACATATTTCTTCTCTTGAATCAATAAGATTGGCTAATTCATTCATTTTAATTTTTCAGAGTAATGATTGATTATTGTAGAATATTCAGTCCTTACTTGAAAGAGAAAAAATTTGACTAATCCTGTGTTACTTATAGCATTAAAGTAGGCCCCTGTGGTGGAATGGTAGACACGGCAGACTCAAAATCTGTTGCTTGCAAAAGCATGCTGGTTCAAGTCCGGCCAGGGGCACTCAAATATTGGAAAATGCTTTATGTTACACAAGTTTTTTAATCGTTTATTTTCCATTCTTTCTTCGATAAATGCTATTCAAAGGGTAAAGAAAGATGAAAATGGAATATGTTACGTAACAGGACTTAGACGCTATTTGTCAGTGCTGCTTGATTTAATTATCATCGTTTTGTTCTTGCAGCTTTGCGGCCAAGCCTTAAGCCAACTCTTCATGAACTCAGAGAGCAGTAAAATATTAGGCCAAATTGCTGCGAAATATCAGATGCAAACACCATTATCTGCAGAGGAAAAAGCAATGCAGAGTAAACTAATCAAGTTACTAGTTCTAAATCAGATAGTTCAATTTATTATGCTTTTTAGTTATGTAGCATATATGTGGATAAGATTTGGCGCTACACCTGGAAAGTTATTACTTGGACTCAGAGTTGTAAATGCACAAACTTTTAAAAAATTGACTCTAAAACAAGCAATAAAGAGGTTTTTTTCCTTTATATTGTCAACTTCACCACTATTCTTAGGTTTCATATGGGCAAGCTTCGACAAACGTTGCCAAACTTGGCACGATAAGATTGCAGGCACAGTAGTTGTAACAAGTAAAAGTCTTAGATGTATGGTCTCAGAACATAATAGAGTGGATTAAGGGTTCTGTCGCATTTGTAGGGAAGTAGAAAGAAGAATGATATAATTGTCTAAAAAAAAAGCAAAGATGTTTCGTATCAATCAAAAATTGTTGCTATATTTCAAAGGATTTAGCTTTTCAGCGGATGTTATCTGTATACATGAAATGTCGATTCTCTTTGAGCTATCGAGATTTGGAAGAAATGATGAGTATAAGGGGAGCAAAATGCTACGTTACAAAGGTGGGTTATCACCACTGATAGATGAGGCAGTAAGGAAAAGAAAGAAGCAGGTTGGTAGTAGTTGGAGAGACTTACATTAAATTAAACGGTAAATGGGTTTATTTATATACTGTAGACTTCCTCTTGTGTGTTAGTAGAGACAAGTCTGCAGCACTTGCATTCTTTCGTAAAGCCTTCAGGAGTAACTATCTTCCTGAGAAAATTGTAATTGATAAAAGCGGCAGTAATACTGCTGCTCTTGATGATTTGAATGCAGAAATTTCTGAAGATTACAGTTCTTCAAATAAAATATCTAAATAATATTGTTGATAGATTTATCAAAAAACTAATAAAGCCAATGCTTGGGTTTAAAAGCTTCCATTCCGCCAAGATTACCATCACAGGCATAGAAAATATTCGTATGATTCAAAAAAGACAAATTATTAAAATAATGTTTCTACTTTTGAGAATTTTGCTATGTTAATGGCTTCATAACTCCTATAATCCCACCTTTAATGATCTTCTTTCCTATGGTTTATAGATTCGACAGAACCGACATATCAGTTGATAAACAGACTAATCAGTTATTGTTTATATCTATTTCAGCATGAAAATTATTGTGAGGCTTGATTTTATATATATCACTACACATAATAGACTTTAGTATAAATTAGTAATATGCATCCAATCATATACTTACTTAACCTGCTACTTGATCTTTACAGCTTCATTCTAATATGCTCAGTTGTTCTCGATTTGTTGATTAAATTGAATGTAGTGAACATGTATAATGAAGTTGTAAGCAACATAATGCAAACTTTAAACCGACTTACCCATCCTCCACTAAAGGTTATCAGAAGGTATATACAACCGTTCAATGGATTAGATTTATCCGTGATGATATTGATAATAGCAATTCACTTTGTAAAATATACAATTACTTATTACTTTAAGTAGATGTTAAAAAAACAGCTAAAATCAGCGATATACCTGTTACTCTTAATGTATATATATATATCGGTTTTTAGCTATAATTATCAAGATCCATCCTTAAATACAGCTACAAATCAGGAAGTAACAAATTTGGGCGGAGTGGTAGGTTCATATTTAGCTGATATATTGGTTCAATTTCTTGGACTCGCTAGTATTACAATAGCTACAACCGTAGTTTACTTTTTGATATCAAAAAGGCTGCTGAAAATTCTCTATTTAATATTAATCAATTTAGGAATATGCGCTACATTAGCGCAACTTTCGCTCGGTATCACTGCAAGGTATGTGCATGGCGGAATGATAGGAAATGCACTAATTAGTAACTACCCATTTTACATCTTTGCAGTAGCAGCATCAATAGGTTTTGTAGGGTTAATTGGTTGGAAGAGAACGGTTTATTCTTTACTTTTCCTATGTAAAAAAATATTTTCCCTTTTTACAAAGGTTCTGTTTTTCAGGTTACGTAAAACTACTGATTATTCAATAGCACCGTTAGTAGTAGAAGAAAAATATAGAACCACTAGACAACAACCAAAAGAAAGACAGAAAAAAGCTACCGAAGAGATTTTTAAACCACCTTCTAGCGAGTTTGAGTTTCCAAGCATTCACTTACTTTCTAAAGTAGAAGAATCTGTGCAGAGAAAACAGTTGAATGCATTAGAGAGCAATAAGAATTTATCTCTGCTCGAGCAGGTTCTAAGTGATTTTGGCGTGCAAGGAAAAATTATAAGTGTATGTTATGGACCGGTTGTGACTTTATACAAACTTGAACCACAAGCAGGCACAAAATCTGCAAGAGTGATTGGTCTTGCAGATGATATTGCACGTTCAATGAGTGCACTTTCTGCACGTATTTCAATAATTCGTGGACAAAATGCAATGGGAATAGAATTGCCAAATAAAGAACGAGAAATTGTTATGCTGCGTGATTTACTGGAATCGCCAGAATACCAAAATGCAAACTTAAATCTTCCGATTGCACTAGGCAAGGAAATAAGCGGAAAACCAATTATTGCAGATCTGACTAAAATGCCCCACTTGCTTGTTGCCGGAACTACAGGATCAGGTAAATCAGTTGCGATTAACACGATGATTCTGTCGCTTGTTTATCGATTAAGTCCTGATGAATGCAAGATGATAATGATCGACCCAAAGATGCTTGAGCTTTCAATATATGATGCAATACCGCATCTAATAACACCAGTGGTAACAGAGCCAAAAAAAGCTGTTATTGCTCTTAAGTGGATCGTGAAAGAGATGGAAAATCGCTATCGTATGATGTCATATTTAAATGTGCGGAATGTAATAAACTATAATCAAAAAATTACAGAAGCGATGAATAGCGGAATAGAATTGGAACGTGTTGTACAGATTGGCTTTAACTCAACAACTGGTAAACCTTTGTTTGAAAAAATACCGATTAAAATGGAGACATTTCCGTATATTGTGGTGATTGTAGATGAAATGGCAGATTTAATGCTTGTTGCTGGCAAAGATATAGAATGCTCTATTCAACGTTTAGCTCAGATGGCTCGTGCTGCAGGAATACACATCATAATGGCAACGCAACGTCCGTCTGTAGATGTGATAACAGGTGTGATAAAAGCAAACTTTCCAACGAGAATTAGTTTTGCTGTTACTTCTAAGATAGATAGCCGTACAATACTTGGTGAACAAGGGGCTGAACAATTGCTCGGTATGGGTGATATGCTCTATATGGCTTCTGGTGGTAAGATTATTCGAGTTCACGGTCCATTTGTAAGTGATGATGAGGTGCAAAATATAGTTGATCATCTAAAAACGCAAGGTGAGCCAAACTACATGGAGGAAATCACTCAAGAAGATGAAAATTCTTTCGCGGAATTAGAAGGTGAAACAGAAGATGAAGAGAACGATCTATACAAGCAAGCAGTGGCCATCATTCAGAGAGATCAAAAGGTTTCAACTAGTTACATTCAAAGGCAACTTAGAATAGGCTATAACAGAGCTGCAAATATTGTTGAAAGAATGGAGAAAGAAGGTATTGTCAGTGCTCCGAGTTACTCAGGAAAGAGAGAGATATTGGTAGAATGATCGCTAGCTTAAACTTTCAGGTCGGGGAAAGTTATTTTAAGATCAATGTATAATGATAGTTAATTTAATAATAATTTAAACATTGGGAATGTAAAATTATAATATATTAATTAGCTAGGGGGTTAAAATGGTAAAAGGAATTTTGCGCAATTGGTTAGGTGTAACAGAATTGCAAGAAAGTCAAAAGATAGATGCTGAGAAGTTTGAAAAAGTTTTTGGTGAATTAAAAAAATGGCAAGAAGCTCAAAATATTGATGCTAAGCAGTTTGAAGAGGTATTTAGTGCATTAAAAGAATGGCAAGAAGCTCAAAAGATAGATGTTGAGCAGTTTGAAAAAGTTTTTGGCGCATTAGAAGAAAAGATTGGTATTGAGCAGTTTCAAGGTATGCAAGAGCACTTAAACGGCCTGCAAGAAAAATTTACAGGTTTAGAAGAAAAAGTAGAGACATTTGCAGACATGGTAGGGGGACAAGAACAAGCAATACTATGTGCCATAGTCAGTGCTGTTGCTGTAATAGCGGTAACTAGCTTTGTTGCATTCTGTATCTATCAGGGAGTTAAGCTTGATAAAGAGAAGAAAAATGACTTGTCTCAAGATAAACCAAATGGGAAGTTTAGTAATGTAGGTGATACCGAAAAACTGAATAATAATTTACAACAAGTAAGAGCGTAATGCTCTTCTTGAAAAGGTGTTACGTAAAATTTGTAACACCTTAAATTTCCTTTAGATTATGTAGGTTTTGGTAGTAAATTTTTTAGAAAGATGTTTGTATTATAAAGTTGGTAGAGATTCTGATTTACTTGAAGTTTGTTAATTGGTATCTTTTAAAGCACAATATTCACTATAGTATGCTTAAGATCTTTTCTAAAGTTTTATTTATATTAATACTTTTGGTTTCTAGTTTCTTTACTGTACATAATGTTGAAGCGAAGTCTAAGGTAAAGTTCAGTAAGAGGTACATACCTCCTGGTAACCCTGGTGGTGCAAACTTTCATGCAGACGAGGATTTTGCTGAGTCATATAAACTGTATGAGAAGCGTAGGGAGCTCCTCAAGAAAAAAAAGTTACAAGATCTAGCTATAAATAAAGAAGATCTAATCAAAAAATTAAAAGAAAAAAAAATTGCTAGCCTTGATAACGAGCCAAACAACGTGGGAGCTTGCATAGTTGAAGATGGGGAGGATGCTATGATCAATCAGCATGGTATTAATCTTGCACGTTTAAAGGGTGCTGTATTTATAGATCAAGAGCCAGTTTCTCAGTATGAAAGTAAGCAGCATAAAAGTGAACAACAAAAAGGGAAAAAAGTTACTTCAACACGAGAAAAAAAAGTTTCCCCTATAAATGTTACTATAAAAGAAAGTCCATCAAGAAGAACGTGCTCTCATGATTCTATTACTGATCTAAATAGAACACCACAGCATAGTTTAAATGGTTCAAGTTCATTTGGCAGTGTAGTTGACACAGTAAAATAGTGTCACGATTAATAATATGCTAGATAGAGACCTGACACTGAGTGATGATGCATATGAGTCATCGCCGGTTTCCAGGCATAAAACTCATACTGTAAAAGTTGGACAAGTGAAGATAGGTGGAAATAATCCTATAGTTGTTCAATCCATGTCACTTGGTGCACATATAGATTCTGACAACATAAAAAGCAGTGCTCAGAAATATGCAAAAGAAGTAATAGAACTAGCGCATGCAGGTTCAGAGTTGGTGCGAATTGCTTTGAACTCAGAGGAAGTAGCAAAAGCAATACCTTATATAGTAGAGGAAATAAATAAAGAAGGCTTTGATGGTAAGATATTAGTAGGCTGTGGACAATATGAGCTCTACAGGCTGATTCAGGATTATCCAGACAACATTAAAATTCTGGGTAAAATTAGGATAAATCCAGGTAATATAGGCTTTGGTGATAAACGTGATGAAAAATTCGAAAAAATTATAGAGTATGCAATAACGCATGATCTTCCTGTCAGAATTGGAGTAAATTGGGGTAGTCTTGATAAGTACCTTTCACAAAAATTAATGGATGAAAACTCCTTGTCTAGTAATCCAAAAACTTCTGATGTTATATTACGTAAGACGCTTGTAATGTCTGCTCTTGGTAGTGCAAAAAAAGCTGAAAAGATTGGCCTTAATGCAGAGAAAATAATCATTTCATGTAAAGTCAGTAGAGTGCAGGATTTAATTTTAGTTTATACGGCACTTGCAAAATCTTCCAATTATGCGCTGCATTTGGGTTTAACCGAAGCTGGTATGGGTAACAAAGGCGTAGTAAATACCACAGCAGGGCTTACTTATTTATTGCAAAATGGTATTGGAGACACTATCCGGGCTTCTTTAACTCAGCGCCCTGGTGAATCACGCACTAATGAGGTGGTAGTATGTCAGGAAATACTGCAGTCTATAGGTTTACGTCACTTTAACCCTCAGGTGAGTTCATGTCCTGGTTGTGGACGCACAAGTAGCGATCGTTTTCGTATATTAACTGAGGAAGTAAATGGCTACATAAAAACTCATATGCCGGTATGGAAGAAAAATAATCCTGGTGTAGAGTATATGAAAGTTGCTGTTATGGGATGCATAGTAAATGGTCCTGGAGAGAGCAAACATGCAAATCTGGGGATCAGCCTGCCTGGGTATGGAGAAAAACCTGTTTCAGCAGTCTACAAAGACGGCAAATATTTCAAAACTTTACAAGGTGATAATATTTTTGAAGAATTTAAGGCAATTATTAGTGATTATGTGGAGAAGCATTACACGTGACAGGTTCATGATTACTGTAAATCTGATGTGAAAAATGAATTTTATGAGAGGGGATTAAATTTTTCTAAAAACCAGCTAATGGAAAAATTTGCTTTTCTAGATTATCGGGAATTACTTGATTTTATATCATAGATATTATATAATAAACTATATATATAAATTTATTAAAGAAACATTATGACCATACAAAGAGACGAAGCTTTAAAAATATTAGGTTTTGAATCAAGTGATGAGCCTAGTAAACAAGAAATTAAATCAGCTTATAGAAAATTAGCTTTGAAATATCATCCTGATAAACATTCAGGTAAAAATGAGGTTGTGAAGAAACAAAATGAAGAGAAATTTAAGCAGCTAGGTTCTGCATATGAATTTCTCACTAAGAAAAATATAGAAGAGGTTACAAATCTAACTGACGAAAATTTAAATGGAATTAATTCGCCTGAAGATTTGAGGTTTTACTTATGTTGGGCTATCCGCAATCAGGATATAGCGTTTCTTAAAAAGCTTTTTTCCAAATTCAAAAATGGTAAAGATGAAAGATTTGGTGATTACATCAATGAAGAAATTTATATTTACTTTCCATTATCTATTGCTTTAGATTCAAGAAATTATAGTATTCTGAAACTTCTTTTAGAAAATGGTGCTGATCCTAATATAAAGCTATTACATAATGAAGCTTCGTTACACTATTATATGGTTCTCGATGACAGCAGAATTGTAGAGTTATTGTTACAATATGGTGCTGATCCTAATATGGTAGATAGAAATGGTAAAAATCCGTTGTTTGAAGCGTTTTTGTGTTATGATGATCATACTATGGAAATACTTTTGAAATATGGTGCTAATCCTAATATGTTAGATAAAAATGATCGAGGTCCATTATATCAAGCAATCAATTTTGACAACGATAAACGCGAAAAATATGTAGAGTTGCTTCTAAAGTATGGTGCAGATCCTAATCAGAAGGTTAATGGCTCCAGAGTTATAGAGTATGCTCCATATTTCATTAATAATGGTATAATGAATTGGATTAAAACGCTTACTTTGCCATACGGTAACAATGATAAAGTTAAAAGGTTGATGGCTGAGTACGGTGGAGTTGATAGACGTTATCTACGTGATCAAACGATACTGACTTGTTGTTGCTTAATCGTCGCTTCTGCTACTTTTTTTAGTATAGCTTCTCCTTTGCGCTATGTACCGACAGCAATATTTGCACTTGCTGCATGTTTTTTTATTAAAAATGCTGTACATGCTGCATTTTTTGCAAAAGAACCTTCTACTGAGTTTACCGAAGCTAGAGCTTGTCCAGAGATTAGTAAAAGGCTATAATATCTAAAGTTTTAGTGCTGGGTAAAGATGAGAAAAAAGCATCCAGCAGACCTAAGTCAAAGGGAATGGACAAGAATAGAAAGCTACTCCAGAGTATCATACAGGAAAGGAGGAAGGTCGTCAAAGTATAGCAAAAGAGAAATATTAGAAGCAATTTTCTATGTATTGTGTACAGGTGTAAATGGCGGTATTTACTATGTGATGGGATACCAAGGAGAAAATTTAAAAAATCATATAAAGGAAGAATATGGTATGGATATTGAGATTGTCAAAAGGCCTTCATGTAGGTTCTAAGTCAACAAAGACACACCGCCTTAGCTACTACCAATGAGGGGTTTAAAGTACAGCCAAGAAGGTGGGTTGTAGAAAGGACTTTTGCTTTAGGAATAGAAGACTATCGAAAGAATAAGATTTACTCACTGAAAATTTCATATATCTGGCTATGAGTAGAGTTATGTTAAGGAGAGAAATATGCTTGAGTTTATCAATTCCCGGACAAGTTGGGAGTGTTAAATAAACCATACGCGTCAAGTTAAGGAAATATCGTGAAATATAGCAACATTTGAGATGGGCATTTTATTTGTTACATTTATTTTTTTAGGGAGTTCTTATCTAGAAGAAGATGATTTTTTCAGAAGAATCTATAAATTAATAACTTTATTACTTAATATATAAAATAGTTTTTTTCGTTTCCTTTCTTCCTTATACCACTTTTCCTTAACTTGACGCGTATGGTTTATTTAACACTCCCGCATTTCCAAATTTTGTGAAGATTCAAATTCTTCTTGCATATCCAGTATGTCTTCTATTACTTGCTGATCTTCATCTCTTTCTTCTAATTGAAATGCTGCTGCTTCTTGAGGTGTTTCTAGCAGTTTTTTTAATATTTCTGTGCGCAGTTTCTCTGGTATTGATTTCCACTGTAGCATTACTAGCATTTCATTGTGCAGCACTGACATTTTCTGTAGTGTTTTCACTTTTTCTGACAGTCCTTTATTTTCTTTTTGCAATGCTTCTATTTTTCTTTGCTGATACTGATTATCTGAATTTGTCATTGGTAATCCATGCATAACCTACTCCAAGTTAAAATTTAGATATTATTAATTAAGTGATACAGTTTCTTTAGTCAATCAATATATTATAACATTAGGATTAACAGCTAAAAGAATAGAATGAAATATCAGGCAATATCCTCTATAATTAAACTTTTAAGATGGAAAAATGACAATTCGTGTAGGAATTAATGGTCTTGGTAGAATAGGCAGAAGTGTATTGCGTGCTATTTTTGAAGTAGAAAACTATAGCGAGCAAATAGAAGTTGTGGCGGTAAATGGGTCGCTCAGTGCTGAGCAGCATGCACATTTGATTAAATATGACTCTGTTCATGGCAAATTTAACGGCGATATTGATTTTAACGAGTCTGAAAATTGGCTATCTATAAATGGCAGGAAATTTTCTTTATATAGAGAACGTAGCCCTGAAAATATTCCTTGGAATGTTGATGTAGTGCTTGAATGCACTGGTGCATTCAACAAGCGTGCGGAAGCAGCAAAGCATAATGCAGAGAGAGTAATTGTCTCTGCTCCAGTTTCAGATGCTGATGTAACTGTAGTTTACGGCGTAAATAACGATATGCTAAAAAAGGAGCATAAAGTGATCTCAGCAGGTTCTTGTACTACAAACTGTCTGGCTCCGATTGTACACGTTTTACACTCCAATTTAGGTATAAAAAGCGGTTTTATGACCACTATACATGCCTATACGAATGATCAAAATATTCTTGATGGCAACCATAGAGACTTACGTAGGGCAAGAGCTTGTGGCCTTTCTATGGTGCCAACTACAACTGGAGCAGCAAAAACAATTGGTTCTGTCATTCCTCAGTTAAAGGGTAAGCTAGATGGTACTGCTATTAGAGTTCCGGTTAGCAACGTTTCTATGGTTGATTTTAAATTTACGACTGATAAGAAGGTAACAGCTGGAGAAATAAATGAAATGTTTAAGAATTCAGCAAATCATGTGCTTTCCGTATGTAACGAGCCTTTAGTTTCAATAGACTTTGTCCATAACCCTTATAGTGCAATTGTGGATTTAGCTGGTACATATGTCACAGGTGATATCTGTAGAGTTGCAGCGTGGTACGATAATGAATGGGCTTTTTCACTGAGAATGTTAGATATAGCTTTATTGTAAAGTATGAACGAAAACTCACAAAAATATGCTTCATTTTATGAGCACTTTGCGGAACTTAGAAAAAGGGTTATTTTTTGCTTTCTATTTTTTTGTGTTACCTTCGGGTTTTGTTACTACTTTAAAGAAAATATATACCGCTTTTTACTTGCACCTTTAATAGAAGTTACAAAAGATAGCAATGATTTTTCTCTAATCTATACAGACTTAACAGAAGCGTTTTTTGTATATCTCAGGGTTGCAATAATGAGTGCACTGTTGTTTTCTTTTCCTGTGTTTGCATGGCAATTCTATATGTTTCTAGCACCTGGCTTATATAAAAGAGAAAGGGCAGTGTTATTGCCATACTTAATTGCAACACCGGTTTTGTTTGTAACGGGAGCCGCTGTAGTTTACTACTACATATTTCCCCTAGCCTGGAAATTTTTTATTGCTTTTGAACATAGCGGTAAATCTTTCGGTATACCAATAGAGTTTATGCCATCAGTTAGTGAATATTTAGACCTTGTTCTTCAATTCATGTTTGCGTTTGGTACTGCATTTCAAATTCCAGTCATACTAACCTTAATGGTGAGAGTAGGGCTAATCACTGCACAAAGTTTGTCAAATAAACGCAGAATTGCGATAGTGGTAATTTTCATTATTGCTGCAATCTTAACTCCACCTGATGTACTAAGCCAAGTAGGGCTTGCAATTCCAATGTTGGTATTATATGAGCTGTCTATCCTAATATGTAGATATATTGAGAAGAAAGCAAAGGATTGAATTAAGAATATTATTTATAAACAAAGAATGAGCACCGGAGCACTTTTTCTTGTTTGAGTGTTTTTGGCACCACAGCATTTTATTGATTTATTGACTTGTTTGCTTAAATATATAATAATTAAAGTATATTATTATTTTGAATAGGAGAATTTGATATGCTAAGTTATGAAGAGTTAAACAAAACACAACAAGGATTATATGATAAGTTAAAGACTACAATACGAAATCAAGATAATATTAATGATCTTTACGAAGATATTAGTTGTGCTATTTATGAAGACATTCCAGCAAAAGAGGATTGGGAGCAAGTTCTTACTCATGTGAAATGTGTTAATTGCGATGATCAAGAGCATACTCTAACACTGCTTGGCTTTGTTATAAATCAAAAACAACAGGAAAGCATTCAAGGTATTCTAGATGTAGCTAAAAGAAATAGTATATTAGAAAAAATTCTTACTACTGCGAATATAAAGATCAAGTTTTCAAATGGTCAAGAAATTACTTTAACACCACTTGCCTATGCTATAATTCTTAATAATCAGATAGGCATTGACACTATTCTAAATATAGCCAAAAAAGATAAAGAGTTATTAGAAAAAGTTCTTACTGCTGCGAATATAAAGATCAGGCCTTCAGGTAATCACGAATATACTCTAACACCCCTTACCTATGCTATAAATCTTACTAATCAGGAAGCTAGTCATAAAAGCATTGAAGCTATTCTAGATGCAGCTAAAAATGATAATATGTTAGAAAAAGTTTTCGCTAGTGTAAGAAAAGATTATCTTAACAAAACCAAGAAGATTTTAGAAATATTAAAAAATCAAGAACAAGATGAAAAGGAAAAAACTAAAATTGATGGTTGGCTAGAAGTACTTGCAAAGAGCATATCTAGTTGTGAAAGTAAAGATGATCTTAACAAAATTACAATGCACGATAGAGTTCAAGAGATATTTAAAAAGCAAGAGCAAGAGGATTGGAAAGTAACCCTTGAAAGGATCGTGCCTAATCACAAAAATAAAGATATTTGTGATGTACTTAAGGAGATTTTAGACCCATCATCAAAAGATCCACAGCAAATTGCTGATAGGCTAACAGTACTTAAAAAGATCATGTCTGGTTGCGAAATTCAGGAACAATCTTCAGTAGCTGAAAGCAGCGTTCCTAAAACTGAAGGAAATATAACTGATGAAAGTAGTACATCTGAAATAAGTATTATGCCCGATTGTGAAAGTAATGAACAGTCTTCAATGGCTGAAAGCATCGTTCCTAAAACTGAAGGAAATATAACTGATGAAAGTAGTACATCTGAAATAGAGAATAGTAAACAAAAAGACAAAGTAAAAACTACTAATAAACCAATAATAATTGGCTGTGTTTATGGTGCTATAGCTGCATTGGCAACTGGTGGTGGATGTTTTGCTGCTGGTGTTGCATTACCGATATTGGCTTTAATTGGTATAGCTATAGCTGCTGCTGTAGTAGTTGGACTTATTGCTGGTGGTATTACATATGTAATTTCAAAGCCTAGTGAGAATCTAGATAGAGCTAATGTAGAGCAAAGAGTTAGTATAGGGTTAACAGCGTAGTTAAGTAAAAGGAAGAAGTCTATTCTTCCTTTTCTCAAAGTTTTTTTGTTGATCATATATTCACAGCATTAAGTTCTATAGGTTGCTGCGTAAAAGATTAGGAAGTAGTTTTGTTAGTGTTGAAAATTATAGCTCTTTTCCTAATAGTGTGAACATGATGGAATAGGTAAAGTAGCGAGGAGATATAAATGCCAGCAGCATATAGTTATGATTTAAGGAAAAAAGCATTGGATGTAGGGGAAAGTAGAGCATTTGTAGCCAAGAAGTTTAAAGTTAACATTCTATGAATGGCAAAAAGGTGCAAGAAAATAGGCGATTTTAAATCAAAATGTAGATCCAATAGAGCGTGATTGATATCTTGCTAGTAATAGTGTAACAGCTTTTATTAAGATATTTTTTTGCCATACGGCAGCAATAACAAAATTAGAAAATTGATGGCTGAATATGTTGGCATTGATAAACAGTATATTATGCTTCAAGCAATATTTACTTTAGTAGCTTCTACAACTTTTTTTAGTATAGCTTCTCCTTGGTGCTGTGTACCAACAGCAGTATTTGCACTTGCTACGTGTTTCTTTGTTAAAAATGATGTACATGCTGCATTTTCTGCAAAAGAACTTTCTCCTGAGTTTGCCGAAATTATTACTGAAAAAGTAGTAAATAATGTTGAGCTCAATGCAGAAGACAACTCTCAATCGAGAAGCTATAGCTTTTTCACAATAATCTGAACGTATCGTAATACGCTACTGGCCTACTATCGACATAAATACATATCTTATCACGTTCGAACTATTATAAGAAAGGCTATACTTGTATGAGACTGTGGTTATATAGCGAAACTAGATTTCACTTTTACACACCTAGATAAGGGGTAACAGCAGACACTAGAATGACGAAATCGTTATTCTGCTAAGTGTTATCGCTGTATATGAACTAAAAAGCTAATATTTACTAGATCTTAATACTTATACCTTATATTTTAATGAAAAGCTGCAATGAGTATGCATGATCCATTTAAAAGTGAGGATTATAAAAAAAATCTTGATTCTCTGATCAAAGCTATAAATCTAGGAAATCCAGAGAAACAATGTTATAAAACAGTAACAGATCTGTCTCATGCTTTAGAGGGTTTTACAGATAAGGCAGAAGATGTAGCTAAGCTTGTTATACGTGATGACTTGAATAATTGTGTAAAGAAGGCAAATAAAAAGCCATTAATTCTTAGGATATTCAATAGAATATTAGGAAGAGATGTTTCGATTAGGAATATAAGTAATTTTATAAAAGATAAATTGCCTCCTTCAACTGCTAGAACAGCAATCGAATATACAGATGTTATTCAAAAAATTTCAGATTTAGAGCGAATAGAAAGAAGTCTACCTAAATATAGGTCATATGGAATAAATTTAGAAAATAGACAGCAAAAGAAAAATCTCTTATATGAGCGAGAAGATTCAGGTTATGGAGGTTCATTAAACGAAGATCCTGAGTATGAAGAAATATCAAATTATCAAGAGGAAAAAAGTAAATCTTTAACAAAAGATTTGCGTAATCTACAATCAATTAAAGAGGAGCCGATTTATGCAACAATCTCTAAAGAATATATAGAAGCAAAAAGAGAACATAGGAAGAAACAACAACTTCAATCTCTTGCACCACCAAAACCACCAAGAGTACCACCAGTACCAGAGAAAATGTTTACTGCCAATCAAAAAATTAGACAAGAACCGAAAAAAGATAAACCTGCAGTACCACCAAAGCCTAAAGATTTAGGCGAAAAAGTAAGCACAGAGCAAAAAATAGTAGTGGAAAAATCAGCTGAGAGTAAACCTACACTACCACTAAAATCTGAAAATCAAGATGGTAAAGAATCAGCAAAAAAAGCTGATGGACCAAAAGTACTAGTAGTTGCTATGAAAAAAGAAGTGACTCGCGAGAGTAGTAAAGTAAAGGCATTAAAAGAAAGATTTGAGCGAAATCAAGTAAAGAACGTGTTGCCTGCTGAAAACAAAACTGCTTCAGTAACACAAACGGATATCAGTGTGAAGAGAAAACAATCTCGTTCATTTCCAGTAGGGAATAAAAAATCTTCGATCAACCATCTTGCCAGCAAAAATTTACCTTCCACGAATGTAAGTGTAAAAGAAATGGTTAAAAAATTTGAAGGGAGAAAAGGTGAAAGATAGTAATATTTGGGTATTTCCCTACTCATGAAAATTAGCTCTTATCATAACATTTTTACAGCCATAAGAGGAAGTTTTTCGGTTCTATCGCATTTGTAGGGAAGTAGAAAGAAGAATGATATAATTGTCTAAAAAAAAAGCAAAGATGTTTCGTATCAATCAAAAATTGTTGCTATATTTCAAAGGATTTAGCTTTTCAGCGGATGTTATCTGTATACATGAAATGTCGATTCTCTTTGAGCTATCGAGATTTGGAAGAAATGATGAGTATAAGGGGAGCAAAATGCTACGTTACAAAGGTGGGTTATCACCACTGATAGATGAGGCAGTAAGGAAAAGAAAGAAGCAGGTTGGTAGTAGTTGGAGAGACTTACATTAAATTAAACGGTAAATGGGTTTATTTATATACTGTAGACTTCCTCTTGTGTGTTAGTAGAGACAAGTCTGCAGCACTTGCATTCTTTCGTAAAGCCTTCAGGAGTAACTATCTTCCTGAGAAAATTGTAATTGATAAAAGCGGCAGTAATACTGCTGCTCTTGATGATTTGAATGCAGAAATTTCTGAAGATTACAGTTCTTCAAATAAAATATCTAAATAATATTGTTGATAGATTTATCAAAAAACTAATAAAGCCAATGCTTGGGTTTAAAAGCTTCCATTCCGCCAAGATTACCATCACAGGCATAGAAAATATTCGTATGATTCAAAAAAGACGAATTATTAAAATAATGTTTCTACTTTTGAGAATTTTGCTATGTTAATGGCTTCATAACTCCTATAATCCCACCTTTAATGATCTTCTTTCCTATGGTTTATAGATTCGACAGAACCTATAATATACCCTGTATTCCAGGTTTGATTATGTCTGGAACAAGCCTAACGCCATTCTTTATTTCTTGTACTATAGAAATTGTTGTTAAGTTCTTTATGTTAAAATCATTGATATTCATTGCTCTTTTATAAAAAAATTAAGCTATATGCTTTATATCTTAACATTAGTTTAGTTTTAAAACAAATTAATATTTTAATATAAGTTTTCTCTTTTGTAGAGAATCTGCTTTTTCTTGTTTTGTATGAACTTAGAAAATTTTTATTGATGAATGACTTTAAGTTTAAAATTGAGAAAGTAGTTGTTATATATACCAGCAAGTATGAGTTAAATTTGTATTATGGACTTGAATAAATTTACCGAAAAAGCAAAAAGCCTAATCCAGAGCGCTCAAATGAAAGCATTGGGAGCTGGGCATCAGATTTTTATGCCTGAACATTTACTTAAAGTAATGCTTGAAGATGAGTCAGGTTTAGTTCAGGATTTGATAGGCGCTTGTGGTGGAAATGTTCAGAATATTTCTGATGCTGTGAGTAGTGCAATTAAAAAGTTTCCAGTGGTTGGAGGACCAGGTAGTGGTGGACTTCAGCTTTCAAGAGAGGTAGCAAAAGTTTTTGATGATTCAATTGGTATTGCGAGGAGAAATAAAGACACATTTGTTACTGTTGAGCGGTTACTGCAGGGCCTTGCTGCACAAAAAGATGAAATTGTAGGTAAAATTTTAGCAGAAGGTGGTGTAACACCGCAAAAATTAAATTCAGTTATTGCAGAAATGAGAAAAGGTGGCAGTGCAGACTCTCCAAATAGCGAGGAAAAATTAAATGCGGCAAAGAGGTATACAAAAGATATTACAGAGCTTGCTATGCAAGGTAAGCTTGATCCTGTAATTGGTCGTGATGAGGAAATCAGAAGAACTATGCAGGTATCGTTGAGGCGAACAAAAAATAATCCAGTACTGATAGGTGAACCTGGTGTTGGAAAAACTGCAATAGTTGAAGGTTTAGCAAACAGAATTGTTGCAAATGATGTACCACTTGGTTTGCGTGATGCAAAAGTTTTAGCTTTGGATCTAGGTGCGTTAATTGCTGGAACAAAATTCAGAGGAGAATTCGAAGAAAGATTAAAAGCAGTAATCAATGATATTTCAAAAGCAGAGGGGAAAGTTATCTTATTTATAGATGAGCTTCATACTTTAGTTGGAGCAGGAGCAACAAGTGGTGCAATGGACGCTTCAAATTTGCTAAAGCCTGCTCTTGCGCGTGGAGAAATTCGCTGTATAGGAGCTACAACTTTAGATGAGTATCGTCAACATATAGAGAAAGATCCTGCGCTTGCAAGGCGTTTTCAGCCTGTGTTTATTTCTCAACCAACTGAAACTGATACTATTTCAATACTGAGAGGTTTGAAGGAGAGATATGAGGTGCATCATGGTATTAGAATCACAGATGGTGCAATAATTTCTTCTGCAACGCTTTCTAATAGATATATAACAGATAGATTTTTACCTGATAAAGCGATTGATTTAATTGATGAGGCAGCAAGCAGAGTAAGAATTGAGATGGATAGCAAACCTGAGGTTATTGACGAACTTGAGAGAAAGATTATACAACTAAAAATTGAATCAGAGGCTTTGAAAAAAGAAAGTGATGAAAACTCTAAGCAACGTTTAAAAAAGATAAATGAGGAAATTGAGAGTCTAAACAGTAAATTTGCTGACTTAAGCAGTAAATGGCAGATGGAAAAGAATAAGATAGCTAAAATACAAGAAACAGCTGAAAAATTGGATAACTCGAGAAAAGAGTTGGAACTGGCTCAGCGTAATGGAAATTTAGGAAGGGCAGGGGAATTGATGTATGGTGTGATTCCTCAACTTGAAAATGAGTTAAAAAATCAGGAAAAAGTTACTGATAGTTTCCTAAAGAAAGAAGTTACTGAGAGTGATATTGCAAATATTGTTTCAAAATGGACAGGCATTCCAGTTGATAACATGATACATAGTGAAAAGGAAAAGCTCCTTAACATGGAAAATGAAATAGGAAAAAGAGTAATAGGGCAGAGAGATGCAATTGAAGCGATAAGTAATGCAGTAAGGCGCTCCCGCTCTGGTGTTCAGGATACTAATCGACCTTTTGGTTCATTTTTATTCTTAGGTCCAACCGGAGTTGGAAAAACAGAGTTGGCAAAATCCCTTGCCGAATTTTTGTTTGATGATCAATCAGCACTTCTACGCTTTGATATGTCAGAATATATGGAAAAACACTCCGTTTCAAAGTTAATTGGTGCGCCTCCAGGATATGTTGGCTATGAACAAGGTGGCAGGTTAACTGAGGCAGTAAGGAGAAGACCATATCAGGTAATTTTGTTTGATGAGATAGAAAAGGCAAATCCAGATATATTTAATATATTGCTGCAGATCTTGGATGAAGGCAGGCTCACCGATAGCCACGGTAAATTGATTGATTTTCGCAATACCATACTGATTCTAACTTCTAACCTTGGTGCTGAGGTGATGCTAAGAGGAGCTACCGAATCTGTGAAAGATGAGGTGATGAAAATAGTTAAGTCAGCGTTTCGTCCAGAATTTTTAAATAGACTGGATGAAATTATTATATTCCACAGCTTAACCAAAGATGACATTGATAAAATTATAGATGTTCAATTCTCTTATTTACAAAAGATGCTTGCTAAGCGTAAACTGAGTATTAGTTTATCGCAAGAAGCTAAAGAACTAATAGCACAAACTGGATATGACCCTGAATATGGAGCGCGGCCTCTGAAAAGGGTAATACAAGAATGCATTCAAAATAATCTAGCTAAGTTAGTTTTATCGGGGGAAATAGTAGAAGGAGATGAGCTAATAGTGTATACTTCTGGTAACGAAATCTTAGTTAAAAAGATCTAGATTCGCTGTGTATTTTTGTTTTGAAAAATGTGTATAAATCATAATGTTAATGTTGAGTCTTTATTTAAGCTAGTTGATCAAGGGAATAAAAAAGAGAAAGCAAAAATTAAAGAGTTTATACAGTACTTTTATAATTTTGTTTATAATAGTGACCTAAAAGTCAACGATAAATTTCTTTTATACATTGCAGAAGATGCATACAACTTCATTCTTAAAAAAGAAAAAGAAGAAAGTAAATTGGCAGTAAGTAATGTAAATGATATTTCAGGAATAGAAGGCAATTTCACTATAATTAAAATCACAAATTATGACATGCCCTTTTTAGTGGATTCTGTCATTTCCACTATTAAGTCACACGGTTTAACTATATGCTATTATAGTAACAGCATAATTAATGTTCAAAGAAAAAATAGCCTAATAGATAAAATTCATCTTTTGGAAGAAAGTAATGGAATCAAAGAGTCAGTAATATATGTAATTATTAAAGGCATAAGTGATAGCTTTGTTGATACACTAGAAGAATCTCTACGAAAGACGCTAAAAGCAGTTAACTGCGTTGTAAAGGACTGGCAATGGATGCTCAAGAAGCTTCTTGAGCATCCGGCATTGGATGCTGGAGGCAGAGATTTTCTAGCTTGGTTGAAAAATAACAATTTTGTATTTTTAGGTTATCAAGAATACATTACTAATAAAGAAGGAAAGCTTGCTCTAAGTGGTAAGGAGAGCCTCGGGTTAATGAGAGCAAGTGAAGAGTACCAAAATTCATCAATTTTTTCTGAAAGCTTGAATTCTTTATACATACTAAGATCAGACCTAATCTCAATAGTTCATCGGCGTACCTATATGAATTGTATAGGAGTGAAAGAATTTAATGATCAGGGTGATGTAATAAGGGAACAGCATTTTTTTGGGCTATTTACTTCTATAGCAGAAGTTCAAGATATTCGAACTATTCCGGTAATAAAGGATAAGGTTACAACAATAGAAAAAAAGGCAGGATTTGTTCCTGGTGGCCATAACAATAAAGCTTTAATTTCCATTTTACAGGCATTTTCTTGTGACGAATTATTCCAATCAAATGAAGACGAGTTATTTGAAATTTGCACCTCGATCATGTCTCTTGCGATTAGACCAAGAGTCAAATTATTTTTGAGAAAGGTAGGGAACTTTATTAGTTGCATAGTATTGATACCGATGCGTTATGCTAGTGCAAGACTAATGTTTAAGATACGCGATATATTGAAAGATGAAACGAATGCAGAAAGTTCAGATATTTATAACAATCACATTATCAATGAATATGATTTGATGAAATTACACGTGGTGCTAAGAACCAAAAGCGCTAGCGTTTTTGATGATGAAGTTTTGCGTATCGAAAACAAGTTAAGAAACATTACAGAAAAGTGGGAAGATCGTTTTATAGACAATTTATATAATACTTTTAGCACTGTTGAGGATATATTTATCCGCTATTGCAAGGCATTTCCGATAAGTTATCAAGAGAATTTTGAACCTCATGATGCGTATTATGATATGAAAAAATTGGAGATAGTGAGAAAGAAAAAAGTCAGTGAAGTTGATTTGAGGCTTACTCGTGACAATCTCAACTATCAATTGAAGGTTTACACTCCAAGCAACGGAGGCCTTGAATTGTCAAAGATATTAAAGGTTACTAAGAATTTAGGGGCTAAGATTCTATCTCATAATGGTTCTTATATAGAAATCAACGGTGGAATATGGATACATCATTTTGTGTTGTCAAGAGTTGATGAATTAATAGACAACATTACTTTAAAAGAGCAGTTTGAGGTAACACTTGTAAAAGTGTTCAGCAAGGAAATAAAAAATGACTATTTTAACAGCTTGATCATTATTGCTGGGCTCGAGTGGAAGGAAGTGCTTCTGATTAGAGCGCTAAGCGCCTACCTAAAGCAGACATCATTTAGCTATAACCCAGAATATATCCAGAAAGTAGTATCAGAGTATCCAAAAGTAGTAAGGTATTTAGTAGAATTATTTCATTCAAGATTTGATACTAAAATAGATATTGATAGGGCAGAAACTACTAGCATTTTGATAGAAAAAATTGAAGAACTACTAAAAGAGATCAGCAACGTTTCACATGATTACGTTTTGCGTTCGATATTTAACTTGATAATGGCAATTTTGAGAACCAGTTATTATCAAGATGATAAGCCATACTTATCTATCAAATTTGATTCAAGTAAAATAAATGGGTTACCTGATCCTCGCCCGTATCGTGAATTATATGTCTATTCGAACCTTTTTGAGGGAATACATCTAAGAGGAGGGAAGTTGGCTCGTGGTGGTTTGAGATGGTCGGATAGAACGGAAGATTTTCGCACTGAAGTTTTGGGACTCATGAAAGCCCAGATGACAAAAAATGCGGTCATTGTACCTGTTGGCGCAAAGGGTGGGTTTGTAATAAAGCAAGTTTATAAAGACAAAAACATTTTAAGGGAGAAAGGTGTTGAATGCTATAAGAATTTCATCAGAGGAATGCTTGATATTACTGATAATGTAGTTGATGGCAAAATAACTCCACCAGAAAATGTGATTAGGTATGACGAAGATGATCCATATTTGGTAGTTGCAGCAGATAAAGGCACTGCTTCATTTTCTGATTATGCAAACGAAATATCCTCTGAATGTAACTTTTGGCTCGAAGATGCATTTGCATCTGGTGGATCAGCAGGTTATGACCACAAAAAGATGGGTATTACAGCAAGAGGTGCATGGATTGCAGCACAACGCCATTTTTGGAGAATGAATAAGGATATTTACCAGGATACAACTGTTATTGGAATTGGAGATATGGCTGGCGATCTATTTGGGAACGGCATGCTGCTTTCAAGAAATATGAGTTTAATTGGAGCATTTAATCATATGCATATTTTTGTTGATCCAAATCCTGATGCGGAAAAGAGTTTCGTGGAGCGTAAACGGCTCTTTGAATTACCGTTTTCCACTTGGATGGATTACAATAGAGATTTGATTTCTCATGGTGGCGGGGTATTTGAACGTAGTAGCAAACAAGTAGAAATTTCTCAAGAAATGAAAAAGTGCTTTGATATAACGGAAGATACATTATCTCCAAATGATTTGATTCGATATTTGCTCAAGGCAAAAGTGGATTTCATATGGAATGGAGGAATTGGCACCTTTGTTAAGGCAAAAAGTGAAAGCCATGGCATGGTTGGCGATAAAGCAAATGATGAATTAAGAGTAAACGGTCATGATATTAGAGCTTCTATGTTTATAGAGGGTGGCAACCTTGGTTGCACGCAGCTTGGAAGGGTAGAATACGCTAAAATAGGTGGGTATATCAATGCAGATTTTATTGATAATTCAGCAGGAGTAATATGTTCTGATCTTGAAGTTAACATCAAGATTGCTTTTGTTGCAATTATGAAAGAAGGGGGAATTTCCTTGGAAAAAAGGAATGAAATACTGGCTAGCATGATAGATGAAGTTGCATCTAAGGTACTTGAAAACCATAACAGGATTGAAACAAAAGCATTGCTTCTTGAGTGTTTGCAAGCTAAAGAAAAGTTGGAGCAGCACCATAAATTATTACTCAGTTTAGAGAAATTTGGGCTGCTAAACCGAGATGTAGAATTTCTTCCAGCTGAAGAAGAGGTAGCAAGAATGTTAACTGATGGAGAAGGTTTCTGTTCTCCTCAGCTTTCTGTTCTGATGTCTTATGCAAGAACAGCAATAAAAAATGAAGTTATACACTCTGAGCTACCTGAAAAAGATTTTTTGTGCCGTGATTACTTACTAAATTACTTTCCACAAAGGATGGTAACAGAGTTCAAGGATTCCATATTGAAACACCAACTTTGTAGGGAAATTATTTCTACTTGCATTACAAACGATGTAGTAAATAGGATGGGCTGTATATTTATTAATAATTTGGTTGAGAGTACTGGAATTAAAGTACATGAAGCAGTTAACATATATATCGTTGTTAATCACCTATATAATTTAAGTAGCCTTTGGCAGAAAATTGATGAATTGGATGGAAAAATTGATGTTGATTCATATTTGCAAGTAGTGAGAAGTGTGCA
Organism: Wolbachia endosymbiont (group B) of Apotomis betuletana; assembly: GCF_947250475.1. NCBI lineage: Bacteria > Pseudomonadati > Pseudomonadota > Alphaproteobacteria > Rickettsiales > Anaplasmataceae > Wolbachia > Wolbachia endosymbiont (group B) of Apotomis betuletana. Next base: position 634,019 of record NZ_OX366320.1, on the reverse strand, counting down.
AAAATTTATTGGTAGGGTATCATTTTGGTTAGTAAAAAATCTTGGTAAGCTTAATCTTGTAGAACTAGATGGTGTTACAAAATTTAGGGGTGCAATTGAAACTTTAGGCCATGATATTTTAGATGAGCACCTATTAGAGGTCTATAATCATGGATTAGCTTCTTTGTTAGAGCTTAACATAAATAAAGATCTAGCAAAAAGGGTTGCTGATCTACGTATTCTTATTTATGCGCTGGACGTTATATCTGTTGCTGAGCAGACATCTTTGTCCATCCTTGAGGCTGGTAGAATATACTTTGAATTAAAGTCGCTGCTAAGATTTGATATGATTAGAACAGTTGCTGGCAAGATGAAAAGCCATTCTTCCTATTGGGATCGCAGCTTAATTAATGATTTATTAGATGATTTAAGCAATTATCAACATAAGCTAGCTGTTAAAGTTATAAAAGCTACTGATAATCATGTAGACAAGGTTCAAACTTGGGCTATTAATGATAAGGATTATATAGAGCGCTACAATAGCTTTTTAGATGAGATGGTCGCTTATAAACTTGATTTAAGTAAATTAATACTCATAATCAGAAGAGTTAAAATACTTGCTTCATAGGAAAAATGTTTAATATAGGTCTGTCAGAAGTTTTAGTTGTAGCTTTAGTGAGTATAATGGTTCTTGATAAAAGTAAAGTACCTGTATTTCTTAATCTTATTAAAAATATATATAGGTATTTCTGGGTTGTAAAATCAAGAGTTAGGAAATTGTTGAAGGATACCGGAATTAAAGAATTATATGAAGAGCATAACGTTGAAAAAGTCAATTACATAATTGGTGAAGATGGCAAGCTTTATCCTACTTACAATGTAGATAGTACAAAAAATGACAGCAAAAATCCTAGTAGTAGATGATATACCATCTAATGTTAAGCTTTTGGAGGCTCAGCTAAAAGCAGAGTACTATACAGTTATTGTAGCTTATGATGGCGAGGAGGCGATAGATTTAGTAGCGGAACAGCAGCCAGATATTATCTTACTTGATGTCATGATGCCAAAAATGAGTGGTTTTGAGGTTTGTAAGAAGCTAAAGAATGATCCCTTAACGACTTATATTCCAATAATTATGGTAACTGCGCTGCATGACACTCATGATAGAGTGGAAGGAATTAATGCTGGTGCGGATGACTTTCTAACTAAGCCGATAGATGAAACTGCTTTATCTGCAAGAATTAAGTCTCTTGTGCGCTTAAAGATGATAATAGATGAGTTGTGCTTGAGAGGAGAAACTAATGCTGAGATTGGTGGAGTAGCAGAAAGCAGTATTATGGATTATTCTAATCAGATTTTTGATGCTAACATACTTGTTGTAGATGAGGACACCTTTCAAGCAGAGCAGATACACAATGTTCTAAAGCAACGCTTCAGATCAATTAAAATACTGCACGATCCAAAAGAAGCATTAAAGGTTGGTATTAAGGATAATTACGACCTGATTATTTCTGACATGCAGTTTTCAAAAACTGACGGCCTACGGTTGTGTTCTAAGTTTCGTAGTAAAGTAGAAACACGTTATACACCAATTCTGATCCTTTCTGAAGATTATGATAAAAGCAATTTAGTAAAGGCACTTGATGTAGGTGCTAATGATTATTTAACAGTACCTTTAGATGAGAGTGAATTAATAGCTAGGGTTAATTTGCAAGTGAAACGCAAAAGGTATCAAGATGCCTTGAGAATGAATTTATTTAATAATGTGGAAATGTCTATAAAGGATCCATTAACTAACTGTTATAATAGAAGATATTTTGATGCACACTTAAGAAATATTGTTAAGGATTCTGTGGAAAAAGATAGAAGTTTATCTCTTATGATACTTGATATAGATTATTTTAAGATGGTGAATGATAACTTTGGGCATAATGCTGGAGATGAACTTTTAAAGGAAATACAGAAAAGAATTTCTGAAAATATCAGAGTGACAGATTTATTAGCTAGGTTTGGTGGTGAGGAATTTGTTGTTGTAATGCCAGATACCAATGTATCAGATGCGTATACTATTGCAGAGAGAATAAGGAAAATTATTGCCAAAGAACCTTTTATACTTGTGGATAAAAATACAACCCATAATTTAACTGTGAGCATTGGAATTTCAGCAATGCAAAGATCTGACCTTGATGATGTTAAAAAATTTATAGTACGTGCTGACAAATATTTATATAAAGCAAAAAACAGTGGTAGAAATAGAGTGGTTACTGGTTGAAGTTCTTTTAAATAAGTAGTAACTAAGATTCAAATGATAGCATAAAATTTCTCAACTCCGGAAATTTCGCATTTAACTGCAGAAATAGATATTTATTTAAAAAATACCCTGTAATTTTTAACCCTAGTCTGAATTCTTGATATGAGTAGCTATTTTGTAGGTTGTTATTGTATACATCATGCAACATCTGTGGAAAAGGTAGTAATTTATCTGCATAACAGTCACCTACTTTTTTTGACACTGCTCTACCAGTTTTTGGAGAAATAAATTGTAGATTTTCTTTCACACCTGTTACAGCACATTTTGATAGGTCTAACTTAAATCCAAGTTGCGTAAGAAGCAGAAGCTCTAAGTTAAGGTAATGACTTTGCCAAAACTGGCTATTATGTTTTATTACATCGATGAAGTGTCTAAAATTATCATACAACTTGATGCAGGATTCACTTTCTGGAAGCACTTTTTCTAATATAGACGAGAAAGAAACAATAGCAATGCTTTTTAACCTATCTTGAAAGAAATGATGAAATGGAGATTCAATCAATTCGCACTTTAAAAAACCTAGATTTTCAGGTAGCTTAGCACTCCATTCTGCATGTAATAGATTACTTATTTGAAACTTATAATTGCTATTGTTTGTTAACCTAGTTAATCCTCTGCACTTTCCATGATTTTTTGTAAATAGAGAAAGAATTAAATTTTTATCACCGTATTTTTTAACAGCTATAATAACACCTTCATCTTTCCATCTCATTTAGAGTATATTGACCATATGATATTATAGAGATAATAAAATTAGTGTAGCAAATTTGAGTTTAAGTCAACTGAAATATATTGACTTTATGTGCAATATTAGCTTTAAACCAGTAAAACAAGCTGCTTAACATATGCGCCCTCTCTATTTTAATTATATTCTTCTTTTGTCTCTATGTTGTTTTTTGCTTTTTTCAATGAAAGCCCAAACGAATGATTCATCAGTTATTCCTATACCACAAAGAAAAAAAGAATTAGTTGAGTTAGTACAACCGAGGCAAATTATTGAAATACAGGAAATTGATGAGGGTATTCCAATTCCCAAAAGAAAAAAGGGTGTAGAAAGAAAACTAAGAGAAGACATCAAAGAGGTGAAAAATGAAATAAGAGATAAGAAAAATATTGAGAACAAAGATGATGAATTGGCTGTAACAGAAATTATTAATTCTATAAGGGATAAACTGACAGAGTGTTGGAGCATTCCTGAGGGCATAGTTTATAAAGAAAATTTTAGTATAAAAATTAACTTATTATTATCCAGTAAAGGCGAGATCGTTGTAGCCAACGTAGCAGATAGTAGTTCTTATCAAAATAATCCTCTTTTTAGATCAGCAGCAGATAATGCAATGCGTGCAGTGTATAAATGTAGCCCGTTAATTGGCTTACCTGCTGAGCATCATCACATTTGGCGCGAAGTCACGTTAGATTTTATTCTAAATAGGTGAATTTACGTTACCTGAATTAGTTACTTGTGATGAAAAATAGATCAGCAAATTTTCAATCAACAACAGCTAAAGACCTTTCTGCAACGTTGATTTCTCTTATATCTGTAACTTCGTCATTCTGATTAAACGAAATTTGCAGAGACTTACTACTGTACTTCCTTTTTCCCAAGAAGTTAGCTTGTTTAATTTTATATGAGACATAGTACCAAACATTTTCGTCGAACTTTGATACTAATGTTGGCAATCCTAAAGTATGAACAACTTTTTCTCTATCATCACCTACTTTTATTTTGCTCCACAGTTCAACATTAATGCCAGGAACTCCGTGATTATAGATAGTGTGCATGCAGCCTACTGAAAACAGCAAAACAGAAAATATTAATACTCGCATTTTGTCAATTAGTTATTTGAAATCATAATACACTGATAAACTATCTGTCGTCAAATTTCAAAAAAGTTAAATTGACTGATTCTCAATATCATTTAATATAATATTTACTTCAAAATAATTAGGTACCTTATGTCATTGCTAGAAGCAGATCCAATATACAAGCCTTTTAATTATCCTTGGGCATATGATGCATGGTTGCAGCAACAAAGGATACACTGGATACCTGAAGAAGTTCCGCTTGCTGATGATGTGAAAGATTGGAAAACTAAACTTTCTAATGTAGAGAAAAATTTATTGACCCAGATTTTTAGGTTTTTTACTCAAGCAGATATTGAAGTAAATAATTGCTATATGAGGCATTATTCAAATATATTTAAGCCAACAGAAATATGTATGATGCTTGCAAGCTTTTCCAATATGGAGACTATACACATTGCAGCCTATTCATACCTTCTAGATACGATTGGCATGCCAGAAAGTGAATATCAAGCATTCTTAAAATATGATGCTATGAGAAAGAAGTATGAATACATGTTAGAATTTGAGGAAGGTAAAAAGCACGATAAAAAACATGTTGCTAAAACTTTAGCAGTATTTGGTGCCTTCACTGAAGGATTGCAGTTATTTGCATCATTTGCAATTTTGCTCAATTTTCAACGGTTTGGAAAAATGAAAGGTATGGGGCAAATAATTGCTTGGTCAGCACGTGACGAAACCTTGCATACCAATTCAATTATCAATTTGTTCAATACGTTTATTAAAGAGAATAATGAAATTTGGAATGACGAGTTCAAAGAAGAATTATATTCTGCATGTCGCACTATTGTTGAACTTGAAGATGAATTTATAAGTCTTGCTTTTGATTTAGGAGATGTTGAAGGGCTATCTGCAGAGGAAGTGCGCAATTATATACGTTACATAGCAAACAGAAGGTTAACGCAATTAGGTCTTAAATCTATATATAATGTTAAAGATAACCCTATTCCGTGGCTTGATGAAATACTAAATGGCGTGGAACATACAAATTTCTTTGAAAATAGAGTAACAGAGTATAGCCGTGCAGCAACTCAAGGCACTTGGGAGGAAGCTTTTGCTAAAAACTATACAAAAAGTGAATAGCAGTAACTTCACCCTTTTTTATCGTTTCAACGGAAGCTTGCGATACATATCAAAGGTGGAAGGAGGAAGAATTTGATATAAATCATCTATTTAGCTTAGAGAAAAGAGAGTATAGATATAAAGTTACATTATTGCATGTAATAGTTGGAGATTTTGATTGCTTAGAGGAGGAGGAGAAGAAGTTAATACGATATCTATTAGACAAAGGTGCTAATGTTAATGCACGAGATTCTTTTGGAAAAACTCCTTTGCACAATAGTCATGACAAAGAGGTAACACAAATTTTACTAGATGCAGGTGCTAATCTTTTTATAAAGGATCATTATGGAATGACTGCAAGATAGCGTTGATGCAGAACAAAAAGCTAGTACAGCGGCAAGTATTGTAGTGTAGTTAAGTAAAAAAAGGAAGAAGAGACTTCTTCCTCTTTTCTCCAAATTTTTTATATATAATTGAGAATAAAAAAACTGTGGATAACTCTGAAAAAGATCAAAAAAGACATCAAAAAGAGTATGATTAGATTGAAATATTTACAGAAAAACTTACTCAATTGATAAATATCTTAACGCTTTTTAAGAAAAGACAAATAGAGGGTCGTATTGGAGCTAAAGGTTGAAATTTTAAGTGCTTCTTAATACTTAAAGAGGTACTTTAATAGTTCCTTTTAAGTACTAATCCGGAGGTTCGATAGGTTGTTGTTTAAAAGATTGGGAAATAGTTTTATTAGTATTGAAAATTACATAATGTATATTATGGAAAATATAAGAAACACAAGCTTTCAGCAAGAGAAAATTCAATTTTTGCTCTTCTCAAACAGCATAAAAAAGTGCCTGTTGAACTCCCAGATTAGCATCCAAAAACACTCAAGTATTACTTTAAGAGTATTTAAAATCTTAACTTAAAGACCATTCCTTACTCCCTTATTGGCTCTTATTAGAAAAATATCAAAATCACAACTCAACAACCATCACCTACAAGGTGAAGGGTTAAATTTTAATCAATTTGAAATTGATCATTGTCATGAAGTGGCTCGCCTTCCTGGATAGATATGTACTCTTGTATAACCTCGTCTGTCAGAACTTACGGCTCAATATCCACGTGCCCAAAGGTGCCTGCCCCAAAATTGCTTACTTAGACTTGCAAAATCTTGCATCAGCAACCTTGAACTTGTTCCTTTCAAAAGTTATACAATTTTACTAACACTTTGCTGTGGTTTATATGATATAAACATATGAATATGATCTACTGCAACTTTGCCTGAGATAATTTGAATCTCATTTTCCATAGTAACCTGCCTTAGCAGCTCCCTAACTCTAACAGCAATTTGGCCTATTAGCACCCTTTTGCGATATCATACCAAGTGTACTTTCATATATCGTACTTAGAGTGTGCATTATACCCATAACGTCGCATACGCGACTATTGTAACTTGCCCTTCGCCTCAAGGCGGGACAATCCCCGAAGGGGGACACTAAAAAAGATTAAAATTGATATAATTTTTTAGAGTTGTCCACTTTATTATGAATCTCCGAAGTACTCATAATGTGTAAAATATGTATTTCTCTGGGTTATCAACTTAGTTATTAACAATTCTGTGAATAACTAAAACAAGAAAAAGGGGCTTCTAATCAAATGGAAATAGTGTCATTCTTTAAAAAACGACGCTAAAAACATTGTTTCTGTTCGAGCAATGGTTACACCTATTATCAGATCTAGGTACCCTGAATAGGATTAAGGGTACCTAACGAAGTAAAAAACTTGGAGAAAAGGAAGAAGTCTTTTCTTCCTTTTACTTAATTTGGCTGAGGCAAACATTGTTCTGTTGCCGACCTTGATGTGTCAGGATTTTCTATCTTAGTAGATACTGCATATGTAATACCACCAGCAATAAGTCCAGTGAGTACAGCAGCAGCTACAACTATACCAACTAAAACCAGTATTGGTAATGCAGCATCAGCAGCAAAACACCCACCACCAACTGCTAATGCAGTTACAACACTACAAACTCTAATTGCTCTATTAGTTGCTATGCTTTTTTCAATTTTATAAATCTCGTTTAGTGTATCCTGGTCTTTATTTTCTTTTAAGAAAATCTTAAGAAAATCTTTTTGATTAAGAACTCCTTTAACATCAAGAACTTCTTTTAATACACCATTCTCCTTAGCTAGATTTATAATAAGTCTAATGCATGAATAATATTTTAACATAATAGCACTTTGAAGCGGTGTAATTAATTCATATTGTGATATCTTTCCAATAAGAACTTCTTTTAATATACCATTCTCTTTAGCTACATCTATAATAGATTGAACGCTTCTATAATGCTCTTTCATTATAGCATAGACAAAAATTTCAGAGTGTAATCGAGGGAAATGAAGAACAGTAAGCAAATCCTTTTTTTCAACTTTTTTAAGAAGAGCAGTAATATCCTTTCTCTTTTCTATTGCAGATATTAACTCAGTGTATAAATCATACATATTGTTCGTTTGTGAAATCTTCATATCTCAAAATATCAAACCGTAATTAAAAAGTATTTTAATTATCATACATTTAAGTAAGAAAGTCAACAATTTAACTAAGTATCACAAACACTTAAACAAGAAAAAGGTGCTTTTACCCGAATAGATATTTTATAACGTCTTAATGCTAACTCCACCGACATATAAATTTGCGTGGCTTTTTCCAGTATTAAGCAATGCAAGTCCAATATTGTCGACACTAGAGCGTAGTTCTCCTACTTCTTCATTATGTTCACTGATTACTTTAGTGCCAATATTTGGAAGTGCATTTTTTCCCTCAACAAGGTAAAGTTTCCTTCTGAATTTTTCTTGTCTGCTCATTCGACTTACAACTTCCTGACCTATATAGCACCCTTTATTAAAGCTTATACCATTTATCTTATCGATTAAATATTGCAGCGGAAATGATGAATTTTGCACCATATCTTTTGCTCCATCTGGGACAAGGTTTTTAATTCTTACTTTTTCATATTGGGCAAAATCCCCAACTGATTCCTTTATTTCATCTTTGTGTATGATTCTAATTCCCAAAGATTTATGCCTTGGATCTTGAAAAGCGATGTGCATGACGCTGGAATTCAGTAGATCTAGTGTTATTCCAGTGTGTAATGCTCCAGTGTCCGCCACTTGGATGACAGAGGGAGACTCAGTATTAAACAAAACTCCAACCTTATATAGTGAACTAATGTCTTTAATCCTCACTCTAAGGTAAGTTTTGAGCAAGTCTAATTTTTCAATTATTTGCTGTAGATGGGCATTTTCACACTCCAAATAAATATATTTATCATGCTCAATGAGGAAAAAATCGTACAGATATTTTCCCTGAGGGTTGAGTAATAAAGAGTAAATTGCCTGCTGGCTACTTAGTTTATTAATATCATTTGTTATAACACCCTGAAGAAAATCTCTCGTATCTGGTCCGTATAAAGATATTAGACTACGGTTTGCTAGCGGTATGTAACCCATAAAACTTCTGTTCAAACCTTAATTATACACTTTTACTAACTCCAACCCTTGAAATGTAACCTTTAGATGACTACATAGAATTGTAGGTTAATCTATTAATGAGGAAACATAAATGTCAAGTGTAAATTTGAATGTATTAGATGATAACGTGCTAATAAAGCCTATTACTGAAGAAAAACAAGGTGGAATTGTACTACCATCAAGTGCTGAAAAGAAGCCTACTAAAGGTGAAGTTATAGCAATTGGTAGTGGTTCACGCAACTCAAGCGGAGAGCGTATAGCTTTAACTGTAAAAACTGGTGATAAGGTTTTCTACAGGCAGTGGGCTGGGACAGAAGTAGAGCATGATAATGAAAAGTATGTCGTGATGAAGGAGTCAGACCTACTTGCTGTTATCAAGTAGGTATTCCTATTTTACTAAACTAATGCGCTATATAGTGCATTATGTATTTTAATATTCTAAATTTTTTATTAATTTAAGGAGTGATAAAAATGGCTAACATAGTAGTATCAGGCGAACAGTTGCAAGAAGCCTTTCGTGAAGTTGCAGCAATGGTTGACTCAACGGTGGGAGCAACTGCAGGGCCTAGGGGAAATACAGTAGGAATTAGTAAGCCATATGGTGGACCAGAGGTCACAAAGGATGGCTATAAGGTAATGAAAGGTATAAAGCCTGAAAAACCATTACACTCTGCGATAGTAAGCACCATTGCTCAAAGTGCTTCTCAGTGTAATGACAAAGTTGGTGATGGTACCACAACATGCTCAATACTGACTAGCAATATGATAATGGAAGCTTCAAAGTCAATTGCAGCTGGAAATGATCGTATTTGTATCAAAAATGGAATACAGAAGGCAAAAGATGTGATATTAAAGGAGATTACATCAATGTCTCGCACAATTTCTTTAGAGAAAATGGATGAAGTTGCACAAGTTGCAATAATTTCTGCAAATGGTGATAAAGATATTGGTGATAGCATTGCTGATGCTGTTAAAAAGGTTGGAAAAGAAGGCGTCATCACTGTTGAAGAGAGTAAGGGTTCAAAAGAATTAGAAGTTGAACATACAACTGGTATGCAGTTTGACCGTGGTTATCTCTCTCCATACTTTGTTACAAATAATGAAAAGATGAGCGTGGAACTTGATGATCCATATTTGCTGATTACAGAAAAAAAACTTAATATTATTCAACCTTTACTTCCTATTCTTGAGGCTATTTTTAAGTCTGGTAAACCTTTGTTTATCATTGCAGAAGATGTTGAAGGTGAAGCATTAAGCACTTTAGTGATCAACAAATTACGTGGTCTAAAAGTTGCTGCAGTAAAAGCTCCAGGTTTTGGTGATAGGAGAAAGGAGATGCTCGAAGATATAGCAGCTTTAACAGGTGCTAAGTATGTCATAAAAGATGAGCTTGGAATCAAGATGGAAGATTTGACTCTTGAAGATCTTGGTACTGCTAAAAATGTTAAAATCACTAAAGACAATACCACAATTGTTAGTGAAGACAGCGACTCTGATAAAAAAAACAGAGTAGATGCTAGAGTTAACCAGATTAAATCTCAGATTGAAACTTCAACCTCTGATTATGATAAAGAAAAGCTGAGAGAGCGTTTAGCGAAATTATCAGGCGGTGTTGCTGTGCTCAAAGTTGGTGGAGCAACCGAAGTAGAAGTAAAAGAACGCAGAGATAGAGTTGAAGATGCACTTCACGCAACAAGAGCTGCAATTGAAGAAGGTATAGTTCCCGGTGGTGGAGTTGCACTTCTTTACGCTGCATCTGCTCTTGATAAGCTAAAAGCTTCAAGCGATGAAGAGCAAATAGGTATCAACATTGTCAAAAAAGTTCTCAGTGCTCCAATCAAAAGATTGGTTAAAAATGCTGGTCTTGAATCTGCTGTTATAATTGACTATTTGATTAATCAGAATGATAAAGAGCTTATATACAACGTTGAGGCTATGAACTACGCTAATGCATCAACAGCTGGTGTAATTGATCCGGCAAAAGTAGTTCGTATTGCTTTTGAAACGGCAGTGTCTGTAGCAAGCGCACTTATTACTACTGAATCTATGATAGTTGATCTACCAAACAAAGAAGAAAATGCTTCATCACCTATGGGTGCAGGAGCAATGGGCGGAATGGGTGGATTCTAAGTAAACAAGAGCCTTGGAGCAACTTGCTCCAAGGTATCTTTCTAGTTCTAAAAAGTCTTACATTTATAAAGGAAATAAATTTGTGACTTTCTATGCAAAGCCACTACTATTTATATTTGTTACGTCTCTTTAATATTATAACTGCTTAAAAATAAAAAAATAATATATGAAAGTTATAATTGCTACTATATCTGTATTAGCATAATATTATATTAACAAATGATTTATATAATATTTTTATTATAATAGATAGAACTTAAATTATTTTCTTCATAAATAGAGTATTTATGAAAATACGTATATACTCAATCCTACTTTTACTTTTTTCTTGCACTCAATTGTGCGCTGAAGAAGAAGTTGCAAAATTTGATCTGCTCATTGGTAAGGTAAATAAAGCAAACCTTACCATTGAAGGCGCAATAAAGGTTACAATAAAACCAGGTTGGCATATATATTACAAAGACCCTGGAGATTTCGGCCTTCCTACTTCCTTTGACTGTCAGGGTAACATATCAAATATAGATATTCATTGGCCTACTCCCAAGGAACATGAAGATAAAGTTGGGGAAGTTACATTTGTTAGCAACATATATGAAGATATGGTGTTATTTCCCTTTAAAAACAATATCATTCCAAATCAGGAATACGCTGATATTAACTTTCATATAAAGTACGCAATATGTAAAGATAGGTGTATCCCTAAAAATGCCGAGATAAAAACCAGTCAACCACTAAAGGATTTTATAGATTCTGATATCAATAAACTCATAAATGAGTGGTATGAAAAATAGAGCTCCCAGCGAGCAAGTGATAGTTATACGATAGCTTAAAAATGTTATTCCTGTCCCTGAATTTTCCAATAAAGATCTTTCCAAAAATTTCGATCATGAAGCCTTTTGGTCCCCAAAAGGCTTCATTTCAATCAATAACGAAAATTATGACTTTGAAAGAGCTGCTTGCTTATTAACTCCTGTAGTAATTTGTATGCTTTCCACACTTGTTGGAGGATAAAATCCTTTTATTACTTCAGAGCCTTCTCGCTTTAAATATGACAATGCTTCATATAAAGTCTTCGCTTCATATTGTCTTCCTACTTTTACTTCTTTATGTGCAGCTAATTGATCCCAAGTAACACCATTGCTTTCAATAAACTCTACAGAACCATTATCGCTAATGCTAATTTTCATTTTACGCTCTTTCCCCTCAACATACCAATTTAAATTCATATAATATGAGCCATTAGCTACTTCATAAATTCTTACTCCATTCTCATCAACTCTGCAGCGTATTCCCCTTGTTTCACACTTGCTTTTACTAGGCAGTAATAATGTAATTCCATCTACACCATATTTTCTGCATAGATCACTATTTAAAACATCAACCACATTTATTGATTTTGTAGAATCGCCAAGCATAATTCTGAGTGCAGGCTTAATCTTACCTTTCTTTCTACTTTCTTTAATTCCTATATATTCTAAAGTATTGTCTTTTATACTTTCAATTACATCTTGTGCAATTTTTTTAGCAATTTTGCCTACAATATTTTTGCTATCGTACTTATTAGCATATTTGTATTAATATCTTCCATTAACTTCATATCTATACTTTTCCTGTCCTTCTTCACTAGGAACCACAGTAGAAAAGTGTTTAAACCACACTTCATCATCATCAATACTAACTTCTTCGTTCTTATCTCCAGAATCTACAGATATTTTGCTACCTGGGCTTACATTTTTAAAGAACTTATCCTTTGCACGTAAATAAAAATTTTCATTTGTATTTTGATTCAGGTCAGTTTTAATTAGACCTTTAGGATTATCTAACATATACCTCCACACATTAAATTATATAGAGGTATATCAGTGTTGACCTTCTAGGTCAACACTAAACAATAACAAAAACTATAGTTGTTTCTTTTCACCTGCTAAAGATTGTGCTTGTGCTCCATCTACACTTGTTGAATGTTGCTTCAATATGTGATTTAGATATTCTCGTACTTCATCAGTGTATTTAATGCTCTTGTAGCTTAAACTTCTTATCAACACCTTGCCTAAATGAAAAATATTTCCTCTTTCTTGGAGAAATTTGTTATATTCATTGCAGTTACTGACTTTCATTTGCTGTGGCATATTTTTTCTTCAATGGTTAAATGGCTATTCTATAATGAATTTTGTCAGTAACTGCCAGTTCTTTTCTCTTGAGTGATGCAACAAAGCCATCCCAGTGTCAAGCACTGGAATGACACCCATTTCTTTCTAGTGTCCCCTTTCTTGTCATTCAAGTATCCTTTTCTTATCATCCGAGTAGCTAAAACTATGATCCATTGTTCATTTTCTGGATTCCAGTCTGGAATGACATTGTTTTAACATTGTACCATATTACAATGTTCATACAGTTGTGATTGGTATGACAAGATAAGAGGTGCTAGAATAATGGAACCGAAGTCATACATAGAAAATAGGTTAGGTATTTTTCAACTTTTGCTATATACTCAAGTAAAAATCTCTCTTTTACAGATGGATACAGTAAAGTTTATTTTATTACTGCCAACAATACTACTCATACTAGTTGCTGGTGTTTACCTATCGGTTAAACTAAAATGGTTACAGATATTTAGACTACCGTATGCCCTTTCACTTATTGGAGCTAAAAGAGGAGAAAATAAATTTTCTTCTATAGCTGCTCTGTTTACAATCTTAGGGGGAAATTTAGGAGTAGGAAATATTTCAGGAACTGCTGTTGCTCTAAAAACCGGAGGACCGGGATCCATTTTATGGATGGCAATCATTATTGTTGTTACTTCTGTGATAAAATATGTTACTTGTTACCTAAGTATAAAAACCAGAAAAGAAAAAAATGGACGGTTTATAGGTGGACCTGTAGCCTACATGAATGACTCATTTAACTCTAGCAAAGCTACAATTGTGTTTCTAATTGTTATGGTAATAGTTTCAATAACAGTTGGTAATCTTGTTCAGGTAAATTCTCTATCAATACCACTCAGCATGGTAGATGTACCTGTAGTTATTGGCGGCATTGTAATGGCCATAATATTTTTTGTTGTTGCAGCTCTCAGCTTAAAAAAAATTAAAATTTTTATATCGGCTATGATACCGATAATGACGGTGAGTTACCTTACACTTTGCGGTATAATATTATTTAAGTTTAGTGAAAATATCCTTCCTTCTCTAAAATTAATAACAAGCAGTTTTTTTACAACTAGTAGCTTTAACTCTGGTTTATCTTTAGGTTTAATTTTAGAAATGTTGACTATTATTCAAGTTGGAACTTTGCGAGGTATTTTTGCAACAGATATAGGACTTGGCCTCGAAGGAATTGTACACTCCTCGATTACTCCTAAAAAAAATAACAATAAATTTATCATTGAACAGAGTCTAATCACAATAATATCTCCTTTTATAGTTGCACTCATAGTATTCATTACAACAATGGTACTGCTTGTCACAGATTCTTGGATTACTGATTTAGAGAGCACTAACATGTGCATATTTGCTTTTAGAAAAGCTATGAATTGGCCCTATATTGACTATTTTATTATGACCATAATGTTTTGCTTTGCATTTACTACTATTTTTACTTGGTTTTTTTGTTCAAAACAAACAATACGCTATGTATCTATGGATAATAAATACACCAAAATCTGGACTGTAGTTTTTACCTTAATCATTCCATTTGGTGCAATTGGTGGAGTTAAGTTACTCTGGGATATAGCTGATATCTCGATTGCTGCTTTGCTTTTTATTAACATACTTGCTATACTCAAGCTCACTTCTCAAGATCCAGAAGTATTTACTATGAGTAGCAAATACTTGAAGTTGCAAAAACAGAGCTAAAGCAATATTTTAAGTTGTCATCCCAGTCTGGAATCCAGCCTTTCATGAACTTCATCAAAAATGTTATGTTTTAACATAATAATTTTATGCTCACTAACTGAGTGCGACTGGATCCCAGTGTCAGCTACTAGAATGACATACTTTTTGGTGAAAATTACTCTTATATTATAACGTTTGTAGTTATGAATTTGACTATAGGATCAAGTCTAGAAAAATCTAGATTCCAGACTGGAATGACAACTTAAATTGCTTGATGTGAACATAAAATAGCTCATGTCATCACGTTAGCAATACAACTTCTTTAATAAAAACTAAATCAATTCCCGTAATAATTGTACTAGCTAAGGCTAAAAGGCAGAGGGTTATTAGTGAGGGAAAATATGAATACTCAAAGCACACAACAATATCATGAATTCATTCGAGGATTTTTTACTTTATTCGATGAAATAAAAAAGGAAGACGACCCAATTTATAATTCCAGAGTTGGTTTTAATGCAGTAAAGTTTCTAATAAAGCACCCCATCTGGAATTTGGAGATAGATGAAGACAAAAATAAAGCTTATGAAGTTATTCTTCCAGAGCAGAACAAGATAAAGAAAGCCGAACAAAAGCTTGAAAGTGAAGTTAAAGCAAGGTTAAAAGAGTATGTTGATGATATCGCAGGAGTTTCAATATATGGCGATCACGCAAGTATTACACTGGGAGATGACAAAAAAGAGTTTAAAATCAGCGAGTTTTTAAATAGTGACTTTTGTCAGAAGAAAGGAATTTCGGGATTTTCAACGCTGCATAGTGATGGAAAGAGCGGAATGCACGGTTTTGTTGCCGAAGAAGGAGAGAAAAGAATAAGGCATTATGTTGTAACCGATGGTTCATATGAAATGACTTTGAATTGGCATGACAAAAATGGAAAAAAATGTACTATCAAAATCAAGATTGATAAAGATGGTGTAGATCTAACTGAACGTAATGGTGTTACTGAGGAACAATTAAAAGCAAACACAGATGTAAAAATAGGTGGCTTATTCCTATATCAAATACAATTCAAGGAGAAAGGACAAGAACAAGAGAAACAACAATCATCTGAAACTTTCATAGAAAGTGATATTAGTAAAGGTATTGGCGTTCAAGCTACTCAAGATCAAGAAGTTGAGTTTAAGCATGTAACGACTAGCACTACAAATTCTAATAACGCATCTGCTAAAAAGATTCCACCGTCACTTCCACCTAGAGCTAGTTCATTACCTAATAATCAGAAAAAAGATGAGTATCAGCCAATACGGATTAATAGTAGAAATAACTACAATTCTCCATATTCTGATGCTTCTTCAAGCAGTACTATTTTCACCAAGTCTGTAATCTACAATCAAGATAATACACAAGAGGATGAACGGTATGACAATCCTACATTTGCTACATTTGGACATGCTGTACCTGGAAGCCGAAAATCAGATGAAAGTGAGCAAATATCTAATAATCGGCAAAAAGGTGCAATTTTTGATCCTACAACTACTGAAAGCGCTGCACCAGTACAAGACGTTGCATTCAAAAAAGTTAAAGATGCATTTAAGTATGAAAACGCTAAAGAATCACGCAATACTGGAAATAAGCAACCACTAAATGATGTAGCTTCGATTCTTGCATGGAAAGCAAAAAATGAGTTATTACGTAGTGAAAGTGAGTATGATGAAGAATTTTCTGACTTCGAAGATGGTTGGAGCGATAACGAAGATGAGTATATAACGCTTTCAAATCCTCAATCAGATTATAAACAAGAAAAAGATTATCTTAGCACTAAGGAAAACGAAGAAAGAGGAAACAATAAACAAAAAGAAACCGAAGATAAATTACAAGAAAATGAATCTCTAGAATACAGCTCAACAGACATAAAAACAAACGATTCGGGCTATTCATCTCCAACTCACTCTAATCATGAAAAATCTCGAGTAAATTCTGGACAGTTAAAAGCGAGCCTAATGAATGTTGAACAAAGAGATGATACCCTACTTACGGAATTTACCAGTAAGTTGGATAAAGAAACTCAGAAGTTCCCACTAAAACCGGTGGATCAGAAAGAAATGAGCGAACAAATCAAAGAACATTTATTAGCAGCTGGATTGCTAAAAGACAATGCAGAGGAGAAAGAAATAAACGACTCAGGTTACTCATCTCCAACTTACACTAGTAACTATAATTTTCAGGTCAATTCTGAGCAATTAGAGAAGAAATTAGAAACCATTGAACCAAAAGATACATTGGAAAAATTGAATAAAGGATTGAGAGAACCTTCACACCAGGCTACTAAAGATTTATTCTCAGAAAGTATGTTGAAAGAAATAAAAGAAGGTAAAAAATATGACCCTGTACGTAAGTTATTAGAAAGAAAAGTGGCAGAACAAGAAGCAGAACAAGAAAATGATAATACTAATCTGACTATAGACAAAAATAGCGAACTATATAAATTGCTAGAAAAAGATGCAGCACAACTGAAAGCTGGAATAGTAGAAGAGGAAAGAAAAGATACTTTAACAGAACGCAATGATAGTCCTGATCGCAATAGAATTGCATTAGCAAATAGAAATAGAATCTGGGCTAAACTTATTGCTGAAGAAAAACAAAAAAAGGACAGTGGTATTAGTATAGGTTAAAGTAATTACTTAGCAAGCAATGGGTTTCATGTAATGGTAACCCTATTACAGAAGAGTATGAGCCACGTAAAAATAATACAAACATTCCTGCAAGACCTTGTATGTTGCACCCCCCTGCCCTGTTTTTCCACTCTTCTGATGCTAAATAATATTTAATTTCTTGTTCGCTGAGACGCTTAAATTTCACTATTGTAACTACAGTCCTAATATGCTGTTTAGATTGATCAGGAGTTAATAAACACACACTGGTGTATACTCTATGCCTTCTTCCTGATAACAAGCGAACGCATTTTTCTGCTTGCTCAACGTTTTCAGCTTTGAGCAGTATCCTTCTACCACAAGCAACAACTGTATCAACACCAAGCACAAAGTAATTTGGATTTGAACTTTGTGTTTTCTCAGCTTTACTTTTTGCCATACGGATTGAGTAATCTCTTGGAAGTTCCTTTTTTAAAGGAACTTCATCTATGTCTGCTGGCAAAATTAAACCTGGCTCAATATTTATTTGTTTTAGTAAAGCTATACGCCTTTTCGATGATGAAGCAAGAATAAGATTATTTAGAGATCGTCCTGTCACTTGTACCTTTAAGCCTTCTAATTATCCTACCCTTTTTTGCATTCCTATCATAAACACTCATCTCAACCAACACCCTATCGCCTATAATTATGCGTATTTTACTTCTTCTCACTTTCCCTGATACATGACAGATAATCTCATGTTCATTGTCCAGCTTCACTCTAAATTCTGCTGCAGGTAGTAAAGCAGTTACTGCCCCTTCCACTTCAAAAATTGTTTTTGATTTGTCTTCTTTTATCATTGTCGTATTATAATTTAATAATCTTTTTCAGTCTACTATAGATTTTAAATTATTATCAATACAGGAGATTTTTATACTCTACTTGAGTATTGCTCTTGCAACTTAACTCCAATCATCTCCTTAACAATGCAAGAGGAAAGCGAGCTACCTACGCTTCTACTCTCTACTACCTTCTCAATAGAAGTTATGTTAGAAGATAAATCATTATCACAATTTTCCTCATCGCTATCAAGTCCACTATCAAAACTTGAAGATCTGGATAACTCTGTCTTCTTTTGTGAGGCACTATCAGGCTCACTAAAAACGTTTCCTGCTAGAGTATAAAATTGATGATTGAAGCTTCTTTGTTCAATAGAACTCATGTTAGAAGATAAACCATTATCACTACCATATCCGCCATCAGAGCTTGAAGATCTGAGTAACGTCATCTTTTCTTCCAGTGGAACACAAGACTCATTATTAGTCTCATTAAAAATATTTCTTGTTGGAGTATAAAATTGATTATTGAGGCTTCTTTGTTCATCAGCATGAATTTTTTCTCCCAGTCCATCAGCTATTTCTACAACTTTATCATCCCATTCATTCTCACACTCTAGCTTGCTTCTTAACTCTTCAACTTCCCATGCTAGTTTGCATATCTCTTGTTCATAAGATTCCAGTTGTGCTTTATGCTCATCTTTCAACTCTTGCACTTGAAGTTTTAAATTGCTTATATACTTCTCCTTTTCCTTCATTATGTGTGCTGCTTCTTTTAATTTGTCTTCTAACTCCTTCTTTTCTGTATTAACACCTTTTAGCTTACCCTCTAGCTTTCCTTTTGCTTCACATACATTTTTAAGTTCTTGTGCTTTCTCTTGTAACTCTGCTAACACACTTGCTAACTTTTCATCTTTTTGTGCCAGTTCAGTTTGCAATTCCGTGTTTTTTCGCTCTTCTTTTCCAAAACTGTTTTGTAAATCAGTTATTTGTTGTGAAGCAATTTCTGGTTGAGTTTCAGTGTGCTGTAAATTGGCTTCCAATGCATTGCTATTAATAGAAGGAGAAGAAGGAAGGCTATTATCAGCATCAACTTTATGATCTAACTTCCCCTCTGGTTCCTTACCTTGATAAGCCACCATAGATTCATTGTAAAGATTAATAGGAGTAGCCCTATTCTCTTCTAGTGATTCCATTACAGCATCATATAAGGAGAGACCTTGAATATATAATTCATCGTTTTGCTTTATTAATTCTAGAATCTCCTTCGATGAAACAAAATCTTCACCATTAAATTTTAGTATTTCAGTTATGCCATCGCTACTCACATTCATAATCATGGTACACATTCCTGATCCATCTTTTGCAGCCCAAGTGCTTTTCATTTCATAATATGCACCTTCTTTAAATTCATAATATCTTTTCTTATCTTTTTTATGAGCGTGTATTTCATGTTTTTTATTGCAATAGATATTCAGTTCTTTAATATCTTTCTCTTGCTGTAAAACGTCACTAATCTTTGTTGGCTCACTATTGTCGTAATGAGTAAGGTTAATATTCAAAACTTTATTATTATTGTCAATTTCTTCACAGTAAACTTGAAAGTCCTCTTTCCATTTTCCAAAATACCTACTTGCAACTTCTTTTCCTTCCTTTACTAACTCTATGTATTTACCTATATTTTTCTCAAAGTCCTCATTAACAGGCTTTTCTCTTTCTTTTACTGCTTCATCCACATACATTCGCTTAAAATCATTATCACCTATTAGATTACTAAAACGCCAATTACCATAAGCTTTTTGTATATCAGTAAAGTCCATCTTTTCTCTCAAAAGCGCTAATAAGCTTATCTTATCTCTCAAATTTTCTAACTCACAATCGAGAAAATCATCGAAACTGCATAACTTTTTATACAGTTCCCTATCTTCTATAATTGAGCGAAGAAATTTCATTATAGTAAGGTTCTTAATGGAAGGCTCATTTTTTTCTGCATCATTAATATAGCTTTTGAGAAATTGAAATATACCAAGCCCATCACTATCTTGGACAAACTTCTCTCTATCATTAACACAATTGTTGCCCTGTGATGAACATAATCTATTATGCAATTTTTGCAAGTCATGTATTGACTTAACTACATATTCTGCAACTGACAATTCTCTCGGCTGATCACTTGTTTTTTCCGCTCTTACTGCTTTGTCTCCCTTAGTCAAACCTGCAATCATAATACGCCTCCTTTAACTATGTTTATATTATAACAATCAACATGTATTTAAGAAAAATCACACTGCTCACTGTATGTTTACGCTGCTACTTTGCATAATAGATTGCTTGAAGTCACACAAGTATCGTTTTTTATTAGATAAAAGTTAACAAGACGTTTTCATAGATTTTTAAGCTTAATAACATCCTCTCTATTGGGACTAGTTGAAATTAGATGAATTGGTACACCTATTAATTCTTCTATTTTTCTCACATATTTCATCAAATTTGCAGGTAATTCCTTAACTGACCTTTTGCCTTGAGTTTTCTCTTTCCAACCAGGAAATTCTTCATATATTGGCTCTAATTCTTTTTGTATTGAATGTGATGCGGGTAAATAATCATACATTTTTCCGCCATACTTATAACCAGTGCCTATTTTAATAGTATCAAAAGAATCAAGAATATCTAATTTGGTTAATACAATGCTTGAAACTCCAGAGAGTTGTACGGCCTGGCGCACTAAAACTGCGTCAAACCATCCGCAGCGCCTTCTTCTATTGCTTACTGTTCCAAGTTCCTTACCTATAGAAAATAAGCTGTCTCCAATCTCGTTATTTTGTTCAGTAGGAAATGGACCATTACCCACTCTTGTTGTATACGCTTTTGCTACACCAATAATGTGAGCATTGTAGGATAATCCTGAGCCTGTTATCGCTTGCGATGCTACGGTATTACTTGAAGTAACAAAAGGGTAAGTTCCGTGGTCGATATCTAAAAATGCGCCTTGAGCGCCTTCAAATATTATTTTCTTACCTTCTTTCATAAAATCATTTAGTATCTTCCACACAGGTTTTTTATATAAAAGAATTTTTTCTGAAATCTCTTGAATTTCCTTTAATATTTCTTCTTTTTTAACTACCTGGTAGTTAAGTCCTTTTCTGATAACATTATGGTAACTCAGGAGAGCATCCACTCTTTGATTGAGCTCATCTGTGTTTTCTAAGTCACAAAGGCGTATAGCTCTCCTGCCAACTTTATCTTCATAACATGGCCCTATCCCTTTGTTTGTTGTACCAATTTTGTGATTTCCGTTTAAATCTTCAAATAGCTTTTCCTTGTCCTTATGTACGCTAAGTATTAATGGACAGCTCTCGGATACCATCAAGTTGTTATAGTTTACGTCCACTCCTTTAACTTTCAATGACTCTATTTCTGAGACTAGAGCATGTGAATCAAGAGCAACACCGTTTCCTATAATAGATATTTTGTCCGCTCTCAAAACAGCAGAGGGCAGTAAATTTAATTTATAAACCTCATCATCTATTACTATAGTGTGCCCTGCATTATTTCCTCCCTGAAATCTCACAACTACATCTGCATTCTCAGAAAGATAATCTACTATTTTACCCTTGCCTTCGTCACCCCATTGCAGACCAACAATTACAATATTATTCATCACTATTTTCTAGATTAATACGTAAATATTAATGCAGCATGCTACAAATGAAAAGAGAAATCTACGCCTTTCCTATATCCCTAAAATAAAGAAATAGACTATCGACTTTTTTATATATTATAAAATTATTCATCATTATATGGTACAACTTACAGCATATTTATAGTAAGGTGTTAATTATGAAAGAGGCAAAGAAGAGTCCGGTAGTTAGATTAAAGGCCACAGCTAAAGAATTCAATTTTAGTAAATTAAGAGCAGATCAAGATAATAAATTAGCGAATTCCGGTGAAACAATGTTCTTAGATTTTCAAAGAATGAATTTTATTATTAATGAAAAAGAAATAGATAAAAATTTTATTATTGCATTTAAGGAAGGAGCTAAAGATTATAAAAATGAGATTTTTAACCGTGATAATTTTGATAACCTCTCTGAAGAAGGTAAAGCTTTTATGGAACCAGTACTTAAGGAGCTTGATCAAGATAGACTATCTGAAGTTTGGGAAAATCATTGTAATAGCCCTACAGTTGCTGATGAAAAAAAAATTGATGAATATAGAAAGGAATTTGAGAGATTTTATAACGCAGGGAGAAGCTCTTATCATCTATTCTCCAAAAAAGATTACCGTGCATTAGCAAAGGAAATTTTCAAGGAAATGTTCAGGTACGCTGGGGCAGAAGTTCCAAGTAATGCTATTTTAGAAGAGCTAGTCACCAATTGTAATCAAGCAGGGTATGAAGCTGGTATATTTAATGAATCTCATGCAGCACTCAGTAGTTGTAGCTTGATTCCACATAGTCCTAAAAAAGCGCTAAACATTTACTGCACTGATCACAACCACATAAAAGTGAAGTCTGATATGGCAATGCCTATAACCACGCTTAACAATCCGAAAGAGAAAATATGTGACCTATCCAGCTCATTAGAATTCACACTTGAATCTCAAGATAGCAAAAATGGTATAATATATAAAGAAGGTAAGTTATCACTTACTATTCCTGAAGAGCTAAAAAACTATAAAGATAATGGCAAGAGCTTGTTTGACATTATTAAAGAATATTTTCAGAAATTCTGTGCAGAACTAGGATTTAAATATGAGACAAAAATACAAATAGAGCATGACTTAGGTACTCAAATCAAAGTAAATAACTATTTAGATGGTACGATATCAACCATAGGATCAGATGCAAATGAAGAATTTATTAATCTTTTAAGCAAAAACCTCAGAGAGAAGTTATTGGAATCAGGAGTTGCTCTAGGAGGTGAAGATGTTGATGATATTATTGAAGTCAGAGTATCTGCAGTTATGGATCTACTGCGTGATTATACTAAATTGGAAGATAATAAAGAAAACAGAGAGTTATTAATAAGTGAAGTAGCAGATAATTTAGGGCTTTCCACTCAAGATAAAACAGCATCAGAAGTATTGATGGAATTAAACTCTTTACCTTCTTCGATAAAAGGTCAGGTTAATCATAATCAAGTGCAGTTTGTTGTAAATATTTTTACCAATTTAATTGTTGAAGGAAAAAGCGAAGTATACAAAGAAAAAAATGCAATTAATGCAATTGATGCAATTCATCAGAAGATAGATAAGGCAATTGTTGAGCAAGAAAAAAGAGCAACCAACAAACAAGATATAGAGAATGATAAATGGACAGATAAAATAAAAAAACAGAGATTATCTATGGAATCACATGGGCATTTGCATTAAAGATACTGTGTACAGAGGCGTAGTATGCTCAATTTTCGCCTTTCATTTAAAGCACTCAAATTGATCAAACACACTCAATCCAAAGCGTTTGTAGATTCGATATCTTGAGTAACTTGACGCAGAGAGAATTGTATACCTTAGTCAACTTTTCTAGCGGTATCCATAAGGTAAATCATTATTTGAGTGTTACACCCAAGCCCTCTTTATTTTCCTCTGTTATCAAGCTAAAAATACCATTTGCTTTCATTATGTATACGAAACTATTATGCTTGCAAGAAAAAAAAACCTAAAAAACTGGAAAAGAGAATAGGAATTTGACATAAGCTATTCCCAAATTTTCAATGTTCATATGGTTATAAGCAGTACAGCTATTAATCGTCCATTATTGATATACCTGAATTATTCTCAGTAAATAAATCAAGTATAATGTTAGGTACTCTACCATCAACTATGTGAACAACCCCTGCACATTCTTCTACCATTTTAGTATATGACATAAGCCTTTCAACAAATTTTTCTCCTTTAATTTTTCCACAATCAATCGATTCTTTTAAATTTTTAATCAAGACTCTTCCATTGCCAACTTTGTTTATTTCTTCATCTGTATCACTCAAGATTATCATTTTAGATGCGTAAACTGCAAGTGCAATTGCACTTGCAGTGCTATCAGTATCAATATGATATGTTTCTCCATTTTTTCCATAACCGATAGGTGCAATAACTGGTATAGAATCTGATTCTTCAATAAAGAATAATATATCAGGATTGATTTCAGTTGGTCTACCGATAAATCCCATGTCTAGTATTTTTTCAATATTATTTAATCTATTTTCCCTAAGCGTAGTGCTTATCTTTTCAGCTTTTATGAGGTTGCCATCTTTTCCACATAGTCCAATAGCTGAACCACCAGCAGAATTTATATGCTGAACAATTTTTTTATTAATTGAACCACACAGTGCCATTTCAATAATTTTCATAGTGCTTTTGTCTGTAAGTCTGACACCATTTATAAACTTATCATTCATACCTAGCATTTTTAACACTAAGTTAATTTCATATTCTCCGTCATGAACTACCACCGGATTTATACCAAGCTGTTTCAACAGAACAACATTATGCGCAAAAGCACTAAGCAGCGTTTCATCTGAGATTATTACACTGCTGCATTTGATGATAAAAGTTTCGCCTACAAATTTAGGTATGTTAGACAGAACTTCAAATAATATTTCTGTTTTTTCCTTCAATGGCATCTTACCATTTAAAGATTCATCACTTTTCATTTTTTTATCTTGTAAATTTGAAAAACTCATCTCTTACCTTGGTGATTTTATGCTTAACACGAATGCTTATTTGATGAATTGATACATGTTCATTATTAACCCACTTTTGAGTATTTTCTAGAATAGCATCTAGACTTTCCTGATTCACTTTATCTATTTTTGTTAGCACAATATTAAAGTTAATATTATTACATATTAACCAATAAACAAAGTCTTTGTCTATTTCTTTTAATCCTACCTTGCTATCTATAAGCACAAACACTCTTTTTAGATTTCTCCTGTGAATTAGATAGTACTCAATTAGGTTTAAGTATTGTACTGCTTCTTCCTTGCTTGCACAAGAATAGCCATAACCCGGTAGGTCGACAATCCTAAACTTATCATTGTACATAGAGTAAAAATTTATTTGTCTAGTGCATCCAGGTTTAGAAGAAACTCTTGCAGCTTTTTTGCTGTTTATCAGCAAGTTGATTAAACTTGATTTTCCTACGTTTGATCTACCAGCAAATGCAATCTCTGGAGCCGACTCATCTGGTAATGATTTTTTGTCTGAAGCTCCAAATATGAAGCTGCAGATTGATGTTATCTGTTTTGCCATTATACTTAGGTAGAAATATTCGAGACAATTATAGTGTTATTGCTTGATATAAGAAATTTTTTATTTCAGTATATATTACTTACTTAAACAGCTGAAAACTAGACCTGTACTATATGGATATAGAGAATAATTTACAAGACTTAAAAAAAAAGTTTTCTGATGTAGAGAGAAATCTGGAAAACCCTACCAATTTGAGTCAAAAAGAATTCGTTAGTTTTTCAAAGGAATACTCTGAACTCAGACCAATTATCGAGATAATCGATGAATATAATATATTAAAAGAGGAAATTTCAGATTTAGAAGAAATCATGAAAGATGAGAACAGCGATGGTGATATAAAAGAGTTAGCAAAAGAAGAACTTCTTGAGAAGCAAAAGATACTATTACCGAAAGTAAAAGCAAAACTAAAGTTGGCATTATTACCCAAAGATGAAGATGACTCAAGAAATGCAATATTAGAAATTAGAGCAGGCACAGGCGGAGAAGAAGCAGCATTATTTGCAGCGATGTTATTTCGTATGTATCAAAAATATGCAGAAAGAAGAAATTGGAAGTTTGAGCCAATAAGTATTTCTAATACAGGTATAGGTGGCTATAAGGAAGCTTCTGCACTCATTAATGGAACAGAAGTTTTTGCAAGACTGAAATTTGAGTCAGGGGTGCACAGAGTACAAAGAGTGCCAGAAACTGAATCCTCAGGAAGATTGCACACTTCCGCAGCTACTGTTGCAATATTACCTGAAGTAGAAGAGGTTGACTTTGAAATAGAAGAAAAAGATTTACGCATAGATGTTTATAGATCCAGTGGTCCTGGAGGGCAATCAGTGAATACAACTGACAGCGCAGTAAGGGTCACCCACTTGCCAACAGGGATAGTTGTAATACAGCAAGATGAAAAATCGCAGCACAAAAATAAGGCTAAAGCGCTCAAAGTGTTGAGAGCAAGGCTATACGAAATTGAAAGACAAAAAAAAGAAATGGAAAGGTCAACAATGAGGAAAAGCCAAATTGGTTCTGGAGATCGCTCTGAACGTATAAGAACTTATAACTTTCCACAATCAAGAATAACAGATCATAGAATTAATCTCACTTCACATCGACTAGAACAGATTATAAAAGAAGGTGAACTAGATGAATTTATTGAGGCATTGATTTCACGAAATGAAGCAGAAAGGTTGACTGGAGGGGGTAATGTTACTTTTTGATGGAAATTTGAAACAAAGCATAGGTATCAGGTTAAAAAGAAGTAAAGTTAGTTGTTCATAAGGTTGACAATTATTTAAATTTATGCTATAATTAGCAGCTCTATAACTTACAGAAACCATGGAAGTTGACTTTAATCAATATGTTAATAGTAACACCTTAGAGTTAAATAATCTATATGTATATATGGAAAAGCTAGTAAACTTTTTACAGAAAAAGCAAAATATTACAAGCTTGACTTTATCTAATTGTTATATTGATGCTCAGTGCGGAGAAGTTTTAAATGAAGCATTAGAGAATATTAATCTTCCAAATATTACTGAGTGTAAATTAACTTCTAGCATTATTGGCGCAGAAGGCTCAATAGCAATCACTAAATGTTAAAGAATGGTAACTTTCCAAATCTTATTAAACTTGATTTAATTTCTAATGATATTGATGTTGAAAGTGGAATAATATTAATGAGTGCGCTAAGGGGTGGTAGTTTTTCAAATATTAAAGAATTTAATTTACTTTATGACAACGTCTGCAACGAAGGCATAGCAGCATTACGTGAATCATAGAACAACAATATGCTTCCAAATCTTATTAAGTTTAGTTTTCCCTTTAGTATTACTAATGATAACAAAGATATGGAAATGTCAAGCGAATACCTATTCGGTTAATAGCATCATATAGAAAAAGGCTAGTTACATTTATTTGTTGCTGCTCATAGAACATCCAAATTCAACTATAGACCTGCTAAAAGGTGTAGGAAATCTTACTGCTATTGACATTATTGCGAAAATTCCATCAATTGATAACTTCCTATTCTGTGTAAAAAAATAAGAAAGGAGAGGAAAAAAGGATTAGTTTCTTTTATGATTATCCAAGAAGTCTAGTCTAAATTCAAGTTTTGTGAATAGGCTAGCGCTTAAATTTTTGATCAAAAAGGGACAAGTTTAGTAAAAAATAATGATATTATAAGTGGAACATAAAATAGTCCCACTGCAGTACTAATTAGGAGCAATAAAGTAGCTTTATCTGGTTGGTAATTTAAAATATTAGCAAGTATTATACTGGATCCAGAAATCGGAATAATAGCCAGTAACATCAGTGCTTTATAGATGCTTTCATCGTATATACCTGTAACATGCTTGTCTAGCAAGACAATTCCCAAAACAAATGACGGCCAGAATATGTACTTTGCTACAATAGTGGTCAAGGCAAGCTTCCAATCTACTTTAAAATTTGTAATTTGTGCAATACTTACTCCAAGCAGCACCATTCCTAATGTGATAAATGTACTTCTGATATTTATCATAACATCTGTCAAAAAAGTGGGTATTTGTATATCATATATACTTAAAAAGAAACCTAGAATCATTGCATATAATGAGGGAAGTTTGAGTAACTTTAATACGCATTCTTTTGCAGTATAGATACCATTTGCAGCTATATAAAATCCCAAACTATTTTCAAATAGTGCCATTCCTATGTAACAGACAACATACACAGACACTGAATCTTCATCAAATAAAGCCATGGCAATCGGTAGACCAAAATAACCCATACTTGTGCTGCCCGAGCTAAACGCTAATATGTTTCTCGTGTTGTCCTTAAATAAAAAAGAAGAAAGATAATACACTGATAAGGACATAGTACTACCTATAAACCATATCAAAATCGGCAGAGAAATTACTTTTAAATTAACTTCTGTATGAGATACTCCGTATAAAATCACTATTGGATTAGCTATATAAAAGAGTATTTGAGATATAGTATTTCTATCAATTTTAAGATATCTTCCTGCTAAGTAACCAATAAGTATTGTAATGTAAATAGGTAATATTTTGAGGAAAAGAGTAAAGAACATACTAGCCTATTGTGATATCTTTGCTGATAAAGTGATATTAGATTTTAAGGTATTGTAAAAGTAAGTAAAATTTATTTTCCAATTAATCAAGTTCATAGTTAGTTAAAAAAAGATTCACTGAGTGCCAAAATTTGTTCTTATATAGGACTTAATAATGATATTTTTATGATTAAATTATGTTAAGTTTGTATAAAGCTCCTTGTATATTTTTATAAACCACTTGTAGTAATTTAGGTAGATTGTTGAAAAAACACTCATCTTGAATGGTTCTCAGGAATTCTTGCCTTAATCATTAAAATCGCACTATTACTTTCCATAATTTTTTTAAAGCCAACTTTTTCGTAAACACGGATTGCACAAACATTTGCTATACCTGGGTCGACAAAGGCATTCTCATAAACTTTAAAGACAAATTTGTTTAAAAATATATTCAAAGCTTGTGAACCAACTCCTTTACCTACATAATTCAGCTCTCCGATATACCAGTCTATAGCAGCACAACTTTCTGGAAGTTCTAAAGTGTTATAGACCTGTTCAGGTGGGAAATCATGTTTGTTGTAATATTGAATATAACCAATATCAACTCCATCACAATTAATAATGAATGCGTGCATTGGTTTTTCAATAATTTGTGTCTTAGATTTCAAACGTTTGAATCCTTTAACGTAGTTGCTATATTTTTTCTCAATTAACTCTGGTGTCCAATTTATATCCGCATCCCACCACTTCTTTATATGGTGTGTTTCTACCCATTTTAATAATAGTGAAAAATGTTCTTCTTTCAACGCTTTAAATGTGATATTTTTATTCATTAATTAAAGATTTTAAGTGTTACTACCGTTTTTATTAATTCTATCTCTAATTGCTAAGTTCATTGAAATTGATATTTCTGTACCTAGTTTTCCTGATATAGTACGCTATTTTAACGTACCGGAAGGCACAATTCAATTAACTATTGCTTATAATTTTTTAGGCGTTTGCATAGGAGGGTTATTTTTTGGTCCATTGTCTGAATGCTATGGCAGAAGAAGGATGATGATCATAGGCAACACTTTGCTACTCATCGGTGCTGTTGGCT
Source organism: Wolbachia endosymbiont (group B) of Apotomis betuletana (assembly GCF_947250475.1). Taxonomy (NCBI): domain Bacteria; kingdom Pseudomonadati; phylum Pseudomonadota; class Alphaproteobacteria; order Rickettsiales; family Anaplasmataceae; genus Wolbachia; species Wolbachia endosymbiont (group B) of Apotomis betuletana. Next base: position 604,464 of record NZ_OX366320.1, on the reverse strand, counting down.
GTGTTTTTGCGCTGTCAGTTTCTTGGCTTTTAATCTCTCGCTTTATTCAAGGCATTGGTGTTAGCACATCTGTAGTTGTGTTTGCAATTATTGCAGACAGCTATAAAGGCAACGAAGCAGTAAAATTTATTGGAATCATGAATTCTATTCTCACAGTTCTCATAGCAATTGCACCAGTATTAGGCAGTTTCATCAACAAAATTGTTGGGTGGCGTGGCAACTATGCAACTGTTGCAATACTTTGTTTCATCTCTTGGGTTTTGCTGCTTTTTCTGTTACCAGAAACAAAAAAGGACCGTGATATTTTTAGTCTAAAAAAAATGATGAAAGACTATAAAAAATTATTATCAAGTTCAAAATTTATGGTGTTGTCTTTGGCACAGAGCCTTTTTTCTGCGGCTTATATGTCATTCATCACTTGTGGACCTTTTCTGTATATGAAGACTTTTGGTTTATCTAGCACTATTTATGCGCTACATCAAGGTGCAATAGTTGGGTCCTTCTCACTTATTAGCCTGTTTTCCAGTAAGATCTTAAAGAAACTTGGAGCAATTTGGTGTGTAATTTCCGGTACAGGCGTAATTGCTATTGGATCCCTATCACTTTTAATATTCAGTATAATCATGCCCAGTGCTTACTACTTAGTAACGCTGTCTATGGCTATTTTTTGTATTGGCTGTGGAATTTGTCAAGCAGTCATTTTCAATGCATCATTAAATATTTTCCCTGAAATGAAAGGCACAACTTCTTCTGCAATTTCATTTATTAGAGCTTCTATCATGGCTATTTTTATCGGCTTAACAAGCTACGTTTACGATGGTCAAGCAACCAGTGTAGCTATTCTTGTTTTTTTTGCAGTAGTTCTAATTTACTGTCTATTTATTGTTTTCAAGATCTGGAAAAATCTATAATCACCATATAGATCCTTCTCATTTCTAGTTATTGCGGTAATATGTATTGTAACTTTGCCAGCTGCTCTAGATGTATCTCTTCCAAATCACCTAATCTATATTAGTTAAAGAGTATTATCTTGCTCATGCGTCTAAAGTTTGAGAGCCAAATTTCAGCAATCCAATCAAATTCCAAATTTTTTCAAACAACTGTTTCTTGCTATTTTTGTACCTTAAAAAATTTAGCTTACTTTTGCGCTAGTTCGTTCAAATAGCATTAGTACGATTTACTTTTTTTGGGATGTAGAGATTTTCTAGGGATTGTCTTCTTGAGTTCTATAGTATTTTGTTCAACATTGAAACGAGAGTCCCGTTTCAAGCATTGAAGTGACGAATCAAGAGCTGCTTTTATCCCATCCCTATCAACTATTTGAGTAGTTGACAATGGAATCCAGTTATTTTCGTTTATACTAATCAATACATCAAATTCTATGCTATTATTGTGTTGTTTGACGTTGCTGGCTCTAATCTTATCATTCCCAAACCCAAACGTTATAGAATTATTCTCATCATAATTGACGCTTGCAGAATCAGGTAAAACCGCAAAATCCGCGTTGTTTACAAATCGAGAAAATGCATTTTTGATTTCGTTAAATGTACCGTAATGGTCTATATGGTCGTCATTAATACTTGTTACAACAGCAATATTTGCAGGAATTTTTAACATAGTTCCATCAGACTCATCAGCCTCGATTAAAAAAATGTCACTCTTGCCAAGTTTTGAATTACTCTGATAGGAGTTTAATACTCCTCCCACAATTACAGTAGCATCAGTACCAGAATGATCAAAAATGGAAGCAATCATAGCTGTTGTTGTTGTCTTGCCACTTGAACCAGAAACCGCTATCACATATTTACCTTTCATAATTTTAGCCAGCATGTCTGACCTATGCAAAACTGTTTTATTGTTATTTCTTGCTGCAACTAGCTCCACATTATCAGGTTTTATTGCGGAAGAATGTACAACTATTTGAGCTTGTCTAATACTACTTGCATCGTGACCAATATAGACCTCTATACCTAATTTTTGTAACCTATCTATATTGTCGTTTGATCGCGTATCACTGCCTTGAATTTTATAACTGGAATTATGAAGAATTTCAGCAATTGCGCTCATTCCAATTCCACCTATACCGATTATATGTATTACTTCTTTTTTAGGGTTCTGTCGCATTTGTAGGGAAGTAGAAAGAAGAATGATATAATTGTCTAAAAAAAAAGCAAAGATGTTTCGTATCAATCAAAAATTGTTGCCATATTTCAAAGGATTTAGCTTTTCAGCGGATGTTATCTGTATACATGAAATGTCGATTCTCTTTGAGCTATCGAGATTTGGAAGAAATGATGAGTATAAGGGGAGCAAAATGCTACGTTACAAAGGTGGGTTATCACCACTGATAGATGAGGCAGTAAGGAAAAGAAAGAAGCAGGTTGGTAGTAGTTGGAGAGACTTACATTAAATTAAACGGTAAATGGGTTTATTTATATACTGTAGACTTCCTCTTGTGTGTTAGTAGAGACAAGTCTGCAGCACTTGCATTCTTTCGTAAAGCCTTCAGGAGTAACTATCTTCCTGAGAAAATTGTAATTGATAAAAGCGGCAGTAATACTGCTGCTCTTGATGATTTGAATGCAGAAATTTCTGAAGATTACAGTTCTTCAAATAAAATATCTAAATAATATTGTTGATAGATTTATCAAAAAACTAATAAAGCCAATGCTTGGGTTTAAAAGCTTCCATTCCGCCAAGATTACCATCACAGGCATAGAAAATATTCGTATGATTCAAAAAAGACGAATTATTAAAATAATGTTTCTACTTTTGAGAATTTTGCTATGTTAATGGCTTCATAACTCCTATAATCCCACCTTTAATGATCTTCTTTCCTGTGGTTTATAGATGCGACAGAACCATATAATATAACCAGTGTATTAGGTTACTATGTAAAAATGATTAACATAGAAGCTTTATCATCAAAATATTATTTACTTATTAGTTTAAAATACGTCACAATATAAAAATGAAAAATAGCCGATTAGCGGTAGTATTCGATTGGGATAATACCTTAGTTGATACTCAAGGTAATATTTCTAATGCCATTAAGCATACTTTAGATTTGATGGGATCTGGCAGTAAAGTTGTTGATAGAAATTCTCATGAATCAAGAAAGAGCTACATGGTCAATTTGTTTGGTGATCAGTGGAAAAAAGCGAATCAGATATATCAAAAATACCTAGATAATGCATTGTTACAAAATATTACTCTGAATGAAGGAGTAGAGAAAATGCTGCAGACACTGAAAAGCCACAATATTTACCTAGCGATAGTTAGCAATAAGAAAAATACTAATTTACGTCAAGAAGTTGCCTACTTTAAACTAGATTCTTACTTTGAAAGAATAGTTGGATCATGTGATACTGCAGAAGATAAGCCATCTGCAACTCCACTGCTATTTGCACTAGAGGAGAGTACGCTACCTGTAAATAGAGAAAATGTGTTTTTTGTTGGTGACAGCATCACAGACATTCTATGTGCACAAAATGCAAATTTCTTACCTATTGTATACGGACAATCAATAAGAGGTTATGAAGATTTGTTATATTTTCAACATTTTAATAAACTTACAGAATTCATAGTAAAGTATTTGAAAGATAGGTGGTAATGACAGAGATCGCTAGTGTACACAGGCGCTTTTGCGCATATTTAATAGATGTAGCAATTTTATTAATTCCAACCTTACTAATTGTGTTGTCATTAGGGGATTTTCCATTAATTTTACACCTGTCATACATGTGTATAAATTGTGGCTACTTTACATATTTTATATCTTCAACAGCTCAAGCAACTCCTGGTCAACAGTTAATGAATATATATACTATCACTTTAGATAGTTCTAAAATAGGTTTGAGCTTAGCATTTGATCGCACTATCTCTCAGTTTTTTCTTCCTATGCTAAATAATTCAATTATCACCTTTATCAAACTTTTTCAAACATCAGTAAATGCTTTAAGTACACTAGAAGTGATTATAGTGATGCTTACCTTCAGTTGGTATTTAGTTGCTTGCTTCTCTCAGAGGAAACAGGCATTTCATGATGTGCTATTTGATACGATTGTTGTGAGAAAAATGAATTGATGTTGCCTTGATTGTTATGTAGATTACATTGGTATATTAGCTAAAGAAAGGTTATGAATAAAGAAATAGTAGAACATTTAAATAAATTACTTACAAATGAGCTGACTTCTGTACGCCAGTATCTTTTGCATTTTGCGATTCTTAAAGATAGCGGAATTAATAAACTTGCAGAAAAGATGAAAAACGAGCTTAATGAAGAACTTGAGCATGCAAATAGGCTAGCAGAAAGAATTTTACTGCTTAAGGGCATGCCAAATTTTCAAGATACAAATAAAATCTCAAAGTATGAAGGAAAGTTCACAAAAGATACAATGCAGAAAATCTTAGAAGATAATTCTAACTTAGAAGAAGAAGGTATTAAGGGCATCAAAGAGGCAATTTCCGTTGCTGAAAAAGAAAAGGATTTCGTGAGTGTAATGTTATTAGAAGGACTACTGAAAAATGAGGAAGAGCACTTACATTGGATCAAAGAACAGATTGACCTTATTGAGCTTATGGGTATTGAAAATTACTTGAGAACACAAATATAGAGTGTTAAGAAAAACAGTATTTATTTTCATTATACCTTTTTTACTTCTTTTTTCACTCGGGTTATGGCAGTTATTTAGATTGAGCTGGAAGAATAATATTATCAAAAATATGGATCTTCCAGTTATTCATCTACTGCCTAGTGATAATCTTTCAAAGTTTAACTACAGAAACGTTAAAATCGACGGAATTTTAAGTGATATAGAACTATATGTTTTCGCAGGTCAACGTGGCTATCATGTGCTGTCTCCTATGTTGCTTATCAATGGACATTACATGTTAATAAATAAAGGAATAGTCAGAGAAAAAAAAGAAGAAAAAGCAAAAATTGAAAAAGTAGCTGCTGATGGCGTTTTGTATTGTGATGGTAGCAAAAATTGGTTTATCAAAAATGATATTGCTTCAAATACATGGTTTACCTTAAGTACAGAAGAAATCTCCAATGATCTAGGTATTAAGCTAGAGAAATGTATATTGTGGCAAGATAATTTTGGTGGCAAATTGACTATACAGCCAATAAAGCATCTTGAATACGCAATTACTTGGTTTGCACTTTCCTTGATTTGGCTCATTATGTGCGTATTTTACTATAGGCAAAATATATATAAGTCGTAGAGATACAGTGTGGAAAAAGAAAAGCTACAAATAGAAAAAATGCAACAAAGTGGAAGAAAATACTTATTACAAGGGTTAGTGATATGTCAGTGTTGCAAATCCGTTTATTATGGAATGAGTAATGCTAAGGGAGGAAGAAGTTACTATCGTTGTCCTGGAAAACGTTTTGGTGAATGTAACAGCAAATCAATACGCGCGGATATACTAGAAGAGGTAGTATGGGAAGAAGTTAAGATGGTAAGAGAGCACATAACGAAGGAAAAGTGTGATTTATCAGAGGCAGATTGGGAGACTAAACTTAATATAATTAGAAAATTAGTTCAACGCATTGAAATTGATGATGATAATGTACATATAGTGTTTCGATTAAAAGAACTCGCTCTCGAAAGACAAAAAGAAGATATTCAACCTTGTACCAGAATTATAAAGAATGTAGTGCTATCAAATGCAATAGGAATGCATAAAGTTAGCAATGCCCTGGCTGCAATATCAGTTGCAGTGAAACTTGGAATTAGTGATGAAGAGATTAAAAAAGGTCTTTTGGAATTTAAAGGAGTAGCAAGGAGATTTTCTTTAATTGCCGATATTAAAGGTGTTAAGTTAATTGAGGACTATGCTCATCATCCAAATGAAATACAAGCAACCCTGGCAGCAGCACGTTTGACCACTAAAGGAAAGGTAACAGGAATTATCGAGCCGCTTCGTTTTGCTCGTGTTCGTAATTTTTTTGATGAGTTCGTACGAATTTTCATGATGTTTGATTATGTAATTCTCACTCCTGTCCATCCTCCAGAAGATAAGCCTATTCCTGGCTGTGGAATTGATGATATACAAAAAGCCTTGATCAGTAATGGGTTTAATGATGTGAAGATTATGAATGATGCTTTACTCATTTCACATTTTATTAGTAATTCGACAAGTTCAGGAGATGTAGTATTATTTATTGGTGCTGGTAGTAATATAGCTAAACTAGCGAAAGAAACTGCAAAGCTGCTGCTAGTAAAATAAACTTAAGCATTGGTGATTTATATGATAAAATTGTGTAGTAAAACTGGATCCCAGTGTCTAGGCAAACAACTGTACAGACATTGCGATATGGGGATAGCTTCCATTAAGAATGGTGTCATCCCAGTGCCCAGACACTGGGATCCAGAAGACTTAACTTTAAATAAGTGGCTGTATAATAAAAACTGGATTCCAGTGTCAAGCACTGACCATCCGCTACTCAAATTACCTGTATATTGCAATGTTCGTACACTGGAATGTTACAGCGCTGGGGTGACATTTCCCGAACGTGCACACAATTGTGAATCTAGTAGAGGTTTAGCATGATGAAAAAGACAATTAGCAGTGTATTTGCAAGAGAAATTTTAGATAGCAGGGGTTACCCAACAATTGAGGTAGAAATAGAACTATGTGATGGAGCAACAGGTAGAGCCGCTGTCCCTTCTGGGGCTTCGACCGGTAAACTAGAAGCATTGGAGCTGAGAGATCAAGATGAAAAAAGGTATTGTGGTAAAGGAGTGCTGAAAGCTGTTCAATCTGTGAGTGAAGTGATAGCAAATAAAATCATTGGCATGGATGCAGCAAACCAGAGTGCAATTGATAAAGTTTTAATTGAACTAGATGGAACAAAAAATAAATCTAAACTTGGAGCAAATGCAACTTTGGGTGTGTCTCTTGCTGTTGCAAAAGCAGCAGCAAACAGTTTCAAAACACCGTTATATAAATATTTGGGCGTAGGGGAGAAGCAGATGCCAGTTCCGCTAATTAACGTCATTAATGGTGGAGTACATGCGGATAATAAACTCGATTTTCAAGAATTTATGATTCTTCCTGTTGGTGCTGAAACTTTCAGTGAAGCAATAAGAATATCTGCAGAGGTATTTCATAACTTGCGCAGCATTCTTAAGAAAAAAGGTTATAGTACAAACGTAGGAGATGAAGGTGGTTTTGCACCAAACATTGGAAGCACTGAAGAAGCTCTTAATTTGATAATTCAGGCTGTTGAATCTGCCGGTTATTCGATGAAAAATCACTTTGCACTGGGTCTTGATGTTGCTGCATCTACTTTTTATGAAGATGGAGTTTATAAATTTGAAAACAGAGAACTCACTTCAGAGGAATTGGTTCAGTATTATTTTGACCTTGTAGGCAAATATCCAATAATTTCTATAGAAGATGCAATGAATGAAGACGACTATGAAGGTTGGAAATTACTTACTGTAAAACTTGGGAATAAAGTTCAATTGGTTGGAGATGATTTATTTGTTACAAATTGTAAACTAATAAGTAAAGGAATAGAGGAGAAAATGGCAAATGCTGTACTAATCAAGCCAAACCAGATAGGAACACTTACGGAAACTTTTGCTGCTATTGAAATGGCAAAATTAAATGGCTACAGGGCTATTATTTCACATCGCTCAGGTGAAACAGAAGACACAACGATATCCCACATATCAGTTGCGTCGAATTGTGGGCAAATAAAGACTGGCTCGCTGTCGCGTTCTGATAGGCTTGCAAAGTATAATGAATTGATGAGAATAGAAAGTTCATTAGGAGAAAATGCTAAATATTATCGTGGGTTGGCATGGATTTCATAGATGAAGTTAAATTATATTTAAAAGCAGGTGATGGTGGCGATGGCTGCGCTAGTTTTCGTCGAGAAAAATTCGTTGAATTTGGTGGCCCAAACGGTGGTAATGGGGGCAGGGGAGGAGACATAATTTTCATCAGTGATGCAAATCTCAACACTTTGCTTAATTTTCGTTGTCGAAGACACATTAAAGCGAGTAATGGAAAAAGTGGTACGAGTAGAGATAGATCTGGCACAGCAGGAAAAGATATTATACTTAAAGTTCCAGTTGGTACACAAATAATCGATGAAGAAAGTGAGGAAGTGATAGTAGATCTTGATAAACCCGACATCGAATTTCAAGTAGTGCAAGGTGGAAAAGGTGGGCTTGGAAATACTAACTTTAAATCTGCTACCAATAGGGCACCAAGACATTTTACCCATGGTCAGCCTGGCGAAGAAAGAAATATAATATTGAAGCTAAAAGTTTTATCTGATGTTGGCATTATTGGTATGCCAAATGTAGGTAAATCTAAATTTTTAACCCGCTGCTCGAATTCTGATACGAAAGTAGGCGATTATGAATTTACTACTATAAGACCACATTTAGGTGTAGCAAAAGTGGATTATAGCGAAATTGTAATAGCAGATATTCCTGGAATAATCGCTGATGCTCATCTTGGAGTTGGGCTCGGACACAAATTTTTAAAGCACATAGAAAGGTGCAAAATTTTACTGCATTTAATTGATGTAACGCGCGATGACATTATTTCAGCTTATAATTGTACGCATAATGAACTGAAGCTTTACAATAGCGATCTTGTTGAAAAAGAGGAAATTGTAGTGTTAAATAAATGTGACTTATTGGAAGAAACAGAAATTCTTGAGAAGAAGAATCATTTAGCCAATTATCTTGATAGAGAAGTACTGTGCTTATCAATCGACGATGATTTACAGCCCATCTTAAGATTATTAAATGAAAAAGTGAAAATTAAGGAAATTAATGTATATGATCCTTTTAAGATGTGAATTTTTTATTTGACAATCAAAGTCTGGATTCCAGTGGGTAATTTTCCACAGTTGTCTGCATTTTTTGTTCCACAACTTATCTTTTTTTCGGCTTGTGCCATTTCTCATACTGTCTCTTGCTTTCTTGAACTCAGAAATTCAATAGCTACAAAAGCATTTGAGTAGTTTTTTGTTAAGAATTAGGCATAGAATCCCCCATATTTATTAATAAAGAACAGAAAAAATGTAACGCACATACGACAGAGATTAAGCATATGTGTGCACCCATTTGCGCTGAAGAAGATACTCTACATTCTTTACTGAGTTTGATTATTTGATAAAAAAGTCTGCAGACGAAGATAGATTTTGAGCTCTAAAAATATCTCTACTTTGATTATACTAAGATTAGATAAATAGGCGAAGTAATTTTTATATTAATTTTTTAGCTTACAACCGATTTTACGTTCAACAACTTGACATTTATTCAATACTACTGTATAATAAAGATGTGCATTTTTTGTACTATGGTAATAAAATTACCTTGTAATAGGTGTATTGGACCCGAGGGCAGTACTCGGCGCCTCCACCATATTTTTTGATTGATACGGGGGCGAGTAAGGATCGACATGCATAGTAAAGATGGTAGCTTTGCTCGGTTAGATACCACCGCTAAGAGTTCACAATTTAGATGCAAACGATAACTTTGCTGCTGAAGACAATGTTGCATTAGCTGCTTAATTTAGGCACTATAACTTCATTGCTATAAGCACGGTTTAGGGAACGCCGGGTAACAGAAGTTCCCCCAAACATGTAAGGGTTATATGGATAAAACAGATTATCAGAAGTCGCTTAGTTATGCTAAATTTCAAGTTATCAAAAAGGCTTTGAATACTATTTCGGCTTGTGCCATTTCTCATACTGTCTCTTGCTTTCTTGAACTCAGAAATTCAATAGCTACAAAAGCATTTGAGTAGTTTTTTGTTAAGAATTAGGCATAGAATCCCCCATATTTATTAATAAAGAACAGAAAAAATGTAACGCACATACGACAGAGATTAAGCATATGTGTGCACCCATTTGCGCTGAAGAAGATACTCTACATTCTTTACTGAGTTTGATTATTTGATAAAAAAGTCTGCAGACGAAGATAGATTTTGAGCTCTAAAAATATCTCTACTTTGATTATACTAAGATTAGATAAATAGGCGAAGTAATTTTTATATTAATTTTTTAGCTTACAACCGATTTTACGTTCAACAACTTGACATTTATTCAATACTACTGTATAATAAAGATGTGCATTTTTTGTACTATGGTAATAAAATTACCTTGTAATAGGTGTATTGGACCCGAGGGCAGTACTCGGCGCCTCCACCATATTTTTTGATTGATACGGGGGCGAGTAAGGATCGACATGCATAGTAAAGATGGTAGCTTTGCTCGGTTAGATACCACCGCTAAGAGTTCACAATTTAGATGCAAACGATAACTTTGCTGCTGAAGACAATGTTGCATTAGCTGCTTAATTTAGGCACTATAACTTCATTGCTATAAGCACGGTTTAGGGAACGCCGGGTAACAGAAGTTCCCCCAAACATGTAAGGGTTATATGGATAAAACAGATTATCAGAAGTCGCTTAGTTATGCTAAATTTCAAGTTATCAAAAAGGCTTTGAATACTATATTAGATAATGTTTTTACTCCTCACTTAGAAATAGTATTTTTTACGCGCTTTAATGGTGTTGTCATGCCAGACTACTTGAAAGAATCATACCCTACTCAAATGCTTATTATATTACAGCATCAATTTTTTGGTCTAAAAGTTCTTGAAGATAAGTTTAGCGTTAGTTTGAGCTTTCGTGGAAAACAAGAACAAGTCACTGTACCGTTTTTTGCTATTAGTGAGTTTCATGATAAAATTTCAGGAGATACTTTAGTATTTAGCGTTGATTCTGATAAAGAATATGAAAGTGAGAAATGTGCTGAAAAGTCATCAAATGGTAGTATTATATCTATAGATCAACTTTACGATAAGTAGTTACTTCATTTTATAAATAAAAAATATTGTATCTGTTCAGGATATCGACAAGACCATAGAGTAAAAGTGAGTTTATAACAAATGGTATCATTTGAGTAGCTGACATTGGCTTTCACATAAAAAACGTTGTAAAGCGCTTTCATGTTTACCAACGTTTCTGTCGCATCTATAAACCACAGGAAAGAAGATCATTAAAGGTGGGATTATAGGAGTTATGAAGCCATTAACATAGCAAAATTCTCAAAAGTAGAAACATTATTTTAATAATTCGTCTTTTTTGAATCATACGAATATTTTCTATGCCTGTGATGGTAATCTTGGCGGAATGGAAGCTTTTAAACCCAAGCATTGGCTTTATTAGTTTTTTGATAAATCTATCAACAATATTATTTAGATATTTTATTTGAAGAACTGTAATCTTCAGAAATTTCTGCATTCAAATCATCAAGAGCAGCAGTATTACTGCCGCTTTTATCAATTACAATTTTCTCAGGAAGATAGTTACTCCTGAAGGCTTTACGAAAGAATGCAAGTGCTGCAGACTTGTCTCTACTAACACACAAGAGGAAGTCTACAGTATATAAATAAACCCATTTACCGTTTAATTTAATGTAAGTCTCTCCAACTACTACCAACCTGCTTCTTTCTTTTCCTTACTGCCTCATCTATCAGTGGTGATAACCCACCTTTGTAACGTAGCATTTTGCTCCCCTTATACTCATCATTTCTTCCAAATCTCGATAGCTCAAAGAGAATCGACATTTCATGTATACAGATAACATCCGCTGAAAAGCTAAATCCTTTGAAATATGGCAACAATTTTTGATTGATACGAAACATCTTTGCTTTTTTTTTAGACAATTATATCATTCTTCTTTCTACTTCCCTACAAATGCGACAGAACCGAAAATATTCGTATGATTCAAAAAAGACAAATTATTAAATAATGTTTCTACTTTTGAGAATTTTGCTATGTTAATGGCTTCATAACTCCTATAATCCCACCTTTAATGATCTTCTTTCCTATGGTTTATAGATGCGACAGAACCTTTTTTATACGTTAGCTACAGTTAAAACATAATTGACTTTGCCTAGTTAATATTTCAAATTATAAAAAAGGCAAATAATTCTATGATATTGCAGGGCAAAAAAGGGTTAATAACCGGAATAATAAATAAAAGGTCAATAGCATATGGTATAGCACAGACCCTCTCAGAACATGGAGCTGAGCTTGCAATCACTTATCAAAATGAAACAATAAAAGAGAAATTATTACCAATAGCAAGTGAATTAAATGTAGAGTTAATATTGCACTGTAATGTTTCAAATGAGGAAACTATAGATAATGCTTTTAAGGAAATAAAGGAGAAGTGGGGTGCTATTGATTTTTTGGTACATGCAATAGCATTCTCCGATAAAAATGAGCTAAATGGTAAATATGTCAATACTTCACTAAACAACTTTATTAATGCAATGCATATATCGTGCTATTCTTTTACTGCTTTAGCGCAAAGAGCGGAAAAAATGATGTTAAATGGCGGTAGTTTACTTACTTTATCCTACTATGGTGCTGAAAAAGTTATGCCAAATTATAATGTGATGGGTTTATGTAAAGCAGCACTTGAAGCAAGTGTAAAATATATAGCATGTGATCTCGGACCACAGAACATCAGAGTAAATGCAATTTCTGCTGGTCCAATCAGAACTTTGGCATCTTCTGGAATAAGTGACTTTCACTCCATATCGGAATGGAATAGAAGTAATTCTCCACTTAGACGCAATGTTACAATAGAAGATGTTGGCAAGGCAGCACTATACTTATTAAGCGACCTGAGTAGTGGTACAACTGGAGAAATTTTACATGTTGATTCAGGGTATAATGTTGTGGGAATGAAGATAGTAGACTAATACAGTACTGCAGATGCATGTGAAGCCTGTGTTTTTTTGTTATCCGAGTAATTGACATTGGAGCCCAGTGTCAGCTACTCGAATGACAACATTTTTTAATTAAATCTCGCACATTAACCATAGAGTTATTATTTTATAAGTATTTGTTGCTGCTGATCTTCTATTTTTACTTCCTCCATTTGGGTTAAGGGATTGTGCGTGAGGGTTGCTCTTGAAGTTGCCTTGCAAGGAAAAAGTCTTTTTCCTCCCGATCTTGGAGTTGCTTTGCAAGCAAGAAATCCTATTGTTCTTGTGTTTGTTTTGCTAAGACTTTATTCTTATTAAGCAGTGGTTAAAAATGAGCATGGCTTTTATTATAGAATGCCCCCCTATAGAAGTATATAGACTATGAAGACTTATCTTACAGGTTGTGGTACTTGTTGTTGATAAAATGTTTTTTCTACACGTGCTTCTTCCACACTGCACCTTCTTGATAAGACTGGCTCCTCAAGGCATTTTATACGTTGCTGTACATCATTAATGCACTGCCCTATAACATCACCAATTTTTCCATCAGCATTTTTTGCCAATAACTCATCAAACTCCCTCTCAATCTCTACTCTCTCAGAGATATCCTTTGAAAGATCACAATATTCCAAAATTTCATCTATCTGAAGTTGTTTTGCTAATAGAAAGTCTTCTTGCTCCTGCTGCTGTTTTATTAACTCTTGAGTTACAATTTTAGCCCTAGAGTAATGATTTCCTTCAAGATATATTGTTTCTCTCTCTTTACTACCCCATAACTCGTCATTTAATTTATAACTCGCACGATTAAACATCTGATTTAGTTGATCATTGTTTATCATTTCAGGATTTGGTTCAAACTTTTGTTGTTTCTCTCTGCCGCTAACTTTACAATGGACATTAATTTCAATGTTAGCTAAAGAAGCTAATAATTGAATTTCTTCAATAAAAGGAAAATAACTTTTACTTTCTATTGCTTCTAGATAGGATTGATAGAGTTCAGGTTTGTCAAGAAATGAGCGTGTAATAAAATCACTGTTATATTCGGCATTATAGTCACTCTCACCAATGCCATCAAGAGCCTCTGCATATTCACTTAGATTAAGCACAGCTTGATTATGCGATATATTAAATTTGCTAACAGCTCTACTTACTAACCTCTTCACATTACCTTCAGCATTTTCAATTTTCCTATTTGTTTGCTTAACCAGACCCTTTATTTTATCAGACTTGCCAGTTAAATCCCCTGGCTTATTAAAAAACATATTAAAAACCTTTTCTAGCTGATCCTTTAAAGGAGCTGGCATACTTGGATCATCTAAAGACGTAAATCGACTTAAAAATTTGTGCCATTCCATTCTCATATCTTGCGCTCTTTCAGCTTTATATGTACCAGAACTGTTATCACCAAACACTGCATGAAAAAAGCAATTGCCATCACCTGCAGTATCATATTTAACTACTTGGTTATTAGAAGGTTCTTTTTCTACATTACTCTCTGAAGTCTTGCGTCCTTTAGCATTTTCAATACTGTCAAAACCATTTGGTAATTTCCGTTTTCTAAGCCCAACCATAATTTCTACCTTAATTCAAGCTATATGTTATTATATTAACTAACTTATTAATAAGTAACTAATTAGGTATAGCAAAAATTTTTTAATTATGCAATAATTAAGGCTTTAAATAGCAAATATGAGCTTTAACTGTGGTATAGTTGGGTTACCAAATATAGGAAAATCAACTTTATTTAATGCACTTACAGAGTCAAGTGCAGCTGAAGCTGCAAATTATCCTTTTTGCACAATCGAGCCAAATGTTGGCAAAGTGCCAATACGAGATCAGCGTTTGAAACAAATTGCCTCGATTGCTCACTCGGGGAAAATAATCTACAATCAACTGGAAGTTGTCGATATTGCCGGCTTGGTTAAGGGTGCGAGCAAGGGTGAAGGACTAGGAAATAAATTTTTGAGTCATATCAGAGAAGTTGATGCCATTGTTCATCTGCTCAGGTGCTTTACGGATGACGATATCAGCCATGTAAACAGTAAAATAGATCCAATATCAGATGCTGAAATAGTGGAAATGGAGTTAATTCTAGCTGATATTGATAGCATAGAAAAAAGGCTTCCTCAATTGGAAAAGAAAGCAAAGCAAGGTGATAAAGAGCTAAAGAGACAACTTGAATTAATGCAAGAGGTATTAGCTACTTTAAAATTAGGTAAACCGGCAAGAAGCTTGGAGAATATCGATGAAGATGAAATGAAGTTGCTTCAATTGCTAACAACAAAGCCGGTTATGTACGTCTGCAATGTTGAAGATACACATATCATAACTGGCAATGAACTATCTAAAAGAGTGGAAAAAATGGCGAAGGAAAATAAAAGCAAATTTTATTGTATTTCAGCGAAACTTGAAGCAGATATTGCAAATCTTGATAGTGAAGAGGAAAAACAGAATTTTTTATCAGAATTTGGCTTACAAGAATCAGGACTTGATGGAGTAGCACGTATTATGTATGAAGTGCTAAGTATGATAACTTTTTTTACTGTGGGCCCCAAAGAAGCACGTGCATGGCCAATAAAGATAGGATCAACAGCTGACAAAGCAGCAGGTGTAATTCACACTGATTTTGAAAAGGGCTTTATAAAAGCAGAAACCATAAGCTTTGAAGACTATATAAAATATGGAAGCGAATTAGCTTGCAAAGATGCAGGGAAAATTCGCTTCGAAGGCAGAGACTATATAGTGCAAGATGGTGATATAATGCACTTTAGGTTTAATGTGTAGTATACATCTAACTACCAAAGTACCAGTGAGTCCAGCCTTTCTTTATGGCTTCCTCTTCGCTGATCTCATCTAGTTCCACGTCATGGAGAATGGAGCTAGGTGTTGTAACAACTTCTTTCCCCTGTGGTTGTATATTCTTCTCCTCCTCACATAGTACGTACTCCAGACGTTCTTCTAAAAATTCATGTAAAGCTTTACCTTCTATAAGCACATCTTCGTTTTGCTCATCTAATTTCAAAATTTCGTCTAGTTCAACATCTTTACCATTAATAGTTGCCTTACCAATCTCAATTTCACTAGGATTTGCATTTAAACTAATAAAGCAGTCAACAGAATTACCTTTCTCATCTTCTGCACTCCACCTAATTTTCATGTTGCATGTTGCATCTTTTGCAAAGCGGTAATTTCTTTTTCCATTATCATTCTTCTCAACCGTTGCTATTCTTTTATCGTTACTGTATATTTCTACTATCTTTACCTCATTTTTATTTCTTTCCATCCCTTCAATTTTGTCAGTGAAAAGAAGGCTGATTTCTAAGCTACACCCAGGCTTAGAAATATTAATACTAAGATGATCATAATGATTAAGAGAACGTTTTGCATATGCGCATGGCACATAACATCCATCAAAAAAGGCAACTGCACTATCAGTTTTGAGAAATTCCTGTCCGTTACTCATCCCTTCTTCGACTCGAAGAAGATATCTACCCAACCTCTTTTTAAAATTCTTTCGCTTGTCTTCAGGAATAGACTTTTCATTCAATATACTTATTATTTCTTTTTGCTTACTTAATACTACATAATTAAAAAGGAAAATGTTCTTATTCCATCGATAATAATTCGCTATTTTGTCAAATGGATCTGCAGGCCAGCCTTTATTATAATTTACGTTATCCTTATCATCTTTACACAAATTATCCTTAAGGCCAAAATTCAATTTTCTAAAATCTGATAATACTTCTTCTACCCTATCTTCAAAAAATTGAAGTTTATTTTGAAATTCTTTCCCATAATTCATTTTCTCATTTATTTTAAGAAGATATTCACTAAATTTCTTCCTAAAATTTTCTTGATCTTTGTGGGCAAGCCTCTGATCTAATATATCTGTTATGTATTTTCGCTTATTCAATATTACGTAGTTAAAAAGGTCACTTTTTTTCCTCCTTTCATAATCTTCTGCTATTTCGTTAAAACACTCATTACTGTTCTTAAAATCCAATTTTTCGAAGTCTTGGAGCACGTTTTTTACATCATCCTCACTAAATTGAAGATTTGTTTGAGGAGACACGTCAGTTCTACTTTGATCATCAAGTTGAGGATTTTTTTTAGTAGATTGGACTAATAAACTTTCTGTGCTGTTAGAGAAAGAATGATTATTTTCTTCAGATTGAGAACTTTTCTTTTTAGACGTATTAGTAAAAAAATTAGTTAGTGAACTAAACATTAAGCACCTCTTAGTATTACTATTTAACTATAACTTAATGCCAAATGTTGTAAAGCTAAAATTAATATGTAAATTCATTTTTTTAAGACAATTATAAGTATCTTCCTTCTATAAAAATTTTATAATCAGCATATAACAAATGTTTAAGATATTGATTTTGTTTGTATTTTTATTACTTTACCAGGCAATATTATTAATGAATTAGTCAGACAAATATCTTGGCCAAACTTTACTCCATCCACAAACTCTCCATTTGTTACTCCAGTTGCAATGAACACTGATTCACTTCTTGCCATGTCTTTCACGGTGTAGATTTTTTCTGGGTCAGTGATATTCAAATTTTTTGCTCTTTCTTTTAATTGATCCGTGTCAAATATTAATCTTCCTTCTATCTGCCCACCGATTGAGCTTAGCGCTGCTGCTGCAAGCACTCCTTCTGGAGCTCCTCCTGTGCCGATATACATATCGTGATTGCCATTTATTAGCGAAACTATGGCTGCAACATCACCATCATCTATTAATTTCACTTTTGCTCCTAGCTTCCTAATTTTTGCTATTAATTCATCATGTCTTTCACGTTTAAGTACAGTTACTATAAGATCACTTGCTTTACATCCTTTTGCCTTGGCTAAATTGTCCAGATTCTTCTCAATCCTATTTTTTAGTGAGACTACACCCTCTGGGAGATTTTTTCCCACTGCTATCTTTTCCATATAAACATCAGGTGCATGTAAAAAATTACCTTTTTTTGTTGCAGCAAGAACAGACATTGCCCCTTGTTTATAATGAGCGCAAATCGTAGTGCCTTCAAGTGGATCAACAGCAATGTCAATCTCAGGGCCACTTCCTGTGCCAACTTTTTCTCCGATATATAGCATCGGTGCTTCGTCCCTCTCCCCTTCCCCAATCACAATTGTACCATTTATTTCAATTGAGTTTAGCACCGTACGCATTGCATCAACTGCAACCTGATCGGCCTTTTTTTCATTACCAAGGCCTGCCAATTTATATGCAGCAAGTGCTGCAGCTTCGGTTACTTTCACTAACTTATAGGCTAAATCTTCTATCATTTGCTCGAGAATCATAAATCAATATATATCATGCCATTTGATACTGCAAGATTACTTGACGGAATAATGAAAAAGTTGATATAATAAGCGTATAGCAATAATAGTAAGATTTGAATATGATCGGTAATTTAACTTATGAAGATGTAAAGAAATTTGTAACTGATAATCCTAATATAGCTGCTCAGGAATTTGGTGAGAAGCTAAAACAAAGTGGGCCAACAGATGCAAAGATTTGTGATTTGTTTATGGATATTCTCCGCTCAGGGACAAGCAGTATTTTAAATGATTATGATACATTTCTAAAAATTGTTGAATTGCTCGCAAAGTCAAATATTAAAATTGATATTGGAGATACTACTTCTAAAACTGTATTAGATTACGCTGTGTCAGGTGAAAAACCTAACGTTATAAAGATATTTTTGGATAGCGATAAATTTGATCAAGAAAGAAAATCGAATGCTTTGTTGACCGCCGTTAATGAAGGTAAAGTTCAAGAGTTTGAGATATTTTTAGATTACATAGATCATACGAAAATACTAGAGGTTCTTAACACAGCTACTTGCAATGAGGACACTGACATTATGAAGGTACTCTTGGATAACAAAAGATTTACTGGAGAAGAAAAAGTTCAGGCTCTGAGTCATGCCTCTATAGGTGGTGAACTAACAAAAGTTAGGTTACTTTTAAAGTATATGAAAGGCGTACCAGAAGATGGCATAAGAAATCTTTTAGGAATAATTGAAGAGAAAAAATTATCACTTAGAAAAGAACTTAAAATAGATTCTGAATTTAAAGTCGATTTCAGCAATTCTGATCACAATAAATATCTCTCAAGCTGTGTAATAATTGCACTGCTTAGATCAGCAATAAACAAGAAGCAAAACACACCTGATGGAGCGGAGTCCAATGTCAGTAATACAAGCACTGGTCTCACGCTAAATAATGATGACATTAGGAATCTGTGTCTTGATATAGATAGGGTTACAAAACAGGATAGCACAGTTACTAGTTTTGAAGATTTGCAAAAAAGGTTAAAAAGGAAGGGAATTAATCTTCAGAGCAAATGTGAAAAAAATGCTGTACTAGAATATGCAATTAAAGATCAAAATTTGAACGTTATAAAATTTCTCTTACAAAATGGAATGACCATCATCAATGCAATCGGTCAAGAAGGAAGGTATTACGTTAGCAAAATTGAAGGAGAAAAATCTATATTATGCTTTGTTGTCTCTTACACTGATGATGACAATGCTGAGATTCTGAGCACGTTACTGCAAAGTGTTAATGCAGAGCAATCAAAACTAGATCCTGAAAGTGAATTGTACAGATTATATCAACAGTTAAAGGATGATGCATTCTGCACTGCTATTGCAGAAAATAATTCTGTAGCAGCGACAGTGCTAATACAGAACGATCAAGAAACACGCGCATCAGCAGTAAACAAGGATGAAACACCTGTAGTAACAGGGACTGACCAGGTTGTTACTACGCCAAGCGTAGAAGAAAATAGAACAGAACCTAACAAAAATATTAGTAATAAACCTACGGCAACAGCGCCTCCAGTTAGTACTAATGGTAATAATAACAAAAATGAAGCACCTGTATCAACAAGGACTGGCCCAACTGTCACACCAAATAATGATAAGAAAGCTAACGGCTTTGTAGAGGCTCAATTTTCTCCACCACATGAAAAAGAAACTAAATACAAAAAAAGTAAGGAGAGTTTTTACGCCTCATTAAGGAGTGATGTTGTTGGAGTTGTTATTGCAGGATTGTTTGTTGCTGCTGCTGTGACGGTTCCATCTTTAGCTGGTGCATTAGTTTGCAGTGTCCTAGCTATTTTAGTTGTAATGGTAACTGGATTACATGTAAAAAATTTTACACTTCCAAGTTACAGCGAAATGAGAGAAAATAAGGTTGAACCTGTAAATTCAAGTTTGAGAAACCATGCAATCTAGCTCCTAGAATCACTTTTCAAACCAATTATAATTTCTTGATTGTTAAACCACTTTATCAAAATTAAGTGGGACTAGTGCGATTCGAACGCACGGCCTTCGGATTAGGAATCCAACGCTCTATCCTACTGAGCTATAGTCCCATGTCTTCTGCTATTTATGCAAAATTATAGCAAAAAGTCTCGCATTTTTCTAGGCACCCTGTACAATTAATTCACAATAATAAAAAATATTTCTGTATTTCTTGAATGTAATACTGTTATATTTAATAATACGATTCCAATTGAAAGATTAATGCTAGTTAACAATATTAGTTACTTTTATAGTAATCAAGATGGCTTTGCTTTAAGCAACATCAACATTCAAGTGAAGAAAGGAAGTGTTGCCTGTTTACTAGGTCATTCTGGCTGTGGCAAGTCAACAATTCTAAAATTAATCGCAGGAATAGAAAATCCAAAATCTGGAACCATTGTTATAAATGATAAATTAGTTGCAAGTAACAAAGTGTCAATTGCTATAGAGCGTAGAAATATCGGATTGATTTTTCAGCATTCTGCATTATTTCCTCATAAAACAGTAATAGAAAATATAACTTTTGCTATTTGCAGTACTTCTAAGAAAGAAAAATACCTTACTGCATTGGAAATCTTAAAGCTATTTAATATAGAAAAATATGAAAACATGTACCCTCATGCTTTATCAGGAGGACAGCAACAATTAGTTGCAATAGCAAGAGTAATGGCGCAAAATCCTGATGTTGTTTTGCTCGATGAACCATTTTCTAATTTAGATATACTGCTCAAATATCGAATAAGGCACCATATATTGTCACTTTTTAGAAGCAAAAATATTCCTGTACTCATGGTAACTCATGATCCGCAAGAAGCGTTGAAAGTTGCAGATTTTATTTACGTGATGAAAAATGGTAAAATTATTCAATCAGGAGTTCCTAGCTACATATACCACAGACCTAAAGATGATACGTTAGCAAAATTTTTTAGTGAGCTTCCTTTTACTCTACAGCTAAACTAAACTTAATGTTAGGCTAAAACTATTATAAGATAATTAAAAACTCTTGATTTATAATTCAATAAAAGTGATATAATTTATGTATCACTTGGCTTCAGTCAAGTTTTAATACCTAAAAGTTAATATTTTCAACGGAGGTACAAATGAGTTTAGGTCCATGGCAGCTGTTTCTAGTCTTAATAATAATCTTAGTTCTGTTTGGTGCAGGTAGGTTACCACAAGTTATGGGTGATTTAGGCAAAGGCATTAAAAACCTTAAACAAGAACTTAAGGATTCAGAGAAACTATCATCTAATGAACCAGATCGTTAGCTTCCTTATGTTTCGTGACACGCACTAAAGTGCGTGTCATTTGTTTAAACAAGGCTAAAGAATTGAAGAGGTATGATTGAAGTACAGTAATAATTATGTTAGTTAGAATGTTATTAAAGGTTAATCGTGGAAGAAAGTGAGAAATTGACTGAAGATAAAAAATTGGCCTCTGATATTCTAAAAGAGGTTGCAGATACCAATAACAACGATAGTGATAAAGTAACATTGTTCGACATCAAAACAGCTTTACATGAGCGCGGTTTTGGTATTTTAATAATCATCTTCTCTTTACCGCTATCAGTACCTATACCTGTTCCACCTGGCTATACAACCATTCTTTCTATACCTTTAATCTTATTTTCACTGCAGCTTCTATTTGGGTTTGATTCTCCTTGGATGCCTAATTGGCTAGAAAGGAAATCTTTTCAACGTTCAACACTAGCTCTCGTGGTAGAGAAAACTTCACCTATATTAAAAAAAATAGAAAAGTTCATGAAACCAAAAATGTCTTTTATTTTTCTTGGTCCAGGTGAAAAGATTCTAGCTTTTATGATGTTGCTTTGTGCAATAATAATAGCTCTTCCATTACCTTTTACTCACTTCCTTCCTGCAATTGGTATAACTCTTATTTCACTCGGCATTATGGGTAAAGATGGATTTTTATCTACGTTAGGAGTGTTAGTTTCATTCTGTGCGTTATTGGTTACCCTTATTGTAATAGTTAAAGGACCAAAACTTATAGCCGGAACACTTTCTCTTCTTAAAAGCCTTATAACTTAAAAGCTTTACAACACTTTAATAAAAGAATGAAGTACAGCATGAAATGAATAATCGATATTGAAATATAGCAATAACTATGTTAGTTAGAAGTTATATTGTTATTAAAGGGTAACTGTGGAAAAAAGTGTGAAATTGACTGAAGATAAAAAATTGGCCTCTGATATTCTAAAAGAGGTTGCAGATACTAATAATAACGATAATGATAAAGTAACATTATTTGATATTAAAACAGCTTTACATGAGCGTGGTTTTGGTATTTTAATAATCATCTTCTCTTTACCGCTATCAGTACCTATACCTGTTCCACCTGGCTATACAACCATTCTTTCTATACCTTTAATCTTATTTTCACTGCAGCTTCTATTTGGGTTTGATTCTCCTTGGATGCCTAATTGGCTAGAAAGGAAATCTTTTCAACGTTCAACACTAGCTCTCGTGGTAGAGAAAACTTCACCTACATTAAAAAAAATAGAAAAGTTCATGAAACCAAGAATGTCTTTCATTTTTCGTGGTCCTGGTGAAAATATTTTAGCATTTATAATGCTGCTTTGTGCATTATCGATAGCAATCCCACTTCCTTTAACTAACTTCATTCCTGCAATTGGTACAACTCTCATTTCACTGGGTATCATGAGCAAAGATGGATTTCTCTCTATAATGGGAGTATTAGTATCATTGTGTGGGTTATTACTTACTCTTGTCGTAATAGTTAAAGGACCACAGCTTATATTTGGAGCATTTTCTTTTCTAAAAAGCTTTGTATATGGTTAAGCTTTACAACACTTTAACAAAAAAAAAAGAGCCCTTTACACCGATCGATAAAGATCATATAAAAATGTACGTTTGTGGGCCAACAGTATATGATACAGCACATATAGGTAATGCACGTTCTATTGTTGTTTACGATGTATTATTTCGACTGCTTAAATTTTGTTATGGAAAAGTTACTTATGTGCGTAATATAACCGACATCGATGACAAGATAATCAATGCAGCAAATGAGAAAAATAGTAATATAGAAAGCATTAGCAAATATTACACTAAAACTTTTCATGAAGACATGGAAAGCATAAATTGTGCAGAACCAACATATGAACCAAAAGCAACGGAAAACATAGATAACATTATCAAGTTAATTGAGTCTTTGCTGCAAGCTGGTCATGCTTATGAATCCAATAAACATGTATATTTTAGTGTAGAATCTTACCCTGAATACGGCGTTTTATCAGGAAAAAAAATTGATGAATTAAACTACGGTAGTAGAGTTGAAGTTGGTGAAAATAAAAAACACCCAGGAGACTTCGTACTTTGGAAACCTGCAAACGAAACTGACTATAAACTTTCAAGTCACTGGAATAGTCCATGGGGAGAGGGAAGACCAGGGTGGCATATAGAATGTTCAGCAATGTCATATGCTTACCTTGGCAAAGATTTTGACATTCACGGTGGGGGTATAGACTTGCAATTTCCTCATCATGAGAATGAAATTGCACAGAGTAAATCTGCATTTGCTGAGTCAACGTTTGCAAAATATTGGGTACACAACGGGTTTCTTACGGTAAATGAAGAGAAAATGAGCAAATCCTTATTTAATATAGTCAAAGTAAGGGATTTGTTAGATAGTGGAATAAAGGGTGAAGTAATACGTTATGCGCTGCTTAAAACTCACTACAGAAAACCACTTGATTGGACAGAAAATGTTATCTCTGAGTCGCAAGAAACTTTAAACAAGTTTTATCGGTTATTACGTAGTACATGTATTGAGGAAAGTGATGCAGAAGTCTCTAAAGATTTTATAGAGGCTTTGAAAAACGATTTAAACATTCCTGAAGCTGTAGCCATATTGCATGAAATGGCTACAGAAATCAATAAGACAAGTAATGAATGTGAGAGGCTCAAATTAACTAAGAAGTTTGTTAAAAGCGCAAGGTTCATTGGTATTCTTGAGTCAAGTTATCAAGAGTGGTTTGCAAGTGGTGTGAGTCATCAAGAAATAGAAAGGTTGATAGACTTAAGAAAAGTAGCAAAACAAAATAAAGATTATGATACTGCAGACAAAATAAGAGAGCAATTGAAACAAATGGGGGTTACAATTTCTGACAACGAAGATGGTACAACAACTTGGTATGGAAAATTATCTCCTATTGTTTATAGATAGCCTAGTATCATCGCTTATCTTACCCATACATCAAGGTTTTGTACTTTACACTATGTTATGCTTTAGGTCAAACTACGATCAACTACTTATATTACTTTTTGGAGTATTAGGATCCAGTCTTGGTGGAATAGCTAACTGGTATTTAGGTAGAATAACAATTTTTATCAGAAGATCACATCACAAATTAGAGAATGAAGACAAAACACCAAAAATTGTAAGGCACCTACTGATTTGTGCAGTTGCATTGCTTTCGTGGGTACCAGCACTTGGAAGTGTGACTCAGATTTTATCCGGTTACTTCAAGTTAAACCTTTATATTCTTGTTCCCTTAATTATTTTATCTAACTTCCTCTGTTTGTTGTATCTAACGTTTACCATCTAACTAAACATCAATAAACAACTTTTCTTCTGGTCATATTGAGCTAAATTTCTTCTTCAAACTACCTTTTAAAATGCTTTTATTAGTTTTTGTCATAATACGATCAAATACTCCTAATAACCTCTTAAGTAAGCTTGGGGTTAGCGAAGAGATAGGATTAACAGATACGTTGTTGTTTTTATCATCACCATTTGCTTTGTAGTCTATTGAAATAATCCCCCTACTCTTCCCACCAGTCAGAAGTTTTCCGATTATAGGGATTTTCAACAAAGATTTGTTAATTGAGTATGCCGGTATTACTTGTCCTTCAACCTGGAATTTATAACCCTTAATATCGAGCGTACCACTAGTGCTAATGCCTAGTTCCGCTCCTTCAAGCCAAGATTCTTCAATTTCAACAGTGCCATCTTTATATGAAAAAGGTGCATTACACTTATAAAAATGTACACCTTCGTTCTTTATAGCATTTACAATACCAGGCAGTGAAGACATTGATAATAAAGTGGTAAGCAGTGGAGCATCTTTGATATAGAAATTGCTGATAGATAACATACCATAATGTTCTCCATTTTCTCTCTTAGAAGATAGATAAAGAGATAATTTGCCATTTTTAACTGATTTACCAATACCTAAAGAACGCAAAAGCATACCTGAATTATCCGAATATATTTCAAGCCCTATTTCACTATGTTCTACTAGTATATTACTGTTATCTTCTAAAAACTGTCCTGTGAATTGACTTCCACTACAATCACCTTTAGCACAAGTTACATTTAGCTTAGCATCTTTTATGATAATTCCTTCTTTCATAATTATATTATCAACATTCATAGTAACTTCTATTTTGTTATTTAATCGATTACTATCTTTGCCAAGTAAACCTAACACATCACTTAAGTTGATTTTCTCACCGTGAATAGTTATGGCATTTTTCTCCTTACCTGATTCAATTTCTATACTAAAATTATTATCAGGTAATTTAAAGTTGCTAGAATTTAAATATAGATTTCCATTTTCTACTCTTCCGCTAAATTTTATGTCTAGATCATTTCCTACAACGTCTAGTTTGTCTATTAGCAACTTACCTGCTCCTTTTAGCCTTGTAGAAAATAAAACTTCATTGTGATCTTCAAAATGGTTTTTCCACCCTAAGTAGCTTGAACGCAACTCGAGCTCTGATAAATCTATATTACCATTAACGTACCCTGTTTTGTCTTGATACATTACTGACTCTATATTTGCATTGATATAACCATCACCGAAATTAAGTATTTGAGCAGGTAAATCTCCAGTCAAACTCCAGACAAAATTTTCATTTTTATTGCTACTTTTGAGGTCAAATAGAAGCTGTGTATTATTTACCATACCACTGCCATTTAAATCTATAAAGTCACTCCCAAAATCGAGCTTAATATCATACTTACCAAAACTTCCATTATACACCACCAAATTATCAATTTCAGAATGAAATTTGGCCGAAAAATCTACTTTTTTATCACTAGAGTTTAGATTAAAAATGCGAAAATTGAATACAGACTTTGCTATTCCACCTACTTTATCTCTTTCAAGTTTTACCACATCATCCAGCTTAAATCTTATAGGCTCATATAACCCATAAGCATCACTTACAGCCTGACCATTAATGGTAAGAACAGAATCTTCTTTATTGAGAGAGTTCATTTCAATATGACCACTATTGATAGTAAAATTCTGAAACTTAGCTCTATTTACAATAATTTTGAGATTGTTATCCTTGAGAGTTAACTCACCGTTCAACTTCTCCACTCGTTCAAAATCCTCATCAAATTGAACGCTGCCATTTTCTATATCAGCAACAATTACAATACCTGACAGATCATCATTTATTAAACTATCGATTTTACCGTTAAAACTTATAATTGTATTTATAATATTCCCATCAATATTATTACAATACCACTTTCTAAATTCATTGTTCACTAGACCATCTGGTACATAAGTACATAAATCTTTTGCAACAAGTTTACTAATATTAACTCTAAGCAAAGCATGATTTGTGCCAAAGTTCATTTTGCCAATCAAAGAAAGGTAAGTATCATTTAACTTAAAATGAAAGTTTTTTACGCTAATGATTTCATTACTATATGTCAAATTTACATTTACATTAGTCAAGGCTAAGTTTTTACCTGAGTGACTCTCTGTATTTAACACGTATATGTTTCCATCCATAACTTCATCCTTTCCATTAATTCTCATTGAGAAGTTCCCTTTGAACCCTATTTCTTTGTCCAAATTGTAACTTTTAACTAGTGTGGAAAACTCGTTAAATAGCCCCAACTTTAGGTTATAAAATGTTCCATACAAATTTAACAAATTATTGCGATTTTTTATCATAATAGATAAATCATCTAGAATCCCCTTTTTATCTTTTGTATGAACACGAATATCCAAAACATTAAAATTTTCCTCCTTTCCTACATATACTTTATCAATGAAGAATTCACCTTCCGTGCTTTTATTGACAGCAATGTTAGTAATTTCAATCCTTGAGTCTGCATTTAAGTAGAAAAAAATTTTTCTTATTGTCTTCAGCAGATTTTTTGTACTACTCATCTTATCTGTCATTACAGATGTTGTTATTCCTCTGGTCTCTTCCTTCTTGATATATATGTGTACATTACCAGCTAAAACCTGAGAGAACTTTTTGGAACTTAACTTAAAGTGTACGAAAAGCTCAGGAACTTCTATGGTAAAGTCAGGATTTGTTATTTTTAAATCTGTAATGACTAGCTTGCCATCTTTCTGCCAAATAACCGAGGTACTCTCCATGCTGACATCCGAATTGGTAAATATCTTTAATATTTTTTTCTTTATATAAAAATTAATATAACTAATATTGATTTCTAAAGGACCTTCCCCTTTAAAAGGGATAAAGAAGCAGAATATAAATAATAAAATTATAGAAAATGATAGAGCTATTTTTTTAAGCATCGATTATTGCTTTTCTTGCTAAGCTGTCGGCTTCTTCATTGTATTTATCACCATTATGCGCTTTAACCCACTTCCAGTTAATCTCATGTTGCAAAGCAACATCGTCTAATTCTTTCCATAATTCTATATTTTTTACTGACTTCTTATTACTTGTCTTCCAGCCGTTCATTTTCCACTTCTTTATCCATTCTGTTATACCGTATTTAATATAGAGGCTATCCGTATACAAACTGATATTACAAGGAAATTTTAATACCTTCAGTCCATTGATCACTGCTGTTAACTCCATTTTATTATTTGTAGTATTTTCTTCTCTACCACAGATGTTCTTTCTATGATTTTGAAATAATATGATTGCTGCCCACCCTCCTGTCCCTGGGTTACCAGAGCATGCTCCATCTGTGTATATTGTCACTTCCTTTTTCTTCATCTTTAACTGTAGTGAATTAATAAAGTATATCGTTGCTTCTATAAAATCACAATTTTTATAGATATAGAGGCAATTTAAGCCGCACCTTTAAATTTTATTATGGAAATAAAAAAAAGTGCTACAACGAGCATTATTAGAAGAGAAAGTAAAAGATAGTTTTTATGTTCTTTCATGGTTAAAACAAATCAATAGAGCAGTAAATAACGCTGGCAAACAGAGAAAATAGATAAGAAATCGAATAAGAAAACATTTTTTTCTGCGAGCTATGACTCTTAAGCCTTATAACGGATGCAGCAAACCAAATAAAAACACACCCTTCAATAATTGCCATACTGAGGTAAAATAGAGCCTTTTTCAAAAATAGTGCTGGAAGTAAGCTAGTTAATACGAGTAACACGCTATAGATTAATATATATTTCCTCGTTTTTTCTGGACCATAAACGATATTGAACATTGGAATCGATGCTTTTGTATAATCTTCAGATCTATTTAAGGATAGAGCCCAAAAATGTGGTGGAGTCCACATAAAAATTATTAAAAATAGAATACAACTTTCCCAGCTTACAGAGTCAGTTACAACCGCCCAGCCAATCATTGGAGGAAAAGCACCTGCTGCACCACCAATAACAATATTCTGCGGAGTACGCCTTTTGAGCCAAATTGTATACACAAAAACATAAAATAATATGCTAATTGCAAGCAAAGCAGCAGAAACATAGTTCACTGCTATTGCCATGATAAATACTGACAATATTCCAAGAGTTATGCCAAATTCAAGCGCGCTTTCTGCAGAAACTCTACCTGAATGTATAGGGCGGTTTTTTGTTCTCTCCATAAGCAAGTCTATATCTCTGTCATACCACATATTTATTGCACCTGCAGATCCTGAACCAAGAGCAATGCACATAAGAGATATTAGTGCAAGGAAAGGATGAATGCTACCTGGTGCAGCAACCATTCCAGCAATTGCAGTAAACACTACAAGGTACATTATCCTTGGCTTCAGCAAATGCCAAAAATCCAGTATTGTTGATTCAACATTTAGCAAAACACTTGTGTACATTCTATTTTATCACTGGTGGTTTTTCAAAAGTATGAAAAGGTGGTGGTGAAGATACCGTCCATTCTAAAGTGTCACCTTCCCAAGGATTATCTCCAGTTTTTTTGCCCCACTTAAAGAGATGTATAACTATAAATACAAAAAACATAACTGAAAGAAAGGACATATATGAGCCAATTGAGGATATATAATTCCAAGGGATAAACGCGTCGGGATAATCAGGTATACGCCTTGGCATACCTGCTAATCCCAGGAAATGCTGGGGTAAGAAAGTGACATTGGTGCTAATAAAAGTGAGCCAAAAGTGTATCTTTCCTAAACACTCGTTATATTGCTTACCTGACATTTTGCCTATCCAATAATAAAAACCGGCGAAAGCTCCAAATAATGCAGCAAGCGACATGACATAGTGAAAGTGAGCAACGACATAATAGGTATCGTGCAAAAGCTTATCTATTCCACCGTGAGAAAGAATTATTCCGGTTATACCACCTCCAACAAACATGAAAATAAAACCTAATGCAAACAGCATTGGTGTCTTCAATTCAATCGCTCCACCCCACATAGTTGCAATCCAACTAAAGACTTTTACACCAGTTATAACACCAATGAAAATTGTGCTAGTGCTAAAAAATATAGCAGCATCCTCGCTAAGCCCAACAGTAAACATATGGTGAGCCCAAACCATGAAGCCAAACGTTGCTATTCCTATCATGGCATAAACCATTCCCATATAACCAAATACTGGCCTATGAGAAAAAGTTGACACAATCTGACTGATGATACCAAATGCAGGAAAAATAATTATGTAAACTTCTGGATGACCAAAAAACCAAAACAGATGTTGAAATAACACAGGATCACCACCACCAGCAGGATCAAAAAAGGAGGTACCTATATTACGATCAGTGAGCAGCATAGTTATAGCACCAGCAAGTACCGGTAAGGCAACAATTAACATAAATGACGTGAGTAAAATAGACCAAACAAATAGTGGTATCTTAGTTAGTGACATACCTTTTGCACGCATATTGAATATGGTAACTATAAAGTTGATCGCCCCAACAATTGATGACATACCAGCAATATGAAGTGCAAGTATAGCAAGATCAACTCCTGCACTTGGGTGGGACATAATTTGCGACAAAGGTGGGTATAAAGTCCATCCTGTTCCAGGACCTTCGCCAGCAAATACCGAGAGGATAAGCAAAATAAAAGATGAAACTAACAACCAAAAACTTAAATTATTCATACGAGGAAATGCCATATCTGGTGCACCAATCATGAGAGGTACGAACCAATTACCAAATCCTCCCATTAAGGCTGGCATTATCATAAAAAACACCATTATTACCGCATGCCCTGTAATCATTACGTTATATAGCTGGTAATTATTGTTAAGTATATTAATGTGCATTAGCTGAGTACGAATAATTACCGATAATAATCCACCAATAATTCCAGCTAATATGGAAAAAATAATGTATAGTGTCCCTATATCTTTGTGATTAGTAGAAAACAGCCAACGTCTTATACCTTTTGGTACATCACTCATATCTATACTCCAAACTTAACTTACTAATTTTTTATCTTCAATCCACTTATTAAAATCTTCTTTACTCACTGCTTCAACAACAATTGGCATAAATCCATGACCTTGACCACATAGTTCATAACATTGCCCATAATAAATACCGGGCTTTGTAACGTTAAACCATGCTTCATTCAGCCTACCTGGTATTGCATCAATTTTTATACCAAAAGCCGGTATTCCCCAGCTATGTATTACATCTCCTGCTGTCACTTGTAAACGAATATTAGTATTGATAGGTAAAATAACGTTATTATCAACAGAGAATAGTTTTAAATCTCTTTCGGTAAAGTCTTCTTTTCCTTTTATATAGCTGTCAAATGAAATACCTTGATATTCTGGGTACTGGTAACTCCAATACCATTGATGACCAATAACTTTTAGTGTTATGTCAGCTTTTGGCACTTTCTCCTGTAGTTTAATTAATTCAGCATTTTTAAAAGCCAATACCCCAACAATAATCGTTGGTATAACAAACCAGATAATTTCTACAAAGATATTATGAGTTATTTTACTGACATTTTTCACTTTGCCCTTACGAAAGCGAAATACTATATAAGCAAGCAGGGCCCATACAAAAAGCATAATTGCAATCATTACACTCATCACAAACGAATGTGACTTAACTACAGCCTCCATTATCTCAGTTGCAGGCGCAGGAAATCCAAATTGCCAAGAAGTAGGAGCAGAAGCAATTGATATGTTTGAGTAAAACATTATCAATAATGCAAATAACTTCACCATATTTTTTGCTGTAAAACTAACTGTATAATAATATATATACACTTACTATGCAAACAGAGATTATAGAATGTACACAAGTGTTTTGCTAAATATTGAATCAAAAGTAAATGATGATTAATGTTTTTTTAGCATTTAATAAATATACTAATACGATACTAACTTGAGGAAAAAGCATTTACATGAATCTATTTTAAGTTAAAATATTATAATATTTTAAGTTAAGTATTTACTTTAAGGAAGTTCTATAATAAGTTTAATAGTGTCTGTTATTGCTAATAACCCTCTAGCCTCACACCTAAAAGCAGTAACAGACACTATTAAACTTTAGGTAAGTTTGCCTATTTATAATTCATTGAGGTAAAAATCTTACTAATTCCTTTAATTCTATTATACAGCTGAGTTTACTAATTAACCTTTAATGTTTACGTTAGCATTTGCATCTTAAATCAAAGATTTACATATTATAGAAAATAATTATAAAATAATACACTACTTGTGTGTAAATTTTTTTGCATATCAAACTCTGTAAACAAATTTTTTAGAAAAGCAAAATAAATTATCTCTCTATGAAAGATCTATCGAATGTTGCAATTATAGGTGTAAACAAGAACGATAAAAGAGTGCGGGATTGAGTAACTATATATACTTCTGCTGGCATACCAGGATATAGGTATACGTTTTTAAATTGAGCAAGTTCTGATTTTGGTATCACCACTCGCACTGAATAATAACGCCCCATCCTTGGATCATCAAGAGCATCAGGGGAAATATGGTTTACTATACCGTTAATTAAACTTAAGCGACGTGCACTATAAGCGCTCAGCCTTACTTTAACTTTTAGCCCTTCTAGTCCGTCGACAGAGACTATATTGCTATCTTTCTTTTTTGCTGACAGTATCTCTTCTATGTTTCTGGTTAGAACTTTAGCATCTATTATTAGATCATCATCTGATGGTACTATACTCATGATTGGAACTCCAGATTGTATAACACCACCTTCAGTGTGGTATCTTATATCTGTAACTATACCATCTTGAGGTGATTTAATTATTGTACGTGCTAACGAATCTTCAGCAACCATCAGCCTCTCTTTTAAGTCTGCAATAGATGTATTGACTTCCTTAAGCTCAGCATTTGCTCTTTCTTGAGCATCATTCTTCACATTTATAATCTCTAACTCATTTTCTCCAATCTTTTGCTGTACTTGAGATATTGCAGAACGGTAATGTCCAACTCTACCCTCAATTTCAGCAAACTGTTTTTCTAAAGCTAAAATGTGTGGTTTGCTTATATGGCCACTATCAAGTAATTGTCTTTTTGTTTCTAACTCCTCAGTTATCAAGTCATATTGCTTATGGGCTGCATTTAGTTGAAAATTTAGCCCTGCTAATTCATCATTTAACTGCTTTATACGTTGTTGCAGTATGTCAGTTTTTCCTAATATACTCTTTCTCTGAGAGTTGAACAACTTTACCTGATTCTTTATCGCTTTATTTACAAGTTCATCGTTAGATAATCTTTTAACCTCATCAGAAAATTCTAGCGTATCTAAGTCTCCCCTAATTGCAATAAGTCTTGCTTCAGTTGCCAAAAGTGATAAGAGTTTTTCTTTAATTATACTCAAATTTGCCTTTTCGTTAACATCACTTAATAAAACTAAAGGCTCATCTTTTTTAACTGTTTGACCTTCTTTTACTAAAATTTTGCTTATTATTCCCCCACCCAAGTGTTGCACTATTTTTCTATTTGAAGAGACAATAACTTCTCCACTTGCATGCACTGCTCCGTCAATTGGAGCTATAGCCGACCAAATACCACCTATTCCAAAAAAGATGAATATCACGACTAAACCAAAAAATAGTGGTCCCCATGTGACTTTTAGGACTTCATTTGCGTTATTACTCTCACGTTTAAAAATAAAATTTATCATCGCATCAATCCATGCGAACGTCTTATCCAAAAATTGATATTTCTTCTTTCTATTTCCTGCCCTTTGCATATCTATATCATCACTACCAATCAGGCCTGTCAAAGAAAGTCCAGCACTAAGCTTTTTTAACTTACTCATTATAATACTACTGCGAATTCTTGTTAATCAGGATAACACACAAAAACAAAGAATCTATATCTTAAGTACTC
This sequence comes from Wolbachia endosymbiont (group B) of Apotomis betuletana, assembly GCF_947250475.1. Classification (NCBI taxonomy): domain Bacteria; kingdom Pseudomonadati; phylum Pseudomonadota; class Alphaproteobacteria; order Rickettsiales; family Anaplasmataceae; genus Wolbachia; species Wolbachia endosymbiont (group B) of Apotomis betuletana. The sequence continues at coordinate 570,856 of NZ_OX366320.1, read as the reverse complement.
TACTTAGACTATGGAACATCAGAATAAACTATTTAGTAACAATTCTTATACTCTATTGAATGGTTCAGCATTAGGCTAGAAAATCAAAAAGGTTTTACAATAACCATAATAACTATAATTATTATTAACACTGTTACTGCTTCGTTTAAAACACGAAAATAAACGTGAGTTTTCTTATTCAAGCCCACTACAAAATTTTTCCTATGCTTTGCAAGTAGGAAATGAATAGCAAACATTAAGAATAATGCTAGCGCTTTTACATGAAACCACCCTTCGTGATATGGTTCCCTAATAATCATTAGCATAATTCCAAAACTAAGGGAGAAAAGCATTGCAGGGTTTATGATATATCTAAGGAGTCTCTTCTCCATTATTTGAAGTAAGCTGTCATTTTCTGACCCTGGTTTTACAGATGCATGGTAAACATAAAGCCTTGGCAAATAGAGCATACCTGCCACCCACATAATTACAGAGATAACGTGAAAAGCTTCAAACCAGTGATAGTAGTCCATATAGATAGTATTATAAAATGTTAAAAATTTCTGGTATGATCTCAATTTAATAAAAGAAAGTCAATATGAAAGCAGAAAATTTCACTAAAGAACAGGTGATTGGATTCTACAGAAAAATGCTTCTCATACGCAGATTTGAGGAAAAAGCAGGACAATTATACGGAATGGGATTAATAGGCGGATTCTGTCACTTATCAATAGGGCAAGAAGCAGTTGCAGTTGGGACTCAAGCTGCATCAAAATCTGGTGATGCTTTTATCACAAGCTATAGAGACCATGGCTTAATGCTTGCATGTAATTCTGATCCGAATGTTGTGATGGCAGAACTAACCGGCAAAGAAACAGGGTGTTCAAAAGGCAAAGGTGGCTCCATGCACATATTTGATGTTGAAAAAAATTTCTTTGGTGGACATGGAATAGTAGGTGCACAAGTCCCAATTGGCACAGGAATAGCATTTGCTAATAAATACAAGAAAAAAGATAACGTTGTATTCACATATTTTGGTGACGGTGCTGCAAATCAAGGACAAGTATATGAATCATTTAATATGGCATCTTTGTGGAAGTTACCTGTGGTTTATATCATAGAAAATAACGAATACGCAATGGGAACTTCTGTACAAAGATCAACTTTAGTAACTGAACTATATAAAAGAGGAGAGAGTTTTGGTATTCCTGGAAAACAAGTTGATGGAATGGATTTTTTCTCTGTCTATGAGTTAACAAGTGAAATAGCTGAGCACGTACGTGGGGGAAAAGGACCTATCTTGCTTGAAATGAAGACATATCGATATCGTGGACATTCAATGTCAGATCCTGCTACTTATCGCTCAAAAGAAGAAGTTGAAGATATGAAGCAAAATCATGATCCTATAAGCACCCTAAAGCAGTATATAACAGACAATAAAATCGCTTCTGATGAAGAATGCAAAGCTATTGATAAGGAAATACGAGATTTAGTAAAAAAGTCAGAAGATTTTGCTAAAAATAGTAAAGAGCCAGGCATTGATGAACTATATACTGATGTTTATAAATTTGTTAGCTAATCAGTTGCCATCAAAATTATGTTTTGGCCTACTATAGATATTTTTTGGCAGCACTTAACTTTATTATATAACAGCCTAGTCAATAGAAACTGTAGTAACTCTTATATTATTGATATACACCGCTCTTGGATCATAGGTTAAATGAGTTTTATTTGACTTTTTGTGCTAGTTTGCAGAATATAAAGTTATTAATTGAATAAAATACATGACAAAAGAAAACTGGGAGACAGTAATTGGACTTGAGGTACACGCTCAGGTTTCTTCTAAGACAAAGCTATTTTCTAGTTCACTAACGGAATTTGGCACTGAGCACAATACTCAAGTTTCTCTAGTTGATGCAGCAATGCCAGGCACACTACCAGTATTAAATTATAGCTGCATAGAGCAAGCAATATGCACCGGACTTGCAATTTCTGCAGAAATTAATAAATGCTCTTACTTTGACCGGAAAAATTATTTTTATCCCGATTTACCACAAGGTTATCAAATAACCCAGTTCTTTGAGCCAATAGTTAAAAATGGCAAAGTTTTTATCAATAATAATGAAAAAGAAATAAGAATCGCAAGAATTCACTTAGAGCAAGATGCAGGAAAGAGTATTCATGAAGAAAGCAAAACTTACATAGATTTAAATCGTGCAGGTGTTGCTTTAATGGAAATTGTTTCAGAGCCAGATCTTCGTTCATCTGCAGAAGCTGCAGAATTCATGAAAAAATTGAGGCAGATTTTGCGTTACATCGGTTCATGTGATGGTGATATGGAAAAGGGGTCACTTCGCTGTGATGCAAATGTTTCTGTTCGCCCAAAGGGCAGTAGCACATTTGGCACTCGTTGTGAAATAAAAAACTTAAATTCAATACGTTATATTGTACAAGCTATAGATTATGAAGCACAAAGGCAGATCAAAATTTTGGAAAGCGGAGGAGAAATAAGTCAAGATACCTTATTGTTTGATGTCACTTTAGGAAAAACAAAAGTGATGAGAAGCAAAGAAGATTCAAGTGACTATAGATATTTCCCTGAACCTGATTTGCTACCTGTTGAAATAAGCCAAGACAAAATTGATTCTATTAAATCATCTTTACCCGAGTTGCCAGATCAAAAAAAACTTCGATACATAGCGGAATTAGGTATCAATGAATATGATGCAGACGTTATCACTTCTGATAAAGAAATTGCCGATTATTTTGAAAAATTAGCAAAAAAGCATGATTCAAAGATTGCAGTTACCTGGTTAACCGTCGAGCTTTTCGGTCGTTTAAATAAAACAAATATTGATATTGTTAGCTCTCCAATTAAAGCAGATGCTTTATCCGAGCTCCTCGACTTTATCGTCGATGGAACGATCTCTGCTAAACTTGGTAAACAAGTTTTTGATATTATGTTTGAAACTGGAAAGCCTGCATCCCTTATTATAGAAGAGCAGAATCTCAAGCAAATAACTGACACATGTCAAATCTCAGAGGTAATAGATAAAATCATCAATGACAACCAAGATAAAGTTCAAGAATATAAGGGTGGTAAAACAAGATTGTATGGGTTCTTTGTTGGTGAAGTCATGAAATCCACCAAAGGAAAAGCCAGCCCTGATGTCGTAAACTTGGTTTTGAGTGAAAAATTAAAATTGAGTGCCTAGGTGTACGGTCCCAGATCTTTTGCTATTTGCTTGACTTGTTTCTTTAAATAGCTTCTAATTTAAATTCTGCTGTCTATTCTCTTTCATTCATAACCTTTTGCAAAACGTTTTTGCTTTCTTCTCTGCTGGTCACTATTGCTTATATAAAGCAAGTACAGTACTGAATGATGTTGCAAGCACTCAGTTCGGCAATACTATCGATTTAAGACGAAGTTAAGATTTCGATTTTTTATTCAAACTTTTCTGAAAGTTTTTATACATATTGAAGACATCTTGATAATTTAGGTGAGTGTAAACTTGAGTAGTTTCAAGGCTTGAGTGGCCAAGCAGCTGTTGTATTGATCTTATGTCAATATTTTCCTGAAGCAAATGAGTAGCAAAACTATGGCGAAATGCATGTGGAGATAAAATTTCTGGTAAGTTTAAAAATCTTCTTATTTTTTGCAAACGATTAGCAACATAAGTTCTTCCCAATTTTTTTCCTCTTACCCCCACAAAAAGATGTCCCGCTTCGTCAAAGTGGGGACAAGCTTTTATATATTTTTGTATACACTTTTTTACTACTGGAAGAATAAATACCTGCCTTTGTTTATCTCCCTTACCTGTTACTATTAAACTTTCATTGCTAATATCACTAACCTTAAGATTCAGTGCTTCAGTGATTCTTAAGCCCGTACCATATAGCAGAACGACAATTGCAATTTCTCTTTTTACCACCCAAGGCTCGCCTAGATCAGGCAATTTCATTTCTTTCAATAGAGTTTCTATGTTAGATATTGAAAGTGCTTTAGGTAGAGTTCTTCTCTGAATTGGCCTTGATAAAGAAAATACCGCTTCATTATTTATTTCATAATTGTTTTTTATATATTTGAAAAAATTTCTGATTACTGACAATGCGCGAGTGTTAGATCTCGCATTTACACCTCTTGCATAACGAGAGGTAAACCAACTTCTCAGTTCAGGTATGCTTAATTTTTCTAAAGAGCCAACATTTACTTCTTCACCAATGTGAGTATTTAGGAAATTTATAAGATCTTTGAGGTCCCTCATGTATGACTCCAAAGTGTTTGGTGAGTAAGACCTGTTGTACTTTAGCCAATCATACCATTTTTCAATGATTGAACCGAGGTCCACAGTTACTTTTTAAAGAAAGCATCGATGCACGCATCCCTAAAGGCTTCATTTATATCAGGATGAGAGTGACAAATTCTGTATATATCCTCTGCTGCTGCACCATATGCCATTGCAACCGCTGCTTCATTGATTAGCGTATCAGCGTATGCTCCTATGATATGTACACCGAGTATTGTATCTGCTTGGCTACAAGTCAGAACTTTCACGAATCCCTCAGCATCGTCAGTGACTTTTGCTCTACCGTTTGCAGCAAATTGACATTTACCAACTTTATACTTTCGACCAGCACTTTTTAGTTCTTCTTCAGTTTTACCGATTGAAGAAACTGCAGGGTGGGTGTAAATGACTGACGGTATGATTTCATAATCAACGTGAGGCAATTGCCTTGCTAGTATCTCTGCAACTGCCACCCCTTCTTCCTCAGCTTTGTGAGCAAGCATTGCTCCGCCAATCACATCACCAATAGCAAATATTCCTTTTACGTTGGTTTCATAACTATTGTTGACTTTAATAAAGCCACGACTGTCTTTTTCTATTTTTTCAAGACCCTCAGAGCATGGTTTGCGTCCTGCTGCCACCAATACCTTATCCGCCTCTATAGTATTTGTTTGATTATCTTTTACAGAGCAAACTTTCACACTCAAAGAGTTACTACTTTGTTTTATTCCCTCAACTTTAGTGCTAAGTAAAAATTTTATTCCTTGTTTTTGTAGACTAGAAAGTAGAGACTTACTTAATTCTCCATCCATTGCTGCAGCGATTCTGTCAAAAAATTCTACTACAGTGACTTCAGACCCTAGCCTCCTCCATACAGAAGACATTTCAAGCCCTATTGCCCCGGCTCCGATTACGACAAGTTTTTTTGGTACTTCAGTTAAAGACAATGCACCAGTTGATGAAATAATACTTTTCTCATCGATATTAATTCCTGGCAAAGAAATAACGTCAGAACCGGTTGCAATTACTATATTTTTTGTCTTCAGCACCTTACCTTCAACTGAAACTTCAAGGTTGCCTTGATCAAAAGAAGTAATTTTTCCAAGTCCATTGATCTTAGTAATTTTGTAAAGGTTAAACAGATATTCTATGCCTTTTCCAAGTTCCTGAACTCTAGCGTCTTTATAGCCTATCATTTCTCTCAAATCGAGACTTACATCCTTAACTTTTATGCCAAGTTTTGATAGATTATTTTTCGCGCTAGCATACTGATAAGAGGAATGGAGTAATGCTTTTGATGGTATACACCCAACTCGCAAACACGTGCCACCAAAAATGCTATTTTTGTCTATACAAGCAACTTTGAGTCCAAGTTTTGCAGCAGCAATAGCGCATTTGTAACCACCTGGACCACCACCTATAATAATCAAATCATAATCAGTCATAAAAAACAAACCTATTTTCTAAAGAATAAACACCATTTCCTTCAGTCGTTATATACATCTTACCATGGGTAAATACTGGAGCATGAAACACATTACCGGGTATTTTAATTACCCTTCCTGTACTTTCAGATCCAGGAAAAGCAAATATTGAACCTTTATTACTTGTTACCCAAAGCGTATGGGCATACATAATTGGAACAAACAATTGCACATTCTCTATAAAATCAGATGTCCAAACTGTTTTTCCACTTTGTATGTCGATGCCAATTACCTTATTATCTTTAGTCACCATGAAAATTCTTCCGCCTTCTTTTTGTTTCTCTGCAGGAATAAGAGGGCTATAATATGACTCAATGTTTGATATACTTTTTACTTGTAGTGGCCTTGACCATAAAATATTTCCTGAGTTTACGTCAATGCTATAAATATAAGAGTTGCTCGTAGCTATTAAGATATTATCGTGTACTCTAGGTGTAGTAGTTACATCTGTAAGCTGTGTGTCTAAAAGATTTGTAGCTAATTTTTGGCTCCATAGTTTTTTACCTTCTTCATTAAAAGCTATTAACTCGCCATTTGAAAATGGTGCCATTATTTTATCATTAGAGACTGCTGGTGAGATGGAATATAAACCTCGAACCTCATTTATACCATTTTGATAAGCCCAAATGGGGCTGCCATCTTTTATATCAAATACATGTAGATAGTTATCAATAGTCAATACTACCAACTTATTGTTTATTACTATTGCTTTCCCTCTTGCCGGAGCTCTTAATTCTTTTTCCCATTGAATCTCCCCTGTTTTCGCATCTATTGTGTGTAGAATGTTATCCACTACAAAGAAAACATTTTCTTTGTAGCTCGATAAACTCATATTACCAATTTTTTTCCTACTTGAGAGGTATAATTTCCAATTTATAACTCTTGGGTTATCGATATCAAAGGAATATAAGGTACCGTGCTTGTCTGGTAAAATAACGCTATTTTCTGTAAGTATTGGAGCTACATATCCTTGAGATAATTTTTTATCTACTAAACTTATTCGTTCGCTTGCCATTGTATAGTTACTATACAATAACATTATCATGACAATTATTATTTTCATTATTTAGTGAAAACAAGATTTATTAATATACATACTAGAAACGTAAATCACAACGAAAATGTTCTTAATTGTGGATCAAAAGCATTAACGTAATGTCATGCCATTATGTAAAGATTCTCTTACTGTAATAATTTTTATCAAGTATTGATTAAAACACATTTCGATAGCCCAGACTAACGCTGTCAGTAATATTACCATAATATGAAATGGAAATGGACGCAGCATTTTCACGATGAAAGATATTGTTGTAATGTCATTCATTTAAACTATGCATATCAATTTGAAAAATGTACATTGTCTTATGCTATAGTACCTAAAAGTAAATGCTCAACATACAAAATAACGCTTCACTTTGCAGGCAATGGATATTCTTGGCAGTACTTGCTCTTGCTTGTTCTGGACTGCTGTCAATAATTGTTATTTTTCTACGATTGCCTTTTATTTCTTCTCTCATTCCTTCTGCACAATATATCTTTGATAATGCACTGGTGATACACGTAAATTTGTCAATTTTGGTATGGATGTGCTCTATAATATCTCTGCTCTTCATCATAAACTTAAAAAACACCAATCATTGGTTTAACTTCTCATGGATTCTCTCAATCCTTTCCATGCTGCTAATGTTTATATCTGCATTTGTTCCAAATACTGAAGTTATCAAAAGTAACTATATACCTGTATTACAAAACAAATTATTTTTACTTGGACTCAGTCTTTTCATTACCAGCATATTGATAAATACAGCTCTAGCCTACATATCAAATAAACAAGACTCATATCTTTCAATCGGACAAATTGGCCTGGTCATTATACTTGTGTCATCATTTCTTTGTGTTGTTTTAGCACATAAAAATACGCCTCCAGGTCTATATCACTCAGACAAGAATTTATTTTATGAATATCTCTTTTGGGGAGGCGGACATTTACTGCAGTTTGCCTTTGCTCAAGCAATGTTTTTAGTTTATTTGATCATACTGAATGCTCGCTATATTAGTCTAAATAAAATTACCATTTTACCACTATTTATAAACACAGTTTTGACCGTAGGTGCGCCGTTTATATACTTTATTTATTCGGCGGATAGTGCTGAATTGATACAGTTTTTTACCTGGCATATGAGAATTGCTGGAGCAGTTCTGCCGTGCTTTTTAACAATATTAGTATATTGCAACATAAAAACTCTGCTCAATGATAAGGGCAATTATCTTCTCCACTCGTTTGTATTGTTCATTTATGGAGGTGTGCTTGGAGTGCTAACTATTGAAGGAAATGTCACTATCCCTGCGCATTATCACGGTTCTGTGGTTGGTATTACTATAGCTTTTATGAATTTTGTCTACTGGCTGTTACCAAAATTGGGCTGTAAAGAAATAAAAAGCTCCATAGTAAGATTACAGATTTATGCATATAGCTTGGGACATTTTCTCCACATTACTGGACTTGTTTGGCTTGGTGGATATGGTGCATTAAGAAAAGTTGCAGATCTGCCAAGTATTTCATCAATGTTGGCACGTGCTTGTTTTATTACGGGTGGAGCTATATCAGTTATTGGTGGAATGTTATTCGTAATAATTGTGATTTTACATCTTCTTAAAGGCAAGGCTCGTACCAACTAACCCACAGAAACAAAACTAAAAATTTCAGTGTAAAATTACTATATTTACTTTGTACTATGGCTCAAACAACCTGCTTCAAATTTGGAAAGGCAGTGAAATGAAAAAAACTATATCAAGCTACTGAATTCTTATTTGCTACTCCTTGTGGTTCTTGCGTTTCACTTACTTGAGAACTAGGTTTAAGTGCTAAGTATGTCAGACTAGTAGCTATGAGTGCAGGTACTACTGCTATACTAACCATTAACCATATATCTAATTTAGTTGTATGTTCAAGTGCAGTATATACTACTAACCCAACAGCAAGACCAGTACTAGCAGTAGCGATGTATGTTGCTTTTTCTTTTAGTTGTTTATTTGCTTCATTTTTGGTTTCTAATATTTTCTTTTCTTGCTGTAACTGCTGGATTTGAGTATTTAGTTTATTTTTTTCAGCTTTTAATTCTATATTTTTGTTCTGAGCTATCTCCCTTTTATGTTCTAAGGCTATGTTTAACCGTTCAGCCTGATCCTTTTTAGTTTTTAATTCTATATTTTCATTCTCTAGCTGCTCAAATTTATTTATCTTTTGTTTCATTTCACTTTTTATTTCATTTTTTAATTCATTTCTTATTTTATCTTTCAATGTAGCTATTGCATCTTCTGAGCTTTTTTTACCTTCTAATTCCAGCACGTCTTCAAGCAATTCTACTAAGTCTACTTTTGCTGGGTGAGGCACATAGTATGGATTACTTAGAATATCTATAAGCTCTTTTAAGTTATGAAAGTTAAGCATAATAAACCTCAATACTAAAAATTTATTATGTAATACATTAAAAATTATAAGGTCAAGAAGTATTTGTATCATAACAAGGCTAAATTAAATGATAGACATTAAAATTGCTGTATTTGCTCAATTGTGCTAACTTAAAGCTTAAAACTGAAAAATATTTATGTTAGAAGAAAAATACAGCTTTAGAGAAATTGAAAACAAATACAACATATTATGGGAAGGGAGTAAAGTTTATAAATGGAATGGTGAAAAGGATAATACTTTCACTATAGATACGCCTCCACCAACGATATCGGGAAAGTTACACATCGGTCACATATTTAGCTATTGCCATACGGATTTTATTGCAAGGTTTCAACGTATGCTGGGGAAAGATGTATTTTATCCAATTGGGTTTGATGATAATGGGCTTCCCACTGAAAGGTTAGTTGAGCAAACCTATAGAACCCGCGCAAAAGAAGTTGGCAGAGAAAAATTTATAGAGATGTGCCATGAGGTTATTGAGAAGTCAAAGCAAGAATTCAAGGAGTTATTTAAATCGGTCGGCATTAGTTATGATTGGAGTTTGGAATATCACACGATCAGCAAGGAAGCTGTGGCACTTTCTCAAATGTCATTTGTTGATTTATATAATAAGGGATATGCATACAGGAAAATGCAACCTATTCTTTGGGACCCAGTTGATAAAACCGCAATTGCACAAGCGGAAATAGAAGATAAAATTTTTGAGTCATCTTTAAATACAATAGTTTTTTCCACTGAAGAAAATGAGCAGATTCACATCGCAACTACACGACCTGAGTTGCTTCCAGCATGCGTTGCGGTTTTTTGTCACCCAGAGGATGAACGCTATACTCAGCTGATTGGTAAGATAGCCATAGTGCCAATGACAGGGGCAAAAGTTCCAATAATAGCTGATGATAAGGTTAAAATAGATAAAGGCACTGGGCTTGTTATGTGCTGTACATTCGGTGATGAGCTCGACATATACTGGCAGCAAAAGCATAATCTGCCGGTGACAATTATAATTGATCAGGATGGAAGGATAAACCTGCATGCAGTGTGTGATCAAAAATGGATCCCAGTGTCACGCACTGGGATGACAGGGGAGAAAGATGCCCAGTATCAAGCTACTCAGGTGACAGAGGAGACACATGCCGGTGTCATCCGAGTAGCTGACACTGGGATCCATGGACTAAAAGTTAAAGAAGCAAGAAAGAGGATCATTGAAATCCTCAGTGGAAAAGGACTTTTAATAGAAAGCACTAGCATTTCTCATTCTGTTAAATGTGCTGAAAGATCTGGTGCGCCGCTTGAAATATTACCTACTTATCAATGGTTTGTCAAGACTTTAGAGCAAAAAACTCAAGTATTAGATAAAGTGAGTAAATGTAATTGGCATCCAGAATCTATGCGTAAACGTATGGAGGTGTGGATAGAAGGGCTAAGTTGGGATTGGTGCATCTCAAGACAGCGTTATTTTGGTGTACCATTTCCAGTTTGGTATTCAAAACGTAAGGGAGAAGAAGGCAAAATCATTCTAGCTGAAGTAAAGGATTTACCTGTAGATCCACTCAAAGATTTGCCGAAAGGGTATATTAAAGAAGAAGTTACTCCAGATCAAGATGTGATGGATACTTGGGCAACAAGTGCGATCACTCCTCAATTAAGTGCACTGGCAGTAAACAGTGAGCTCGGTTTACCAAGCCATCGGTATGATAAGATATTTCCTGCAGATCTGCGCAGCCAAAGCCATGAGATAATAAGAACTTGGGCTTTTTATACGATTTTGAAGGCACATTATCATGCAGATTCACTGCCGTGGAAAAATATCATGATTAGTGGTTGGTGTTTGGCTGATGATAAAAAAAAGATGAGTAAATCAAAAGGTAATATCATCACTCCTCATGTAATGCTTGAAACCTATGGAGCTGACGTAGTACGCTATTGGGCAGCAAACTCAAGACTTGGAGTTGACACAGTCTACTCTGAAAATATCTTCAAAATTGGCAAACGACTTGTTACGAAACTTTGGAATGCTAGCAAATTTGTTTCCATGTTTATGGAAAAACATCAAGCATTGAGCATAAATTCCATCAGTGAGACGATGGATAAGTGGATATTGTCCAAATTATATAAAGTGATAGAAAAAACGACGAACAACCTATTACAGTTTGAATACTGCGAAGCTTTGAGCGCAATAGAAGAATTTTTTTGGAAAGATTTTTGTGATAATTACTTAGAGTTAGTTAAAAAACGTGCATATGGAGATGCATTGGACAGCGAGGCAAACATGAGTGCGAAACAGAGTTTGGCATATGTACTCAATATTATTTTGCGGTTATTTGCACCATTTTTGCCATACATTACAGAGGAAATATATCATCAGTTGTATAGTTATAACTCCGTTCACAATAAAAGTAATTGGCCTAACAAGGAAGAACTTACCTATGATAAGTATTCTGAGGAAATGGGAGATAATTTCGTGCAGATATTAAACCTTGTGAGAAAAATAAAAGCAGATAATAACGTATCAGTTAAGCATCTTATACAAAAGTTGATGATAAAAGCGAGTGTAAAAGAGGATGAGTTAAATTATTCTGCTCAGCATGATTTGCAGTCAGTTTGCAATGCTGAAGTGATAGAATGGGTTGAGAGTACAGAAGCAGAGCTTATAACTGAGAATGGAAAATTTACTGTAAGTTTATTGATTGATGTAACTTAGCATTCGTATTACTATACTAATTATTTAGTTGTGAGGTAATAATGATTGGTAATTCATATAATAATAAAATTGAAGAGCAAAAAGATGATTATCATGACTTCATTCAAAGGTTTTTGTTTTTGCTCGGTAAGATAAAAGAAAAGAATAAATCAATTCACACTGCTGTAGCTAGTTTTCACATATTATCTTTTTTAATAAAATACAATGCCAATTTTAATGAAGATGAAGTGTATAAAGCCGTTATCCAAGATTTCAATAATGTAAAGGAGGAGAGACTAGAGCTTCAAGATAAGGCTAAAAAAGTATTGAATGGGTATATTGAAAGTGGTGTTGAAACAGTGTCAATATATGGTAGTTGTGCAGAAGTTAAATTGGGAGCTAATAAAAACAAATTCAAAGTCAGTGAGTTTTTGAATAGTAATTTCTGTCAAGATAATGGAATTTCAGGATTTTCAACTCTGCATAGCAATGGAAAAAATGGAATGCACGGTTTTGTTTCTGAAGAAGGAATAAGGCACTATGTTGTAACTGATGGTGCATACGAAATGACTCTGAATTGGTGTGATGAGGACGGAAAAAAGTGCACTATTATAATTAATATTGATGCTAATGGTATAGAACTTATCGAGCGTAATCGTGTTACTGATGATCAATTGAAAGCAAATAAAGATGTAAAAATAGGTAACTTATTCTTGTATCAAATAAAATTTAGAAATAAGGAGAAAGGCAATCATAAATCATCTGAGATTGTGATAGAAAATAGTAATAGAAATATTAACATTCAAACAACTCAAGAAATTGAGCGTGGCAGAAAAGAAGCTCAAATAGGCAGTACTAAAATGCAAGACAAAATTGCACAAGTTGTAGATGACAGCTTAAACGAAAGAATTAATAAATTGGAAAAAGAAAATACAAGATTAACTGGAAATAATCAAACTATATTAGAACAATTACAGCAAAAAATGAGAGAGGTGGAGGAATTAAATGGAAAGGTAAGGGAAAAAGATGAAGTTTTGGCTGAAGTAACACAAAAACTCAAGCAGCTAAGTGATTCGGTAGAGAGTGAATTTGAAAGGAGAAAAGTAGAGAAGGAAAAGTTAGAGGAGAAGTTAAGGAAAGCGCAAAAAGAGATACAAAAGTTAAGTAAAGAAAAAGCTGAATTAGTGCAAGAAAAGCAAGGCTTGGAAGAATATGCTAAAATTCTAGTTGTCAAAATACAAAAACTAGTTAATCAAATAGGGCGATCAGAGCTTAAACTGGATGAATCAATAAATGAAAATAAAAGGTTAGAACAAGAATTGAATGATACTAAAAAAGATTTAGGTGATAAATATAGTGAAATCCAGAGATTAGAAAGTCAATCACATGAATTAGAATCTAAAAAAGTAACAGAATTGATGACATGTTTAGAAAAGAAAGAGAAAAAAATAGCAGAGTTAGAAGCGCAGTTGCAAAAAGAAAGTTCTGAAACTTATGATTTAATACTTAAATCATCGGATTTAGAAGAAGAAAAAAGACGATTACAAGAAAAGTTAAATGAAAAAACTCAAGAAGTGATTAAACTAACTGTAGATTTAGAAGAACTAAGTAAGCAATCGGAAGAGAAAGAAACTAAATATTTCAGTAAGATTAAAGAGTTAGAAAAAATTCTTAATAAAGAAAGAAAAAACAGTGAAGAGTTGGAAAATTATAGCATCAATCTGGAGGAAGAAAGTCAAATTCAACATGAAAAGTACAAAGAGTTACTATTTGAGAAGCATTCTATAAAAGAAGAAATTTCAGATTTGAATGATCAATCTTCATTAGTTCATCAGAATCGTGTGAGCTTAGCACAAGATTTGGCAAAAAACATGATATATTTGTTCAAAGAGAATGTAAGAGAAGGAGATAAAGTGATTATATCGCAGGAAACTGTATTAGAGATTTTGAATAGATTGAAGGAATTAATCAAGAATGTTGGAGTCAGTGATCAAGAAATAAAAGGAGTAATTGAAGAAATATCTGTACAAACTAATGATAGCCCTGCTTCTTCAAATATGAGTAATGGGGATTTATCAGCACTACCAAATAAAGAGCTGGATGAAACTTCATATTCAGAAGATTTTGGATATTCTAGTAGATGTTCTACTCCTGTCTGATGCCACCTTGCATTTTGAGTTTAGTTAGAATATCAACTAAAGTTTATCACTGGTAAAATTGTGATAAGTGTTCTCCTCTACAGGTAAGACAATTTTAATCAATATATACAAGACTGCTGAAGTTTTGTATATGGGTGATGAGCAATTTACTTAATAAATATAATACATTTTATTTTATAGCTAGTTCTCTGGCTACTCTCACGTTACTTACATCTTTAGCGCTTATTAATGTACCTAGTTCTTTAATTCTCGCTTTAGCTGTATTATCTGTTTTGGCTTTTATGATTTTGTATAAAATAATTATTGACACTAGTAAAGTGGAGAAGAAATTTGCTCACAAAGAGCGTGAGTTGACTCAAGAAAAGCACAATTTATACGAGGAAGAAAGAAAATTTGGTCAAAAAATAGAAGCTGAGAGGAAATCTTTTCTTAAAGAAAAAAAATCTTTGGAGGAGAAATTAGAAGCAAAAATGATCCATATAATTGGAATAACAGACGAATTAGAAAAAGTAACGAAGGAGAAAGATGAGCTTGCTGCACAAGAAAAAGAACTACTCCATAAAATCTCATATTTGTGTAAACAGTTACAGGAAAAAGAAGCTGATCTAACTGAGAGGAAAAAACTTATAATCGAATTGAAAAGAAAAATAGACAATGATAAATATGAGGAATTATATAAGGAAGTAGAGAAATTATCTAAAGAAAAAGAGGAGTTATCTAAGGAAATAGACAAATTACGTAAAGAGAAACATATACTATATATGAAAAAAGAAGAATTACATAAAAGAAAAGAAGAACTTTGTGTGAAATTAGATGAATTACAATGTAAATTTAAAGAAATTGATCAGAAAAATAAAAACTTATCTCAAGAGTTAAAAAGGAAATTTGAAGAGCTAGATAAAGCAGACGGTTTAATTAAAAATCAATCTTTTGAGTTAGACAGAATAAGACAAGATTGTAATAACGAAGTGAAAAATTTAAGAAATTCACTTTTAGAGCGAGACAGTCAAATAAAACAACTTCAATATGTGATAGATAAGATAGAAGAATCGATAAGAGAAAATGAAACAATTAAAGATTATAGCAAAAAAATAATATTAGGGGAGACTCAGAAAATAAAATTTATATTAGGGCAGCTTGTGCAATTCAAGCCAATGAAAGGTTCCAAAACATCGGAGGAAACGTCTGATTCTTTACAGGAAGATCTTGGATATGCCAGTCGTTCACCCACTCCGACCAGATTATCGTGTTCAGTGTCTGTACAAAGCATTGCAAGTGGACCAATCCCTGAATATGGATTGTAAAATGCAACAATTACTCTTATTATAAAAAAAATTATACAAGATAATGAACCCAATAATATGCGCACTGGATACACAAGATTTGAATGAAGCCATATCTTGGGCTAATGGTCTGCGTGATAAGGTTGGCATGGTAAAACTTGGGTTAGAATTTTTTGCTGCACATGGTCCTTCTGGAGTGAGAGAAGTTGCAAAATGCAATGTACCAATTTTTTTAGATCTAAAATTGTATGATATTCCAAACACTGTAGCTAGAACAGTTGAAGCAATAAAAGCTCTAGATGTTGAAATGCTAACATTGCATATCAGTGGTGGAACAAAAATGCTTAAAGAAGCACTAAGTATAGTGCAAGGAAAGAAAATAAAGCTAATTGGAGTAACAGTACTAACTAGTATGGGCAATGAAGATCTGAGTGAACTCGGAGTAGCAAGGGAAGCAAAATCACAGGTAATTTTGCTAGCAAAGCTTGCAAAAAAGATTGGACTACATGGAGTAGTTTGCTCTGCACTAGAAGCTCAAGAAGTGCGCCAAGAATGTGGTAAAGACTTTAAAATTATTACTCCAGGAATCCGTATGAATCGAGGTCATGATGATCAAAAAAGGACAGCAACACCAAAAGAAGCAATAAATTCAGGAGCTGATTATATCGTAATTGGCAGACCAATTACAAAAAGCGGCAATCCCGCAAGTAGTGCAGAATTAATATTGAAATCCCTTACTGATTGAAGCAGGAGAGCGGCAAGGTAGATAAGGTACCATAGAATAAAAGCAACAAACGGTATGTATCCGTTCAGCAGGGTGGCAAAACAAGGTAGACGAGAAAAGATAACTAAATGGGTGTCATCCTAGTGCTTGACACTGGGATCCAGATATAAAAAGTATTTGCAAATTATGCAGTAAACAATAGTCCTTAAGGACATATGTCAAAAACAATGTCCAAAAACTAGATCCCAGTGTCAAGCACTGGGATGACATCATAGACACGCAAAGCTACTTGTTTCAAAAACAGTATGTTAAACTAATTTTGCCTCGAACACAAAGGCAGTGCTTGACACTGTTTACTATGCAAATTGCCACAATGTTCGTACAGCTGTGACTGAAATGATAAAAAGAGGATAATTAAAGGATACCATTTATTGTTTTGGCAAATTTGTACAGCTACGTACTTTATTTGCACATTCTTCTGAACAGATACGCAGCGAAAAAAAATGCTTGACACAAAAAAATGGATGCTGTATAGTGCTAACAATTAATTATAATATTTACCGTGGTGTAATACTACACTGCTTTTTTTACTTCAACAAGTAATCAGTATAATTTTTCTCTCGTTACCAAGCGCCTTACGTTTATTTGTATCTACCATGAAGCCAATGCTGGAATCCAGAAAAAAGACCGGTGAATGGCAGTATACATATACAGTTGTATGAACGTTGTTTACCATGAGGGCGCCTCCCAGCACTGGGATCCATATTGTAAACAAGCGTTTGAGTTATACTAAGCTGCCATTCACCGGTCTTTTTTCTGAATGCAGTTTGCATAACAACGAAAAGGTACTGAGATTAAAGATTACCTTCAAATTACAATACTATTCTAATTTTATTTTTAAAGGAGGCTATTATGTCACTTACTGATATCGCTCACCGTGTTAATGAACTCGCTTCATCATGGGAGCAATTTAAATTAATAAATGATCGCAAACTAAAAGAAATCGAAAGCAAAGGACCTGAGCAGCTATGCAAGATAAATAGTAATATTGATAATTGCAAAGAGCGCTTAGATTTTATTGAAACTTCAGCTCAACGTCCAGAAATTAGCACAGATTTTAACATGGGTGATAAATATTTTTCTGATTATATCCGCAAAGGAATGGAAAGTAGGTTATCACATAAAACCCTAAGTGGAGATGACAATGATATTGGAGGGTATTTAGTTACTCCTCACATTGTAAAACGGATAAACAAGCGTATAGCTGATTCATCTCCAATGCGGCAAATATGTTCTAGTCAAAGAATCTCTACTGAAACATTGGATTATATTATAGAAGATTGTGACCGTGCTGGTGCGGGTTGGAGTGGTGAAGTCGTAGAGGACGAAGATGGTGGCTATAAATCCAAGTATGATTTTGCACAAGACACAAGTACACCTAAAATTCAAAAGATTTCCATCACAACTTATGAGCTCTATGCTCAGCCGCAAATATCACAAAAATTGCTCGATGATGCATTTGTCAATGTTGAAAATTGGCTTGTAGAAAAGGTTGCCGAAACTTTCAGTAAGAAGGAGAATGAAGCCTTTATTAAAGGTGATGGCACTTTTCAACCTAAAGGAATTTTAACTTACGAAAATGGAAATGGTCATAATAAGATAGAGCAAATTAAAGCTGATAAGCTAGACAGCGATGCCATAATGATATTGTACTACTCTCTAAATGAACATTACTCTAAAAATGCATCATTTTTGATGAACAGGAGTACGTTAAAGGACGTTAGGCTACTAAAATCTGAAACAGGTCAGTATCTTTGGCAGCCGAGTTTATCGCTTGAAACTCCAGATACTTTAATGGGAATACCAGTATATCAATCTGCTGATATGCCACCTACAATGATTGCAGTAGCGGATTTCAAACAAGCTTATAAGATCGTAGATAACAGAGGAATGAGAATACTTAGAGACCCTTATACAAACAAACCTTATGTTAGATTTTTTGTTACTAAGCGTGTTGGCGGGGAAGTTGTCAACACCAGAGCTATTAAATTGTTGAAAATTGCGAGCAAGTACTAAAATTTTTATGAAATAATTGACATATTATACTTTTTATGTAATAATTAAATTATTATTAATTTAAGGAGTAAAATATGTTAGGAAAAATAAAAAACTTTTTTCAGTCGATTGCAGGAGGTATTGCATCAATCTGGAACAGCATTAAAAACTTGTGGTCTAGTAAACCGCAAAAAAATAGTGTAATTGAACTAGTGAAGGGTGAATCCAATCATTGGGGTGTTATTAAAGAAAATGGTAATAAGCAGTTAGTACTGCATACAAACAAAAAGAATGTACCAGAAATTATGGATTGGAGAAATATTGATTGTAAAAGTCCATCAAAATATCATGTAAATATCAAATCTGGCAAAGCTATATTCAAAATTGCTTACAGCGAACTTGTTGCCACGAACGATAATTCGGTATCCTTTATAGTGGACTCGGTAGATGATGGTAAAACTTTGTCTTGTGAGTTAGAAGGAATGAAAAAGATGTTGGGTTTAAATAGTAAGCGTACAGTTGGTACTATAGATAAAATATCTCAGAAACCTGAAGTTGTAAGTTCTACATCTAAAGTGCCTGCAAGTGATAGCAAGGTACTAAGCTCAGAAGCTGGTAAACCTAGTAAGGTGCTAGATAAGCCAGCTATAAATTCATCAATACCTATTATGCCATTTTCATAAAGAGTATCTTTTCTTCACAAAAGAGCACCTCCTTTGGTGCTCTTTTTTCTTTATAAGTTTTCTCCATAGGAGAAAATTGACAAATTAAACTTTATATATAATAATTAAATTATTAATTTAAGGAGTAAAGTATGTGGGAAAGTATAAAAAACTTTTTTAAGTGGATTGCTGATCGTAGAGGAATTTCATGGATTGCAAGAAAAATTTCATCAGGTTGGAATTGGTTATTTAGCAGTAAAGCAAATACTGCTCAAGAAAATATATCACCAAAGAGACCTTCAGATGAGAATGTAAATAAAAGTCCAACTGTTAGCACCCCTATGCAAAATGAGACTGAAGAACCTGTATCTAAAACAGGTACAAACGTCGAGCCAGCAGAAAATTTTCCAGAAAAATCAGAACAACCAAGAAGGCACGTAAATCCTAATAAACCTAATGTTATTCAACAAAGCACAAATCCAGAGAGTTATTTTGAATTTATCGATAACAAATTACTATTTGTTATAACAAACGAGAATTATAAACGTCTTGAAGAAAAATGTAAAAATGAAGACAAAAATGGTAAAGTTATACCTGGAGAATTTCGTATATTTGTAGAGTGTGAAAGTAACAAGTTTTGTATTACTGGCCCTTATAGTTCATGTCAAGATGTAGATGATGGAAAGAAATCTGTATCCATAACTTCAGTGAAGAAACAGCATGACAAGGGAACTATTTCAAAAGACCCATTAGAAATGATGTATAAAGTAGGCTTGGATGAGAACAAAAAGCTTGTTAAAATAACTAAAATGTCCAAAAAGCCATTTGAAATTACAACAACTAATCTTCCAGAACTTGTTGCTAATGAACCTAAAACCGGTAGGTTATATTGAACTTGACGAGAATTACTTATGGTTAAATTTGGAAGAGAGTATAAAAGTTCAGGATTATCAAGGTAGTCAAAACGAGGTAGAACCCCTTTTTAATCTTCTTATATATCTAAGATGTGATAAAGAAGAATATCGCATTACTGGTGTTGATAATTGTATCAATGATTGTTTTGGTATATCTGTAAAATCAATAATAAAGAAGAATAGAGATGGTAATTATATCGATGACGATAAAATATTAGTTCAAGACAATATTGAGCATGTGAAAGAAATGTTAGGATTGAAAGATGATGTAACAGAGATTAAAGTAGATAGTATATCTAATGAACCATTTGGAGTGAAAATACCTACTACTACGTCACAACAAATGGTTAACAATAAGGAAGTGACTACTGAATCAGAGAAGCCTTATGATACAATAGATACACAACCAAGTCTAACAATTGGAGTACCATCAACAGAGAGACATTATGTCACTAATCCAAGTGTAGATTGAAACGGTTATTGTTAAAACAAACCCTTCACAAAAGAGCACCTCCTTTGGTGCTCTTTTTTTCTTTATACGTTCTCTATAGAAAAAGTTGACATACTATGCTTTTTATATAATAATATAAATTATTAATTTAAGGAGTAAAATATGTTTAAAAAAATAAAAAACTTTTTTAAGTGGATTGCTGATCACATAGGAATTTCATGGATTGCAAGAAAAATTTCATCAGGCTGTAAGCGGCTGTTTGGTGGTAAAAAAAGTGAAACAAGTGTTGCGAAACAAAGCATATCACAGCAAGGACAATCTTCAGGTAAAACTACTATTGAAGAAAAAAACAAGAGTTAATAAATGCTTTTACTGCATCTCTTTCTAAGTTTAGAGAAGATTTATCTGATCTTACTCTGAGGAAGTGACTACTGAATCAGAGGAGTTTTATGATGCAGAAGTTACATAACCAAGTTCAACAACTCGAGCACTAGCAACAGAAAGACATTGTGTCTCTAATCCGAGCAAAGTAGGAAGCGGTTATTATTAATTAGTAAACAAATCCTTCACAAAAGAGCACCTCCTTTGGTGCTCTTTTTTTCTTTATACGTTTTCCATAGGAGAAAATTGACAAATTAAACTTTATATATAATAATTAAATTATTAATTTAAGGAGTAAAGTATGTGGGAAAGTATAAAAAACTTTTTTAAGTGGATTGCTGATCGTAGAGGAATTTCATGGATTGCAAGAAAAATTTCATCAGGTTGGAATTGGTTATTTAGCAGTAAAGCAAATACTGCTCAAGAAAATATATCACCAAAGAGACCTTCAGATGAGAATGTAAATAAAAGTCCAACTGTTAGCACCCCTATGCAAAATGAGACTGAAGAATCTGTATCTAAAACAGATATAAACGTAGAGCCAGCAGAAAATTTTCCAGAAAAATCAAATGATGAGCCTAAAGGAGTAGGTTATATTAAACTTGAAAAGAATCACTTATATTTACGTTTGGAAAAGGGTATAAAAATTAAGGATTATAAATATAGTTTAACCCAGGACAAATTTTCTCCTCAGCTTCTTGTATATCTAAGGTGTGATAAAGGAGAATATCGCATTACTGGTAGTGGTAATAATTACTATGGCGTTTCTGAATATGTAATTGTAAAATCAGTACTAAAGAAGAAAGAAGATGGTAATTATATCGATGACGATAAAATATTAGTGCAAGACAATATTGAGCATGTGAAAGAAATGTTAGGATTGAAAGATGATGTAACAGAGATTAAAGTAGATAATATATCTAATCAGCCGTTTGAAGGTACAGCGTTGGAGCAGCATAATCTCAATCCTACTACGGCACAACAAATGGTTAACAATAAGGAAGTGACTACTGAATCAGAGAAGCTTTATGATACAATAGATACACAACCAAGTCTAACAATTGGAGTATCATCAACAGAGAGACATTATGTCACTAATCCCAGTGTAAATGGAAACGGTTATTATTAAAACAAACCCTTCACAAAAGAGCACCAAAGTTGGTGCTCTTTTTTTCTTTATAAGTTTTCTCCATAGGAGAAAATTGACTAATTACAATTTTTCGTATCAATTTTCAATAGATTCATCGATGTATAGCTATAGTTTTATCAGTGTAAGGCTAAATATGCTAAGCTTATAAAGATGACAAAGCTTCAAAAAAAGCCTAACATAGTGGAAAAAGCTTTATGAAAATCAAAGTTGGAGTAATAGGCTGCTTAGGCAGAATGGGTAAGAAAATACTCAATGAATTAATTACGAATACCAAAGTGGAAATAGCAGGTGCTGTTGCTCGCTTGGGCAGTGAGTATATAGGCTTAGATATTGGGCCTATTGTAGGCAATAATTGCAATTTGGGAATCAAAGTTACAAGTTCCATTAATGAGGTATTTGAATCGTCCGATGTTGTAATAGATTTTACAACTAAAGAATGTATGCTAGAATGCCTTAAGGCGGCCGTGAAATTTAAAAAACCGCTAGTTAGTGGCACAACTGGAATAGAAGGTCTAAATTTAAAAGAATATGCTGCTAAAGTTCCAATATTATGGTCAGCAAATATGAGTGTTGGAGTTAATGTGTTGCTGAAATTGGTAAAAGAAGCTGCCAAGCTTTTAGGTAATGAGTATGACGTTGAAATTTGGGAAATGCATCACAATTTAAAAAAGGATTCACCATCTGGAACAGCTATAGAGTTTGGTAAAGCAGTTGCTAACGCTGCAAAAGTGGATTTTGAGCTCAATCAATATTCACATAATAATTCAAATATAAGAGGGAAAGGAGGAATAGGCTTTGCAGTATCTCGTGGAGGTGGAGTAATAGGAGATCACAGTGTCATGTTTGTCAATTCCGATGAACGAGTAGAATTAAATCACAAGGCAATTGACCGCACAACGTTTGCTAGAGGGGCGGTTCAAGCAGCAATATGGTTGTGCGAGAATAAACAGGAAATACCAGGACTTTATTCAATGCAGGATTTAGTATGAGCGATAAATACGCTTTCGTTAAAAATTTAAATCTTTGGTATGGCTCTAAACAAGTTTTATTCGATATAAATTTGAATATTTGCAAAAAGAAAGTCACAACTTTTATCGGACCTTCTGGGTGCGGTAAATCGACATTTTTGCGTTGTTTCAATCGTATGAATGATTACGTACCTGGATGTAGAGCGACTGGTGAACTGGTAATCGATGGGCTGGGTAATATATATTCACGTGATATGGATGTTGTATTGCTCAGAGCAAAAGTTGGTATGGTATTTCAAAAACCCAATCCTTTTCCAAAGTCAATATATGATAATGTTGCTTATGGGCCTAAATTGCATGGCATGGTGAAAAATAAGCAAAAATTAGATGAAATAGTAGAAAGTAGTTTAACTAAGGTTGGTTTATGGGAAGAGTTGAAAGATAGATTGCAAGATAGTGCACTAAATTTATCTGGTGGCCAGCAACAAAGATTATGCATTGCTCGTGCAATTGCAGTAAAGCCAACTATTTTATTAATGGATGAACCATGCTCTGCTCTTGATCCAATGGCAACCAATGCAATCGAAAATCTTATACAAGAATTGAAATTGAGGTTCACCATAATTATGGTAACTCATTCGATGAAGCAAGCTAAAAAATTATCTGACAGCATAGTTTTCTTTTGCAATGGCAAGATTGTTGAATTCGGAAGTACTCAAGAAATCTTTGAAAATGCTCAGTCTCCTTTAACGAAGGAGTATATTCTGGATCATTAGCTTAATAGTTGATATTTTAATTTTTTCTATGTATAATTTTATCAAGTTTGTTGTGATAGGTGGTTAAAATGTTTAGTACAAGTGAAGCAACAAAAAAGTTGTTTAAAGCTATTGAATTTCAAAATGCTAGTGGTGAAAGAATAACACCTGAGGAAGCTTGGAATCATTTTCAACAAGCATTGAAAGAAGGAGCGAATGTTAACGCTTTTGAGGATGGGATGACACCTTTGATGTGCATTATTTCAGCTTTTGTTACTAGTAATAACGATGAACATCAATATTTAGAGCTTATGGCTAAGTTGCTTGTAGAACATAAAAAAATCGATTTAAATATTAAAAGCAAGCAAGCTGTTATTGAGAGAAAACCAAAGAAACATGATGGTTATCCAGTGTACGAATTTGAGGGGAGAGAAGTAGTAGATCAGGGTAGAGGGGGTTGTGTATACCTTAACAATTCACAACCTGTTAATGAAGGATTTATACCTCAAAATTATGCTCGTGCAGAGGAGGAAATTAAGACCGGCAAGAAGGAAAAAAATACAGCTCTACACATTGCTTGCAAGTTGGGAAATGTAGACATGATAAAAATATTACTTACACATCCAAATATCAAACCTAATATTCAAAACTATGAAAACAAAAGTCCAAGAGATTGTATTGCAGGACATGTCAAGAAAGCAATAGAACCAGAATTCCTAAAGATAGAAGCAGTCGCTCAAAAAAGGAAACAAACTAATTATGCTTGTGCTTTTTTGTTATCTGGAGTACTTGCTGTTGGTCTATGTTTCACAGTTTATAACCCAGTTCCGTTTGCTGCAGCTGCATTGCTGTTCTTTGCAATAGGGTGTGGTTGTCTGTATAGAGCAAATACAGTTCTTAACGATGTAAATTTCTCTCAGGTTGATTTCGAACATGCTAAGTGATTTATCTGTTCAGGTAAGGTATCATTCCAGCACTTGATGCTGGAATCAAGCTAATTTGGTAAATACCTTACAATGTTTGATGACTAAAAGACTGGATGCCAGACTGGCATGACACCCATTTCTTTCTAGTCTTGTCATTCGAGTAGCTGAAACTAGCTGCTTTTCTGTATTCCAGTGTCAGCTACTGGAATGACATTATGGAATACAGCTTTTTGATCGAAAATGTTGTCTTATCTGCAATGAATTTTGCTGGATAGCTACACCCATTTAGTTGTCTTTTCTCGTCTACCTTATTTTATCACTCTGCTGAACAGATACCTTTACTTTTTATGATTTCATTGGCAAGAATACGGCTTTCAAAATCGATACTTGTTATGTCGGATAGTGAGTTAATATCAGAGTACTTGTCAAAGTTTTCTATTGTTGATTTTACTACCTCTACTACTTCTAAAAAGCCGATTCGTGACTTCAAAAATTCGTTAACAGCTATCTCATTTGCAGCGTTCAAAACAATACTATTTGTATGTGGAGAAGAAGAATTTAACACTTCCATGCTTAGCTTTAGTGAAGAAAAACATTTGTGGTCTGGTTCTTGAAAGGTCAATTTTCCTTGCTTTGTTAAATCTAATTTATGATTTAAAGTTGATCTTTCTGGCCAAGACAAAGCATATGCAATGGGAATTTCCATATCAGTTTCTGCAAGCACAGCAAAGCTGAATCCATCGTGATAAACGACAATTCCATGTACTATCGATTCAGGGTGCACTACTGCTTCAATTCTATTTGGACTAATATTAAACAAATGATGTGCTTCTATTATTTCTAGTGCTTTATTCATCATTGTTGCACTATCAACTGAGATTTTCTTTCCCATTTTCCAAGTAGGGTGATTTAGTGCCTGATCTACTGTAATATCTTTTAATTGTTCAAGGCTATAATTTAAAAATGGTCCACCAGAGGCAGTGAGTATAATCTTTTCTACACATTTATCATCATTTTGCAAAACTTGAAAAATTGCGTTGTGTTCAGAGTCAATAGGGATTATTTGTACGTTTCTTTCTTTAGCTTTTTCAAGCAGTAACTTGCCACCACAAACAATGCTTTCTTTATTTGCCAGGGCAATAACTTTAGTACCGCTTTCTATAACCTTTATAACTGGCTCAAGTCCTGCGATGCCAACTATTGCAATAACTGAGAGATCAACGGGTAGAGAAGCAACATTTGCTAGACCTGGAGCACCAACTTCTACTTTGACGTTTGTACCAAGTAGATCTTCTTTTAAATCTTTGTAGAACCTTTCATCAGAAATGGCAGCATATTTTGCATTAAGTAGATTTGCCTGTTGTGCTAGCAGAGCAAAGTTAGAATTGGCACTTAGTGCTTCCACCTGATATTCTTCCTTTCTCTTTAAGAGCAAATCTACAGTCTTTTTTCCAATGCTTCCTGTTGATCCTAAAACTGAAACTTTTTTCACTAATTACAATAAAATCTTCTTAGTTATTTAGTAACCAAGCTCATGATCATCACCAACAGATGGTGAAGGACCAGGTGAAAAAGATTGGCCATGATGATCACCTGCATCATGCATATCATGCAAACCATCGGCACTTTGAGCTATTTCATTGTTAGAGTGGGGATAATCATCCGGATGATGCCCCTCATCACCGTAGTCCATACCCATTCCTTCTGATGGCATATCTTCTCCACCACCACCTGAAAAATATTCAGCAAGACTTTCAAGAAATTTTATGCCAAACATATTACCTGATTTCCCAAATAACGTTACTAGACTGCTACCACTGACCAAACCTTCAAACACATTATTATAAGCAGCAATTGCTCCTTCATGAAAGTTGAACATCCACTTCATTCCATCCACAATTGTTGCAACAGAGTCACTATGACCAAGACCGAAACCACTTTTCTCACTAGCGGCTTCCTGGTGTTGCTGCTGTGCCTGCCATTCTGCAATATTTGGACCTTGTGCTTCACTCATAAACTTTTATTCTAAGCCTTAAGCTATTATTTTACCAAAAACACTGTAAAATATCAATTGTTTAAGAGAGGTTATCATAAAAATAGCTAACACTAAGCTATTTTTATGATTCTGATTACTCTATACCAAAACATCGATGATGTGGTGCGACCTGAAAGTCTTCGGTCATATTGTTTAAAAGGAGAGGAATTCATTCAGAAAGAAACTGAAAGGATTCTAAAACTTATTAAACCAGATGTTTTGCCGTCTGAGTCTACGCATCAGTGCGAATCGGGCAACCGGTTGGTGCCAAGCGATGCGGACAATGAACCTCCTCTTGAAAAAGAAGATGCTCAATCGTGAGAGGGGCATAAACTGCAAGCATCATGTGGTTGGAGGGCTAGGCTAGTGGTATGGTGAACGTAAGTGAAGCTTTATAAGTACCGATACGATGAAAGAGCTAAAGATGCTGATAAGCTCTGACCAAAAGGTAATGTGGATAAGTTACATTTTTCATTTCTAGATGTACGCAAATAATAACTCCACCGGTATAGAGAAGCCACCTAACCCACTATTGTATGACTGGAGAAACAGGGTAAGCCTGTATTTTCGCCTACATGGCAAGCAAACCGCAAGGAATGCTGATGGAAGTGCAGGTAAAGGAGAATGGAGAAAGCGAATGCCATTTTGTAACGAAATGGATAGAATTTGTAACATTAATTCGCGTGAAAACGAGCAGACTTCCGTTTGGTCCCTCGTGACAAGAAACTTTGTTAACCACTTAAGGGAGGAAAGCAGATGATTACAAGTAAACCTGTAAG
This sequence comes from Wolbachia endosymbiont (group B) of Apotomis betuletana, assembly GCF_947250475.1. Taxonomy (NCBI): domain Bacteria; kingdom Pseudomonadati; phylum Pseudomonadota; class Alphaproteobacteria; order Rickettsiales; family Anaplasmataceae; genus Wolbachia; species Wolbachia endosymbiont (group B) of Apotomis betuletana. Next base: position 543,713 of record NZ_OX366320.1, on the reverse strand, counting down.
TGCATCTACCAAAAGCTTTGAAGCATGGAAGCAGTTGCCATGGAAGAAATGCCAGAAAGTTATTGTGAGGCTACAAAGACGTATTGTTAAGGCTGTCCAAGAAGGAAGATGGGGTAAGGTAAAAACTTTACAACATCTTCTCACACGCTCTTTTAGCGGAAAAGCTTTGGCTGTTAAGAGAGTAACTGAAAACCAAGGAAAAAACACAGCGGGTGTAGATCGTCAACTATGGTCAACTTGCAATGCTAAATTTCAAGGAATAAAGCAGTTAAAGCAAAGAGGATATAAACCTTCTCCGCTAAAACGGATTTATATCAGTAAATCTAATGGCAAAAGAAGACCTCTTGGAATACCAACGATAAAAGATAGAGCCATGCAAGCATTATATCTGTTTGCTCTGGAACCGATAGCTGAAACGATCAGTGATCGTCACTCCTATGGCTTTAGACCTAAAAGATCCTGTGCAGATGCTACAGTAGCTTGTCATTTGTTACTGGCAAGTCGTAATCAACTACAATGGATACTTGAAGGTGATATCAAAGGATGCTTTGACAACATTAATCATGAATGGCTTATGAAGCATATTCCTATGGAGAAAAAAATTCTGCATAGTTGGTTAAAAGCTGGCTTCCTAGAATCAAAAACTCTGTATCCCACAACTGCAGGTACCCCGCAAGGTGGTATAATTTCTCCAATACTAGCCAATTTAGCCTTAAACGGACTTGAAAAGTTATTGGAAAGTCGATTTGGTAAACTCGGCAGTAGAAAAAGAAACAAAATCAGAAGTGGAGTGAATGTAATCAGATACGCAGACGACTTTATTATTTCAGGTTTCACACATGAAGTACTGGAAAAGGAAGTTAAGCCTTTAGTATCATCTTTTCTTCATGAGCGAGGTTTAATTCTGTCAGAAGAGAAGACAAAGATTACATCTATCACAACAGGGTTTGACTTTCTTGGTTGTAATGTACGTAGATATAATAAGAAGTTAATTATTAAACCTTCGAAAGAAAGTATTAAAAGACTTCTGAATAAAGCACGTACATTGATAAAAGCAAATATAGCGAACACTCAGGCTATAGTAATTAAGTCACTCAACTCTCTACTGAGAGGATGGGGAAATTACTATCACCATGTGTGTGCTAAAAAAGCGTTTAGAAAGATCGACAATGAAATTTGGCATAGTTTATGGAAATGGGCAAAGAAAAGACATCCTCGTAAAGGATTACGTTGGATAAAGAATCGTTACTTCAAAGTAATGGGTCAACGCCAATGGGTTTTTGCTGCACCCCTATGCAAGAACAAACCAAAAGAGATACGGTATTTAAGACTGCTTAAGCTGATTGATATACCTATCAGACGACATGTTAAAATCAGAGCGGATGCAAATCCCCTTGACTTAAAATGGAAAAAGTATTTTGATGAGAGAGTGAAACGAACAAGAATGTTAGCAAGCTCTTTCTCAAGAGAAGGTTCTCTACTGTTGGTGTCACCATTAAGAATGATGTTTCCTGAGGAATCATGAAGGACAAGCCGGTTCTAGAAAAGAAGAACTTAGATAAGGGGCTCAAGCGTAGTGTTGGGAAACCTGCATGCTGCGTTTCTAAGGGAGGGGGTAGTAGTAATACTGCTTCCTTACCTGACCTGTGGTAACAAAGTGATGACTTGAGGTTTAAGATAGCTTCTATTTCTTCTTAGAAGACTGCTCCTCTCTCTTTCCTTTTTATTTTATTATCTTAATACTAACTTACTCATAAATTATTGACAAGTACTAATAATTTAATTATTATTAATATTATATTAATAATAAGGAAGAGGAATGCTTACTAATAATAATAACACACCATCATCAGCTCCGCCACCACCCCCACCTCCACCACCTGCAGATTGGAGAAAAAATTGGAAGCCAGCGAAAAATAACGATAAAAATGAAAACACTCTTGGTAGTACTCCATCAAAAACCAGCAATAGCACTCAATTAAAAAAAGTTCAATCTAAGAGTCCTGTTCAACAATCACCTTTCAATTTTGAAGAGAGTTTAGTATTTAAGAAAATACAAGAAAAAAATAATGTGGATAGCGAAACTGCAGATGAAGGAAGCAATATTAGACAGAGTGAGCCAAATAGAGGATTAACTCCCAAGCCTGTATCACCTAGAGTTTTGAGTCCTCAACAAGATAATTGTAATAGTAACAAACCTTCAGGAACTAACAATAGTACTCAATCAGAAAAAGGGCTATCTGAGAATCCTATTCAACTTGCAACAGAACAAAAAATCGATACTCCCATTTTGATTAATACTTTAGTTGGAATAAGTAAGACAGCTGCCTTAAAATATTCAATTGCTACTTTGTTGCTATGTATATCTAGTGTTACAGCTGGTATATATACATATCTTTCGATTTCAGTAACACTAAGTGATCCAGTACTTTTCACAGTTATTGCTTTTGTTTCTGCATCGGTTATGTTGAGCTTAGCTGCATATCTTATCAATTCACACCTTTCTGCAATAAACAGCGAGAAAAAAGTTGATCCTGGTAGAAAACAATCACAAGATTTACAGAAAGCAAAAGGACTTGAACACAGCAATACTCATACATCATCACCTCCAGTAGCGCTTAGAACATCCAGTGTACCGACACCACCACCTCCTCCATTGCCACAAAATGCTGCACCACTACCATCTCCGCCGCCTCCTCCTACAGCTTCCAAGTATACGGAGAAACCTAAGAATGGTGCACCGAAAAAGGCTAATGAATCTAAGCATGATCGTTCTGATCTGCTTGAACAGATAAGAAAAGGTACGAAGTTAAAACCTATTAATGATGGTGCACCGGAGAAGGCTATTGATTCTGAACAAAACAAGTCATTACCTGCGGGTGCCAAACAAGAAACAAAAGAAGAGTATTTTGCAAGAATTGAGAAGTTGCGAGAAGAGAATAAGCAACGTACAATGAGGAATGCTCAATGTCATGATTCTGGGATAGCTAATATCCTGAAGAGGAGACCAGCAATAGAATTTTCTAGTAGTGAAAGTGAAGTTTCTGACCACAGTGACAGTGATGATTGGAGCAATGATAAATCGAAAAAACCGAAAGAGAAAAAGCTGACAAAATCCAGGAAAAAACCTACGCCTTCAAACTCCCAACCAGAAGATGAAAGAGGAAGCAAGAGTCCTGACAGTGGTCATGAATCTGATGATAATGTAAAACCTAAATCCACAACTCCACCACGTTCTACACTAAAGGCAGAGAAGCCACCGATATCGCCTAAGCCTGTTAATTCAAAAACGAAATCTGAAGCTTCTCCTGCAGCACAAGCAAATAATGTTGACTCAGTGAATAGTGAGGTGCAAAAACCATTTCAAGTTCAAAGTGTTGTAGATCGAGGTAAGAGAAAGTAGTACACTCTTCTTAAAATAAGTTTACCTACAGGCCTGATTGTATTAAGATTACTTAGTACAATCAGATTTATCAAATGCGTTTATCTCAATATTACCTGCCAACTTTAAAAGAAACCCCGGCTGGTGCTGAAATTATTTCTCATCAATATTTGTTACGTGCGGGCTTAATCAAGCAGACAGCATCTGGAATTTATTCTTGGCTGCCGCTTGGTCTTTTGGTACTTAAAAATATTGAAAATATTATCAGAGATGAAATTGGTGCAATTGAAGTGTTGATGCCTTGTGTGCAGCCAGCAAGTCTTTGGCGAGAGTCAGGACGTTACGATGATTACGGCAAAGAAATGCTACGTATTAAAGATAGGCATGAAAGCGATATGCTTTTTGGTCCAACACATGAGGAGGTGGTAACTGATTTGATTAGAAATACGGTAAAAAGTTACAAAGATTTACCACTTTGTTTATATCAAATTCAGTGGAAGTTTCGTGACGAAGTAAGACCTCGTTATGGCGTTATGAGAGGCAGGGAATTTCTGATGAAGGATGCATACAGTTTTGATGTAGATTACGAAGGTGCACTGAATTCATATAATTTGATGTATAAAACTTACATAAAAATCTTCAAACGCATGGGACTTACTCCAATTGGAGTGAGGGCAGATACAGGACCAATTGGAGGAAATTTAAGTCATGAATTTCATATATTGGCAAACACCGGTGAGAGCACTCTATATTATGACAATAAACTTTTTGAATTACTAGAAAGCGAAGATATTGAAAGCCTGAAGAGCATATATGCAGTTGCAGACGATATGCATGATCCTAAAATTTGTCCTATACCGCAAGAACAGTTAAATGTTAGCAAGGGTATTGAAATAGGGCATATTTTTTATTTTGGTGATAAATATTCGAAACCTATGAAGGCAAGTGTTACTTCTCAAGATGGAAAAAATGTTAACATGCATATGGGTTCGTATGGTATTGGAGTTTCAAGGCTTGTTGGCGCAATAATAGAAGCTTTCCATGATGATAAAGGAATTATCTGGCCAGAGGCAGTAGCTCCTTTTAAAGTTGGTTTGATCAATTTACAAACAAAAGTAACGGAGGCTGCAGATAAAATATACAAAGCTTTGAAAAGCGATGAAGTGCTTTATGATGATACGGACGAAAGTGTAGGAGTGAAATTTGCCAGAATGGATCTGATAGGCTTGCCGTGGCAAATAATTATTGGAAAGAAAGCAGTAACTTCAAATATAGTTGAAGTAAAAAATAGGGCAACTGGAGAGGTAGAGAAAATACAAGTTGAAGAAGCAATAAATCGTTTTAGTGCAAAATGATATACGGTATTGGCACTGACATAGTATATATACCCAGAATATTGAGAATATCACAAAAATACGGGGAAAAATTTCTCAATAAAGTCTATACTAAGAAGGAGATAGAGATAAGCAAAAAATATAATAGCCAAGAAGTAAGAGCAAAATATTTTGCTAAACGCTTTGCTGCAAAGGAAGCTTTTGTTAAAGCGCTAGGCACTGGATTCAGCCAAGGAATTATAATGAAAGATATAGAAATATACAGTAATATCAGGGGAAAACCACATCTTGCTATCACAAAGGATTTCATCTCGAAATACAAGATACACCTTTCTCTAAGTGATGATCAAGATTATGCTACTGCGTTTGTTGTAATTTGCGTTGAGTAGATATTGTTTAGTACATACGATTTCAAAAATTTTTTTGAAATTATACTTTGACCTACACAGATCGACCTTTCTGTGAATCCTGGTTTCTGCTTTCTTCAACTTGTTTTGCAAAAGACGTCTCTTGTGTATTCATATGTTGAAGTGGTTTAGCAATTTCGCGCACAACAGCAGCAACTGCAGTTAAAAACGCCTTGAATAATCCACCTAAAACTCCACCAACTGCTTCTCTACCGTACATACGAGCTTGCTTTTCATTGTCATCAGCAGTTTCCCCTGCCCTCCTTCGTGGATCCATTCTATGAGCAATAACTGAAAACAACACTCCCTTAATTGAAGACTTCACTCGTGCTTTTGCCTTCTGAATATCTTCATCACTTACTACTTCATGTTTTTCCCTACTATTCATTAGCTCCTTTTGTTGTTGAGCACTTAAGATCTCTTCCATCAATTGTTTCTTTCTCTTTTCCAGAACTCTTTTCTTGGACTCTGATTTATCGCGAGTGTGTTTTGTGGTTTCAAGTTCTACATCAATATCCTCAGATGCTGCTTGGCTATATAAGGTTTCTATGAGCCTATCTATACTTCGCTTTACTTGCATAGTCCTTTCGTAACTATCTAAATTATCAACTCCTTCATCAATTTGACTTAAAATATCCTCAAAAGGTTTTAAATACTCTTTAAATTGCTCTTCGAGCTGATTTTCATTCTTCAAATTCCTTTCTCTTCTGTCATCGCTATTCTCTTCAACATTATCATCGCCTTCTTCGAAAAGATCCTCATCGTTCATAATTTTTTTTAATTTATTCCCACTTATTATTATTGTATATGAAAAAATTAAATTAACACTAATGAAAAGTGTTCACAACTTCAGCACTGGCTAAAACTACAGTGAAGCTGTCAAAAGTGGCAGGATCATAATATCTCTCATACAATTCAACCGAACACCTGAGTTTTATCTTCTCCTTAGCATTAAAACTAATCTCATAATCATTATTAGAGTTTAACATTGCAGAATTACGCAATAATTCATCAGCCAATACTGAATTTAAAATGCCATTAATTTTTATTGTAATCTTTCTACTTCCAGCACAATCAAGCACTTTTCTCCAGCCAAAAGAGGAAATATCTTTCATCTCCTCTTTGTTATTACGCAAAGTAAACCTTAAGTTTCGTATATTATTCAGCACAACAAAATTATTGTCATGACCTTTAATTTTCAGCTGTAATTTGCTCATCGCTACCTCCTTGTATTAAAATATCAAAATTAATTGTTGAATGTAAAACTTCATCATGCTGATTTATAGCACAATTACTTTCCAAAATGGTCTCACTACTAATGCTCTTTACCACCAAGCCAACATGCTTTATAGCAGCAAGCATGCTGCTTATATGATAAGTATATATGTCGCATGAAAATCTTACTTTTGTAGCAAAATTAGATAGCATATGCAGGTTAACATAATTTACTATGCGCAATCTCAGATAAGGAATAGTAACCTGCTTAGGCAGGTAATCATAGATGTTAGTAACATATTTCTTTAAATCAGAGTTTGCTTTTAATGTTGCATAAATACTATTATACAACTCATTTATAATTTGAATTTTTTCCATCTCACAGATACGGTTACGAAGATTGCAATTTGCAGGTACAACAGATGGTATCATCCTAGTGCTTACTGTACGAACATTATCTGTCAAGAAGATGTCATCCCATCCCCAGACACTGGTTCACTTTATAATGATGTCGTTCCAGTAGCTCTTTCTTGTCATCCCAGTACTGGGATCCAGCTTTACCTAACTATTTTTCTTGTTGGTCATTTTATTGAAAATGTTTGCTCATTTAGAATTAATTTTCCTGGATCCCAGTACTGGGATGACACCTTCCTTTATGGAATTAAGTTACAATGTTTTTACAGTAAGCGCTGGAATGACACCTTCCCTTATGGAATTAAGTTACAATTTTTGTACAGTAAGCACTGGAATCCAGTTTTCTTAACCAAAAACACTTCATTCTATAATGCAAAACCCATACTCACAAAACCCAATTCATTACTCGCAATCTTGATCCAAGTACTGGTATGACACCATCTGTTGTATCTGCTATTGAATGACAAACAGGAACTACAAAACAACCTTTGGTTCGCGAAATGGAGAATACACCTTCTTTACCTCAGATAAATGGCTACTTACTTCTGATTCACGATTTTTATAGAGAGCAGAAACATGCTGTATAATACCTAGCTTTATTTGCTCAGGAACACTATCATAACCAGCTTCATATACAACATCAGCCCTTATTATGTTCAAATAATTGAAAAATTCAATATAGCTTCCTATATCACTAAAATAATAACTAAGTTTTCTATTCTTATCAGTAGCCAATATTATTTTATTCACAGGACCATAGCTTAAATAGATTCTACGAGGTATATAACCTTCATATGAAACTTGCCACGTTTGCTTTACTAGAGACTTTTCCATATGCCACTGAGCATAATCAGTTGCCATAAAAATAAAACTTGAAATCAACTTATCATCTTGATCATTTTCAATTCGTAAAAAAGATTTAACCTCTCCTAAAGTTACTGGAAAAGATTTAGGCTTAGACTTACGTTGTATATTTATAATTGGATACTTTAGTCTTGTTGACATAACAACCCTCCTTTTCTATATATAGCTAAAATAAGTAAGACTTATCCATAAAAAATCTTACTTATTTTAGTTATCACTTAATATTAAATTGCAGCAGCAACTCTATCGTACAAGTATATTGAGAAGAGAACGTATTAACGCTGTTTCTCCTTTTTTATTGATCAAGTTTACTAAGCCAGATTTTAGTAGATTGACATTCTGAGAATGAATGTTATTGAAAGTGGAGTTTATTTCTTTAGCAAGTAGACTGCGAAATTTCTGCACACTTTCATATGCGATATTTTCAAGTTCATGTGCAAACTTATCTTGAGCTACAGCTGATATGTCTTCAACTTTCTCATTGAACTCTTCTAGCTTTCTTTCCTTACCTTTAAAATTTTTTGCAAAAGTTTTCATATTAATTGGCCTCAACTATTCTTGTAATTATAATGACAATAAAAAGACTACCGAAGTAAAAAATTAGCACTACAATACTGCAAACAACAGCAGCACACCAAACCGGTTCACTTTATAGCGTAAATTCAAGTATGTCATTCAAGTAGCCCTTTTTTGTCATCCCAGTGCCCAGACACTGGGATCTAAGTTGCTCACAAGCAAACTAGCATAGAAAGGTGGTACAACGTTTTCGATGAGATTGCAGAAAGGCTGGATTCCAGCATCAAGTGCTGGAATGACACCCTCTATATAAACGTTAAGAAATTTACTAATAAAAAAAGGCAAAAGCGTTAGCTAGTTGTTACTCTCTCATCCTAAAAATTGGCGTTCTATACTGTATTTAAACATTTTATAAGCCCGCTTCAGCTTATATTAGGTAGAAATTATTGTGAAGACATAAAGTGCACATAGCGGAAAGATTTATAAGACGCCAACTGTATAATACTTTTGTCGTTTAATCTGAACAGATTGAAGGTAATAAAACACTTTGAATTTTATAGTAAGGAAGCTGAAAGATTTGTCAAGTAGTTTTCTTATCTTTTACAGGCATAATTTACATGCTACAATCAAATTTTCATAACTGGTGAATAAAAATGCAAAGAGATAAAATTAAAGTAGAAATAAAAAAGTTATCACATGGCAAAAGCTTGCCTCTTCCCTGTTATGCAACTATGCAGAGTGCTGGCATGGATCTTTATGCTGCATTGGACGACTCTGTTATTTTAAATCCACTTGAAAGGTTACTTATTCCAACTGGCATTGTAATTGCAATACCAAACGGTTTTGAAGGACAAGTTCGCCCACGTTCTGGGCTTGCTGCAAAACATGGAATCACTGTCTTAAATTCTCCGGGCACTATAGACTCCGATTATCGAGGTGAAGTTAAAGTTTGCCTAATCAATCTAAGTAATCAACCATATGAAATAAAAAGAGGAGATAGAATCGCACAAATCCTCATCACTCCTGTATCTCAAGTAATTTGGGATGACAGAGAAGAATTCTACACAGAAGAAACCGTCCGCAATGAAGGGGGCTTTGGCTCAAGTGGTAGGTAGTTTTTTATATGTAAGTTGACTGTATTGATTTTTTTATATATAATATTAATATATTATTAACTTATTTTAAGAGGAAATTATATCAATTTTTAAAAACCACCGTCACAAAACAAACATTGCACTTGTAGCGCTTACTTCTCTGTATGTTATAGGCACAGCAGTAGCACTTTCAACACCGTATTGGGTGTCTTCAACTTCGATTTTAGCGCCAATTGCAGTTTTTGCAGCTACACCACTTGGAATAAGTGTTTTAGCATTTGCTGCTGTTGCACTGGCTAGTTTAGCAATATATTCCATGACTAAAACTCCGGTAGTTTCTATTATCAAAAAGACAGGAGATCTATTTGTGAAAGTAAAAGATGAAGATTTTGAGTATATCAAAAAACACAACCGAAATAAGAATCCAGATGGCAGTATTATCACCGATGAGTATCTTATATATTTTAGCTTAGAAAGTAAAAGTTACTACATTACTGCTACAAGTAAGGAAATGAATAACAATGATGGATTATTAAAGATAAATTCATTAGGAAGAAAAAATGATAAATGTGAGTATGAATTAATACATGAAGAAAAGTCAAAAACGTTAGGTTTAGACTCTGAAGAAAATGATGATAAAGAACTAATCATTAGACTTGTGCCAAGCTCAATTGTTAAATCACCAGAAGCTGAACAACAAAAGAAAGGAAGATCATCACCCAACTAAGTATAAAAGGGGTAGACTAAATAAGTCTGCCCTTCATTTTTTAGTGTTAGTTATTTAGGGAATGTTCAAAAAAGTGTGTCAAAGCGAATTTTTAGTTCAACTCAATTTTTAACCTATCAGGAAAAAAGATATCAAGTTGAGATATAGTTAGAGCCCAATTAGGCAAAGCCATAGCCCATTTTTGCTCTATCTTTTTTATAGCACAATATACCAATTTGTACAAGGCATTTGTACTGGTAAATGAACCTTTGGTTTTAGTAAATTTTCTGATTTGTCTGTGCAACCCCTCAATTGGATTGGTGGTATAAATTAGCCTTCTAACAGGGCCAGAATACTTAAAATAACTAGACAAATTTTCCCAATTGTTTTGCCACGATTTTATGACTAAAGGATATTTTTCACCCCATTTTTCCTCCAGTTCAAGTAAATAATTTTCGGCGATTTCTCTACTTGTAGCACGGTATATTTTTTTCAAATCATTCATAAAAACTTTTATATCTTTGCTGGATACGTATTTTAGTGAATTTCTTATTTGGTGCACAATGCATAACTGTACCTCAGCATTGGGAAATACGCTATTTATAGCTGTAGGGAAGCTTTTCAGACCGTCAACACAAGCTATCAAAATGTCTTCTACTCCTCTCTCTTTTAAGTCATTTAATACGCCTAGCCAGAAGTTAGCTCCCTCACTTTCTGCTAAGTAAAAACCCAGTACTTCTTTTCTGCCATTTTGGTCTATTCCTAATATATTGTACATGCATTTACTTATGCAATGTCCATTCTCTTTGACCTTAAAAAACATCCCATCCATAAATACTATCGGGTATACTGATTGTAGGGGACGACTCCTCCATTCATTGATTATAGGCAGTAATTTATCTGTAATTCCAGATATCTCTGCTGCAGATATTTTATGGTCATAGATTTCTTCCACATAGGATGCTATATCCCTGTATCCCACACCGCTTGCAAACATGTTCAAGACCTTTGTTTCAAGTTCTGTTGTTTGCCTTTTTTTCACTATCTGTGGTTCGAAACTTCCCTCTCTATCTCTTGGTGTCAATAGTTCAAATGAACCTGCACTCGTCTTCAAAGTTTTGCCATTCTTTCCGTTTCTTCGATTCTTTTCTTCTCTTTCATTGGATAAATGATGCTCTATTTCACCTTCTAGACTTGCTTCCAGCAGCCTTTTTACAAATGGTGTTAATGCTCCATCTCTCCCCATCAATGGTTTACCTTCCCTTATTGATGACAGTATATTTGCTTCCAGCTCTTTGTAATCTACCAGGCCAGTCGTTCCATTTTCTATTTTGTAACTCATATATCAAACCTCTATTTTTTGTTTCTATTTTATTTTTATTTCTCGGTTTGACACACTTTTTTGAACATTCCCAAACATCAAATTTTCTTGCTCAAAGACCTTGCTTTTTCTCCAACCTTACTCAAACGTACTCTAGCTTAATGCATAATTTTACCCATAAACAACCTTATCTTTGGTACTTTTATTAGTTACAAGTCATCTAGAAAACCCAGATGCTCTACGAAGCCCACCAATCAATATCAGATCCTGCTCTTGTCCTACAGCATTTAATATAGCGTATAACAAAACCATCGCATCTCCCCCAGTAATACGCTTGCATCCTCCACAAAATTCGTATTCACTTAACTGTCGATTTGCCTCCACCCTTTTTCGTTCAACTTGTTCTGCGGTGTTAGCATACTTCAACTCTATTCCAATTGGATGAGTATCATCATTTTCCGCAGATTTTGATAATACTAGGTCTATTTTCCTTCCTCTCTGTAGCTGGAACTCAATAATTACCTTGGCAGGATTATCGCAACTTTGAAATATCCCACGCAACAAAGCCTGAAATTTAGCTTCATTGTTCACGAGTAGACGGTTTCCATTTAATAACGGAGACAACAGACGAGAAATCTCATTAAATAAAACTTCATACCTAGCCCTGTACTCACCATTAACATTACCATCATTACCAAAATTAGGCTCAGCACTCATCAACTGATCTGCAAGTTGATGTAAATTCCTAACATTACCCATTTGTTCTGAAAACCTTCCCTCGAAATAACCTTCACTATGAGAACGTGAGTAAGCACGTAGTGATTCGAATTTCTTTGCAGAAGCCACTTCCAGATGACCCTGGACATCTACTTCACAAAGTACTTGACGCACCTTAGCATCATCTGTGGCTTGAGGCAGTAACGACAGGTTCAATGCCTTGTCTGGTAAAGTCTGCCACTTTAAACGACGAAAAATGTGAAGCACAACAAAACCAATATTTGATAAAAATAGAGCTAAAGTTAACGCATGGCTTACAATATCTGCTGCATCTCCCCTACCACCTGTACGTTTCATTTTCTCTCCCTGAGAGTGGTTAAATAGATACTTGGTAACCCTTACCTCCCGCCCATCATTTGTTTCTAAGTCCCTCCTTGTAGATAAAACATTTCCAAAAACAAACGATGACGTACAGGAAAAAGTGTTACAATGAGGCGATTGAGTGAACTCTGATGCTATGGGTTGTAAAAAACGTTTTACATTTCCCCTAACTCCATTTCCATGAGGATGTAGTAAACCCGGTATTAAGGAAAGACCACCTTCTGAAAAGGCCTGCACAGAAGTTCGGAGACCAGCACCTCCACGTAATTGAAAATTTAACGCTACACAAACAGCACTTGGTGATGAGGTATGAATAGGCAAAGACGAAACAGAACAACTTTTAGCATAATCTTTAGCTTGCTCTAATCCTTCCTCATCACCAACCTTCAACTCAATTATAATTGGAACCGAATCATTTGTCTGATCAACACCACGAACAAGCAAAACAACATCTGCATAACCTTTTCCTATAAGTAGCTCTGGGTAGAAATCAGCCACAGCTCGGTATCTAAAATTTACTAAAAACCCACACAGAAAACCGTGGTAATCAGACTCTGCACGAAACACTAAGCTATCTTCATGTTCATCATGGATATCAATAACATATTCCAAAATTCTTTTAACATTAGTACGCACTTCTCCTGTATCATCATTTGCCAACTCACTCATCAGGTCTAACAATTCACCTTGTTCTCTGATTGGGTTAATTTCATGAAAAATTGGAGCTCCAGGTTCATCACGTTGAGGAAATCTATCTATTTCATGAATAAACCTACATTCTTCTCCAAACCGAAATATTTTATACTCTTCCCAATCCAGATCCTCATCTTCCTGTAATTCTTGTGGAAGATTCTCTTCTACCTGCTGCTTCTCTTCTGCACTAAACCTTGACCCAGGGCTGTTCTCATTATCAGCAACAGTATAACACCTGACTATTCTTCTATTTTCTTTATTAGTGAGAACAGCAACTTTTAGATTTCCATAATTGTCAAAACGAAAATAGACTCTTTCATCTTCAACTAATATACCTGCATCATGTGCAGTAGAAAACATACCAAAAAAGAATGTAGGAAAAAAGCCAGGCTTATTAGCCGAATGCAAAAAAGATGGACAGTTGTTTAAAAAACCTACAAATTGTCTACTAAACTCATCACAACCTCCACTTAATAAAGCCCTAACTAATTCACGATCTTCATTATTACCATGCATAAATACTCCTATTTGTTAACAACTGCAGCAGGCGAAATACTAACATTAGTACCCACTAACGTAGATTGAGGACCTTCAGTGCTAGCAGAGAATAAATTCAAATTTCTCGCTGACTTACACAACTCTTCTATTAAATTGCAGGAGCTAGTTGCATCTATCATCTTAGAATTCCTTGTTTTATCTAAACTATTTGCTATCCTCTCTTTTAATGATTTAAAGCTTTTGTCTGAACAACAATCTTTAGCAAACTTTAAAATACTCAAGACCAAATCAACTTTTTCACCATCGCCAGCACTTTGAGTATCCTTGCTGTTCTCCTGATCTACAATCAAATTTGAAATTGCATTTTCCATTGCAACAAAAGCAATCCTATCTTTAAAAGGATCGACAACATTTATTTTATTTTGGTTAAATACACTAGATTCCCAAAGACTGCTAATAGCTGACCTTGCTTCATTCCTGTTATCCAAGTCATAATCTTTAGAAACTACAACAAATGAAAGCGATGAGAGAAGATGTGCATATCCTCTAGGTGAAAGCATTTTCTCTACTTCAGATCTTGAACATCCCTCGCTCAAGTACTGGATAACATACTTAGTTGTGCAAAGAAAACCGTGCTCTACTAAGTAACTAAGAGGACGATAGATCACACCCCTATCTTTCTTATTCGGTAGCCCAAGTAGTGACTTATGATCTACTTTTGCGCTTATGACTTTACCTAGAAGGGAACTTAAGGTAGAAGCAAGTTTATAGCTAGATTGCAATGGAGATAATTTTGCAATAGCAGAAACTAGCAATTTTTCTCTCTCTTCTTTCACTAATTTTTCTTCAGAACACAGACGATTATAGAAGTGTTCCACTCCCTTACTCCACTTGAAATCTACAGCCTTATTAAATCCATCTTCTGCTTCTATATTTTCTCTAAGGTTACCTGATTCTTGATCAATCCAGAAATTGAAAACAGGATCACGTCTTCCCATGGAACTTAACAATTCAACTCTTGCAAGCTTATCACTGCAAGCTAAATTCCTATCTTCCTCACATGCACCTTTATGAGATAAGTCAGATCTAAAAGACTCTAACGCCTTGTCAAATAATTGCTTAATTTCACTCTCTACACACTCAATACATGCTATTTTATATATAGCAAATGGATTCAACACACCTGATTTAGCTAATTCTCCTACCAATTTAGCAACATCTAGTGTCGCACCTGACCAACAAGATTCATCACGAAACGCATTACATAAGAGGTCCGATTGCTCAACGGTTAGACCCTCTACTGTTACAGGGTGAGCCTTGACCCATTCCTCAATAGCTGAAGTTCTATCACCTTTAACAACATCCTTCAGCTTACTTATTACTTTGCTAGAGATAATCTCTTTATTTTTTTTAGGATCAGAACTGAGACGAGATCTTTTGCTTGGGCCTGCATTACCCTTCAAATCTTCCGTTCCACGTTTAGTTTTACTTTTTGGCATCTAATTACCTCAAAATCAAATATTCAATGAAGGTATTATACAAGCATTAGAATAATATATAAATCGAAAAATTAGTGTGCACCTAAATTTAAGCAGTAATTATAGACCTGCTGCAAAAGAGGAGATATTAAAGAGAGATGTAGCAAGAGGGAATGAGCTTAAATTATCAAATTAACGTTATTCTACTTTACCTCACTAGCATTTTCCTTACCTTGAGCCTTACTATTACTCACAAATATAAACGTTCGTTACATAGCTCTTAATATGTCTAAAGAGACGAAATTTCCCGAATTATTTATAATGAACCCTTACGATCACATTCTGGGGACGTACATCAGAAAACTTTTATATTATTAGTTTTGTAGTAAAATTATATGAGTACATCGTATCTATTAAATCAGAAGCTTTATGGATTACAGATTGAGAGCTTATTTGTTTGGGGTTATCTGGTTTATACTTAGCTTACTTAGTAGTGTAGCTAATGATACTATATCAAAATATCTAAGTTTACATCTTCAGAGTTTTGAAATAATTTTTTTCCGCTTTCTGTTTACCACTATTACCCTTGTACCTTTTATGTTTTACTATGGAATGGAAGCTTTTAAAACAAGTCAAATATCTATTCAAATAACTAGAGGTGCATTGTTGTTTTGTGGAATGTTCTTATGGACCTATGGATTGAGTATTTTCCCCATAGTAACTGCAACGATTATAAGTTTTTCTATACCATTATTTGTTATACTTCTTGCAATCCCTTTACTAAACGAAAATATAATTTGGCAAAGATGGATAGTAACTATTATTGGTTTTGTTGGTATTGCTATTACCACCAAAGCTCATAGTGAAGACTTTAATCCTAAAATTCTTATTTTTATTGTATCTGCGTTAATCTTTGCTATATTAGACATACTTAATAAGAAACTTGTGATAAAAGAGTCAGTAATAAGTATGTTATTTTATTCAGCTCTAACGACAACTATTTTTTCTACTCCACCTTTGTTATTTTATTGGCATATGCCTTCCTTGTTGGAATTAATATTACTGCTGATTCTGGGAATTAATTCAAATCTAATTTTGCTCTTTATGTTAAAAGCTTTTACTCTTACTGATGCTACTGCACTTGCACCTTATAGGTACATAGAGCTAATAATTTCTGCAATAGTAACATACGTTATATTTAATGAATTACCTGATAAAAGTGCTTTATATGGTACTTTGATATTAATACCATCAACCTTATTTATAATTTATTCGAAAGGTAAGGCAATTAAGCAAAATAATGTAACAACAAAAGTTTATAATTGTTAATGGTATTTATTTAAGCTACATTTTTAAGGTGATAGTAAAATGCACATAACTATTATAGGAGTAGGGTATGTAGGATTAGTATCTGGTACAATGTTATCGGAGCAGGGCCATAAAGTTGATTGCATTGACATAAATACTGAGAAGATTGAACTTTTGAAATCAGGGAAAATTCCCTTATATGAACCTGGATTAGCAGATTATTTAGAGAATAATATAAAGTCACAAAGGATAAGATTTTTTGATTCGTATTCTCAAATAAATCCCAATGCAGAAGTAGTATTTGTAACTGTAGATACTCCATCAGACTCCCTAGGAAATGCAAATTTAAAGAATGTATATAATGCAGTAAGTGAAGTTTCTGAGAGAGTTAATCAAGATTGCTTAATAGTGATAAAGTCAACTGTTCCTCCTGGTACTGCAGAAAATATACATAATTATTTATCTAATAAGGGCTATAACTTTGATTTAGGAGTTAATCCAGAGTTTCTCAAGCAAGGCTCTGCAGTATCAGATTTTTTATACCCAGATAGGATAATAATAGGAGTAAAAACTAAGCTAGCTAGGGCAAAACTAGAAGTTATATATAGATCATTTATAGATAAGAATATTCCGTTAATAGTCACTGATACAGTTACTGCTGAAATGATTAAATATGCTTCTAATGCCTTTCTAGCAACAAAGGTTGCTTTTATCAATGAGATGGCAGGTTTATGTGAGCTATTAGGAGCAGACATTGACCTTTTAGCTAACAGTATGGGAATGGACCATAGAATAGGTAAGGAATTTCTCAAAGCTGGTCCAGGATTTGGAGGATCATGTTTTCCTAAAGATTTGTCAGCTTTAATAAGGCTTGCTGAAGACCACAATGTTAAGCTACAAATTTTAAATTCAGTTAAGGAATCTAACTATAATCATATAACAAACATTGCTAAAAAGGTAGAATATGTATTAAATGGAGTCCAAAATAAAAAAATAGCGATATGGGGGCTAACTTTTAAGTCTGGTACTGATGATGTAAGAAATAGCCCAGCTATAGATATTGCACAATTGTTAGTGAATAACAAGGCTAAAGTTACTGCATATGATCCAATGGGGATGGATAATGCTAGGCAAGTTCTAAAGGATATAGAGTACGCAGACAATGCTATAGGGGCTGCAAGGGACGCGGAAGCCTTGTTATTGTTAACGGAGTGGAAAGAATTTAAAAATCAAGATTTTGCAAGTTTAAAGAGTATTATGGCTGCACCTAATGTTTTTGATTTCCGTAATTTATTAGATAGTGAGCTGTTACTAAGATATGGTTACCATGTTTATTCCTTGGGTAAAAAATCTATCTACAAAGTTTAACTGTTGAGAAATGTTTTTTACACCGCTTTACTTAGTTTTTTAAGGCCTTTGCTTGATAGTATGGAAAAGCAAACGAGTGCAACAACAGAGCAAATGGAAAAAAATGAAAACATAATACTGTTACCACAGTGCTTAACAAGCACTCCTAAGAGCACGCATGAAAATATTGAACTTGCAATATACCCAAATAATCCTGTTAAGCTTACAATTGCACATACATTATTTTGTGGAGCAATTTCTACAGCTATAACACCTGTCAGTACTTGCACTCCAAATATAAAGAATCCTGATAAGATTGCACCAAGGTTCATAAGAATTATATTTTGACCAAAGTTCATTGCAATAAAAGTGAGTGCTATACCCAACATATAAAGTGATGCCAGCAAGCTTCTATTTTGAAAGAAGTACATATCACTAATTCTTCCTGTGATTAAAGTTCCAAGGATTCCACCTAAATCA
This sequence comes from Wolbachia endosymbiont (group B) of Apotomis betuletana, assembly GCF_947250475.1. NCBI lineage: Bacteria > Pseudomonadati > Pseudomonadota > Alphaproteobacteria > Rickettsiales > Anaplasmataceae > Wolbachia > Wolbachia endosymbiont (group B) of Apotomis betuletana. Next base: position 525,558 of record NZ_OX366320.1, on the reverse strand, counting down.
TATACGCCTGTTATTAGTGAGGATTGTACAAGAGAAATTTGTAATTTATCCTTTAAAATTATAGGAAACCAAAAGAAGATTCCCATTTTTATAATATAAGCACAAAAAGTAGCACAACATAGAAACCATATAGAACTTTTCACTTTGATACCTATCTGAGATTTTTGCACCTTATAATAGGTAGTAAAGTTGGCACTTTCTTTGTAATATGCTTTTAATATTATATAAATTCCAAAAAGTAAGCATAAGAGACCAGAGTACAAAAATGCACTTTTTGCATCATAAATTTTAATTATGCTTGGTAATATAATCAAAGTAACACAAGAACCAAGTTGCTGAGATGCGCTCATAACTCCCCATGATGATGCAATTGAAGAGATGCTAGAGTTTGTAACCATAAACTTGGTAATAGCTGGCCAACCTAACCCTTGTGTCCAAGCTAATAATATTAATGTTAACAGTAATAAAGTTAGATTATTATATGATAAAGTTATACCAATGGTTAATAATCCAGTTGCAATATTGCATAGCCCAAACATAAATAATGGATTATTTTTGGAGTCCATGATTATTCCATTAACGAATTTTGATACTCCATAAAAAAAAGAAAAGCAGGCAAAAAAATAGCTTAATTTTACATGGTCAGTATCTATTAACAGTGGTAGAGCAATTGGTATACTTTGTCTTGATAAATAAAGCAGCATATATCCACAGAAGAATAGCAAATATTGAAAGAAGACAAAGTTCACACCTATTCCCAAATAGCTCTATGCAGATGCTAGCATAATACTATATTGGTATAATATTGTTTGACAAGAAGTTTGCAAACAATTAGTGCAGAAAATTACTTACTTAGTATCTTTCTTATAGCAGATACAGTAGTATTAATATCTTCATAGCTTATATCTCTATGTGTTATAGCTCTGATTTTACCTCTTATGTTAGCCATTCTAATTCCATAATTTGTAACTAGTACGTTTATTAATTCTTGAGTAGATATACAATTAGTACGTAATGAAAAATACGCTATATTAGTTTTGTATAGGTCGATATCAATTATAACTTGATCTATGGAGTCTAGGCCTTCTATAAGGTGCTTCATCTTTTTATGATCTTCCTCTAAACAATTTATATTATTATGTAAAGCATATAAACATGCAGCTGAAATAATGCCAGCTTGGTGCATACCTCCGCCAATTTGAAACTTATAGTACCAAGCTTTTTCAATAAACTCTTCACTTCCAAGCAATATTGCGCCCATTGGAGCACCTAATCCTTTACTAAAATCAATGAATACCGAATCAAAATAACTTGCATACTCTTTTGGAGATATTTTAGTATGAGCACAAGCGTTGAACAGTCTTGCTCCATCTAAATGAGTGAATACGTCATTCTCTTTGCAGAGACTTGAGATCTCTTGAATATATTCTAAAGGCCACACAGCTCCACCACCAAAATTTGTCGTTTGTTCGATAGAAACAAGCCCAACTCTCGGAATATTTCTTAAACTAGGACGAGTAATAAACTCAACAATTTGTTCTCCAGTAAATATTCCTCTCGTACCTTTGATGGGCAAAGGAGTGGCATGTGCCTGGGCTGCGATCAAGCCAGATTGTACTATGAGTGGATGTGAAGTTTCATCAAGCAGCAAGTAATCACCAGGTCTTTGAATGTGTACTTTATAAGCAATTACATTGGACATCGTTCCTGAAATCAAAAAGATTCCTGCAGGTTTACCTAATATTTTACATGCGGTTGCCACTAATTCGTTTACAGTTGGATCTTCACATGCAGCTTCGTTTCCAACTTTTGCTTTAGCCATCGCTTCCCTCATTTTAGCTGAAGGGTCAGTGTTTGAATCGCTAAAGAAATCTATTTTTATTCTCATATTAAATTTAACACAACCTCCTTTATAATTTCAGCAGCTTTCATGATGTCTGTTTCCTTTGTGCCAAGATGGGTAACTGCTCTTATATGAGACTCGAGCCAAGGAAAAAGTAATAAACCATAAGCTTGGCACTTACTCAAGAAAACCTCATTAGTTACATTTAGTGCTTTTATACTAAAGCTTACTATATTAGTTTCTGGATAAGGTAGTACCAGTTTTATGTGTGGAATTTCCTTAATCTTGTCTGCAAACAGTTTGGTGAGTTTATTGTCTTCTTTAAGCCTAGAAATATTGTTCTGTAGTACATACTTTGCTGCATTAGCACAATACCCTATCTGATGATAACCACTACCTAGCCAAACCTGTAGCTTTTTAGCCCTTTCAATTATCTCTCTTTTACCCATAAGCATTGAACCAAAAGGAGCGCCAAGTCCTTTAGTAAAAGAAAAGCTCATTGTATCCACATATTTAGCATAATCTGCTAAAGCAATATTTGTTTCGATATGAGCATTAAATATTCTTGCACCGTCTAAATGAAGATTTACATTGTGAGCTTTTAAAAAGTGATATAACTCAACTTGTTTTTCAAAAGGATAAATTTTACCATTAAACCCATTTATACTATTTTCTATAGAAACAAGACTCACCTGAGCAAAAATTTTATACCTCGGCTTAGAATTAATAGCATATTCTACTTCATCAACATCTAAGATTCCGCTATTATTTCTAATACAATTAAATACGATATTATTTACTTTTGCATTGCCTGCGCTATCGAAAAAATTAACGTGATAATTATAATGAGTTATTAGTTCATCACCAGGACTTGTTTGACTGGCAATGGCTAATCTATTTGCAAGCATACCGCTGGTTACAAATAATGCTTCTTCTACTTTGAATAATTGTTTGCAATATTCTGATAAGTCATTACAGCTTTTGTCTTCACCATAAGCAAAATCTCCAACAGTTGCATTACTTATTGCATGTATAACGTTGGAGCTCTGCAGAGTTGTAGTGTCACTTCTCAGATCAATAATTTTTTCCATCTTATTTTTTGCCATTCAAACAACCAATTTGAGCATTCCAAAGTTCTTTATAAAGACCGTGCTTAGAAACTAGTTCAGCGTGTTTACCATCTTGGACAATTTTTCCTTTGTTAAATACTAGAATTCGGTCCATGTGTAAAAGTGTAGAAATACGGTGTGCTATAGTAATCGTAGTTTTATTTTTCATCAGTTTAAATAAACTCATTTGAATTGTTTTTTCTGTTATAGAATCTAACTGACTAGTTGGTTCATCGAGAAATAATATTGGAGCGTTTTTTAAAAATGCCCTGGCTATTATTATTCTTTGTCTTTCTCCTCCAGATAGCTTGATGCCTTTTTCTCCAACTGTAGTTCCATATTGATCTGGTAGAGTCATAATGAAATCGTGAATACCAGCCAGCTTTGCAGCTCTCATTATTTCTTCTATAGTAGATTGAAGTTTACCATATATGATGTTTGCTAAAATAGTATCATGAAATAACAATGGGTCTTGAGGTATTACAGATATTTGTTGCCTCAAAGAACTCTGTGTAACTTCTGATACTATTTGATTATCAATCTGTATATTACCTTTTTTAACATCAAATAGCCTTAGAATTAAGTTTATAAAAGTAGATTTACCACCTCCAGAATAACCAACTAGACCTACCTTTTCGCAAGGATTAATGGTAACTGAGAAATCTTGAAATAATGGCTCCTTACCTTCATAAGAAAAAGAAACATTGTTAAACGTTATTCTTCCACTTAATAAATTTAATTCTTTAGCATTTTCCTTATCTTGAATTTCTGGTACGGTAGTCAAGATTGGCAATGCATCTGAAACTTTGCCGAAATGAGTAGAAAATTGGGTAAGATTCCTAGTTAGATGGTTAAGAAACTCTATAATCGATATATTAATTCCAAGTACAAGAACAATATCTCCTATTGCGATTTTGTTCAATTGATAATCATGAATTAAAAAATACAAGTTTACTGCTTGGAGTATATCGAATGAATAGCCATATATAAACCAAAGACAAAAGTATGCCCATTGTAATTTTCTCTCTGCAATAGTTCTTTTCTTGCATATTTGAAAAAATTTGTGTCTCTCATGTGCTTGCTGAGAAAATAACCTTACTGATATAACATTTAAAATACTATCTGCTATACTAGCTATTACTTGTGAATTTTGTTTAGAGTAATTATCAGCTAGTTCAGTAAGTACACGAAAGCTGAAAATCGATACTAAAATAAAAATGCTTACCCAAGTGAATGTAGCGATTGCAAATTTTATGTTTACTAATGATAAGGTATAAATAGCTAAGACTAATGCTATGCTGTAACCGAAAAAACAATCTATAAGCAATCTTATTAACTCTATCACACTATCCATTAAGTTACTGACCTTATGTACTAAGCTTCCAGATAAATTGTTCTGATAATAGGAATGGTCGTGTTGGAGTAGCCTACAAAAAGACATATCAGCTATCTTTTGACGCATTAAGGTAAACATTCGAATGTCAACAAAATAGCCATAGAATCTAAAAGCAGTAGTGATAAGTAATGCCATACCAAGATAAGCGCTTACAGGTAATAAAAGATTTTCAATTACATTACCTTCCTGATATTTTACAGCTGTATCTAGAATATTTTTTACTAAATACTTTCTAAAAGACAAATCAACAGCTACCACCAGGGCAACTAAAGACATTATAAGTACATTAAGTTTGAATTTAGATACTATATTCAGGATGAACATCAATACACATTTGAAGCTATCAACTCTACTTCTGTTCATTTATAATGCTAGCTCCACTACGTTGACTTTTTTATTGAGAAATACAAGTAGTGAAAACCATAAATTTTTGTATATTTTTCCTGAGATGTCTCCAGCATCATGTAGTGCTGATGCTTGATTGAGAATAAGTAGCTTATATAAATCTCGCTTAGCCTTAGTAGTGTCGATCTCAGAAATATTTGTAGTTGTGTCTGTAATAAAGGCTAACCAGCTCTTGATAAGTTCTTCCATGTTTTTTGCTTTTATACTTTCCTGGTAGCCAAATAATGACAAGCATTCTCTCAGTATAGATTCTGTTAACTCACCACAATTGAGTATACCAAAAACTGAAGGCTGAGGTTTTGGCACATAGGGAAGGTTTTGATCTTTTACAATCCACCTTGTTACATAAGCAAATCTATCTTTAGCATCTGTATTCTTATCACTACCATGCCATAACCGTGAATCAAAAATTATTGCATCTCCTGCTGAAATAGGTAGTGACTTAATTTTGTAATTTTCTCGGTTATTTGAGTACTGATCAAAAAAATATGGGTACCAAAAATCAACTAAAGGCTGTATTTTCCATTTATGACTGTTTTCTATAATTTGTAGTGCACCTGAAGTTTCACTGACATTATTCAAAGCTAACCAAACGGAAAAGTGGTAAGGATCATCGAAACTATAGGAGATGTCTTGATGGAAGGGAACTGCATCTATTAAATCAGCAGTTTTACATATAACATTTGATTTTTTCTGCAGTATCTGACACTGAAGTGACTTTTCAAGGTAATTTTTAATAATTTTATCTAATGCTTGAGAGATAATTCTAGTTACTTGAGATAACATGCCCCATCTGCCGGTACAGTTTAAGTAGTCAGAAGTTGAAACACTTAATTCTTGGGATAGCTTTGATATTTTATTTGTTATATCACTTAAAGACTGAGTTATTAGCTTTAAAGGAACCAGATTTTTGATAATAAAAAAACCATTTTTTTGTAATGTTTCCATGTGATTAACATCTGACATCAATAACTGATAAGTAATCTGTTAAAGGTAAAACAGCAAAAATTTTGAATCCTTTTACTTGTTTGAGTATTTTTTCCCAATCGTTTAATGTTCTTAGTTTACCTCCTGTTTCAACCATGACATTAATATCTACAGAGCCTCCAGTTGGAGAGCGGTAATCTAAAATAGTTTCTATCAATAAAATACGAGATATTCCTTTGACCAATTTTAAATAAGACAATACTTTATCATCATCATAGTGCTGTAGAAAGCGGCAAAAGACACCTAATTCATAATTTGTAACTGATAGTTCTTCCTGAGTTATAAGTTTGACTTTTAAATTTTCTACTAACTGTCTTGGTACTTTATGTTCGTTATATAGGCCTATAGAACCTTTATTGTGTATATCAGAATAAGCAAGAAATAAAGAGTGTACACCAAATAGCAATATATTCTTAGCATCATCTATATTAATTCTAGAATTAAACTCTTTAGTATCAAACCTAGAATATCCTAGCAATGCTTGGTAAAACGCTATTTTCTTATTTTCTGATGCTTCTCTTTCCTTAAAAGATTCAAATGAAGAGATTGACTTCTGTTTTAGTATATCGGCAATATTTAACCAATTCTTTTCAGCGGCAACTCTTGCCCACATCGTTGCTGCTTTTGGCAAAAATGGTATTCCCTTAAAACACTTACCTTTTGATGATAGTTGCCATAAGTCCTTGTCCTTATCGTAATCAATAAACCCTATTTCCCACAACGCCCTTAACAGCCTTTCTAGATTTGGTACGATAATGTTTAACTTTTTAGATAAAACTGGCGTAGTTGCAGGTAAAATATTTAACAAATCAAGTTCAATAGCAACGCTTGTTAGGTAAGTTTTCCAAAAGGCTGAAAGTTCTGCAGAAATCCTATGCACTTGAGATTCTTTACCTAAATCAAAAATACTAAACTTTACATTTCCGGTAATATCGATTTGTCCTAACACACCTTCAAAAGTTTCAACTTTTGCCATCCCATTATAAAATGCTTCTACCATTTTAAATCTCTGCTGGTAAACAGGATCACCATTAATATCTATATGAAACCAACCATGTTGATCTTCTGCAATAGAATACCCTTTATGAAAAACATTAAGTTTTTTATACCATTTATTATGTACTAACTTTCCATGATGATTAATATGTGTAGCTTTACTATCCTTATAGACTACAGCGATACCATCCTTAAAATCTCCAACATAATCATATTCCTCCTGATAAATCCTGTTGCCATTTAAATTAATATGAAAACATTTATCATGTCTTCTAACTACACAAGCATCTTCCTGATAATTTCCAATCCATTGATACGACTGTTTGTATACTCTACATCCAGATGAATCAATATGGTAACACCCTGTATCATCTTCTACAGCCGCTCTATTAAAGTAGAATCCAAAAGTTTTTAGAAATCTATGATGATAAACTGCTTCTCCTCTCACATTGATATGATAAGCGCCTATCTGATCATAAACCGGTGCAAGAACGGGCTCATGAAATTTACCAACCTTTATAAACCTATTTTCATACAAAGGATTTCCTAGCAACTCGTGAAACCTCTCACACGGTGAAATTTTAATAGATCTAAGATTATCTTTGATTAATTGATCAAAGGTTTTCTCATGTTGCATGTTTTGCATAATTTGTAATTTAAATAATTCTTTTGTAAGCTTAGGTACTCACTACTCTGCCATATTTCCTCGAGTTTAACCTCATTAACATTACCAAAATTTCCTAATGTCTTACGGAGTTCATCTGGGGCACAGCAAGGACTAAACTTTCCTTCATTGTTTATCCATGCTTCTTTACCTAAAAATGGGCATTGACCACCTGGAGCCAAATCCTTAATACCTTCTTGAGAAAGGATTGTGAAATTTTCTAATTTTATCTTTTTACCATTTGGCAATAGCATATTATCTCTAAGTTCGTATAACCTTCTCACCTCCGTGTTCCATCTACTAATTGCTAATTCATCTCTTCTCATAGATAGATCCTTAATTTCCTCAAAATGTGCCCAAAGATGATGTCCTTTAACTCTATCTATGCCATTTTTTATGGCCATCTTAACTATGTCATAGAGTTCATGTAAATTACTTTCCAAAAATGTTAATTGTAAAGTAACGGTACACCTTTCACCTGTATCGCTAAAGTATTTATCTCTAACTTCAAGGAAAGTTTTTAAATTTTCTGTCACTACTTCCCATTTTGAACCTTTCATGATTCTTTCATGAGTTTCTTTAGTTGCCCCATTCCAGGAAATCTTAACATCAGATAAAATTGGTACCAATAGTTCAGCCCATTTTCTAGCTCCTTTAATAGGAAAAGAACCATTGGTTGTGAGGTTAAGCTTAAGGCTGAACTCATGGCACAAATTGATTATTTCATCAAAGCTTTTATACATTAAAGGCTCACCCATAGTAGAAGGAATGATTTCCCTTAAAGGTGTGCCAGCTGCTTCCTTAATTACTTTTCTGATAGTTTCTATCGACAGTATCTTAGGTTTTATTCCTTTAGCTTTCTTTTCTTCTTTAACTTTGCTGTATGGTGAAAAACATTCGCACATTATACAAGCAAAATTACAGTAATCTGGATTAGTATCAAAAGTAATTCTCCAAGGACCGGGTTTAACAGCTACTGATTTGCCTTTCTTTTCAATAGCATTACGGTAAATCTTGTTAAGTTTTTCAGTATGCTCACTTATAGAAGGTATATTTCCATTTTCAGTATAAGGATAGCCTTTTTGGGTAAGTTTATTGTATAACTCCTGATTTGTAGATAGGACTTGCATTTTTTCTGACAAACTACTTGCATCTCTGCGCTTAAATAATAGTCCATCTCTTACATATTCTGCCATACCACCATAATCGGCTGTTATAACTGGTATTCTAAGTTGCTGTGCTTCATGTATTACTAACGGTGAATTTTCACCCCAAATTGAAGGAACGACTATTGCATCGACTTTATTAAATACGTCAGTAACTATATTCTTATTATCATAACTTCCCATCCACTCTATTCTTTCTTTAACAACAGGTGAAAACTGATCGGCAATTGCTTTTAAAGCTTTAGTTTCTTCTCTTGCTGCTCCCCAGATTCTAAGTTTTGCTTTAGATGGTAAGTGAGAAAAAGCCTTTAGTAATAGGTCAACACCTTTTTCGGGAGTATGAGTACCAATATAACCGAAAATAAACTCTTTTTCTTGTACTCTATTTCTATTCTTAAGACGATTGAGATCAAAACCATAATCAAGATAAGAAATTTTGTTTATCGGAACATTAAAATCCTGAGTAAATTTATCCATCAAGAATTTCGATGGGGAAATAAAGTAATCTATATAGTCTATTATTTTCCTTGTGTACTTCATTCTAGTTGCAACCCATTGTTCCCAATAATTTAGGTCTAAATTCAGGAATTCTTCATCTCCTGTAAAATATCCCTTGTAACATTGGGTTGCACATTTTTGATCCTTTTGTCCATCACAAAGCCGTAATAAATCTTCAGAATTGCGTTGAATAAACCTTCCTCTTGGACACATTAACCAAAAGTCATGTAGCGTAAAAATTGTAGGTATATTTTCTTTAAAAGCAATTTCTGGTAAAGTAATTGATAGATGATTAAGATGACCAAAATGTATAAGATCTGGCTGAAAGTTATCTATTACTCTTTTAAATTTTATATCTACTTCTTCATTAATAAATTTGTAACGATATTTAGTTATGGGTATATTAATTAAATGCAGTAAGATTCGTGAATCACTACGATCTAGTACTGTAGTGTAATAAAAATCAGGTAAAAAGCTATTTTCATACCTAGTAAATACTTGTACCTCATTGTTATTTGCTAGTTCATGAGCAAGAGTTTGGCTATAAACCTCTGAACCAGCACTATAATAAGGAGGGTAACCATGAATAACTTTTAATATTTTCATATTTTACCATATCTATATTGTTAGGATATTCTTGTGTATTGTTTTGTAGACTTTTTATAAAATTGCTTAATCCTACTTCTAATGAATGCTTTGGAGACCAACCAAGTAGCTCTTTAGCTCTAGTAAAATCACCATGGAACTTAGTTACATCAAAATTTCTTGGAGGATAAAAATCAATTCTAGAATCACTTTTTGTGACTTTTAATATTGTTTTTGCTAAGTTTTCTAAAGTACATGGGCTATTAGTAGTAAGATGAATAGCAGGAAGAGAAGATTTTTCACTTTGTAAATATTTAACAGTTAAGCATATACCCTCTATAACATCATCCAAGTAGGTAAAATCAAAAACACATTCTTTACCTTCTATTTTAATTGGATCACCTCTTAATGCATTAATACAGAGTGCAGGAATTACTCTACTGTTATGATCTAGTAAACCACCGTATACATTTGAAAAGCGTAATATTGCTACATTAAAATCTTTTAAACTTGTTATTTGCTTCTCAATAAATGCTTTACCTTTGGCATAATTATTTATTGGATTGATACTAGCAGATTCTGTAACCGGCAGTTCCTTCTGCTCTCCATAGACTTCCCTACTACTTGCATATATAAACCACGGTTTATTTGGAAGTGAATTACATAACCCTAAAAACTGCATTGTACCATCAACATTAATTTTTTGACACAGTTGAGGATAAAGTTCACCATGTATAACTCGAGAAATTGCAGCCAGATGAATAATTCCTGTACACTTAGCAAGTAGTGGTACTACATCTTCTAAAAAAAAACTGAGTGGATTATCGCGAAACCTAATATCGCAGCTTATTACTTCATGGCCTTGGTTTTCTAACTTTTTCACCAAGGTCGACCCTATCAAACCTGCAGCACCTGTTATTAATATCCCCATGTATACCCTCTCACTACAACTAGGAAAATTTGTCGTACCAATTATCTTACAAGTAAGAATCAAAAGGTATTATAAAATCAGTATAAAACAAATGTCAACTTAAATTAATGAATAAAAAAATGTGATTATGAAAGAAGAGTTGGCTGCCTTTTTTTTTGAAAATAGTGTTCGGCTTTAATCAAATCCTCTTTATTATTTACTCCCATTGCTTCTCTTTCATCAGAAACTACATAACCTACACTCAAGTTATTGGTTGCTGCAATGGGCACTATATCATTAAGACAATATTCATTGGTCGAATTATTAAATTTTATTTCTTTTACTAAGGTAAAGAGATCTTTAGCATATAAAGCCATTATTCCAGAGTTTGCAAGAAGCATTTTATCTCCATTTTTTAGGATTTTTTGAACATTTCCATAATTATCAATTACTAATCTTCCATATTGTTCATCTTGACTATTGAATCCAAGAAGAACTAAATTATTATACTTTAAACAATCAGTCATTTTCATAACTGTATCGCTAGATATAAAAGGAGTGTCTCCGTACTGTATTAAAACTATGTCTTGATCAGATAACTCCTCCAGATTTTCTAGAGCAATTTTAACTGCAGTGCCAGTACCTGTAATATCTTCTTGAATTATTAGTTTTATATTGTATTGATCGATTATACTTTTTAGAGTATCAAAGTTTTCTAAATCTTTTAGAAGGGAGTTGTTAACAACAATTGATAAGCTTTTTAGACTCAGCGATTTTGCATTAGAAATTATATGTTCTAAAAGAGTAAGATTTCCCACTTGGTGCAACGCTTTTGAATATTCAGAATTCATTCTACTGCTCTTTCCTGCTGCTAATATTATCAAAATTTTACTCATACATAACTCAGGAATTGATTAGGTAGTAAGTTAATTTATAATTAGTAAGATGTAAAGTCCACTGTAATTTTTATATATTTTCTAGATCTTGGCACCCTCATTAGAGTTTCATTTAAGAGAGCTATAACTTTAAACTCTTTACTCGATTTTCTACGCTGACATCTTGTAAACTCTGATCTGGACTTTTTAATATTTCTAATAATCTACTTGCAAGGTTTGAGTGTTTATTGATTACTGCAACCTGGACTAATGACTTGTCTTGATCATTACGAGCATTTGTTACAGCTACGCGCTCATCAGGTTTTATTGCTTTCAGCTTACTGATAATTTCAACATTACCATTTTTTGCATTCTCAAACAGCTCTTCTACTAATTTCAATAGGTTAGTAATATTTTGGTCTCGAGAAAGATCAAGTGGTGCTTTACCTTCTTTATTCTTGATGTTATAAATTGCACCATGTTTTAATAAAGATTTTACAACTTCCAAGGAGCCACCTTTAGCTGCAACATGAAGTGATGTAGTACCACTAGAAGTAGTTTTAGCATTAACAAAGTCATTTAATTTATCACGACTGATATGTTGTAACAGAACCTCAACAATTTCTTTGTAACATTTGGAAGTAGCAGTGTGTAATGGTGTATTACCTTTATTAGTAACTTGACTAACATTAGCTCCATTTGTTAGTAAGATGTTTACTATATCTATGTGTCCATTGCTAACAGCGTAATGCAACGGTGTTCTTCCATCAATATCTTTATCGTTGGCATCAGCTCCATCTTTTAACAGACGCTGAACAGTTCGTATATCACCTTTACTAGCAGCAATGTTGATATCTTTCTGCAGATGCTGGAGAACCTCTGATGCTTCGCTACCCTCAAGCTTAAATCTAAAATTAATCATCTCTATCTTTTTTAAAATATCTAAAACACTCGGATGACTTGGTCCAAAAACAGCTTTTCTTTGATCAAAACTTTCTCTGTAGACTTTAAGTGCGCTGATCCATTTCCCTTGAGCAAAAAGTACATTTGCTATGTTGTATTGAGTATTCAAGGTTTCTGGGTGATTTTGTTGTAAAGCTTTTTTCTGGATATTTAAAACCTCTTGAAAAGCTTTCAAGGCTTCATGATGTTTATTTTGATTGAAGAGTACCCCAGCAATGTTATGTAACGTTCTCAAGGTATCAGCATGATTAATACCTAAAATTATTTTCTTCTTTTCAAAAACCTCTTTATAGATTTTTAAGGACTCTTCGTATTTACCTTGGTTAGCTAGTACCATTGCTATATTATTTTTGGCACTCACAGTGGCTAGATCATGTGTACCTAGTGTTTCTTTCCTCTTTTCAAAAACTGCCCTATTGATATTTAACGCTTCTTCATATTTTCCCTGTTTATCTAATACTAATGCCATGTGAAACTGAGTATTTAAGGTATCTGAATGATTTGACCCTAGTATTTCCTTTTGTCTCTGATAGACTTCTTGATAAATATTAAAAGCTTCTTCATCTTTCCCCTGTCTATGCAGCACTAAAGCGATTGTACTTCTTGTACTTAAAGTATCCTTATCGTTTAAACCCAGCATTTCTTTTTGTTTCTGAAAAATCTCTTCAAGCATATTTAAAGCTTCTTGGTAAATTCCTTGCTTATATAGCACTTTGGCTATATATGTCTGAATATCTAAAGTACCAGGATTGTCTGGTCCTAGTATTTCTTTTCTTCTTTCAAATGCGCTTCTGAAAATACTTAAGGCTTTTTGGTAATTGCCTTGATTCAAGAGCACTAAAGCTGTATCAATCTGAGCGGATACGTCACTTTGCGATATCTGCTTCAACTGCTCGACTTTTGAAAAGTTACTATGTACTGCAGCAACTACTAACGTTTTGTTCTCTCTATTACGAGCACTCATCACTGCTTTTACTGTATCAATATCCTTTATCTTATTTAGGTCATTAATAACTTGAGCATTACCATCTTTAACCTTTTTAAATGATTCACTGACTAGTTTAAATAAGCTAGTTATACTTTTATCCACAGTAAAATCTGATGGTGTTTTCCCACTGTCAGAGACAGCATTGTATACTGCACCATTAGACAATAGGGCCTTTACAACTTTTAAGTGAGAGAACTTAGCAGCATAATGCAGAGGAGTAAACCCCTTGTTACCAACCACATTAGGATTAGCTTTATTTTGTAATAGAATATTGACAACTCCATCATAGCCCTTCCATGCAGCATAATATAATGGTGTTACACTATCAGCATTTTTGGCATTAACAAACGCTCCTGCTTGAATGTAATTCTCAACCTCTGAAGAGCTATTACGTTTTACAGCCTCAAATAATTTCTCAGTTGATGCTAATAGATTGATAACGTCTTTATCGTTAGTCATTTCTAATGGTCTTCTACAAAGCTTGTCAACAGCGTTATAAACTGCACCATTTTTTAATAAAACTTCAATAACGTCTTTATAACCAAAATTAGCAGCAATATGCATAGGGGTTAAGCCATTAGTATCTTTAGCATTAACGTCAGCACCTTGTGCTATCAAATACTTTACAACTTCTAACCGACCTTTCATTGCAGCATAGTGTAGTAATGTCTGGTTAGCTGCACCAAGCTCATTAATACTCAACCCCTTGCTAAGGAAAAACTCTACGGTATTTTTATAACCTTCTCTAGCTGCAATGTGTATAGGCTTTGATCCAGAGGCATTTTTAGCATTAATATTAGACCCTTCATCTACTAGACATTTTACCATTTCCAAGTTACTTTCCTGTGAAGCAATGTGCAGTATAGTCCAATCATCATTGCCTTTAGCATTCATATCTACTTTTTTATACTGCAGTAACATTTTAACCACTTGCAAATGACCATGTGACACTGCTAATTCTAAAGATGTTCTACTCTTATTGTCTTTAACATTAATTTTTGCTCCATTACTTAATAGGACTTCAACAACATTATCATGGCCGTGTCCTGCAGCTATATGTAGCGGAGCACCTTCAACATTTACAATGTTAACATTAGCCCTATTTGCTATCAAAGTTTCAGCAATTTCCCCATGACCTTCTTGTGCTGCAAGATATAACGGTGTTGTACCATTAATAGTCATAGCATCAACATTAGCTCCTTTTGTTATCAGAGCATTTACTATCTCCTTATCACCTCTTTTAGCAGCCAAATGCAATAGTGTAGTATTTTCAGGACCTTTTGTGTTAACATAAGCTTTATTTCTTAGCAAAATCTCTACAATATCTCTGTAGCCAGCAAGAACTGCGAGTAATAAAGGTTCACCACCTTCTACATTAACACTAGCTCCATTTGCTATAAGAACTTCGACGATTTCCTTATGATTATATTTAATAGCAGAAAGCAATGGTGTTAGGTTATTGCTCTTAACATTAACATTGGCTCCATTTGCTACCAGAATCTCAACGATTTCCTTATGACCTGTTTCCACAGCTACATGTAATGGTGTACTGCCTGCAATACCTTCCGCGTTAACTTTAGCTTTATTTTTTATTAAAAGATTAACAACGTCTTTATGGTCTTCTACAACAGCTGCATGTAACGGTGTAAGACCATAATTAGCTTTAGCATTTACTTCAGCTTTATTTTTTATTAGGAAAACAACAGCATCTCCACGGCCATTTAGAGCAGCTGAATGTAATGGTGTCATACCATCATTAGTTCTAGCATCGACTTCAGCTTTATTTTTTATCAAGAGATCAATAACATCTTTGCTACCGTTCATAGCAGCTGCATGTAATGGTGTACTACCCTTAATGTCTTGAGCTCTAACTTCAGCTTTATTTCTTATTAGGAGTTCAATAATATCTTTGTGACCTTTCAGAGCAGCTACATGTAATGGTGTTAGATTATTATTGGCTTTATCATTGATTTCTACTCCATTTTTTATTAAAAGCTCAGCAACTGCCTTATGACCACTCTCTGCTGCATAGTGTAATGGCGTAGCATTATTTTTATCTTTAGCGCGAATGTTAACCCCATGCTCAAGAAGAGCAACAACTATCTTCAAGTGGCCACTCTGCACTGCAAAATGTAGTGGGGTTATACCTTCCACAGTGGCAATACTAGCATTTGCCTTATTTGTCAGTAAAGCCTTAACAATTTTCTCATGTCCATCTTTTGCTGCGTAGTGCAAAGGTGTGTTATTATAGGTTTTGTCAACAACATTAACATTAGCTCCATGCTTCAATAAAATATTAGCTATCTTTTCATGACCGTTTTCTATTGCATAGTGTAATGGTGTACAACCATTTATGACACTAGCATTAACATTTGCCCCTTTCAGAATTAAAGCGTTTACTATTTCCAGATGGCCATTAAACGCCGCTGCATGTAATGGTGTCCAATCTCTGTCATTTCTAGCATTAACGTCTGCCTTATTTTGAAGTAAGAAATTAACTAACTCCAGGTGACCACTTTCTGCAGCTTCATGCAATGGAGTAAAGCCACCCATGGCCTCATTAATATCAACATTCGTATCTTTTTCTAGTAGAACCTTAGCAACATTAACATGATTATTTCTTATTGCATAATATAAAGGTGAAAGACCACTCATATCTTGAGTAACAGTACTGGCTTTATTTTTTAATAAAACCTCAACAGTATCCTTGTGACCATTTTGGGCTGCAATGTGTAGTGGTGTTTTGCCATGATTATCTGCATCATCAACATATAAACCAGCTTCCCCTACAAAAAACTTCACAATATTTTTTCTTCCATGTGCAGCAGCGATCTGTAGTGGGCTTTGACCATTAATATCTTTAACATTAACGTCTAAATTTTGATTAAGAACAAATTTTACAATTTCAAGACTAGGTCCCTTAGCAGCAAAATGTAATGTAGTCCATAAGTTAATACTTCTAGCATTGATGTCTGCTCCTTTTTTGAGATAACTCTTTAAGTCTTCGAGATTCCCTTCTTCCAATGCGACAAACATTCTTTCCTGATTAGTAATAGTAATAAGACCTTGATCGTATTTATCCTTCAATTTGGAAGGATCGTCTCTCACTAACTTGCCAACTTTTTTCTTACTTTTCATTATGTTTTCTGAAGTAAGTTTTTTAGCGTTTAAGATAACTGCTATTGAGGGATCAGATAACAATACATCAACCAAGGCATTATCGTGTGCTAAGTGATTACGCAAACATTTTCCAGTTAGTAAAGGAGTATTCTCATCTAAGAAAAGTAAATTGTTTTCTAGATAATTCTTTGAGGTGCCTAAGATTGACATTATATCCAGAACAAGCATTTCTACTACTGCTTGCAATTTCTTATTACTCTTATAGGAAGGGAGTTTTTCAATTAATTTACCACTCAATGCGTTATTCCTTAAAATACTTTTCAGTTCAGATAGCTTCAGTGCAAGTTGGTTATTATATTTTTCTTCTGTTATATTGTAAGTCTTCTTTTGTTTGTATGCAGGAATAAAAGAACCTTTCTCATTCAACTTTTCTCTTAATTCCTCAATCCATTTGATATCACCTGTTCCAAATTCAGCAATATAAAAAATTTCGCAAGTTAATCTATTTACTTCATCAAGGTTGTCTTCTTGTATTCTTGACTTAACACTATGAGAAATCTTCTTCGATAGCTCAGCAATCTCTTTAAGGCTGTGAGATTCTATTCGGGGAACAATATTCTCTAATGTTTTATTAGCACGAAATTTCATTCCCCTAATAACGTTATGGTCAATCTTATTATCACTAAAGCCAATACTTAAACTCTTTAATAATGCAAACCCTGTAATATAATCAGTTCTGATATTTTCTGATTGAGTTCCTGCACAATTGATTATGTTATTAATTTTATTAAACAGCTCTTGCTCGTGACTTGTCTTTTCAGTTACACTATTGCTTAGTTCTGCAATGAGCTTTTTAAGCTTTTCGTGTTCCATTGTTACAAAGTTTCCTGAGGTTATTTCATCTAATTTAGCGTTGCTAAACGCTTCGGTGACTTCTTTTATCTCATCCAAGTTCTCACTATTAATAATTTTTCTTAGAAGTATTCTGACAGTTTTAATTTTGTTGTCATAAAGAATACTAGTAATCACATCACCAACTTTCTTAGTGTCATTTTGAACACCAATAAAAAAATTAACATCTGTATTTTCCTCAATCTCTGTTCTTTTAGAGAGTGAATAAGCATGTGATAGTGAGTTACGTAAATCTATAATGACTTCTCTTGTGTTCTTTGGTAATGATAGTAGAAGAAGCTCGCTTGTAGTGCTAGATAACTTGGGAGATTCTAGAGTGTTTTTTAAATATTCACCAATAACCTGTAAAACCCTTGTAATAATTAACTGTCCTTCCCTTTCTTTAGGATTAGCTGATAATGCCAACTTTATATAATCACTTATTTTCTCTAAAGAATGAATATCCCTAATTTGTTGATAATCGCTATACAACTCTCCAAATTGAGGATAATTGCTAACGATCTCTGCAACAACCTTCTCACGTTTTAACTTCGGGAGATCAGCAAATTTACCAATGTCCACACCTTCTATAATATCTTTTTCTTCTTTAAGTTTCTTTGCAAAATTTTCCAAGTGGTCTAGTATTTTACTTTTATTCAATGTGGCATTATAGAATAGATTCATTTCCTGTCGTTTTATGTGAGAAGAAACAAAACTGATCAAACAAAATTCCATTTCTTCCCAAGGTAGTCTATCGTAGGTTGATTTCAACTGCCGCTTTAATATATGAATATTTTGTGCAATAAATTTTGCTATGAATAAAAACTTTTCATCTACTTTTTCTGTGTTTGAATACTCTGCCTTTAACAGGCTAATATTTTGAAGTACTAACTCAATCCGCTCTCTTATGTTATTAAGATAACTCTTCACATTCTGATCTTGTCCAGAAGCACTAGAGAAAAAACGGAGGTTTATCAACTTATTTTCAACAAAAATTTCTATCTCTTCTGACAAGAATACGTTCTTTAGTTTTAATTCCTCATAAGCTCGTGAAAGAATTTCATCTAATTCCCTGAAATGAACAGCAAAATAATTACCTGGCCATTTATTAATGAGTGTATCAAGAAGTTCAACATTACCTGAACGTATAGCATAATAAAACGCATTATGGCATGTTTCATCCTCATCATCTGGTAATATAGTAGTTTCTCTGATGCCAACAGATAAATTACTGAGAATTTTACTATTATTGCCAAGTAGGTATTCTAAAATCTTTACCTTATTGTGTTTACAAGCTAAGATAACTAAGTTAGTACTCTTAACAGGATTGTTAGCATTATCATAATAGTCTCTCAAAGTTACTTGATCTTCTGCATCAGTTATGTAATCAATAAAATTGCTTAATTTTTTTAAGCTGTCGACATTACCATCTGATATTGCCTCTTCGAGTTCAGTTAAAACCAGGAGATAAAGTTCTTCAGCTTTTGCTTTTCTGCGGTAGAGCTTTTTATATTCTCTAATAAACTCCTCTTTTGATGTGTAAGAACGTGATAAAAACTGTTTATCTTCTTGATAAAAACTGGTTTGTTGTTTAGGTACATGCATAAACCCTCTCTGAGATATATTTACACCAGTATTAGAATAGCAAAGTTTACTTAATATGGCAAAAATTAAAATAGCATCTTTTGTTAATAAAATATTTTTGAGAGAATATCTACTAATCCTGCAATTTCAGGACGAAAAGCCTTCACAACATTTGATTTTGGGTGTGGGAAATGTGTTGGTTGTTTAAATTTTAGTAACACCTACTAATAATAACCCGTTTGAAAACAACAAAGAGAAATGATGATCAACTTACATAAAAAAGCACTAAGTTTAGTGTTTTGGCATTATAGCAATCTCTTATGTATCACCTCTCTGGAACCATACGACTAATTGTTGTTCATAAAAAACTCTAGTACTGACAAAAAATGTATTTATTCTAATCTTGCACGTTTGGTATCATTACTTATAGAAGTTTCATAAAGTCTTGTACCAGGCTCTACGAGATTATTTAAGGAACTTAAAGATTGAAAAGTACGTTTATTGGAATCATCAAACGCTACTATAAAGTTTAACAAGTTATCATTAGATAGATATTCAGTTATATTATATGTAGAATCATGATCCAGAATAATTTTCTTTTCTTTGGCATCTTGATCTGCCACATCTAATTTAGTATAAAATTGTATCTTACTTAACTTATTTAACAAATCTGCTCTTTCTAAAAAAGGTTTTACCTTATCTAATATGATATCATTATATATAGGATAGCGTATGGAATAATCAATTTTTGCTAGTCTTACAGATAATTGATTATTATATAGTACATGTATGTTGAAATTATTTGTAACAAATTCATATAGTGGAAGGCTATCTTTTATTTCATCTGTTTTCATTTGAAGAATTTCACAAACACAGTCATCTAGATAACTTGATAATTTACTGTAATTACTGCATCCTTTATAAGGAGATAAGTCAATAATTTTTCCGTAATCCTTATTGAAGTTCCTTACTAAAGTAAATTTAATCAACAATTTAGCGCATGCTAGATCACTTACAGCGTTATCTAAAGATGTGGAACAATTATCATAAAGCCGTCGTTCACGATTTCTTATATTAATATCAGCTCCATATTCTAATAGTTCTTTAACTACTTCCAGATTTTTACCACTTTTTTTTACAGCATGGTTCAGTGCAGTATTGCCTTTACGGTTTGTTGCATTTACATCAGCACCATGTTTCAGAAGTTCTCTAACTAATTCTAATTCCTTCCCCAGTGTTATAGCAGAATGTAGTGGAGTTTCACTATACATGTTTCTTGAATTGACTTCGGCACCACCTAACAAAAGCTCTTTAGTAATTTCTACACTACTAGTAGTATGAAGTAACGTATCTCTATTCCTTTCTACTCTAAGGTTAGCATTAGCACCTGCAGACAAAAGAGCTTTAACTTTTTCTAAGTTTCGTTCATAGACTGCTTTTTCTAATTCTTTGTTAATATTATTATTTAGCATATTTTTAAAATCCTCCTAAATTTCACTATTTTGTAACAAAATTTTTGTATATTTTCTAGATCTTGGCACCCTCATTAGAGTTTCATTTAAGAGAGCTATAACTTTAAACTCTTTACTCGATTTTCTACGCTGACATCTTGTAAACTCTGATCTGGACTTTTTAATATTTCTAATAATCTACTTGCAAGGTTTGAGTGTTTATTGATTACTGCAACCTGGACTAATGACTTGCCTTGATCATCACGAGCATTTGTTACAGCTACGCGCTCATCGGGTTTTATTGCTCTCAGCTTACTGATAATTTCAATATTACCATTTTTTGCATTCTCAAACAGCTCTTCTACTAATTTCAATAGGTTAGTAATATTTTGGTCTCGAGAAAGATCAAGTGGTATTTTACCTTCCTTATTCTTGATGTTATAAATTGCACCATGTTTCAACAAAGACTTTACAGCTTCAAAAAAGCTATTTTCAGTAGCAACATGCAACGATGCAGTGCCTTTAACTATTGTTTTAGCATTAATAAAATCACTCAATTTATTGTGGCTTACACGTTGTAACAAAGCTTCAATAATTTCTTTATGACCTTTGGAAGCAGCAGTGTGTAATGGTGTATTACCTTTGTTAGTAACTTTAGTAGCATCAGCTCCATTTGCTAGCAAGATATTTACAACTTTTATGTGCCCATTATTAACAGCATAATGTAATGGCGTTCTTCCATCCACGTTTTTCGAATCAATGATTGCTCCATCTCTAATGGAACTCTCAATTCCTAAATAATTATTATCTTCTATAGCCTTAAATAACTTCTCAACCAATTTTAGTAATTTTATGACTTCTGGGTTTCCTCTTCTTTCTGCAAAGTGTAATGGTAAAACATATCTACCTCCTTCAGCTCTAGCATTAAAGTATGCTCCGCTCATAAGCAGAGACCTAACTATATCTAAATTACCAATTTGTGCCCCTAAGTGTAAAGGTGTAGCATTTTTATCCATTTTTGCATTAACATTTGCTCCACTTATAATAAGGGTTTTGACTACCTTAGGATGACCATATTGAGCTGCAAGATGTAGGGCTGTGCCTTTATTTTGACTTTCTTTTACACTTACATCAGCGCCATGTTTCAATAGAACGGTTGCTATCTGATCATAACCTTTTTCTGCTGCAAAATGTAAAGGAGTCCAATTTGTGTGATCTAAAGCATTAATATCTGCTTCCTTTTCTAAGAGCAATTCAACCACCTCTAAATGATCATGGTCTACTGCAAAGTGTAGAGGTGTAGTACTTTTAACTGTTTTAGCATTAATGTCTACTCCTTTATCAAGCAAAGATTTAGCAACTTCTAAATTACCATCATATGCTGCACAATGTAGAGGAGTCCAACTTCTGTTATCTAGAGCATTAATATCTGCTCCATTTTCAATCAAGAAATTCATTATTTCCAAGTGATTATGTTCTGCTGCCAAATGTAGAGCTCTTCTACCATCATCCATCTTTGCATTTATATTTGCTCCTTTTGCAATTAAGCTCTCTACTATTTTTAAAGAAAAACCATTATATGCTGCATTATGTAAAGGAGTCCAATTCTGATCATCCACGGTGTTAATGTTTGCTCCATTTTTAATTAAAAAATCACTCACCTCGAAATGACTTTGCTGAATTGCTAGATGCAAAGGTGTAAAACCTTCGTTTTTTTTAGCATTAACATTGGCTTTTTTCTCTATTAGTAGCTTCACTACTTCTAAGTGACCATTCTGAGATCCTATATGTAAAGCTGTGGAATTATCGTGGTCCTTAGCATTAACATCAATTCCCCTTACGAGAAGAAGAGACTTAACTACTCCAAAGTGATTACGTTCTGCTGCTAAATGTAGAGGTGTAAGATTCTCATAATCCTTAGCATTAACATTAGATTTTGCTTTTAGTAAAATGTCTACTAACTCTAAAAAGCCATTTTGAGACGCTAAATGTAGAGGTGTAATCTTATCATCTGTTTTTGCATTAACGTTTGCTCCCGCTTCAAGCAGAACTTTAACTATATCTAACCTACCAGTTTGTGTTCCCAGATGTAAGGGTGTAATGTTTGCATCAACTTTATGATTACCTATGCCTGAAGATCCAGCGTTAATATTAGACCCTTGTGAAATAAGAGCTTTAACTACTTCGAGGTTACCATTTTGTACTGCAGAATGCAAAGGTCTTGCTCGATCATTATTTACAGCATTAACATCTAATCCCTTTTCAATAAAAACATTTACTATATCTAGATGACCATTTTCTGCTGCTAGGTGTAAAGGTGTATTAAGTTTATCTGTTTTAGTACTAAGATCTGCTCCATTTGCAATCAAGGTGTTGACTATATCTAAATATCCTTGCTGGGATGCAAAACTTAAAGGTGTAAAGCCTAGAATGGTCTTATGGTTTACATCTGCTCCATGAGCAATAAGAAAGTTAACCATCTCTAAGCGATTTTTTGCAATTGAAAAATACAGTGGCGTAAAGGCATCGTACTTAATCTCTGAGTTAATATCTAAACCCTCTCCAATAAAGTGTTGACTAAATCCAACTGACCATTTCCTGCTGCTAAATGTAGCGGCGTAAGACTAAGATGTTTCTGAGTTTCATAGTTTTCATTTAAAAACTCTACAAAAAATTGCAGCTGATCCAGATTATTAGATATTCTATTAGTAAACATAAAGGCCTCGCATGAAGAATTTATGTAAAATATAGTATCTACAAGTTTTTAAGCAAGATAAATCTTCTTCTTAAAAAAGATACTGTGATCCAATCTGTGTGCTTATAACTTTTTTATTTGATCATGAGTGATCAGCTGTCTCAGCTGCAATAGAGACACCTGCCTTAAGTAGTTACATCAATTTTCTCTGTTTTTGCCCCTTTTTTTTCTGATGAAGATGTCTTCATTCTTCTCAGTAGCCAACATTCTTTTTAAAGTATAATCGTTACGTGCACCAAAGCATTAATAATTATACACAATTGTGAAGAAATATTCAATCTTTTTATTGTTTTGAATGTGTTGATGAAAAAAACGTCTGTCAGAGATCATCTGAGAATTGCATTTTAGGCTTTAGATGTAGAAGGGGTCTTATCGTCTTTTTATAAATACTCTAAAAATAGGCTTAAATCGCCAAGAGATGGATATCATGAATTTAGTAGCGTAAAAACATCAAAGATACCTCATATCATAAAGTTTAATGTCAACATTTGGTGCAACATTCCTGATTTACAAAGCAGAGTCAATAAAGGTTGCAAATAATCTACTTATGTTGGACGTTTCTGTTAATGCTATTTCTAAAATAACAGATTTATCTATTGAGGAACTTGAAAATCATGCTTCCAAAACTTAACCTGAATTAAAAGCAACATTAGTTTACTGATTTCTACACAATATATTAAAATACCAACAAAGGTGATTACATAATTAATTATCTGCATTACTGGATGAAATTCTTGTGCTTCTGTATTCAATATATAATATTAAAAAAATATTTTAGTAAATTTATTAAAGTAGATACTAGAAACTCGCTTATTTTGTTTTTCTAGCTCAGTTATAGTTTTCGATTTTGCTTGCAGAATTTGTCTATCACTTTCTGGTTATCCTCTATCATTTTACTTGCCTCTTGCTGAAGAAATTTGATATTTCTGAGTGTAATATTTTCCATCTCAGTCGATGCTACTTTCAATTGCGATTGTATTCTTATGTATTTATCATCTATTACTTGTTCTAGTTGATAATCAACGCAATCCAATCCAGAAGCGAACATCACATTCAGTAGTGGCTTGATCCACCCTATTTTGCCAAATTTCCTTGAGTTAGCATACTTTATACTTCTATCTGTTCCACCAGTGCCTATTGATAGCAGTATAATCTCATCATCTCGAAATAACTTCTTAGCACTTGCATATGCACAAGCCGCTGGATTATTGGCAAACACTCCGCCATCTATCAATACTCTCTCTGTTTGGCTAATTTTCAGACGTTTTGGTGTGAAGTACGTTGGGGCAGCTGTTGTAGCTCTGAGTGCATCTTTCAACTTAATGTTTTCTTCTTTCCAACTTTTGAAGAAAAATTCACAATTGTTGTGAATGTCATAACTAGTGAGCAGTAGATTACTCGCAACATCGGCCATAGTGCTTTCGCCGAAGTATTTGTTGAGAATAAATTCCATATTTTTATATGAGTACTGAGAACCACTCAGCCAAGAAGCGATTGATTTTCTCCAAAGTGATGCTTGAAAGATATATGCTCCATACTCTTGGTAAAGTTCAACCAAATCATTGGCAGAGTATTGAAGTTTATTGCTTTTACAAAGTCCAGCAACAATAATTCCACCGGTTGAGGTACCTGCCATTAAATCAAAGATCTGAGAAATTGGCTTTTTTATCCTAGATTCAATTTCTGCTAGAATAATTGCAGGAATTATTCCTCTAATTCCTCCTCCATCAACCGATAAAATGTACTTTGTCATTTTTGTCTCTGCTCAAGCTCGTTAACTTCTTCAGCAAGGTTTTTGACTCTTTCTTCAAGACGATAGATGATTTCTGTAGTCCTTTGATTTTGCTCTATAAACCTGTCATGTATCTGCACTCTTAAGTCAAGTTTGGCCAGCCACCAGATAAATGCTATTGTTTGTATTACCATAGTAGCAATTACTGCTACAGGGATCTTTCCTGTACTTTGGTTTTTCATGTTTTTGTACAAAAAGCTGTATACTAATATATACAAGATTTGTCAAAAATACGTCCAAAAAAATCTTAAGAATTTTTCTTAAAGCTAACTCATTGCATTAAGCAAGTAATGTAAATAATATCATAGATATGAAATTCAGCCTTTTTCGAAAACTGTTAGTAAATTCGATAATACCAATAATATGTGTTATCTTTTTGTTTCAGCATTGTAAACCATCAAAAATTATACCAATAAAAAGTAAGGTAAATGGCAATGATCTTGAAACATTGTCTACTGCAGCTCAAAAGTGTAACTTCGATGCTGTAAGATCCTTAATAAAAAATACAATAGATATCAATGCTACTCATCATTTTGGTGCAACATCATTACACTATGCTACAAGTGGAGGCTGTTTAGAAGTTATAAAATTTCTGGTTGAAGAAGGCATTGATATAAATACTACTGATGCTTTTGGCTGGACAGCTTTGCATTATGCTGCACGAAAAGGACATCTAGAAATCACTAAATTTCTACTGGAAAACGGAGCAAATCCTCTTGCTAAAAACAAAGATAAAAAAACTCCTTTAGATCTTGCTGTAGAGGAATTAAATAATAATAAAGAAAAAAAAGATATCTATGAGGAAATTATCAATTTACTTTCCCGTGCCTCCGTAACAGCTGTTATCATACTACGATAGCCCAGGTTATCAATTACATGCTCAGCTTTATTTATTATCCAACCACCATAAACTCCTTTGCGAAATCCCAAAAGGTTGATCTTTGCTTCGGTAAATAATTCAGGATTTCCTGCCATTGTAATGTTGAGTGTTGCTGTACTGCTCATCAGCTGATTTAATTTTGCAGATGCTGCACTTTGCGCCAAATCACTGCTTGCATAAACATCTCGCAGAATATAGCTTGGTTCTTGATCACCTATTTTTTCTGTTATAGTCTCTGCTTTTTCATAATCATACCAATAGGAAAGAACCGAGCCATATTGATTACGCTCATTAAATCTTACTTGCCAACTTGTAATATTTCCAGGTGTTAAAGTAATAGTGCTTAAAGTTTTTCCGGTAACTGATTTTGCTTTTCCTTTTGAAACAAAAAGTAAATATCCTCCTGCAGGTTTTGCTATTGCTCCATAAATTTGAGCAAGCCTGGTCAAAAAATGCATGTCGCTCTCTGCAGTTTGATCAATATGTGATATCATGATATTTGCAAACTCTGCAGCAACTTTAGCTTTATAGCTATGTTTATTTGCAATTTTTTCCACCAAATCATTTAAAGTAATTTGATGCCACTCATTAAATACTTGTTCCTTTAAAGACTGTTTTAAGTCTGCTGCATGACTCTTAATTTTTAACGCCTTGTGGTGGACCTTGTAGCGTAATTTCATTCACTATGTAATCTCCCATTGGCACAATACCAGTTTCTTTATATCCAAGTAAAATATTCAGCTTTGCTCCAGTTCTAGGAATCTCAAATAACGAATCACGGTCATCAAGGTGAATTATAGCAGTATCGCTTATTACTCCAGCTTCATCAGTAATATGAATTGATACTAACCGACTCTTTATCAACTCAGTGATGGAAATTCCTTCTACTGAAATACTAAAATCTGGTGTCACTTCAATCCCATAGTTTTACTACTTGCTTTTGTATTGCTTTTTGAATTACAGGCAGTTTAACGGTTAACCCTGCAGGAAGAAGCTCGTACTCTGCAAGCCCAGGATTAGCTTTCAATACAACCTCAACTGTGCCAGAGCTGAATCCATAGTGTCTCCAGCAAATAAAATCTAACATGTCATTTTCTTTAGTTTTGTAGTACATCATCATCAAATTGTATATCGTCAACGGGATTATTTAGTGATCCATCTAACAACACGTTATCGTAGTGTTTCAGGCTTAAATGAAACTCAATCTTCCTTGGTTCTCCATTTGGAAAAAAATATTTCTGTGTTTCTTCTATTTTTACGATAACAAAATGGCCTAAAATGTTACCCTGGCCATCAATAAGTAAAAGAGGTTTCGATGAATTTCGCATATTATTTATTTGCTTCATCCCTCCTGAATAGATTACTCCTGCAAGCTCAACAATGTCCTCTCCAGGACCAATACTTTGAAGCAATGGCTTTTCCCCAATACGCTCAAGTGCAGGCCAGCGATATTCACTTCTACGTGTAAAACCTTGCTCAGTTAATGCAAATCTATATGGACCAAGAGATAACATAATTTAATTTATATCGTAAAGTGCGCCACTAAATTGTTCTCTAATTCTCTCCATTACTTCATCAGCAATGCTGCGTGCATTCTGCTCAGGTCTTGAATGAATATTAATACTAAATTGCATTTTGTTCTCTATAGTCTTATTTTGTGCTGTAATGGGGTGCTTAAGAGAATCGCTGACAACGTTATTTACAGAGCTAACTTCTAATCTGGCCTCATTTTTTTTGCTCCACAGATTATTGATTGTTTTAAAAGGCTGAGTAATATTATTCCAAAATTTTCCTACCCAATCAGAAAAAGACTTCCATACAATTTTCACTGATTCCCAGATAGTAACAAAAAAGTTCTTTACTGCTTGCCATTTGGTAATTATCAAAGTTGCAGCAACAGCAAAACCACCAATAACCAGTCCCATAGGGTTGCTCATTAAGGCAATTGTCAATGCTTTAAATCCAGCAATT
This sequence comes from Wolbachia endosymbiont (group B) of Apotomis betuletana, assembly GCF_947250475.1. Lineage (NCBI taxonomy): Bacteria > Pseudomonadati > Pseudomonadota > Alphaproteobacteria > Rickettsiales > Anaplasmataceae > Wolbachia > Wolbachia endosymbiont (group B) of Apotomis betuletana. Next base: position 497,729 of record NZ_OX366320.1, on the reverse strand, counting down.
ATTGCTGGAAAAACTGCAGAAAGACCTATTTTTACCAAAGTAATAACAGATCCAAACACTTTCCAAGTAAACAAAAGAGCGAATAAGGAACCTTTTACAAAAGTCCAAGCATATCCAAGAGATATGGCTGCTATTTTAATGCTAATCAAAGCAGTAATTGTGCTCATGATTACTGTAGTCAGTATTGGATATTCTTTTGCATACAGCGCTACTTGTGTAGTTGCTGACCTGAGAAGATTAACAGTAAAATTTAAAGATGGTAATAATACAAAGCCAAGATTCATTCCCACTTCTGCTATTGAGTTTTTAAGTAACTGAAGATTATTTGCTGTAGTATTTGCTCTATTTTCAAACTCTCTTTGCATTGAGCCATGATATTCTTCGTTTATTAGTCGCAAAGATTTTCTATACTCATCAAGACTACCAGTAAGTAGCGCTATATCATCTTGATATTCAAGACCAAAGAGATCAAAGAGAACGCTAGAACGTTCTTGCTTATCTAATTTTGCAACTGTTTCTAAAAATTTAACTAATGTACCTTGTGCATTCTTACCGATTGCTTTCTCAAACTCCTGAGCGTTTATTTTTAGCACTTGAAACGCTTTTTGAAAATTGCCACCTTGTTTACTTGCTGTTTGTAGTTTGCTAAGCATGGCATTGATTGCTGTTCCTGCCTTTTCAGGAGCTTTACCAAGACTAATAAAGCTGCTTGCTAAAGCTCCTGCCTCCACTGCAGTTAAGCCAAATTGCCTTGCTGTACCACCAATTCTGTTTAGCGTCGGAACAATTTCCTTGGCCTTTGCTGCAGTGTTATCAGAGATATGGTTTATCGCATCACCAACGCTTTTCATTTCACCAATTTCAATTTGGTAAATATTAGAAAGCTTAGCAATAGCTTCTCCTGCTTCTTCTGCTGACATATCAAATGCGGTTGCCATTTTGGCCACAGTATCTGTAAAAATTGCAAGATCTTTAGCTGCAATACCAAGTTGACCACCACTTGCAGTAATTTGCGCAAGTTCTGCTGCAGATAGCGGAATTGTTCGTGACATTGCCTTTAATGTTTCCCCAAGCTTTGTTAACCCATTTACATCTTTATCTTCAAATTTTACAACTTTTTTTACATCAGCCATAGCACTCTCAAAACTAATTGCAGCTTTAAGTGGTGCTGCAAGGGTGAGTCCAAGTGTTACAGCATCTATCATTTGAGCTTTGAAATTTACTCTTTGCGCTAGAACTCCTTTACGTTTTTGCATTACGGAATTTAAAGCCGTATAGTTATTTTTAAGCTTTTCAATAGAAGAGCCAAGTTTAGCTTGATCTCCAATAAGAGATTTTATGTCTCTACCACTTTTACTGAACTCCGTGCGTAAATGGTGAAGAGCACTTCTTTTTTGTAAATAAGCCGTTTTAGCTTTCAGTGCTGCAGCTTTAGATCTTGTAAATTCATTTTGCAGATTCTTACTTGGTTCTTCTGCGTTTTTTATCTGCTGAGCAAGAGATTTTGTTTTTATTTCCAGTTCATTCCAAGAACGCCGAGCAAGCAGAGCATCGTGGCTTAATTGTTTAACTTGGATACTGATTTACTTGATGATTCAAGTTGTTTTATCGTACTACCAATACGAGAAAGTTGCTTCGTGCTACCTGCTATCGTACTATTAAAACTGCTTTGCAGTGTTGCTCCAATTACTATAGAAATTGCTTTCATTTGTATAACTTTTTGCTACTTTCAAACCACGTAATAAATTCTTTAATATCCATATCAAGCCACTGATTGATTCCACCACCAACCATTGAGCTAAGCGACAATATGCTCAGCCTCAAGTCTTCTGCTGAGACAAAAAACCTTGTAACGCTTCTTGAATCTTACTGTAGTCTGCAAGATCAAGTTCTTCTACTGCTTCTCTTGAAATACTTGCAAGATTTGCAATTAGTGCTACTTCTTTCTCTGCATCGTTATTACTCATACGTTCAACAGCTAAACGATCTCGCACTTTTGGACGGCGCAGAGTTAGCTCTGAGAGTAAAATTCCTTCTACTGTTATTGGGTTATTAAGTTCTACTGTTGTCATGTTTTCCCCTAAAAGTTAATTAAATAAAAACTTCATAGCTTTTACATAACTAATTTTTTTTATTACAGTTTTTGTGTTTGATTGAAGAGGCAACCTAATATAAAAGTTATAGTAGGGGTTATTTCTCTTCAACTTGAATTAATTCTTGAACTTCATCGACAGAAAGACCTGTACACTTGACAATAGTGTTAATATCAACATTATTAGTCAACATCGCTTTTGCAACTTCAATCTTTCCTTCAATCTTTCCTTCAATCTTTCCTTCAATCTTTCCTTCAATCTTTCCTTCAATCTTTCCTTCAATCTTTCCTTCAATCTTTCCTTCAATCTTTCCTTTCTCTTCACCAATTTTGATTCCTTCCTCTTTAGCATCATCAAGTTTTTGAGCAAGGACAGCCTGTTCATCACGAATACGCTTGCTCTCCTGTTCATATGCTATAAACTCTTTTTCTGACCAGTTAAACCTGTTTAGCTCTTCATACGCTTTTTTGATTATTCCGTCACTTCCTATTATTCTTTCCAATTCTTCTTCACTTGTTTCATCAGCGTACTTAAAAAAATACACCCACTTCTCAACTATATTTGAAAGTTGATCTTCTTTGGTTTTGGGAAATTTAGGCAATTCAATAAATACAAAATAAAAATCTTTTAGATCATGTTCATTAGTATCTTCATCGCGAATAGTGTGCTTTGATTTATACTCGGACTTATCAGGAAATAAAATACAATCTGCTATAGCAATAAAGATAATTTCCTTAAGGTCATGGTATTGATCACCTTTATCTGCTTGTCTTGAATAGGCTTTAGCAGCGTAATATTGGGCACGTTTTTCAAAGCCTTTGGTTTTAGCGACCTGCATCTCAATTATCCATTGCACTCCTGTTGAATCTCTACATAGCACATCAACAATACTTTGCTTTTTAGATGCGATATCAGGGTCTTGAATAGTACTTAAAAACTCTATATCCTGTATTGCATTTTTGCCAGTAAAGCTCAAGATATCATTGAGGAAGTGAATGAGAATGTCTTTATTCTTTTCAGTACCAAAGATACGGCGAAATGCTATATCATTTTTAGGGTCAAGAAATTTAGATAAAGCCATAGCAAAAATGCCTAAAAAACGTTAGTAATTATACAGTATTATCAGTAATTTTTCAATAAAAAAGTGAAAAGGCATTCGTCCATTCCATTAAATCCCTAGAATCGTTTGCAACAAAGCCATTTGATCAACACCGTTAATCTTACGGATCATATTTTCAGCATCGATTTCTATTAATTCATTACCACCTATAGTAAGTTTATAGTAATGGGCAGCTACAGTACACTTCAGCGTTGCTTTTTCAGCAGGTTTCCAACTACCAAAATCAAATTCTTTAAATATGCCCCTAAGGTTGATAATAACTCCTTCAACTTCATTACTTCCACTTCCTTGCATTCCACCACGAAGAGTTAAAGATACAGAGTTTCCATTTATCAACCCAAATAGCCGAAAGAGCTCTGTATCATATTCAGAAAGAGTGAAATCTGCTTCCAGTTTCTCCATGCCCATATCAATATTTATTGGAATATCCATACCACCAGCTCTATATTCCTCTGTTTTAATGGTGAGTTTTGGCAGAGTGATCTCATCGATACGACCAGCATAACCACGACCATCAACAAATACGTTAAAATTTCTCAGTATTTTCGGTAACACTTTGCTTTCTCCTAACTTATATTTACGAGATGAGATCTGAATATTATTTGTTCTGCCGGATATGGTGGTGTAAACTCAAAGTCAAAGTATACTTTTCCACTTGCAATATTTGCTGGTGTATTGAGCTCTGGAGTTGCATAACATTTTCCGCTGATAATAGCTCCTTGTGCTTTTAAATTGGCCAAATAAGAATTCACCCCCTCAATCACATCATCTATATAAGTTTTGGTGATATTGCGATCAACTGCCCATAAATGAGCTCGAAGTAGACTATCATTGATTAAATCTGCAGTCCTTCTCACTGACAGAAAAGCCCATTTTGAGTCATTTGAACATGTTCTATTTCCCCAAAGCCTATAGCCGTTTTGATCAATTATCGTTGTTACTTCATTTTCATTTAAGTGGTTTGCTCTACAATTTGTATTACCGAGCGTAAAATCAATAGGCCTGCTTGTTCCAACAATACCATTTATCTCTTTATTTGAAGGTGAGTGCCAGAAGCCTTGCTCGCTGTCTATCTTAGCTATTAAACCAGCTACAAATGGACTCGATGGCAAGATTTCTTCTTTTCCTTCAATAAATACCTTAATCCATGGGTCAACCACATAAACTCTTGAGCTGCCTACACTTTTTCTCCATTTTATTGCTTCTTCATCATTAGTATTTGGTCCATCTGCAACAATAATTGCTCTTAATTTTTCTGCTATGGAAATTAAAGCACTCACTACTGGATTTACTCCATCTATTTCAGGTAACTGATGAGTAAACTGAGGTGCAATGAGTATTCTTGGCGCAATATGAACTATGCTTTCACTACTGAGGAATGCCTCTATCCCTTGATACTCTCCAGTCTCTTTATCAACACCGCCAATTATATTTTTCAGCGTCTCTTCTTCTTTTAATTTTGGATCGCTGTTTTCACTTTCTTTAACTCGAATAACTACTACTGTTGCACCAATCTGGGAAAATATTCCATTTACTGCAGAAGGTAAACTTCCACTCTTTCCAAGCTTTGCTGCTTCCTTTAAACTTCCTGCTATCAGTACTGGTTTATTCAGTGGAAATTTTTGCTCATCAGCTTCGAATGCAGTACCAATTACACCTATCACTGATGATTTAGCTGTACGTACTGATCTTGTCCCTGAGGTAACCTCTATAACATTTACGCCATGTAAAAATTCTTCAGCCATTTCTTTGTATCTTTTGTTTAAAATCGTTTAGTAAGTTCTCTACACTTTTGGCTTCTGCAATTTTCTTCTTGGTAATGTCTTCCAACTCTTCACATTTAATTATTTCTTTTACTGCTTTTTTTGCTTTTTCTTCAATTATTCTTGCCATTTCAATAACTGTAATACCACGGACTTTTGCTAATGGTTCTATAATTTCTGTATCCTTTTTACTTATAGACTCTGGTGCTGCTAGAATGCTTTTTGCGGCTTTTTCTTGTATTTGATACGATTTAGCTTTTTGGTGAGAATTTCCAGCGTATTCGTTAGTATAGTTATTAAAATAAAAACGAAGTGCAGAAAGCTTCGCATTTTCCAATAATTCCAGCTCAATATCTTCCTTATTCCTTTCAACAATTTTCTCTCCTTCTGTTAAACAATAACTTTTTTGCCAGTCAAAATTCTTTGGTGCTTCATACCAATCATTTCCAGTTGGCTTGTTTTCAAGTGTTGTTATTTCAACTTATTTGTAAGCGTATTTTCTTCCTCTTTTACTGCCAAAGTTTATATGTTGCATCTAGCCCTGGACACTGCCACGCTCTTAGCGTTCTCTCTACATCGATCTCAAGTCCTGTGGTTAAAAAATTACTGCGAAAGTTATATATTCCCCACTGAATAAATTGACCATAGATTGTGCTATACGTATGCTCACTCGCAAAGAACTCAGGTGTCTCACCAACTCTTTCACCTCCTGAGTGAAGATTGGATGACGTATAAAGTAACACTGTAACAGTTTTTCCTGCTGGAATGAGTATGTTACCTGATGCAATAAATTCAGGACTGTTAATTTCATGCTGGTAAATACGTGTCCAAGTAATTCTCGAAATCTCTGACTTCCTTGTATTAGTTTTATCAGGTGTACCTATAAATAATCCTGCTCCTCCATAATTAACTTCATCTTTATACCACATTGCAGATCCAACAAAGTTTAGAGTTTTACTTATATCTACATTGCTTGTGTTTTTTACGAATATTACTCCTAGTGCAGCATAAGGATATTTCAACATATTGAATTGCTCCGAAAATCCATCATACATGAATCTTGGGTATGATTCTCCGTAGATAAATGTACCTTTACTTCCTTCAAAAAAACTGAGTTGTCTTGGCCGATAAAAACTAACATAGCTTGTATCGTACGTGTGAGTACCTGCAAGTAGTTGCAGCATATAGTCTGTTTTTGTTATATCACCGCTCCACTCTCCAAGCTCAGTTGTAAAAGTTCCGTGGCCAAAGTAATTATTTTTTCTACTTAGTACACCAAATAAAAAAGGTAATGCTCCAGGTTCAATCATATGACGATTTCTTACTTCTTTCATGATTGATGAGCCACTTGGTACATCATTTATGGAGTTAAGCTTGGTTGGTTCTCTGCTCCTTATCTCCCTCATAATCGATGAACCACTTGGCACATCATTAACAGTACGGAAGTTATTCACTAAACCTTTTAGACCATCTTTATGATCATTGCCAACACTATTTATTGCTGCAATGTTGGCATTCTTTCTCGTATCAAGTAGCGATAAATTTGTTGTCCCTTTTTCATCAATTCTCTTTAATAATTGCTTCTCTGATTCAGAGATCACTGCTAAAGAACTAGCTTTTTTATTATCCAGATCAGTTAAGTGTTTTTTTGCACTATCAAGAAGTTCTTTTAGCTTACCATCAGTCATCTGTACAATTTCAGAAACTGCACTTTTGTCGACTATTGATTCCAATGCTTTAGCAAGATATGCTAATTGATCTGGAGTACTGTTTTCTGCTAAATCCTTAAGTCTTTTTTGTAGTGCATCAATTATTCCTTTTACTTCAGTCATCTGCACAACGTTGGAAATAGCTTTTTTATCTGCTATCAATTCCAGCGATTTTGCAAGATATGCCAGTTGATCAGCTGTGCTACTTACTGCTAAATCCTTTATCCTTTGGTATATTGCTTCTTTCATTCCCAAAAATTCAAAAAAGTTTCAAATCTAAATCGTTCAAAATTACTTTTCAGTTGATTATGTTTATTTTCTCTCTCACTCATATCTTCATCTATTTTCTCAATTGTGGTACGAATACGTACTACATCTTCCACTGCAATGTTTTCTGGATGAGGTAGTGGATACCCTCTACTCGTTTTATCATTTGACATTCTTCTATGTAACAATGATTCGTAGATTTTTGACTTTAGGACGATAGATAACTGTTCCACTTAAAACTAATTTTATCCTTGTCTCATTGCCATTAAAGTTTGTCAGCACATGAGTTCTCTCTACCCAATTTTCTCCAATTGGTTTTCCTGATGTTAAATTTACTAATTGCCATTCTCCCACGTTTTTCTCTACATAAGTTTTAATGTCTGCAGTGCCAGGTATTAGCGCATCATATGTTATGGTAATTTTAGTGTTAGCTCCTGCTGTAATGCTTCTTGTAACATAATCTCCTTTTTCCCCTATATTACCCATAACTAGCTGTAACCCAGGATATAGCACTGGACTTTTTTCTTTTGACCCTTTTAAATTTGCCTTTACTGTTAACTCTCCAGATAGTCTTTCACGCAGCGCGAGCGACAAGTTATCAGATAGAAAATTTTCTTTTCCCTCTTCATCTATCAGAATAAATTCTACATTGGTATCAAATGCTACTTTTTCGACGTTCGTCAAAACAATTAAATCTGAAGTATTGTTTGCAGTAACTTTACCAAGATCAATAACGTGAGAATTTTCAGTGAACTTCGCTGCTAAAAGCCTAAAAGTTAGATCTAAATTTTGATGTGGTGTCCAAGTACTTGCGTTGCTAGATGAAAGTAATACTCCTACTTGATATGGCTGACTTGTTACCCAACGGCTATTTACTGCATCATATTTGCCAAGTTCTGCTATCTTTACTGCAGTACCAGGATCATCAGTAAGCAGTACTATTGAATACTCCTCTCCTGCATGGCAAAACACTGGTGACCACTCTATACGTGTTGCTGTGCCATCTATCTTTATATCTTTTGGCTCAATATAACTTTCAGCAATGACAGTCTGCGAGGGCATTCCCACTGCTGTTTCTCTAATCTGCACAACAACACGTTTTTTGCCGCTATTTGTGAACCATAAATCTAGACCCCCTATGTGTCTGCTCTCATTTAAAGTAAATGTTTGTGCTAAAGGATCAACTCGTCTTGCTGCGATCACTCTTCTTCTTTCTTCTATGGTAATTGTTTTTTTACCAGTATAAGTTGCTTCTCCATAGCTTCCTTTATTCCCATAAAATTGCACCAATTTAGTACCTGCTGGAATGTTTGCTGGGATTTTTATTTTTCCCTTTAATTTTCCCTGATTGTTAGCTGTTAACATTTGGTTTTCCAGTTTTAAGTTATAGGTTGAATGTTTATTCCGTCAAATTTTATCTCTTTAAGCTTCTCATTTGGCTCAAAACCTTCAATTTCAAAATTCTGTATTGCTTCTCTCATAAATTCAGTTTCATAAGAATTACTTGATAATAGCTCTGTGGTCTCTCTAGTATTAAATTCTCTAGTTACTGGACTTTTCCAATTTGTTTTTACCTCCGTCCAGTGATCAATGTTTTTATTTATGGTAACTTTTGCGGTTATTTTATCAAAAGCTTGATACGGATTAATTTTTTCACTTTTAGTCTGTAAAAGCTGTTCTAATACCGGCTCAAGTTCATACGGTAAAAGATAAGGTTTTGTGCTCTTTTCAACATCAATAATTTCTACGTCTATCGGTAAAATTAGTTCCTTATTTACTATCGCTGCAGACTGCGAAACTCCTTGATCACGCATATCATCGTCAAAGAACGAATCTACAAACACTCCTTTTTTCGTTGTAGGTTCTCTTGAATTTGCATCACTGCGTAAACGTTCCTGTGCAACTAGCGCATAAAGATCATTTATTCCTTTTTTCATTGCTTCAAGCTCATTCATCGGTACAGCATGAATAGCATTATTCACTATTTTTACCCCTTCTTTTTCTCCGTTTTTCCATGTCTGATGAATGTAGCAGAGCAAAAGTTGTCCACTAGGCGCTCTAGGCATTGATGGTCTCCAGGGATGGGCAATTCCCTTGATTCTTCTCACCACTCCTTTGCTATCGATAGTAATTAAATCAAAGCGGGGCATTTTCCAGGTGTAATCAATCAGAACCAAGCTGTTATCAACTGCTCCTTTTACTTTGCATCCCTCTTCACTTATATCTTCAGGACTTACATGAGTACGACAGCGATAGGTTATCAGGTAACTACTCCCAGGAGCTGGTTCTTTGCCAGGTAATGACCAATCAACGTTTCCTGCATTTAACTTATAGTCTGTACTATTTTCATAAATAACATTGCCTTGTTTAACTTGAATAATCTCAAGTACTGCAGAGTCAGGTATCGGATCAACAGCTCCTGAGTATGAACCATGAGTAACAGTAGTGGTTTTCTGAACAGTTATATCTACTTTTTTGATTTCACTTATTGGAAAATCATTAACTTTAAGTTCCATTACTCTTTGGCTATTTAGCTGAAAAGTATGTGGTTCTGATTCAACTGATTTTATATTCGGATCTTGATCAAAAGAAACACGAATACTATGAGGTAACTCAATCTCATAGCCATCAACATGAGCTTTTCCCTCATTAATCACGAATACTTGTTTTTTGCCCTCTTCTTCCTTTTGCAAAAACATTACTTCAAGGCCATTTACAACGTAGGAACCATTAGCTTCTTTGTCATAACGAGCAAGAGCAGTAGTTACTATGTTTGCTTGTGGTGGTGGTGAATGTTCTATTAATACTCCATTTTCAATGTTATAGATTGGATAAAACTCTCCTGCAGAAAAACGTGGAGAAAGACCTTCTGCTTGATAACCCCAAATGGTGGAAACTTTAAGCCTTGCAGCTCCTACTTCTTGATAATTACGTGTACCAACAGCAGGATCACGAAGATTTTCGTCCTCAAGTTCTGTAATCGTAGATTCTAGATAATAAACACCTATACGAACTGTGGTACTCAGTGGAATAACAAACTCTTTTGCCTCTACCTTTCTCACCGCTCCACGAAGATAGATTTTTCCTCCTTCAAGTGTAACTTTACCAGTTTCTCTATCTATAATACAATTGCTGCCTGTTATAACATCGCCATCACGGAATATTGCATCACCTATGCCTTTAAGCTTAGAGAGAGCATATTCTTGCGTCTCGTTTAATTCTGCTGACTGTAGACCTCTTCCTGCAAGAAACAAGCTTTTTTCGTATTCTTTGTCAGGATTAAAGCGGTTATAATAACTATTTAAGGTCATTTTGTTTCAAAAAGTTACAACAAATGAAAAAGTTTCCCGAGTTGCAGATGTTCTGATAAGTGGCACGGTGTGTTCTAAAACTAACAAAATTCCCGGATTTTCCACGTCTTTTGGCTCAAAATATCTCTGCCCAGATGACACTTTTTCCTTTACCTTTGTACCAACCATAACTCCGAGCTCCCTTATTACTTGATTTGCTGCGTCCGTGAAATCGAAAGTAAATTTAAGATAGAGATTATTAGTTGGTACATTAGAGGGTTTAAACCTACCTGTGGGAGTTAGAAGCTCTCCATCATCATCACCAGTACAAAAGAGTATCTCATCAACAACACGACGTCCAACTTCCTTAATTAATGTTGCAGAAGTAATTAGTTCCGGTGGTGTGTCTTGAGTGTACTCTATAGTGATTACGCTATCTGCTATAATTGCACCATTTTCTACACGCTCAATAGTGCCTGAGCTACTATCAACTATATAATCTATGCTTGACTGATAAATTGTTTGCCCTGTATAAACTTTTACATCTTTAATAGTGTGGTGATCTAAACTTATCTTGCCGCCTGCTGCAAAAGTTTTTTCAACTTTGTAGCTGCTTTCCCAGGTAGAATCTCCAGATCCCCAAGCAAGATGTATCGGTTGCTCTTTTATGCTCGCAGCAATAGCTGCTCTGCCTGATTGTGTGAGTACTGACATAGTTGATTGTGCAGTTGATATTATGTATATACAAGATCCGTAGAAAAAACGTCCAATTTTTTTGCAATAATAGGATCAAAATCTTTCCAAGGGCGATTTAAGTGGCGATGTTCATGCCAAGTAACCATACCTGAATAGAATGCTGCTACGTAATTTTCTAGCTCATGAATGGGATCTTTCTGTTTTGAATCTGAATCATTTTGACAATCAACATGATATTCCACTAAATTAGACTCTATTATTTTTTGATCAGTAAAATTCTTCGCTTCATAGTAATAAGTTATACTAAATCGCTCTAAAATTGGTGTACGTTGAAAATTCCAAATCTGCTCAGAAAGTTTATCTTCACTTAAGTGAAGTGTATGCTCTATTTCTTCATAAGTAGTTGATGCAAAACAAGCATTGATATCCCCTAAATTCCAACTATTGTAAGTTAAAAATATGATATAAAGGAGATAAGAGGGAAGATAACCCTACTCACTATAGGAATAGAGTTATCACGGGCGTGTGCGACCGACCAACTGTTGGTATTATAACCGTTCGGATCAAGGTACACTAGCCCATCTCTCGATACGTTTGAATAGTTGCATGGGACATATGTATGCACCCGTTTACAATCTTAAATTAATTAAAACTAATCGAGGTTATTATGATTACATCTTATCAAAATTTTATTGGCATTGATATCGGAAAATTTAAAAATGTTGTTGCAGTTCACAAACAGAAGAACGCTGTCGAATTCGACAATGATACTGCTGGCTGGCAACAATTGTTTCAAGATTTTTCAAATATCTTACCTAATTCTTTAGTAACTCTGGAAAACACTGGAAAATATGAGCTTGGCTTAGCACATTTTCTTGTTGATAAAGATATTGCTGTACATCGAGCTAATACTCGCAAAGTAAAAAGCTTTGTTCTATCTCATGGAACTTTAGCAAAGTCTGATCAATCAGATGCAAGAGCCCTTGCTCAGTATGGGTTTGAACGCTATAGTACTCTATCTCTATTTGCACCTATGTCAAAAGAACAAACAACCTTAGTTGCACTTTGTCAACGTCGTGATGACATTACAAAAATGAGAGCTCAAGAGAAATCTAGGCTTGCAGCACCTGAAAACGACCATATAAAAGAAAGCTGTCAGAAAACTATTGAATTCTTTAATAGCCAGATAGATGAGCTCAACAATACCATACAAAAAATTATTGATGAGAATCCAGAGTTACAAAAGCGCCAAAAAATCCTTAAAACAGTTCCAGGAATAGGTGCAAAATTATCTCAAGATTTTCTGTGTCTAATGCCAGAACTTGGTTATGTAAGTAGGGGAGAAATTGCAAGTCTTGCTGGAGTTGCACCTCATCCGAAAGAAAGTGGTAAAACTATTGGTTATCGCAGAATAAGTGGTGGCAGAAGCAACGTTCGTGAAAAGCTTTTTACAGCTGCGATGTCTGCTTCAAGGTCTAAGTCTGCGCTTGGTGCCTTCTATTCAAGGCTTGTTGGTAAAGGTAAAAAGAAGATGGTGGCTATGACAGCTCTAATGCGTAAAATCATAGTAATTGCCAATGCGAGGCTTAAAGAAGCAGTCAATGTGAATTAAAAAAATCTGCATAGAAAATAGGTTAACGAATATGTGGATAAATACGTCTACACACATTTAAAGTATTTATCCACATATTCGTTAACCATAAGATCTAAGCAGTAACTGTTGTTTGATACAAAATTTTTCTATGATTAAGTTAGGGTTTTTATTGTCAAAAATGCACTTTTTACTCGAATAAAAAACAAAATTACAAACAAAAGTTGTAATGAAACTAAATTCAAAAAATTTTAAAAAACATAGTTGATCCGATAATATAACTTGCGCTTTCGCAAACTTAATTGCCGGTAATAAGCTCTGTGGTAGCGGATATAGCGCTTTTAAGTTGTACCACAAATGATCTCTTTCATAGATGCCTTTGTAATCCTTTGTATGAGCCTCTGTTTCTCCAAGTACTGCTACATCTAATCGATATATGTCATTACTAAATGCTTGTTCATAATGCTCTCTTAAATAGTTGTCTACAATCTCTACTAACGGACCTCTAGAACTGAAAAAATTTATTCTTCCAAACGATAACACTGGCCCATTTTTTTCAACTTTTCTACCTGAATAGTCTGATAATAAGCTGCCGAATATACTTTCATCTAATATAAACCTATCAACGTTATAGTAGTCATTAAAAATCCTCATTAGCCTTGATCTTGCTGGTAATGATAGTTTTGCAAGTTCTACTACTGCATCTACAAAAAAGTCATTTGGAACATCTTTTATTCCTATTTGTAATTCAAAGAAGTGTTTACCAGGTGGTTCTTCGATGATTGTAATATCTTCTATATTTGCCCATTTTAGTGCTATTTTTAGTGATGCTGGAGTTCCTCTCAGTCTTTGAAATTTTACTCCTTCTATTACGGCTTTTCTTCTATCTTTTACCCAGCGCAGTATTTCTTCTAAACCATATTCTTCTATTATCCAAGGCAATGTTTCTTCTTTAAGACTAAACTTAAATCCTCTGATACAGCTCGGATCAACCTTATAATCTGTTGCATCAACCAGTGCTTGCTCTTGCTTTGTTGCGTTTGGCGGTAATAAACTTTTCATTTGTCTTTTCTTTCAAGTTGCTTTAATTCCCTTTATTTAGGTAGCTTATGAGTAAGCAAGAGGTCATTCCAGAAAAATAAAGATGTTCTTAATATCAAAAACACTTTCCTTAATATTTGACCATATTATCCATACTTTAAAAAACAAATTACAACTTCTGGAAGAAAATCAATACTTTCCTCTCCCTAACATTGGATCCAGTAAACCACTTATTGCACGCAATCCCCTCACTGGCACAAAACAAAAAAAATACGTTTTAAATCCTATCTAACTTGACGTAGCCAAGCACTGCACACTCATTCCCCAGAACCACAACATCCTCTCTTGGCTCGATTAATTCTACGTTTTCTACACCCTCTACAAACAAATTTGCTATTATCCAAGATCTTGTAACATTCCATCCCAGCCTTCTATTTGCTTCAAACTTCTTAATAAACTGCTTCTTGATTTCCTCCTTTGATATTATAGGACTTATACTCATTCTGCTGTGAATATCTATTTCCGTAATATTGCAACCAATTACTGTTATCGTATCTGTTAAAACCCTTATATCATCTCTGGTAACCTGCTTTTTTACAATTTCAAGTAGGTCTTCTGGCACTGTGGATAACCATACGCGTCAAGTTAAGGAAATAAAGGTATGAAAGAGATAGAATAATAAGGTATAAGTTCTCCCAGATATACTTTTAGTGAGAGAACCAATGAATAAAATAACTTGCTTATCAAAAAAGCTCAAAGAATTTTTTAATGAAAAAGCAGAGAAAATCTCAATTACAACAAGGTTTATAAAAAGAAAGAGAAAGCTAAAAGGTTCATCATTCGTAAAAGCCATGGTCTTGGGTAATATAGGAGTTGATAATTGTAGCGTAGAAACAATGTGTCAATTACTAAACGAGGACTCGATAGATATAACAAAACAAGGTTTGGATTTTAGATTTACTGAAGAAGCAGTGGAATTTATGAAAAGGATGTATAATGAATCTGTGATTCTCTTTAAAAATATCTTGCAAGTTGATTGCAAAATCTTACAGCAATTTAATAGTGTTAAATTATTGGACAGTAGCTATATTACTCTACCTAACAGTATGGAAGAGATGTATAAAGGTTATGGTACTAGCTACAGTGGCTATGAAAGCAATACTAAGTCTGGAATAAAGTTACAATTAGTTTTCGACTACATGAATCAGATAATAGACCAACTTAATTTAACGGAGGGGGTAAGATCAGACCAGGGATATAGGAAACATTTAAGTAATATATTAAGCAATGATTTGCTAATATCTGATCTCGGTTATTTTGTGCCAAGTTCTTTTAAACAAATCAATGAAATAGGAGCTTATTTCATAAGTCGTTATAAATCCGATACCAACATATATGATGTAGAAACAAATCAAAAAATGGAGTTATTAGAATGTTTAGAGGATAAGTTATTTTTAGAAAACGAGGTATTGTTAGGAAAAGAAGCAAAAATTAGAGTAAGAATTATATGTCAGAAACTAACTGAAGAACAGTCTATGGCCAGAAGAAGGAAAGCTAATAGATTAGCAAGATCGCAGGGATATACATCCTCTAAAAGAAATCAAAAATTGTTGAACTGGTCAATATTTATAACTAATGTTCCAGAAAATAAAATTAGTGCTGAGCAAGTATTAACGATTTACAGAGTAAGGTGTCAAATTGAGTTATTATTTAAATTGTATAAAAGCCATATCAGGCTTGATAAGCTAAAAGGAAAGCCATGCAGAGTATTATGTGAACTATATGCTAAATTGTGCGCAATTCTTATATTTCACGGCATAGTTGGTTGCACAGAAGTGAAAAAGAATACAGAACTTAGCTTAACAAAGGCATTTATTGAGCTAAAAAGGCGGGTTAGAGAGTTATTTTTAGTATTAACCAAAATTAATAGTTTAAAAGCATTTCTTAAAAAACTCACTATAACTTGGTCGCTATTTTCATTAAAAGACAAACGTAGAAGGGCTAGAGTATCCACTTTAACCTCTCTAAATTTGCTCACAATCTCTTAACTTGACGCGTATGGTTGATAAAGAGACTGGAGAGTATCAAGGGATAGAGGCATTCCTCAGTAGTGAAAGCATAGTTCATATTGCTCCAAGAATATTAATTGCACCTCAGTTTACTCATCAGTTACCTGAAATAGATGGAGTAAATCCAGTAGTGAGTGCTTTAATTTCCATAGCAGAAAAATTAAGAGCAATTATTGTTGCAGATGGACCAAATACTAATGATGAAGAAGCAATAAAATGGAGAAAAAGTGTAGGCAGCTCAAGAATTTACGTAGTTGATCCATGGGTTAAGGTATTTATTGAAGAAGAAATCTTGCCATCGAGTCCATTTGTAGCTGGTTTAATAGCGAAAGTAGATAGCGAACAAGGATTTTGGCACTCACCTTCAAATAAAGAGATAAATGGTATTGTTGGAACAAGCAGGCCTATTGATTTTAGCTTAGGTTATGCAAATTGTAGAGCAAACCACTTGAATGAAAATGAAGTAACAACGATAATTCATCAAAATGGCTATAGGCTTTGGGGAAATAGAACATGTTCAAATGACTCAAAATGGGCTTTTTTATCAGTGAGAAGGACTGCAGACCTTATTAATGACAGTCTACTTAGAGCTCATCTATGGGCAGTTGATCGCAATATTACCAAAACTTACATAGATGATGTGATTGAGGGGGTGAATTCTTATTTGGCCAATTTAAAAGCCCAAGGAGCGATTATTAGCGGAAAATGTTATGCAACACCAGAACTCAATACACCGGCAAACATTGCAAGTGGAAAAGTATATTTTGACTTTGAATTTACACCACCGTATCCGGCAGAACAGATTACTTTTAGGTCACACCTTGTGAGTGGCGCAATATTGTAAAAAGGAGAAAGAGAAATGCTACCAAAGATTTTAAAGAATTTTAACATATTTGTTGATGGCCGTGGTTATGCAGGAAAAATAGATGAAATAACCTTGCCGAAGCTTACCATAAAAACTGAAGAGTACAGAGCTGGTGGTATGGATATTCCAATAAATATCGATATGGGTATGGAAAAGCTTGAAGCAGATTTCACTTTTTCTGAATACGATACAGAACTCTTTAGGCTATTTGGTCTAATAAATGGGAATTCAGTTTCTTTGACACTCAGAGGTGGAATGCAAGGGAGTGGTAGTAATGATATTGAAGCAGTAATAATCAATTTAAGAGGCATTTTTAAAGAGTTTGATTTTGGTAACTGGAAACCTGCTGAAAAAGCAACGCTGAAGTGTACTGTAGCTGCTCATTACTATAAACTTACTATAGGTGGTAATGAGTTAATAGAAATCGATGCTGAAAATATGATTAGAAAGATAAATGGTGTTGATCAGATGGCTTTGCTACAAACGATTCTAGGGATCTAATATGGTTGACAAAATTACATAAAAACGTTAAAATATAAGAAGTTGTAGGTATATAGTTAATATGGATTCTAAAGCTCATACAAATTCCATAGAGCAGCTAACTGGTTTACTTGTTAGTGTAGCACAATCTCAAGACAAGTCCGTTTTAAAGTTATTAACTGAATTAATGGAAGAAGAAATCGAAGATATGGAATTATCTAAGATTGCTGACGAACGCTATAAAGAAAAGAGGGTTAAACATCAAGATGCCTTCTGGGATTAAGCCTTACAATATAGACTATTCAGAATCTGTTATAAAGAAAGACATTCCGGCTCTTCCAGCAAAAGTAAAGTTAATGATTAAGAAGGCAATAATGGAGCGTCTAACAGTTGATCCAATTGGACTTGGAAAGCCATTAAAGCACAACTTAAGTGGGCAACGTAGTCTACGGGTGAGTACCTATCGTATACTTTATTATATAGATGTACCAGAACATACAGTAGTTATTACTTCAATTGAACACAGAAAAGATTCTTATCAAAGCTAATCCTATTTATAGCACCATACAAAGAAATTAGTTATGTAAAAGCCGATATAGACTTTTATTTAATTAACTTTTTAAGGAGGAACATGCAAGCTATAACACTTAATAACCCAATAACAGTTGATGGAATTTCTGTCTCAGAACTTACTGTTAGACGTCCAAAAGTTAGAGACTATCTTGCAATTGAACGCTTAAATGGTAGTGACCTTAGTAAAGAAGTAACTTTGACTGCTAATTTGACATCAGTTGCAAAAGAAGCAATTGAAGAGTTAGATATTGCTGATTATGTGAAAATTCAAGAGGTATTAAAGGATTTTTTTTCACCGATTATCCAAAAAACTTGAGATTAGAAGTATTAATGTTCAGCTCTGTTGTAGGAGGCGGGGTTGAACAAATACTTGATATGGAGATTAATGAATTTATCTTATGGCATAAAGCAGCGAGGAAGGTACAATGTCAACATTATCTATAAAAATCGGAGCAGTTTTAGATGGCAGTTTTAATACTGTAATAAAGGGAAGTAGTAGTCAACTCTCTAATCTTGGTGAGAATATAAGAAAGCTTGATTCATCTTTAAAGTCAGTATCAAAGTTTAAACAGTTAGGTCATGATGTTTTGACCAGCAGGAGGTCGTGGAAGGGCTTTGAAGATCAAGTAAAATCTTTAGCTAAACAAATGAAAGCGGTGGAGAAACCAAGCAAAACTTTAAAAGCAGAGTTTGACAAGGCCAAAACCTCCGCAACAAAAGCAAAAGAAGCATATTTGAAAAAGAGAGATGCTTTACATTCATTTAATGAAGAAGTAAGAAAAAGTGGAAGAAATATTAAGTCATTAGTAAGTGACCAATATAAACTTGGCTCGTCCATTGAAGCGCTGAAAGGCAAGTATGGTAAGCTTGGGTCTGCAATACGTAGTCACCAAAGTTTTTTAGCAAGTAAGGCACATTTTAAGTCACAAATTATAGAGACTATTGGACTAGGTCTTTCGCTTGCAGCTCCGATCAAGGTTGCGATTGATTTTGAAAGTGCTATGGCTGATGTAAAAAAAGTAGTAAAATTTGTGCAAAATGACACTAAAGATGAAGCATCAAAGTTTGCTAAAGAATTAAAGAAATTATCTCGTGAAATACCCTTGTCAGCTGCAGAATTAGCACAAATAGCTGCAAGTGGTGGTCAACTTGGTATTGACAAAGATGATCTTATGAAGTTTACAACAGTAGTTGCTAAAATGACCACAGCGTTTGACATGTCTTCAGAAGAAGCTGGTAATGCTATTGCGAAAATATCCAATGTCTATGGAATTAAAGTTGATGGTATGGAAAATGTAGGTAACATAATAAACCATCTTTCAGATAATACTGCTGCCAAAGCTAAGGAAATGTTTCTTACACTGAATAGAATTGGTGGTAATGCTAAACAGTTTGGTTTAGAAATTGATCAAGCAAGTAGCTTAGCAAGTGCGTTCATAAGCTTAGGTAAACAACCTGAAAAAGCAGCAACTGCTATAAATAACTTTCTTAGTAAACTACAGACTGCAAGAGAGCAAAGTCCTGAATTTCATGATGCATTAGATGAGATGGGAACAAGTATAGAAGAGCTTGAACAAACCATTAAAAAAAATCCTCAAGAGGCAATATTACAATTTCTTGAAACTTTAAAAGAAATAGATGATCAAGAGCGTGCCGGTATTCTTATGAATCTATTTGGTGCTGGGTTTCAAGATGACATTGCTCTTTTAGTAGGAAGCTTAGACATTTACAAGAAAGCTATTGAACATTTAGCTGATAAAGAAAAATATAACGCTTCAATGAAGGACGAATTTAACAATCGGGCAAATACTACAGCTAATAAATTACAATTACTTAAAAATGCAGTATTTGAAGCTGGAATGAATCTAGGGTCAGTAATGTTACCTACTTTAAATTATGTAGCTGGAAGTTTGAAAACAATAACAGAGCGTATAGCTTCTTTTGCAGAAAAACATCCAACTTTAACTACGGCAATCATGAGTACTTTAGCAGCTTTGATAAGTTTAAAAATTGCAGCAGTAGGACTAGGATACGGATTTACATTGCTAGGAAGTACGATTTTTGGTCTGAAAGCAAACCTACTTGGAGTATTTTCATTTTTATCAGCTACAGTTTTTCCTGCAGTAGTAACAGGACTAAGAGCAATAACGTTTGCTGTAATGAGTAACCCGATTGGACTTTTAGTAGCAAGTCTTGTCACTGGTGCAGCTCTTGTTATCACTAACTGGCAAAAAGTGAAAGACTTTTTCTCTAGCTTTTGGAAATCACTCATTAAACCTATAGGAGAAACCTTTTCATGGATGGGAAATACAGTTAGTAGCATATTTGCTGAGAATAGCCCGATTAGAAAATTTGAAAATAATAGAAATTCTGTTAATAAGCTTTCTAAAAATAGTATTTTCAGTAATGGAAACCCATTGACAAATAATAGTGCTATTAAACAATTTTCAGAAAATAGCAAAAGCAATTTTGAAAGTTTTAAAGTTAAAAGTGTTATAGAAGAAAAAAGAGCTATGGAGCAAGAAGAAGTTGAGAAAGCATTCAAGAAAAGTAGATGTGAAAATAGGGAATCGAAAGTATATAACCAAGCATTCTATCAAACGTTTAATATCAATATTAAGTCTGAAGATGTGCTCAGCGTTGCTGATGCAGTAATAGAAAGATTTAGAGAACAAGCACGTGGAGCACTTTTTGATATAGTTGAAGAGTTGCATTAATGTTGTTTGGAAAATGTAAGCTTGAACCAACAAGCCTAAGATACAGTAAAGAAGAAAGGTGGTATACAATTGAATGTATTGAAAAAACGTCGCTACAAAACATTGGTTCAGGAATTGAATGTATTGATTTAACAGGAGTGATTTATTCACGTTATCAGAGTAATGGCTTAGAACAGCTAAAAAATATACGTAACACTCAAGAACCACACGTTCTAGTTGATAATTCAGGAAGTGTATTTGGAAATTTTGTCATTACTAATGTAGAAGAAAAGCAGATATTATTTTTTCCTGATGGAAAACCGAGAAAAGTTGAGTTTATTTTGAAGTTAAAAAGTTACAGTAAGTGATTTATTATTACACGAAAGAAAACGAAATGTTGGATTACATTTGCTGGAAACATTATGGATACAGTAGTGGAGCAGTGGAGGAAGTATTGCTTGAAAATCCAGGCCTTGCAGAATACGCAAGCTTTTTGCCCGCTGGATTAAGAATTAAGCTTCCTAAAATTCAGAAAATATCGAAAGAATCTGTCATAAATATTTTAGATGAATGACGCCAGACTTTGATATAGTAGCAAAAAATAACCCAGTAACAGAGGTTTTAAAAAAGAGTTTAATATTATTACGTGTTACTGATGGATCCGGTACTACAAGTGACGAAGCTGAGATATATATTAGTTATAACTCTAGCGCTTTAGAACTTAAGGGTAATTTACAAATTTTTCTCGGATACAAAGAAACAGGTTTATTGCCTATGGGAGTATATAAGGCAAATCAAATTACAATACAAAGTCCACCGCAAACTTTAAGAATAAAATGTGATGCTGCAAGTTTAAGAGGATCATTAAAGGAAAGAAAATCAAAGGAATGGAAGGACATTACCTTAGGAGATTTAATTAAAGAAATAGCACAAAAGCATGGGTATGAAGGTAAAGTCGCTGAAAGATTTGAAAATATATTTATACCACATATCATTCAAGCAGATGAAAGCGACATGAGTTTTTTGGAAGGGTTAGGGAAAAAATATGATGCACTAGTAAAACCAGCAGGAGGATATATAATTTTTATTCCAAAGGGAGAAGCAAGATCAGCAACTGGAAAGATGTTAGGCACAACAGTACTTACACCTAAAGATGTTATAAATTGGGAGGTAAATTTTAATGTGCGTAACAAATATGGATCTGTTATTGCAAAATGGCACAGTTATGAAAAGGGAGAAACTATAGAAGAGAAAGTGGGAAATGAGGGTCCAAGTTATACCCTGCAAACGCTTTACTCTACCGCAGAATCAGCAATTAGTGCAGCAGCAGCTAAGTTAAGACAACTAAAACGTAGTACATCAAACTTAAATGTAACTGTTCCTGGTAATCCAGAATTATTTGCAGAAGCTAAGATCAGCCTTTCAGGATTTTGTCAGGAAATTGAAGGTGAATGGATAATTAGCAAGGCAGAACATATTCTCAATAATAGGGGATATCAAACTATAGTAGAGGCAACAGTGAGCAAAGCTGTTTAAGTGAAACTTAAGCAAATGATTATTTAATTCTAGATGGGTATAATTATTGCAGTACTACATGAGCAGAAATGTAAGAAGGCTTTTTCATAAAAATTCAATTATACGTCAAGGAGAATTTGATGGATTAATTTTTCTTATAGTGCTAACGGTGTGTATTGTGGTTATATATTTTTCCTTGTTTAAAAAAGGAGATGAGAGTTACAGCGCCACATTAGAAATCGCAGCTAAGAACTGTGACTTGGAAACTGTGAAATCCTTGATAAAAGATAATATAAGTATTGGTGAAAAATCATTACGTTATGTTGCAGGAGAAGGATGTTTAGAAATCGTAAGGTTTTTAGTAGAAGATGGTATTGATATTAATGCTACTAATAAATTTAAATGGACAGCGCTACATTCTGCTGCAGATCAAGGCTATTTAGAAATCGTTGAGTTTCTATTAGAAAAAGGAGCGAATCCTAACATAAAGGATAGCAATGGAAAAAGCCCTAGAAGAATAGCTGTAATGGCATCAAGGCACAACAAAGATAAACCTTACAGAGAAATAATAAAGCTACTTGCAGAAGCAGAGGATCGATACAAATCAATAGAAAGAAATCACTAAAGCTGTAAGTTTTCTATAATCTGTATATAAACTTCTAAAACTATCTATAACAAGTTAATATTTTCACATGAAAAAGCAAAAAATCCCAATCACAGTAATAGTAACGATGGTAATACAGACCATAGCAACAATTTGGTGGCTCGCTAAGCTTGATTTAAAAGTACAAATTCATGATCAATTTATAGAACGAAATCACGAACTAATGGAAACAGTTTATCGACTTGAAGAGAGAGTGAAAAACCTCACTGAAGAAGTCA
Source organism: Wolbachia endosymbiont (group B) of Apotomis betuletana (assembly GCF_947250475.1). Lineage (NCBI taxonomy): Bacteria > Pseudomonadati > Pseudomonadota > Alphaproteobacteria > Rickettsiales > Anaplasmataceae > Wolbachia > Wolbachia endosymbiont (group B) of Apotomis betuletana. The sequence goes on along the minus strand of NZ_OX366320.1, from coordinate 475,079 downwards.
ATGAACTTGAAGCTATTCACAAACACAAATAAGAACTAAATTTTCAGTGACAAAGTACATTTTATCTGTAGATGGAGGTGGCATTAGAGGGATAATACCTGCCATTATTCTAGCAGAAATTGAATCTAGGACAAAAAAGCCAATTTCCCAGATTTTTGATTTAATGGCAGGAACCTCAACCGGTGGGATTATTGTTGCTGGACTTTGTAAAAGCAATAAACTTCAATACTCTGCCAATGATTTGGTTGAACTTTACCAAGAGTATGGAGCATATATCTTTCAATCATCATTTTGGAGAAAATCAATTGCTTCTTGGCTGAGTGGTTCTCAGTACTCATATAGAAATATGGAATTTATTCTCAACAAATACTTTGGTGAAAGTACTATGGCCGATGTTGCGAGTAATCTACTACTCACCAGTTATGACATTCACAATAGTTGTGAATTTTTCTTCAAAAGTTGGAAAGAAGAAAACATTAAGTTAAAAGATGCACTCAGAGCTACAACAGCTGCTCCAACGTACTTCACACCAAAACGTCTGAAAATTAGCCAAACAGAGAGAGTGTTGATAGATGGCGGAGTGTTTGCCAATAATCCAGCGGCTTGTGCATATGCAAGTGGTAAAAGGTTATTTCCAAATGATGAGATTATACTGCTATCAATAGGTACTGGTGGAACAAATAGAAGTATAAAGTATGCTAACTCAAGGAGATTTGGCAAAATAGGGTGGATCAAGCCACTACTGAATGTGATGTTTGCTTCTGGATTGGATTGCGTTGATTATCAACTAGAACAAGTAATAGATGATAAATACATAAGAATACAATCGCAATTGAAAGTAGCATCGACTGAGATGGACAATATTACACTCAAAAATATCAAATCTCTTCAGCAAGAGGCAAATGCAATGATAAAGGACAACCAGAAATTAATAGATAAACTTTGCGATTTCATATCTTAATTTATACCAAGCAAAATTCAACTGAGCCAAAAAAGTTGGTTAGCAAATTCTACTGGTTAAATCATTAACTAACTTTACTTATATCTTAAACACATTCAATTTTCACACTCATCAGCAGTTAGGCCACTTGCTCGCACAATAATATCAATAGCAACACCTTCCTTAACTAGATCTTTTGCAATCTTGATTTTCTCTGCTTTTTTAACCTTTTCTTTACCAGTTTGCATTCCTTCAGATAAAGATCTGGCTACCGTATCCAGTAATTCTTGATCCTCAATTTTTTCGCATTTACCTATAAACCCAAAAACTGGCTCATTTTCATATTCTGTTAGTCCAAGAGCTTTAATGTTAACTGATAATGTCTTTGCTATCTTATATAATATTTCAATTGGAATGTCTGTATATCCTCGTTCATAGTCGTGTATTTCTTTAGGTGTTGAACCGATTTTATTTGCCAAGTCCTCCTGAGTGTATTCCCGTATTAATCTCTGCTCTTTTATCCTTTTCCCCACTTTGTAGAGTATAGAATCAGTACAAATTTCTTTCTCTATATCATCATATTCATAAGTAGATAAGCGAGTCACTTGGGAAATAATATCAACTGAAACTCCTTCTTTCACTAGATTCTTTGCTACTTCTATTTTCGCTTCTTCTTGGCTAATTTTCTCGCTAATATATACAAACCTTACTAATGGATACAGCTTCTTGCGTAATTCCTGATCCTTAATTTCTCTATGTATTTTTGTTAGATAGACTATTTCTTTATCCTCATCTTCATACCAACTGTTTTCTCTTAGTACTGTTGGTACTGGAAGTAGATCTATAACATTAACTGATAATGCTCCTGCTATTATATACGATTCTTTGATTGTAATAGCCTTGCACCCTAGTTCAAAGTTATGTATTTCCTTATATGTTAAACCAATTTTGCTTGCTAATTTTGCCTGAGTATACCCTTGTACTATCCTACAACCTTCTATTTTTTTCCCCAGCTCGTAGCTCAATATGCTCTGAATTATCATAGATAAATCCTCTAAAAGCTGTTTTTCCTACAGAAGCAAACATATATTCTATCACAAAAAAATCCACTATTGGCTAAGTTTTTATGAAATCACAAAAATTCCTCAATCATATAATTTGATAAGCCTGTCGTTTGCAAGATAATATCAACAGAAATTCCTTCTTTCACTAAATTCCTTGCAACTTCAATCTTCTTTTCCTCTCTGACCTTTTCTCTACAAACATGTATACCTTCAAATAAAGACTTGATTAGCATATCGCGTAATTCCCGACTCTCAATCTTTTTGTATTCTTCTATCAACTTTGATAGCTTTTCTTCCGCTTCACTATCCTCATCTGATTCGGGAAGTAGATCTATGATACTGATTGATAATACCTTTGCTATTTCATCTAACATTTCAAGTGAGACAGCAGCTCTCCCTTGTTCATACTCGTATATTCCTTGATTTGTTATGCCAACTTTATTCGCTAAATCTTTTTGTGTATATCCTCGTATCAATCTCCACTCTTTTATCCTTTGCCCTACTTTGTATGGAATGGGAATTTTGTTCTCCTCACACTCACCAATAGATAAGTTAGTTGTTCGAGAGATAACATGAGCAGAAACTCCTACTTTCATCAAACCCCTTGCTACTTCTATTTTTACCGCTTTTCTGCTTCTTTCCTCACTCAAACGAATAAATTTGGTTAATAAATAAAATACCTCGCTTAATTCTTTATCTTTATAACCCTTTACTAAATTTAATATTTCTTCATCTTCAAAATATCTTTTTTCATTTGGTAGCGTCTCTCCACAAACTAGACCTTTAACATTTACTGATAATGCTTCTGCTATAGCATATAATTTCTTAATTGGAATTTTACGACTCCCTTTTTCATATTGCAGTATTGCCCAGTACTTTACACCAACCTTCTCCGCTAAATCCTTCTGAGTATACCCTCTCTCTAACCTCCAATTTTTTACTTTTTGCCCTACCTCACAGTCTAGACTTTTTTCCATACAAAGAACCATACATATAATATTTTCTACTATAGCTCAAAGGCTCCAGATATAATGGGGAGAGTAGACCAGTGGAACTTCCCCTACCAGTCTCTCGCAGAACTGTACATAAACCTCTCAGCTTATACAGCTCCCATTATTTAGCCTTTTTGACCCTAAACCTAGTGTCCAATGATAGAAAATATTTGGAGACCTATCTCTCACCTTTCCTAGAAATTGTCTTGCTAGTCTTCCGTGACTCCTGAGTCTCTTATATTTCCTTTTGACCCACTTTTCTAGATGCCGCTCTACATTCTTTAGAGATTTGTAGACCTCAGTTCTGTAAAATTTGCCATAGTACTGATACCAGCCTCTGACTATTGGATTTACTTTTCCTGATATCTCCTCTAATGTTATATGCGTATTTCGTAGCATTTTCCATGATCTTATGGTTGTAGTAATCTTTTTCTTGGCCTTGTTGCTAATTGCTGGGAGAAATGAAACAAAATGCTTCCCTATTTTATTTCTTGCTAACCTGGGTCTGAATGTGTAACCCAGAAAATCAAAACTTTGTTTAGGAAATTCATCTCTCCTATTGTCATCCTTACAGTACACTATCTGTGTCTTTTTAGGATGTAATTTCAACCTATACTCAGCCAATCTTTCTTCGATCATTACTTTCACAAATCTTGTCTGTTTCTCTGTTCTGCAGTGCACTATCGCATCGTCCACATATCTCTCAAATGGTACCGTCGGATAGTTCTTTTTCATCCATATATCAAACACATGATGCATGAATATATTAGAGATGATTGGGCTAACTGAACCTCCTTGCGGAACTCCTTTATCCCTAACTACTTTACTGCCATCTGCAAGTTGTATAGGGGATTTCATCCACCTTTCAACATATAGTATGACCCATTTGCAGTCTGTGTGTTTCTTGATAGCCTGAAGTGCTAAGTCGTGATCCAGATTGTCGAAGAACCCTGATATATCAAGGTCTACCACCCAATCGTACTTCCAGCATCTCTTACGCGCTGTATCTACCGCATCCAATGCTGATTTATTCGATCTATAACCATATGAATCCTCATGGAATTTTGGCTCCACTAACGGTTCGAGATACATTGTTGCTGCTGTTTGCGCTATCCTATCTGATACTGAAGGAACACATAAAATTCTTTGTCCTCCTCCCATATCTTTCGGTATTGCTACAGCTTTTACAGGCTCTGGAAAATAACTTCCGGATGTCATACGATTCCATAGTTTGTATAGATTATCTTTTAGATTTTCCTCAAACTTTGTTATCGAAACCCCATCTACACCAGCAGCACCTCTATTTTTCGATACTTGTTTATAAGCTCTCCAAATAAGTTGCTTTGGTATATCAAAAGACTTTGTTTTATTCATTAACTCCTCCCTTTCGGTTGATAAATAACTAAAACTAAATAACTCAGCTCCTTCGCTCCATTTCCATTACAGAAACTTCTTCACTACTACGAGCTGATCCGCCCCTGTTTTCCGCATCGGTACTCTCATCCTCAGAGATCAGCTCCTTGGATTTCTCCCTTATCATCGAAACGACAGGTTCCCGCAGTTCCACGCAATAGCCCAAAATAGATTCATGCCACCTCTATGCCGGACGCCATCTATCCAGTAAACAAGCTCCCGATAGATTTATCCCAGGTTAAGTCTAACCCCTGGTTTTGACATCATCCAATTCCTTTCGACACTTTATCAGTGGTTCATTTTCATTCATCTCTCTATTTTACACATGACGCATATTTGCGCCTTTTCCATAACGCTCACTACCTTAGCTTTTTACCAAAGCAGCTTATGGTTGTTTGAAGCCTGCTCTTGTAAGCCGGCTCCGAGGGGCCCACCCCCATCTATTGCGTAGCTTTTGCACTTAGTTTGCTCTTACTTGAACATTCCTTGTGTCTCTACGGCACACTAGACTCTGGAACCTTAAAATAAATGAATTAAAGCCCCCTAAAAGTTTCTTTACTATTTTCACGTACTTTATCTACCCATGAAGACAATTTTTCACTTGGGCTATCAACCTCCTTCATAAGCTGCTTGCTATTCCATATGCCACATCTCATAAAACTTCCCTTTTCTACTGCTTCTTTAAGTTTTACTCCAGCAAAAAGACAATTTTTTCCTATTTCTTCGCCTCTTTCTTGTAATTTAGACCACATTTCCTTATTTTCTACTCTGACTTGTACTTGATCATATTTTTTTACATCGTGGTACAATATAATATCTAGCTTACCAATGCTTGTAGGAAATTCTAATATAATAGAGCTTCCATCTGACATATCGATATAGTTTCTTATACCTCCCTTCTCACTTTTTACCTCAACTGCATCATTGCCAATTTTTAAAATATTACTTCCTAACTCTCTCAGTATTTTGGCTACCTCTACCTTGCTATCCCCAGAAAATTCTATATACGATGTTGTATTATCTATTTCAACATCTATTAATTCTCCTTCTTGCACAGCACTTTCTCCAGCTTTCTCTAGTTCTTCTAGTCTCTCATCTATCTGTGGCTGAACTTCTGGTTGTAGCTCATTATAGATTTCACCTATCAATTTATTCTCCAATAAAGTATCATGAAACTCTGCACCGTTTAGCATTAGTTTACGTATTAGCTTTTTACGATCAGCCTTATCAAATTTATGAAAATGTGTACCCAATATTACATACTCAGCAAAGCTCCATTCCCCATCATTACATGCATTTAGCCTTTCTCCAGCAGCTAGTGCTTCGTCTACAACCTTGTGCAGTTCATTTGGACTTTTTGCTCTTACCACAGCACTCTTAAACCAGCTCAACTTTTCTGCACTTGGCTTTATTTTTTTCAAAGCTGAAGCAAATGGATTTTTATCTTCTTGATCACTTACAGGTTTTGTGCCATAAACATAGTCAAATCCTTTCCCATAGTTGATTTTGTTTTCGCGAACTTCTCTACCAGGGAAAGGTGCTATTTCTTCAGGCTTTTTAGCCTTATTAATTTTGCTTACAAAGGTGGATTGCTCCTTAGTACGACCAATTCCTACAATAGCATTTAACACCTCACCTTTTGATAATCTATCAAGATCAATGTTTAACTCGTAAGTACCTCCTTCTTGATCATCAAAAGGTACAATTATTTTATTACTCATATTAGCCTCCGCTATTAAATATACTTTACTAAGTCTACAACCGACTTTATTACTTTATTATTAATTCAATATATACTTTCTCATTAATTATAAGCAATGGTTAATGTACTTGCAAATATTTTCTTCATTCAAGTAGTTAAACAACTCATGAAAATCTTCAAATATCTGCTTTATAACAGTCCTTGCTCTTTAAAACTAAAATATCCAACACTTGTAATGATAATGTGATCCAGTAACCTAATCCCTATAGTCTGACAAGCTTCAGCCAAGTCTTTAGTTACAGCTTGATCCTCATCAGATGGCTTTAACCTTCCTTCTGGGTGGTTATGCGATATTATTATTGACGTCGCTTTTCTTATTAATGCCTTTCTTGTTACTTCTCTTATGTAAAAAGGTACCTTATCCACTGTACCAGTAAACACTTCTTCCCCCTTTAAACGGCACTTTTGATCAAAATATATTATTTTCATCTTTTCCTCCTCTGAATAACCAATACTCACCCTTAAATATTTTACGATGGTTTCCAAGTTATCCATTATAGGTCCTTTCTTTAACTCTTCTCTTGGTACCCTCTTTGAAGCTTCCTTTAGGCATAAAATTGCTGCTACTGTAGAGTCAGTTATCCCTTCTATAGTTTTCAAGTCATCTATTTCCTGGCCTAAAATTCCTCCTATTCCAAAACTATCTATTAGCTTTCTAGCAATAATTCGAGCTTCTTCCCTGTCATGCACTGCACTTAGAAACGTTTCTATTACTTCACGATCAAGTAGAGCTTTACCGTTGCTTTCTAATGCTCTGAATTCTATTTCTTCTCTACGATCTTTCTTATTATTCATAAAAATTACCCTTCACTAATAACAAAATGTTTTTATATATTTACTGCTGTTTTTTTGTCAGCATTGGCATAAAGCCATAGCTTGTGAGTGAAGTCAAATCAATTTTTCAATCTTTTTTGCTTATTTTTTCATGAATAGGTAAAGATATTAATATATGGCGATTTCTTTATTTTAAATTTGTTGAATTTCGTTCAAGGAGAGGCCTACTGTTTTTAAAATAATATTGATAGAAATTCCTTCCTTAACTAAATTCTTTGCAATTTTCATCTTTTCTACTCTCTCCACTTTCTCTTTGCAAACTTGTATACTTTCAAACAGAGATTTTATTAGTACATTACGTAGTTCTTGGCTTTTAATCTTTTTGTATTCTTCTATTAACTTTGATAGCTCTGCTTCACTATTCTCATTTTCTCTTGTTTCTGGAAGCAGATCTGTAATATTAATTAATAGTACCTTTGCTATTTCATCTAACATTTTAAGAGAAACAGCAGCTCGTCCTTGTTCATATTCATATATTCTTTGATTTATTATGCCCACTTTACTTGCTAAATCTTCCTGAGTGTATCCTCTTCTCAACCTCCATTCTTTTATTCTTTGACCTACTCTATACGGAATGGAAATTTTTTTCTCATCATTATCATATTCATCAACAGATAAATTGGTTGTTCGAGAGATAACATGAGCAGAAACTCCTTCCTTAACTAAACCCTTTGCCACCTCTACTTTTACTGCCTTTCCACTTTCTTCCTCACTAATACGGATGAATTTAGTTAATAAATAAAACGTTTCACGTAATTCTTGATCCTTAATCTCTTTATGTCTTCTTACTAGATTTAGTACCTCCTCTCCCTCATACCCTTTCTCATTTGATACTTCTTGTCCGCAAGCTAGGTCTCTAGCAGTTGTTGATAATGCTTCTGCTAACTCATATAATTTCTTAATTGAAATTCTGCGTGTTCCTTTTTCATATTGCAGTATTACCTGATATGTTGTTCCGATTTTTCCCGCTAAATCTTTTTGAGTATATCCCTTTGCTAATCTACGATTTCTTACTTCCTGTCCTATCACTTTGTAATCTAAAAAATTAGAGCATTTATTCTCTTTTTTCAAATTTTATACTCCATAATCAGAAGAGCTGTTACGTATACTTAATTGGCAACCTTTTTGACAAACTGAACTCATCTCCTTTCAAACAATTTTTCTATATCACTTAGTTTCATTTCTATATACGTTGGTCTTCCGTGATCAGAACATGGAGTTTTCTCAATTTGTCTTAGTATCTCATTCATCTCCTCCAATTTCATTTTTCTTCCTGCTCCATGGCAAGCGATTGTGGCTGATATTTTATTCACCTTATCCTCTATTGGCAACGTATCTTCCATTTCCGTTAACTTATCTACTATATCAACTAGCATCTCTTTTATATCCATTGTTCCCAAGATTGAAGGTATTTCTTTCACCATTATTTTATCTTCTGATTCTATTTCAATACCAAAACCCATTTCAAAAAGCTTATCTTTATAAGTTTCAACCATCTCCATCCCTGCTTGGTTTTTAATCTCAACTATTTCAGGAAGGAGAAGTTTTTGTCTTTTTACGCCTGATTTTTGCTTTAAGCACTCGTATATCAATCTCTCATGGGCTGCATGTTGATCTACTATAATCAGCCTATCTCCAGCCTCAGCAATAATGTAAGTATTGTAGACCTGACAGCGTGCATATCCTAGAGGGTGATCCTCTATCAAATCAATTTGCTTCCTTTCTAAAACCATCGTTCCCTTTTGGGGTGGAGATTCTCCATATTTAAACGTTTCTGGTAAGCTTCGCCTTCTTTCATCTGGTGCATTGAATTCTTTCATTAGACGATTTTCTAAAAGACTTGGTCTCTTTTCATAAAACTCTTTTTGATTTTTTTCCTCTTTACTGTTAACCTGCTCTTGGCTATCAAACTCTTCAATACTGTGAGACTCAACATCACTTGCTGCGAACCTAGTCGATAATGCTTTTATTATCCCTCTTCTCACTATTTCATATATTAACCTTTTATTCTGAAATCTTACTTCTGATTTATTTGGATGCACATTTACATCCACTTGGTCGTACGGTATTTCTAACTGCAGCACTGTAACAGGATACTTTCCAGTTGGAATAAAATCTTGATATGCATATCGAATTGCACCAACAAGTAAATTGTCTTTTATTGGCCTTCCATTAACAAACGTATAGATTTGAGTTGAATTACCACGACTAATAGTTGGTTTACAGATGTGTCCCGTAAGTTTTATGCCGTCTTCTTCCTCTTTAACTTCCAGTGAATTGCTTTGAAGTTCTTCTTCTACTTCACATAATCTGTTAAATAATGAGGTTTGCTTAACATATTTTAAGAGCTTTTTATTACCGGAAGTGAGAGTAAACCCAATACTATAGTTAATCATTGCCAAGTTATTTACAATGTCAACAATGCTTTGTGTTTCTGCCCTCTCGGTTTTTAGAAATTTTAATCTATTTGGTGTGGCAAAAAATAAGTCACGAACTTCAATATATGTACCCTGTAGCAAAGAACAAGGGATAACCTCTCCTATTTTTTCTCCTCCTTCATACCTTATAGACCATGCTTCCTTTGCTCCACTTGCCTTGGATGATAATTTCATTCTGCTTACTGCTGCAATTGAAGGCAGAGCCTCTCCTCTAAAGCCAAGATGTCTGATCTCTATTAATTCACTATCGCTTAATTTTGAAGTAGCGTGGCGCATAAACGCAAGTTCCAAATCCTCCTTTTCTATTCCATTTCCATCGTCTGTTACAGTTATAAGATTACGCCCACCACTTTCTATTTTGATCTCTATCTCTGAACTTCCAGCATCTATTGCATTTTCTACTAATTCCTTTACTACACTTGCTGGCCTTTCGATTACTTCACCTGCTGCTATACGATTTATTGTTTTTGTATCTAAAAGAATTATTGCCATATTTCCAACTCTCAGTCTGATGAAGATATAGCTTTAATGTTAATAAAAATCAATCTCTATTAGGCATCTTCACTAATTTCAAAACAGAAATAATTGTAAAAAACCCAGGCCAAAATTTTATGGCAAGCTCTCCTGTAGTTTAATTTTAGTTGAATATTTCTTCACAATTGTGTATAATTATTAATGTTTTCTAGGTTAACCCGTCATGGCTCTTTCGAAGTTTCTCGATCCAAAATTAGACTTAACATTTAAGAAAATTTTTGGTACTGAAAAAAATAAGAATATCCTTATCCATTTTTTGAATGATATCTTAGGCTTTACTGGAGTCAATACTATTCAGGATGTTGAGTTCCTCAGCACCATTATGAATCCTGAGATTGCTTCTGATAAACAAAGCATCGTTGATGTCCTCTGTAAGGATTCTCTCGGAAATAGGTATATTGCGGAAATGCAGCTTGCTCGTGATAAAGGCTTTGAAAAACGTGCTCAACTTTATGCTGCTAAGGCTTACTCAAGGCAGGCTGATAAAGGTGGTAAGTACATTGATTTAAAGAAGGTTTTCTTTATTGCTATTTCTAATTGTAATTTATTTCCTGATAAGCTTGATTATATATCTAGCCATACCATAAGAGATGAAAAAACTAATGAGCATGATTTAAAAGATTTTCAATTTGTTTTCATTGAGTTGCCAAAGTTTCCTAAGAGTAGAGAAGAACAACTAGAAAGTGTCGTAGATCGTTGGCTATTTTTCTTTAAATATGCAGAAGAAACGACCGATGAAGATTTAAGAAAAATAGCAGAAAAATCACCAATAATAAAGCTAGCATATGATGAGTTAGATAAGTTTCATTGGAATGAGAAAGATCTTGTAGCTTATGAAGAAAGGGTCATGGATTTACAGAAAGAAGCTGCTATCTTAGAACAAAAACTTGATGATGCTACTGCAAAAGGCTTGAAAATTGGCAGACAAGAAGGCATCCAAATCGGCCATCAAAAAGGTAAAATTGAAGGTAAAATTGAAGGTAAAATTGAAGTTGCAAAAAATTCACTCAAGGCCGGTGTCCCTATAGATGTTATAGCTCAAATTACCGGTCTCTCTCATTCTGAAATTTTACAACTTAAGAAAAAAACATAATATTCCTACTTATTCACTTATGAAAACCTTTCCTCAGTTAAACATATCCTATAATTAAGAGTCTAATGAACTGTCTAAAACAGCTATAAAGATTGCACATAGAATTATATAAATTACTATCATAACGTTACCCAAACTTCTATATCAAAGCTACGTGCTGTAAGTTTAATACGGATAGTATATTAACCATTTATTCCCCAACTCTAGTCTTGTATTCCTACTTCATTCATGTTAGTATTAGAACCATCAACTTGCTACTGGTATACCTAATTATTTTGTGGCTAATTTTGCCACCTTCACTTTAAATTTTCCACTACTTGGCATATTACCTCTTATATTATAACCTACCTATTGAGATTACCTCCAAGTTTGGTTACTCCTACATCAGAAAGACAAGTTGATACTTTTGAATGGCTTTGAATAGAAGCATTACTTAAATAACTTTGAGGCTCTAAACTCATTTGCTTTGCACCATCAACTTCTAATCTACCATCTCCGTTGTGTAATGTCCTTTGTATTGATCGATTTAGTACAACATTTAGCCTGCTATTAAACTCTACCATAAACTTGTCAAGCTTCTTCGAACTTAACTTACCAGGACATCCTGCTTCTCTACCAGGACATGCTTTCTCTAAATACGAACTTAAAACTCCTGAGATCTCATCAAATTTACCACTCATGATTTTCCCTGTAACTTCTTTCTGTATTTCCACAAAATCAATATTCAATCGATGCATTGATACACCACTTTTTAATCCAGCTTGCTCTACTACTTTCTCAAATTCCTTTGTAATATTGAGTGTATATCCCTGTGCCTCTAGTGGGGATATAGACTGACCTACTGTAGAAATATACTTTTGACCTGTAACTTTTCTAATTAATAAATCAAGTAACATTATTGTACCATTTACATCAATTGGTGCACTAATTTGTGAGATTGAACTTTGAGTGAATGTTTTCTCAGGTAAAGCAGCTCTAGAACCTAATAACCCACCTATAGAGCTCTTTACCCAACCAAATAAATCATTTATCCATGAAGATGGTCTTGTACCACTACTTGCTACTATTTCGGGTTGATTACTCGAATCTATACTACGAAGCTTGCGTGATAAGTGATGAGAATTGTAATCTCCATGATGATGAAGGCGTTTACGTCGTACAGGTTTTTCTCTTTCTTTACTGAGCTCTTCCTCTAAATAATTTACAACATTATCATATCCTTTATCTCTAGCAATATCTAGAGGTGTTCTACCGTCAGCAGTTGAGGCATTAAAATCAGCACCTCTTTCAACAAGACGCTCAACGACGTCTAATGAACCCAACTGCACAGCCAAATGAAGAGGTGTCCAAGCTTCATTATCTTTGACCTTAATATCAGCACTGTTATCTAAAAGAAGTTCAACTATATTAAAATTATTGTTTTGAATGGCCAAGAACACAGGAGTCCAACCCTGCCCATCCTGAACATTAACGTTAGCACCTTGTCTGATACCGTCTCTAACTTTTTCAAGATCTCCTTTTTCTGTAGAAATTAATAATTCTTTATCTAGATCCAATTGTTTTTGTTTCAAAACTCCTACTATATCTTCGTAACCCTTTTGAATAGCTAGGTCTAAAGATGTCCTGCCGTACATGTCTGTAGCCTTTAAATTAGCACCCCTGTCAAGAAGTAGATTTACTACATTCAACCTATTTGCGTCAACAGCAAGATGCAAGGGTTTTTCATTATATGTATTTTCAACCTCAATATCAGCACCTTTATCAAGAAGAAATTGAGCTATATCCAAATTACCCCCTTGAGCAGCATAAAGTATCGGTGTCCAATCACGCCCGTCTTGAACTTCGATACTTGCACCTCTGTCAAGAAGGAATTGAACCATATCCAAATTATTTCCTGATGCAGCAAAGTGTAAAAGTGTTTTACCTTCCTTGTCTTGAGCATCAATATTAGCTCCTCTATCAAGAAGAAGTTCTACCACGCTCCATTTACCTGATTGAGTAGCAAGAAATATTGGTGTGTAACCAAACTCATCTTGAACTTCGATATTAGCGCTCTCATCAAGAAGAAGCTTCACCTTATCCCATTCACCCGCTTCGGAAGCAAGATGCAAAGATGTCCTATCAAGTTTACCTCGAGCATTTATTTCTCCACTGTTTGTAACTTCAAAAGACGCAGAACTTTCCTGTAAATTGAGAATAGAGCTAACATAATTTAATTTATCAGCACTTTCTGATTTGTATATTTTATCTATTTCATCAATTAATAACACCTCTTTATCAGCAAACCTTATGGATAAAGTTTTCATTTCAGGTTCTTTATAGAAATCTCTAAAATATATAATATACAACTCATTTGCTTCTATGTCAGCATCAAAGGCATTGGTAACTATCAAGTCATACTTATCATGAAGGTAGGTATACTGCCCTGCTTTTTTAGATATAATTAGTTTACTATTTTCTTCTATTTCTTGAGGTCTTACTAAAGTAATTTTTTCATCAGAAATAAAGAGTGAAGGCTTTAAATCTAAACTATCACCTATTTCCATAGGTGCATTATTAAAAATAATTTGTAATTTCTTATACCACTTATTTATCAGTGCATCTTTTAGCCTAACTGTTATTATATCTTGCCTTAAGCCAGTAGCTGATATAGACAACTTAATTAATAAATCACTTGCATCTTCAACAACTATTGGTATCGGTCTGATATTCAAAGTATTATCTACTTGCTTCACTAATTGACGAAAATCTAGTGTTCTCTTTAAACTCTTCTTTCTATTAACATCATCATTTATTACTTTTTCTTGAATAGGTAAGTCTTCTATATCGAGTGTTTCATGGTCTGAAGTAATCACACGTATACTGCTTTCTTCTACAACAATATTTCTTTTTTCACTCTCTTCTCTATTAAGTTCATTGTGTATATTTTCCAAAAACGCTGGACAAAAATCAGAGCTTCTTTTCCTCCTTTTACTTAAACATCTACCTAAATCTAACTTATTTTCTGATTGGCTGAGGAAAGTAGATTCTTCAACACTTTTAACCATGGAAGATATTTTACTCTGCTGATTATTTTCCTCAGTCAATATTAATTTAGAGCACTTACCTACTATATTTTGATCATATCCATTTAATAAAAGATTGTTTTGTAAATTCTTTGATAACGCTGAAACCTGAGTGCTCTTCGATTTATCTCTAAATTCAGTGAGTTGTTCTAAACTACAGAAATTTTCAGTAAAGCTAATTTGATTTTGGACTGACGAAAAACCTAAACATTGATACGTTGAATTTTTATTTGCAAAACCATCAATTGATATTAAACATTTAAAGTCAGTTTCTACTTTAGGAGTATATTTACTTCTATTGTGGTAATTTTCTGAAGCTTTATCAATTAAAGCTTGTATTTTTCTTACCTCAGATAAACTAAACCTATCTAATCTACGGATTACTATTGGTTCTAAACCTAGATCAAATTCCAACGTAGAAATTCTATGAAATTCATTATTATCCCAATCTTTTATATTGATCGTGTGATTAGACATCTTATCGCGAAATATCAGATCTGCACCATTGCTGAAAATTTCAACTTGACCAGGAGTAATATTCTTTAATATCATTACTCCTATACGTTCCTCATCTTGTTCTATAGAAGTAGAGATATTTTCTTCCAACTTTTGATTGTGATGAATAATACTAGTAGAGTCACTGAAATCTTCAGTGTATTCTTTAAAAATTCTTTCATAATCATTTCTAAGTTTATCCTTATACTCCATTACATTATCAATGTTTCCTAATAACCCAGGAGATGGTAAAAGATCATTGTTATTCCAGAGAGAATAAGAAATATTTTCCCATTTACTTCGATCAGTATAGAATCCTTCTATTCTAATGATAAAAGGATTTTCACTTTCTCTTATTAATAAGAGATCATCCTTATCTTTATATTTCTCAATATCTTCAAGACGGGAATCTATCACTACATGATCATCTTCAAAATCTTTAGGCAATAAAAACATATTCTGAGTTTGTGTAGCTTGTAAAAAAGGAACTAATTTCCCTTTTTTTGAAGAAGAACATGACATTGATTGTACATAAGGAATAAATGCTTCTCCTTTGTGATTCATAATTATAAGATGCCTATAATTAGGATCTCGAAGGTAGCTTTTCACTCGAATGTTACTATTATTGTATTTTAAACGCAGATCACATTTGTAGATTGAAAAATCTTTTTCAACTATTCGCATAAATAGTATATCCAGTTTTTTATCATTTGAATTATTATCAATCTTAACTTCTTTATTACCTATACTATCACCAACAACATATACATCATTTCCTTTTCCCCCTCTAGCAAACACAGTTCCTTGATCGAAGTTTATTATATCATCTTCCAGAGAACCAAAAACCATGTGTGGAACTATACTATCACTCTGATTTTGCACTTTACCTCTAATAACACTCAAAACTTTATAGCTCTTGTCATTATTTAGAATCTTTTTGTAATGATTTTCAACATCATCAAAATTATCTAGAGAATGTTCTGAATGTAACTCAAATGATTTAATTTCCATAGTTGGTGAGTCTGATCTTTCAATTTTAGGAACAATATTACTACCATTTTTGTCTATTACTGTAAAGTGAGGTTTATTACTGCTTTGTTCAACATAATTTTTTATATCAAGAGTAAATTGATTATTTTGACCAAAATTTATTTTCAAAGATAAAGTATTACTGTTTTTAGAGTAAGTTATTTGATCACAATCACTTAATAAATCAAATTCAGGAAAACTTACAGTTCCTATTCCATCTACGTCAATTTCTGAATATAACCCCCTACCCTTATAGTCTGCAGTTTTTACGTAAAAAGTATAATTGCTTTTTCTACCTTTGACTCTAGTATACGGCGAAATAATCACTTTTCTACAATTTTCGACTACATCTTCCTTATTTCTATTAAAACCACCGCCACTATCTATGATAACATCACGTTTATCATTATAACCCATACACAAGATCTTATCCACCTTATTCTGCCTTCCAATATAATGGTAATTAAAGAGGTTGTTACTAACATAATCATCAATTAATAAACAATTATTTATTTTTACCTTTAATTGTCCATAGGCACTAGGCTTAAAACGATAGTCAATCACACCTGTAACTTTATTTTCTGCTAATTGACTTAGATCAAGTATATTAATAGAGTTACTTCCACCAATCATTTTGCCTGAAAAGCTAGGGTTATTTACAAGAACAAACCTGTTCACTACATTATTACCACCAGTTATTTCTGCTGTACCTGAGCCAATTAAAAAATTATTGTTCCATTCGTTATTTCCAACGATGGTACCTTTGTTTACATTGCTTAAATCATAAACAATTGTTTTATCCTTTTGTTTCCCCTTTACCCTATTATCGTGACTAATAACCATTGAATTTTCACAATAATACGAAGCAAAGTCGAATGAATTTTTTGTACCTTCTTTTTCATAATCTTGGTCAGTAACCTGTGGTAAACAAATTCTGCTAGCATCTTCAATACGATGAGGTATAACACGTGAAAGACTTCTTGTATTAGCCCTTTCTTCTTTATTCATAAGAATCTTTGCATAATCTGGACGAAGAGTATTACCACTTACTTTTCCAAGACCAATACCATAAGCAACAACACTATTAGGAGCATTATTTAAAGCCTTCCATACTTCTTTAGCTAGACTATCAACTGTGTTTCTTCTATCTGCAAGGTGTTGCACATCAGCTGCCATATCCTTAAATAGAATCGTTCTCCAAAATATGCTCCAGTTTTCTCCATGGGTTGTATCATACTTTTTCTTGTACTCTACGATATTGCTAACACCACTATAAATTCCATAACCTACCATGAGCCCAAATCCAACTGCAATACCAACTACCGGCATACTTGCTGCTGTAAGAGCAACACCAGAAACAAATGACACACCAGAAAAAGATATAGATGCTATATTATCTCTTATTTCTTTCTCTCCACATGGATTATCACTATTCTCTCTTTTTTTACAATCTACAAGATTACTTGCTGACATGCCTATATCAACAATATCAAAGACACCAGTTAAAGCTCCTGCTGTACCTTTCGCTATTGTACTTCCAAATTTTACTCCTGCAACTCGAATAGCAAATTTTGTCTGTTTACCTAAAGCACCTGGTATAACTTTTCCTACAACCTTTTCAGCTGATGTTACAACTCTTGGAGTAATTTTAACCATTACATTCTCAATTGGTTGAGATGCAAAAGACCATCCTATTCCGCCTAGATTTAATCCACAATCCGTTGCTGTTCCATCCTTACAAGACACAATGGCACCATGGATTCCTCTTATTAATTGTATCCCACCTGCAGCATTCATTAACCTGCTTTTTAGCTTTAGATTTTTTGTTAAACTACTCTCTTGATGTACAATATCACCGTGCAAATCCTTGATACGTTCATTCTGGACATAGCGCTCATATCCTTGATCTTCAATTACCTTATCAACTAAATATTTATAGTCACCTTCAATATTTTTGTTCCTAACAAACTCCACTAGTTGAGCATTTTTTGCTTCATCTTGACTGTTTTTAACATAAGTTAGAAATTTTTCGCTATCAACTATAATTTTGTCCACATTATTTCCATCTACTTTGCCTTTACTAAACTTTTCTACATCACCCTTTGAAAATAAACAAGAATTGATACTTCTTCTACTTCTACCTCCTCCTACGCAACTATTTAGGTCGAATTTTGGTTGTTGTGTCCCAGCAAGTACAGCCTCTAAGTTAGCTATACGTTGTGGATCTATACTTAATGTGTTTGAAATACCTTCTCTCATACGTATAAAATGATTTTCTCTCCTTGGAATTCGCAAATGGTTACGTATTTCATCAGGAATATTACTTAATCTATTTCCTTGCAACACAGTATTAATATCTCTAGCGTTTTCTAATGCCCATAAGCCGCAATTATAACCATCTCTTTGTTGAATAACAGAAACATCATTAACGGTAATTTGAGCCTGTTGTAAAACTTGACGAATATTATCTGGAACATTATTACCCAACGAGTCTACATAGTATCCATTATACTGCCCATTTTGATGGGAGATGACCAACGTAACCCAGTGATTATTATCTAAATTAACAATTAAAGTTAATGGCCTTCTTTCACCTCTTGTTGTTACGCTATCTTGAAACTGTTGCAATTGATTAACTATATGTTCTGGTGATCCCACTATTTCAAACAATGTGTCAATTCCATAACCATATTTTATTCTTGCAATATCAGCTATATCATGTTGCTGCAGCCAATAATGATAATCTCGTTCTGCTGTTGCAGATTCTAACGTACGTAGATTCTCCTCTTGTATACCAGTATTTTTAAGTCTCTGAGTTACCTCTTGTATTCCTTCTAAATGTTTTCTCTTAGCTATGTCAATAGAACTATGAACTACTAGAGCAGGAACAAACTCATCACTCGTTAATATTAAAGAATTTTTATCCTTAGCCTTCACATTAACAACTACACCCATGAAAAACATTTTATCACTATCTGTAATTGCTTTCAGTGCCGCACCTTTAGCATACCTAATGTTTTGTTCTTTTGTTAATTTATCAACTTCCTGTTTTAGCTGATCTTGATTTAAGTTTTTACCTATAAGCTTAAATTCCATTGCTATAGGAGTGTATTCTTTAGCACCCTGAGGTGAAGGACCAATACCTTGAATTACCATATCGACACGACCACCTGCTCCTACTTGAAATTCAGGTATAATTATAATTTTTGCAGAATCCTCTTGGTTTGTAGAAGTCTCTTTTAGCTTCAAATCACTATAACTACTAAGGAAGCCATTAAGCACAGCTTGTAATCTTGCTTCATTAGTAATCAAATCTTTGATAGGGTAAATAGTATCTGCTACTTCAGTAAGCAACTCTTTATATGCTTGCAATGAATCCTCACCGTCAGAAGCATGTTGAGAAGTGATTGCTTGATCAAATTTTGCCTTTAATTCATCAGAATTAGGTATATCAATAAATTTGCCATCTGTAAATTGCTGATCATTACCACTTGATTCATATTTACTTATCTGTTCTATTTCAAAAAGGTTTTCAAATGATGCACCTGTTTGATATTTTGCTAAACTCATTTTAATTTCTATGGCATTTCCTACTCCAGGTATGTTCAGCACTGGAATTCTTTTATCAGCATAGAATTCCTTTGTATTGGACTCTCGTATATGAAAAATGAATGCTGTTTTTTCTTGCCCTTCATTACCTTGAACAAATATTAATGTCATAACCGGGCTTTTGGACAAAGTGTACTCCGTTCCTCCAGACCAATCCAGAGGGTACTCACCATATGAGTATATATATTTTTTAATGTTACTTTGATCTTGACCAATCTTGTTGATTAAAATTGATTGACCTAATATGTCTCGACTGAAATAGTAATGATCTTTTGTTTCTTTATTTGCTGGAAAAGTATGGTATTCACTTGATAACAAATCCGTTATTTCTTGCTTAAAATCTTCTTCAGAAATCTGCTGATTATTCCATCTATGAGCTAACTTTATAAATTCTTCCATCAAAGGAGCTGGTGGTTGTTTAATAGATTGTACTTCGGTTTTAAACGGTTCCGCGTCATCTAAATTTAACCCAACAGCAATGGCATTATCTGCATTGGTTAAAATCCTCATCTTATTTGGTCTAAAACCTTTTATATAATCTTTAGCTTGCTCAAGTGCATCACTTGGATCAACTTGTCCTTCAGTCCCAGCCTTGAGTTCAATAAGAATTGGAACTGAATCAATAGCACGATTAGGCCCACGAACAAGCAAAACAATATCAGCGTAACCTCCACCAGCAAATTGTTCCAAATAGAGTTTGGTATTATCACGATATCGAAAGTTATCAAATATTCCTGCTACAAAGCCATGTTGAGCAGCTTCGCGAGCTTTAATACCATAAACATTGCCCTGTAAATTTAAATTGGTATGAACTTTCTTAATATAATTGAGAATGTCTTCGAGATTATCCTGAACTTGATCTATTTCTGCATCTGGATTAACAAGCTTTTCAATATAATTTTCTAGATAGACAGATTTATCTAACTTTTTTGTCACTTCTTGAAACTTTACTGTAGGCTCGATGGGTTGATCTACAATCTTCTTTTTACTTTCTACCTTAATGTTTATTTTTTCATCTTCTCCATCACTCTTTAAGGTATATCCCTTTGCTGACGTGATTCTTGATAACTCCTTTCTAACATCATCACTAAGATCTTTACCTGACCTCAGAAACTGCTTGATTTCATCAAAAAATTTATTTTTAAACGCATTATTACCTTTCAATTCATCACGATTAATTTGTATTGCTTTATTACCTCCATGTATGTCCTTAGCTACATACTCTAACACACCATCCCTTTTCAGATATAAGTATAACTTCTTTGATTTAACATCTTTGTCTGGTTTAGGTTTGGTTTTTACTAACTCATATTTATCTTTTAGAATTTTTATCACATCAATTTGAAGCTTACGCGCATCTGATTTAGTATAATCTCTACCCATCACATTCTTCCACTCACCTGTGGTGAATTCGAAATTCTTAGTATTTGTTTGTTTAGAATGCTGAGCTTCTATCTCTTCAGTGAAAATAAAAATATGTGTTTTGGACTCTGTTTCTGCTACAATCTTTAAAGTTCTTGCTCCCTCAAAACGAAAATGTAACTTCTTTATACCTAGCTTGTCATTAAGTTTAGTATCTAATACACTGGAAAAAGAACCTAAAAATCTATGAGGAAAAAAGCCAGGCTTTTCACTAGAATGTAAATAGGATTGTATTTGATCAACCAATGACTGATATCTTGCTTCAAAAGATTTATCCAGTGAATCCGCTGTATCAGAAGTTGAAGAATCTACCTTACCAAAAAGTAACTCCATTAGCTCGAAATCTTGTGGTTTTTCTTGCTGTTGATTGTTATTAACCATAACTAGCCCCCGATTTTAACCCTTTACAAATTTTATCCTCACTAAGCTCTTTGCATGCTTTCGTTTAAGTCTAAGTAACTGAATTTCCTAAAACAGAAACACTACACTTTGCTTCTAATATCAGTAACTTCCTGTTTTACAGATTCTACATCTAATGATGAACTTGGTAACTGACTATCACCTGCTCCGCTATCTAATTGCCTGTTTCTAATTCCAGTAAATATCTCATGTATTGATTTATCTTCTTCCATAATATATTGCATTTGCTCTTGATTAAGAGATTTAATAATTTCCGGCAATATCTTAATATCCGCATTCTTCTTGATCAGACAAGCAATTCTATTTCTAGATGCATATCCTACACCCAACTTATCTAAAAAGTGTTGCTTATGAGTTTCAAAGCCAGGACGATTCCACATGGAGGTGAGCATGTCACTGCCAGATTTAACACAATTATCATCTGGTGCAGAAACAAGCGAGTTTAATGCTGAAAACATTGATGTACTGTAAGCTTCAGGAGATAAATCTTCTGGCTTTAAATGTTCAAATAGCTTTCTAGCATTTTCGAAAGAATGGTTTCTTCTTAATATACTTAAAGTATAATAACACCCATGTTGTTTAAAATCCCTTTTCAATAACTCATGATACTTATCTTCATGAAGGTAACGTAGACAGAAATCAACCATACCAACATCGTCAGTGGAAAAACGCCCTTTATTATATGCTACCTCCATTAATAAATCTTCCTTCCTTTTTGGGGATACAGAACCAATTGACTGTAACTTATTCCAGAAGAATTCCAAAGCTTCAACATGCTTTTCTAGCATTGCACACTTAAAAGCATAAACGTATGGATGCTCATTATTTAACTTCAACTGATGTTCTTGGTTATTCATAGCATGTGACCAGTAGATCATTAAAGCACCTTTATCACATCCCTTAACTAGACTCTCTACTGGTTTACTACCTAATGTTAATTTAAATTCTTCAAAAATAGCTCTTATCTCGTCTTCAAAACAACACCAGCAGGCAATTCTATAACGGTCAAAGGAATCAAGAAGAGATTTCTGTCCATCTTCAGTTTTTAAGGTTAATAATTTTTTCCCTAGTGCATACCTATCAAGCTCAACATGACCTGAGGTATCATCAACTTTCCAACAGGTTCCGCTTTCTAAAATTTCCTTAATCAATGGTGTTATTATTGTCCTGTCCCATTCACGCAATAATGTCTGATATGCAATACAATATCTCTTAATCTCTAACTCTTTGAACCCTTTATGAGGGTCATCTTCTTTAATAGACGTTAGTAATATCTTTTGTACATTTTCGTAATCCATACTTATCCCCCTAACAAGATTGAATATATTTTAGGCATATTGCTCTACCTTTAAAACTTTGTCAATTACTATTATAGAAAAATTTTCTAACCTAAAGTAGTTTTCTGCAAAAGGCTCTTAATAGACTCAATACATGACATTTTATTTATTTTGAATTTTGTTTCATCATGAGCTTGTCTTAATTATTCTTCCGCAAGCAAACTACTATTAATTTAGCAAAACATATTATTAAGATCTCAAGCAAATTAACCATTTTCAGCGCTCAAAACCAAGTGCGGTGAGAACAAGTTTTTTTGGTATGGATTGGACTTCCAAACGATACATACGAACTTTTTTATATGGTGATTTTATTATACGCTGAAATCACCTATATTGCCTTACTTTCGCTAAATCTACATATGAACTGTTTTGCCTAACTTTGTTGTAAAAATTCCAAGCTTTTACTTTTAAAACGCCGCTTTTGTTTAAATTGTTCTCACAACAGTACGTACTTTTTTATGCTTTTGAGACACAAACAGTAAACAAAAGAATTTGCTTCCACACTGGTTGCCATGGTATTTCTATAGAATATCTAATTTGCTAATAGCTCAAGATTAACCGTATGCAAAACTCTTGAGAAAAGAAAACGCACTAATTATAAGCTGTGGACCTTTTACTATTACAATAAGAGCAAATAATATTCCACACAAGGATACCAACACTCCAAGTATCGAGACAAGCCCGTCTTTATTCATAATACCAAGTGAAATAAGAGTCGTACCGATTGCTGGAATGAAGTGAGTCAACGGAAACGGATTGGCTATCACCAATACGCAAACCAGCATTATAAATGCCAAAATCTTTTCACCTGGCCCACAGAAGATAAAAGACATTCTCGGTTTCATGAACTTTTCTATTTTTTTTAATGCAGGTAAAGTTTTTTTAACCACAAGGGCTAATGTTGAACGTTTAAAGGATTTCCTTTCCAACCAACGTGGCATCCAGGGAGAATGAAACCCAAGCAGAAGTTGTAATGAAAACAAGATTAAAGGTATAGAAAGAATAGTTGTATAACCAGGTGGAACCGGTATAGGCACCGATAGCGGCAAGGAGAAGATGATTATTAAAATACCAAAACCACGTTCTTGTAAAGCTGTTTTAATGTCAAACAATGTCACTTTATCACTATCAGCAGTACCAGTACCTGCAACCTCTTTTAGAATATCAGATGCTAATTTTTTATCTTCAGTCAAATTCTTACCCCTTTTCACAATTACCTTTTAACCAAACGACCCAATAATTAGCATAATCACTACTATAACACAACATCTATTCTTGATTTAACTGATTCATTCCTCTTTGAATTTCATACTTATGGTCTTATCTGTTTCGATACAAATTTTCGTTATTAGAAGATAAATGAGGTATATTATGAATTTGCTTAAACTCTTCAATTATAGGCAAAAAGGCCCTTTATACTGTACTAATAATGGTATTAGCTACGTGCTTTAACGTTATTATAATATTTTGCATATAAACCTATTTTATAAAAATTCACAATATGAATTAGTAAATAAATTATGTTTAAATCAGTTGCGTATATAGTAAATATAATGCATTGTGTGCCTTTGTTAATAGAAAGGTATAAGTATGCCTAGTTCAAGGCAGGTAGTACAATATAACTCATTTGATAGTAATAACCTTGAAGACACTACTTTGCCTTGCGTATTTAAAGATTTTACGATTACTTCTGAAGAGATATTTGAGATTGGTAGTGAGGGTAACCAAGTAATAGATAATTCAGATGGTGAAATAGAAAGGCTGCAACAAGAAAACTTTGATCTCAAGAAAAATGAAAAGCTCTTGGAATGCTATAAAGGTATAGCGGAAGAGTATGATCAAGAAGTGAGTGAGCTCAGCAAGAAAAATCAGATCCTAGAAAAGAAAATTAAAGAGCTTGAAGCTCAATTACAAAGAAAAACAAGAGAATTAACTAAAAATGGCCAAGAAATTGAACAGCTAAAACAAGAAATAGAAAAAGTATTATTGGACGTGAAGAATAAAAATGACATAATAGGGAACTTGGACAGCAAATTAGAAGATATGAAGAGTGAAATACAGATGATAGACAAAAAAAATGAAGAGTTACAGCAAAGGTTAAATTTGGTTGAATCTAACTCAAGTAGACTAAGAAAAGAAAGTGTAGTGCTGGTAGACAGTATAGAGGATTTGAAGAGTAATTATGAAAACCAGATATTAGAAAAAGATAAGGAACTTAATGATGTAATAGGCCAGCTCTATGTTTATTTATCAGAGCGTGAAGAACTGTTTGCAGAATTTAGTTCATTGCAGAATGAAAATGAGAGTTTAAAACAGAAAAACTTCTATATTAGTAATGAAGTGTCTCTTGAAGATGAATTAAACAAAGAAAACGTAAGAAAAGAAATAGTAAGACCTCAGTCTACAACAAAAGTGGAAATGAGGCGTATCAATGATAATGATGACCAGGAATCAATATGGCTATATAGAGAAGCAGAAGATTATCAAACAGGTGAAGATAAAAAACCTAAAAATACTAACTACGACATTGGAGTATGGAATGAAGATGACGATGAAAGTAGCGATGATCAAAAATCAACCTGGCTGTACGAAAAAGTAGAAAACAATCAAGATTATCGAACAAGTGAAGACAAAAACCTTGAAAACACTGATTACGATATTGAAGTATGGAATAAAGATGACGATGAAAGTAGCAATGATCAGGAATCAACTAGTGAAAGTGACTATAATGTTAGCTATTGCTTTGATTATGATGAAATTGTTGGTAGGACCTACGGTCAACTAGTCTACAATGCAAACATAATACGTAAAAAAGATTCTTTTTCCTTAGCAAAAGTAAAATTAAGAGAAAGAGAAAGAGAAAAATATGAAAGTATTTGGCAAAAAATAGATAATATTCATGATGAATTGGATGCTTTGGGTAACTATGGTAATGAAGAGGATTATGAAGAGTGCAATAAAAGACTTGATAAAATTGTAAGCGAGGCGCTGAAACAAAGAGTAATGTTCACTCTTCCGTATAAAGCTAATATATCTTTAGTGGATCGCATAATTGATACATTGCAAAAGCTATATTTTTCTTACGATACTACCCGAATTTATGGATTTTTAGATGAGAAAAAGATATTGCAAATAGTATCAAGAGGTGCGTCTTTAAATAGATTTAGCGATGAAGAACATGGCGATTTCGTGAACATAATTTGCTCAGATAGATACGCTCTAGATCAACGAGAAAAAATACTTTTAGAACTTAAGGACTTGGTGTACAAAAGTATCGTAGACGTAAGTGTAAAAACTGATGATCATGATTTTGAGTTAGAGATGGACAATGGACACTTTTGTATAAAATATCCAAAAGATAGTGTTGTCGAAGTTGCAAGAATATTCAACAATAAAAAAGCTAAAAATTTAGGTCTGGAAATTGGTATGCTTCAAGTTGGAGAAAGTATAGTTAGAGTTGAAAATGAAGAAGGAGTTAGGAATTACACCGACATTTCGGAGGGTAGAATTGAAATGTCTTTTACTACTTACTTTGGGAAGGTCAGTGTTTATTTATCTCCTAGTGATAGAGATAATAATAAAATAGAAGTAAAGCTCGCCAACGAAGAAAGCATAGCACGTTTTAGTAAGTTGGAGGATAAATCAAGTTTAGGGGGGAGCTGTCTTTTAGGAGGAAAAAATGTTTCTATAGGCATAGAAGATGGTTATTTTGAAATAAACAGTGACGTTTCTGAAGAGTTAGCTAAAACTATGAAACAGTCAGATTGTACAATAGAAAAATCATATGTTCCATCTAGCTTTATGAAAGAAGCTTATTGCAATCAGTTAGTAAATGAAAGGGGAATTTAAAAATCAGGCTCAAATATTTCAAAAATAACCATTCAAAGCAGCATTTTTTATACAACTTCGTTTTCAATCTATCTGGAAAGAAGATATCAAGTATTCAAAGTCCAATTCGACAAATCCATAGTCCATTCTTCCTCTAGCTTTTTTATCACTAATCCAAAATTTAGGTATAATACCAAATATCATAAATAAGTAGGCAAATAACTCACAGAACAAATAGTTTTGATCGAACTTTCCGTAATATTACGAATGAATGCACATATAGTATCCTCCAATAAACTAACAGAGTCATATATTCTATTTTTAATGAGATTGTCTTTCAAATATTGCCATAAACGCTCTACTGGATTTAACTCTGGTGAATATGGAGGTAAGTAGATTAAGGTAATATTTTGTGGTATTTTTAAACCTTTGGATCTATGCCATCCTGCACAATCCACAATAAGAAATGCCTCCCTTGTTCCTAAATATTGTGACATCTGCTCAAGGAATATATTCATACAATCAGTATTGACGTTTGGTGCGAATAAACTAGAAGTCTCTCCATTTCTAGGATTAACTGCACTATAGAGATAAAAGTTTTGCCTACCTAATTTCACCTTAACCTGTGTCCTAATGCCTTTTTTAAACCACCCGTGTCCAATCTTTGAATGTGTGCCAAACCGCGATTCATCGAAGAAAAATAGCTCTTTTTCGGGATACGTGACAATAGTTTCATTAAGATTTTTTTTTAAACTTTTCTTGTTTATTTTTATCCTGTTTATTGTGCACAGGCCTTGGAGTAATATACGAAAAACCTAACTTTTGCATCAGTCCATGTGCTGTAGACTTACTTACCTCAATAGAAAACATTTTCTCAATTATGATTTTTAATTTCTTAGCCGTTAGGTTGGCTCCTTCTTCTGCTATGACATTTTTAATTTCTTCTTGCTGCTTGTAGCTCAACTTCGGCTTTACTCCACGTCCTGGTTGTATTTTAAACGCATCGACTCCTCCTTCCTTAAATCTTGTAATCCACTTCATCAATGTAGTTCTAGTAATTCGGTATATTTGAGCAACTTTTGTTATTCCATATTCTTTTCCAGATATTATTGCCTGTAATCTTCTTCCTATCTCTCCTCTTATTCCGTGCTTCTTTAATTCCAGGTTACACTTATTATATCATTCTTCTCCTATTGCTTTACTTTTTCCTGCCATAACTCCTCACTAATTCTTAAATTGTTCTATTTTAGAAATTTTTCTTTATTTGTCTATTTATTTTTAGGAATTGGTATTAGTTTATTGGAGGATACTATATGTGCATTCATTCGTAATATTACGGAAAGTTCGATCAAAACTATTTGTTCTGTGAGTTATTTGCCTACTTATTTATGATATTTGGTATAAGGTATTGAAACTAACAAGTGGAATGATTACATAATGCACATATTAGTGAAAGGAGGTACAACATGAGTAATATAGTTCATTCAAATAAAAACAATAACCGTGATAACTTTAGTGTAAGAGGGTTACAAAGGGCCGTTGATGACATATTTGATAGCTTCTTTACAGGATGGAATCCAGAGCTTTCCAGAAGAAGCAACAGTCTATTACCAGCTTGTGACTTTTATGAAACAAAGGAAAGCTATTGCCTCTCATTAGAGTTACCAGGTATTTCCAAAGAAAGCATAGATATTAGTATATCTGGCGATAGCTTAATAGTGAAGGGTGAAAAGACATGTGATAACGAGTCAAAAGATAAGCAGTTTTATCATCGAGAAAGGTACTATGGCTCTTTCTATAGGTCTATTCAGCTTCCAGTAAATGTGGAGCGAGATAAAGTATCTGCTAGTTTTTCAGATGGAGTATTACATGTAACCATACCTAAGTCAGAGAAACACATCAAGAAGATTGATGTAAAGTAACCAGTAAGTGGTAGCAGGCTTCTAGTTTGAGGCTTGCTATTTTGAATCATTATAGATAGAATATAATAAAGTTCTATTGTCTTTGCGTATTTGTTGTACAGATGGTGTAAGGCCTTTGTTGCGTTTAGGTGTTGTTAATAATCTATTAATGGTTCTTATGTTATAATCAAGTTTAGGGGCTTTAATAAGTACGGACTATGACAGAAGCAAATCCAATAGTTACGTTGAAGGTTAAAATTAAAGAATTTAGCTTTAGTAAATTAAAGGCTGGCGAGAGCAATAAATCAGCACACTCTGGTGAAACAATGTATTTCGATCTTCCAAGAATGAACTTTGTTATTAATGGAAAGATTATAGATACAGTTTTAACCTCTGTGTTAATGGAAGGAGCGAAATATCGCAAAAGCAACCTTTTTAATAGTTATGATATATATAGCGCTGAAGCCGCAAGCAAAAAACAAAGAGAAATAGATAAAGATCATGGCAGGGCTTTTGTTAATTCAGTCCTTAAGGATCTTGAAAAAGAACTTGCATATAACGCGTTAAGTGAATTGTGGGAAAGTCATTGTGAAAATCCTGAAATTCCTGATTATCAGAAAACCAATTCGTACGGTAGAGATTTTGAGAGATTTTACAATGCTGGAAGAGAGCATATGCATCTATTACTCAAAGTAGGAGATGAGAATAAGAACTACCGACCATTTGTAAAGGAAATTTTTAAGGAAATGTTTAAATATGCTGAAGCAGAAGTTCCGAGTGCCCCTATCTTAGAAGAACTAGTTACTAATTGTAATCAAGCAGGATACTTAGCAGGTATATTTATTGAATATCACTCTGCACTTAGCAATTATCGATTAACAACGCAAGACCCTGACAAAGTAATGAATATTGATTACACTGACCATAATAACATAAGAGTAAAGTCTGATATGGAAATACCTGTAATCAAATTTGATAATCCAGGGGAAAAAATATGTGGTCTATCCACCTCACTGGAATTTACACTTGAGTCTCAAGATGGAAAAGATGGTGTAACCTATAAAGACGGTAAATTATCACTCACTGTTCCCAAGGAATTAAAAAATTATAAAGAAGGAGATAGAAACTTGCTCTCTATTATTAGAGAATACTTTCAAAAATTCTGTGAAAAATTGGGATTTAAATTTGAGATGGAAACACAAAAAATAGAGCATGATTTAGACGATTTGCCGAAAGTAAACAGTCATCTTCAAGGCCTAAGAACGCCTATTTCCAGCAACGACCATATCATCGGTCATTAAAAGTAAGTATGTGTTGTCAGAACGAATGAAAGTTCAGTTAAGCTTTTTCTAAAGTATAGCATTTCTCCTAATAGTCCGAATAGGGTAAGATATGTGGGTAAGGTTATGTTTGACTTGTGTTGTTTTTTTGCTATTGGTTAATTTAATGTAAGTTAAAGATAAATTAAGTGGATAAGAAAAAGAAAGTATACTTATTTAAAGTTTCTCTAGACAAAAAAATCTACCGTGAGATGGAATTGAAAGCTGTCTTTATAAATTTGCAGAAACTATCATAAAGGTCTTTAGTTTTGAGTTAGATCATTAATTTGGTTTTTATAGTAACATAAACGATATTTATGAAAGTAATGAAGTATACACTTTATTTTATAATACTGATTATAGTTTATGCCTAATGAAAAAAGCGTCAAAAATTCTTATATCTACAAGGTTTTTGAGCCAGATAAAAAAATGATTTTTCTTTTTGATTATGGCGATAATTGGGAATTTTTAGTAGAATGTTGTGGCATTATTGAAGCAGAAGCTGGAACAAGATATCCAAAAGTTACTAAAAAGCAAGGAGAGGCTCCTCCACAATATCCTGACTACGAAGATGAGTAGTGTAAACAATATACCTATTAAGTTGATGGATTGCCTTGAGGAAAATAGCAGCAGGTTTAGTACTTGGTTAGTAAATTAGAAGTATTTCTTAGGAAATTATTTTAATATCTGTGTTTTTTAGGAATGTTCTCTTGCGTTGGATCGGAAGAGCTCTTCTACCTTCTCTAGCTTTGTACTCGGTTCTAGGGTACTGTACAACGCAAAGCTTATGCATGCCAATCCAGCAATCACTCCAACTGTTCCTATAGTAGGCATTTTCATAATATGTGATACAATACCACTTACCAGTAGCACCACCCCAACGGCACCAGTCAGAATCGCTCTCCGTTGCATTGCTTTTGTTGATGATTCTTCATCTGCAATTTTGAAAGATTTATCGTTAACACAAGGGTTAGAAGAAAAGATTCTTAAAGCATTCAGCTCTTTTACCACCGTTCTTCCTGAGTTAGCGAAATTCCCTTGATTTTCTTCATTCCTTTCATAATCTTCACCATTATTAATCTTCTTGCACGGCTGAGTGCCAGTTTCTGCGGTTTCTTCTTGTTGTTCTCCATAAAAATTTTCTTTATTCTTATCCGAAACTTCTTCAATATCTTCTGAAATATTATAAGCCACTGATCCTTCCATAATAGTTTCTATTAACGAGTTTTTTTCTTCTTTGTCACTTGTCATATTTGGATTCATCACTTCCTTATCATCCCAAGGCTCAAAACCTTCTACCCTTACTACACCATCTTTAACAGTACTATATGTACGTATTAATTCTCCATGACTTCCTAAGTAGTCCGAGACTATTTTCGTACGATTAAACTCCTTAAAAAGCCCATGTTTTTTAGCTTCTTCTAAAAGATCATTCTCAGCTTGCTTATTCTTGCAAAATCTAGCATAATGTAATAGTGTGAATACGTCTCTTCTACGTTCATATATATCAACTATTAGTATCCACGGAATCTTTCGTGTATCATGAAAGGATTTACTAATTTTTTCACTGATACTTTTACCCTCTTGTATCCTTTTTAATAGCTTAAAAAGCTCCTTTTTATCTTTGCTTGTTAACTGATCTTGATCAAATGGCAACTCATAGGTTATATCTGCTTCATTAGTTTTTCCGGTAATTAGTTTTCTCATATTATTTTTTTCTTTGTATCTCTTATGTAGCTAATTTGTATTAGTAAAGTATTAATCGTGTGATTTTTAAATCGCTAATTTGCAAAATTTCTTCATCTGCTCACTCCACAGCATTGGTATTTCCCTCAATTCAACTAACTTCAAACCCTTTGGCTGCCTCCCATTTACTATGTCTTCTTTGATCTTTGGTGCTAAATAATTTAACCTTAAAATTTGTTGTATACGTCTTGTACCTATATTAATTTTGGCACTTAGCTCTCCTACGCTTGCATATTTTCCCTCTTCTAGCTGACGTTTCCATAGGTGGGCTCCTACCACTGCTTTCAGTAACGCATTGTTTGTTTTACCTTCTGGCTCAATCACTGTACATTTATTTCCTTTCTTCTTCATTATTGGTATAAATTCCACCTTATCCTCCGAACCCATTTCTATTCCATCTTCTTTTACCATTACTCCTTTTATTAACTTTTTCACTACTTCTTTCTGTTTTCCAAAACTTAAATTTTTCCACTCTTCCGCTTTTTTTCCCCATTTTTCATATAGCTGTTCAGCTTTCTTCATCACTTCTTTTTCCACTTCTCCCGCTACTATAGTTCTGTTTATTGATTCACAACCTTTTCCCCTTAAGTGATTGTTACATATGTAATATCGATATCTTTTATTTTCTTTTTTTGAGTATGTCAGCGTCATGTTCACATTACAACTCTTGCACTTAATTATTCCCCTAAGTAGCGCTTCCTCATATTTTGCTTTTCTATATGGTTGATTCTTTATCAATTCCTGCGCTTTTTGCCATTTTTCTTCCTCTATTATTGCTTCATGTTTTCCTTCATACTCTTTCTCATAATGCCGTATTTTTCCCATATATATTGGATTTGTTATTATTCTTCTCACCGTCGCTTTTTTAAAGATATCTGATTTCGTATGGTACCCTTGGCTATTTAACTCTCTTGCCAACTCTGCCATTGACTTCAGCTCCAAATATCTTGCAAATATATGCTTTACTATTTTTGCTTCTTTCTCATTTATTATTAATTCTTTATCTTTTACATCATACCCAAACGGCAAAGTTCCTCCCATCCATAGTCCGTGTTCTTTTGATGTTGCTATTTTATTTTTTACCCTCTCTACTATCATTTCTCTTTCTAGTTGTGCGGCTCCTGATAACACCGTTTGTACGAACTTTCCCATTGGCGTATTATTGTCAAATATCTGCGTTACTGCTACAAAATTTACTCTATGTCTTCTAAAAAATGATGTTACTTCGATGCTGTCTTTTGTTTCCCTTGATAATCTATCTAGCGTATATACTACTACACAATCTACTTCTCCTTTTTTTACATCTTCAAATAATTCCTTTATTGCTGGTCTTTCTAAATTCTTTCCTGAGAAACCTCCATCGTCGTACCTTTTGGCCAATGCTACCCAGCCTTCTTTGCTCTTTATGTACTTCTCACATGCTACTCGTTGCGCATCTAAACTGTTAAACTTCTGCTCTAGACCGTCTTCATTTGACTTTCTCGTATATATTCCACATCTTATCCCTTTACACATTTTCCCTTCCCTTTTGATCACGCAAACCAAATAGGAGCGGCCCATTGTAACTCATTCCCATTATTTTTCCGGCTACTGCTGATAATGATGTGAAAAATTCTTCTCTGTAGATTAAACCCTTATCTGTTACCATTACTGCGTGAGTCTCTTCCCCTCTCTCTAATATTAGCTCTGTTCCCTCTACTGGCAGTTTATCGCTACTTATTCTTTTTCCCTTCTCTAGCCGATCTGCCAGATACTCTAGTCTTTTTGTCCCCTTTCTTGACATTTCTCCATACGCTTTTTCCTGCATTCTATAAGCTAATCTTGGTATCAGATATTTCTTTGAGTATCTAGGCGCCTCTTCCCCAAATACCTTCTTCCACGTTTTTCTCAGCTCACCCAAAGGTTTTCTCTCTAAATTCATTACTTTCTTTTCTATTTCTTCCTCCATATTTTTAGCCTTTCATAAATAACTTTTCAATTCTGTCTGTTTCTTTCTTTAATACCTCGGTTACTTCTTTACTATAATCCATTGCTGTCATTCCAAATTTATCCGCTTGCTCTATTTCTGCTCCTGCTTCCACTAACTCTTCTACTATTTCCACTTTCCCCACCATACATGCAAGGTGCAATGGAGTGCATTTACTTCCATATTCCTCAGCATTTACGTCTGCTCCTGATTTTATCAATTCCCTCACGATTTCTAGACGTTTCTCCGTTACCGCTAGATGCAGTGCTGTATATCCTCCTATATCTGTTGCATTCACATTCACTCCTTTTTCAACTAATAACCTCACTGTTTTTGCGTCTACTGCATAATGTAGAGCTGTTCTTCCTTTTTCGTCTCTTTCATAAATATTTTTACATGAGTTCTCTAATAATTCTTTTGCTGACTTCTCTTTCTCTTTTTTACTCATAATTTACCTCACCTTTTCTTTAAATTTAAACCCCTAAGCCTTCCTTCTCACCACCTCATCTATCATTTCATTCACTTGGCTCATTATCTTGCTTGCTAAATTTTTACACTCTTCCTTTATTAGTGACTTATCTTTCTTCCTTATTTCTTCTATCTCTATTATTTTGAACTCAGGTAAATAGCTCCTATCCAACATATCTGCTATTTCTTCCACTATCCTCTCTATTCCATAGCACGTCAGTTCTCTACTTTTTGTTATTCCTCCTTTTTCTCTCAGAAATTTACTCGCCCTTTCACTCTCTTTGCTATCACATAGACGATACTTTTCACTTTCCCAAATGTAATACATTGGTGTTGCACCATATTTATTCAGTTGATTAACCTCAGCTCCTGCTTTTACTAGCTCTTTTATTATTTCAACTCCTGCTCCTCCTATTTTGCATGCAGAGTGTAGTGGCGTACATCCAGTGACATATTGAGTGGCATTTACTTCTGCTCCTTCCCTTAGCAGCACTTTTACATTTTCTAAGCTTTTCGCAAATACTGCACAGTGTAGTGGTGTATAACCATTTTTATCTCTTGCATTTACCTCTGCCCCTTTTTTTATTAATAACCTCGCTGTTTTGTAATCAGAGATTTCTACTGCTTGGTGCAATATCGTCTCTCCTTCTTCATTTCTTTTATTAATGTTTTTAAACCCGTTACTTGATACTTCTTTAAAAAACTTACTAAAAGATTCTCTCTTTTCTTCGCTAAACTTCATACTTACCTCACAAAATTAGCTTTTCTAGCGCCAGATAAATTTCTTATGTTTACCTGCTGCTATTTAATTCATGTCCTTTTTAGCATAAGAAAGCAAGTCCTTTTCTTTTTATTTCATACGTTTTAACCTATTATTAACATAATACATGAGGATCTAAATATAAGTATTTAACTTATTACACATATTGCTTGACTATTTTTCCAACTTCTGTGCAAATGTCGATGTTCGTGCCACTTCAGTACTCCTGGGTAAAACACTAAAATGTAATTTTCTAATTCGTGTATTGAGTCTTTTTGCTCTGAATCTGAGTCATTTTTATAGTAAACGTTGTGTTCTGCTAAAACATATTTTCTGACCTTCTGATCTGTATAATTTTTTGCTTTATAGTTGTGAGTAACGCTAAATCTTTCTAAAATTGGCTTGTGTTTTAAATTCCAATATTGCCCTGAAAGTTTATCGCTTCCCAATACAAATTTATTTCCTCTTTCTTCTACGCTACTAACTGGAAAGCACGTATTTATGTCTCCTAAATCCCAACTGTTGTAAGTTAAAAATATGATATAAAGGAGATAAGAGGGAAGATAACCCTACTCACTATAGGAATAGAGTTATCACGGGCGTGTGCGACCGACCAACTGTTGGTATTATAACCGTTCGGATCAAGGTACACTAGCCCATCTCTCGATACGTTTGAATAGTTGCATGGGACATATGTATGCACCCGTTTACAATCTTAAATTAATTAAAACTAATCGAGGTTATTATGATTACATCTTATCAAAATTTTATTGGCATTGATATCGGAAAATTTAAAAATGTTGTTGCAGTTCACAAACAGAAGAACGCTGTCGAATTCGACAATGATACTGCTGGCTGGCAACAATTGTTTCAAGATTTTTCAAATATCTTACCTAATTCTTTAGTAACTCTGGAAAACACTGGAAAATATGAGCTTGGCTTAGCACATTTTCTTGTTGATAAAGATATTGCTGTACATCGAGCTAATACTCGCAAAGTAAAAAGCTTTGTTCTATCTCATGGAACTTTAGCAAAGTCTGATCAATCAGATGCAAGAGCCCTTGCTCAGTATGGGTTTGAACGCTATAGTACTCTATCTCTATTTGCACCTATGTCAAAAGAACAAACAACCTTAGTTGCACTTTGTCAACGTCGTGATGACATTACAAAAATGAGAGCTCAAGAGAAATCTAGGCTTGCAGCACCTGAAAACGACCATATAAAAGAAAGCTGTCAGAAAACTATTGAATTCTTTAATAGCCAGATAGATGAGCTCAACAATACCATACAAAAAATTATTGATGAGAATCCAGAGTTACAAAAGCGCCAAAAAATCCTTAAAACAGTTCCAGGAATAGGTGCAAAATTATCTCAAGATTTTCTGTGTCTAATGCCAGAACTTGGTTATGTAAGTAGGGGAGAAATTGCAAGTCTTGCTGGAGTTGCACCTCATCCGAAAGAAAGTGGTAAAACTATTGGTTATCGCAGAATAAGTGGTGGCAGAAGCAACGTTCGTGAAAAGCTTTTTACAGCTGCGATGTCTGCTTCAAGGTCTAAGTCTGCGCTTGGTGCCTTCTATTCAAGGCTTGTTGGTAAAGGTAAAAAGAAGATGGTGGCTATGACAGCTCTAATGCGTAAAATCATAGTAATTGCCAATGCGAGGCTTAAAGAAGCAGTCAATGTGAATTAAAAAAATCTGCATAGAAAATAGGTTAACGAATATGTGGATAAATACGTCTACACACATTTAAAGTATTTATCCACATATTCGTTAACCATAAGATCTAAGCAGTAACTGTTGTTTGATACAAAATTTTTCTATGATTAAGTTAGGGTTTTTATTGTCAAAAATGCACTTTTTACTCGAATAAAAAACAAAATTACAAACAAAAGTTGTAATGAAACTAAATTCAAAAAATTTTAAAAAACATAGTTGATCTGATAATACTATCTGCGCTTTTGCAAATTTAATCGATGGTAATAAACTCTGTGGTAATGGATATAGTGCTTTTAAGTTGTACCACAAATGATTTCTTTCATAAATACCGTTATAATTCTTTGTGTGAGGCTCGGTTTCTCCAAGGATTGCTACATCTAGGCGATATATATCATTGCTTAAAGCTCGTTCATAATGATCGCGTAGATAGTTTTCTATAATCCTAATAACTGGACCACTAGACCTGAAAAAATTTACTCTTCCAAATGATAACACTGGTCCATCTTTTTCTATTTTTACCCCTGAATAATCAGAAAGAAGATCTCCAAATAAACTCTCATCCAATATAAATCTCTGCGCATTATAATAATCGTTAAAAATCCTCATCAATCTGGATCTTACAGGCAGTAATAGTTTTGCCAGCTCTACTACTGCATCTACGAAGAAGTCATTTGGTACCTCTTTTATCCCTACTTGCAACTCAAAAAAATGTTTACCAGGTGGTTCTTCGATAATTTTAATATCTTCTATATTTGCCCATTTTAGTGCTATTTTTAGTGATGCTGGAGTTCCTCTCAGTCTTTGAAATTTTACTCCTTCTACTACGGCTTTTCTTTTATCCCTTATCCAACGTAGAATTTCCCCCAATCCATATTCTTCAACTAACCACGGCAATGTTTCTTCTTTAAGACTAAACTTAAATCCTCTGATACAGCTCGGATCAACCTTATAATCTATTGCATTAACCAGCGCTTTTTCTTGCTTTGTTGCGTTTGGCGGTAATAAACTTTTCATTTGTCTTTTCTTTCAAGTTGCTTTAATTTCCTTTATTTAGGTAGCTTATGAGTAAGCAAGAGATCATTTCAGAACTGATCAAAAATAAAGATGTTCTTAATATCGAAAACACTTTCCATAATATTTGACCATACTATCCATACTTTAAAAAACAAGTTACAACTTCTGGAAGAAAATCAATACTTTCGTCTCCCTAACATTGGATCCAGTAAACCACTTATTGCACGCAATCCCCTCACTGGCACAAAACAAAAAAAATACGTTTTAAATCCTATCTAACTTGACGTAGCCAAGCACTGCACACTCATTCCCCAGAACCACAACATCCTCTCTTGGCTCGATTAATTCTACGTTTTCTACACCCTCTACAAATAGGTTTGCTATTATCCAAGATCTTGTAACATTCCATCCTAATCTTTTTGCTAATTCAAACTTCTTAATAAACTGCTTCTTGATTTCCTCCTTCGATATCACAGGACTTATGCTCATTCTGCTGTGAATATCTATTTCCGTAATATTGCAACCTATCACTGTTAATGTATCGGTTAAAACCCTTATATCATCTCTAGTAACCTGCTTTTTTACAATTTTAAGTAGTTCTTCTGATACTATGCCAGTTGTGGATAATTGTGTTGATAAGATTGAAATTTGTACTTTTCCTGGTATAGGTGATTCTACTAATGCATCTTTTACTCTACTATCTGCTGACAGTGCATGATACCTATAATACTCCTTGCTTCCACACGTGCTTGAGCCTACTATCTTTGCTTTAATTCTTTTTCTAAATCGTTCATCATCTTCTTCTTTTTGCCTCTCCACTCCATAAAACTCAGCTAAATTATCAAGATCTTCTCCCATTGCAAATTTTAGTAAATTGCTCTTTACTGATTCATTTATTCTTTGTCTTAGTAACAATTCCCTCCATGCTGCTACTTCTAATACCTTCATCGCTGGGTCACTTTCTACTAATGCTGTAAAACTTGCATCACACTTCACTAACTCTTCCTTCATCCGAGACAGAATTTCTTCGAAGTTCAGTCGCTCAATAATGTTAGTCTGCTGCATCTTTATACTATAAAGCGAATGTTTTTCCCACTTGGTACGTATAATCCTTCTAGGTCAAGCGTTACTTTTCCTTCTTTCACCTCTGTTATTTTTACTTTTTCTAATTTAAATCTTTTTTCCCATTTCCCTAAAGCTTCTGCTGTTGCTGCATATATCTCAAGTGTTAAATCTCTACTGATTGGTTTATCCACTAATTCAAATAGTCTAGACCCATAATCCCTTCTCATTATCCTACTGTTAATAGGAGTGGTCAGTATATCAATTATTGATTGTTTCAGATGTTCTATTCCTTCTAATTCTTTTCCTGTTTTGGAGTCCATCCCTTCCATTTTTAGCCTGCAAACACGTTTTCACTGCCTTTTATTACTTTAAACCCACATGAAACTATATCTCCTACTCTTCCCGCTCCAAACCCATTTGCAAACACTGTTTTTGATCCTTCAGTTAATGCTCTTCCTTCACTAAATTTGTCTCCTTGTCTGCACATTGGCTTACCATTTACAGAAACATTGTTACTCCCACTAATGCAAAAATGCGGTGTTACTTCTACACAATAATCTCCTACTCGTACAACCGATTTATTCATTTAATTAAGGTTTATTCTATCTGCTTTCAGTTTTATTTCGCTCTTCGTCATCTCTATGCTCGATTCCCCAGCTTTCAGTGTTATTTTGTCTACTACTTCAATCTCTAAATGATGCTTCTCTTTATCATATAACAATCTTGTTCCATCCTGAAACTTCACACTATTTATTTCTTTTTTATCCTCTGGTGCAGAGTATTTTTCCTGATATATTCCTCCTAATACCACTCCTAATGATAGTTCACCAAGAGGAGAAAATACCATTACTTGTTCATCGATATCTGGTGGAGACCAATTTCTATCTTTTCCTGCTTTGCTTGTTATCCATGGTAAATAATCTGTTAAAAATTCTCCTATTTTCACTCTTACTTTTGCTTTTTCACAATCTATTTCTTTTACAACTCCTATACGGACAATATTGGCTAATTTCCTCTGTAATTCTGCAATCGCAAAATTATTCTCTAACATTTATTTCACCGATTTCTATTTTGTGTGGCATAAATTTTCCTTCTTTCCAAATAGATCGCCCTACGTGTATTGTATGCACCCATTCTACCATCCACACAAGATATGCATCTAATTCAGGTCTAAATTCGTCAACTTCTGCAGAGATAAATTCTCCTGGTGAAACATTTTTTACGTTCCAAGTATTTTTATTTACTACTTTTGCAACTTCGCTAGCTAATGTTCTAACAACTACCGAGGAATCCTCTACTGTGCCATCAACTACAATCCTCGCCTCAAACCTGGCTTTCAATGCTAATTCATCTTTACCTGGTTCTAAACTTGTTAGTTCTACAAACACCGCTGGCGCTACTAATTCTTTCCTTATTGCTGGATAAATTTCACATGTCTGTATAGCCAGTATTTCTTCCTTCAGTGTGCTGCAAATTGCTTTATGTAAATCTTTCCAGAACTTTGTCATGCATATAATTTAACTCATGTAATGTATAAAATATTTTTCAAATACCTTTTCAACTTCATAATTAACAAGATTCCCTATTATCCTTGAAGCCTCTGGTTCCAGTGGTAGTTTTACTTCCTTTATTGGCAATGCTGCTCTTCCTTCACGTTTAAAAATACCGCTATTTCCTTTTGGCATAACTGCTGCAAATCCTCCTATAAACTCATGCTTTCCTACTTTCGATCCTCTTCTTGTTTTTTGTATTTTGCCAATTGTCGATGCTCTAATGTCATAGAGATTTGCTCTAATTAACACGTCTAATCTGCTAGTTTTCGCCTTAAAAATTCTTAATCTCTTTCTTATTAAACTTAATTTTACCTTCTTTTCCTCACTGATTTCCTTAGCTGCTTGCGCTTTTAACCATAGTGCCGTTCTGTTTAATGCTCTCACTATTGCTAATTCTATTTTTTTTCTTTTAGCGTTTACACTTTCTATACTATTAACTTCTATATGAATAGACATTTTACACTCCAGATGCTTTGATTTTCCACGTTATTCCAGACTTGTCTCTAAGTGGCGGTGAGTGCACCTTATACTTACAGTTACCAATAACGAAGATATCTCCTACCATTGGCTTTAATATATCAAAGACACTCACCTCCAAAATCAACATCTCCCCCACAAATTGTCCTTCACCAATCTCGTATAATTTATCTGGCTGTTGCTTTAATACTTGTACCATATATGACTTATCCTTTGATTTATATAAAGCTACTTCTCCTAAATGGGCAAAACAATCTTTCAATAATCGCTTAATATTTTCTTGCACATTTCTCCGCTATATACTAACATTTACATGCTAAGAAGGGGCACACAGGTAAAGCATTCTTCTGCCTCACACTGCTTTATAATTGCTCTACCTGTGTTGTTATGTTGCAACAACCTTGACTAATACCCCTGGTCTATGGCACATTGGCAGAGGATTTGACTGCGTATGTAAATCTGTTCCTCTATCAAACCTCCTTGGCTCTTGTTTTGCATATAGTGGCTGTCCAAGAGTGTTTACTGTCTCATTAAAGTCTGCTGGTGCAAAGTATGTTGTAAATGTGCTTGCTGTTCCTAGTGGAAAACAGTGCCCTGTATCTTTGTCAATAAATCTTCTAACCGTTCCTTCAGGGTCAGTTGCTTGCCCTCTATATTCCTCAAATGTTATGCCACAGAACGTAAATCCTGACCTCATATCATTTCGAAGTGCTGCTCCTTCTTGCCATCTTTCATATGCTTCTTTTACTTTAGCATGAGAAGTTAATGCATCAAAAAACTCAGGGCTTACCAAGGCATGAATTCCAGTCATATATTCACCACTTAGGTTATCTTCTATATGCCGCAATACTTCCAGACACTTACGTTTTACGTCAGTTGTTGCTGTTCCAAGGGCAAAATTTACTACTTTTGGTGTTATTTCAAATTCGTTGTACAGATTTAATAATTCTGACCCATCAGCATCAAGAATAATTCCCTTCAGCGCTCCCATTCGCAAATGCTCTAATGTTATTGCATGTTTGTTTCTCATTAGCTGCAAATGATCAGTTATTACATCTGCAAGCGCTTTAAGTTCACTCTCTGATCCAAATGCCCTTATTCCTTGTACTTCTTCTGGCAGCACTACATCATCATGCGGAATGTGCGGAATCGTAAATGTTCTTACCTTTCTTTTTCCTCTTTTTCCTACTGTTGCTGGCGCCCCTGGTACTTGCGTTGGTAATAAACTTAATACTCCGTTGTGTTCTTCTATGGTAATATGTCTAAATCTTACTGACCTACTTGGAAACAAATTTAGATTTTCAACTCGTCCATAATTTATCGGCAATATATTTATCGCATTTGTTAGTGCCGTCATGCTAAATGCTGTATTTGTAAATGGATTTTGCATTTTTTCTCTCCTTTTTTTCCTATTAATTTTAGTTAAATTCCCTTGCGGACAATGATCCCTCGTGCTTCAAGTTGCTTTATTGCTGCAGCTTTCTGCTCTTCAGTGATATTTGCTGGCCACACAACCGCATGATCTGCTAGTATTGCACAACGAGTAATAATTACTGCTTTAGCATTTTCTGTCGCATTTACATCACTTACTACTGCACCTATCGCTGTTTGTGTACCATCTGTGGCAGTTGGATTTATTATCTTAACCATGCTATCTTTATCGAGAGCCACTACTGTACCAAGCTTTAGGTTCTGCCCTTTTGCTACTGTTATCTGATCTCTTGAATATAGACTTGATGCCTCATACTTTAATAAGTCACCCAGATTATTTTGTTCGCTTATACAACTCATAAATTTCTCTCCTTAACTGCTTACCGCCGCTTTTATCAATGCTATATACGGCGGTTATAAAAATACTTTAACTCCTACGACTTCTTGCTACCTGTGTCATCAAATCTTCCTGCGAATTCTGTGGTACTGCACTCAGTATCTCTGTCTTCTTCGTTCTTTCTGCAAGTAATTCCATCAAAACCTCCCTTGCTTGCTCAACACTTACGCTTTGCTCAATAAATTCTCCTATCTTTTCTGGCATCTTTGATACATTACATAATCTTATTATCTCTAAAATTTCTCTACGACAGTTCTCCTCAATAGTTGTCATACTAACACTCCTACTTTTATGATTGTTGATAAATTCAAAAAATGTTGTAACTCCATCTGCAAGACCTATTTCTACTGCTTTCTCGCCAAAATACAGCCCTGCTTCTGTTGATCGAATCTTTTCAATTGAAAGACCTCTGTTCCTTGCTATCAGCTGCACAAACATTTCATATAGTCGGTCTACTTCTTTTTGTAAGCTTCCCAGACTTTCAGACGTCATTGGCTCATGCGGGTTTAAATCATTCTTTCGACTACCAGCAAAGATTGTGGTGTACTTAATACCTTGCCTTTCATCAAACCCACTTTGATCTATGTGGCTTGCTATTACTCCAATACTGCCAACACCAGAAGTTCTGCTCACAAATACCTTCTCAGCGCTAGAGGCTATAGCATATGCAGCAGAGTATGCATCATCATTGGCCATCGCAATAATCCTTTTTTTTGCTCTTGATTCGTAAA
Organism: Wolbachia endosymbiont (group B) of Apotomis betuletana; assembly: GCF_947250475.1. Lineage (NCBI taxonomy): Bacteria > Pseudomonadati > Pseudomonadota > Alphaproteobacteria > Rickettsiales > Anaplasmataceae > Wolbachia > Wolbachia endosymbiont (group B) of Apotomis betuletana. Next base: position 432,259 of record NZ_OX366320.1, on the reverse strand, counting down.
TAAAATCAGCCAGGTCAAATACACCGTTTACTTCCCCTCCTGGACTGTCTATGTCAAGTAGAATCGTCTCTATGCTTTTATCTCCTAAAGCACTCTCTATCTCTTCATGAATATTTTCATACGAAGTCATATCTAAAATATGATCAAAAGCTTCTGTTTTTTTTGTCAAAACTCCATAAATACGTATTATTGCTATTCCTTTTGGGTTTATATGAAAATGCTTTAAGTTCTTAAAGATAGGTTGTTTGCTGTTATATAATGATAGTAGTTCAAAGCTTCTTCTCTCTACCACTATTGGCTTATTTATCCACATCACCTTCCTTCCCTTTTATGATTAACGTCAGAATCGAAACAAAGTCCAAAAGAATTAGCACGCTTTTGATCTTCTGCTATTTCTTGGTCAATTTCTTCTACATCGTAACCCATTTCTGATACTACTTCTGCTCGACTCTTAAATCCATTTCTTACTGCCATTTGCTGTGCTTGCTGATCTTTCAGTGGATCTACCCAATCAAATCCCTGTGGTATCCATTTTACTTCTTCTTTCGCTGCTTTTACTACTTTTTCATCTATACTCAGTTCTCCACAAAGTACTGCTAACTCTAGCCATCTATTCCAAATAGGTCTACAAAACTGGAACACTATCACGTTATGCTGCAACATTGCACACCTTCTGCGAAACTCTATCAGCCCTGCTCGAATGGATGAATAATTAACGCCTGTTAAATCTCCTGTTAGCTGTTCATATGTTATCCCTGTACCTATTGCTATTGCCCTGAGTTGCTGTCTCATAAACGCTTCATAACTTCCTCCTACATCTGACGGCTCTGAAAATTTTATATCTTCTCCTGGGTCTAAAAGCTGCATTGTTCCTGGCTCTAAACCTGATAATGCTACTCCTTGCTCATTACTTTCACTTTCTCCTAAAATATTTGCTTCAGGATCAAGTCTTGTAATAAACCCTGCAAACATTGCTGCAGTTTTCTTTCTCACCAGCTCTGCATCATCATATTGATCAAGCTCATAAAGCTTCAGCAGTATATTAGAAAGCCATGGCTCCCCTCTGATTTGCCCAGGTCTTAATGGTCTATAAATATGTAAAACATCATTTGCTGGCACTCTCACTGATTCACCAAACGAGCCTTCACCAGGGTGTTCTTTAAATAGGTAATATGCTTCTCTTTGCCCAAGCTTGTTAAACTCAATCCCGTTTCTTATTACATTACCATTTCCTAAAGTTTGATTTGTTTTATTATCTAGATGTTCAGACTCAAGTACTTGCAGTTGTAATGGCACAGAAAATCTATCTTCCAGCTTTCTCGTTCTTAAACGTACAAAACATTCTCCTCCCTCTATCATACTTCTGCATACTAGAGCTTGTAATCCATAAAAATCACTTACCCCGCTACTGTCTGCTTCATCTGTCCATCTTAGCCATAATTCTTGCACCTTCTTTCGAAATTCTCCATCTCTTGCTTTTGATTGCGGTTTTATTCCTGTTCCAATAGAGTTACTTACTATTGTATCAATGATATTTGCCGCATATGGATTTTTCCTTACCATATCTCGAGAGCGACTACGCAGGTGCTCAAGGCTTTGAGAGAGTAAATTATTTATGCTTCCTGCTTCTCCTTGCCAATACATTACCCTTCTTCCTGACCCTGCTGCATCCCAGGCTGAACTTTTGATTTTTGGCTTGCTAAATAGTTGTTTGAATTTTTTCAGCATCATACTAACCAAAATTCTCTTAATTCTTTCAAAGTTCCGTTAAATTTATTTCTGTCACATTTTCCAATTCCACTTACTTCATCTGGCTCTGGACCTATTTTACCGTCAGTATATTGCCATAAAATCCAATCATTCCAGCCTTTTGGTAATGTGAGTTCTTTTCTCCAGCTTGCTATCCATAATGGACATTTTGTCAAAATTGGTGTGGCAAAATCTTTCAAAAAATTAGCACCTCCATACACTAAAGGTAAACGCCCTGTTTCTTCTTGAATTTTTTTAACAAAATCTTCTGCTTGTTTTGGCTCTATATTTTTTCCACTTTCGTTCTCTTCAATATCAAGCACAACAATTGTATTTTTAGTTTCACCCACTGTATTCAAAAAGTGATTTGCTTGATCCTTTCCATCTTCCCCTACACCGAAATGATATGAACCCCATAATAGACCCAAGTCTTCAGCTTCTTTTCTTCTTTCTTTGTATTTTGAATCTATGTACTCTGTTCCTTGTGTTGCCTTATGAATTACTCCAACTATACCACTCTCTTTAGCTAACTCAAAATCCACATTTTCTTGCCAATGTGACAAATCTATTATTCCATTTACTGAACTCTCTCTATTCTCCCATAGTTTTATGAAAGTTTTTAATTGCTCTAAAAATTCAGAATATTCCTCTTTTACAACTTTTCTCAGAAAATTTTCCCTCATATAACTCCTTTATTTGTTGCAAAAATAATCTTTCGTTTAGGCTTCATTCCAGCAATCTTTAGTTCACCTTTGATGCGTTGTCTGAGGCTGAGCAAATCATTTATCTGAACTTCAGCATATCTCACCACATGGTCACCATATGCAATTGATACCACTCTTTCGCCACTCTGAAGCTTCTTTATTGCTTGTTCAACTTGAATTAAATAATCTTCGTTATACATTTATTGCTTGCTGATCCATTTGCTTTTCACTATTTTCTTTGATTTTTTACTTTCTGGTTTTTCACTTAAACTATTCCATTTACTCTCTGGCCATCTATCTATTCCCAGTGCTATCGATGCTGCTCTTGCATAAATCCTACAGTCTAATACTTCATTTCTTTCTCTTACCTTTTGCCACTCTTGTTTGGTATAACCTTTTACTACTTTGCTGACTAATTGCTCTGCCGTTAGCTGCTTAAAATATTCAGGTGCATACTCGGGAAAATGACAGTATCCTGCTGGAGCTTCTTCACCGTCCTTTAAAACATTAAGTAATTGAAAAAGTTCTGACTTTAAAATCGATACTCCCACTGGCCAGAGCTTTATTCCTCTTTTTAGCTTTTGACCACCAACTGTTATATCTACTCTACTTGGGCTGCTAAGTGGTACTAGAGCTTTATTTACACCTTTCACTGCCATTACTCTTCCAGAGCCTTGATGACCTCTTACCCAATTGTATACTTCTTGTGTCGCATACCCAGCATCAACCGCCATCATACTTATCATGTATTCAAGACCATTTTCACCGATAAAATGATGATTTAAGAGCTCAGAGAGTTTTCCCCATACTTCTCCTCTTCCAGTATCACCTTCAAATACTCGGTATTCTATTGACCAACTTTCGCGGCTTTTTCCCCATGCTACAACTTCTACTTCTAAACGATCTTTTTGGACATCTACTCCTGCAGTAAGCACCACTTCTCTCCTAGGTACTGTGCCTACGGGAAAAAATTCTCTCCTGTTAAATAATTGCTTCCAATCTGGTACTTCTCCTTTGTCTACCCAGGTTTCTCCAAGCGTAGTATTTATCCATACTTTTAGTAATTGTTCACTTTCTTTTGCATGAAGAAAATCTTCTACTGCTTGAGTCCAGCTATACCAGCCTACTGGACTATAAAGACTTGAAAGATGAAATCCTTTTTTCTCACCTTTTACTCTATTAGTAGGTCTCCATTCTCCACGCTCAAGCATCTCTGTCTTTTGATGATTTTCTATTTTGCCGCTACATTCAGTGCAGACATAATGTGCTGTTCTTGAGTCGTTGTTTTCCCATTTAATTTGTGACCATTTTAGAACTTGATAGTAATTACAATACGGACATGGTACAAAAAAGTACTGCTTATCTGTTGCTTCAAATTCTTTCTCAATTCTGCTTATTCCATGAATCGTTGGTGTTGATACTAAAAAAATCTTTCGCCGTGCAAATGTATTAGTTCGAGCAATACTGAGCAGCACTGGATCTCCTTCACCACCTGAATCTCCTGGATAGGCGTCTATTTCATCAAGAAAGAGATATTTTACTGGCATAGACCTCAGTCCTACACTGCTGTTTGCTCCAGTTATTACTACTATTCCACCTGGAAATTCCTTACTTTGTACAGTATTGCCTGAGTCTCTTGACCTTGGGTCTTTTACTTTACTCTTTAAACATGGCGTACTCTCTATTAACGGCGCAAATCTTCCTTTTGACCAACGCTTTCCCATTTCAACTGTTGGCTGCACAACTAACATTGGACCAGGAGTCTGATCTATAATATAGCCTATCCAATTGTTACCAGCTTCTGTTCCTCCAATCTGCGCTCCTTTCATGAATACTACTTTTTCTGCAGTTGAAGACGGAGATAGTGAATCCATGATTTCTTTTAAATAAGGAGTTCTTTCCGTTCTCCACTTCCCTGGCTCTGATGCTGCAGTTGCTGCTAGAACTCGATACTCATTCGCCCACTCTGATACTTTAAGCTGGGGATCTGGCTTTAATCCTGAATAAAAGCTGGCACTGTAGATCACTATGCTCCACTCAAACAATTCCTGTGTAAGCTTTCTACTTCAACACTATCAATTTCTGATCTGACATTTTCTGTGCCTTTCTGCCCTTCTAATTCCATAAACATCTTCTTCTGAGATTCATTTTCTATGTACTTTTGTGTAAGACCACTCATAACTATTGCTACAGTGAATGCAACTATTGCTGTTACTATTATCAGAGTAAGCATTTGATATATTGTTGTTGCTGTTAAGCCTATATATGCTGCCATTGCTACTGCACTTACTGAAGTAAAAATGCAGATCACATTATTGTATTTTCTTACTTTTACTTCTCTATGTTCTATACACCTATTCAGAGCACAATAAACTGGTGAATTTATTACAGATACTCTCCTTTCGTCTGGTAATTTGACGTTCTTTTCTTTAAACAAAGCTTTAAGTAACTCTAAATTATTTGACTTGATTGCTAAATGCAAAACAGGTGTGTAATTTGCTCCTTTTTTCAGCAGTAACTTTACTACATGTAAATGCCCTTTTTCTGCAGCAAGGTAAATCGGTGATAGACTTTTATTATTTGAAACGTCAATATCAATTTCTTCTTTTAAAATAGACTCTACAATCTCAATTTCTCCTCTTTGTGCAGCTAAATGGAGTAGACTATTCTTTTCAGAACCGTATTTATTACTTATCAAAGCCTTCTTTATCTCAGGTTTAGCGTAATCAAATGGTGTCTTGCCGCTATCGTCTTTTACCAATGGATCTATATCTTCTCGCGTTAGTAAAACTTCTATTGTTTTAAGTCTTTCAGCATAATGTAGTGGTGTTTTATTTTCATAGTCTTGCAAATTGACTTGAGCATTAGGCTCCTTTATTAAGGATTTGAGGATATCAAGACATAAGTCTCTTTCATCATAATTAGTATTACTTACAGCTATATGCACAGGCGACAATTTCATTGAGTTTTGTCCCATGCGCGTGCTATTTACATCTGCTCCAAGCTTCAGCAGTAACTTTACTATCTCCAACTTTTTATTATTAACTGCATAGTGCATTGGTGTCTGATTTCGTGCATCAAAGACATCTATTTCAGCATTTCCTTCTCTAATTAAAATTTCTACTATTTGTTCATGCCCAGCTCCTGCCGCTAAGTGTAACGGTGTATGTAGTAAAGCATTCTGCTCATTAACATTAGTCCCTTTGTCGAGTAAAAACCTTACAGCATTTGCTTCATTCAACATCGCAGCTAAGTGAAGTAAGCTATCTTTCTCCAATCCATATTTGTGATTGATTAGTGCTTGTAATATCTCTTCTCTTGCACAATCCAGCGCACTTTTACCATTATCATCAGTGATCAGTGGATTAATATTTTTCCTATTTAGTAAGAGAGCAACCATACTAAGCTCGTTAATTTCTACTGCATAATGTAGTGGGGTTTTCCCATTTAATCCTCTAACATTTACATCCACTCCTGGTTGATTAATAAGACACTTTATTAATTCTAAACTTAAGTTAGCAGACATTATTTAAAACTTAATATTAGATAATTCTTGTAATGAGTTTGTAATCTCTTCGGTTAGCGCCATATGAATCTTTTCAGTGTCACTCAGTGATGCAAGCAGTGCTGAAACTCTATTTGGAATATTAAGCAAATTATTACGTACAACTCTTGCTACATTAAATGCATCGCGCTTTACTTCCTCTACTGCTACAAGTTCTCCTATCTCAGCCTTAGCTTTCGCCTCAAGAAGTTTACCTCGTTCCATTTCATTTTTTATTCGAGTTTTTAGCAACATCGTGGAAAGGTTACTTGTATTTTCGTTTTCTGGATTTTTCCTCCTAAGTGGCTGACTTGGATCTCTTATTGCCGCTACTGCTTCATTTGCTTGTTCTCTATTGATCAAACCATCCTCCAACTCAACTATCCCTTTCTTTACTAAATAACAGACATATTGCTTTGATACTCCTATCTCTCTTGCCCATTCTGTTTGTGTTATTTTTTTCACTTTTTTTTTTCTTCTCTCTTTTTTGCCTATTTTTTACGAATTTTCTTCTTGAGTCTCTGAAAAGGTTTTACCAGTACCGGCTAAAATGGCATCTCTTCCCGTGTATACTTGCCAACGTTTTATCGTTACATCTACAAACTTTGAATCTAGCTCTATTGTTCTGCAAATTCTTCCTGTTCTCTCACATGCAATCAATGTGCTACCAGAACCACTAAATGGATCAAGTACTATATCTCCTGGTCTACTGCTATTAACTATTGCTCTTTCCATTAATTCTACTGGCTTCATCGTTGGATGTAGTGTATTGTGCGTTGGCTTATCATAAAACCACAGATCACTTTGATTTCTTCCTCCATGCCACTCACGTTTATTGCCGCTTTTCCATCCATAGAGCATTGCTTCGTATTGTCTTTGATAATCTGATCTGCCTAGCGTAAAGTGATTCTTTGCCCAAATGATAAATGTTGACCATTTTCCTCCTGCCTCTTCAAATGCTTTTTGCAACGTTGAAAACTCTGATGATGATATGCAAATGTAAATTGCACCTTTCGTATATGCTAAAATATGGGAACAGATATCGTAGAGAAAAAGTTCGTACTTTTCACCTTGATTATCATTTAATATCTTTTTATCTTGACTATTACCATAATCAACGTTATACGGAGGATCACAAACCGTAATGTCTGCCATTTTATCATCTAAAAGCGCTTTATATGATTCAACTACAGAGCTATCACCACAATAGATTCGATGATCACCTAAAATCCATAAATCACCTGGTTTTGTTATTTCTACCCTTTTTTCATCACCAACCAAGTCAGAAAAATCTTCTTCTTCTCTATCTAAATCATCAAGAAAGTTTTGAACTTTTTCCAATTCAAATCCTGTCATTTTAAGATCAAACTGCAGATTTTCTAATTCTTGAATTTCCACTTTTAAAAGCTCATCATCCCACTTTGCCCAATTAGCTGATTGATTTGCCAGTAATCGAAAAGCTTTGGTTTGTGGTTCATTTAGATTATCACTTAAAACCACTGGAATACTCTCCATACCAAGTTTTCTTGCTGCTTTAAGTCTTAAATGACCATCAACCACAGTGCCATCGCTTTTTGCAACTATTGGTATACGAAAGCCGAATTCCCTGATTGAAGCACACATTCTGTTTACTACGTCATCATTTTTACGAGGATTACGCTTATATTCGACGAGGTTTTCAACAGGATAGTAGTGGATTGCTAAATTCATATCTTAATAATTAAAAAGTTAATATTCAAAATATCTCTGACACTAGAAAAGGCCTGGGGTCAGCACCACCAAACCCGCCATTATGGCCGAAAGGACCCACTTTTTATGAGCTTATTAATATCTTTCCATAACATAGAACATCAAAGCTAAAGCATCTGCTTGATTATCATCTCTAGGTGAAAAACCTTTTTCACGTATCGCTTCAATAACTTCACTCTTACTTGCATTGCCTTTGCCTGTTATAAAGCGTTTTATAGTCTTAACAGGAACACTCTGATAGGGAATATGATTCTCTTCACACCAAGCAGAGAGAACTGCAAGAAAACCACCATAACAATGCGCTGCATCAGTTCCAAGGTGTCTTCTCACTTCCTCAAAATAAACTGTTTCAATACTTGGAAATTTTTCTTTCATTTCATTCAACCACTTACGAAAATTTAGAAATACCATGCCACCTCCACTGAAACGACTACCATGAAAACTTTTGCTTCCACTTTCAATTACTCCATCTGTTAGAATTGCCCAGCCTGTTTGTTTGCCGAGGTCCAGTGTTAGGATTGACATACTACTTTCTAAAATTAAAAGGACTTATCTATAGCTTGCAGACAAATAAAGTCTTTTGTGGTATAAATTCTTTATATGAAAATGAGTTCTTTAAAGTTGAAAAATCTATTGCTTTTATCATAAAACCACTAAAACATTGACTATAAGTAGCACTGATTCCAAAATATCGTTTGGTTCCTGCAAAATACACTAGCAATTCATAGGTTTTTGTAGTCCAACAACGAGAATTATGTGCTACTGCAGAAAGTTGTTTTCTTGTTATATATATTCACCAAAATTACGAAAACTGTTCACTTTTTTTTGCAAAGGATAAAAACCTTGTTAAACTTGTCTGCAGGTTTGTTTTATAACAGTAGAATTACTAAGGATAGCTTTTATTTGAGTTTAAAGGCTATTATAGACGTTCTTTGGTGAGCAGTGATAGTTTTTTCCCTAAAGCCATATCTAGCTTTAAAACACAGTTTTTGCCTTATTTAAAAAAATATAAATTCTCAATTACGTAAAAGCCTAGATTTCTTTTGCTTTCTGTTTTCCAACTTTTCTGTTTGAAGCACATCTACACTCAATGCCCCTATACTAAATATATACCGGATTTCTTACTACTTTTTCCGGGATTTTTTGAAAAAAAGTTAAAATAATTTTAAATTACCAAAAGAATTAAAGAGAGCCTAAACTTTAAGAACCCACTAAACGTAAGTCCGACCTCCTAGACACCTTACTATTTGAGTTGAGAGGAGACTACACGAGCTTTTGATCCCCCTATCTAGATCATCAATAACGCTATAATAGCCCTTTAAATGGTTTAAAGAATTATGTTGCAGTAGAGAGATTGTTTTGGCTCCATCCCCTTTTTGTAAAGCTAAAGATACTAATGTTAGCAAACTCTATGAATTTAAGAATAACTGTAGAAACTACCATTGTTTAAGTCAGGAAAAATATTACTTACAATTTAATAATTTTCCAAAATCAATTATGTTTGAAAAGTAATCACTATCTATAACATCATCACTTACATCATTGACGTGGATAAGGACTGGACGACATGAAAAGCCTTTTGGACGATTTAGTGCATCTATTTTCTTTTGTACCTCTTGTATTATTGAATGACCAATTTTATCTTTTGAAAATTTGATTTCGCAAATGTAGAGAGTATTAAACTTTGTTTGAATCATATAATCAATTTGACAGCCTGCGCTATTACGCGTTCTTTTCTGAAAAAATGGATTTTCGCTTATTATTCCATCAATTCCTAAGATATTATGTATACTCTTTCTATTGTTCAGCACCAAATTTTCAAATTGAAGCCCAATAATTGTATACCACTCTGGTAAGAACCCTATAGAATAGGTGTCACGACTAATTTTCCCTAGATCTTTTTCGATATATTTTAGATAAAACCTTAAATAATTATCTTGAAGTCTGTATCTCCTGAGTCGTGAATCAGTACCAGTTTTTATACTCCAAGTATGATCTTTTGCAATAAAACCAGCAAGCTCAAGCTCATGTAGATACTCAGAAATGCGTCCATGTCTTACGATATTTAAAGTAGCACAAATTTCTTCTTGTTCTTTAGCTCCAGTAGAAAGAGCTCTGACTATTTGCTTATAAAAAGCCGTTTTTCGCATGAATAAATCTGAGAATATTTGATTAAATTCTTCAACTAAAAACCCACCTTTTGTAAAACAAAGCCTTTTAATATTTTCTTCAGCGCTATGTTTAAAATTTACCTCCTCTAAATACTTTGGAATTCCGCCAGTTACTGCAAGCACCTTAAATTTTTCATATGCTGAAATATTTTTTGGCCAAAATTCGTTGCAATCAGAAAGTGATAATTCTCCGAGTGTTAAAGTCAACGATATTCTCCCTACGAAACCAGTACTACTAAGTATATTTTTCTCGATCCAGGATGAAGCTGATCCACAAACAACAAAAATTAGCTTGTTATTATTTTTTAGCTGCGTATCCCAAAAATTTTTTATTTTTCCTAAAAAGGTTGGATCTTTTGAGCCCATCCAAGAAATTTCATCAAACAGCACTAATGTTTTTCCTGATAGTAGACGTTCACCAACTGCCCATAGTAAATCGCTCCAGTCATCATACCTAGCAAAAGATGTATTAAATTGTCTAGCAACTTGTCTAGAAAATTCATTAAGTTGGTAGGACATTGTAGTATGCTTTTCTGGTGGCAAACCTATAAAGGAGTAATATTGTTCAAAATACTTACCAAACTCTTGAATTAAACGACTTTTTCCTATACGACGCCTTCCTTTGACTACTACAAAAGATGCAGTATTTTTTTCTGTAAGCTCCAGTAGTTGTTTTAACTCAGTTTGCCTACCAATAAATGATGGAGACATAAAATACGAAATATAAATCTTTGTCTCCGTTATACTAGATAAAATTGGAGACGTAAATAAATAAATTTAGATCTTTGTCTCCATCTTGAACTATTGAGAGGGTTTTGTAGCTTATGTTTATGGCAGCAACTTTTTTCCTTTAGCTTCATTTACAAATTATTTATAGAGATTACCTAAAGACTCAACTTAAGAATTTTAGATAAAAGTCGTTATATCTCAATAAGACCTCCAAAACCAGCTCTTGTTTCACCTAAATTACAAAAACTTTTCACTTTTTTGAAAAAAATGTTTTACAACGAATAAAAAGCGTGATAGGGTACAATAAGGGTTTTTTTATAACAAGTAAAACTTTAAAGCAAGAAATAATTTAGAAATGCCTCATAATCGAGTTTTAAGCTACCCTACGTGAGTAACTTAGGTCTTGGTGGTATAATTGTACCCTGAGGTTGTAGAATCGCTTTAAAATCCAATTACGGTTCATTTGTTTTTTCTGAGCATTGTCTTTCATTTCTTTTATCAGATAATTTTGAAAGAGAGCTTTATACGTATCCATAGCTTATTATTGTAGACTGGTTAGTAACCGAACAGAGTAGTATGTTTTAAAGTCATACTACTATATTATTATTATATAATAATAGGAAATTTTGGAAACTGGAGACTGGTCAAAACTCCTCAATACTCCTAAGCTTTTTGCCACCTAAACCAGATTACAGCTCAGAAATCTGTCAACCATTAAACCATTGAAAATCTAGCATTTTTTTACTACCAGAAAGTACCAGATCTCATAAACTGCACCAGATTCTGCCAAGACTGAAGAGTTCTGGAGTCTGAAATAATCAATATACTTCGTAAGTAACCTTATTACTGTAAATGATATAGAAGAGATCTAATTATAGTAAAGCCAAATGTTTGAATCTTCAACTGGCATAATACTGCCATATTCTGGCGATTTATAATCGGTTGGTAAAATCTTCTCATATACTGTAATATCCTTATTTAGTTGGTTTGTAACTTTCTTTTCCATATCTTCAACACAAAGTATCCCATACTTACTTCTTTCAGCATTTTTATCATTCCTGTTAAACTTAATGTAACCTTTTGCAGCAAGAACATCAATGCGTTCACGAATGGAGTTTTTACTACCAAGACCTGCTTTATTTTCAAATACCTCACAGAATGTATTGATTGTATATACTTTCCCTCTATTTCTCGCCTCGTCGTAAATTAATTGCAGTATAATATCATATCTACGAGAACGCTCTGCATCTAATTTTTGTCCATAATCTTTATGTATCAGTCTCTGTGACTCATAATCAAGTATTTGCCAGCAGTTATCGATTTTATCAACACATTTTGATGGAATAGCATGACCATTACGTAATTCAAACATCAGTTGACGACTACTTTGCCGTTCATCTGGCTTAAACATTATCATTCCTGTAGTATAAAAGCTTCTTAACGAACCAGCACCACTGAAACTCTGAAAAGGATCTTCTTCTAATGATTTCTTTTGCATCTTCTTCGTGTGATGTACTAAAATGACTCCTGCATTCGGATTAACTAACGCTCTCAATTTTTCAACTCTTTCTTGCAGGAAAAATAGCATAGCATTGTTATCATTTTCACTACTGTTCTCGCCAGCATCAAAAACGTTACGTAGTGGATCAATAGCTATAATATCAACTGTATTTGAATCAAATGATTTTTTTATTTCATCAAGAACTTCATCTATACTATTATCATTTAAGAGTAGCTTTGTTTGAGGTGTAATGACTAAGTTATCCAAAGCAATCTCAAGCAGTTCTTCATTGATTTTTAGTTGCTGTAGACGTTCACGCATATAGTGGTAGCCAATTTCAGTTTGAAGATAAAAGATTCTTAAAGGCCTTTTAGGTACCATATCAAGAAATTGAACTCCTGCTGCCATGTAAATTAGCCAAGAAATTAAAAAGTCACTTTTTCCTACTTTAGGTGCTCCAGCAAACACTAAAAGTCCACTTGGAGTTAAAATTCGAGGAGCAACTATATCTTCTGGCATCGGTGATTTATCGTTAAAGTATTGCCTTGCAGAAAATGAAATCAAACTTTTTGTACTTAGAGTATTAGTAGTAAGTGCAGTTGAAGCTAAAAATTCTTTAACATTTATTCCTTCCTCTACACAATCAGCAGCATCCCAACCTTTTGTTTTATTTTGTGGAATATTCAGAACAACAAGTGATTCAACTCCGATTTCTAAAAGCTTTTCTTCAGCATTTTTTGCGTATTTATTACCTGCTTCATCATTGTCTGGCCATATAATAATGTGTTTACCTTTTAGCGGAGTCCAATCAGTTTTCTCAATAGGTGCATTTGCTCCAGACATCGCTGTTGTTGCAGTTATTCCTTTCTCTATCAGCACTTCTGCACATTTTTCCCCTTCCACCAGAACAATTTTATCAGACTTTAAGATTCCTGGAATGTTGTAGATTGGCCTTATTCCTGGTGAACCATATCTGCCTCGCTTAACATCAAAAGGCTTGTATACTTTTTTCTTTCCGGGAGGGTCAGAACGGTAAACTTTTACAATCACCTGACCATTTTCATCATAATAATTCCAACTTTGGGTAATAAATTTCTCGAAGTCTTCATCAACATATTCTCTGTATTTTTTATTATTTCCGAGCCATTCACTTATTGAAGCCATTACCTCAGGAAACTCTGTCCTTGCATTCTTTCTATGCACAGCTGCCCAAAGGTCGATAATGTCACCACCTTCTCCAGTTGCAAAATCATTCCATAATCCTGCTCTACTGCCACTTAGTTCTACTCTTAAACTTTGTCCTTTGTTACCATGCACATCACCTATTCGAAATTCATCACCATGGAAGGTACCATTGGGGAAAAGGTAAGAAAGGCATGATCTTAAATTCAACAATAGTTGTGCTTTAATCTCTGGAACATTGTATGAAACACTCATAATTAACCTTTAAATTCGGAGTCTTGTTCTATATATTCACCGGATTTACAAAAACTGTTCAGTTCGTAAGTGCATTGTCTGATCAAAGTTTTGAGTGTCTGAGGTTTGAAAAAAGATTCCAGGTTTTCAGAGGGTAAAAAACTCACGATTGTCTGAGGTATTTTTTTCATGTCCTACAATATTTACTAAGAAAGTTTCATCCTTAAGTCTTTCATTTAAGGATACATCTTATGAAATCTCGAAACTCTTATTCAGGTATTGATCCTAAAGTTGTTAATTTAATAAAATTTTACGCAAAACATTATAAGTCGCTTACTGATCAAGATATTGAAGACATAGAACAGGACCTCTTCTGTGAGTTTCTTTCATGCATAGATCAGTATGATAAGACTAAGGGCAGTCTTTCAACTTTTGCTAAGCAAGTTGTTAAAAATCGTATTAATAATCTAGTCCGTAAACACTCACGTACTACTCCTAAACTTGAAAATAATGTGCAACAGGAAAGTTACTGTTTTGAAGATGAATCGATACTACGTATTGATGTTGAGCAAATTATTTCAAAGTTACCAAAGAAGTGGCAGGTTTTATGTGAACAACTAAAACACCACAGCATTGCTGAAGTTGCAGATATGAACAATATATCACGGACTACTTTGTACAACATTCTCAAGAAAATGCGATCTAAATTTGCATCTCTTTATGAAAAAAAATACAAAAAAAAGTGAACAGTTTTTTGAAATTTGGTGAATTTATATATAAGTCCATACAGGTAAAAATATGAAAATAGTAAATAGTGAAGAAAGAGCAAAAATGGTCACAGGTGTGAAGGTAGTAATCTTCGGACCTTATGGAATTGGCAAGACCAGTCTGCTCAAAACCATCGATGAATCAACAACACTCTGTCTTGATTTTGAAGCAGGACTTCTAGCTGTACAAGACTGGAAAGGAGATTCAACTGAGATTCGCACTTGGAATGAGGCCAGAGACATTGCTTGCCTAATTGGTGGTCCTAATCCTGCGCTGAAATCTGATCAAGCGTATAGTCAAAAACACTATGAACATGTATCTGGCAAGTATAAAGATCTTCTTTCTGAAGTTTCTAAATACCAATGCATCTTTGTAGATAGTATAACCGTTGCTTCACGTTTATGTCTTTTATGGGCAAGGATGCAACCTGAGTGTTTTTCTGATAGATCGGGAAAAGAAGACAAAAGAGCTGCTTATGGGTTACTTGCTCAAGAGATGATGGCTTGGCTCAATCAGTTTCAACATATCAGAGATAAAGACATCATCATAGTTGGCACACTAGGTCAATATCTCGATGACTGTAATCGTTCAATTTGGCTACCTCAATGTGAAGGGGCTAAAACTGCTAGTGAGATTCCAGGGATAGTTGATGAGGTAATCAGCATGGTTGGAATCAAGAAAGATGATGGCACAGAAAAACGTTCATTTGTCTGTCAGACTATTAATACTTGGGGATACCCTGCTAAAGATCGAAGTGGATGCCTGAATATGGTTGAAGAACCGCATCTTGGTAAATTACTTGCGAAAATTAAAGCCAAAACTTTTGCGCCTATTGCTTAATTAAAAATTGGAGAATAGTTATTATGGAACAAAGCTTTTTCAATATCGGTCAAAAAATTCCCTTTTTCAGCGTAAAAGAGTATTTAAACGACAAAGCACCGATACCAGAAGATATAATCTCACCAAGGATTTTAACAAAAAGAGGTCTATTGGTACTAGGTGGCCCACCTAAAATTGGCAAAAGCGATTTTCTAATTTCATGGCTTGTCCACATGGCTGCTGGAGTTTCATTTTTGGGTATGACTCCAAGCAAACCTATGAAAATTTTCTATCTGCAAACTGAAATTGAATATGAATATATGAAAGAACGTTTGCAACAACTTCAACTGGATAACGAACTTTTGAATATAGCTGCCAATAACTTAATCATTACACCAAGAGTACAATTATCTTTCACCAGTGAAGAAATAGATGAAATTAAAAATGTTATTAAAGAGCGTTTTAAACCTGATATTATTGCAATCGATCCTCTTCGCAACATCTTCAACTCAAGTGAATATGGCAATGAAAATGACAATAGCGCTATGCTATTCTTTTTGCAAAAAACGCTTGAAAGACTGAGAAATGTTATCAATCCAGATTCGGGCATAATACTCACTCACCACACAAAAAAACTGTCCAAAAAGATGCTGGAAGAAGATCCATTTCAAGGCCTAAGCGGTGCTGGATCTTTACGTGGATTTTATAGCACTGGCATGGTGATGTTTGCTCATGATGAGGAAAGCACTGTCCGTCAAATAGTATTTGAGCTTCGTAATGGTGAACGTGTAGCAAGTAAGCTTGTTGATAAGATAGATAGTCGTTGGAAGCTTGCAGACCAATGGAGTTGATTCCTTTTTTTCACTTAATTTATAGGAGACAATATGTTATCAGATTTTTTAACTGATTTTAATACTGCAAAATTACAAAGTAATTTAATACCAAAAGGTACAATAGTCAAGGTAAAAATGGCAATTAAACCAGGAGGTTATGAAAATTGGTTCACTAAAAGCTACACTACTGGTAGCATCTATTTAAACGCTGAATTTACGGTCACTGAAGGTCCATATACAAAACGTAAGATTTATCAAGTAATTGGTATTAAAAGTGGCAAAGCAAGCGTTGAAGGAGAAGATACTTGGGGAGAAATGGGTCGTTCTATGCTTAGAAGTATTTTAGAGTCAGCACGGAACATTCATTCAAATGACACTTCAGAAAAAGCAGTTATTGCTAGAAAAGTCAACTCTATAGCTGATTTTAATGGGTTAGAGTTTACTGCAAAAGTTGGTATTGAGGCTGATCGATATGGAGAGAAAAACAAGATTGCTACGGTTATTACTCAAGAGCAACATCAAAATACTGAGCGTGATTGGATACCTTTCTAAAGCTGCTGTGTTTATTTGAAACAATTTTTATAGATGAATAAATCCCAAAAAACACTATTGATTTAAAGAATGTCTGTCTTATTTATCGCCTGGTATTAGTGATATGAATGCTGAACAACAGGTTTCTAAAGATAAAAACGGTGATATAGCTGAATTTTTGAGTTCAATTATGAGTGACATAAACTTTGTTAAATTACTAAACATAAAGGAACCATACGCTGGAAGAGAGAATATGATACTGTTTTACAGTTAATTAATGAGGAAGGGACGCTTTTTTACTAAAACCCAATTTTGCTATTTTTTTGAATGGTCTTAAGAGTCATCATTCTATTCTTAGATATATTAATGCCTTAGTTACTGAAGGTTATATAAAATTTCGTGAAAAACAAGAAATAACAGACGCGTTAAAGTTATGTTACCATTAGACTGTTTTTAGCAATAGGGCTAGTTAGCACTTAAGTTAATGGTAGATGGATTAAGCCGATAGCCTGACCAGTTACACGCTTGTATCACATCATCGCGTTTTATATTTAGTCCCAAGGTGCTAGCTAGCTTTTCTGCTATTGTTTTTTGCATTCTGTTAAGAGGTCTGCGTACTTGCTGTTCTGGGTCTTCAATACCTAAACTATCTGCTATTTGAATGATACTAAGAAATTTATATTCTTTAACTGCTTCCAAGTCACGCAAAAATTGTTTAAGTAATACTCTAAAGATGCGGATGCTCGAAATTGCTTGTTTGCCTATAATTTCAATGTCATTAACATAAATAGTATTATCTTCAACTTTTAATCGCAGTATCTTTTTTTCTGGAAGAGTTGTTTCTTGCAGTGGAACATAAGGGAATGCTTGAAAAGAAACATTAGGTAATAGCTCTGGTACTCCTTTTTCAACTGCTTCGCTTAGTATTTGATTTAGAGTTTGATGTTTACAAATTAAATCAGCCATGGAAACAGTGTATAGGCTTAACAATATTTTTAAGTCTTCCTTTCCAAAAGTTATAAGAACGGCAACATTAGTTCTTAACCTATCTACAGTTAAATATGACTTATCAGTACATAAAGTTGGTATGATAATGCTTACTATTTTACTTTTAAAGCTTATATGATATATCCCATTTGCTGCCTTTTCCCATATGAGCCCTGTCAATAATTTTTCAAACCAATTTATAATTTTTTCCGTATTAAGTTTAATTGAAAGCACAAGATAACGCTGTTTTTTATAAGTATTAGGAAAAATATCACGACCACAATCCTCGCAAGCTAGATCATCACACTCTTCATCAAAATCATGAGAAATGATAACCTCGTTTTTGCAATAAGGATTTTGTATATTTGGAAAATCAAGATCTAAATCATTAGCGCAAATAACGAAGTAATGCTTCTCAAGTTTAACAAAATCAATCTGGTTGAGATACTCTGCAGCATCTATATAGTTCTCATCAGGATCTACCCAGGACCTATTTACTAACATAGTATCAATATCTTGAGAGTGTTTTCGACAAAACGGTAATTCCATAGCTATCTCTAATTAAAGACTTAAAATCATCTCGTTCTTTTCTATTGAGAACATATTCTGAGTAATCAATTTCTATATAATTTGCGTATTGCGTGTCTGTCTGAAAGGATAAAGTAACTTTTTTACTTTTGAACAATACTTTGATATGCTGAACAAGCGAAACATCATGCAGTACACTACCAACCGAAGGCTCTATCTTCTGCAACCACTCTTCAATATTATCCGTGTTTAACGTAAGATTAGTTTTAGATTTAGATGGACCAAATTTCAATTCAAATAGGCGAATATCAGGTACATGTTGTTTTACACAGTCATTCAAAAAAGTACTCACTTGTGCTGTTGTATTTTGGTGGCGCATGTTAGTAAATGAACATTCTCGTTGAAAATAACAGCTTGCTATTCTATTTGCTATTTTTAATCCTTGATCAAAACTTTGAATAGATAGATTTACTTGGTTAGCATTTAAAGCAAAGTCAATAATAATTCTACTAGGTTTATAACCGTGTATTACCTTATTTGAACTCATTACCAAATCTTCATCTTTACTAGCACGTCGTATAAATAAGTAAATACTATTTTGGTAGTAAAAGAGTTCTTGAAACTGACTTTCAAAACTATCATTTTCGAATAGATCATGCTGTTTTAATATTTCCTGTATCGTACTTTTTGATAAAAAATCCTTAAATGAAGTGGACTTTTGTCTTGGAGGATTTTTTAATACGAAAGGTAAAAAACCTTTTTTCTGCACTTGATTAAAGCAGAAAATTTGTTTCAGTAAGTTATGATTAATTATAAAGAGAGTAAACAACAAGGACTTTTTGTCATATTTGTTATTTTGCAACAGAAATGATTTCAGAAGATCTTGGCTTAATACAGACTGTGCTACTTCAGCTATAGTTGTTTCTGATTTTGCACGACTAAAACGATTGACTAAGTAATAATCAAACAGAGATTCAGAAATTTTAATAAGCATCTTACGCTTTTGCTGAGTTGAAATATCATCGGATTTTTCGTAGTCTTTAAATAATTGCCTATTTTGCTTATTCTGAAAATAGTGGTTAAAAATCACACTTAATTGTCTAGCAGAAAGAGAATTAAGCCAACTTTCACGTAAACTTGGATTTTGAAAGTCCTTAAGCAAAAAGGATACTGGCATTTCTAAATTATTTTCCCAAAATTCCTCACTAGCTATCATATATCTAAAAGTAAATATATTATGTCTAAAATAGATTAAAGATTAGTCAACAAAAATTTATTATGAAATAAAAGAAGAATTTTCCTAAAAAAACTGAACAGTTTTTGTAATTTTGGTGAATATATATACAGGGGTCAAACTTTAAAATGTCAATACTCACACAATCAGGAAGAGCAGCAATAGCAGCAAGTATAAAAGAGCAGTCTATCCACCTTGCTTGGGGAACAGGTGATACGAGCTGGGAAAGTAGCCATCAGGTCGAAAAAGTTTTTATTGAGGGTGAAATAGCTCTAGATCACCACACTATTAAAGACGTAAGGGTTTTTACAGGACAAACAGTGTATAAATCCAGTATTGACTATATAGTTGATAGCAGTAGTGGTGTAATAAAACGTACGGAAAATAGCTCTATCACGGCAAATAGTGCAGTTACTATAGAGTATACTGAAAGCACACCACCAGAGCTGATAACTTCTGAAAAACTGCTCAATGAGCTTGGTAGACGTACTGCAGATGAAGTTCTCTTTTGCACAGGTGATGAGAATGGAGAGCTTTTGACTCCAACAGGGAGGTTTAACCCTTCTAATGTACCAACTAATAACTTATATCTTAAATTTAACTTCGATTTCAACGATGCTGCAAATCAAGTTATACGGGAATTAGGGGTTATGGTTGGTACTAAAATAAAAGAAGGATTACCTGAAGGACAGAGATATTTTGAACCAAAAGACGTGGAAAATCCTGGAATTTTGTTAGTTTTAGAACACACCGTACCACTTATCAGAACTGCAGCAACCAGGGAAACTTTTTCATTTGTTGTAACTTTTTGAATTTTTCTAGCATTAAATGACTTTAAACGCCTATTATAACCGCTTTAATCCTGACAAAGAATATGAGAAAAGCTTATTTCTTGCTGGAAGAGGTCTACAGTCTGCAGAATTAAATGAGACTCAGGAGTATGCTCTTTCTAAGCTTAAAGGCATAGGAGATGCAATATTTCGTGATGGTGATGTGATAACGGGAAGCAATTGTATTATAGATAGAGAAACTGGTAAAGTTACGCTTGAATCAGGAAAAATCTATCTGCGCGGTGCAGTTAGAAAAGTTGAAAAAGAAGAATTTGTTATTCCACTGAGTACCACAGTTCGCATAGGTGTTTATTATGTAGAATCTACGATTACAGAACTTGAGGATGAAAACCTTCGTGATCCTGCTATTGGTACAAGAAACTATCAGGAAGTAGGAGCTGCAAGGCTTAGAGCTACTATCACTTGGGGTTATCAAGCAGAAGGTCTTTCTCCACGTTTTTCTGAAGGAGAGTTTTATCCAATCTATAACATTGAAAATGGAGTATTAATAGAACATTCACCACCTCCACAAGCAAACATAGTAACTACTGCTCTTGCTCGTTATGACAAAGAGGCAAATGGTTCCTACGTCGTAAATGGTCTTGAAGTAATGTTCCTGCAAAAGGAAGAGGGAGAAGGAGGAAAAAAAATATTTGTGATTAATGAGGGCAAAGCTCATGTTGATGGCTATGAGATTGAACTTCCTCACAGTATTCGTGTTTCTTTTGATGAAGATCCGGATATAAAATCAGTTGAATCAGAACCACATACTTTTCAGCCAAATAGCCAAAGAGTAATGGAACTGAAGGTTAATGATTTTCCAATAAGTGAAATCAAAAAAGTAGATATAACCGTTCAAAAAACCATTACCATTACTCACGGTTCATACTCAGGAGCTGTTGATCCAATACCTGACTCTGCGGTACTTGAGATTATTCAAATTAAACAAGGCAATGTTATTTATGAAAATAGTATAGACTATAAGTTAAATGCAGGAAACGTTGATTGGTCATTACCAGGTAAAGAGCCAGCTCCTGGAAGTAGTTATCAAATAACTTACCGCTGTCGTACTCATGTAAGCCCTGAAGATATAAGTGAAGAGGGATGCAAAGTAAAAGGAGCAGTTGATAACAGCTTGGTTCTGATTGATTACACCTGGAAAATGCCCCGCTTTGATTTAATTACTATCGATAGCAAAGGAGCAGTAAGGAGAATAAAAGGTATAGCTCACCCTTGGCGACCATCAATGCCTAAAGCACCTAGCGGACAACTTTTGCTCTGCTACATTCATCAGACATGGAAAAACGGAGAAAAAGAAGGGGTAAAAATAGTGAATAATGCTATTCATGCTGTACCGATGAATGAGCTTGAAGCAATGAAAAAAGGAATAAATGATCTTTATGCGTTGGTTGCACAGGAACGTTTACGCAGTGATGCAAATTCAAGAGAACCTACCACCAAAAAAGGAGTATTTGTTGACCCATTCTTTGATGATGATATGCGTGATCAAGGAATTTCGCAGTTTGCAGCAATAGTAAATAGAGAGCTAGTTCTGCCAATAGATGTAGAAGTTGCAGATATTGAAAAAGGTGGGGAAAGATATCTTTTGCCATATGAACTTGAACCGGTACTGGAGCAGCTTTTACAGACTAAAGGAGAAAAGATCAATCCATATCAAGCTTTTGATCCAGTTCCGGCACAAATTACTCTAAATAAAAACATTGATCACTGGACGGAGGTAAAAACAAATTGGAAAAGTCCAGTAACCAGAGTATTTAATGCTAAAGAAACGACAGAGCTGCTGTCAAGTACTTCATACGAAACTGAATTTATGAGAGAAGCAGTACAGAATTTTGAAATTGAAGGTTTTGAGCCAGATGAAAAGCTTAAGGAAATAAAATTTGATGGCATTTCTATTATACCTATGGCATAGAGGAAAAAAAGTGGAAAAAAGAGCTAACAACCAGGGAAAATTAAAGGGAAAGGTGAAAGTACCAGCAAACATTCCAGCAGGTACTAAATTAGTACAGTTTTATGGGGATAAAGGAAGCTATGGAGAGGCAACTTATACTGGTAAAAAAACTATTACTATAGAAGAAAGAAGAAGAGTTATCGCAGCAAGAAGAGTTGATCCTTTAGCACAAACATTTACTTTAAATGAGAGCAGACACATAGGAGGTCTAGAGTTATGGTTTGTAAATAACGGCAAAAAACGTGTTGCTGTGCAGATTAGAGAAACAGCAGTGGGAATGCCCTCGCAGACTGTCATTGCTGAAAGTTATATTGAGCCAAAAGATATAAAGATAGATGGCACAGCAACACGTATAGAGTGGTCACCAGTGTTTTGCCATGCAGGAGAGGAGTATGCAATAGTATTACTTACTGATGATCCTGGTACTGCAGTAAAAATAGCAGAACTTGGCAAATATGATGCAGTAAATAGCCGCTGGGTAACGAGTCAACCATATCAAGTAGGAGTATTACTTTCATCAAGCAATGCAAGTACCTGGACTCCACATCAAAATTTAGATTTAACGTTTCGACTACTAGCTGCAAAATTTAGTGAAGTTTCTCATGTTGTTGATCTGGGCAAAGTTACTGTAAATAATGTATCAGATTTAATTGTTTTGACGAACGTCGAAAAAGTAGCATTTGATACCAATGTAGAATTTATCTTAACGGATGAAGAGGGAAGAGAAAACTTTTTGTCTGATAATTTGCCGCTTGCACTGCGTGAAAGAATAAATGGGGAATTAACGGTAAAAGCAAGCCTAAAAGGAGGTCAAGAAAAAAGTCCAGTTCTTTATCCTGGGTTACAGCTAGTTATGGGTAATATAGGGGAAAAAGGAGATTATGTAACTAGGAGCATTACAGCAGGAGCTAACACTAAGATTACCATAACATATGATGCGCTAATACCTGGCACTGCAGATGTTAAAGCATATGTGGAACAAAGCGTCAAAGGATGGCAATTAGTAAATTTAACATCAGGAAAACCAATTGGAGAAAATTGGGTAGAGAGAACTCATGTGCTGACAAACTTTAATGGCAATGAGACTAGGGTAAAATTAGTTTTAAGTGGAACAGTTGTTTATCGCCCTAAGGTAAAAAATCTCAGAGTGATTGTCACATAATGACTGTTGACCAAACCAAACGAGGATATCCACTGCCTCATCCAGAAAATATTGCAGTTCAAGATGTGGTACGTATTCGAAGAGCTATAGAAAAAATAGATGAAGATATTACCGAAAGAGAAGATGAGCATAATCAACTAAAAAATAATTTTAAACGATTTAGATTTGAAACTTTTTTGAATTTTTGGGAATGAAAGAAGCAATAGAAGCGTTACATCAAAGGATAAAGGATTTAGCAGCAAGTAGCACACCTGATCAACTGGCATATCTTGCAAAATCGCTGGAATTGATAGCAGATAAAAAAGCTATTTCTAATATTGTGCAAATGGCTAAAATAAAAGAAATAATTGACGCACTACAAAAAAGACTTAAGGATTTAGCGGCAAATAGTACACCAGATCAATTAGCATATCTTGCTAAAGCACTGGAATCAATAATCGGCAAAAGTTCAGTTTCTGAAATTGTACAGATGACAGATGGTAAGTTAAAAGAACTTCTTGATAGTGCAAAAAAACACTTAACTGATCTGGATAATAAAAAAGCTAGTTCTTTAGCAGTGATCTCTGAATCAGAGAAGCAGTTATTAAAGAGAATTGATGAAAAAGGAACAACAAATTTATCACTACTTGATACGAGAAAGAATGCCAATATTGCAGCAATAAACAGTGTTGGCAATGATCATAAAGATGGTCTAAAAGGTTTAGTGAATAACTTCCGTACTGTTAATGATGTGCCAAGCGGTTCATCGATTATGAGGGAGATAAGGAGCAGAGAAAATCAACTAACAACTAAGCTTAACTCTATAAATGATGTACCAAGCGGCTCATCAATCATGAAAGAAGTAAGAAATCGTCACATGATTGAACCTGGAGCATTACCTTTTTTATTTGGTGTACTAAGTAGAAAAAATAATTACTTTGGTCACGGAACTTTTACAACTGAGCTTGGTCAGTGGAGTAGTGATATAACAAAAACAGACTATATGCTACAACTACTAGCAGGTACTCACACATATGATACAAGCTATGTTAGTTTTTATCGGCCAAGACAATTGTGCTTTTTAGAGGGAAGCAAAGGTACATTTATCTATGGAGAATCATACCCAAGATTCATGTATGATGGATTTTCTGAGCAATTCAATATGCTGAAATACCCTTATGCTGCATTGGGAGTAATATTCGTAAAAAACACAAGCAATGTAGATATAAGTAAAACTATAAACTTTGTTGGATCTGCAATGTGGTATAAAGATGAAGTTAATTATGGAGGAGCAGGATTATTTATAGGTACACCTGATAAAACTAATACAAGGAAGTCAGAGATTTCGAGAATTACTTGGACACGTATTTACCAGCATGAAATTAGCAGTTCTGAATTTATTGGATCAGGTAACATAATCATTCCAGCAGGAAAAACTGTTACAGTGTTACTTTATACGTCATCTAATCTTCACTCAGAAGGTGAAAGAGTTGGTGAGACACCTGAGTTCTTTGCAAGTGAGCATACGTATAGCACAATCTATGGTCAATTTATCCAGTGGGGAATATACAATTTTCGCAGCAATTTTTTAACTACAGGGCTTGAGGTGGACGTAGAGAGGACGCTAAGAGCTTGGCAATGTCCAGGGTTAGATGCAACATATAAACTTTGGCATTAAAAAAATATATAAGTTGAAACCAAAATACTTGTATCTTTCACTACGTAAGATATTAGAGCTTAAAAACAAGCCATAGGCACCAAAGAATTTTTATTGGTAAAAAAAGTTACTATTTAACAAAAGAGTATTAAACGAAGTGAAAAGAATATTCAAGAAGACTTATTACAAAATGCGTAGTTTTCTATATTTTCTAGTTTTTGTCTTTATTTTAATAAATATACTAAATCTTAAAAAGTAGTAATCAAAAGAAAATCAAAGAGTTTTCTTAACAATTTTAAAAAGCAAGTGAAGAATTCTTTAGAAAGTTTATAATAGCTATGACAGAACAATTTTTACATGGGGTAAATGTTATTGAGGTTACCTCAGGGACAAGATCAGTGCATACAGCTAAATCATCAGTGATAGGTGTAATTGGTACTGCACCTGAAGCCGATGAGCAAAAATTTCCGCTAAATAAACCAGTGTTAATTGCAGGAAGCTTAAAAGAAGCAGCAAAGCTTGGAAAGAGTGGCAGTTTACCTTCTGCAATAAATGGAATATTGTCCCAAATTGGTGCAACAGTAGTAGTTATTCGAGTTAAAGAAAGTGAAAACAGCGATTCAAAGCTCAAAGAAAGTGAAACTATCCAAAATATAATTGGCGGTGTTGATAAAGAGACTGGAGAGTATCAAGGGATAGAGGCATTCCTCAGTAGTGAAAGCATAGTTCATGTTGCTCCAAGAATATTAATTGCACCTCAATTTACTCACCAACTACCAGAAGATGGCAAAAATCCAGTGGTTGCAGCATTAATTCCTATAGCAGAAAAGCTGAGAAGCATAATAGTAGCAGATGGACCAAATACTAATGATGAAGAAGCAATAAAATGGCGAAAGAGCATCGGCAGCTCAAGAGTTTACGTCGTTGATCCATGGATTAAGTTATTTATTGAAGGAAAAGAAGAAATCTTGCCAGCAAGCCCATTTGTAGCTGGTTTAATAGCGAAAGTAGATAGCGAACAAGGATTCTGGCACTCACCTTCAAATAAAGAAATAAACGGTATTGTTGGAACAAGCAGGCCTATTGATTTTACGCTCGGTAATACAAATTGTAGAGCAAACCATTTAAATGAAAATGAAGTAACACGATAATTCATCAAAATGGCTACAGGCTTTGGGGCAATAGAACATGTTCAGATGACTCAAAATGGGCTTTTTTATCAGTGAGGCGTACTGCAGATTTGATTAATGATAGTTTACTTCGAGCTCATTTATGGGCAGTTGATCGAAATATCACCAAAACTTACATAGATGATGTAATTGAGGGGGTGAATTCTTATTTGGCCAATTTAAAAGCGCAAGGAGCGATTATCAGTGGAAAATGTTACGCAACTCCAGAGCTCAATACACCGGCAAACATTGCAAGCGGGAAAGTGTATTTTGACTTCGAGTTTACACCACCATATCCGGCAGAACAGATTACTTTCAGGTCACATCTTGTGAGTGGTACAATATTATAAAAATGGGAGAAAGAGATGTTACCGAAGATTTTAAAAAATTTTAATGTATTCGTAGATGGTCGGGGTTATGCAGGAAAAATAGATGAAATAACCTTACCGAAGCTTACCATAAAAACTGAAGAATATAGAGCTGGTGGTATGGATATTCCAATAAATATTGACATGGGCATGGAAAAGCTTGAAGCAGATTTTACTTTTGCAGAATATGATTCAGAACTTTTTAGACTTTTTGGTTTGATAGATGGAAATTCAGTAGCTTTGACGCTCCGTGGTGGAATGCAAGGGAGTGGTAGTAACGATATTGAAGCTGTAGTAATCAATCTCAGGGGAATATTCAAAGAATTTGACTTTGGTAGCTGGAAACCTGCTGAAAAAGCCACTCTCAAATGCACTGTAGCTGCTCATTACTATAAACTTACTATAGGTGGTAATGAGTTAATAGAAATCGATGCTGAAAATATGATTAGAAAGATAAATGGTGTTGATCAGATGGCACTACTTCAAACGGTGCTTGGAATATGAAGATTTTTAGAATTCTATTTTTTAGATGTTGATCAAATAGTTACAACATTTTACAAGATTTTATTTTTTATAGGAGAATTTTATGCAAACTATAACACTAAACAACCCAATAACAGTTGATGGTATTTCTGTCTCAGAGTTATCGATGCGTGAACCTAAAGTAAGAGATTTACTTACTATAGAACGCATAGAAGGCGAAGCTTTGAAAGAGGTAGCTTTAATTGCTAATCTAGCATCTGTGCCAAAAGAAGTAGTTGAAGATTTATGTATTAAAGATTATGTAGAAATACAAAAGGTACTAAAAGATTTTTTGTCGCCGCTGG
Source organism: Wolbachia endosymbiont (group B) of Apotomis betuletana (assembly GCF_947250475.1). NCBI lineage: Bacteria > Pseudomonadati > Pseudomonadota > Alphaproteobacteria > Rickettsiales > Anaplasmataceae > Wolbachia > Wolbachia endosymbiont (group B) of Apotomis betuletana. The sequence continues at coordinate 405,032 of NZ_OX366320.1, read as the reverse complement.
AACAGAGGAGTTAAGATTCAATATTTTAAAACTTAGCTCAACAACAGGAAGTGGAATTGAGCAAATTATTAATATGAGTATAAAAGAGTTTCTAAAGTGGTTAGAAGTAAGTGAAGGAGTAACAAAAAAATGTCAATGCTTTCAATAAAGATCGGTGCAACGTTAGATGGCAGTTTTAATAGTGCAATGACAGGTAGTACAGCAAAGCTTTCTAAGTTGGGTGATAGTATAAAGCAGCTTGATTCGTCAATGAAATCTGTTTCCAAATTTAAGCAACTAAATCATGATGCCCTTGAAGCCATGAAGAATTGGAAGGAAGCGGAGAAGAAAGCAAAAGAATCAGCTGCAGTAATTGCTAAAGAGAAGAAGGAAAAAAAAGAACCAAGCAAAGCACTGAGAAATGAATTCGAAAAATTGAAAGCATCGGCATCAAAGGCAAAAGAGGCTTATATCAAAAAGAGAGATACACTTCACACATTAAATGAAGAAATAAGGAAAAGTGGAAAGGATATTAAATCTTTAGTGAGGGATCAAACTAAACTTGGTTCATCTATTGAAGTACTTAAAGGGAAATACAGTAAATTAGGATCTGTAATACAAAAACAGCAAAATGCTCTGGCAAAAAAAGCTTATTATAGGTCACAAGTAATGGAAACTATAGGACTAGGACTTTCACTTACAGCACCAATTAAAGTTGCGATTGACTTTGAAAGTGCTATGGCTGATGTTAAAAAAGTAGTGAGATTTGCTGAAGATGAGGCAGCTCACAATCAAGGAGCCGCAGAATTTGGTCAGACATTGAAGGAACTGTCCCATACGATACCACTGTCGGCTGCTGAGTTAGCTCAAATTGCTGCAAGTGGTGGCCAGCTTGGTATCGACAAAGATAAGCTACTTGGATTTACCACAACAGTAGCTAAAATGGCCACGGCATTCGATATGTCCGCTGAACAAGCTGGTGATTCTATAGCTAAACTTTCTAACGTTTATGGAATTGATGTTAGCAAAATGGAACACGTTGGTAATGTAATCAATCACTTATCAGATAATACTGCTGCCAAAGCAAAAGATATGGTTGAAACTCTAGCAATAGTTGGTGGTACTGCAAAACAATTTGGTCTTGACATCAAGGAAACAAGTAGTTTAGTAAATGCCTTCGTTAGTTTAGGTAAACAACCAGCAAAAGCAGGAACTGCCATAAATGCTTTACTTTCTAAGCTCCAAACTGCTGAAGGGCAAGGCAAAGAATTTAAAGCAGCATTGGAATCCATAGGCATAACTGCAGAAGAGATGTCACAAAAAATTGCTCAAAATGGTCAAGAAGCATTACTATACTTTTTTAAAACTTTAGAGAAAACAGATAAACAAGAACGTTCGCAAATTCTTCTCAACCTCTTCGGTCAAGAATATCAGGATGATATTGCACTACTAGTTGGAAGCTTAAAGAATTATAAAGATGCCATAAATCATTTAGCTGACGAGAAAAAATTTAAAAAGTCCATGCAAGAAGAGTTTAATAATCGTGCAGCAACTACAGCAAATAACTTGCGATTATTGAAGAATGCGATAGCAGAGTTAGGAATGAACCTGGGCTCAGTAATGCTACCTCCTTTAAAGTGGATAAGTAATATTCTAAGAGAGATAACTAACCTCATAGCTTGGTTTGCAGAGAAGTGTCCAATTTTGACTACAGGAGTTATGAGCATAATTTCAGCTCTTATTATTGGTAAGATTGCAGTGGTAGGTTTTGGTTATGCATTTGCATTGGCTGGAGGTGGAATATTAACTTTTAAGGCTATTTTGCAGGGAACACTTTTGCCAGTATTAACTTCGTTATCAGCTCGAGTAATTCCAGCAGTGATCATGGGACTGAAAGCTTTAACGCTAACCAATCCTATAGGAGCTGCTATTGCTGGACTATCAATTGGTGCAGCGCTTGTAATCGCTAATTGGCAAAAGGTAAAGAACTTTTTCTCAAGTATCTGGAAATCAGTGACAAAACCTATAGAAAATTGGATTAGTGTAGAAAAATTGTTTAATGATAGTCCAATAAAAGCATTAAAGAAACCAGTAGAAGCAAAAATAGGCAGTGCAACTAGTGAAAATAGAAATGTTTTTAGTAAAGGAAATCCTTTATTAAATAATAATGCTTTTAGTGGAATTTCGAATAGTAGAACGAATATTGAAAGTGTGATTACAGAAAAAAGTTCTGCAGGAGATAATTCAGAGAAAGTTTTAAAAGACTGTGAAAAGTGTGAACAAAAAATTTTCAATCAAACTTTTACATTTAATATAAGTATAAAAGCAGAACCTAACCAAGATGTACGTAGTCTTGCTGATGCAGTAATAAAAAGAATAAGAGAAAAATCGCGAGACGTTCTATTTGATTCAATAGAACCAATTTACTAATGCTATCACTTGGTCAACATAAGTTTTCTCCAACAAGTGTAAGGTATAGTAAAGAAAATCGTTGGAGTACAATTGAGTCTATTGGTAAAATACCTTCATTACAAAATATTGGCCAAGGTACAGAAAATATAGACTTAGAAGGAATAATTTATTTCCATAATCTCAATGATTTAAATCAATTAAAAAGTATGAAAGAAGCTGAGAAAAATCAGGAACCAAGTATCTTAGTAGATAGTTTAGGAAATGTTTTGGGAAGATTTGTTATTGTGCGGTTAGAAGAAAAGCAAATGTCGTATTTTCCCTGTGGATTACCAAAAAAGGTTGAATTTAGCTTAAGTTTAAGGAGTTATGTATGACAGTACATTATATAGCACGAGAAAATGAAATGTTGGATTACATATGCTTTAAACACTATGGACATAGCTCTGGAGCAGTAGAAATAGTATTGAAGGAAAATCCTGGACTTGCGGAGTATGGAAGTTTTTTGCCTGCAGGATTAAAAATTAAGTTACCTATAATACAAGAGCAATTAAAAAAATCGAAGTTAAAAGTGTGGGAGTAAATGAAACCTGAATTTAGCATTGAAGGAATAAAAGATCCTGTAATATCGGTGCATCTCACTGATGAATCTGGTACTATAGATGATGTCGCAGAGGTATGCGTTGATTATGGCAATGAAAATGTAGAAGTTCCAAATGAATTGAACATAGTACTAGGTTATAAGGAAACGGGAATCTTTCCAATGGGTATATATACAGTCAACGAAGTTACTATACAAGGCCCACCTAAAACTCTACTAATAAAAGCTCATGCAACAAATTTAAGAATATCTTTAAAAGCAAAGGTATCAAAAGAATGGCATCAAATTACCATAGAAAACTTAGTGAAAGAAATAGCTCAAAAACATGGGTATGGATATAAAGTTGCTGAAGAATTTAAGAATGTATTGATACCCCATATTAATCAGGTAGATGAAAGTGATATAAGTCTGTTAACAAAGATCTCAACAGAGCGTGAAGCAATGGCAAAATTAGCTGGTGGGTATATATTATTTATTTCAAAAAACATGGCAAAATCAGCCACAGGAAAAGCTTTAGGAACAACGACTATTAGACCTCAAGACACAATTAATTGGAAAGTGCATTTTACCGTACGTGATAAATACAATTCAGTAGTAGCAAAATGGCACAGCTATGAAAAGGGCGAAACTATTAAAGAAACAGTTGGTAGTAGCGAGCCAAGTTATATTATGCTGGAACTTTACTCTAATGCAGAGTCAGCGCTGAGTGCAGCAAATGCCAAATTGAAACAATTGAAGCGTAATAATGAAACTTTAGATATAACTATGCCTGGTAATCCAGAGTTATTCGCAGAAGCTAAACTTAATCTTATAGGTTTTAATCAAGCAGTAGATGGTGAATGGATAGTTAATAGAGCGGAGCATACTCTAAATAGCTCGGGTTACCTTACTATGTTGTCAGCGTCTTTGAGTAAGTGAGATTTTATGTTAAGAGAAAGTAAGTAAATTGCTGATTTAATGCTAAACATGAGCAAGATAGCAAGAAACAGGTTTTTGTGGTTTATAGTAGCAGTAGTATGTGTTGTTATTGCGTATGACTATCAGAAATCTAAGGCTGCTGAGAAGTATCAGAAAATGTTAGAAATAGCAGCTAAGAACTGTGACTTAGAAATTATGAAATCATTAATAAAAGAAAGTAGAGATGATTCAAGTGTTAGTAAAAAGGCATTATATTATGCTTCAGAGAAAGGATGCTTAGAAATTGTTGCATTTCTATTAGATGAAGGAGTAGATATAAATATTAGTTTAGCACTACTCGGTGCTGCCAACGGTGGTCAATTAGAAGTTGTAAAACTCTTACTGAAGAGAGGAGCTAACCCTCATATTGGAGACTGGAAAGGAAGAACTGCAAAAACTATAGCTGTCAGGTTATCCTATCACGAAAGTAGTAAACCTTATAGAGAAATTGCAGATCTTCTTCATAAATCGGAAAAACAATATAAGCGAGAGCAATAAAATTGTAGTTATTTTCTCACAACACGCAGTACAAATTCTCAATAACACAAATTAAATCATTATGCAAAATCAAAAAATCCCAATTACAGTAATTATCACGTTATTAATCCAAACCGTAGCAATCATATGGTGGTTATCCAAGCTAGACTCAAGGGTACAATTTCACGATAAACTTATTGAATATGGTTTAATGGAAAAAGTGTTAGTACTTGAGGAAAGGGTAAAAAATCTTTCTGAGGAATTAGATGAATTCAAAGATAACTTAAAGTCTGGTGTATAATGCTTAGACTGCGATTGGCGATTTTTCCAATTTTTGACGTATTGTCCAACTAGTGGAGAATCTCCTGTTATGATCAGTAGGTTTTCAGCATTTCTTTGCTGAGCGGCATCTGAAAAGTTAAATGATCCGGTTATGATTTTTTGCTCATCAATAATAATTACCTTGCTATGAGCAATAGCGGGTTTAAAGTCAATCCATATCGGGATTTTGTGCTCAAATAATTCGTTAATTACACTATGTTTTGAACTAGTTTGTGATTCATCTAGAATAACCTTAATATCAACTCCACGCTTTTTAGCTTGAACCAAGGATTCAGCAATAGGCTTTGAGGTAAATTGGTATGCCTGAACCAACAAGGATTTTTTAGCATGATCCACGGAATCAATTATTAGGTTGGTGCAATTTTCTCTAGGAGTGAAGCAGACTGTGGCTTTTGGGCAGGAAACACATCCCGATAAAAGCGAACAAGTTAATAAAATCAATAAATACCTAACCATGGCAAAATACATCCTTTCAGTTGACGGCGGAGGCATAAGAGGCATCATACCAGCCATAATATTAGCAGAAATAGAAAAAAGAACAAGAAGAACTATAGCTGAAATCTTTCACTTAATGGCAGGAACCTCAACCGGTGGAATTGTTATAGCAGGATTATGTAAAAAAGATAAACAAGGAAATCCCCAATATTCAGCTAGTGATTTAGTCGAGCTTTACCAAAAATACGGGTCATATATTTTTAAATCTTCATTTTTGAGAAGATCAATATTTTCTTGGCTTAATTGCGCACAATACCCACATAAAAATATTGAATTTGTACTGGATAAATATTTTGGCGATGATATCCTTAAAAACACTTTAAGTAATGTGTTGATTACGAGTTACGATATTCACAATAACTGCCCATTTTTCTTCAAAAGCTGGAAAGAGGATAGAAATTTTATTAAATTAAGGGATGTATTAAGAGCAGCAACTGCAGCACCTACTTACTTTGCACCTAAATATCTTAAAATTAACCAAAAGGAAATGGTATTAGTGGATGGCGGGGTTTTTGCCAATAATCCTGCGGCTTGCGCATATGCAAGTGGTAAGAGGTTATTTCCTAATGATGATATTATAATTCTATCAATTGGTACTGGCAGAACAGATAGAAGTATAAGGTATTCTAACTCGAGGAAATTTGGAAAGATAGGTTGGATAAAACCGCTGTTGAACGTAATGTTTGCCTCAAGTTTAGATGCAGTAAATTACCAACTTGATCAAGTTATATCTGATAAATATATACGCATACAATCGCAACTGAAAATAGCATCACCTGACATGGATAATATTACATCAAAAAATATCAAATCTCTTCAGGAGGAGGCAAATGCAATGATAGAAGGCAATCAAAAAGTAATCGATAAATTTTGTGACATTGTATCTTAATTTACATCAAGTAAAATCTAAAGCTTTAGTTGAACCAGAAAAGTAAAATAAGCAAATTTGCCTTGTTGAGAAATCTTATTATCTTTGTGTACTACTTTCTTTTTCACTACTAAAAAATCCACATGAATGGTTAAAAACCTTTTCAATAAAAAGCTCGCTTTCCTTTCCTGTAAAAGCTTCTTTTATTTCATGCAAACTACTTGTTACCTTATTGCTATTTTTTATGACTGAGTAGCTTTCAATAGCTTGGCAAGCAGACAAAATAGTTATTGCCCCTATTATAGTTGAAATAATTATGGCAATTAAAGGTGCTATTGTTGTAAGTACTGCTGCAATTAATGAGATGCCAACACAAAACGCAATAGCTGAAATGCAAAATGCTACTGTATGTTTCCTTTCATGACTAACCATACACATCTTCTTAATAAATCTGTTAAAAGGATAACTTATTTTTTTAGTACCGTCAATATTTTTAGAAAAATTGGCATACTCAAGATAATCATTTGTGATACCAATGAATTACATTAAGCAAATTTCTACTACCTAATTTAGTTAATTCACTTCAATCTATTTGAACATTATATATTAAATACAGAAGCACAAGAATTTCATTCAGTAATTTAGATATATTAAATATACAACTATTTTTATTGATATTTTAATGTATTATTTATGAGTCAGTAAGCTACTGCAGTTTTTAAACCAGGCTAAGTTTTAAAAGCATAATTTTCAAGCTCCTCAATAGATAAGCCCGTTATTTCAGAAATAGCATCAATAGAAACGTCCAACATACGTAAATTATTCGCAACTTTTATTGCCTCTGCTTTGTAAATCTTTTCTTTGTAAACTTGCTTTCTTTGCGATAAAAATTCTACCCATATGTCCAGTTCATCTCGTGATTCTTGATTGTTAATTTTTTTTAACTCTCTTGCCAAGCTTAATAGCTCTTTTTCTCCTTCATCATCCTCATAACAATCTTTTTCCCTTATCAAATCTTCAGCATTCACCGATAATTTTTCTGCTATTTCCCATAGCCTTTCACTTAAAATTGTCACACTCCCCTGTTCATAATGATGTATCTGCGAGGGTCCCACATTAAGCTTTTTTGCTAACTCTTCTTGTGTATATCCTCTGATTATTCTCCACTTCTTGATCTCTTGTCCTCCGTTTTGGCTTGTATAATGTATACTCTCTTTATCAGAATATTCTTCAGTTGATAAACCTACTGCTCGGTAAATTATATCATTAGTAAACCCTGCCTTTAAAATATTTTTTGCTATTTTTATTCTTGCAGCTTTTACATTACTTTCCTCTTCAGCTCCAATAGATTTAGTTAATGCATAAATTGCCTTGCGTCCTCTTGTTTTTGCTATAAAATTATACATCCATTCGATCTTACTTTCGTCAAAACAACCACTTTCTCTTAGCGCTTTTCGCCTAGGAAATAGATTTCTAACATGGATTGATAATTCCTCTGCTATCACTTTTAACTTTTCAATTGGAATGCCACATGCTCCTTGCTCATATCTTAACAAGGTATGATATTTTATGCCGGTTTTATCTACTAAATCTTTTAGGGTATACTTTTGTTTTAACCTCCAGCTTCTTATTTTTTGTGCTATTTTATATCTTATAGAGATATTTGCCATATCGTAACAATTTTACCGAAATAAACATCTGTTATTTTGCTACAACCTAAGTTTAGCTTATAAAGATTTTGTAATTTTATGATTTTGGTTAAAGAAGGGAAGAAAACCTCCCTTCGTTTAAAGTTTCCGAGAGGTCTCTTTACTACCTCCATATATCCTATCAACCCATGATAATGCTTCATTATTACTAATCGCCCTTATTTCTTCTTTTGCCTTTTCTTTACTCCACTTACCACTCCTAGGGAAACTTCCTTTTTCTACCGCTTCTGTGACCGTCATTCCTCCAAAAAAACACCCTTTTCCTATATTTTCCCCTCTCTTTTGTAGTTCAGACCACATTTCTTTATCTGCTACTCTGACCTCTACTTGACTGTCATTTTCCGCATTATGGTATACTACAATTTTTAGGCTACCAATACTTGTAGGAAATGTTATCTCAAATACACCTACGACAATGTTGCAAATTTTTATTTTCCTTTCCATTATGTCCAGAAGAGTTCGGTAGCTCTTTTACGCGAAATACCACATTTACGTCCTCAAGGTTAATTTCAATTCTCTTGACCAATGTTCTGATAATATCACGTTTAGTTAACCAGTCTGCGTTATCAAGGTTTAACGTAATATTGGAAGAAAAGTCTTCTAAATTGGCCACAACCAGAGTTACCTCCTGTTCTAATTCCTTTTGATAAAATATCTTTTTCTTCTCTTCTTTAATTGTTTTTAAGCTTTGTTTCATTGCTTTAATTCGTGGTTCAAATTCCTCTTGATTGATATATTCTTGAGCATAACTATCGATAAGTCTAGCAATACCACGTTTTAATTTATTTTCTTGTTTCTCTAGCAGGTCACTTTTTTGATCCAATGATGATTTTTTTAGTTCTGAAAGCCTACGCTTGTATTCTTCTAAAATCCTGTTTGGATTTTTCAATAACTGCTTAACCTCTTCCCACACAGCTGTTTCTAATGCATCTGAGCGAATGGGTTTATTGTCACAAATCTTATTACCACCAAAACGGTAAGAATCTTTACCACTACAACGGTAATATGCATAATGACCACCTTCTTCTTCTCGTCTACTTCTCATGCAAGTTCCGTAACATCCGTAATTACAACGCTTACATATGACTAAACCTTGTAGTAAGTACTTTGCTCCTCTTTTTCTTGTCCTTGCTACTTTTCTATTTTCAGCTAATTGTTCTTGAACAATATCAAATATATCTTCATCTACTATATTTGGCACTTTAATATAAATCCAATTTGCTTTTTCAACAGGATAGACAGAGTGGTTACTTTTTGGCTGCTCACAAGAGCCTTTCTGTGGTCTTACTTGCTTTAATCTTACTCCTAACCTTCTTCTACCAAAAGCTGCTTGTCCTTTGTAAGCAGGGTTTTTCAACATACTCCAAATTGTACCTTTATTCCAGCGTTCTTTTCCTTTTTGTGTCTTAATGGACATAGTATTTAGCCGACGACATACTTCCCCAATACTTGTTCTTTCTCTGCCTATCCACAAAAATACTTTACGAACGACATCAGCTTCTTTTTCGTTAATCTCAAATAAAGCTTGTCCTCCTCCCATATGCTTATCTATATAACGATAACCATAAGGAGCTCCTCCCATTACATTTACATAGCCTTTGTTAGCTGCATAGATTTTACCACGACGACTTCGTTCCATAATTTTCGCACGTTCATATTCTGCTATCATACCTTGCATTTGTAACAGTAATTGAGATTCTGGGTTACCGTTAATCTCATAATTTAAAAAAACCACTTTTGCTCCTGCTTTTTCAAATTCTTCAATCAGCACCATTTGATATGCATATTTTCTAGATAAACGATCAGGAGAATGAATGTAAATCTTATCAATTTTACCTTCTGTTACTTTATCACGTAATTTTTCTAAATCAGGGCGGACTAAATGAGATCCACTGTAGCCGTTATCAATAAATTTATACTCACTTAACAATCTGTATCCGTCCAGATTAATTTGCTTCTCTAAAGCTGCAATTTGACTTTCTATCGTATTTCCTTCTACTTGTTTCCCCGAAGAAACTCTCGCATATAAACATACTGTTACCATTTGACCCTCCTTGAATCCCATTTTTATGTTTTAAGTTTTTTTGACTTATTTCCTTTGACACTACCTTTTCATAAGCATCTGATAAGCATTGTTCTGCTAACCGATTAGGTTCATAGCTACAGCTAATTTGGATAGCTAATCTCTTGTTTCTCATGACTTTTCCTTGAAATAATATGTTCATATCATTCCTTAAAGCCGATGGTTAATTGATTATTAGCGCTATAAGTAAATCGGACTCTTGGTTCTGGACACAGAAGTTTTCGAGAAATGGTTTTCTCTAGTTTTATTTTTATGTTTTTTGCAACATTGTCGGTAGTGTAAAAGCACTATTGTCAGACACATCAACGTAATTCCTCTCACCTTCTTTTTCACTTCTAACCTCAACCTTACTATTTCCCATTTCTATAACATCACCTCCTAATTTTACCTCTCCTGTCGTTAACCCTAAATTTTTTGTACCTTCCAATACTCTTGCAATATTTACCTTACTATTCTCAGAAAATTTCATAAAAAACGTCTGATTATCCATTTCCACGTCTTCTATGATTCCTTCATTTTCAATAGCACTTTCACCGATTTCTCTCAGTTCTTTTAGCCACTTATCTATCTGTGGACGAATCTCTTGATAGAGTTTGTTATGCATTTCACTTATTCCCTTATCCTGCAATAGATCGTAACTAAATATCGCTCCATTTAGCATCAATTCACATATTATATCTTCCTTCTCATTTTCTTTGCATTTGATCAAAGGCATTTTCGATATTACTGTATCAGCAAAACTCTTCTGCCCTTCGCTATACGCATTTATCCTGATTCCAGCACTTAGTGCTTGGTCTATAGTCTTGTTCAGTTCTTCTACGCTTTTTGCCTTTACCACTCTACTTTTAAACCACCTCAATTCTGCATTTTCACTTGCACTTGGCTCTATCTTGCTTAAAGATGGAATAAACGGATTTTGACGATTTGAAGATTTTTTGTTATAAACCTCACGTCCTTCTCCAAGATTGATTGATTTTCCAGAAACATCGCTAGGGGAAGGCACACCTTCAGGCTTCTCAAACCTGCTTTTATCATCAAATATTTTCGGATCAGTCTCATCTACAAGTATAAGCTGCTGATTTTTTTTGCTAGTACGCCTAATAGCACTATATAGTCCTTTTGGTAACTTTTTAGAATCAATGATTAACTCATAAGTATTTCCATCCATATCATCAAATGATACTGTTTTTTTAGTAGTCATATACCCTCCTATATTAAGCATATTATTCAAGTCTATAGAGCAATTTATTGCTTTACGATTAACTTAATACGCAAATTATAAAAAGATCTTGTATATTCTGCAACTATTTATAATAAAAGAATAGCTTTTTCAGGACTTTTATTCTTTAATCACGACTTAATATACAAGCTATACAAAGATCTTTTGTATTGTGCAGTTCTTGCTCTTCAGATTCTTGACTAAGTTTTTTTGCTACTTGATTTTATATTTCATTGTGTAGCCAAACTTCTCAAGCAATTGAAATTTGGTTTATAACAGCTCTCTTTCCTTAAAACTGCAATACCCTTTATCTGTCATAATAATGTGATCCTCTAGTTCAATTCCCACTCCTTGACATGCTGATACTAATTCTCTAGTCATAACCTTATCATCTTCTGATGGCTCTAAACTCCCTCCTGGATGATTGTGAGATAATATTATCGATGCTGCTTCCATTGATAACGCCTTTTTTACCACTTTCCTTTCAGATAGGTGTACCTCATCTATTGTACCAAAATACACTTCATCTCTTATAAGACGGTTCTGTTTATCCAAGTATATTATCAGGACAGCTTCTTTTGCTGAAAAGCCTATGTTTACCCTTACATACTCTATCAGCTTTTCTTGGCTATCCATTACTGGGCCTCTCTTTAATCCTTCTCTGAGTGCTCTTTTATAAGCTTCTTTAACACATTCAATTGCTGCAGCTGCATGTTCAGTCATTCCTTCTATCATTTTCAGATCATCGATTTCTCGTCCCAAAATTTCTCCTATTCCCGGGCAGTTATCCATTAGAGTTTTAGTAACATCTTGTGCTTGCTTTCTGTCGTGAACTGCTCCTAGAAGCACTGACACTATCTCACGATCAAATAGAGCACTTCCTCCTCCACTCTGTAATACTCTCTCTATTTCTTCTGTAAGTTTTTCACTATTATTCATAAAATATACTCCTCATTAATAACAAATTGTTTTTAATTATTTACTGCTGTTTTTTATCAGCATTGGCATAAAGCCATAGCTTTCGAGTGAAGTCAAATAAATTTCTCAATCTTTTTTACTTATTTTTTCATGAATAGGTAAAGATATTAATACATATTTATTTTCAAGTTATGTAAAAAGGTTGTTGTTAATCAATTATTTTAGAAATAACATCAGTAGAAAAACCTAACTGAAGTAAATTATTTGCAACTTTCATTTCCTCTGTTTTGTAAATCTTTTCTTTGTAAATTTGCTTTCTTTGCAAGAAAAATTCTACCCATATATTCAGTTCATTTCGTGATTCTTGATTGTCAATTTTTCTATATTCTCTTGCCAAACTTAATAATTCATTTTCTCCTTCACAATCACTTTCTTTGTATTCCTTTATTAGATCTTCAGCATTCACTGATAATTCTTTTGCTATTTCCCACAACCTTTCACTTAAAATAGTAACACTACCTTGTTCATAATGATGTATTTGCGAAGGTCCTACATTAAGCTTTTTCGCTAATTCTTCTTGAGTATAGCCTCTGATTATTCTCCACTTTTTTATCTCTTGTCCTCCGTTTTGCTCGTATCTCTCTTTATCAGCATATTCTTCCGTTGATAAGCCTGTTGCTCGATAGATAATGTCATTATCAAACCCTGCCTTAACTAGATTCCTTGCAATTCTTATTCTTGCTGCTTTTATATTACTTTCTTCCTCAGCTCGGATAGATTTGGTTAATGCATAAATTGCTTTGTGTCCTCCTGTTTTTTCTATAAAATTATACATTTCCTCGGTCTTAGCTTTCTCGAAACAACTACTTTCTTTTAGTACTTTTCGCCCAGGAAAGAGATTTCCAACAGGAATTGATAATGCCCCTGCTAATATTTTTAACTTTTCAATTGGAATGCCACATGTTCCTTGTTCATATCTTAGCAGTGTATGATAGTTTATGTTTGCTTTGCCTGCTAAGTTTTTCAGGGTATATTTTCTTTTTAACCTCCAGCTCCTTACTTTTTGTGCTATCTGATACCTTATCAAGATATTTGCCATAAATATTATACAGGTTAATACTACCAAATAAAGATATACAAAATGTTTGCATTTTAGTTGAATATTTCTTCACAATTGTGTATAATTATTAATGCTTTTTATCTTACTCTCTCATGGCTCTTTCCAAGTTTCTCGATCCAAAATTAGACTTAACATTTAAAAAAATATTCGGTACTGAAAAAAATAAGAATATCCTTATCCACTTTTTGAATGATATTTTAGGGTTTACTGAAATAAATACTATACAAGAAGTCGAATTCCTTAGCACCATTATGGACCCTGAAATTGCTTCTGATAAGCAGAGTATTGTTGATGTCCTGTGCAGGGATTCTACTGGGGCAAGGTACGTGATTGAGATGCAACTCGCTCGTGATAAAGGATTTGAAAAACGCGCTCAACTTTACGCTGCTAAGGCTTATTCAAGACAGGCTGATAAAGGCGGTAAGTATATTGATTTAAAGAAGGTTTTCTTTATTGCTATTTCCAATTGTAATTTATTTCCTGATAAGCTTGATTATATATCTAGCCATACCATAAGAGATGAAAAAACTAACGAGCATGATTTAAAAGATTTTCAATTTATCTTCATTGAGTTGCCAAAGTTTCCTAAGAGCAGAGAAGAGCAGCTAGAAAATGTAGTAGATCGTTGGCTATTTTTCTTCAAATACGCAGAAGAGACAACTGATGAAGATTTAAGAAAAATAGCAGAAAAGTCACCGATAATAAAGTTAGCATATGATGAGTTAGATAAGTTTCATTGGAATGAGAAAGATCTTGTAGCTTATGAAGAAAGGGTAATGGATTTACAAAAAGAAGCTGCTATCTTAGAACAAAAACTTGACGATGCTAAACATGAAGGAATCCAAATTGGAGAAGAGAAGGGCAGGAAAGAAGGCATCCAAATCGGCCATGAAAAAGGTAGACAGGAAGGCAAGGCAGAGGGCGAAAAACAAGCTAAAATAGCTGTGGCAAAAAAACTACTTAAAGCTGGTGTCTCTACTGATATCATATCACAAACTACAGGTTTTTCTCATTCTGAAATTTCACAACTCAAAGAAAAAACATAATATCCCTACTTATTCACTTCAACATTGATGAAAATCTTTCCTAAGTTAGACATATCCCCTAATTAAGAATCTAGTGAACTGTCTAAAATGGCTATAAAGATTGCACATAGAATTATATAAATTACTATCATAACATTACCCAAACTTCTATATCAAAGCTACGTGCTGTAAGTTCAATATGGAAAACACATTAACCACTTATTTACCAATTCTAGTCTTGTATTTCTTATTCCTATTTCATCCATTTTAGTATTGGGATCATCAAACTTAGTCTGGTATCCCTAATTATTTTGGCTACCCTCACTTTAAATTTTCCACTACTTGGCATATTACCTCTTATATTATAAACTACCTATTGAGATTACCTCCAAGCTTGGTTACTCCTATCTCAGAAAGATAAGTTGATACTTTATCTTTTTGTAGGACATTTGTACAAAAGCGCTTCTTGGACTTTTCTAAAACATTATCTAACCCAACATTACCACTAAATTCAACTCCTCTTTCCAAGCTTGCTATTATTTCTGGATACGCATCTTTAAGTTCAACACGTATTCTAGCTTGTTCTTTTGATTCTAGGTTTCTTATTTTATCTTCTACAAATGAATTAAATTTTTTAAGAGCAAATTCAACTGCAACTCTGCTGCTTGGCACAACTTCTACTCCTTTACTCATTAAACCTTGATAGCGCCTACTTGGAGTATTATCTAATGCATCGGCAACACAACTCGCAAGAGCAATATTTTCATTATTTAGGAATTTATTCCAACCAACAGATGATGTACTTTGTGGTATTTTTTTATTATCACTTTTTACATTATTCTTGTCTGCAATGTTGTATTGAGAGGGTAATGCAGGAATTATAGAGAAAGTGCTAGCTGCTAATTTTTTCGCCCAAGAAATACAATTATTTATCCATGAAGATGGTCTTGTACCACTACTTGCTGCTATCTCAGGTTGATTACTCGAACCTAGCAACTCACTCAGTAAATGACGGCGTTTACGTTGTACAGCTTCTCCTCTTTTCTGCTTGAGTTTTTCTAAGCACTGCACAATATCACTACATTCTTTGTTTTTACCACGTTCTCTTAGTTTCTCTTTAGCAATATCTAGTGGCGTTTTACCATCCTTTTTAGCATCAACATCAGCCCCTTGACTAATAAGCTCTCTAACTTTAAGGAGATTTTCTTCTCTTACAGCAGTAAACAACTTCCTGCGTAATTGCTCCTGTTCTAAAACTCTCACTATATGACCTTGTTGGGTGAACAATAATGAACTATTGAGAGATTCCTGATTCTCTTCAAGAACGTTCTTTGTATTAATAGCAAACTCTAGCGGTGTTTTACCATTCTTGTTTTTAGTATCAACATTAGCTCCTCGACTTATAAGCTCTTCAACTCTAGGAAGATTAAATTCTCTCACAGCAGTAAATAACTCTTTACCTAATCGTTCCCGTTCCAAAGCTTTAACTATATCTGTGTAACCCTTTTGAATAGCCAATCCCAAAGGTGTTTGGTTATGAATGTCCTTGACTTCAATATCAGCACCTCTATCAAGAAGGAATTTGACTGTATCTAATTTGTTTCCCTCTACAGCTACATGTAAAAGTGTAGAGTGGTCATTAGTTACATCATTAATATCACTAGCATCCTTATCTAAAAGAAATTCAACTATTTCAAGCTTACTACTATACTGAGCAGCCAGATGCAAAGGTGTATCGCCGTAGATATCTCTAGCTTTAATATTAGCGTTCTTATTGAACAGAAACTTAACTATGTCAAACTTGTCACTAGAAGCAGCAAAGTGTAAAGGTGTCCATCCATATTTGTCTTTGGCTTCAATCTTAGCACCCCTATCAAGGAAAAATTGGACCATGCCCAAATCTCCTTCTTGAGCGGCAAAATGCAAAGGTGTTTTTCCTTCCTTATCTTGAGCATCAATGTTAGCATCGTCCAAACTAGCACCTCGATTTACAAGATCTTTAACTTTTTTAAAATTACCACCTTGCACTGCAGCCAGTAATTGCTCATTTAATTGAGCTTGTTTTAAGTATTTTACGATGCTATCATGCTTTCGGTCGATGGCGATATCTAGCGGTGTCTTACCATCCTTATCTTTAGCTTTGATATCTGCTCCCTTACTTGCAAGATACCCCATTACATCCAGATGGCCGCCACCAGAAGCCATGTGCAATGCTGTCTGCCCATCACTATCTTTTAGATTAACATCAACTTCCCCTTCATCTACAAAATACTTTACCACATCTAGCTTACCATTGTAAGCAGCATAGTGCAGGGGAACTCTACCGCCATTATCTTTAATTTCTAAGCTATTTTTTGCATCTGCTACAAAATATTTTACTATATCCAGATTACCACCATAAGCAGCAGAATGCATAACAGTCATCCCATTACTATACTTAGCATTCAAGCTAGCCCCTTGACTTACAAGATCTCTAACTTCATCAAAATTACCATATTGTGCTGCAATAAGTAATTCTTGATTTAGCTGCACTTGTTTTAAATACCCTACAACATCTTCATGTTTTTGATCAGTAGCAGCATCCAGCGATGTCTCACCACCTTTGTCCTGAGCATTAATGTCAGCTCCCTTTTCTACAAGGTACTTCACTACACCTAAGTGACCATTCCAAGAAGCACAGTATAGTGGTGTTCGACCATATCTATCAACATCATCGATGCTCATTCCCTTGCTGAGAAAAAATTCTATAATGTTTGTATTATTATTTTCAGCAGCAACATGTATAGGTTTCCTACCAAAAATATTCTCAGCATTAATATCGGCTCCCTTCTCGACTAATGATCTAGTATCATTTAATTGACCTTTCCATGCAGCTAAGTGTAGCGGCGTCCAACCATTTTCATCTTTAGAATGAACATCAACATTTTCTCCAAAATGACTATTCACAGAAACATTGCAAACAGGAGGCTCTATTAGGCTTTGATTAAAACTAAAAGCTCCGCCATTATTGTCTCTAGAGCCAGTACCTGTACTCTGGCTTCTACCTTTTCTTATAGTAGATCCACAATCTTCAATCTTCCATACACCTTGTGTAACCTCTCCCCCTGGAATCCAAGTGAATACGCTTCTTCTATCTTTGTCATGTTTAGCATAATCAGCAGCATACACATATTCTTTAAGCTTAACATTCATTATAGAGCAGTCGTTACCATCAGGTTTAATCATCCACACATCTCGTGCAACTCCTCCCCCTGAAACCCAAGTAAATACCATTCTCCTGTCGTTGTCATAATTGAAATAATCACTAGCAGCATACAGATTTTCATTAAATCCAGCATTCACTATATTAAAGTTATCACCATCAGGTTTAATCATCCACCTAAACTTATCATTTTTTTCATTCTTTGGAGTCCAAGTAAATACCTTTCTTCTATTGCTGTCATAATTAAAACAACTATCAGCAGCATATAAATATTCATTTTGATAAGTATTTTTAATACATACTTCTGACGCAAATACTATATTCTTTACTGACTCTGGCAATCTGCTTTTTAGCTCCTCAAGGTTAGATCTTTTTTCTAACCGGGCATTAGCATAGTTATCAAAATTCATTGTTTCTTTTATATAGTAAGCTAACTTAAATACTGCACCATTATTTAAATCATCATTCTCTTGCATTGCATCAAACACAGCTACGTAACTTAAAATAAGCTGATCAATATAACCATGACTTCGTACAAAACTTAATATTTTTTTTGTATCTACTTTTCCATACACATCATTTATAACTCCTTTAATTATATCATCAAACAACTTTCCATCTGATCTATAAATTTCATCAGCAAGTTTATTAACTGAACTATATCCATTATGCAACATGCCATCCTTTAGCTTCTCTTTTGCTACACTTTTTATTGAGTATCTTAACTTCTCTACAAAAAACTCTGCCCATTTTTTTACATTAGCCGCAGTATCTGCTTGGTTAATAATTTCTTTTTTTAGAACATCAACCATCTTCATCATCTTATATGGGTCATTATTCTCGATACTTGCATTCTTATCAAGAAAGAACTTAACCATCTCTAAATCACCGTTGTAAGCGGCCATACGTAGAGGTGTTCTACCATCTTTATCTTTAGCCCTAATATCAGCACCTTTATCAACAAGAAACTTAGCTATATTCAATTTACCTTCTTGAGCAGCTAAGTACAGAGGGTAGGTGTCCTTATTTTCAACACTAAAATCCTTTCTATCAAAAAGAACTTTTACTACATCTAACCTACCTCCTTGAATAGCCATATATAAAGGTGTTAATTCATGCTTACTTTCAGTATTCACACTTTCAATTTTTCTAATTAAACCTTTAGCTTCATTAATATTGTTTCGCACTATAGCATCAAACATTTTCTCCTTTAATAAAGTTACTTTCTCCTTATTAAAGTCCTCTATAATATCTTCTGAATTACAAGCAGAGACTATGCATTTCAAATTAGAAACCATCGTATCATTAAAAGCAAACATCATTTCTCTTGCTAGTTGATAACTATTCCAATTTTCTACTTTCGCTAAGGTATTATTCTTATGTGATAACACTAAACTATCATCAGTAATCTCGGCATCAAAATCCAATATAGACTTATCTCTAAAATCAACCAAACCAATATCATTCTTATCGATAGGTTGATTATGATAAATTTGTAACCCTTGTTCCTCTGGTTGATAGTATCTGAAAGAGTCCGGGTTCATTTCTACATGCTCAAGCTTTAAGTTTGTACTATCTATTTTATAAATCTCATTGTTTATTCGTAATACAATTTGTTGATTCTCTGGATTTTTAAAATAATCAACTAAACCAATAGACAAAGACCATTTATTACCTTTGCTATCAAGTATAGTAATATCTTTTATCTCTAAGCTATCCTCTGTAAGGTCAGAGATTGATTTGCTATAGCATGCATTTATATAACTCCTTTTACCTTCTTCTATTCTTATACTATCAACATCTGTTACATTTAACTCAGCAAAATCAATGATACTATAAGGTATGTTTTGATAAGACACCACTTTGTTTTTTATTTTTAAATTGAGCCTTATTGGCGACGACGAAATTTTACTATTTAATGTATCTGGCAGTTTGATAATATACTGGTGTTGCCCTTTCTCTCCTTCTATTGTAATATCCTGATAGTAATTACATAGCATCACGTAGTCATCATAACCATAGCCCTGTCCATTATTAAGGTATTTCTGATAACTACTTGTAACATCAAAATTATTGTAACTAAAATCAACAATTACCTGATCTGAGTACATTCCAGCAATTATCACTTTTTCATTAGGTACTCCCATGTGATTTTTAATAACTTCTACTTGAGATACTGGTATGTCAAAATTATTGTTATTGGCAATATCTTTTGCAATTTGGTAAGTATCAAGTAATTCTTGGTCTAGTATACTTGCTTGTATAAATGCTTTTAACTTTTTTCCACTATTTTGTATGACTTCTCTATTAACATCATTTCCTGAATTTCTCAACTTTTGACATCTAATATCTTCTATTGTATCAGACAAAGACTTATCTTGTATTGTAACAGACTCTGTTATCCCTTGGCAATTTACTTGAATTACTAGACTTTTAAAATCATTGACTTTAGTACTTGA
The DNA here is from genome assembly GCF_947250475.1 of Wolbachia endosymbiont (group B) of Apotomis betuletana. Classification (NCBI taxonomy): domain Bacteria; kingdom Pseudomonadati; phylum Pseudomonadota; class Alphaproteobacteria; order Rickettsiales; family Anaplasmataceae; genus Wolbachia; species Wolbachia endosymbiont (group B) of Apotomis betuletana. Next base: position 385,169 of record NZ_OX366320.1, on the reverse strand, counting down.
AACAATAGTCTGTCCATTATTAGCTAAAAGATCTAAGCTATAACTACCTTTTTCTATATCCTCACTTATTCCCCACTGTATGATATTACTAACTTGAATCCTTATTACGTCAATATTTCCTTTTATTTTTCCTGTATCTCCTAAATCATTTACTATCCTCACATTATCACTATCTTCATTAACAACAAATATTGTTTGCTTTAATCCCCTGTGATGCACATTTTCTTTGTTAACTACTCTAACTTCATAATCTTTGTCTGTGCAGTTAAGTGAATTCTGCCAGACTTCTGCATTTTTTACATTAATAAATCTTGTTTTACAGTGAGTAGTAATATTTTGCTTGCTGTCAGAACTAGATACGTAGTTATGTGTGTTGACCAATCTTATGTTGTTGCTATTACCGTAATTTAACATTCCATTGTGCAAATCAGCAACGATATTATTAGCTTTAACATTCATTACCACAGTATTTTCTTTTCCTGCTCCACCTTCAAGAGTACCAGATGTAAAGCTGTCAACAACAAAGATAGTTTCATTATTTTTTGAGCCAATATAACGTATATTACTACCTTCTGGAATATGCATTACTGCTGGATAATTTGCAGCTGCTATTAATGTTTTTGGCCCTGAAATATATAACACTGATCCTTTAGGAAATGTTTGCTTTTTTGTATTACTAGGATCTTTTCTTGTTGGATTAGTGAAAATAAAAGGTTCTTCTGAAAGAACAAAAGTATTTTGACACTCTCTGTAGACTTTGTTGCTGTTACATGGGTAGTACAAATTGCCATTCTTATGTTGTGTAGTGATTACTTTACCGCATTGCGATTTTGGTCCTGAGTATTTTAACGGTACCTTTACAATTCTTAAGCCAAGGTTTTCATATTCATACTTGGTCAGATGAGGAATATGCTTTGCATCCGTATTAACAACATAAACTTTTTTTTCATCTATCTCCTGATGACATTGATGGTTATTTTTTATATCACAGATAAACCTTTCCCAACCTTCATTCATAACCAAAGTATAAGGTGCCATACCTAGTATTTTAGAGATATCAAGAGAATATAAATCATTCTTTACATTAGAAGCTGTATTAACCTTACTAAAAGAAATACTATTGTATCTTTTTTCCAACCCACATATCCACACCATCCGCTCTACACAACCGAGATCCTCTCCTATATTAGGATTATACGGGGGATACATAACACACATGGGCTTTACTTCCTTATCTTTAATCACCTCACTATATTTCTCTTCAATGGAGATTACGTATTGTACAACCGCAGCTATGTCATAATTATCATTTAACAGTTTTATAGCTACTTCTTTTACAGAATTTAAATAACCCTTTATTCTAATTTTGTCTTCATATTCCTTTTCTACATTTTTTCCTGTAAAAAACTTGATTACTCCTGCAAAAAATACTTCCGCTTGTTCACCACCAGGTAGTAGAGGTACTTGTTCTGCTATTGCTTTTGTATACTCTATTCTCTCATGAATTTCTACACCAATTGTTATTAATACATCAGCAACCATAGTAACTACTGCTACCCTACCTAAAACTTTACCTGCAGCAGATAACCCTCTTAAAATCTTAGTAGTAGCACTTACACTTTTTACTGTAAAGCTAACACTTGCACTTATAGGCCTTATGCTCATACTTGCTAGTTTTACACCACTACTAGCTGTCCAATAATAATTTAATGGATGATGATTACCTTGAGCTATTTCATTTATACTATACCCAAATTGATAAGCAATAGTTGCAAATGTAATACTTTGAACTATGGGGTTACTGATAATCTTAACAAACGTTTGACGTACAGGTTGTGGTACTTTACTAATCAATTTTCCTACTTTACTATTAGAAGAAATACTTACACTCGTCCTAACATCATCCATAGCATCTAGTATACCATTGATACCAAATACTTGCTTTAAAGCATTATTATCATGTCGTCCAAGTGTTGCTGTATCACCTATACTATCAAGCAAGTCATATATAGCCATCATGGAAAAAAACTTTCCACCTTTTGCTCCTTTTATTTTCGCTGAATCAAATTTATCACGATCAAATGCAATTCCTTTTTCTTGAAGGCTGCTTTCTACATTACTAATATAATCTGCAAAAACTTTTTCACCAAGATCATCAAAATGATTTTTAAACGTATCAAAAGTATCTTCCCTAACACCTTTTGCTAGCAAGTTCTGTTTAATTTCCTCTACAATATTAGAGTAATCTTGATTAGTTTGAACATCACCTATATCTTCAATGTATTTTTTATTCTCTAACAACTGCTTATCATTTGATAGTTGATGTAATTTATTATGAATTTTCTCTCTTTCTGCATCTGTAGTAAAATTTTTAATTATATCATCGAATTTTACTTCATAGCCATCGATGCTTAAATAATACTCAATATTTTGTCCTTTTATTTTTTCTTTTATAACGCGATCCTTATCTCTGCCTACTTTTACTAAGATCTCAATACCATCACTATAATCATCTACAAAATATCTTTCTGCATTCTTCATTTCTATAATATCACCTATTATCAATTTTTTATCATTACCATTGTTATCTTTTACTTTTACATATACATCAGTCCTATCAGCATTGCCTATCATATCAAACACTTGCTCACGACCTATATCTACAATTTCATTAGTTAAATCCTTAGCATTATCAATATCAAATAGCTCTTTAACACGTTGCTTTTTTTCTTCCTTTGTAACCTTTTCTTCATCACGTGAATCTATGCATGGTATACCTATATCACGTCTTTTTCTTGTTGCACATTGGCTAAAACTAAAAATGGAGCTATGAACTACCTTAACAGGAGTAAATTCATCTTTACTTACTAAAATAAGAGAATTTGTATTACTCGCCCCTTTGTCAAAAATAACACCCATAAAAGCAACTTTGTTGCCATCTGTAAGCGTTTTATAAGTAACACCTTTTGTATACTCTTTAGTTATTTGATTATTTGCTTCTGTTATTAATGCATCAGCTGTCTTACCTTCCCTTGGTCCTTTAACCTCCAATCCTACCGGATCATACTCTTTAGCACTGCTGGCTTGGTTTGCAAACTTAATACCATGAACTAGCATATCAATGCGTTTTCCCCTACCTGTTTGAAACTCTGTTAATATTAACGCTCTATCTTCTTGTTGTGGTTCTCCTAGCTTGATATCACTATAATGGTCAAATGCTCCATGCAATACTGCCTGAGTATGTGCTTCTTTTTCTATTAAACCTTTAAGAGGTAATATTGCCTCGCCTACTTTGCCAAATAACTTCTTGTACTTACCTATTGATGAAGATTGATCTTGTAAAGAAGCAAGCTGAGATACTAGTACTTCATCAAATGTTTTCTTAAAATCCTTAGGATAAGGAATATCTTTAAAATTACCTTCAAATTTATTAGTTTCTCTTCTATTATACTGCTCTAGGGAAACGGATTCTCCCACCTCCACGCTAAAATACTCTTCAAATTTTGATTTTTTCTTAATGTTAAAACTAAGGTTTAGTTCAACTATTTTCCTGTTTCCTATTTCTTGCTGAAGTTGATCAAGAGGAATTCCCTTGTTCATCGCATTATCTCTTCCATCTGTTTCAACAATATTCATCACACAAACTGATTTTTGAACATTGATTGGAATAAATACCATTGTCACAACTCCATGGCTTTGATCCAAGTTAGATGGTTGACTGGCACCTTGCCCTTTACTTTTCTGATCTTTAAGACGTTGAGATTTAGGTTCAGGTTGAGCTTCTGTGGGTATATTTTCTCCATAAATAAAAACGTGCTTTTTAAAACTGCTTTCTAAAACTTGAACTTCATTTAATAACAGAGACTGCCCTAACAAAAACCTACTAAAATAATGATTATCTCCCTTCTCTCCTGTACCAGGAAATGTATGGTAGATACGCTCTATGTTATTTTGAACTTTCTCCTTCAGCCCTTCTTCATTAATTCTACCATTATTTCGTCCATCAATAGATTCCATTATATCATTAAAAAGAGGGGTGATTTCTTGATCACGTGATTTAGCAACGATATTCGAAACAGGAGATGGATGATCAAGGTTTACACCAACGCATAGCATGTCATTTGCAGTAGTTAAAATTCTCATTACATTCGGTTGAAAACCTTTTGTATAATCCTCAGCTTGCTTTAAAGCAGTAGTTGGTGCAGTTCCACTCTTTTCTCCTATTTTACCTTCTTCTAACTCTGCTTTAGTAGCAGCCTTCATTTCTATAATAATAGGAATAGCATTCAATGACCTATCCTTACCACGAGGCACTAAAACAATATCAGCGTAACCTCTCCCTGCAAATTGCTCTAGATAAACCCTAAGATTATGTCTATAGCGAAAATTCACTAGGGCGCCTGCTATAAACCCATGATGTGCTGTTTCCCGGAATTGAACGGTAACCTTTTTGCCATTGGATAGCGTACGCTTTTTTTCACCGTACATAAGTGAATCCTTATATTCAGAGTGAATTTTACTAACTTTTTTTAGAATATTCTCAATAGGCTCTTTCACTTTTTCCACATCAGGATTAGTCAGCTTCGCTATATCACTTTCTGGATTACTCCACAACCCTCCTTTTACCTCATGAAAACCTTTGCTAACAGCGGAATTAAGTACTCTCGTATCTATTACTTCAACATTAATACCCTCTTTGTTAATATTATTTCTGGAAATATGTATTAACCTAAAGTCCATTTCTAATACAGAATCTATCGGACCTTTAAATGCATCTTTTATATCTTGAGCTTCAGCTTGTATACTTTTACCTTTAGGTGAAGTAAGACACTTCTTCAATATCTCTACCAGATCACCTGAAGTAAACTTACAGTTTTTATTATCAGAGTTATGCTCTGAGATAGAAATTAATTTTACATGATTCTTAACGTCCTCATAAGATTGTATTTTATCATTACTAATAACAGCTACTTTTAATGTACCCGAAGTATCAAATCTAAAATATATTTTTTTAATCTTCAGCTTTTTCGCAATTTCTGTATTTATCAAGGTAGAAAAGCTTCCTAGAAAGAAATGAGGAAAAAATCCTTCTTTACCTACCGAATGTAAATATGATGGAATCTGATCAATATATGACTGAAATCTTGCTTTGAAAGATTTAAAATCACTTCCCTGTTGAGTTGAAGTACTTGCTACATCTGAACTCACCTCTCTAATTAATAGTTCTATTAACTCAAAATCTTGTGGTCTTTCTTCGTTCGGCATATAACCCTCCTTTTAGATCTTTTTAATGATCACCTAACCCCATATAAGATTGTTTACTAATCTCTACCTCAGCTAAATCACCGCTTGGGCCAGGTATGTTTTTTTGATCGAGTTCTTTATCAGCAGACTTGCCATACGCTAAAAACTTATTTAATGAAACATGATCTCCTTGCTCTAATATAGAACGTATGTAATTTGCTTTTTCAGAAGACATGAACTCCTTGATTTGTCTAAAATTAGCATTATCTAACATTGCCCACACTGGCTTCATAAAACCTTTTTCAATCAAATGTACTGAAAATTTTCCTTGAAAAGAAGAATCTTCCATCATTTCCCCGTCTAATGTGAAAGCACGATGACTATCAAATCCTTCCTTCATCCACATATGCATAAAAACTCCCACACCCTCACCTAAATAATACTCTGGACAGTCCTTTATCATGAATTTTGACCAGAGACGATAATCATCTTCTGTAATATCACTTGGCTTTAAACAATCGAACAATTCCTGAAATTTATCAAAGCTAAGCACGTCCTTCATTTTATTCAAAGAACCGTAATAACCATTTTTCTCCAAATCTCTTTTTAAAAGCTCTGGATATCTATCAGGATTTATCTGATCAAGGAAAAACTCAAATATATCAGGGTAAACGCGAAAATTAGGTCCTGCCGAATACACTGCATTTTTCATGAAGATCTCATCCTTTTTCTGTGCACTCATTTTATTGTCAGGCAAGGATTTTATCTTATTACAAAAGAATTCCACTGCTTCTACTCTGTGCCAACCTACTGCACAGTCAAGCCCACACTCATATAGATGACGACCCCTCAAATCCAATTTATCAAGATACCCACTAATGAAATGTGACCAAAACTGTGCTATAGGACCTTCTCCAAAGCACTTAACTAAGTGGTTATACTCTAGCAAGCTACTTCTACCTTGAGCAGACAATTCCTCTTTTCTTTCCTCAAATATAGCTCGTATTTCATCCTCTAAACAACACTCACATGCAATTTTGTATCTACTTGCCCTGCCAAAAGCATTATCCGAATCTGGTAGTGTAGTAAGCCTTTTACCTACCTCCCGTCTATTAAGCTTGACTCCATGCAATCCTCCTACCTCCTCCCAAGACTGCTTGTCAGATAACACTTGTGCAATAAGATTGTGTCCTTTTTGACCACTTCTTTCAATTATTTTTGAATGTGTATAGCACCAGCGTTCAATTTGGAGGAGCTTAGATGCCTTGTAAGGATCATCCTCCTTAACAGATGAAAACAAAACTTCCGGAATATCTCCACGGTCCATAATTACCCCTCTTTACAAATGAATGAAAAAATACTTTGATTCTTAACCCTCTCACGTACCATAATGAACTAGCCTCTATTATACTCTAGGTATATTACTCTGTCTTTAAAACCTGTCAATCATGATTTTAGAAATTTTTCCAACCCAAAGTAACTTTCGATGAAAGACTCTTAACAGGATCAATTTGTTTTTATATTCTATTTTTATCATACACTTGTTAATTCTTTCACAAGTAAAATGCTATTAATTTAGCAAAACATATTATTAGGATCTCAAGCAAATTAACCATTTCCAGCGTTCAAAACCAAGGGCGGTGAGAATTGTTCGTTTTGGGATGGGATGGTCTACCAAACGATACATACGAACTTTTTAATATAGTGATTTCATTATACGCTAAAATCAGCCATATTAGCCCATTTCATCCATATCTACATACGAACTGTTTTGCCTAAGCTTATTGAAATAATTTAAATCTTCTATTTTTATAACCTTATTTTTACGCTGCTTGTTCTCACAAATATACGATGTTTTTTATGTTTTTGGAGAAAGTCAATAATTCAATTCTTTAACTAGCATGGTATCCTCACTAAAATATTTTTAAAAAAGCTAGTTGACTTATAAATAACTCTCTACTAATACTAGCATGTGTTTGTTTATTCTGCTGAAGTTGCTCCGTACAAGTTTGTTGTAAAAAAACTTCAGCAGTTTCCGTACTCATTTAAAGCATCATGCTCTTATAGTAGTGATATCAAATATAGGTCTTAACTATGTTCATCTATAGTAAAATTAGCTCAAATTTACAGTCATAAGCAACTTTTAACCTATCTATATACTCCATTGTTACTCACCATAAAAACTTAACAAGAGCTTAACAATATGAGTAGTAAAAAGATTATGGTATTGACTTAATGTTATATATCGCATATAATGTACTATGTATCTTAGAGGGGTAAGTATGAGTGAGTCTACTGGGATAGTAAAATCTATCATCAATTTACTAAAACCAAAATCCAAACCAGAACTATATGATTTTGAATATGAATCCATTATAGAACATTTATCATCTAAAGAGCATTTATTAAATGAACTGATGAATGATATGTGGTACTCAGGAGATTTACCATCAGTTAGAAATTATAATGAACCATCATCTTTGATAGATAGCAAACTTGGATTAAGTGAACAGATTTGTGTTTGGTTTGCTCTAGATCACGATCTTACGCCAAGTCAAAAAAATTTAAATAAAAGGTTACTTAGTGCTCTAAAATGTTTAGCTTCTAACTGTGGTTCATTTGATAATACTGAGCCCCTTGAAGAATTTTTACATGATAATAAAAACAATAAAGATTTAAAAGTAATTCTTAACCTAAGAAGAGGAGAATCTCAGTCAACAGTATTGCATGCAATTGCAGGAGCAAATATTGGTGGATTTCGTCGCACAGGAAATCAGGCTATAGATTTACTCTTAGAAGCAGGTGCAGATCCTAACATACAAGATAATAAAGGAAAAACACCACTATACCTTGCTGCTGCTAAAGGTCATTACGATAATGCAAACTCTCTTCTCTTGAAAGGAGCTAACCCTAATATAACAAGTAGAAAGGGGAGAACTCCACAACAAATAGCAACTAATAAACTCTGCTATAATATAGAAGAATTATTTCTAACTGATAAACAGAAAAAGTTAAATGCAGAATTGTATGACTTACTTGTACTCGATTCAGACTGCACTAAAAATTTAAAGGAGTTTTTAAGTAAGCATAAAAGAGATTCAGACCTAAAAGTGGTGCTAAATATTCGGCAAGGAATGGGTGAATCAAAAGTGTTTTCTTATGTTGATCGTTTTTCTTGGGACAATGAAGGTCTTATTCAAGAGTTAAGAAAGATATTTTTAGAAGCAGGAGCATTATATTATGGTATAAATATTTATCGTCAGCAAAAGGAAGGACAGGCCAGTAAATTACTCGTTAATTTAACTTCAAATCAAAAGGAAAAGTTAAATAAGTTTTCTGATAAGGTATTGCGAGCTCAAAATATGGCTGAACTTGAAGAGATTGTAAATGATGCTATAAAGTCTGGTATACGATTAAACTATTCTTTTTCACAAGATTTTTTTTCAGGTAATGAGTACACTTTTACCGATTATGTGATGAAAAAAATCAGTGAGTTGGAAAAAAATCCTAAAGTTTCTAGTAGTATAATATGTCAATTAGTATCAAAAGGGGCAGTGTTTGGTAATACAGTTGATGCTAACACACTGACATCAGAATTTAAAGAGCATAAAACTAACCTAAAAAAAGCTTATATAGATTATGTTAGCAATTCTCATAAATTTATTGAAATCGCAAAAAGTGCAACCAATAGAGAGCTAAAAGATGCAAGAGTAGACAACTCCGTTTTTTACTTAGAATATTCTAAAGATAGTAAAATAGACATTATAAAGATAACAGATGGGGTAAGGGATTTAGGTCTAACCGATGGAGAGATAAAGTGTGGAAGAAATATAGTAAAGATCGGTAGAAGTGAAGTAGAAATTAAAACTGAAAATGGCATAAGGAATTATACAGATCTTACAGAAGGCAGCAGTATAGTATTAACTTTCTATACTAGTTTGGGAGAATTAGAAGTTAGATTATGCCCTCATGAAGAAAATAAAAATTGGATAAAAGTAGAGGTGAGTGAAGAAGGCCTACTTCTACTCGATGAAATAGACAGTTATAATGAAGCAATAGAAGATTGCAATGAAGGAATAGAAAATTATGAAAAGATAGGACAAAATTGCTTATTGGGAGGTTTATCGGTTATTGAAGCTATAGACCGAGGTGTTTTTGCTAGATCCGGTGGATTAATGCATCCTGAAGTAATAAGCGAGTCTAACAACAAATGGACAGAACGTGAAGAGTTAAGAAGAGTTTCTGACTCTAGGGGAGAAATTGCTAGGTAAATTATGCAGCTAACCACTTTTGCATCTAGAGTGATTATGCTTTAGTATATAATCAAGTTCTGTAACACTGTTCTAACCCCAACTATGAATTAGATTGTAGGTAAATTATTGAAAATCACTACTTTTTTAGTTAAGTTTGATCAAATTTAAAAGTAGCGTATGCATCATGCAGCTAATACCAACACTCATTGTTGGGAACGCAAATGATAAATTTGTTTAACTTCTCAATTATAGGCAAAAACAGCTCTTTTTCATGTGTTTCATAACTAACGGAAATTGGTATTAGAAAAATTATACTTGCATTAGCTTTTATTCATGCTAATTATGTACATAATATATCTATAGATTGAGGGATTATGATATTAGAATATATTTTAGGAACTAAGCAAGTTCATGCAAATGGTGGATTAGCTACTGAAGAACAGCACATGGAACGTTTTGGTCAGCAAACTCTGGAGCCTAGTCCATCATTGTTAGATCAAGAACAAACTGATGACTGGCATGAGTCCGTTGTTGAAGACAACAATACTGTTGTTGAAAGTTCTTTTATTCCAGAGAACTCAATTTTAATGAATTTAGCAAATCTGTTAACTGAAAGCGAAAAAGTTTCGATTGATGAATTTCATGACAAGATGGAAAGTATAATGAAAGAGTTTCATGAAAATAGATACGAAAGTTCTGCAAAGGTCACTCTAGAAAAGATGGAACGTTTAATAGATGAACATTTGAAAAGAAAAATAAAGCTAAATTTACGCTGTGATCACTATGAACGTAGTGTGTCGAATTTTATATTTAAAAAAATAATTGACATTGCTAATGCTAGCAGTGTTATGCGTATAACTCCTACTACTATATCACGTTATAAGGACAATGGGGAAGAGGCAATAGATGAGTGGGAAGAGGCTTTAGAACCTTTATTCAATATTGTCAATAAGCTACTATTAGCAGGTGCAAAAATAGAGTCTGATTTTTACAATGATAGAATGATAGGTGAAACTATGTGGGGAAGTGATGAGCCTATTTTTACAGAGTGAAAAAAAATTAAGGACAAACTGAAAAGTATCGCATATGAAGGTTTAATAAATAAGAATGAACAAGTTCAAGATGATGATCTGCAAGTAGAAGTAGATAACAATCTTGTTCTTTTTAGGTGGCCAAAAAACAGTATTGTTGAAGTTGGAAAGGTTATGAATAGTAAGGTGAATGAAAACTTTAGTATAGAAAGTAGCATCCTACAGATTGGAGAGAGTATAGTAAGAGTTGAAAATATATGAGGAAAAAGAAATTATACAGATGTCTTAGGAGATAGCATTGAAATGTCCTTTACCACTGAAGTAGGCGAGATTAGTATTCATCTGTATCCTAGTGATAGTAATATAATAAAAGTAAAGCTTGATGGAGAGAACCAGGAGAAGTTTAACAAATTAAAAGATAAATCAAGTCTAGGAGAAAGCTGCTTTTTAGGAGGAAAAAGTGTTCTACAAGCTGTTAACGATAAAGGTTTTGAAAGAAACGGTAGAATACTTATAGAGTCAGCTGAAACTATTAAACAATCAAATTTTGTAGTGAAAGAATCAGGTGTCCCATCTACTCTTATGAGGCCAATCGATAGTTTAGACCAGCTGCAAAAGGTGGGAGCTTCGAAAGAAATAGTAGTGTGTTAATGAAGTCAACTAAAATTAGTAAACAAAAGAAAGGTCTTGGAGGGTAAAAAAATTGATGTATCTTCAAAGTAAGATTTTCTTAGGTATAAACTATACTCTCAAGGTGAGAAGAAATAGTAGGGGGATAAGTGTTGACTTAATAATTTAGAGATTCTTCTAAAGAAATTATTTTTCTCTCTTGATGTTTATTCTTTTATAGGTATAGCCTTTTGTGTTTGATTGAATTGACTTTTGTGATACCTACAGAATTTCCTTTATCACCCCAACTATGGATTAAATAAAGAGATAAAAGTGCAGCTAAGAAGAGGAAAACAGGGTAAGCTCAAGTATTTTATCAATAATTAAGAGGTTACCCATGAAGAAAGATATTACAGAACTTTACTGTTGCGTCGAGGATTTTTGTCGCACAGTCGATGATAATTTTGCTAATATGCTCCTATCAAAAGGAAGAAAACCCACTAGAATACCGGACTTCGGAAATTCTCACCATAATTCTATTATATCATCAATCCCCTTGCAAAAGTTTCAAAGCTTTTTACCTACTTTATCTGCCACTTTATAAATCTGAGTTTTCTAAATTGCCAACATATGACCGATTTATCGCTCTTAAATCACGGGTTTTATGGATTACTTTTGCAATGGTTCTGCAAACAAGCAAAAATGACAGGTATTGCCTACATAGACACTTCTACAATCGCTGTTTGCCACAAAAAAAGAATCTCCAAGAACAAAGTTTTTGATGGTTTGGCAGAAATTAGTAAGAGCACATATGGTTGGTTTTTTGGCTTTAAATTGCACTTGGTAATTAATGAAATTGGAATCACTTACTCTAACCAAAGGTAACGTTGATGACAGAAAACCTGTGCCAACTCTCACTAAAAGACTGACCGGACTTTTGTTTGGAGATAAGGGCTATATAAAGAAAGAGCTCTTTGAGAAACTCTTTGATAGAGGCCTAAAACTCGTCACTAAAGTAAAAAAAGGTATGAAAAACGTACTCATTTCACTTAAAGAGAAGATTTTACTAAGGAAAAGATCGATTGTTGAGACTGTTTTCGACTCCTTGAAAAACAAATTTGAGATTGAGCACACAAGACACAGATCGCCAACAAATTTCCTAATTCATGTTTTTTCTGTTCTGATTTCCTATTCCATGCAGTCGAAAAAGCCCTCTATTTCTATGCCTTTCTTTGCTGGCTAATCCATAGTTGGGGTTTTATCAGACCCACCACATGATTCAGCGGGAGAAGGGCTATCAGGTTCTTACGCAATAACTTTGGAGTTCTGGAATCGTTTCATATGTATGTTTAAGATTATCACTATTTTTATTACATAGTTAAGTATCAGTTCCTGTAAAACTAGTTTACCTTAATTCTTTGTTTTAAAGTATTGGTTTTCTGGCACATAGTCTTTTCCATTGCCTATTGCTTTTGTAAATTGAGATTCTAAGCCGTAAAACTTCTCCAATTGGTCACTCCATAACATTGGTACTTCTCTTAAATAAGCTAGCTTCAAATCTCTTGGCTGTCTCCCATTTACTATGTCTTCCTTTATTTTTGGAGCTAAATAATTTAATCTCAAAATTTGCTGTATACGTCTTGTACCTATATTAATTTTGGCACTCATCTCTTTAACACTTCTATACTTTCCCTCTTCTAGCTGACGTTTCCATAGGTGAGCTCTCACCACTGCTTTCAGTAGTGCATTATTTGTTTTCCCTTCTGGCTCTACTACTGTGCATTTATTTCCTTTCTTTTTTATTGGTATAAATGTTTCCTCTGACTCAGAATGTACCTCTATTCCATCTTCTCTTATCATTACTCCCTTTATTAACTTTTTCACTACTTCTTTCTGCTTTCCAAAACTTAAATTTTCCCATTTTTCTTCGGTCTTTTCTCTCCAATTTTCATATATCTGCTCCGCTTTCCTCATCACTTCTTTTTCTACTTCTCCTGCTATTACATTTCGGTTTTCTGATTCACAACCTTTTCCCCTTAAATGATTGTTGCATACGTAATATCGATATCTCTTATTCTCCTTTTTTGCATATGTCAGTGTCATATTCACATCACAGCTCTTGCACTTAATTATTCCCCTAAGCAGTGCTTCCTCATATTTTGCTTTTCTATATGGTTGATTCCTTATCAATTCCTGCGCTTTTTGCCACTTTTCTTCTTCTATTATTGCTTCATGCTTTCCCTCATACTCTTTTTCATAATGTTTGATTTTTCCCATATATATTGGATTTGTTATTATTCTCCTTACCGTCGCTTTTTTAAAGATATCTGATTTTGTCCGGTATCCTTGACTATTTAACTCCCTTGCCAATTCTGCCATTGATTTTAGCTCCAAATATCTTTCAAATATGTGCCCTACTATTTTTGCTTCTTTTTCATTTATTATTAATTCTTTATCTTTTACATCATACCCAAGCGGTAAAGTTCCACCCATCCATAATCCCTGCTCTTTTGATGTTGCTATTTTATTTTTTACCCTTTCTACAATCATCTCTCTTTCTAGCTGTGCTGCTCCTGATAACACTGTTTGTACAAACTTTCCCATTGGCGTATTATTATCAAATATCTGCGTTACTGCTACAAAATTTACTCGGTGCCTTCTAAAAAATGATGTTACTTCAATGCTGTCTTTTGTCTCCCTTGATAGCCTATCCAGAGTATACACTACCACACAATCTACTTCTCCTCCTTTAACATCTTCAAATAATTCCTTTATTGCTGGTCTTTCTAAATTCTTTCCTGAGAAACCTCCATCATCGTACCTTTTGGCCAATACTACCCAACCCTCTCTGCTCTTTATGTACTTTTCACATGCTACTCGCTGCGCATCTAAACTGTTAAACTTTTGTTCTAGACCGTCTTCATTTGACTTTCTCGTATATATCGTGCATCTTACTTCTTTTAGCATTTTCAACTTCCATTTTTATCACGCATTCCAAATAATAAAGGTCCGTTGTAACTCATTCCCATTATTTTTCCGGCTACTGCTGACAATGATGTGAAAAATTCTTCTCGGTAGATTAAACCCTTGTCTGTTACCATTACCGCATGCGTTTCTTCCCCTCTCTCTAATATTAGCTCTGTTCCTGCTACTGGCAATTTGTCACTACTTATTCTTTTTCCCTTCTCTAGTCGATCTGCCAGATACTCTAGTCTTTTTGACCCTTTTCTTGACATTTTTCCATATGCTTCCTCCTGCATTCTATATGATAGTCTTGGTATCAGATATTTCTTTGAATGTTTAGGTGCCTCTTCCCCATATACCTTCTTCCATATTTTTCTCAGTTCTGATAACGATTTTCTCTCTAATAACAACACTTCCTTTTCTACCATTTTCTTCCTTTTCTCAATCAACTTCCATAACCTTCTACTAATTCTCTCATGATCTCTTCGCTATTTCCCATATATGCCAAATCTATCGGTGTATATCCTTTATCATCTTTCTCATTTACATCTCCCCTGGCTTCTAATATTGCTCTTACGTTCTTTATCTCCCTCATAAATACTGCTCCGTGTAGTGGCGTCCTTCCTATATAATTTCTAGTATTTACATCTGATCCTGCTTTTATTAGCTCCCTTACCGTTTTTTCACAGCTCATCATGCTTGCACAATGTAATGCCGTATATCCTCCATCATTTTTAGCATTTACTTCTCCTCCTCCTTTTATCAGTGCCTTAATATTTTCTACCTTTCCCAGAAATGCTGCTAGGTGTAACGGTGTATCTCCGCTATTATTTTCTATATTTATTTCTGCTCCCCTTTCTATCAGTAACTTGACTACTTTTTCATCAGAGAATTGTGCTGCTAGATGCAATACTGTATTACCACCTTCGTCTTTTTCATTTATTACATAAAATGAATTCTTCTTTAATTTTTCCAATCTCTTATTTAAATTGAACATCTTAGTTACCCCACCCATTTACCACCTTAAGTCTGTCTCATTAATCATTTCATTCACTTGGCTGATTATCTTGCTTGCTAAATTTTGACATTCTTTCTTTATTAGTGATTTGTCTCTCTTTCTTATTTCTTCTATCTCTATTATTTTTAGCTCCGGCATGTAGCTTCCATTCAACATGTCTGCTATTTCTCCCACTAGCCCCTCTATTCCATAGCACGTCAGTTCTCTACTTTTTGTTACTCCACCTTTTTCTCTCAAAAATTTACTTGCCTTTTCACTCTCTTTGCTATCACATAGACGATACTTTTCACTTTCCCAGATGTAATACATTGGTGTTGCACCATACTTATTCAGTTGATTAACCTCAGCCCCTGCCTTTACTAGCTCTTTTATTATTTCAACTCCTGCTCCTTTGCACGCAGAGTGGAGTGGCGTACATCCACTGACATATTGAGTGGCATTTACTTCTGCTCCCGACCTTAGCAGCACTTTTACATTTTCTAAGCTTTTCGCAAATACTGCACAGTGTAGTGGTGTATAACCATTTTTATCTCTTGCATTTACCTCTGCCCCTTTTTTTATTAATAACTTCACTGTTTTGTAATTGGAGATTTCTACTGCTTGATGCAAGATCGTCTCTCCTTCTTCATTTCTTTTATTAATGTTTTTACTTGATACTTCTTTAAAAAACTTACTCTTGCTAAAACTCATTTCATACCTCACAAAATTAGCTTTTCTAGCGCCAGATAAATTTCTTATATTTACCTGCTGCTATTCAAGTCATGTCCTTTTTAGCATGAGAAAGCAAGTCCTTTTCTTTTTATTTCATACATTTTAACCTATTATTAATATAATATATGAGGATCTAAATATAAGTACTTAACTTATTACACATATTACTTGACTATTTTTCCAACTTCTGTGCAAATGTCGATGTTCATGCCACTTCAGTACTCCCGGGTAAAATACTAAAATGTAATTTTCTAATTCGTGTATCGAATCTTTTTGCTCTGAATCTAAATCGTTTTCATACTTAATATTGTGTTCTGCTAAACCATATTTTGTAATCTTCTGATCTGTATAGTTTTCTACTTTGTAATTGTGAGTAATGCTAAACCTTTCTAAAATTGGCTTGTGTTTTAAATTCCAACGTTGCCCTGAAAGTTTATCGTTTCCCAATACAAATTTATTTCCTTCTTCTTCTATTCTACCAACCGGAAAACAGCTATTTATTTCTCCTAATTTCCAGCTATTGTAAGTTAAAAATATGATATAAAGGAGATAAGAGGGAAGATAACCCTACTCACTATAGGAATAGAGTTATCACGGGCGTGTGCGACCGACCAACTGTTGGTATTATAACCGTTCGGATCAAGGTACACTAGCCCATCTCTCGATACGTTTGAATAGTTGCATGGGACATATGTATGCACCCGTTTACAATCTTAAATTAATTAAAACTAATCGAGGTTATTATGATTACATCTTATCAAAATTTTATTGGCATTGATATCGGAAAATTTAAAAATGTTGTTGCAGTTCACAAACAGAAGAACGCTGTCGAATTCGACAATGATACTGCTGGCTGGCAACAATTGTTTCAAGATTTTTCAAATATCTTACCTAATTCTTTAGTAACTCTGGAAAACACTGGAAAATATGAGCTTGGCTTAGCACATTTTCTTGTTGATAAAGATATTGCTGTACATCGAGCTAATACTCGCAAAGTAAAAAGCTTTGTTCTATCTCATGGAACTTTAGCAAAGTCTGATCAATCAGATGCAAGAGCCCTTGCTCAGTATGGGTTTGAACGCTATAGTACTCTATCTCTATTTGCACCTATGTCAAAAGAACAAACAACCTTAGTTGCACTTTGTCAACGTCGTGATGACATTACAAAAATGAGAGCTCAAGAGAAATCTAGGCTTGCAGCACCTGAAAACGACCATATAAAAGAAAGCTGTCAGAAAACTATTGAATTCTTTAATAGCCAGATAGATGAGCTCAACAATACCATACAAAAAATTATTGATGAGAATCCAGAGTTACAAAAGCGCCAAAAAATCCTTAAAACAGTTCCAGGAATAGGTGCAAAATTATCTCAAGATTTTCTGTGTCTAATGCCAGAACTTGGTTATGTAAGTAGGGGAGAAATTGCAAGTCTTGCTGGAGTTGCACCTCATCCGAAAGAAAGTGGTAAAACTATTGGTTATCGCAGAATAAGTGGTGGCAGAAGCAACGTTCGTGAAAAGCTTTTTACAGCTGCGATGTCTGCTTCAAGGTCTAAGTCTGCGCTTGGTGCCTTCTATTCAAGGCTTGTTGGTAAAGGTAAAAAGAAGATGGTGGCTATGACAGCTCTAATGCGTAAAATCATAGTAATTGCCAATGCGAGGCTTAAAGAAGCAGTCAATGTGAATTAAAAAAATCTGCATAGAAAATAGGTTAACGAATATGTGGATAAATACGTCTACACACATTTAAAGTATTTATCCACATATTCGTTAACCATAAGATCTAAGCAGTAACTGTTGTTTGATACAAAATTTTTCTATGATTAAGTTAGGGTTTTTATTGTCAAAAATGCACTTTTTACTCGAATAAAAAACAAAATTACAAACAAAAGTTGTAATGAAACTAAATTCAAAAAATTTTAAAAAACATAGTTGATTGTAAGTACTGCTGCAATTAATGAGATGCCAACACAAAACGCAATAGCTGAAATGCAAAATGCTACTGTATGTTTCCTTTCATGACTAACCATACACATCTTCTTAATAAATCTGTTAAAAGGATAACTTATTTTTTTAGTACCGTCAATATTTTTAGAAAAATTGGCATACTCAAGATAATCATTTGTGATACCAATGAATTACATTAAGCAAATTTCTACTACCTAATTTAGTTAATTCACTTCAATCTATTTGAACATTATATATTAAATACAGAAGCACAAGAATTTCATTCAGTAATTTAGATATATTAAATATACAACTATTTTTATTGATATTTTAATGTATTATTTATGAGTCAGTAAGCTACTGCAGTTTTTAAACCAGGCTAAGTTTTAAAAGCATAATTTTCAAGCTCCTCAATAGATAAGCCCGTTATTTCAGAAATAGCATCAATAGAAACGTCCAACATACGTAAATTATTCGCAACTTTTATTGCCTCTGCTTTGTAAATCTTTTCTTTGTAAACTTGCTTTCTTTGCGATAAAAATTCTACCCATATGTCCAGTTCATCTCGTGATTCTTGATTGTTAATTTTTTTTAACTCTCTTGCCAAGCTTAATAGCTCTTTTTCTCCTTCATCATCCTCATAACAATCTTTTTCCCTTATCAAATCTTCAGCATTCACCGATAATTTTTCTGCTATTTCCCATAGCCTTTCACTTAAAATTGTCACACTCCCCTGTTCATAATGATGTATCTGCGAGGGTCCCACATTAAGCTTTTTTGCTAACTCTTCTTGTGTATATCCTCTGATTATTCTCCACTTCTTGATCTCTTGTCCTCCGTTTTGGCTTGTATAATGTATACTCTCTTTATCAGAATATTCTTCAGTTGATAAACCTACTGCTCGGTAAATTATATCATTAGTAAACCCTGCCTTTAAAATATTTTTTGCTATTTTTATTCTTGCAGCTTTTACATTACTTTCCTCTTCAGCTCCAATAGATTTAGTTAATGCATAAATTGCCTTGCGTCCTCTTGTTTTTGCTATAAAATTATACATCCATTCGATCTTACTTTCGTCAAAACAACCACTTTCTCTTAGCGCTTTTCGCCTAGGAAATAGATTTCTAACATGGATTGATAATTCCTCTGCTATCACTTTTAACTTTTCAATTGGAATGCCACATGCTCCTTGCTCATATCTTAACAAGGTATGATATTTTATGCCGGTTTTATCTACTAAATCTTTTAGGGTATACTTTTGTTTTAACCTCCAGCTTCTTATTTTTTGTGCTATTTTATATCTTATAGAGATATTTGCCATATCGTAACAATTTTACCGAAATAAACATCTGTTATTTTGCTACAACCTAAGTTTAGCTTATAAAGATTTTGTAATTTTATGATTTTGGTTAAAGAAGGGAAGAAAACCTCCCTTCGTTTAAAGTTTCCGAGAGGTCTCTTTACTACCTCCATATATCCTATCAACCCATGATAATGCTTCATTATTACTAATCGCCCTTATTTCTTCTTTTGCCTTTTCTTTACTCCACTTACCACTCCTAGGGAAACTTCCTTTTTCTACCGCTTCTGTGACCGTCATTCCTCCAAAAAAACACCCTTTTCCTATATTTTCCCCTCTCTTTTGTAGTTCAGACCACATTTCTTTATCTGCTACTCTGACCTCTACTTGACTGTCATTTTCCGCATTATGGTATACTACAATTTTTAGGCTACCAATACTTGTAGGAAATGTTATCTCAAATACACCTACGACAATGTTGCAAATTTTTATTTTCCTTTCCATTATGTCCAGAAGAGTTCGGTAGCTCTTTTACGCGAAATACCACATTTACGTCCTCAAGGTTAATTTCAATTCTCTTGACCAATGTTCTGATAATATCACGTTTAGTTAACCAGTCTGCGTTATCAAGGTTTAACGTAATATTGGAAGAAAAGTCTTCTAAATTGGCCACAACCAGAGTTACCTCCTGTTCTAATTCCTTTTGATAAAATATCTTTTTCTTCTCTTCTTTAATTGTTTTTAAGCTTTGTTTCATTGCTTTAATTCGTGGTTCAAATTCCTCTTGATTGATATATTCTTGAGCATAACTATCGATAAGTCTAGCAATACCACGTTTTAATTTATTTTCTTGTTTCTCTAGCAGGTCACTTTTTTGATCCAATGATGATTTTTTTAGTTCTGAAAGCCTACGCTTGTATTCTTCTAAAATCCTGTTTGGATTTTTCAATAACTGCTTAACCTCTTCCCACACAGCTGTTTCTAATGCATCTGAGCGAATGGGTTTATTGTCACAAATCTTATTACCACCAAAACGGTAAGAATCTTTACCACTACAACGGTAATATGCATAATGACCACCTTCTTCTTCTCGTCTACTTCTCATGCAAGTTCCGTAACATCCGTAATTACAACGCTTACATATGACTAAACCTTGTAGTAAGTACTTTGCTCCTCTTTTTCTTGTCCTTGCTACTTTTCTATTTTCAGCTAATTGTTCTTGAACAATATCAAATATATCTTCATCTACTATATTTGGCACTTTAATATAAATCCAATTTGCTTTTTCAACAGGATAGACAGAGTGGTTACTTTTTGGCTGCTCACAAGAGCCTTTCTGTGGTCTTACTTGCTTTAATCTTACTCCTAACCTTCTTCTACCAAAAGCTGCTTGTCCTTTGTAAGCAGGGTTTTTCAACATACTCCAAATTGTACCTTTATTCCAGCGTTCTTTTCCTTTTTGTGTCTTAATGGACATAGTATTTAGCCGACGACATACTTCCCCAATACTTGTTCTTTCTCTGCCTATCCACAAAAATACTTTACGAACGACATCAGCTTCTTTTTCGTTAATCTCAAATAAAGCTTGTCCTCCTCCCATATGCTTATCTATATAACGATAACCATAAGGAGCTCCTCCCATTACATTTACATAGCCTTTGTTAGCTGCATAGATTTTACCACGACGACTTCGTTCCATAATTTTCGCACGTTCATATTCTGCTATCATACCTTGCATTTGTAACAGTAATTGAGATTCTGGGTTACCGTTAATCTCATAATTTAAAAAAACCACTTTTGCTCCTGCTTTTTCAAATTCTTCAATCAGCACCATTTGATATGCATATTTTCTAGATAAACGATCAGGAGAATGAATGTAAATCTTATCAATTTTACCTTCTGTTACTTTATCACGTAATTTTTCTAAATCAGGGCGGACTAAATGAGATCCACTGTAGCCGTTATCAATAAATTTATACTCACTTAACAATCTGTATCCGTCCAGATTAATTTGCTTCTCTAAAGCTGCAATTTGACTTTCTATCGTATTTCCTTCTACTTGTTTCCCCGAAGAAACTCTCGCATATAAACATACTGTTACCATTTGACCCTCCTTGAATCCCATTTTTATGTTTTAAGTTTTTTTGACTTATTTCCTTTGACACTACCTTTTCATAAGCATCTGATAAGCATTGTTCTGCTAACCGATTAGGTTCATAGCTACAGCTAATTTGGATAGCTAATCTCTTGTTTCTCATGACTTTTCCTTGAAATAATATGTTCATATCATTCCTTAAAGCCGATGGTTAATTGATTATTAGCGCTATAAGTAAATCGGACTCTTGGTTCTGGACACAGAAGTTTTCGAGAAATGGTTTTCTCTAGTTTTATTTTTATGTTTTTTGCAACATTGTCGGTAGTGTAAAAGCACTATTGTCAGACACATCAACGTAATTCCTCTCACCTTCTTTTTCACTTCTAACCTCAACCTTACTATTTCCCATTTCTATAACATCACCTCCTAATTTTACCTCTCCTGTCGTTAACCCTAAATTTTTTGTACCTTCCAATACTCTTGCAATATTTACCTTACTATTCTCAGAAAATTTCATAAAAAACGTCTGATTATCCATTTCCACGTCTTCTATGATTCCTTCATTTTCAATAGCACTTTCACCGATTTCTCTCAGTTCTTTTAGCCACTTATCTATCTGTGGACGAATCTCTTGATAGAGTTTGTTATGCATTTCACTTATTCCCTTATCCTGCAATAGATCGTAACTAAATATCGCTCCATTTAGCATCAATTCACATATTATATCTTCCTTCTCATTTTCTTTGCATTTGATCAAAGGCATTTTCGATATTACTGTATCAGCAAAACTCTTCTGCCCTTCGCTATACGCATTTATCCTGATTCCAGCACTTAGTGCTTGGTCTATAGTCTTGTTCAGTTCTTCTACGCTTTTTGCCTTTACCACTCTACTTTTAAACCACCTCAATTCTGCATTTTCACTTGCACTTGGCTCTATCTTGCTTAAAGATGGAATAAACGGATTTTGACGATTTGAAGATTTTTTGTTATAAACCTCACGTCCTTCTCCAAGATTGATTGATTTTCCAGAAACATCGCTAGGGGAAGGCACACCTTCAGGCTTCTCAAACCTGCTTTTATCATCAAATATTTTCGGATCAGTCTCATCTACAAGTATAAGCTGCTGATTTTTTTTGCTAGTACGCCTAATAGCACTATATAGTCCTTTTGGTAACTTTTTAGAATCAATGATTAACTCATAAGTATTTCCATCCATATCATCAAATGATACTGTTTTTTTAGTAGTCATATACCCTCCTATATTAAGCATATTATTCAAGTCTATAGAGCAATTTATTGCTTTACGATTAACTTAATACGCAAATTATAAAAAGATCTTGTATATTCTGCAACTATTTATAATAAAAGAATAGCTTTTTCAGGACTTTTATTCTTTAATCACGACTTAATATACAAGCTATACAAAGATCTTTTGTATTGTGCAGTTCTTGCTCTTCAGATTCTTGACTAAGTTTTTTTGCTACTTGATTTTATATTTCATTGTGTAGCCAAACTTCTCAAGCAATTGAAATTTGGTTTATAACAGCTCTCTTTCCTTAAAACTGCAATACCCTTTATCTGTCATAATAATGTGATCCTCTAGTTCAATTCCCACTCCTTGACATGCTGATACTAATTCTCTAGTCATAACCTTATCATCTTCTGATGGCTCTAAACTCCCTCCTGGATGATTGTGAGATAATATTATCGATGCTGCTTCCATTGATAACGCCTTTTTTACCACTTTCCTTTCAGATAGGTGTA
This sequence comes from Wolbachia endosymbiont (group B) of Apotomis betuletana, assembly GCF_947250475.1. Lineage (NCBI taxonomy): Bacteria > Pseudomonadati > Pseudomonadota > Alphaproteobacteria > Rickettsiales > Anaplasmataceae > Wolbachia > Wolbachia endosymbiont (group B) of Apotomis betuletana. Next base: position 362,234 of record NZ_OX366320.1, on the reverse strand, counting down.
CCTCATCTATTGTACCAAAATACACTTCATCTCTTATAAGACGGTTCTGTTTATCCAAGTATATTATCAGGACAGCTTCTTTTGCTGAAAAGCCTATGTTTACCCTTACATACTCTATCAGCTTTTCTTGGCTATCCATTACTGGGCCTCTCTTTAATCCTTCTCTGAGTGCTCTTTTATAAGCTTCTTTAACACATTCAATTGCTGCAGCTGCATGTTCAGTCATTCCTTCTATCATTTTCAGATCATCGATTTCTCGTCCCAAAATTTCTCCTATTCCCGGGCAGTTATCCATTAGAGTTTTAGTAACATCTTGTGCTTGCTTTCTGTCGTGAACTGCTCCTAGAAGCACTGACACTATCTCACGATCAAATAGAGCACTTCCTCCTCCACTCTGTAATACTCTCTCTATTTCTTCTGTAAGTTTTTCACTATTATTCATAAAATATACTCCTCATTAATAACAAATTGTTTTTAATTATTTACTGCTGTTTTTTATCAGCATTGGCATAAAGCCATAGCTTTCGAGTGAAGTCAAATAAATTTCTCAATCTTTTTTACTTATTTTTTCATGAATAGGTAAAGATATTAATACATATTTATTTTCAAGTTATGTAAAAAGGTTGTTGTTAATCAATTATTTTAGAAATAACATCAGTAGAAAAACCTAACTGAAGTAAATTATTTGCAACTTTCATTTCCTCTGTTTTGTAAATCTTTTCTTTGTAAATTTGCTTTCTTTGCAAGAAAAATTCTACCCATATATTCAGTTCATTTCGTGATTCTTGATTGTCAATTTTTCTATATTCTCTTGCCAAACTTAATAATTCATTTTCTCCTTCACAATCACTTTCTTTGTATTCCTTTATTAGATCTTCAGCATTCACTGATAATTCTTTTGCTATTTCCCACAACCTTTCACTTAAAATAGTAACACTACCTTGTTCATAATGATGTATTTGCGAAGGTCCTACATTAAGCTTTTTCGCTAATTCTTCTTGAGTATAGCCTCTGATTATTCTCCACTTTTTTATCTCTTGTCCTCCGTTTTGCTCGTATCTCTCTTTATCAGCATATTCTTCCGTTGATAAGCCTGTTGCTCGATAGATAATGTCATTATCAAACCCTGCCTTAACTAGATTCCTTGCAATTCTTATTCTTGCTGCTTTTATATTACTTTCTTCCTCAGCTCGGATAGATTTGGTTAATGCATAAATTGCTTTGTGTCCTCCTGTTTTTTCTATAAAATTATACATTTCCTCGGTCTTAGCTTTCTCGAAACAACTACTTTCTTTTAGTACTTTTCGCCCAGGAAAGAGATTTCCAACAGGAATTGATAATGCCCCTGCTAATATTTTTAACTTTTCAATTGGAATGCCACATGTTCCTTGTTCATATCTTAGCAGTGTATGATAGTTTATGTTTGCTTTGCCTGCTAAGTTTTTCAGGGTATATTTTCTTTTTAACCTCCAGCTCCTTACTTTTTGTGCTATCTGATACCTTATCAAGATATTTGCCATAAATATTATACAGGTTAATACTACCAAATAAAGATATACAAAATGTTTGCATTTTAGTTGAATATTTCTTCACAATTGTGTATAATTATTAATGCTTTTTAGGTTAATTCGTCATGGCTCTTTCGAAATTTCTTGATCCCAAAAATGACTTGAGCTTTAAAAAGATCTTTGGCTCTGAAAAGAATAAAAATATCTTAATTCACTTCCTCAACGATATCTTAGGTTTTTCTACTTCTGATCAAATAATGGAAATTGAATTCCTTAGTACCATTATGGATCCTGAAATTGCCTCTGACAAACAAAGCATTGTTGATGTTCTTTGCAAAGACTCTATTGGTAATAGATTTGTTATCGAAATGCAACTCGCTCGTGATAAAGGCTTTGAGAAACGTGCTCAACTTTATGCTGCTAAAGCTTACTCTCGGCAATTAGATAAATCTGGTAATTACATTCATCTTCAGAAAGTCTTCTTTATTGCTATTTCCAATTGTAACCTTCTGCCTGAAGAAGTTGACTATATTTCTACTCATAATATACGCGATATCAAAACCAATGGGCATTACTTGAAAGATTTACAATTTGTCTTTATTGAGTTGCCTAAATTTACAAAAAATAAGGTAGAGCAATTAGAGAATACTACAGAGAGATGGTGTTTCTTTTTTAAATACGCAGAAGATACAACTGAAGAAGATCTAAAAAAGATAGCAGCAGAAGCTCCGATAATAAAGCTAGCATATGATGAATTAGACAGGTTTCGCTGGAATGAAAAGGATTTGATCGCATATGAAGAAAGAATATTGAGCGTGCAGAAAGAAAACGCTATCCTTGCTCAAAAACTCGATGATGCTAAACATGAAGGAATCCAAATTGGAGAAGAGAAAGGCAGGAAAGAAGGCATCCAAATCGGCCATGAAAAAGGTAAAATTGAAGGTAAAATTGAAGTTGCAAAAAATTCACTCAAGGCCGATGTCCCTATAGATGTTATAGCTCAAATTACCGGTCTCTCTCATTCTGAAATTTTACAACTCAGGGAAAAAACATAAATACTACAACTTATTCACTTCAACATTTATGAAAATCTTCTTTAAGTTAGATATATTCCCTAATTAAGAATCTAATGAACTGTCTAAAATAGCTATAAGGATTGCACATAGAATTATATAAATTACTATCATAACGTTACTCAAACTTCTATATCAAAGCTACGTGCTGTAAGTTCAATATGGAAAACACATTAACCACTTAGTATTTAATGTCTACTTCATCCATTTTAGTATTAGGACCATCAAACTTGCTACTGGTTTCCCTAATTATTTTGGCTAATTTTGCTACCTTCACTTTAAAATTTTCACTACTTGGCATTTTATAGCTGCACCTCTTATATTATAACCTACCTATTGATATTACCTCCAAGCTTGGTTACTCCTATCTCAGAAAGACAAGTTGATACTTCTGAATGGCTGTGAACTGAAGCATTACTTAAATAACTTTGAGGCTCTAAACTTATCTGCTGTTTTTTTGTACCATCAACTTCTAATCTACCATCTCTGTTGTGTAATATCTGCTCTATTGATTGATTTAGCAGACCCTTATTAAATTGAGCTATAAACTTTTCAAATTTCTTCGGACTTAATTTACCAGCTTCTTTACCAGAACATGCTTTCTCTACATATGAGTTGAAAATCCCCGAAATCTCATCAAATTTACCACTCATGATTTTTCCTGTAACTTCTTTCTGTATTTCCACAAAATCAATATTTAATCGATGCATTGACACACCACTTTTTAATCCAGCTTGCTCTACTACTTTCTCAAATCCCTTTGTAATATTGAGTGTATATTCCTGTGCCTCTAGTGGAGATATAGACTGATCTATTGTAGAAATATACTTTTGACCTGTAACCCTTCTAATCAATAAGTCAAATAAAGTTATTGTACCATTAAAGTCAACCTGTGATAGATAGTGATCTCCCATTTCTAATATTGTATTTCTATCCTTAGGCTTAAATTTAACAGGTGCTTGCCTTTCACACATTCGTTTTAGATTTGCATTTACATAATCGACGTTGTCTCGAAAGAAACCTCCATTTTCTTGTCTTTTATCTGTACCATCAGATGGTAGTGTGGTACCTGTGAAACTACTATTACTTATCGACGCTTTGGCAAATTGCCCATCAACTTGTGATAATGAACTTGCAGTCCCCTCAGATTTAGAACTCAATAATCTACCTACAGAGCTTTTCACCCGACTAAATAAATCATTTATCCATGAAGATGGTTTTGCGCCACTGCTTGTTGCTATCTGAGGTTGGTCTATAGCAAGGGGTTTGCGTGATAAGTTATGAGAATTGTGATCTCCATGGTGATGACGGCGTTTGCGTTCTCCTCTTCCTCCCCTGAGCTTTTTTTCTAAGTATTCCACAATATTATTGTGCCCCTTGTCTTTCGCAATATCTAGCGGTGTTTTACCGTAATTACCTTTAGCACCAAGATTAGCATGAGCATCGACAAGAACTTTTACTATATCAGGACTGTTGGTATCAGCACCATAATGTAAAGGTGTCCAATTGTCTTTGTCTTCAGCGTTAACATTTGCACCACGATTAAGAAGTAATTTGACTACATCTATCCTGTAGTTTTCAACCGCTCCATGCAATGGAGTTGCTTGATATTCTCCGTTTTTAGCTTCAATATTAGCACCATTATCAAGAAGGAGTTTAACTAGGTTTAAATCACCGATTTCAGCAGCTGAATACAGTAGTGTATTACCGTTCTTGTCATTGGTATCAATGTTAGCACCCTGAGCAATAAGACCTTTAGCTTCATTAAAACCACCGCTTTCCACAATAGTCAACAATTTTCTATCTAATTGTACTTGCTTCAAAATTCCTGCTATATCTAGGTAACCTTTTCGAGTAGCCAAATCTAAAGATGTTTGGTTATAAATATCTCTAACTTCAATATCAGCACCTCTGCCAAGAAGGAGTTCGACTGTATTTAATTTGTTTCCTTGTATAGCTACATGCAATGGTGTCCAACCATTATTGGTTATATTATTAATACCGCTAATATCCTTGTCTAAAAGAAACTTAACTATTTCAAGACTACTACTGTACTGGGCAGCTACATGTAATGGTGTATTACCATACACATCTTTAGCATTAATATTAGCATTGTTATTGAAGAGAAACTCAACTACACTAAGTTTATCACGAGAAGCAGCAAAGTGTAAAAGCGTCCAACCGTACATGTCTTTAGCATTAATATTAGCCTTCTGATTAATAAGATCTTTAACTTCATTAAGACCTGCATCTTGCACTGCAGCTAACAATTTTTTATCTAATTCCGTTTGCTTTAGAAACTCTGCTACATTTGTGTCATTCTCTTGAGCAGCTAAGTCTAAAGGTGTTTTACTATCCTTATCTTTAACACTGATATCAGCTCCTTTGTTCACAAGAAATTTTACCACATCTAAAGCATTGTAATATACAGCATAGTGTAGAGGTGTCCAATCACTACTGTCTTTAGTATTAATCATAGTTTCTTTATCTGAAAGAAATTGAAATATATCATTAAATAGACTCATATTACCATTGTAAACGGCATAGTGCACGGTAGTCCAGCTTGTTGAGAATTTATCTTTATCTGCAACGTCATCTTGATTTCTTTCAGCAGTTTTATCAAGGAAAAGATTAACTATATCCCACTTGCCATTTTTAGCAGCATATTGTAGCGGTGTATAACCGAACTTATCTTTTTCATTTATGAGAGACTTTAATCTTTCTCTTTGGCGAACTGCTTTTACTAGTTCATCAGGTTCTGAATACAAATTATCTTCAAAATTCATACTTTCAATTTTACCTATAAGAAACCTAATAGAACGCAATTTGCCTTCTTGAGCAGCAACATGAAAAAGTGTTTGGCCATCGTTATTTTTAGCTTCAATGTTAGCTTCGCACCCAGCCTTCTTTTGGCAAATCTCTGAAGCTTTATTAATCAGACCTTGTATTTCTGCTATATCAGACAAACTAAACCTGTCTAATCTCCGGATTATTATTGGTTCTAACCCTAAATCGAATTCCAATGTAGAAATCCTATAAGACTCAGAATTATTCCAATTTTTTACATTGATTACATGGTTAGATACTTCGTCGGAAAACACCAAATCTGTATTACTACTGGAAACCCTAATCTGATCTGGAGTAATATCTTTTAATATCACTACTCCTATGCGTTCTTCATCTTGCCCCACCGAAGTTAAAGTGCCATCTTGATTATGTGTGATACTGATAGACTTAGTGAAATCTATAACATATTCTTTTATAATTTTTTCATAATCATTCTTAAGTTTATCTTGATAGTCCATTATTCCATCAACCTCTTGCTGTAAACCTAAATATGGAAAAAAATTACCATTGTTCCACAGAAGAAAATTAACATCTCTCCATTTACTTTGGTCATTATAAAAATCTTCTACTCTAATAATAAAAGGAATCTCACCTTCTCTTGTTAATAAGAGATCATCTTCATCTTTATATTTCTCGATATCTTCAAGATTAGAATCAATCACTAAATGATCACCTTCAAAATCCTTAGGCAACAAAAACATATTCTGAGTCTGTGTGGCATGGAAAAAGGGAGATAATTTGCCACTTTCTACGGAAGAGCCAGCACATGACATTGATTGTACATAAGGAATAAAGGTTTCTCCTTTACTGTTCATAACCATAAGGTGCCTATAGCTGTTACCCTTAAGATAATTTCTTACTTGAACATGAGTATTACTATAGTTTAAATGCAAGTTACACTGTTGAATTGAAAACTCCTCAGGAACTTCTGGCATAACCAACATATCTAATTTTTTATCACCTGAGTTATTATCAATAATAATCTCTCTTTTCTCTGTGTTGCTATCAATAACATACATATCACTTCCATTTCCACCTCTAGCAAACATACTCCTTTGGTCAAAATTTATTATATCTTCTCCTGAAGAACCAAATACCATATGTTGGAATGCGCTATTGCTTTGTAGTTTTGCTCTAACAACACCAAAGACTTTATAGTCCTTATTATTAATGAGTATTTCCTTGTAATGATTTTCTGCAGCATCAAAGCTATCAAGAGAATGTTCTGTATGTAACTCGAACGAGTTAATTTTTGTAATGGATGATTCTAGTTTCTCAATTTTAGGAATAATATTACTACCATTTTTATCTATCAGCATAAAATTAGGTTGATTACTGCCTTGCTTAATATAATTTTTAATATCAAGGGTATATTGATTACCTTGACCCAGCCCTATTTTTAAAGATAAAGTATTATTAGTCGAGAAATAAGATATTTCATCACAATCATCTAGCAGATTAGTTTCCGGAAAGATTACAGTTCCCGTTCCTTTTACATCAATTTCTGAATATAAATCTTTAGCCTCGTAATCTGTGGTTTTTATATAAAAGGTATAATCATTTTCTGCACCTGTAACTTTAGTGTATGGCGCAATAGCTACTTTTTTACAATTATCAACTGTATCCTTCTCATTTTTGCTCAAACCTCCACCACTATTTATAAAGACGTCACGATTATCGTTTCTAGTAAGGCGCCTAGAATTATATGTACATAAAACATTATCTGTCTTATTTTGCCTTCCAATATAGCTATACCTGAAAGCATCGACATTGCTATCAACATAATCATTGATCAATCGATGAAGATTTGTTGTTAACCTTAAAAGACCGGGAGCGTTAGGTCTAAAACGATAGTCAATTTTTGCTTGTACAAAGTCGTATTCTGTTGATTGACTTAGGTCAAGTATATTAGTAGCATTACTTCCACCAATAATTTTACCCGAAAAACCTCCAGGTTTCACAAGAATAAATTTGTTAACAGTATTATTACCACCAGTTATTCCTGTGTTTCCTCTAAAAATCAAGAAGTAGTTATTTAATGTATTACTTCCAACAATGGTACCTTCATCTATGCTTTCTAAATTATAAAGAATTATTGTACCATTTTGCATTCTTCTTCTATCAGCAATAACCATTGTATTTTCACAGTGATGCACAGCTGTTGGAACTGATTTTTTAATACCTTTTTCATAAATTTCGCTAGTGACTTGTGGTAAGCAAATCATCGTAGCATTTTGAATTGGGTCAGGTATAACACGTGAAAGGTTTGTTGTATCAGCATCTGTTCTATTCATTAGAATCTTTCCATACCCTGCATGAAGAGATGGCGTGTCGCTATCCACCCCAAAACCAACTCCATAGGCAACTACATCATTAGGGCTATCACTTAAAGCTTTCCAGGCTCTTTTAGCTTGACTATTAACCATATTATTTCTGGCTGCAAGGTGTTCCAGATCATATGGCATAGATGAAAGTAAAAGCGTATGCAAAAAGATATCGAAATTCTCACCATGAGTTGTATCATACTTCTTTTCATACTCTATAATATTGCTAATACCACTATAAACTCCATGAGTTACCATGAGTCCAAATCCAACTCCAATACCAACTCCAGGCAGACTAGCTGCTGTAAGAGCAACACCAGAAACAAATGACACACCAGAAAAGGCTATAGAAGCTATATTATCTCTTATCTCCTTTTCTCCACATGGATTATTACTATCTTCTCTATTTTTACAGTCTACAAGGTTATTTGCTGATATGCCTATATCAATAATATCAAATATACCAGCTATAGCTCCTGCCGTGCCTTTCGCTATTTTACTTCCAAATTTTACTCCTGCAACTTGAACAACAAATTTTGTCTGCTTACCTAAAGTACCCGGTATAATCCTTCCTACAACTTTTTCAGCTGATGTTACAACTTTTGGAGCAATTTTAACCATTACATTCTCAATTGGTTGAGACGCAAAAGACCATCCTATTCCACCTAGATTTAATCCACAATCCGTTGCTGTTCCATCCTTGCAAGATACAATAGCACCATGAATTCCTCTTATTAATTGTATTCCACCTGCAGCATTCATTAATCTGCTTTTTAATTTCGGGTTTTTTGTTAAATCACTGTTTTGCTGTAAAACGTCACCATATAAATCCTTGATACGCTCATTCTGAATATAGCGCTCATACCCTTGGTCTCCAATCACCTTATCAACTAAATATTTATAGTCACCCTCAATATTTTTGTTTCCAATAAACTCTATTAGCTGAGCATTTTTCCCTTCATCTTGACTGCTTTTAACATAAGTTAGGAACTTTTCACTATCAATTATAACCTTACCTACATTATTTTTATCTACCCTTCCTTTACTAAACTTTTCCACATCATCCTTTGAAAATAAACATTTAATACTTCTCTTCTTTCTATTGCTTTGCTTTGCACAGCCATTAAGATTTAACTTATTCAAAGATTGTGTTGCTTCACCAGTAGGCAGCATATGAACTGAACTATGAACTACTTCAACAGGAATAAATCCTTCCTTGGTTGTCCTACTTGTTAAAATAAGTTTATTCGGATTATTAGATCCTTTATCGAAAACAACACCGATAAATTTTACCTCATCACCATCTGTAAGTGTTTTATAGGTAACACCTTCTTTGTACTCTTCATTTATTTGATCATTTGCTTCCCTCAATAAAGCTTGAGCCCCTTTACCCTGCCTTGATGCCTTAAGTTCTAACCCTATTGGAGTGTACTCCTCAGCATTTCCACCTTGAGCCACAAACTTAATACCATGAACTAGCATGTCAATACGTTCCCCTCTACCAGTTTGAAACTCAGTTAAAACTAATGCTCTAGTTTCTGGTGATTCCTGTAATTTTAAGTCACTATAATAACTAAACACTCCATTCAATATTCCCTGGAAATGAGCTTCTTTATTAACGAGACTCTTAAAAGGAAAGATTCCTTCTCCAATTTTTTCTAATAATCTACTATATCCTCTTATTGATAAGGATTGGATATCTAGTGCTTTATCAAATGTTTCTTTTAACTCATTAGGATAAGTAACTTCTTTAAAAGTACCTTGAAATCTATTATCTCCGTTGTTGTACTCTTGTAAAGAATTGTATTTTTCAGCCCAAATAGTAAGATATCTTTTAAAATCTGACTTGTATCTAGTATCAAAATTAAGACTTAATTCGATTATTTCCCTATTCCCTATTTCTCTATTTAATCTATCAAGAGGAAGAACTTCATTCAGCCCGTTCAAAACATCTTTTCTGTTAGCTTCAACAATATTCATCACATAAACCAACTTCTCTGTATTTTCTGGGATGAGCACCATTGTTACAACTGCATGGCTTGCATCAAGGTTAGCTGACAGTCTTTCTCTGGCTCTTTGAGCTGCCGGACGTCCAAGCCTACGAAGATTAGGATGCACTTCAGTAGGTATATTGTCTCCATAGATAAAAATATACTTTTTTAAACTTGTTCCTGAATCTTCACTTAATAATAATGATTGCCCTAGTAAAAACCTACTAAAATAATGATTATCTCCCTTCTCTGATGTACCAGGAAACGTATGATAAATACGTTCCATATTATCTTTTATCTGTTCTTTTAATTCTCTTTTACCAATCTCTTGCGTATCCCAATCATCAGAGGATTTTAACATATCTTGAAAAAGAGGAATTATTTCTTCTCCACGATTTGATACTTTAATATCAGAGATAGGAGACGGATTATCAAGGTTGACACCAACATATAAAATGTTATCTGCAGTAGTTAAAACTCGCTGAACATTTGGTTGGAAACCTTGTGCATACCTTTCTGCTTGCTGCAAAGCCTTATCTGGAGTAGCATTAGAACCTGCTCCCGCTTTTAATTCAATAATAATGGGAATAGAATCCAATGCACGATCAGGACCACGAGCCAGCAAGATAATATCTGCATAACCCCTTCCTGCAAATTGCTCTGGGTAAACTCTAAGATTATACCTATAGTGGAAATTCATGAAAACGCCTACCATAAATCCATGATGTGCTGCTTCACGTGCACTATTATCATAGACTACTGATCCTACATACTCAGAATGAACGTTATTAATTTTTTCAAGAACTTTTTTTAAAGACCTGCTAACTGTTTGCGCATCAGAATCAGATAGCTTCGCTATATCACCTTCCGGATTATTCCATATTCCTTTTTCTATTTCATAAAATTCCTTGCTAGTAGCAGAATCAAGTATCTCTTTAGCTTCCATATTAACAAAAATATCACCCTTTCCTTTATAGATCTGTACTAATCTAGATTTTATTCTATCTTGAATTTCATTCTTAATATTTAGGATCTCATTCTCAACATCCCGATCTCTAATCTTACTCCTATCTATATTCTTTCTTAATATGTTCTCCAACTCATTAACAGTAAACTGATGGCCACGCTTACCTTCTGAAATGGAAAATAAATCTATATTATTAATAGCATCTTCAGCATTTCCAATTTGACCATTTTTAACAATAGCTACTTTTAAAGTTTTTGAAGTATCAAAACTAAAATAAATCTTTTTAATATTTAACTTTTCTGCAATTTTTATATCTGGCAAAGTAGAAAAGCTCCCTAGGAAGAAGTGTGTAAAAAATCCTGCTTTTTCTACAGAGTGTAAATAAGATGGAATCTGATCCACAAATGACTGAAATCTCGGTTCAAAAGATTTAAAATCCTCATCTTGCTGGCTTATACCAACTTCTTTACTTGCTTCCTCTATCAATAACTGTATTAACTCAAAGTCTTGTGGTCTTACTTTACCCATGACTCTTTTTAAGCCTTTTGCAAGCTCTTTATCATTATCAATAATATTCCTTTCAAGACCAAAATTATAATGGTTTCGTTTACCTGGTGCACCAACATGAAATAACTGTATTTGAGTATTTCCATTACCATATTGAGTTTCAACCTCACCAGAAACACTAATCGTTGCGCTAAGCATTCCACTCATTGCTCTTATTTCAGGTTCACCTCCCCAAGTATCAGGGTTCCTCATGTTTTCCAAGTAACGCTCAAAATCACCTTCAACAAAATCTCTGAACTCATTTCTATAAGAACTTATGTGATCAACTACTCGATTACGAAATACGTTTCTTACTAAATTTGCAAATGTATCATCATAATTCGCAGCACCTAAATTCCGAACCAAACCTCTAATATGATCTAAATTTTGGGTTACAGTTCCATCATTTCCAAATAGTACTTCATACCTTTGTCGAAATAAAGCATCGTCGTTTCTGACGGGTATTAAGTAAGCCATAGTAACAGACCAAAATAAGCAACTACCGTCTCCTGGAACATCGATTCTCTTAACCTGACTTCCACTTTCGGAATCAACATCAGATCTACGATAACGCTTAAGTTGATAAAATTCTTTAGCTTGCTCTATATATTGTATTTGATCCGATAATTCGGTAATCTTTGAATTAACGCCTTCTTTTTTTAGGTGATCTGTTAGATATTGTGTCTTAAACATAAAGCCCCCTTCATTACATTATACCAAATCCACTATTTATTATCAGAGATATCAACAATATAAGCTATTTTTACCTGCATACTAACTTGGATATATAACATTTATATTATAATGCAACGCCTTTTTGACAGAAGCTAAAGTAGTAACAAGAAACCATCACCTGTTTTATAGAATTGCCTTATAATACCTTAATTGCCCAACCCTAATTGCTCACATGCTTTGCTTAATTTAACCTCAGTCAAGCTAGTAAACCCTTCAGCTGTAGACTTACCGTATGATAAAAATTTATTTAATGAATCAATATCTCTTTGCTCTAACACAGATCGTATATACTCCGCTTGCCTAGAATCCATAAATTCTTTAATTTGATCAGAATTAGCCTTATCTAATATTGCCCATACCGGTTCCATGTAATTTTGATTTACCCAAGGTACTAATAAACTTGTAACAAGAAAGCAAGATCTATTACAAACTTCTTCCTTCAGCACATAAGTACGATGGCTATCAAATCCCTCCTTTCTCCACATATGCATGAAAAGCTTTGCACCTTCACCAGCATAATATGAGCTGTTTTCTGTTTTTATATAGTGTAGCCAGACAAGATATTTATCTTCTGAAACATTACTTGGTTTCAAATAGTCAAACAATGCTTGAAATTGATCAAAGCGAAGTGCACCCTGTAGCGTGTTTAGACTACCATAATAACCATTTTCAGCTAAGTCTCTTTTTAGAAGTTCTGGATATTTATCAGGACTTATTTGACTAAAATAAAACTCGAATATTTCAGGATAACTATTACAACGGTTCCCTGCTACATATACTGCTGTCTTCATCAAGATTTCATCCTTTTTCTGTTCGCTCATCTCACTTTCAGGTAATGATTTTATTTTATTCCAGAAGAATTCCACTGCCTGCTCTTGCTTAAGACTCACAGCACATTTAAGCCCGTACTCATATGGATGACAGCCATCTAAATTTAGTTTAGAGATGTAACCACTAACAAAATGTGACCAAAAAACTATTAAAAGGTTGCCTCCTAGAGTCTTAACTAAGTGACCATACTCCAACAGACTGCTCTTACCTTGAGCTGATAGTTTATTTTTTCTCTCTTCAAATAGAGCAATAATATCTTCTTCCAGGCAATAACGACAGGCAATCTCATATCTTTTATCAGTACTAAAAGGACTATTTGAATTTTGCACAATCAATTTTTTACCTACCATTTGCCTATCAAGCTTAACTCCGTGTAAATTGTCTACTTTTTTCCAACAATCCTCGCTAGACAATACCTGTGCAAGAAAATTACGTCCTTTCTTGCCACTTTTTTGGTGCAGACGCCAATTTGCATAGCACCAGCGTTCAATTTGAAAAAGCTTAGATGCTCTATGGGGATCATCCTCTTTAATAGACGAAAACAAAACTTTTGGAATATCTGAACGCAACATAGCCACTACCTTAATTAATTAGATTATCAATTACATTTTAAGTATAGTATTCTATCTTTAAAACTTGTCAATCATTATTGTAGAAAATTTTCTAACCCAAAGTAGTTTTAGGCAAAAGTCTCTTAAGAAGGTCGGTACGGGATTTTTCTTTACCTTCAAATTCTGTTTTCATTATGAGTTTGCCTTAAATTCCTCCTTAAGAAAATTAGTATTAATCTAACAACGTATTTTACTAATAGCTTAAATAATATAGCCATTTTCAGTGCTCAAAACCAGGGACGGTGAGAACAATTTTTCTTGGAATCAGTTGGTCTACCAAGTGATACGTTCAAATTTTTGTTTATAATAATTTTACTATACGCTAAAATTAACCATATTGGCTCACTTTCGCTAAATCTACATACGAACTAATTTGCCTGATTTTGTTGCAAAATTTTACATCTTTATTTTCACAATCCTGCTTTTATTTGAGCTGCTCTCACAAATGTATGTACTTTTTTGCGATTTTTAAAAGAGTAAATGATCAAATTTGTTGTAACGCTATAGAATCTAGTATTTTCTGCAAACTATAATATAGTTCAGTTAATATATTAGTAAAGTTGATAATTGTAAAACAATTTGTTATAATTGTTAATTAAATAACATTAGTAGGTAAAAATGATTTTCAGTCAGTATGTTGAAGGCAACAGATTACATTTGTATGATAAAAAAGTAGATATCAATAATTTGATAAGCTATTTGCAAGAGAACAAAAATATTAAAGAACTTTCTCTCAGTTCGTGTAAGATTGGTAACGAAGGAGCAAAAGCTTTAGCTGATGGTAATCTTACAAACCTTACTCAACTTGATTTAAGTCTCAATATGATTGGTAAAGAAGGAGCAGAAGCTTTAGCTAATCTTACAAACCTTACTCAACTTAATTTGAAGAATAATAGTATTGGTAACGAAGGAGCAGAAGCTTTAGCTAATCTTACAAACCTTACTCAACTTAATTTGGCGGATAATAATATTGGTAACGAAGGAGCAAAAGCTTTAGCTGATGGTAATCTTACAAAGCTTACTCGACTTTATTTAACTAAAAACAATATTGCTAACGAAGGAGCAGAAGCTTTAGCTAATGGTAATCTTACAAAGCTTACTCGACTTTATTTAAATGACAATAATATTGATGCAAAAGGAGCAAAAGCTTTAGCCGAATCTGAGAAATACTGCGAATTCATAGATAAAATTACTCATATAAAAGGTAATAACGAACCTATGGGTTTTTGTAAACGTCTGAAAAAATCATGGTCTCAAGCAAGAGCAAAATCTAAGAGTAATGTTCGCAAGCTAGATGAAAGCACTATAAGAAGTTTGTTTTTTGATCTTGCACAACACGGTTATACAGGGGGAATAGAGGTTTTGCTGGATGACTATGATAAATATCCTTTTCTAATTAATTCAAGAAATGAGCAAGGACACACACTATCTCATTTCTATAATCACGACCCTGGAATGCAAAGGTTTTTCTTTGAACGTGGTATGATACCTAAACAAAGACCTGAACAAAAAAGAGATGACTTGCGCATTGCACGAGATAGCCAATCTGTCCATGCAAGTCCAGCAGTTAAAAAAACAAACTTTCTTGCTAAAAAACTTGTTGAATCGACGAAAGCAGATGAAGAACAGTTAAAGCAAGCAGCGACTTCTTACGTAGAAAGTATAGAACTACTTAAACAATATCAGAATGATCCAATAAGACTAAATCTTCTTAGTGTAAATGACAAAGAAAAAAGAGATGTGATGGAGAAAACATTAGGTGATAATCCTGTGCCTAATGATAAAGATTTTATTGGGGATATTATTGATAAAGTTAAGGAAGCACTAAAAAAGAAGTATTTAAAAAAGAACTCCCACGATGAATATGGCAAAGGATATCCTACACAAGGATTACAATATGATTATACAAAAGATGATGCAAAAATTACTATACCTGAATCTATAGGCCGTATAAAACTACTTATTGATAATTTTTCCATTCCATTGAAAGAAAAAAAAGAATTGCTAGTTACTCTCATGGCACAAAACCAATATTTAGTAATGAGCAAACTCTCTGCAGTAAAGAGAGAACTTGGAGATTTCGATACAGAACAACTTGATAAAACGAAACTACATACATTGTTAAATGATATAGACGACAATAAAAAAGTAGATGTGTTATTTAAAGAAATCAGTGATCTAGATATAGAAAAGATCTGGAGAGAGCAAAAAGAGTTCATTCTTCTAAAACAAATATATATAGCGTCAACAACATATGGTGAAGGTAGCAGTGCCTGCATTCAAGGTACATGGACCCACATTATTAATAGTATAGACGAAATTAGCTCTGAGATCTTGGAACAATATGATCATTATTTAGAAGAAGAACAAAAGCTAGAAGCACAAAAAGATGTTATTACAGAAGAGAACATTGAGCCATTTATGGAAGATTTGGCTAAGAATCTAGTTCAACATGCGGAATCTCATCCAGAATTGAAAGAAGCTCTTGAAGATTTTGCTGTGTGCAATGTAAATATTGATAATCCTGAAGAAATTACCTTTGAACGGCAAAAAATTTTAGCAGAGATAAATAAGTACTTTAGCGTAAGTATTAAAAACGTTTTACCTAATTACAATAGAAATATACCAAATAGGGATGAATATCGCATCATCATCGATGGACTATTAAAAGTGGCGGTAATGCAAAACTTTGCAATAGCAGTTCAAGAGCAGTCTAATGCAGAAGATAATAGTAATAATTATGCAACTATTAGAGAGAGCAACACAGATGAAGAACCGTTAGTTCCAGAAAGGTTATACTCAGAAACTTCAGTTGTAGCAACAGATCAAACAAATGGTATTCAAAATAATAATCAACAGCCGAGTAATTTAAATAATGATGCTCCACGAAGTAAAGAAAAAAATAAACTGCCTACTGTATGTGCTTTC
Source organism: Wolbachia endosymbiont (group B) of Apotomis betuletana (assembly GCF_947250475.1). Classification (NCBI taxonomy): domain Bacteria; kingdom Pseudomonadati; phylum Pseudomonadota; class Alphaproteobacteria; order Rickettsiales; family Anaplasmataceae; genus Wolbachia; species Wolbachia endosymbiont (group B) of Apotomis betuletana. The sequence continues at coordinate 345,873 of NZ_OX366320.1, read as the reverse complement.
ACATTAGCAATAGCTGGAATTGTTTCAGGAATAGCTATTGCAGTTTACTCAGGAATGTTAGCGGTAGGAATAGCAGTTGGAGTTTTTTGTCTAATTGCTGCTGAAATCATATACTATTGTAATAAGCCTTCAAAGTTACTTGAGAATAGCAATGCTGAAGTTATAGTGAATCAAATAACAGTGGAATGATTATAACTCAAGGTAAGGAGAAATAGCAGGAGGGTTGAGTTTGCTATCTATAAAAGGGAATGTTCAAAAAAGTGTGTCAAGCCGCATTTTTAGTTCAACTCAATTTTCAATCTATCTGGAAAGAAAATATCAAGTTGAGACATAGTTAAAGCCCAATTAGGTAGAGCCATAATCCACTTTTGCTCTACCTTTTTTATAGCACAATATACCTGTTTGTACAAGGCATTTGTACTAGTAAATGAACCCTTAGTTTTAGTAAATTTCCTGATTTGTCTATGCAACCCCTCAATTGGATTAGTGGTGTAAATCAGCTTCCTAACTGGCCCATAATACTTAAAATAACTGGATAAGTTTTCCCAATTGTTCTGCCAGGATTTTATAACTAAAGGATACTTTTCTCCCCATTTTTCTTCCAGCTCAAGAAGATAATTCTCAGCAATTTCTTTACTTGAAGCACGATATATTTTTTTCAGATCATTCATGAAAACTTTCACTCGATACATATTTCAGAGAATTTCTTATCTGATGTACTATACATAACTGTACTTCTGCTTTAGGAAATACGCTATTTATAGCTGTAGGAAAGCTTTTTAACACAAGCTATCAGAATATCATCTACTCCTCTCTCCTTTAGGTCATTTATAGCCCTTCTCATAATAGTCCAAAAAGAGTAAGATATGGATTGATAGTAGTGGAAGGTAAGGATGCCAGTAGCATATAGTTATGACTTAAGAAAAAAGGTAATGGAAGCATTGGATGAAGGAGAGAGTGGAGAAACTGTTATCCTTGATAATGCTACTTTTCATAAGTCTAATAAGATTTGCTAAAGGAGTTGGTGCAGAAATTTTATATCTTCCTCCATATTCTCCAGATTTTAACAAAATTGAACATTATTGGTTTGCTATAAAAAACAGAACCAGGAAAAACATTCCTTTATTCAAATCTTTTCGTCATGCTGTCGATTCTTCTTTCTTATGACCTTTTTGGACTATTATGGGAAGGGCTATAAATTTTTGAGAGAAAAAGGAGGAATAACAAAAAGTAGAGAACTGACGTGCTATGGAATAGAGGGGCTAGTGGGAGAAATAGCAGACATGTTGAATGGAAGCTATATGCCGGAACTAAAAATAATAGAGATAGGAGAAATAAGGAAGAGAGACAAATCGCTAATAAAGGAAGAATGTGAAAATTTAGCAAGCAAAATAATGAGCCAAGTAAATGAGATGATAGATGAGGTGGTGAAAAGGAGGGCTTAGAAAAGGGATTTAAATTCAAAGAAAAGGTGAGGTAGGTCATGAGTAAAAAAGGAAAAGAGGAGTCACTATTAGAGAACTCATATAAAAATATTTATGCAAGAGACGAGAATGGAAGAACAGCTCTACATTATGCAGTAGAGGTAAAAACAGTGGAGTTATTAGTCGAAAAAGGAGCGAATGTGAATGCTAAAGATATAGAAGGATATACAGCACTGTACCTAGCAGTAACGGAGAAACGTCTAGAAACAGTTAGAGAATTGATAAAGTCAGGAGCAAATGTAAATGCTGAGGAATATGGAGGTAAATGCACTCCATTGCACCTTGCATGTATGGTGGGGAAAGTGGAAATAGTAAAAGAGTTAGTGGAAGCAGGAGCAGAAATAGAGCAAGCGGATAAATTTGGAATGATAGCGATGGATTATGCGAAAAACAGTAAAGAAGTAACTGAAGTATTGAAGAAAGAAACAGACAGAATTGAAAAGTTATTTATGAAAGGCTAAAAATATGGAGGAAGAAATAGAAAAGAAAGTAATGAATTTAGAGAAAAAAACGTTAGAAGAGCTAAGGAGAATGTGGAAGAAGGTGTTTGGGGAAGAAGCACCTAGACACTCAAAGAAATATCTGATACCGAGATTAGCTTATAGAATGCAGGAAAAAGCGTATGGAGAAATTTTACGGGTTTAAGCAAGCTGTCTGCCAATAAAAAATAAGATAATTTCTTCGGAAGAATCTATAAATTATTTACAATTCTTTAATCTCAATTATGGAAAGATTAGTAAACTTAACACTCCAACTAAATTGGATAAACTGATTACAAAAAATAAGATTTTCAATAAGTTGCTTGTATAATCGACCTTTCATAGGTAACAAAGCCAACTCTCCTGCTATATCTCCTTACCCCTTAAGTTATAATTTTACACTGTTATTTGATTTACTACAGCTTCAGCATTGCTATTCTCAAGTGAGTTTAAAGGGTTATTACAATAGTATATGACTGCATCAGCAATTAGACAACAAACTCCAACTGCTATTCCTACCGCTAACATTCCTGAGTAAACTGCAATAGCTATCCCTGAAATAATTACAGCTACTACAAGTGCAGAAGTAGCTACAATATACATTTTTTTATTTTGAGAAATCACATTATTTTCTTTCGGTTTACTTTCTTCTGGATAATGATTGTTCATCTTTGCAAGATATTTTGTCAACTCCATCCAAAACTCATATTCAGTAGATTTTTCTTGTTTTTTTATTTTCTTTGCTAGCTCTTTTACTACTTTGCTATCTGCAAATGCTTTTATATATGTTCCTCGAATAACAGGACAAAAAGTTTGAGAGAATCGTCTGTGACATATATACCCAATAGTCTGAAAACGTTCATTTTTTATCGAGTATGTTAGTATATTAATTAAACTCTTTAAAAGAACTTGCTGTCCTTCCAGGTTGTTTTTTATATTCCTTTCAACCAAGTCTAACATTTTTTTTATAAGTTGCTTGTTATCAATTAATGAAGCTATAGCTAAAATTGCTTCGATCTGTCCTACTTTTCCACTAATGATCTGATTAAGACTTCTTTCATTAAGCTTGGCAATATCATTGCTTACAATTATAAGGGCATTTTTATATATTTCCCGAGTAATTGGGAGTAATGAATCATGGTACTTGCATCCATTTTCAGTGAGTTTTTGTGTAAAACGTTCGGATAGATTTATAATAGTTGAAACATCTTGTTTATCTATAGCCTCCCTTAAAAAAAGAACCAACGTTTCCTTTAAGTTAGTTTGTTTATCTATATCCATTGAAATTTTAGGATCACTTGCTACATCTAATATTTCTCTCCACTCTAAAGTCATAATTTTTTCTATTAAAATAATATGGTTTAATTATTTGCTATTTTTATGAAAAAATCAAGACTTATATATTTTTTTATATTATATATAAGATTATTAATATTCATTTTAGCTTCAGAAACGTACTAAAAATTAGTGTGACAAAAATCTTGAATGTTTACTTTTTTAACAAGTAAAAAACGTCATATATTTTTGAGAATAAGCCGCGTAAAACAGGGTTGTAAAAATAAAAACGTAAAGTTATTGCAACAAAGCTAAGCAAACTAGTTTATATGTAAATTTAGCGAAAGTTAGCTAATACAGCTGATTTTAGCGCACAGTGAAATTGCCATATAAAAAAGTTCGTACTGGTTATTTGGTAGACCAATCTACCCCAAAACGAACGATTCTCACCGCCTGTGGCTTTGGTTGCTGAAAATGGTTAATTCAATTGATATATTAAGTAATATATTTTGCTAAATTAATATTATCTTGCTTGCAAGAAGGATTAACGAACTTATAACAAAAACAAAATTTAAAATAAACAAGAGTTCATGTATGGAGCTCGTTATCAAAAATTATTCCAAATCTAAAAAATCTTCTAAAATGATGGTTGACAAATTTTAAGGGTGTGGTAGCTTCGACTATCTATGATACACAAATTAAGAAATGAGTAGTAAATGGCGCAAGGAGTGCGGGCGTTTGTGCTTGTTCGCCATATAGGGGCTAGAGGAATAATGTTTTATGGGTATTGATAAAATACCTACATATAAGTTTTGAGTGAATAAAGATAAAGCAGCAGAACCGTTGCCACAACGTCATCCTAGATTTGCAGTACGATCGAGGAGCTGATTTGTAGGAAAGATTTTGCTTGGATCAATATAGATATAAAACTTTCAAGAGATATTGTGATTCACTTGCAACATACACCGAAAGTTTTATATCTATATTTATAAGTAAAGCTATGTTAAGTAGAAATATGTCTGATTTACCTGTTTGTAAACAAACTACAAGAGTTTGTGAAACAGTGGGTGATGGTAACTGTTTTTTTCATGCAGTGTTTGGTGACTATACACCTGATGGGTATCGGGCTGAAAGAGCGCAAGATATGAGAATGGAATGGCATAGATTTCTTAATCAATTTACGTGTTTAAACGATGAAAGCATGCCTGCTGATTTAAAGAGTCAGTTGTACTCAGTTCTAACTACCTTTTTAGGTGAACCAGAAAAGTTAGGTAGTAACTCTCATAAAATAAAGGATTTCGCTAAAGAAGTAAATGATAAGGTTGATAAAGCTTCTAATGACATTCGAGAATTAAGAGAAGCAATTGCAGCAAAGTTTCGTGAGGATGACGAATTTGCAAAGATAATATATTCAGTAATAACTGATGTGTATAATACCAGATCTTTAGGAAATAAGAAAGTTTCTCTTACTATCTCAGATTTACGTAAAGAAGAAAACAAGAATAAACTACTTGCTCCTATCGAGGAAGACACTTTCCCCTATTTATCATGTTACATTCCTGGTCTTCATATTAGAGACTATGACGTTAGATACAATCCTAAATTCATAAGCGACACGTTTATTGAAAGTGAATCCTTATATCAAGCCTATCTAGAAGAAATACAAAGTCAAAGTTATTTTATTTTCATTGAAGAAGTTCCTATTTTAGCTTCCCTATCTAATACTAGAATTATCGTCAATATTGAAGGTAATTCTGAGCAAAATGTACATGATTTTAAACCAGACTCAAGAATGATAAATACTAAGTATGTAAGGGTAGATAAATTATGGGGTAGTAAAGAGCAAGAAACAATATTTTTATCAACAGGGCATTTCTCTAGACTCGTGCTAGGTCCAGAACAAATAGCAGGTGATTTAGTAGGTCCAAGCTGTGCAAAACAAGGATCTTCTACTGATATAAGTAGTTCTAAAAATGAAACACAAAAGCAGTCATCAATATTAAAAGGGCCTCCTGTTACAAAGAATCAAAAAAAGGCGGGACCTGCTTCAGGTATATGTCTTCTGAGTAAAGATTTTCAAGAGAACTTGACAGGTAATAATTGTCGATCTTTTCTTGAAAATTACGTTATCTCGGATCTTGGAAAGCATATCTATAAATGGACTGAAAGTAATGATATAATTTTTGGAGTTGAAGGTTGTGGAATCTTACGAGCGCAATTAAACAAGTTCAAGAAGAATAGAGATAAGAAATTAATATACATTCTTAATCAAAATTCTAACCACTGGGTAACATTGGTTGCTATCCGTGATAATAGGAAGGAAGATATTTTTTTCTATTCAGATTCTCTTGGAGAAGGTATCGAAACGTGTCTTGTAAGTGCTACTGGTAGATGTAATGTCGGTCGTAATATGAAGAATAAAGCTTCTTCTGTTAAACGGACTTGCTTAGATGAGTTTTTAGAAAGCAATGGATACTCGAAGAATAATATTTACGATGTATCTTGCAAACAGCAGCATGACAGTCATAATTGTGGAGTATTTGCTGTGGAAAATGCGAAAGAGATTTTAAATGTAATAGGGAGTGGAAACTATGATCACGTTAAGGTAAGGGAGAGCTTAAAAAGCTTAAAAAAAGATCCTGTCTCTTTAAGAAAGGGTTTTGCTGAAGGTCTTAAAGAAATTTTAAATTCTGAGTCTACGGTAGCTAATAATGATGATTCTTTTTTTTGCTTTTTAAGAACAAAAGAAGAGAAAGCGATGTTTGACTTCTTGTCTAAAAATCAATATATAAGCGGTATACAGTCTATTATTCGTGGATCGGGATGTAAGTCTGAAGAAGCATTCAAGGCAGCATATAATACTTTCTTTGATTCGAACGGAAAAAAAACAGATGAGCTACAACATGTATTAGGTATTGGGTTCACTATGAATCATGTATTCTCCATTATGACTAATTCGGGAGTGAGGGTGGGGAAGTTATTCAATGAATTTCATAATGCTGTGTGCACTAAAGAAGGAGAAAAAACACCAGAACTAGAGCATATCTTGAGTACTGGACTGACTCTGTATGATGTAAAAAATATTATGAGAGGAGTAAGAGGAAAGGCTGCAGAAATTTTTAGGAAGTTTTATGATGTATTTTTTTTTGAAGGAAAGCCCAAAGCGATACTAATCCGTCTGTCAGCAAGTGTTATGAGTATGCAAGACTTGGTCACTATTCTGGGTATGAGAGGGATCGCGCATGTGGAAGTATTGGAGAAGTTGATAAATAAGTTTTTTGATAGCGAGGGGAAAGCAAAACAGGAACTAGAGCATATGTTAAATGCTGGGTGCACTATGCATGATATATCTTACATTTTAAGTGGGTCAGGAAGGCATACTCTAAAAGTATTCAATGACTTGCATAATATTTGGTTTGATAAGGAAGGAAGAAAAAAAAAGGAGCTGTCTTGCATGTTAAACTTTGGGTTTGATTGGAAGAGTATCTCTCGTGCTTTGGGTAAATCAGGAGACAAGTCTCCAGAAATGTTTAATCAACTTCATAGTATATTTTTTTCGAAAGATGGATCGGAAAAGTTAAGGCTCATGTTAGATAATGGATTGACTGTCTCTCATATCCTATCCATTGTAAATAAATCAAAATTAAATTTTTCAAAAGCATTCGACTCGTTCTATAAAGTATTGTTTGATGAAAAAAAAGAAAGAACAAAAGAATTCAACGATTACTTAGAATGCGATTTTACTTTAACTAGAATATTCAACGTTATATCTATATCATCAGCAAAGATTGCAGATGTATTTAAGGATTTCCATGATGCTTTGTTTTTTATCGTAAATCAAGAAAGCAGGATATCCTATATATCGCGCAGATGTCTGAATAGTGAGAAGGTGTCCTCCTTAATGATTGGAGCGGGATCAAAGGCTCCAGGAGCATTCGAGAAATTGTATGATGCCTTATTTGATAATAGAGGACAGCCATCATCAAAACTACAGGATATACTAAGAGCTGGATTATCTTTGACTGTTGTGTTCAGCATCCTAGGTGGATCGGGAGCAAAGGTTGCAGAAGCATTCGAGAATTTGCATGGTATTTTATTTAAGTCGGATGGAGAGAAAACAAATGAGCTAAATCATATAATAGGTAGCGGGATATATTTGCCTGGTATAGCCAGCGTTTTGCATGGATCAGGAGCAAAGGCTGCAGAGGCATTCAAGAATTTGCATGATGTTTTATTTGAGTCGGATGGAGGGAAAACAGATGAGCTAAGTCATATAATAGATAGCGGGATACATTTTTCTAGTATAACCAGTATCCTAGGTGGATCAGGAGCAAAGGCTGCAGAGGCATTCAAGAATTTGCATGATGTTTTATTTTAGTCGGATGGACAACAAACAGATGAGCTAAGTCGTATGTTAAATTGCGGGGTGAGATTTTTTTGCATATCCAACGTTTTGAGTGGAGCGGGATTAAAGGCTGCAGAAGCATTCAAGAATTTGCATAATGCTTTATTTGATAAGGAAGGAAAGGCCACAAATATTCTATCAAGTATTACAAATAGCGGTCTCAAGTTATCTTTCGTGTTTAGCTTGATAAATAAAGCAAAGGCAGCGGCTGCAGATGAATTAAAGAATTTACATAAGATCTTTTTTGATAATAAAAGCAAAAAAATACAGAATATGTTAAGTAAAAGTGTAGATTTTGCCAGTTTGTCCAGTATTTTAGGTGGATCAGGATCAAAGGCTTCAGAAACATTCAATAATTTGTATGATATTTTGTTTAAGTCGGACGGAGAGAAAACAAATAAGCTAAATCATATAATAGATAGCGATATAGATTTTGCCAATTTATCCAGTATTTTAAGTGGATCAGGAGTAAAGGCTCCAAAAGTATTCAACGATTTGTATGGTGTTTTGTTTGATTTGGACGACAATCAACAATGCAGGCTGGATTATATATTACGAAGCGGGATTAGGTTTTCTAGCATATCTAGTATTTTATGCGGATCAGGAGCAAAGGCTGCAGAAGCATTCAAGAATTTGTATGATGTTTTGTTTGATGGTTCGGGAAGAAAAAAAACAGAGTTAGAGCATATACTAAACGAAGGTATAGATTTTGCCAGTTTGTCCAATATTTTAAGTAGATCAGGAGCAAAGGCTGCAGAAGCATTCAAGAAATTGCATAATGTTTTATTTGATTCGAACGGAAATCAAAAAAGTAGGCTAAAGTGTATATTAAGTAGCGAGATAAATTTTTCTAGCATATCCCATATTTTGAATAAGGTAGGAGCAAATGCTCCAGAGGCATTCAAGAATTTGTATGATGTTTTGTTTGATGATTCGGGAAGAAAAAAAACAGAGTTAGAGCATATACTAAACGAAGGTATAGATTTTGCCAGTGTGTCCAGTATTTTAAGTGGATCAGGAGCAAAGGCTGCAGAGGCATTCAAGAAATTATATGATGTTTTGTTTAAGTCAGATGGGAGGAAAACAGATGAGCTAATTGATATGACAGATAGGGGTATAGATTTTGCCAGCCTTTCCAATATTCTATCTTCGGCGGGAGCTGGGATTGGAGAAGTATTCTATGAGCTCTACTATGCATTTGATTTGAAGGGAAAAGAAACAGGTAAGCTAAGTCGTATATTAGATATCGGTATAGATTTTGTGAGCATTTCGACTATTATGGCTAGGTTAGGACCACGTGCTCCAGAAGTATTTAATAGTTTGTATGATGCTTTGTTTTCTTTGGATAAAAGTCAACGATGCAAGATAGAGTATATGCTAAAAAGAAAAGTGAACTTTTCTAGCATATCTTCTATTTTAAAAAGGACAGGAGTAGAGGCTCCAAAAGCATTCAATGGGTTGTATGATGCTTTGTTTGATTTTAATGGAAGAGAAACAGATAAGCTAACGAATGTATTAAGTAGCGGGATAGCTTTTTCTAGCATATCTGGTATTTTATGCGGATCAGGAATAAAGGCTCCAGAAGCATTCAAGAATTTGTATAGTGTTTTGTTTGATTCGAGCGGAAATCAAAAAAGTAGGCTAGAGTGTATATTAAATAGCAGGTTAGGTTTTTCTAGCATATCCCATATTTTGACCGAGACAGGAGCAAATGCTCCAGAGGCATTCAAGAATTTGTATGATGTTTTGTTTGATAGCTCGGGAAGAGAAAGACCAGAGTTAGAGCGTATATTAAACATAGATATAAATTTTTCCAGCCTTTCCCATATTATAGGGGTGGGAGCAAATGCTCCAGAGGCATTCAAGAATTTGTATGATGTTTTGTTTGATAGTTCGGGAAGAGAAAGACCAGAGTTAGAGCGTATATTAAAAATTGGTGTAGATTTTACCAATGTGTCCAGTATTTTAAGTGGATCAGGAACAAAGGCTGCAGAAGCATTCAAGAAATTATGTAATGTTTTGTTTGATTTGGACGACAATCAACTATGCAAGCTGGATTATATATTACAAAGCGGGATAGCTTTTTCTAGAATATCTAGTATTTTAAGTGGATCAGGAACAAAGGCTGCAGAAGCATTTAAGAATTTGTATGGTGTTTTGTTTAAGTCAGATGGAGGGAAAACAGATGAGCTAAGTCATATAATAGATAGCGGTATAGATTTTGCCAGTGTGTCCAGTATTTTAAGTGGATCAGGAGCAAAGGCTGCAGAAGCATTCAAGAATTTGTATGGTGTTTTGTTTAAGTCAGATGGAGGGAAAACAGATGAGCTAAGTCATATAATAGATAGCGGTATAGATTTTGCCAGTTTGTCCAGTATTTTAAGTGGATCAGGAGCAAAGGCTGCAGAAGCATTTAAGAATTTGTATGGTGTTTTGTTTAAGTCAGATGGAGGGAAAACAGATGAGCTAAGTCATATAATAGATAGCGGTATAGATTTTGCCAGTTTGTCCAGTATTTTAAGTGGATCAGGAGCAAAGGCTGCAGAGGCATTCAAGAAATTATATGATGTTTTGTTTGATTCGAGCGGAAATCAAAAGTGTATATTTGATCAAGAGTTAAATGTAACTCATTTTTTCAATATTTTAGCCTGTTCTGGAGAAAAGGCTCCAGAAATTCTCAAGGATTTTTATGATGCTTTTTCTGATAATGAAGTGGACCTAGAAGCGGATTTACAATGTATGTTAAGCAACCAAATGGCTCCGGACAATATATCCGATATTTTATATGGATCAGGATTGAATGCTAAAAGTTGTTTTAAGGACTTGCGGTATGCTCTTTTTGATAGTAATGGAGCTGTGGTGCAAGATCTGGACGATATGTTAAAAAATGAAATAACTATATGTGATCTATCCAATATATTAAGTAAAGCAGGAATAAAGGCTCCAGAAGTATTCAAGAGATTTTATCATGTTTTGTTTGATGATAAAAGAAAGCCGAAACGAGAGCTAAAGGATATGTTGTTTCACAAGATAAGTCTTGGGGATATATTCAACATTTTGGGTGGAGAAGGAGAAGTTTCTCCAGAAGCATTCAGGAAATTGCACGGTGTTTTGTTTAAGTCAGATGGGAGGAAAACAGATGAGCTAAGTCATATAATAGATAGCGGTATAGATTTTGCCAGTGTATCCAGTATTTTAAGTGGATCAGGAGCAAAGGCTGCAGAAGCATTTAAAGATTTTTATGATGCTTTATTTGATAAGGAGGGAGGTAAAAAACCAAATCTAGAACGTATATTGAATGAAAAAATAAGTTTTGTTGAAATATCTCGTGTCTTGTATGGAACAGGAGCGAAAGCTAAAGAGCGTTTTAATCAGTTATGTGGTTTTTGGTTTGATTTTGAGGGAGAAGAAGTGAGCGATGTTTATATAGCTTCTATCTTTAATCTTAAGGTGCTCAAAAACAATTCAGTATTTGGTCTTCCTGAAAATATTGCTCAAATCTGTGTCTGCTTATCAACATGGTCATCAGAGATGCTAATGGGTAAGAATGTCCAATCCCTCAGTGATAAGCTTATAAAAAATGTAAAAAAAATCTCCGCGCAGTTTAAGTTTCAGGATATTGCTCCTATCTATAATGCGATAACAAAATTATATGAAAGTAAACAACGATCAGCTAGTTTTTCTCATGCTAATTTTGATAACAGTATTTACAATGATTGTGTTTCTGATCTTGCAGCTCGTGCTATTGCCATCGCTCCTGTAAAACATAATATACGATACATTATGAATACAGTCTTTAGCTTATCTAGATTGACCCATGCAGGTTTAGTGATAGATGAAGACCTATTATGTGAGTTAATTCGTTCTTTGACAAAAGGCCTTGGTGATTGTCGATTAGATAGTAGCTATTCCGATGAAAATTACTTATGTATTCGTGTTCTTGTTAATTCTTTATGTACACTTGTTTATCTCATTTATCAAAACGGAGAAAGAGATGCTATTATTAATAAGGAGCTTGCTCAAGGTATGCTAAGAATGGTTTCTAATTTAAATAGTCTTCAGAAGGATGTTAAATCTTCTACTGAGATATTGTCTATATTAGGTAGAGTATCTAAATTGACGAAAGACAAAGTAGAGATAAAATTCTTCCAAAGGACTATTGGTAGGGTATTATACAGACTACACTTTATTGGTGAGCATCGAAATGATGATTTAGAAAAAAAAGCTCTTTCCGTCTTTCATGAGTTGTCAGATGAATTAAAAAATTTACTACATTCAGATTGGTACCTGGACTATCTTTTAGGCAAAACAAGAGTGGAAGGTCATTTGAAGCGCACGAAAGGAGAATCTCCAATCACTAGTGATAATATACTTATTGATGAGGACCAACCAGAAAAGTATACGTTAAAACAAATTAAGGAACAAGGCAAAATTAAGTACAAGGCAGGTATTGAAGATCAAATTAAGTATAATTACCGTGCATTGGGCTTAAATTCTGACTTTAATGTAGAGAAAAATGATTCTAGTATTATACTTGCAAAAATTGCCTGCTTAGAAGAAGAAACGGTTTATGGGTTGTTTTTGAATACCCAAGAAAGAATATCTCCTAAAGCTTTCTTGGGAACGGGTAATAGGGAAATGAACGAGTGTACTCTGGAACGTTATTCACAAATATCTACAAATTCAGAGAAAGAAAGAAACTGGGTAAGTTACTTAAATCATGCATCGATAGGCACCAGTAATGTTGTTGCCACTTTAAATAGGATTCAAAGACATGCCTGTTTCATCTTGAGTACAAGTAGAGAAATTTTGCCTGGTCATCAACTGCTTTTTAATTATAAGCAAGATTGTTCTCGTAAATTAGATTCTACTCCTATCTACCTGCATTACACTGATAATTACAAGTCACCTTCACAACGTTATAATAGCGCAAAAGATTTTTATTATGATTATGTTTTCTCTTTAGAGAAAGAGATTGCTAGAGGTTTAGGGTACCGCGGGCAAAAGTATTTTGTGGTAACTAAATTATTCAAAGAAATATACGATAATAGTCTTTCGCAGGCAGGTTGTGCGCCAGACACTATAGCTGCATTGTCAGAAGGATCGAATATGCCGATCTATGCGGTAACTTTGAAAAATAAGAAATGGAATTTTGATAAATATAGCGAACAACAACAGATAGTTCCTTTAATGCTTGCATGTTATTTGGGACAGGAGGATATCATAAAAGTGTTATTGGAAAGAGATTACGTTGATGTTACTCGTCGTTCATTACATGATGGATATAATGCATTGACTTTTACAGTCATCAGTAGAAGAACTGATTCAGAAACAAAAAAAAGGATCCTTGGTCGTTTGATTGAGAAGATAAGTACAATAGATAAGATGCATGACAATGCAAAGCAGGTAGTGATGTTTGTACCTGAGGTGCTATGTTCTACCGATTCCCTTGGTTACAACCTATTTGATCACCTGATGAGTGCGGGTGAGTATTTGTTGTATCAAGAATTTTACAAAAAACTTTCTCCGCAATCGCAGAGGAAAGTTGCAAGAAAGTTTATAATTGAAAGAGGAATATTCAATGTTGTATTTAGCTTGGGTGATTTAGAATATATTAAAATAGTAAACTTATTGCTAAAAAAAGTTTCAGTCAAAATGATAAAAGAATGTTTAGAAAATCATGAAAAAAGAGGTGTTGATTGTAATGAGGAACTTGCAGACTTACTATCTAATAACAGAGATATGAGGTTGAGTAACTTTGGCAAGCTTACAAGTCTTAGTGAACCTATAAAGCGGAAGATATTTAGTTTTTTAGTAGGAGAGGAGTCGCCTCAGGAGGGAGTCAGTCCTAATGTAGCAGGAGAGGAGCTGTCTCAGGAAAGAGCCCGTCCTAATGTGGTAGAAGAGCAGCCTCAGGAGGGAGTCAATCCTACTCGGAAGAGAGCCCGTCCTAATGTGGTAGAAGAGCAGCCTCAGGAGGGAGTCAATCCTACTCGGAAGAGAGCCCGTCCTAATGTAGCAGGGGGAGAGGAGCTGCCTCAGAAGAGAGCCCGTACTAGTAAGGAAGGAGAAGTAGATTTATTAGTTAATCTAGCTAATTGGAATGCAGATGTTGATGAATACTATAAAATATCAGGCAAGTGTAAAGGTAAAATTTTTAAATCTTTAGTAGATCAAAGGGATTCAAATTATGTGAATTTCAATACAGATTTTATAAAAAAAACAATAAGGAATATGAGATTGAGTAAATCTCATCTATCTTCTTGTAATAAAGAAAGGTTATTCAAGTGTCTTTTATGGGATGTATTAAGGTTTGCTCATAAAAATGAGCTCAAAGAAGTGTTTTCTTTAGCTTCCGATCTGGGTTGTGATGTAAAAAAGGTCCTTAGTGATTTGTCATATCATTCTGTTAGATGTGCTATCTCTTCTGGTAATACTGATTTTGTAAAGTTTATATTAGACAAAGTAGATCAAGATTTTGATAAAGAGAAGATGAAGGATGCTATCTTATATGCTACACTTTTGGCTGTGCGGGATGTAGAAACAAGTGATTTTAAAATTCTGTTGTCTCTACTGAATAATGTGGAAGAGGGAGAAAAAATGTATTTTTTAAGTGAAATCATAAAAACTACTATTTACTTGCATAGTAAAACCTATATATATGAAAAATTAGATAGCACAAAAGTTTTTTGCTATTTTGCTAATATGATCACTTATGATGATAGGGAAGCTATATTTAAATCTGTCAATGCTTCTTATAAAGTAAATTTAGAGCTTTTGAAGGAGAAGCTGGTAGTATCTTCTGTGAGAGAAGATGCCTCTATTAATATAGAGGAGCCGCCTCAGGAGGGAGTCAGTCCTAATGTAGCAGGAGAGGAGCTGTCTCAGGAAAGAGCCCGTCCTAATGTGGTAGAAGAGCAGCCTCAGGAAGGAGCCCATCCTAATGCAGTAGGAGAGGAGCTGTCTCAGGAAAGAGGAGTACGATTACGTGAGTGTTCTACTTTTGAACAAAAATTGAGAAAGTTACAGGCTTTTCCGGGGAATTCTCTTACTCCATCAAGCGCTCTATATGATTTATCACTTCGAGAGATAAAAAGAAGAGAGAGTACACTCTGAAGAGTTATTATACCTTCTCATCCTTCTAACCAAGCAATAACAATTCATATCATTTTCTTCTCTAATCAGTTCAAAAACATACTCCAAGAAGTCGATTAGTTCATAGAGAGCTACATCAAAATATCACTGGTGGTAGGTTGAACATTTTTGTGAGGACCTTTCTGCTTTTTGCGGTATGGAGGGAAAAGACCTCGTGAGGGAGGTTAGTTGCCTCTGTCACCGAAAACCATCGTGCGGCCTATAAAATTGAGTGATTACGTATAGGAGAATGGACCAACTGATAATATTCTACTCTGATATGTTGGGGTATTCAATAAGAAGAAATTTGTGCGTTATATAGGTGTTGATTTACATACTAATAACCCCAGTTATGGATTAGAAAGTAGAATTAATAAAGAGAGGAATAGGGTAAACTCAAGTATTTTAGCAATAATTAAGAGGTTACCCATGAAGAAAGATATTACAGAACTTTACTGTTTCATAGAAGATTTTTGTCGCATTGCTGATGAAAAACTTTCAGAAAAGCTTCTATCAAGTGGCAAAAAAAACAACAAGAATACCTGAAATTACCGCGCCAGAAATACTTATACCAAAATCCATTACTGAGCGAACAAATAAGAAACATTACAAACTCGTTTAATAGTAGTGCTGGAAATATTAACAATAAAATTACACAAAACATCTTCAAGTAAACCTATGGTACCGTAGATACTATTGCGTAAAGTATTGTATTTGATATATTGCCACAACCTTTCAACAGGATTCAGTTCCGGTGAATAAGGAGGCAAGTATATGATGGTAATGTTTTCCTGAATTTTCAAACTTTTTGATCTATGCCAACTTGCACAATCCATTACAAGAAAGGCTTCTTTCGTGCCTAAATCTTTCGACATTTGCTCCAGAAATATATTCATACAATCAGTGTTTACATATGGAGCAAGTAGGCTAATTTTCTTACCACTTCTTGGATTTACCGCCCTGTAGATATAGAAATTTTGTCTACCAATTTTCATTTTAACCTGCGTTCTGACCCCCTTTTTAAACCATCCGTGTCCGATTTTTGAATGAGTCCCAAATCGTGATTCATCAAAAAAAACACCCCCCTTTTAGAGTGGAAATTGACTATTTTATTGCAGTATCTTTTAAACTCTTCTTGCTTGTTTTTATCTTGTTTATGGTGCATTGGCCTCGGTGTCTGATAAATCAAGAGAGTAGTCAGTACTTACAACCGGCTCCTTATTTTGTTGCAATAGAGGTAGGAAAAGTAATTCAAAGAGAATTAAGAGAGAAAGCATTGCAATATTTTGAGAAAGTGCTGAAGCTACAAAAAAATTATGGATTTTTAGATAATCATCCTAACGTACTATCTGTGAAGTTTTATATAGCTGTTTTACATAGTTGCTTAGAGGATAAAGAAAAAGCATTACAAGAACTTCAACGATTGCAAGAATTACAAGAGAAGGTTATAGGGATAAATCATCTTGATACTTTAGATACTGTATATGCTATACAAAAGTTGTTTACTAGAGATGAAGATAAATCAACATATTTAAAAAATGAGGTAGAAAAAAGAGAATCGCTCTTACAATTTGAAAAATCTGATTTGAATGCTAAGGGTGTCTCAATCTTAAAAGAGCTTTATGTAGAAAAAAATAGCGAAAGTTCTTCTTCAGTATCAAGTGAAGAGTTACTGCTAGGAAACAAAAGGTTTCTAGACACAGAGAGTACAAAAACTAAAAGGAGAAAAATAGATAACCAGCCAGCCATTAAGAGTTATCTTAACGATGTCAACGTAAATCTTAGCCGTCAGCAAGATGCTATAGTCAATTTATAATATTGACTGGCAAAACATTATCTTCTTACAACAGATGGGTCTAGATGCTTAAATTTTTAATATTATTTAATGATAATCTAAGGACAATTACAGTAAGGTTTCAGCAGAAGTTTAGATACATGGTTCCAGAGTGTGATGGTAGTGTAAATAAATGAGGAGCACTGTAAACATATAAATTCGAAAGGTGTAAGACCATTAAGAGTTTTAATTCTTCTAGCATAATTGTAAGCCATCATAAAATTGTAAAGATGCTTTTTGAGCTGCTGATGTGAGCGGTGGTAATATTTTTTAACTGTAGCATTTTTAAAAGTTTTATTCATACGTTCAACTTGCCCATTTGTCCAAGACTTTTGTCAAATGGTGTTCAGTGTCATTTTCTTCACAAACTCTATTAAATATGTGTTGAAAAGCGTATTTATGGTGCTTCTGGGAGGCTTTGTTGAATGGCAAGGAATGAGGAGGAGTAATGAAAGGAATTTACGAGGCAAATTTGAAAATAGGCATACCTATATCAGTAAAGTTATTAATCAAATAGCATTTTAAAAGCACCTCTTTGAGAGGGAGTGTTAAATAAACCATACGCGTCAAGTTAAGGAAAAGTGGTATAAGGAAGAAAGGAAACGAAAAAAACTATTTTATATATTAAGTAATAAAGTTATTAATTTATAGATTCTTCTGAAAAAATCATCTTCTTCTAGATAAGAACTCCCTAAAAAAATAAATGTAACAAATAAAATGCCCATCTCAAATGTTGCTATATTTCACGATATTTCCTTAACTTGACGCGTATGGTTTATTTAACACTCCCATTTATCTTATTTTTTATTGGCAGACAGCTTGCTTAAACCCATAAAATCTCTTCATCTGCTCACTCCACAGCATCGGTATTTCTCTCAAGTCAACCAACTTCAAATCTCTTGGCTGCCTTCCATTTACTATATCTTCTTTAATTTTTGGTGCTAAATAATTTAATCTTAAAATTTGGTGTATACGTCTTGTACCTATATTAATTTTGGCACTCAGCTCTTTCACACTTCTGTATTTTCCTTCTTCTAGTTGCCGTTTCCACAGATGGGCTCTTACCACTGCTTTGAGTAACGCATTATTTGTTTTTCCTTCTGGCTCGATTACTGTGCATTTGTTTCCTTTCTTCTTCATTGGTATAAATTTTTCCTCTGATTCAGAACTCACCTCTATTCCATCCTCTCTCACCAATACTGTTCTTATTAACTTTTTCACTACTTCTTTCTGTTTTCCAAAACTTAAATTTTTCCACTCTTCTGCTTTTTCTCTCCATTTTTCATATAGCTGCTCCGCTTTCTTCATTATTTCTTTTTCCACTTCTCCTGCTACTATTGTTCGGTTTATTGATTCACAATTCTTTCCCCTTAAGTGATTGTTGCATACGTAATATCGGTACCTTTTATTCTCTTTTTTTGAGTACGTCAAAGGGTTCTGTCGCATTTGTAGGGAAGTAGAAAGAAGAATGATATAATTGTCTAAAAAAAAAGCAAAGATGTTTCGTATCAATCAAAAATTGTTGCCATATTTCAAAGGATTTAGCTTTTCAGCGGATGTTATCTGTATACATGAAATGTCGATTCTCTTTGAGCTATCGAGATTTGGAAGAAATGATGAGTATAAGGGGAGCAAAATGCTACGTTACAAAGGTGGGTTATCACCACTGATAGATGAGGCAGTAAGGAAAAGAAAGAAGCAGGTTGGTAGTAGTTGGAGAGACTTACATTAAATTAAACGGTAAATGGGTTTATTTATATACTGTAGACTTCCTCTTGTGTGTTAGTAGAGACAAGTCTGCAGCACTTGCATTCTTTCGTAAAGCCTTCAGGAGTAACTATCTTCCTGAGAAAATTGTAATTGATAAAAGCGGCAGTAATACTGCTGCTCTTGATGATTTGAATGCAGAAATTTCTGAAGATTACAGTTCTTCAAATAAAATATCTAAATAATATTGTTGATAGATTTATCAAAAAACTAATAAAGCCAATGCTTGGGTTTAAAAGCTTCCATTCCGCCAAGATTACCATCACAGGCATAGAAAATATTCGTATGATTCAAAAAAGACGAATTATTAAAATAATGTTTCTACTTTTGAGAATTTTGCTATGTTAATGGCTTCATAACTCCTATAATCCCACCTTTAATGATCTTCTTTCCTATGGTTTATAGATGCGACAGAACCTTTTTTAGTGCTGTGCATATTTGGCAGTAGACGTTTACTTATTACTAAATTTATTATAGTATAATTTAAAATCCTCATGGTATCGAACCATTTCACTAAGTACAATGATAAAAAAACTAGCCTTTCTATGTCTAATATTCGTTTTGATGAGTAGTTGTAGTTTTAGCAATAGGTGTAATCACACTGCAGGTCATTATAAAATTGGCAATAGCTATACAATAAATGGTATCACCTACCACCCAAAATACTGTAGCTGTTACGAAGAAGTAGGAATAGCATCGTGGTATGGAATAGAAGATCATGGCACAATTACAGCCAACGGTGAAGTGTTTAATCGTCACTTGATTTCTGCAGCACATAAGACCTTGCCCCTACCCTGCTTTGTTCGTGTTACTAATTTAGAAAATGGAAGAAAGCTTGTTATAAGAGTTAATGATAGAGGGCCATTTGTTGAAGGTAGAATAATAGACTTGTCAGAAAAAGCAGCACAAGTTTTAGGACTTCATAAGTCTGGGCTTGCGAAGGTAAAAGTCGAGTACTTAAGAAAGAGGTCAGAACAATTGATACAAAATACTCCTCATTACAAAAGGCAATATGAAAAAGAAATGCAGAAACGTCACCCAAAACAAAACAATGCAGAAAGTAAGGGATATGTAGCATTTTTTGTAAACGCTCAAGTAGCTAAATCAGCTGCATCAAAGCTTCGTAATCAAGGAATAGAAAATGTTAGATTGCTTTTCAAGAATGATCAATATTGCGTAAAAGTAAGTTAAAACCTGCATTACAGATTGTGTAGCATGCCAGAAACTATTTGACAAATGAGAATGTTCCAAAAGCATGTGCGTCAAGTTGAGAAACTATCGTGAAATATAGCAATATTTAAGATTGGTATTTTATTTGTTACATTTCAGGTAGTGACAGCTACCTCAGCTAGAGCTGTAAAAAATAATCTACCACTCAAGAAATTTCATTAAAAAAATAGCATAATCTTTCTCGGGAGTGTTAAATAAACTGTGTCAAACCGAGAAGTATAGCTCTTTTCATAATAGTCCAAACGAGGTAAAATAAGGTTTTATAGTAGTGAAGGTAAGGATGCCAGCAGCATATAGTTATAAAAAAAGCAATGGAAGCACTAGAAGAAGGAGAAAGCAGGGAAACGGTGGCAGCAAGATTTAAAATTGGAAGAACTACGTTATGGGAGTGGCAGCAAAGAAGAAAAGAAACAGGAGATTTTCAGTCAAAAAAACTTGGAAATGGAGGTTATAATCACAAAATTATAGCCCTTCCCATAATAGTCCAAAAAGGTCATAAGAAAGAAGAATCGACAGCATGACGAAAAGATTTGAATAAAGGAATGTTTTTCCTGGTTCTGTTTTTTATAGCAAACCAATAATGTTCAATTTTGTTAAAATCTGGAGAATATGGAGGAAGATATAAAATTTCTGCACCAACTCCTTTAGCAAATCTTATTAGACTTATGAAAAGTAGCATTATCAAGGATAACAGTTTGTCCAGGTTCCAAAATCGGTGTCAGAAACTGCTCAAACCATTTATTAAAGATATCCATATTGCAGTGGCCTTCAAAGGTTAACGGAGCAATTATTTTTCTTCCACTTAAGGCTGCAACCATGCTAATTCGTTGAGTTTTCTTCCCAGATTTTAGGGCATAAAACCGCTGTCCTTTCTGGCAATAACCATAGGTTCAGTGTCCAGACTCATCTATATACACTAATTCTTTAGGTTCTTTTGTTGCTATAACCTTTGAAAATTGAGCTCGCTTTTCTTCATTTCTTTCTTTATATCTGTAGGTCTTTTTTTTCTTGTGAATCCTATATTTTTAAGTGCTCGATGAATTGTTTGTCTACTAATATTGCCCCAGCATCTCTGACTGAGTTTTGCCACCTTGCTCATTTGCAAATTCGGCAAATGCATTCCAGTCGGTAATTTTATGCCACGCTTCCAGGCTTTTTTGACTGAAAATCTCCCGTTTTCTCACGTCTTTTCTTCCACTCATATAAAGTTGTTTTTCCGATCTTAAATCTCTTGGCAACAGTTTCTCCACTCTCTCCTTCATCCAATGCTTCCATTACCTTTTTTCTTAAGTCATAACTATTTGCTACTGGCATCCTTACCTTCCACTACTATCAATCCATCTTACTCTTTTTGGACTATTATGAGAAGGGCTATACTTAAAACCTTTGCTTCAAGTTCGGTTGTTTGCCTTTTTCTGACTACTTGTGGCTCGAAACTTCCTTCTCTATCTCTTGGTGTCAATAGTTCAAATACTTGTCCGTAAAGTCTTTGAATTTCTTCGGTTGTTTTCTTCGCTTTCAGCTGACAAATGGTTTTCTATCTCGCCTTCCCTCTAGCAGTTTTTTTATAAATGGTGTTAATGCTCCATCTCTTCCTGTCAATGGTCTTCCTTCTCGTATAGATGATAAGATATTTGTTTCTAATTCTTTATAGTCTACCAAACCGGTAGTTGTGTTTGCTTGACTCATTGTCAAACCTCCATTTTTTTATCAATTTATTACTTTACTTCTCGGTTTGACACAGTTTATTTAACACTCCCGGGCCACTTGAAACTGATTTTTCTTTGCATTCCAGTTATGCAAGAAATCTATTATATAATATTATTATCACCCTCTTGATAGTTTGTTAGCTCCTCTCCTCCTGAGTTACTTGGTGCAATTATTTGATCAGATTCAGTTGATGGTTCATCAGATCCAAACAACCATGAAAAGAAATTACCAAAAAATGACCCTATTAAAGAAAAAGGCTTCATAAGTATACTAAACAAGTTACTAAAAAAAGAACTTTCTGTCTCTGTAGATTCTGGAGTAGAAGCAGCATAAGCTTGTACATCTGTTTCTTCTAAAGACCTGCTGCAAAAGGTGATTGAAAAAATGATGTGAGAGAGGTAGAAGAAGAATAAGCAGATCAAGTAAGGAAAAAAATGAGCTTTAGTTACTATAATATGAAAAAACACCCAAGAAACTTTCGTAATATAACAGGTTTAACTATAGAGGAGTTCGAAAAGGTGGTGGAAAAAGTGAGGTCTGGATGGGAAAAACTTGAAAAACAGAAAAAGTGTCATGGTAGAAGATCAAAACTACCAACTCTGGAAGATAAGTTGTTTTGCGTAATTTTGTACTATCGCACTTACATAACGCATAGATTTTTAGGATGCCTATTCAATGTACACAACGCAAATGTATGTAGGTTACTTAAGAGAATAGAGCCATTACTCGCCAAAAAAGTGACTATAACAAAAGATAGAAGTATGACGCCAGAAAAAATACTGAAGATTTTGGCTGATGTTACAGAACAGCGCCGGACAGATAAAACCTGTCAAACCAAAAAGAAACTTCCTAGCTGAGTGTATGGCAAATTTTATGTATAATTTTGTAGAGAAGAGCTTTTTGCAGTTATAGCCGAACTGTGCAATGGTGCCTTAAGTGCCCGTAGGACAGCGTGGCTTTGGAGGAACGGTCGAACCACTGATTGAGCCTTTTGGGCTACCTCGATTAGAAGAATGTATAACTCAACCGTCCCAAGCTTAAGCACTTCTCAATTATGGATTATTATATAATGGAGATTAAAAATGGCAAAGTTCAAAAGTAAATTAGAGATCTAATGCAGCAGGAATCGATGTTGGCTCGGCTGTACATTATGTATGTGTACCCGAAGGAAGCGATGAACAACGTATACAAAAATTTAGCTGCTTTACGGAAGATCTCTACAACATAGCAAAATGGTTGAAAAAATGTAAAGTTAATACAGTAGCCATGGAGTCAACAGGAGTGTACTGGATTCCTTTGTTTCAAGTACTTGAATCACACGGATTTGAAGTAAAACTGGTAAACGCAAAACATGTTAAAAATGTACCTGGGAGAAAATCAGATGTGCAAATGGATTCAACAACTACACAGTTACGGGTTACTCCAAGGGTCATTTAGGCCAGATGATCAAATGTGTGTATTGCGTAGTTATGTTCGGCAACGTAAAAATTTAATTGAAAATGCTTCTACACATACTTTGCGTATGCAAAAAGCGCTAACACAAATGAATATTCAACTACATAAAGTTATAAGCGATACAACTGGTGTAACTGGAATGCAAATTATTAAAGCAATAATAGATGGTGAGAATAATCCTGAAAAATTGGCTGAACTAAGAGATGGACGAATAAAAAGTGATAAATCTGTTATTGCAAAAGCATTAGCAGGAAACTATAGAAAAGAACACCTATTTACATTAAAGCAAGAATTTGAGCTATATAATATTTATCAGGAAAAAGTAGCAGAATGTGACAGGAGCATTTAAGAATATTATAAAACATTTGAGATAAAGTCTGATGAGAGTAAAAAGTTAGGTGAAGAGAAAAATAAGCACAGAAAAAGTAAACCAAACTTTGCTTTGCATGAAGAATTATATCGAGTAACTGGTATAGATTTTACCAAAATTCCTGGATTGGATATACTAACTGTACAAACTATCATTTCGGAAGTTGGTATTAACTATAATAAATGGCGATCAGAAAAGCATTTTACTTCGTGGTTGGGGCTAAGCCCTGCTAATAAAATTACAGGGGAAAAAGTGTTTAGCACAAGAACACGTAAAGTCATTAATCGTGCCGCGAATGCATTTCGAATGGCTGCTCACTGTGTATCAAGAAGCAATAGCGGAATAGGTGCATATTGTAGAAGGTTAAAAAAACGACTAGGTGCACCAAAAGCGATTACTGCTACGGCAAGGAAATTAGCATGTATCTTTTATAGTATGTTGAAGTATGGACAAGAATATGTAGAAAGAGGAATAGATTATTATGAAACACGTTACAAAGAGAAAGTTGTAAAAAATTTAATCAAAAAGGCACAGGAATTCGGTTATATCTTAGTTCAACAGGAATAACTAATGGGAAGTTTCTTAGAAGCAAATACAGAGACCAGAAGATAGTAAAAAAAGTATATTCAGGAAAAAAAGAACCAACACCATGAAAACTGAATCGAAGAAGTAGGAAGAATGTTATCAGTGTCAAAGCCATATCGTGTAGTGATTTTCGCATAAGGAAACAAGAAACCACTTGATAGCATAAAACATGCCGATTCTGGATATCAAGGTTGGCAAAAATTGCAAAGCAATGTTATAATTCCATATAAAAAGTATCGTAAAAAGCCATTAACTCCAGAGCAGAAAGAGCATAATAGAAGATTAGCATCATTTAGAATGAGAGTAGAAAATAAGATCCGTGAGGTAAAAGATTATGTCCCATGTTTACCGCAATTTTCAGAAAAAATACAACCTGAGATTATTGCTGGTATTGTAGCACGCCTTTTAGTTAACCTTCATTTTAGTCACCCTCCTTTCCTTCTTTTTATCGCTTGATTCGCAGCAGGTCTTTTGCGGAATGGAAGCTTTTAAACCCAAGCATTGGCTTTATTAGTTTTTTGATAAATCTATCAACAATATTATTTAGATATTTTATTTGAAGAACTGTAATCTTCAGAAATTTCTGCATTCAAATCATCAAGAGCAGCAGTATTACTGCCGCTTTTATCAATTACAATTTTCTCAGGAAGATAGTTACTCCTGAAGGCTTTACGAAAGAATGCAAGTGCTGCAGACTTGTCTCTACTAACACACAAGAGGAAGTCTACAGTATATAAATAAACCCATTTACCGTTTAATTTAATGTAAGTCTCTCCAACTACTACCAACCTGCTTCTTTCTTTTCCTTACTGCCTCATCTATCAGTGGTGATAACCCACCTTTGTAACGTAGCATTTTGCTCCCCTTATACTCATCATTTCTTCCAAATCTCGATAGCTCAAAGAGAATCGACATTTCATGTATACAGATAACATCCGCTGAAAAGCTAAATCCTTTGAAATATGGCAACAATTTTTGATTGATACGAAACATCTTTGCTTTTTTTTTAGACAATTATATCATTCTTCTTTCTACTTCCCTACAAATGCGACAGAACCCTAAAAAAGGTGGTAGTTTAACCTACCATCTCCTCTGGTTTCACTATCCTTTCAAACTCCTCCTCAGTGAGCAGTTGAAGTTTTGCTGCTGCTTCTTTTAGAGTGATATTTTCTTTATAAGCAAGCTTCGCTATTTTTGCTGCATTGTCATATCCTATATGCGTATTTAATATAGTAACTAGCATTAACGACTGATTTAGTAAATCCTTTATTCTTTCTTCGTTTGCTTTAATATCAACTACGCATTTCTCTGCAAAATTTAAACTTGTATCAGCTAAAAGTCTTATAGACTGCAAAACATTGTAAATTATCACCGGCTTAAACACGTTCAATTCAAAGTGACCATTTGAGCCACCAATTGTCACTGCAACATGATTTCCCATAACTTGAGCACATACCATAGTCACTGCTTCGCATTGAGTTGGATTCACCTTACCCGGCATGATTGAAGAGCCAGGCTCATTTTCTGGTAAAATTATTTCTCCAATTCCACATCTTGGACCAGAACCAAGTAACCTTATATCATTTGCAATTTTCATCAAGCTTACTGCTACTGTATTGAGTGCTCCACTGAGCTCAACTAAAGCATCATTTGCTGCTAGTGCTTCAAACTTATTTTTTGCTGAAATAAATGGAAAATTAGTGATTTTTGCCACTTCTTTAGCAAAATCCTCAGCAAAACCCTTTTTAGTATTGATTCCCGTGCCAACTGCAGTGCCACCTTGTGCAAGTTCATATACATTGCTTAGAGTTGACTTTACTCTCTCTATTCCCTTTTTAATCTGAACTGCATAGCCAGAAAATTCCTGCCCAAGTGTTAGAGGAGTTGCATCTTGCAGATGAGTACGCCCTACTTTTATTATATCTTTAAATTCATGAACCTTATTATTTAGCGCTTTATATAATTCTTCAAGATTGGGAATAAGCAAGCGGTCTATTTGTTCTGCTACTGCTATATGCATTGCTGTTGGAAAAGTGTCATTTGATGACTGACCACAGTTTACATGATCATTTGGATGCACTGGAGATTTACTACCTAAATCACCGCCCAAAATTTCTATTGCACGATTGCTGATCACTTCATTCACATTCATATTGGTCTGCGTCCCAGACCCGGTTTGCCAAACAACAAGTGGAAATTGATTATTAAATTTACCGTCTATTATTTCCTTTGCAGCTGAGCAGATTGCATCCCCTACTCTATTATCTATGCTACCCTGCTTCATGTTAACACGTGCTGCTGCAAGTTTTACTATTGCTAGCGCTTTAATCAGGGGCTCTGGCATTTTCTCTGTACCAATTTTGAAATTTTCCAAAGAACGCTGAGTCTGCGCTCCCCAGTAATGTTCACTTGGTACTTTTACTTCTCCTAAGCTATCTGATTCTATTCTAACTTTTTTATCCATATTTCCTCATTCTAGTGTTTGACATTACCTACATATATGATTAGTTAAATCAAATTGTATTTCAGTGTCAAGTTGAGACATTTTTAGTTAAGACCTTAGAAAACTTTCAAGCCATATCTTTTGCTTCTATTATTTTTTTATTGTTATTAAGGCAATCATGCAACCTTCAGCAATAAACCTACTTTCACTCTCTATAAGGCTATTCTACTTAGAGCTTGAATAGTGAAAACATCTTTAAGCGCAGAAGCTATACCTGTGTTTGCTTTCTCTTTTTTTACTTCTACAACTGTATAACCAAAAATTGCACCTAACGCTAGACTAATGGTAGCTGATGCTGCACAAACTGCAATCGCTGCTCCCGCAGAACATGATATTGTCATACCTGCAACATAACCTATTGCACCACTCACGCCAATGCAGACGTATTTCTTCCGCAGTTCTTTTTGTATGTAACCTTTCAGATATTCTTTTACATCTAAATGCCCGTTTCTAGTAGCATAATTCAGAGCAGTGTTTTCATAGCCATCTTTCACATTAACATTTGCTTTTGCTGTTTCTATCAGGTACTGTACTACCTCTAAATAGCCATTTCCAGCAGCCCACATTAGAGCAGTTCTTCCATAGTGATCTGTTGAATTAATATCTTCTTTCTGTTTTTCTATCAGGTATCTTACTGTTTCTAATTGACCATTTTTGGCAGCTGAAAATAATCCTGCATGATTGTTAATCATTTGTGCAAATGATAATGTTTTTAGTTTAGGGGGTTGTAACTCTTGAGTATTAAAGTTTAATTGTGCTGGAACAATTTCTACTTCAAGCTCTACATGTTCTCTTGTGAAACGATCAAGTAGCCTTTTTACCTGATCAATTGTTTGAATTCTTACCTTATAATACCGCGATAAAGAATTGATTATTTCCCTGTTGTTAAGAAAAAATATCACTAATTCTATTTTACCTGTTAAATCTTTAGCATAGATTGAGTATTCTATATTTAATCTATCTTGTGAAATATTTCGTATTGTCTCACTCTCTGTCCAAATTCTTACCTGTTCATTAATTCTCTTACTTACAAGAAAATTATATAATTCACTATCTTCTTCCTTCATTTTATTGAGCTCATCCTTACAGTCATACCAATAAGATGATAACTCTGGTATGCAAGTAGGAAGAGGCAAGCGAGGTATTGACATATCAAGATTAGCTATTAAATGATATCTAGTTAGAAGCTTTGCTACCTCCGTATGGCCATTTATAATAGCAAATGTTAGAGCAGGGAATTGACCTTTATGTTTCACATTTAAATTAGCTCCATTTGCTATTAGAAGTTGTATGACCTCAAGATGACCATTGGCAGCAGCATGAATTAGAGCAGTTATGTTTCCCGGAGATTCTGCATTAACATTTGCTCCCTCTTCTATCAAGTATTGTAATATCTCTAGTTGACCATTGTCAGCAGCCCATATTAAAGCAGTTCTCCCATAATCATCATCTATTGTATTAATAATTGCTCCACCCTGTATAGCTTGCTGAACAAAATCTAGCTGTCCTTTTTTAGCAGCATCAATTAGCTGCGCATTTAGCTGTTTTTGTGATGGCATATACCCCTCCTAAAATAAATATACAATTTAAAGCTATTTTAGCCACTATTCAAGTTTTAATGGCTAAAATTGATTGAATCACTTTTTAGTGTTTTTTTATGGTTGTTTGAGTCTAGCAAAGATGAGTCTATATCACAATCTAGTAATTCTCCTACTGCACTTAGTAAACCAGCTGTACAACCAGCTATTTTGATCTGGATGAGAGGAGATATAATTTATAACCACTCCCCTATCCTTTCTAGTTGTTTGTAGATGTTAAATCTCAGGAATTTATCAAAATAAGGAGAGGCAATGAAGGGAGTAGTATCTCTTAAATAATTAGATAAGAAATCTGGTAGAATATTCTGAAATTCATGCATTTTTTGTCTATAATCTTTCAAAGCAATAACCTTTATTTTATCATAATCAAGTTTCCAATAAGCAAGCTCCGAGACTTCTTTTTTTGTTGTGTATTCCACTGCTAAAGCTTGTAAAATTAATTGCGGGAAAAATCCTGACATAACTTCCTCATTGGAAGGTGGTGAACCAAGTTTATAGTCTATAATTGCTACTTGCCCACCTGGTAGATACTCAACTCTATCACATCTTGCTGTCAATAAAATTTCTTCTGTCATTCGAGTATCTGACCAGCTCTTATTACACAATTGTCTGGTGTGTTCATTTGCAATCAAATTTTCTGGATCCAAGTAGTCAAGCACTGGGATGACACCCTTATTCTTAGTGGAAGTTGTACAGCATCCGCGCAGTTGTGTGTCACGCGCTGGAATATGAAATATCGGATAGGAAAAGCTCTTCTCCAACTCAACTTGATTGTTTCCAGTCCTATCAAACTCAACAAAAGATTGAATTATCCTCTGCAACCTTACCCACCACATATTTGAAAAGTGGAATCGATTAGACGAGAATATTTCTCGTGCAATACTCATCAGCGACTTTTCGTTGCGTAAATATCTTGCAAGAATATTGTGTACCATAGTGCCAAACTCCAATATCGATGGCTTAAAATTTAAGTCTTTCAACTGTCTAAGGTTCAGTATGTATTCAACATAAAATGAATAAGGGTTACGAATCAGTTTTTCTACCGCACTGCAAGACATCACTTGCATTTTTTCTTCTCTGACTTTGGCTTGAGGTTTTGGCATAGGCTGAGTACATGGAACAATGCACTCAGGTGTATTTAATATTCTTAGCCAATTGCGATAAGGATATTTTGGTTCTTGTAACAGAACTTCCAAACGGCGCAATAGAATTGATTTTCTATCACTCACTAGCCTCGTAATATAAACCTTGCCGGCACCAAATAAATTGCGCAAAGTATACAAAAAGTACCCTTGCTCTTCTTGCACAGAATGAAGGTTAAATTTTTCTCTATTCAGTGCACTCAAAAACGGATTCTGAAAATTTGGTATATCATTAAATCCAGCAAGTATTACAACTTTATTTTGATATAAGCTAAATTTATCAAAGTTATTTTCTGGAGAAAAAAACTTCCTTTTTAAAAATAATATCAGGATTTGACTATATAACTCTAAGGAACACTCAATTGCTATACCGTCACATGCATTTAAGAAATCACGAGTAAAATTACCTATTTCACCATTTAGCTCTAGAAAATTCACATTAGAAAGCACATTAACACACTGTAAATGAGCTGCTGCTATATCAGAAATAGGATAATTTATAAGATTAAGTAAAAGATTAAATATAGTTTCTAATCTACTGATAATAATTAATATATCTTCTTTATATCTTAGCTTTTTACAAGTACTAATAGCGTTGATAATATCCTTAAGACCATTTATATCAAAGCTACGCAATACTTCTATCTCAAACTCAGATAAAATACGAGTGTACTCTTCTTGAGCGTAACCAAAAGTCACTAGCCTATGTTTAAGAAGAGAAAGCAATGCCACACCGTTCCATTTTGAGTTCAAAATCTCAATACTATAAAGCAGAAGCGTCACATAAGAATAGTTTTTCGATATGGGGCACACCATACGAACTGCAAGTAATTTATCAAAAACAAACAAAGAAACGTTTTCATAACCTTCATTCTCCATAATTAGTGACGTCACCTGTGCTTCTTCCTCTCTGGAATCACAAGTGATGACTTCAATATTGCCAATATATCCATTACTAACTTTACTTAGATCGGCAGTTGTATCAAAGACATAATCTAGTTCAGGACTGCCTGTCATCACAGCCCTCTGATTTTTAGTGTACGAACATTGTAATTTGCAGGTAATTTGAGTAGTAGATGATGTCATTCCAGTGCTTGACACTGGAATCCAGTTTCTATTGTACAGCAACCTGGTGCACTCATTTAAAGTTAAGTTTTCTGGATCCGAGTGTCTGGACACTGGAATGACATCAGAACACGCTTCTGGCAGAAAACTTACATCCTCTCTGCCTATACTTAAATAATCGAGCAGATCTTTCAGGCAATATTGATAATGTTTTTTATCAAGTGATTGCCAATCTTTCTCTTTAATTTTCAAATTCAGATTAGGTAAAATTATCTTTCCAAATGGCAGGTCGTATACAGCTTTAATCAACAACTTATAAATCTCCTCCTTTCCAATTCCAATAAAGATCATATGCTGATCTTTCTTCAGGGAGGCTATCATATTGTTTATGTAGTCACTCTTATGCTTTAGTATATCTACTACTCCTAAATTTTTTAAAGTGTTACTCCAAGTTTTGATAAGTAAGTTTATGAAATTCTCCATTTTCTTCGAATGCTCATCAAGCTGATAACAATCCGCTATTTGGGTATATTGAAGTAATGACGGCAAACTGTAAACTAGATCGATTGGAAAACTATCATTGTGTTTTTTATTCCACTCCAATATAAATTGAATGAGTAGCAGCGTTCTCTTTGTCGGGTTAATAACTTTAACTCTATCAAGATTTAATATTAAATCTTCTTCATCAATGTTTTCTAGTGAAACTATCTCTGGCAAAATTATAGTTCTGTAATTCTTGAATGCACTCAGCAATGCTATCACATCCCTCTTGCAGGGAAGTATGATCTTTATCTTGGGAATTTTTTCTCTTTCATATTCAGAAAATATGTGCTGAACCAGCACATCAAAAAGGGACTCATTCACATTAACAGTAAAAACTCTTCCCACTAACAGTAACAATTAATACAACACTTTTATTGTATAGAAATTATTTAAAATATAAATGTGCTCGCAGTTTCTTATGCTATGATATATTAAAGTCTTTCACAATATTACATGGCAAACATCAGAATAGAAGTTTTTAATAAATGTGAACAAGTTGGCCGCAGAAGGGTAGTTAATGTTTACTTGATTTACATAAGCAAAGAATTACCATCAAAATTACATGAAGAAATTTGTGGGCTATTTTATAATAAAGTCATACAAGACTGCCGTTATTATTCCTACAATGAAAACCTTGAAAAAGTTCAATATAACTTCATAGAATCACAAGCAAAGTGGGGCTTGGAGATAAGCTTTTTACCTGGCATGACCGATAACGTAGGAAACACGGCAAAACAAATTGTTAGAGAATATCTAATGAGCAAAGGCCACATTGATGAAAGTGTTTCTATCAAGGCAAGAAGTTCAAAATTGATTCTAAGTCAAGGAGGTTTTCCAACCGAAGATGACATAAAACAGGAATTCAATCCTATTACTGAATATTGCACACTTGTCTATAAAGAAAACGGCAATTGCCATTGGAAGTATTACAGTAAACCAAATACCCCACCTGGTGTCATTACAGCGCGTGACCAGGAAAAAAAAGAATGGATTCCAGTGTCAAGCACTGGGATGACACCAGGTAATAATGGAGCAAAATCTGTCAAACTCAATGTAAGTGACCAAGAGCTTGAAAAAATCAGCAGAGATGGAATCGATGGTAATGGCACTTTAGGGCTCTCGCTGGCAGCAATGAAAGCTATAAAGGATTACTTTAAAAAACTCGGTAGAAATCCATATGATATTGAACTTGAGTCTCTGGCACAGACTTGGTCTGAACATTGTAAACACAATATTTTTTGCTCCCCTATTGATGAAATAAAAGATGGTCTATATGCTCATTATATTAAGCGTGCAACGCGTGAGATAAATTCTAACATATGCGTGTCAGTTTTCTCCGACAACGCAGGAGGAATAATTTTTGATGACGATTACTTGATTGTAGATAAAGTTGAAACTCACAATAGTCCTTCAGCTCTCGATCCGTTCGGTGGAGCAATGACTGGAGTGCTTGGAGTTAATCGAGATATAGTCGGTTTTGGCAAAGGTGCAGAACCTATCATGAATACTTATTACTTTTGCTTTGCCAAAGAATCAAAAGGCAAACTTTATAGAGATAAAGAGCGTACTGATAAAATCTTACCACCAAAATATATAATGAAAGAAGTGATTCACGGTGTTAATGTTGCTGGTAATTGCTCCGGTATTCCAACGCAACTTGGATCGGTATACTTTGACGATAGATTCTGTGGAAAGCCATTAGTTTTTGTTGGAAGCATCGGAATTATTCCACGGAATATAAATAATGCACCTTCACACATAAAAGAACCCAAAAACGGTGATAAAATCGTAATTATTGGTGGAAGAGTTGGAAGGGACGGAATTCACGGTGCAACTTTTTCTTCAGAGGCATTGTCGGGAAACAGCCCTTCAACAATTGTGCAAATTGGTGATCCTATAACACAAAAAAAATTATCCAACGCCGTCGTAAAAGCAAGAGATCTTGGTCTTTATAATGCAATAACGGATAATGGAGCAGGCGGTCTATCATCGTCCATTGGTGAAATGGGAAAAGACGGATTTGAAGTTGATTTGAGCAAGGTTCTCCTTAAAAACGATGGTATGGCTCCGTGGGAAATATGGATATCAGAATCACAAGAGAGAATGACCTTAGCAGTGCCAGAAGAAAATCTTCCTGCGTTTAAGCAAATCATGAAAACACATGATGTGGAGGTCTGTGTAATTGGAGAATTCAACAAAAGTGGCAAAGCCGTTGTTAAATGTCCCCCAGGGGCAGTAATAATGGACATCGAAACTGAATTTCTGCATGATGGTAATCCTAAAATGCATTTACAGACAAAGCCATGGTCTGGAAAATCTAACCCATACGCTGTCATTCCAGAATTCTCTCCTGTTATCCCAGTTCTTGACACTGGAATCCAGCAGGCTTTGTCTGCAAATAAATCTAAAACTTTATGTAAAAATACGTGCGATGGCAGAGTTGAGCTTGAGATAGATTCCAGTGTCAAGCACTGGAATGACACCTTTGCACTAAAAGAAATGCTAAGCAGACCAAACATACGCAGCAAAGAGTTTATAGTGGTGCAATATGACCATGAGGTTCAAGGATCGTCAATACTGAAACCACTGCAAGGCAAGGGAAGAGTGTGCAGTGAAGCTGTTGTCTCGAGGCCAGTCCTTTCTTCAAACAAAGGTGTTGTAAAATCGCAGGGATTTGGCTCAAGTTATGGAGAAATTGACACTTATCACATGGCAGCATGTGCGATTGACACTGCAATACGCAACTACGTAGCTGCAGGAGGAAATATAAATCATCTAGCGTTGCTCGACAATTTTTGCTGGTGCGATGCTTATAATCCAGAAAGATTGTGGCAACTAAAGAGATCTGCAGAGGCTTGTTACAACTTTGCAACTGCATTTAAAACGCCATTCATATCCGGAAAAGACAGTATGTTCAATGACTTCAAGGGATATGACGAAAATGGCGAGAAAGTGATGATATCTGCACCACCTTCACTACTCATTTCAGCAATTGGAGTTATAGACAATATTGAAAATGCGGTATCGCTTGATGTGAAAATGCCAGGGGACTTGATATATGTGCTTGGTACAACCTACGATGAGCTTGGTAGATCTGAATATCAGTTATATAGTGGAATAGATAATAACAACGTGCCAAAAGTTAATGCAAAGAGCGCTAGGAAGTTGTATGAACGTTACAACCAGGCAATAAAAGATGGCATAATTGTCTCTGCAATTGCACCAAACTTAGGCGGCTTAATTATTGCTTTGGCAAAATCGCTAATTGCAGGAGACCTTGGTGCTGAAATTGATCTTTCACTAGTACCAATAGGAAAAACACAAAATACAGACATAATAAACAAGATAATAATGTTTTCTGAATCGCAAAGTAGAATATTAGTAACCATTGCCCCGCAAAATCAGCGGAAGTTTGAAGAATTGTTTAAAGGTATAGTTTTTTCATGTATTGGAAAAGTGACAGAGGAGAAAGCTCTCAATATAAAGGATATTATAAGAATAGATTTGAAAGACTTAGGTACTAGTTTAAATAACTTTTGATTACGCTAGACAAATTTTTCATTATGTGTAATGTCTGATTAAAATAAATGCATATTATTAAATTTGGGTAGGTGATTATGTCCATTTTATCAATACTCTTGCTTATCAGTCTTTCTTTACTTAACACTTCAAATAAATTAATGATATGTGCTGCCTTATTTGTGGGAGCTACTTTAGTTGTAAACTCAATGGTTGAGTTTTATGGTAGAAGCAAAGCTACTTACAGCTTAATAGTGTGTACAGTGATATGCTGTCTTTTTAAATTGCAAAATTTTAGTTTTATGATACTGGTTCTATATACTGCAATTTTAATCTCTCTTCTCTCAAGCATAGTTGTTTTTGAAGAATTAAAGTCGAAATTGAATTTTCATATGGCAAATTTCATCACTTTAATTATAGCATCGGTCATTGATAGTACGATTATTTGTGTTGGACTACTATACAAAATTTCTGCAGGTAAATACTTATCAATATATATTAAAGATTTAATTTTCAAGTTTTCCTATGCATCGATATTGAGTATCTGCTTGTTTGTAGGAATGTATTTATTCTCCTTGGCAAGCAAGAAGTATTTTAAGGTTTCTGCATAACCCGTCTTCTGATATAGCCAAAATAGTTTAGATTTAACTATAACCGTCATTCCGCTATTTGTTAGCAGCTTGGAAGTATAATGTGAAAAGCTCTTATTCGGATAGCGGTTCTAAAATCACAGTAATTGGAAACTGTTAACTTAAGTTATCCTTTAAGAGAGCTAGTACAATTTCTTACAGGTTTCATACATGATAAGAGTTTTATTTTTAGCTAAACCAATTGAAATAAGCTATAAAATCTGTTAAAGTCAGCTTTGTGCAAGCACCCTTAGCTCAGTTGGATTAGAGCATTTGACTACGGATCAAAAGGTCGGGCGTTCAAGTCGCTCAGGGTGCACCATATTTTATAGGAAATAGAGGTCATACTTGAAATTCATATATGTAATACCTATCTTTAAAGGTAAAATACTGAGCTATTATATATGAACAAAAAAGACTACTATGATCTGCTAGAAGTGAGCAGAAATGCTAGTACTGACGAGATAAAAAAAGCATATAAAAAACTAGCATTAAAATATCATCCTGACAGAAACCCTGGTAATAAGGAAGCAGAGGAAAAATTTAAAGAAGTAACAGCTGCATATGAAGTTCTATCTGACTCTGAAAAAAGAGCAGGTTATGATCGTTATGGTCACGATGGTGCTTCCGGTGGATTTGATTTCAGCCAAGCTGGAGGGGATTTTAGCGATATATTTAACGATTTTTTTGGTGGAGGATTCGGCGGCAGTACAAGTAGGTCAAGAACAAAAAGAAGTACAACAGGAGTATCTGGAGCAGATCTGCGCTACGACCTTAAAATTACCTTGGAAGATGCATTTAAAGGAATACAAGCACCTATACATTATGTGACAAATATAAAATGTAATACATGCCAAGGCACAGGTAGCGAAGGAGCAATCAAACCAGTTCAGTGCAACACATGCCAGGGAAGCGGTAGAATTAGAACTCAACAGGGCTTTTTTACCATTGAAAGAACGTGTACTACATGCTATGGGGAAGGAGAAATAATACAAAATAAATGTAAGAAATGCGGTGGAAGTGGACGTAAAAGAGATGAAGTAAATATCTCCGTTTCAATTCCAAAAGGCATAGAAGAAGGAGCTAAAGTAAGGGTCAGTGGTAAAGGAGAAGCTGGAGCAAGAGGTGGAAAAAGCGGAGATTTATACGTATGTGTGAAAATAGCTACTCATCAGATCTTCACTCGCAATAGAGCAGATTTACACTGTAAAGTGCCTATAAGAATGACACTAGCAGTACTTGGTGGTGAAATCGATATTCAATCAATTGATGGAGCTAAAATAAAAGTAAAGGTCCCTGAAGGCACTCAAACTGGTACCAAACTACGTTGTAGGGAAAAGGGTATGCCATATATGAACTCACATGCTCGTGGTGATTTATACGTACAGGTAATAGTTGAGACTTTAAATCCAAAGAATTTAACCCAAAAGCAGATTGAGCTATTAAAAGCGCTTGAGGAAGAGGAACATGAAAGTGTAGAGCAGAAATCTGAAGGATTCTTTGGAAAAGTAAAAAAAAAATGAGAAATTTGCTAAATGATATAAAGAGGTAGCTGTATACACTTAATTCTTTTTACCAATTTGAAAGCCTTCTCTTTTAGTGAAAAGATTTTTTTAAGTTATGCAAAAGTGATAAATTCCTTTATTTAAGGTCGAAGTTTTGCTATCCTCGCATTTTAATAATTTAAAATTAATGAACATAAACAAAAATGAGTTTTTATTTCTTCCTCTTGGAGGAGTAGGAAGAATTGGGATGAACGTTAGCCTATATCATTATCAAGGCAAGTGGATTATGATCGACCTTGGTATCGGTTTTGCAGATGAAACTATGCCAGGTGTTGAGCTGCTCATCGCTGATGTAGATTTTATTGCTCAAAGAAAAAAAGATTTGCTTGGAATAATAATTACACATGCACATGAAGATCACTGTGGTGCAGTGCCTCATCTGTGGGAAGAGTTAGAATGTCCCATATATACAACAAAGTTTACGGTTAACTTTCTCAAAGAAAAATTGAAAGAATTTCGATTGGAAGGTATAGTGCCTTTGAAAGAGGTGGACATAAATGGCAGCATAAATTTGGGTCCTTTTACCGTTGAGTTTATAAATGTAACTCATTCAATTCCTGAAGCAAATTCAATATTAATTAGCACTGAAGCAGGTAGTGCACTTCATACTGGGGACTGGAAATTTGATCCAAAACCTGTTGTTGGATTAATTTCTAATATAGAGCGTTTAAAAGAAATTGGCGATAAAGGTGATCTACTTGCAGCAATTTGTGATTCAACAAACATACTGAGCAAACACGACCCTGAATCAGAAAGTGAAATTTATGATAATATTTACAATATAATAAAGCGGTCTAAAAAATTGATTGCTGTATCGCTATTTGCCTCAAATGTGGCGCGAATTGAGACTATCGCTAAAGCTGCACAAGCACTAAATAGAAAAGTGATTTTACTTGGCAGATCTTTATGGAGAATAGTGAAAGTTGCTCAGGATAGTGGTTATTTAACTGATTCTCCTGAGTTTCTAGAAGCAAAGGAGGCAGTAAATTTTCCAAGGGAAAAGCTGGTGCTACTTTGCACAGGTTGTCAAGGTGAGCCACTGGCAGCAACCTCAAGGCTTGCTAATAAGAGTCATCAAGCATTTAAAATGCAGCAAGGTGATACCATGATCTTTTCATCAAAAATCATTCCTGGCAATGAAACTCGTGCACATAACATGCTCAATGCCTTTATTGAGATGGGAGTGGAAGTTATTACTGAAAAAACAGAGAATGTTCATGCTTCCGGACATCCAGTAAAAGCAGAGCTAAGGGAAATGTATTCTTTGATAAAACCTAAGATAGCTATTCCAGTTCATGGTGAGTATATTCATACGGATGCACATGTAAAGTTCGCTAAAGAGTGCGGTGTGAAAAAAGCAATAATGATTGCACCAGGTGATATTGTTAATTTGGAGAATGGAGAAAAAGTTAGTTCAATTGATGTTGACTACTTTGGTATTGATGGTACGTTGCTACGCCATCCAGAATGCAGCATTATAAAGATGCGTGAGAGAATGAGAGATGCTGGGGTTATTGTAGTAACAGCAATTGTGAATAAGAAAAACAAATTGCTCGCTAAGCCAAAAGTATTTGCACCTGGTGTTTTCGAAGCGCAAGAAGATGCAGCCATTATGCAAAAGATCATAGAGAAGGTTGAGTCAGCATTTAGTCCACAACCGATAAAAAAAATAAGAAATAAGATTGAAAGTTCAATATTTAGTATCTTAAAGGAATATTTACTAAAAAGACCTATAATTGAAGTCCAAATAGAACAGGTATAGAAATATACCTCTTTTTATTAACCATTATTTGAGTAAGAAGTTAACAATGTATTCTTTGATGTTATTTCAGCATGCAATACTGGAATCCGTAAAAAAAAATCAGTGTCAGATCACACAACTATACAAACATTGTGATTTGAATCTACCAGAAGGGTGCCATCTCAACGCCCAGGCAAACATTGTAGTTTTAGAGCAATCTCCACCAGTAGAGTGTCATCCCAGTGCTCTGACACTGGAATCCAGTTTTTCATGCAACCTTGTCAAAGACGTTTATTTTAGAATAAAACAGCTACTTTTATGCTTGCCACCTCAGTGCACTTACTTGCAGTCAAATTTCTGGATTCCAGTGTCAAGTACTGCAGAAATTGATTTACTCTACTGTCATGCAGTTTAACTTCAAAAGTAAGCTATTTGCTGAGATGACAGGAGGTAATGCAAGAAATCTAATGAAGCTATTCGTTCAACTGGTGTTATTTATTTCGTTATTTATTCCTTATTCCACAAAAGCTGTTTTATATGTTGATATAAAAAAAAGCAATATTGGTAATATTGATCTTGTTGTATCTAAATGTGCATGCAAGACAGAAGTGGAAAGTGAGCTAAGTGAAAGCATCACAAAAGTAATTGAAACAAATCTATCTAATTGTGGCTTATTTAATGTGAAACGTAACACGAAAGTTGAGTCTTGGAAAAGCGATACTGTAGTCACAGTAAGTTTAAGTGAAGTATCAAACAGAAATTTAGAGCTATCTTTTCGTTTATCTGACAGCTTTACAAACAGAGAATTACTTACTCAGTCGGTTGTTTTTCTAGCAAAAGACTGGAGGAAAATTAGTCATCTTGTTTCAGATGTGATACATGATAGATTGATTGGTGAGAAAGGGCATTTCAATACAAAAATTACATATATCGCTGAAGAAAAAGATAGCAATTACAAATCCGTCCGTAAAATTGCTGTGATGAATCAAGATGGAAGTAATATAAAGTACTTAACAAATGGTGAGAAATTTGTGTCAACACCAAGATTTTCACCAAATGGAAAGGGTATTGTTTATATCTCATACACAAATGGTAAAAGTTATATAATATTAAAAAATTTAAAAGAT
Source organism: Wolbachia endosymbiont (group B) of Apotomis betuletana (assembly GCF_947250475.1). NCBI lineage: Bacteria > Pseudomonadati > Pseudomonadota > Alphaproteobacteria > Rickettsiales > Anaplasmataceae > Wolbachia > Wolbachia endosymbiont (group B) of Apotomis betuletana. The sequence goes on along the minus strand of NZ_OX366320.1, from coordinate 306,713 downwards.
AACACTGAATCAATAATCAGCGCATTTGAAGGAGTTATTTCTGCACCAAGATTTTCTCCTGATGGTAAATCTCTTTTTATTTCCCACTCATTGAGTGGTGAAACAAATATATTATCTCTAGACTTAAGTAGTAAACGAACAAAAAAAATTACTAAAGGTTCAGCTATAAGTACTTCTCCCTCTTTGTCTCCAGATCAAAAGTACATGGTTTTTAGTTCTGATATAAGTGGAAGTCAGCAACTATATATCATAGATTTCACTAAAAAAAGCAAAAAACCCAAGAGAATTAGTTTTGGAAATGGAAGATATGCTACACCTGTTTGGTCGCCAAAAGGAGATCTGATAGCTTTTACAAAAATTCAGTCAGGAAAATTTTACATAGGAGTTATGAAGCCAGATGGCAAAGAAGAGCGCTTGCTTTCAGAGGGACATAAAATTGAATCTCCGGCATGGCTACCAAATGGCAGAGAAATTATCTTTACTAACGCAGAATCACCAAGCAACTCTAAATTATATTTAGTAGATTTAGTAAAGAAAAATCAAAAAATGGTTTTTACTCCAACGAATGCTTCTTTACCAGATTGGTCTTATTTTTGAAAGTAGATCTATAAAATCGGTATAAATCTTGCTTTATCTTAATCGTTTATAACCTTCGGTACTACGAAATACCCATGCTCCGATTTTGTATTGGATAATATTTCTTCTTTAATGTTTTGAGAATTTATAATATCATCGCGTACATGGACATCCTTATCTATAGTTCCATAACGCATAGGAGAAACACCTTCAGTATTAACTTTCAACAAAGTATCATGTATCCAATCCAGCATTGTCAGTTCTTTTGAGTAGTATTGAATCTCATCATCGGATAACTTAATCCTCACAAGCTGTGCAGTTTTAAGCATTTCTTCCTTAGTAATTGTTATTTTTCTCTTATTTGCAAATTCTATTAACGAAGTGATAACATCTTCTGTTGATCTAGCTGGCACTTTTACCTCCTTGCATAAAGCAAATTAAAATATTTACAATTGAAACAACCTCTATCTTATCATTTTTTTCAAATTTGTGAAATACGGTGTCCGTAATTACTAATTTATCCAGAGAAGAGGAAGAGATTTTCTCAACTGCATTTCCTGAAAGTATTCCATGTGTAATGCACGAAACTACAGACTTTGCTCCTCGGTTTTTTAAAGCAAGAGCTGCATTACATAATGTTCCGCCAGAGTCAACTATATCATCAACAATGACGCAATTTTTGTTTGCAACTTCTCCGATTACATTCATTACCTCAGATGTACCTGCTTTTTCTCTATATTTATCTACTACAACAATATCATTATCCAACTTGTGTTTTTCCTCTAAAATCTTTGCAAAAGTACGAGCTCTGCCAATTGCTCCAACATCAGGCGCAACTATTGCCAAGTTTTCCTTGTATATAGAGTTAACAAATACTTCAAAACAGCTTAGATTAGTAACTGGTATATCAAAAAAACCTTCAATTTGACTTGAATGCAAATCAATAGCAGCAACACTGTTTGCACCAGCTGTTTGAATAAGATTTGCAGTTAATTTAGCACTTAAAGCAGATTGCATATTATTGTTTTTAATAACCCTATCCTGCCTACTGTATCCGTAATAAGGAATAATAGCTGTTATTCTCTTGGCTCCAGATCTCTTTGCTGCATCAATTGTAAGCAGAAGCTCCATAAGGTTATCATTTACAGGGGAAGAAAGAGATTGTACTATATATACCTCTTGATTACGTAGATCATTTGCTACTTCTACATTTACCTCACCATCGGCAAATCTTGACACCTGATTGGGGAATAGCTGAGCATTTAGCCCACTTGCTATTGAATCTCCTAATCGTTTACTAGCGCTACCTATTATTACCTTCATATATACCAATTAAGTTTTGAAAATTATACAGAAACCATGGAACGATTAAAACTTTATTCTTGCCGCCAAGTGGATCATAGAAACGAAAAAGTTACTCGAAACATTTCACCAGCTTTCTTATCATGCAACTCGTTTTCACAAAGGTACGTACTATTTTTCTACTTAAAAATAAAGTAAATTTTTTGTGATGCTAAGCATTTTCTATAATTTTTCATTAGATTTATTAAAAATTTGACAATTATTAAAATATAGGCTAAAATATCTATATATTTAATGGAGAAACGAAATGGATTTTAGTCAATTTGTTCGAGACGACTTTCTTGATTTGCACTCGAAAACAATAAACATAAGTGAATTAGTAAGATTTTTACAGAGCAATCCTAATATTACAAAGCTTAGTTTAAAACACTGTTATATTGATGATGAAGGAGCAGAAGCTTTAGCTAATGGTAATCTTGCAAACCTTACTCAACTTAATTTAAGTTCGAACAGTATTGGTGATGAAGGAGCAAAAGCTTTAGCTAATGGTAATCTTGCAAACCTTACTCAACTTAATTTAAGTTGGAACAGTATTGGTGATGAAGGAGCAGAAGCTTTAGCTAATGGTAATCTTACAAACCTTACTTCACTTGATGTAGCTTTGAACAACATTGGTGATAAAGGAGAAAAAGCTTTAGCTGGTCTTAAAAAAGTTAATGTTAAAGGTATAGAAAATTTTAGAACAATGGATAGTTTGATAAATAAATTCACACAAAGTAACTCTTCAATAGAAATTTTTGATCCAGCTAAATCGGAAAATAAAACAACACTTGATGATATTATAATTCCAGAAAGCGTTAAAAAGGAGCTAAACAAGATTCTTGGTACTATTCCAGAAAGAAATAAAGAATTACTTAAAAAGACAGGTTACAAACCAGAAAAAGGCTATCTTTTTTATGGTCCACCCGGAAATGGTAAAACCAAAATTGCTCGTGCAATTGCATGTCAAGCTAATGCAAAGTTTATTAGTGTTTCTGCATCTGAATTTCTGAAATCGTATATTGGTGAAGGTGAAAAGTACGTAAGAGAAATTTTTAAAAAGGCAAGAGCAAATGCTCCTTGTATAATTTTTATAGATGAAATTGATTGTATTGCTACAAAACGTGGTAGCGGTGGTAGTTCTAGTCATGCTCAATCATGCGACAGCCTTGTGAATCAGTTTTTAACCGAGCTCGATGGTTTCAACCCACTAGAAGGTGTAACAGTAATTGCTGCAACTAATCGTAGAGATGTTTTAGACACAGCGTTTACTAGGCCAGGCCGTCTCTATAATCATATTGAAATTCCTTTACCAGATAAGACCCAGCGTAAGGATATATTGGACTTATATATAAAAAAATTCAAAGATACCGAAGGGTTGGAAGTTACAGTAGATACTGGAAAACTTGCAGATAAAACTGATGGTTTCTCGGGAGCTGAGTTAGAATATTTAATAAATAAAACAGCATGGGATATTATATATAATGCTACAACTGAAGGAAAAGTCGCTATTAACAAGAATCACTTCATTAAGGCAATTAAGAAGAAGAAATCTCAAGGGCCTGAAAGTGAGCAAGTTAATAATGATCTAGAGTCACTCAATAGTCCTGTTGATAATGAAAATAATGTAGAAAGTCATAGCTCTGCAAATAGTGGTCCAAATGTTGTAGATACTCAACAGTTGGCTAAAGTGACTAAATTACTTAATGATATACAAATTAAAATTAATGCGCTACAGGAAGAACGTGAGGAAATATTTGAAGAACTTGACTCTATGAGCAGTAACTTAGAACAGGGCCTAGATTCTGTAAGGAAAGACTTAATTAAAGTAACTCAATGTGCTGAAGAACACACTCAATTAAAGAATAATAATCTAAAGACTATCACTGAAAAATATACTCAACTAAAGAGTGAATTAGAGAGTATGGTAACAACCGAACTCAAGAAACATGAAAGCACATTAGAGAATCGTGTTAAAGATCTACAAAAACAATTTGAAGGTAAAAATAAAGAGCTAAATAGTAAATATGAAAAATTCTTAGGAGCAAGCAACAATAGTAAAAGGCAAGGTAGTTACGCCTCTATTTCTTTTGTATTATCTGGAGCATCTGCTGTTGGTGCAAGTTTGACAATGTTTCATTTAGCAATGTGTCTTTCACTCGCTGTAGCCGCATTAATTTTTCTTGCAGCAGGATGTTACTGTTTGTATAAGGCAAATACAACACTTAGTAATGTTGAAATTGATCAAACTACTAATCTTGTAGTTGTTTAGATAGTTTTTAGGCTTTTAAATCTGTACCTGTTTGGCAAGTTAAAAAGTCCTTGCTGGTGCTGTAGCTTAAATTGAAGAAAATGGCGGAAGTGTAGAGTGAGGTAGTTTTTGATCAAAAATTTAAGATATTTTTAAAAAAACCACCTTTCTTGACGCGTATGAACACTCCCAAATTTTTTATAGGTTTGACTTCACCTGATTTACAAATAGAAATTGGTTGAGTGTTTGCCATTTATTCTTATAAACAGCATTTTGCTTTTTTTAGCACGTAGCAATTCTTGAATTCTATGATATTATTTTTGTAAAATTGTTATATATATCATAATAACGGCACTGGCTGAGTTCATTAAGTAATTTTATGGGCAGTGGAATGATAAAAAGCGTTTTCACAAACACATTTTACTACATAATCAGCGCTAATATTAAAATGCTTATAAAGAGCTTCATAAGGTGCTGATTCTCCAAAATTTTTCATGCCAATAAATATACCGTTTGAACCTATATATTTATGCCAACCCACTTCACTTCCAGCTTCAATTGCAACTTTAATACTATCATTATTTAATATTACCCCTTTATATTCATCACTTTGCTCGTCAAAAAGCCTCCAAGACGGCATAGAAATGACCCTTGTACCTACACCTTTTTCCTGTAATTTTTCTCTTGCCTCAACTGCAATTTCAACTTCAGATCCGGTAGCAAATATCGTCACTTCTAGCTTCCCTGAATATTCGCATAGTATATATGCACCAAATTTTGATAGGTTGGCCAATTGGTCAGTATAAGAGTGCATGTAATTAATATTTTGCCTTGAAAGCGCAAATAGTGCAGGTGACTCTTTTTTTTCAAGTGCAATGCTAATGCACTCCAAAGTTTCAATTGCATCTGCTGGCCTAAAAACATACAGATTTGGTATAGCTCTCAGAGAAGCTAAATGCTCTATTGGCTGGTGAGTTGGACCATCTTCTCCTACTCCAATTGAGTCATGAGTCATTACATATATAACCTGCTGTTTCATCAAGGCTGAAAGACGTATAGCAGGGCGGCAGTAGTCGGAAAACACTAAAAAAGTTCCACCATAAGGAATAATCCCACCATGAAGAGCCATACCATTCATACAAGCTGCCATAGCGTGCTCTCTCACTCCATAGTGTACATAAGAGCCACTATAATTATTACTATCTATTGCCTGCATGTGCTTATATTTAGTACAATTTGAACCGGTAAGATCAGCAGAGCCACCAATTAGTTCTGGCATAGACTTAGTTAATAGTTCCATTACTCTGCCGAAAGAAGATCGAGTAGCTTCGTTTGGCATTAGCTTACATATTTGTTTCTTCAGATCAGCCAAATCACTCTCGATATTATTCGGCAAACGTTTCTCAAGTCTTCTTTGTAGTTCTTTATTGATCAAGGATGTATAGTTTTGCTTTGCCCTCTTAACTGTTTCTATCCAAGCGTTTCTCACATCTTCTGGTACATGAAATGGTTCATAGTCCCAATTTAATTTTTCTCTCATCTGTTTTACATCTTCCTCTGTAAAGGCACCACTATGAGCAGAAGATGTGCCAGCACGGCTCGAAAATTTTCCGATAATAGTTTTGCAACAGATTAGTGTAGGTTTATCAGACTTTTGCGCCTGCTCTATTGCAAGGGATATAGCATCAAAGTCATGCCCATCGATTTTGTCAACATTCCATCCATACGCTGAAAAACGCTTTTCTACATCATCAGAGCAAGAGAGGCTAGTAGAGCCGTCTATAGAGATGTCATTGTCGTCAAAAAGTGCTATCAGCTTATTTAATTTAAGATGCCCAGCAAGGGACGCTGCTTCATGGCTTATACCTTCCATAAGACAACCATCTCCTAGCATTACATAAGTGTAGTGACTGATTTCAAACTGCTTTTCAAGAATCGATTCAGCAAGTGCCATGCCAACAGCAGTGGCAAATCCCTGACCAAGCGGGCCTGTTGTTGCTTCTATACCAGAAGTTAAGCCAAATTCTGGGTGACCTGGAGTTTTTGATGTAAGTTGCCTGAAGTTTTTTAGTTCATCTATACTAATGTAGCCTGTCAGATATAATATAGAGTATTGCAACATTGAACCGTGACCATTTGATAGGACGAAACGATCTCTACTGATCCATTGAGAATCATCAGGGTTATGGTTTAGATATTTAGCAAATAATACAGTGGCAACATCTGCCATGCCAAGTGGCATACCTGGATGTCCAGAATTTGCTTTTTGTACTGCATCAATTGATAAAAAGCGGACAGCATTTGCCATGGATTTTAGTAGTAGATGATTCATGTATTAATAGGAAAACTTAAAAGTGAAGTATACTATATCATAGTGGCAAAAACAAGTTGACACTTAATGTTAAAATCATTAATAATTTATAGTTAGATTGTGAGAATTTTTGTATGACAACTGTTATCAATAGAAAGTATAGAATCAGTCGCAGGCTTGGTGTAAACTTATGGGGTAGAGCAAAAGATTCGGTCAATAAAAGAAAATACCCTCCAGGTCAGCATGGTATTCTTGGATTTAAGAAGTTATCTGATTTTGGTAAGCAGTTTGCTGCACATAAAAAATTTAAGTTCTACTATGCAATTTCAAGTAAGCAGCTTAGACGTACATTTTTAGATGCCTACAAAAGAAAGGGTTATACGGCTGATAATTTTATTGGTGCCTTAGAATCAAGGTTAAGTTCTGTTTTATATCACTCTGGTTTTGTGCCAACAATTTACTCGGCAAAACAGCTTATATCTCATAAACATGTTACAGTTAATGATAAGGTGGTTAACATATCAAGTTATAGAGTGAAGCCTGGTGATATAGTAAAAATAAGGGAAAGAGCAGCAAAAATTCCTATATTAATAGAGGCTGAACAAAAACAAGAACGTAAGGCTCCAGATTATTTAGAGGCAGACAGCAAAGCACTTTCAGTGAAGTATTTGAGAGCGCCTCAATATTCCGAAGTCCCCTATTCAGCAGACATGGAAGTCAATTTAGTAGTAGAATTTTACTCTAGATAAACAACATAAGGCCCGTGTGGCGGAATCGGTAGACGCAGCGGACTTAAAATCCGTGGGTTTTGCGACCTTGGGAGTTCAAGTCTCCCCATGGGCACCAGTTTAATTTATTAAAAAAGTATGAAATGGCTTGATATAGAAGATATTGCAGAAGCTCTAGAAGAGAAATTTCCAAATGAAGATATAATTAGTATTAGATTCACTGAACTTAAAAGAAAAGTCTTGGATTTAGAAGAGTTTGATGATGATGAAAAGTATTGTAATGAAAAAATATTAGAGGCCATTCAAGCAGCTTGGATTGCAGAAAGATCTTAAAAAACAGATAGCTATAAGAAAATTACTGCATACAGTAAAAAGATAATCTTCTTGGAAATACTATACTTTACTCGAATTTTAATTAGCTTCATAATAATTTAACAAATTAAAATTAAAAATGATTACAAGGTAGGAAACACAAAATTCTGGCAAATGCTAGATATACAAATACTGCTTTTTATGTGTGAGGCCGAGGATTATGAAAACAATAAGTTAGTTTTTTGTATAAGAAAGTTGTAATATAATTTAATTTTAAGCACTGGAAAGATGTTTAAATATAGCGGGCCAAAGAAATTAAAATCTATAATAGAAAACTATGCATTAAAATGCATGAAAAATAAGATCAGCAAAAATGAAATACGTCTTATTTTAAACTGGAAAAGTATAGTTGGAGAGGAATTAGCAGAATGTACAAAACCACAAAAGATCTCATACGCACAAAACGTAAATTCTGGTGTTCTGCATCTGTTAGTAACAAATGGCAGTAAAGCATTAGAAATGCAGCATATGGTTTCTCTTGTAATAGAAAAAATTACAGTGTTTTTTGGCTATAAAGCAGTATACGGTATAAAAATCAAGCAAGGGAGTTGACTATTTAACTATATAAGGTTAACCTAGTTACATAGGATAAATTGGTATATTGAAGTGAGTAGAATTTGTGAATTAACAAATAGAAAAAAGTCTTTTGGTAATAAGGTATCGCACTCAAATCGTAAAACAAAGCGTACCTTTCTCTTAAATTTACATAAGGTTACATTAACGAGTAATATATTAGAAAAAAAGTTTAGCTTTCGTATAGCGGCAAGAACTTTAAGAACTATAGATTACAAAGGTGATCTTGATGCTTTCTTGCTCAACACAAAAACAATTAAACTAAGTAAAGAAGCGCAAAAGATAAAAAGAAGATTAAAGAAAGTTTTAGCAAAACAAGAGGTAGAGCTAGCTGTTTCAGATGCATAGTAAGCCTACATGGCTCAGAGCAAAAGCTCCAGCTGGTAAAGTATTCAATGAAACCTTAAACACTGTTAAGCTACATAACTTACATACAGTATGCGAAGAAGCTGCGTGTCCAAATATTGGTGAATGTTGGAATAAACGTCATGCTACTGTGATGATTCTCGGTTCTGTTTGTACTCGTGCTTGTGCGTTTTGCAACGTTGCAACTGGCATTCCTGATAAGCTCGATCCTCATGAACCAGAAAATTTAGCAAAAGCAATAAAAAAGTTAAATTTAAAGCACGTTGTCATTACCTCTGTTGACCGTGACGATTTACCAGATGGTGGTGCAAATCAGTTTATAAGGTGTATAGAAGAAATTAGAAAGATAACTTCGGAAACAACAATAGAGATTCTCACTCCTGATTTTTTAAATAAGAAAGGAGCATTTGAAGCAATAGCTATTGCATCACCTGATGTTTATAACCACAACATCGAAACAGTACCAAGGCTGTATGCAAAAATAAGACCAAGAGCTCGTTATTTTCATTCACTATATTTGCTAAAGATGGTGAAACAGATTAATCCTAAACTTTTCACGAAGTCAGGGCTTATGGTTGGTCTTGGAGAAACAAAAGAAGAAATCTTTCAGGTTATGGATGATTTACGTAGCGCCGAAGTTGATTTCATTACAATTGGTCAATATCTGCAACCAACTCCAAAGCATGCAAAAATTGATAGATATGTTACTCCAGAAGAGTTTGAGCATTATAAATATATTGCTTATTCTAAAGGCTTCTTGGTAGTTGCATCAAGTCCATTAACCCGTTCATCATATCACGCTGAAGAAGATTTTAACAGGCTCAAGTCCTGTAATTGACATCTCGATTTTATTGTCCCAAATTTGGGACAATAAGTCAGGAAAGCTTAGTGTGTTGCCCTGGGCTTAACTTTTTACTTAGCTGATCACAAAAAGTATGAATTTTACAGCACCTAAACCAGCTGTTTAAGATCTTATATAAGCAATTGACAGCTACTGAGATGCCAGCTAAAATATTTACATAGTATATTAACATAGGGTAAGGTGAACTTTAGTGACTATGTACATGACAAAATTTTAACAATATCAGATATAAGTGCTAAGATTGATGTAAGAGATCTAGTAAACTTTCTAAAGAATAAAAAAGATATTAACGAGCTTAATTTAATAAATGTAGAGATTGATAGTAAAGATGTAAAAGAGTTAGGTAAACTTACACATCTTACTTAGCTTACTCTAAGGAACAATAAACTTGGTTTTGAAGGTGCAGGATATATAGGTAAAAGCAATCTAAAAAACCTTACTTTACTTGAAATAAGTAATAACAATATTGGAGACATAGGTTTTGCATTTTTGATTGGCAGCAAACGTCTCCCAAATCTTACTTTATTAAATGTAGAAAACAACAACATTGTTGGAGTGTGGCGCCACCACTATGGAGGAGATATAGCACTCAAAAATCTCACCTCACTTTATGTAGAAGGTAACGGTAAAAAATTCTTAAATGATAAAGAAGTTATCCTTGATAGTATAAAAAAAAGCTCAATAACCGAAGCGCCTGGACACTCTAGAGTAAAAGATGGTGAAGGTGCTACAAAAAAATTAGTAGCTAAAAGAAAAAAAACGATACAAGCTACCAATAGTCAGTCAGATCCTAGTAGTAGGTTAAGTATAGAACTTTCCAAACAAGATGGGCTGCGTGAAATAGTACTTGACACTGAAACTACAGGTCTTGATGTCAATAGCCATCGAATTATCGAAATAGGGTGTGTAGAACTAATTAATCATATTCCAACAGGCAAAGTATTCCATCGATACATCAACCCAGAAAGGAGCATAGACAAAGGTGCATTTAAAGTTCACGGTATCAGCGAAGAATTTCTAAAGGATAAGCCATTATTTTCAGAGATTGCATCTGAATTTCTTAATTTTATATCTAGCGATACTTTGGTAATTCACAATGCTGGATTTGACATTAAATTTTTGAACATGGAACTTGGTAAACTGAATGCCAAATTAATCTCTTCAGACAGAGTGTTAGATACATTACCGCTTGCAAGAAAGAAATTTGGACCACCGGCTTCTTTAAGTGCATTGTGTGAGCGTTTTGGTATATCGCTAGAGAGTAGGGAGTTACATGGAGCGCTAATTGACGCTGAGTTGCTAGCAAAAGTATATGTTGAGCGATTACAAACTCCTTTGGATCGATGTCAGCATGCAGTACGTAACTTATCTCTTAGAGGACACTTGCCAAGTAATGAAGAAGTTAGTGAGCAGTTAGATGAGATTAACGTATCTGTTCATGAGGGAGTAGTAGATAGAAGATTGTAAAAACGCCTTTTTGCTTTCAGTAGCGAAATTATTCTCTCAATGAATGTGTTTTCTAGCTTTAAAAATGCGAATCTCAATATCTTATCTTGAATTACTTAACTGTTGGTTCAAGTTTAAGTTCTTATCATGGTATGTATTTACATCTTTTAACACTTTAAGTGGTTCACCTAGAATATGTTCCACTTTTGTCTCAAATTTAAATCCCAAATTTCCAAAAAATTCTTGAAAATACTCAATAGTAATGTCACACAAACTTCTACCACTTGCTTTATAATTTTTCAGCTCTTTCGGAATATTAATAAGCACTTTACCATCCTCATATGTTACATTTCGACCCTTACATTTTAGTTTAAATTCTACTGAACTGCAAAAACCTGGTGTTTTAATATCATTAACAAGATCACTGCTGCACACCTTTATACAATCCATGCTAAAATTAAATTTTAGACAATTGGAGTCACGGCAATCCATACTATAAGTTATTGTTATGCTAGAATCTAACACAAGCAAGCCAAATGGAGAAAGAGCCTTTAATATATGAAGAAACAGAAAATGATTATACCCTTCTTGATGATAGTTAGTTATCAATTCTTCCATGATAGAGTCACTCGGAACTTCTGCACCAGCATATTCAAATATTTTTATGAAAATTTGCTTAAGAAATGGACTATAGTTCTTTCTTCCATTCTCATCTTCTAAAATGAGATCTTTATGTTTTGAATATAGCTTCTCAATAAGCTCATTAGGCACTTCTTTCTCATTAATAGTAAGGTTGTGTGATCTACCAAGGTCAATATATGTGTTGTAACCAGAGTTCCAACAATCTGATTTTATTGGCACAGATTTTAAATCAGCATACTTGAGCTTTTCCACTTCAGATTTTAATGCATTAACTATTTTTTTTGCCATATTATTCCCTCTATCACATAGATTAATACTAGTATTATATTTTATTGACTGTCAATTATTTAGAACCTTTGCTTTAAAGGACTTTCTATCTTTAACAACTGTTATGCAAGCGCATTGCTACCCTGTCTACTTCTGCTCCTTCCAGCTTGTTATCTACTCGTTCATGGTATAGATCTTTTCCCTTCGTCCAGGATAGGTCACCATTTATTGTACAAACGTAATTGCCATTGTTCTTTTCGAAAAAAAATAGCCCTAGTTTGCTTTCGTCTTGACCGATCAATCCATTACGGACTACTTCCACGGTATAAAATTGACCTAAATTTAAACCTATTTCACGATACCTAGAATAATGACAGACTAGCGGATCATATAGTTCTCTTATCTTACCATTTCTTAGATCAACTATTTTGCGCTCTATCTTATCTAATTCCTCTATAACACTCTTCCCTTTTTTCTTCGCTTCATCATCTAACAGCTGTTTCTCTCCCAACCCTTTATAAATAGCAAAAAACCGTAGTTTTTCTTTTTTCACAAAATTAGATAAACGCTCTGCTAACTCATAGCACATTTTTTCTTGACTCAGTATTGCGCTTTTATATTGAGATAAAATATTAATCGCTATATGTGGACAACTTACTGCAATCAGATCATTATTTAAATCCGTTTTAATAATTTTGCCGGTCTCTTGATTAACATGTGCAGTAATTTGCCCTAATAAAATTCCCTCAGGAATTGTTATATCCTTCCCTATATGAGAGTCAATGGCTTTTAAAGAATCAAAATCTATATATATCCCACCTTCGTGTCCTGTAAACTGCTTTAAGAGTGCCAGAGCAACTAATCTAAAAGTATCTATTTCAACAGCAAAGTATGTTCTTTGTTCATCTGTCATGTTATACATATCTCTAAAGAAATCTTTGATACTAGTATCTTTACCATCTATCTTCCATCCTTGATCTATTTCGCTCCAGTCATACTGATGCAAGTCTATAACATGTACTCCTTCAATTCCTTTCAGTTCACATTTTAAATCATCTATTTGATTTTCTTTGAATCCAGGACCGTTGATAATCAAATATATATCCCTCTCTTCTTTATTTATTAATTTATGATTTTTTATTATATCTAAGTAATTAAGGTCACTGTTTTTACCATCTGGTAAAGATGCACCATGTACTCTTGGCACCCAAGTTAGTATTATTGGCGCTTCATTTGATAATTTTTTTACCTCAACACATTGATATACTTATATTATTATAATGAAATTCTAGCAAAGCATAAGTAAAATTTAAGTATTCTCCAAAAATTCTCGCTTCCTTACTACCTACCATAAGTTTTAGTTTACAGTCTCTGCTTCAAAGAACTTTCTATTTTTAATATAGAAAGTCCTTTAATAACTGTTATGCAAGCGATAGCTTTTCCATTGCCATCTGGTCTATTTTTGCTTCTTCCAGCTTGTTATCTACTCGTTCATGGTATAGATCTTTTCCCTTCATCCAGGATAGGTCGCTCTCTTACTTAAAAACATAATTACCATTGTTCCCTCCAAAAGTAAATAACTTACATCTGCTAACTTCTTCACCAATCAGTCCTTTAGTAACTACCTTTTGAATGTGTACGTGACCTAAGTTAAAACCTGTTGAAGAACAACCAAGATATGATGAATTAAGATATTGAAAATTTTGTGATTGCGTATCATACAACGCTACTATTCCTCTCTTTTCAAGATCATCTACGTATCTGTTTACCTCTTTGGTTGTTTTTTTTACCTTTCCCTCAATTATTTCTATTTGTTCCTCTGTAATTTTTTTCTTTTCTCTCAGCTTCGCAAGATCTTTATCCAATAGTTCATCCATTAACAATGGTAAACGTTGTTTTATATCACTGCACATTTCTTTTTGGCTTAATATTTTATCCTTATACTCAGATAAAATATCAGCTGCTACGCTTGAATCATTTATTGCAACTAGATCATTATTTAAGGCTATTTGAATAATTCTTCCACTATTCTGGTCAGGCATTACCAATACAGCCCCTAACAATATTCCCTCAGGGATTGTTATATCCTTCCCTATATGAGTGTCAATGGCTTTTAAAGAATCAAAGTCTATATATATTGCACCTCTCTCTCCTGTCATTTTTTCTGAAAGAGCAAGAGCAATTAATCTAAAAGTATCTATTTCAATAGCAAAATACATCCTTTGCTCCTCCGACATATTATACATATTTTTGAAGAAGTCCTTTATGCTAATATCTTTACCATCTATTTTCCATCCTTCATCTATCTCACTCCAGTCATATTGGTGTAAGTCTACAACATGCACTCCTTTAATTTCTTTCAGTTCACGCTTTAAATTATCTATTTGATTTTCTTCAAATCCAGGACCATTTATAACCAGATATATGTCTCTCTCCTCTTTGTTTTTTAATTTATGATTTTTAATTATTTCTAAATAATTCAGGGTACTATTTTTACCATCTGGTAAAGATGCACCATGTACTCTTGGCACCCATGTTAGTATTATTGGCGCTTCATTTGATAATTTTTTTATATTACCGATCATTATTTTACCTTACTATATTGCTATGTTTATAATATAGTAGATTTTTTAATAAAATGCAAGTAGACATTAAGATTTCACTTACGCTCTCTCAGTTTACAATTTTTGTTTCCGTATTATCTAATGAATCACCGTAAGTGACTGCCTTAAGATAAAACTTTCTCCCTTTTTGCACTTCAAAAGAAATTATTGAATCATCAAGTAGAATAAATTTTTCACCTGAGGTGTGTTCATATTTCTTAGTACCCTCTTGTTCTCTAATTAGGTCACTAAGCTTATATTTGTTTTTACCTATAAGCTCAGCATTTTGGAATTTTATTATCTCTTTGCCAACGAGTGCTGATGCAGTTGCATCCAGCTTGCCAAAGCGTAATACTACTACAATTTCCTCATTGCTAGATTCCATAACATATCCGTAAGTAGATTGTGTGTTTGCACTTGCGATAGGCTTATAATCTTTATCATCATACGAAATAAAGAGCGTTGCTCCTTTCCAATTCTCTTCTTCACCAATTAAAGTAAAGCTTGCGATATTACCTTTAATATGCGGTAAATCTATCATTTCCACGATAGATTTACTGACGCGAGAAGGAGGGTATTCTTTAAGCATAAGTGATCTTGTTGAAGGAAAGGAGAGCTTGTATATAGAGGGATCATAACCAACTCCCATTACTTGAATGGACATGCTTTCAAACTTTGTTTTTATAATTCTCATCGTATGTCTTTTCTCGCCATCTGAAATTGCTATGACATCACTTGGTAAAAGCCATGCATATTTTATCGGGAGCTTAAAGTTGTATACATTTCTCTCTTGCCACGAAGAATAAAGTAAAACTTCAGCTATATTTTGCGCCTCCCCTTCCTCCATAATGAGAGGTATTTCAACTGTTGCAGCATTGCCCTGCTTTGGCAGTTCAGCATATTTCACATCAATTGGATAGCCAAAATTGCGGTTAAAATAGACAACATTGACTTTACTATTTAAATCTAGCTGACTAATATTAACAAGTTTTGCAACGTTATTGGTAACCATCTCGCCAATTGGTATTTCAGTTTTCACTCCCCTGCCCTTTTGAATAAATTTCAGTTTTGAGTTCTGTTCAACCACATCAAAAAAATAGCACCTTCGCAGCATTTTAATAATTGAGCGTACGGGTTGCTGATCATTTATTACATACCCAGATAGTAATCCTTTAACATCACTTGTATCAAACTGATCGCCTTTGAGACCTACCTTTTGCAACAGATCAGACAAAACATCGGAAACATTAAGTTGTGAAATTTTTCCCTGAATCCAGTGCCCGGTCTGCCAGTTATGGCAGTCAGCCCACATGTCACATAAATTGGGGAAATAAGGAAATGGCCTTGCATCCCACGCCCAGAGGAACATTTTCTCCACCATTTCTGAGCTTTGCCACTTTTTTAATGTTCCTTCGATTGCAGTTTTCTGCGAAAGAAAGCTCACCTCTCCGTTTGAGTATCGTGGATATTTACTCTCTATACTACCTTTATCAACAAACACATTGGGCTCATTAGTGCAGCCGTTCATACTGGGAAATCCATATTCGGTAAACCATATTTTCTTCATTTTTGGTTGCCATTTTGTTTTACTACCACCTGGATTTACATGAACTTCACTCCACCATTTCTCGATATTTTTCCACGCATATTCGCTGTCATTATACTTTATTTTCTCAGGATCACTTTTTGAGTAATCGTAAAAATAATCATACCCTACCCCACTGCTCCAACCACCCGTTACATCTTTCGCGGAATAGCCAAAAGGAGGTTCTGGGCCATCGGTGAGTGGAAAGTAAGCATCTATGCCAATAACATCGATGAACTGTGAAGACCATAGTTCATCCATATTATACCAACCATCATATGAATGATACTCACTCCAATCGGCAGCGTAAGTTACGTTTACTTCTTTTCCAAGCTGAAGCTTTACTTGCTTTGCAACTTTAACTAGCTCTGCTACTGCAGGATAGTTACCCTCTACATCTTTTACTCTGGTAAGCTGAGCAAACTCAGAACCAATAATAAACCCTTCCACTTTAGTTTGTTTGGCAATGCTCGTGTAATGCTCTATGAATTTGCTATACTGATTCTCAAAAAAATCACTTATATCCTGAGGAGTACCGCTCAATTTTCCTCGCCACTCTTTGTTTTTTGTGTCAAGCAAGAGCATTAGATAGAGCATCACCTTATAACCTCTGCTATGCAGCTCTTCTATATATCTTATTAGTGCTGCATCGCTAACTGTACCACCATATCTTGGATTTCCATGATTATCTTTTGAAATGAGCTGGGCATTATCCCTGGTTATATTTCCCACTTGCCAATCATCAGGCACTATAGCAGAATCGTCTTGAAATTCAACTGCAGGATATATTTTACAATCTTTGATATTCAAACTGCTTGCAAACCAATTAACCACTACCGATGCCCATTCAACATTTGGTAAACTTTCCTTCAATTGGTCCAAAGAAAGCATAGCATCGCTCTTTTTTGTGTGATTATTGTGATTTACTCTTTGTACCGGTCCATAGGGAATATATTGACTACTGCTTATTTTTTCTCGTGCAATTTTCTTCTGTATTTTCGTATCATACACAAACTCCCCTGAACCTGGTATGATATTGATATTTTTAATGTTTTCTGCTACTGAGAATCCACTGAGCTTCAGTGCAGTTTGCACTTCAAATGTAAACACCGGAACACGATTACTATAGTCTGCCAAAGGGAAATTTTTGATGACTATGTAAGATATTCCTCTATAAGCTGGTACATTCTTCTCACCTTCGATTGATAACATAAACGGATCAGGGTTTTGGTCTTCTCTGCCGTGGTAAAAAGTATAATCTATTTCATCAAAACTAAGCGATTTTATATCCGCCCAGATTCTATTTAATTTTTCTACTTTCCCCTTGCAAATTGCAATTGCGAGTGTTGCATAGTAGTTATATGTAATATTTATACCTCTTCCTGTTTTATTTTGAGTGGTTATCGCCTCCTCTTTTATTGGCTGTGACCAAATAATGTTTCCAGCAATGCGAGCAGTGCCATAGATAATTGGAATTGCTTTGCCATAAGTTGAGGTTTGAACTTGCAGATTTTTCAGCCTCGCCCCATGCGTTATCTTTTGCTCGGCATCAAGACCAAATATTACATTATCAAGCTGTGCACCAAGCAGAGCACCGAGTTCTGATCCAGCAATCTGGCCAATTGGCCCAAAAATACTGCCCGCTTTACTTAAAATTGATGATAAAATTATTGTAGACATAATATTCTCCTTTTTAATAGATTGTTTTGAATTTTTGAAAGAAGATCCCAGACTGGGATAAAATTGGGACCTACTATATAGTAGTGTCATGCGACTGGTATCCAGGAAAAAAAGGATGTAATCCGAGTAGCCCTTTTCCTGTCATCCGAGTAGCTGACACTGGGATCCATTGTTCTTTATTTCTGAATTCCAGCGTCACGCGCTGGAATGACATTAAATGATTTTTCTTTGAATTTGAGTTATGCAAGCAAGCCCCTTTGTTGTCATGCAAGTAGCCCCTTCGATCTCACCCGAGTAGCCCTCTTCCTGTCATCCCAGTACTGGGATCCAGCCTTTCTTACCAACAAAAAACTTGGCATAACTTGCGTGCTCAAAAAATTCCTAGATTCCAGTACTGGAATGACACCCTTTTAGAAGTTCAATGACCCTTCTGGATAAAAACTATTGTCAAGCACTGGAATGACATGATTCGACTTGCATGGCGTCATCCCAGACTGTGTAGTAATTCTCTTTATTCCTCGATTTGCCACTTACTTCCTCGAGAAGATACATCACTCAATGAAGAGCTTACTGATGAACTTCTAGATAAGCTTCCAGATGATAGCCTTGTATCCTTGTTTTTAGTTTTTCCGTTACTATGTTTCTCATTCTTCTTATCTTCAATGTTATGTTCCTTCTTAAATCTTTCACATAAAGTGAAAATAGGAGTGCTTTTGCCTTTACTTTTCTCCTCTCGTATATACTTGGCTAAACCAATCAGATTTGCTGGTGAAAAACCATTAGTACTCTTTACAATAGTTTCAATATTTAGAGGGCTTAATTCTTTGAGATATTCTTTTAGTATTCCCCTACGTGTACTTTCTTTATCCAGCCCAGGAACCTCAATACACTCCAAACGACCACCCCTAGTAAACGCAGTATCTAAATGATCCTTATGATTAGTTGCAGCAATCACCGTTATATTTTTTGAGGATAAAAACTCTTTATCCAATTTAGTGAGTAAATAAGTTAAAGGCCCTGCATCCTCATTAACAGTTCGCTTTTTACCAACTCCGTCAATCTCATCTATAAAAATCATACAAGGACTGTTTGTCTCTGCTTTCTCAAAAACTTGATCTATATTCCTTTGACTAGACAAGCAAGACGCAGAAACAGACATAAACGCAAACAGAGATTTAGTTTGATTTGCAATTGCCTTACTAATACTAGTCTTACCAGTTCCTGGTGGACCGTACAAGAGATATCCTCCGCTTTTTGACTCACAAATTCCTCTCAACTTTTCTTTTATGTCATTTGGTAATATAATATCACTAAATGTTGTATTCCACCCTCTTTCTTCATCTTTTGCGTAAAATTCCATATTCAGCTTTGCTTCTACTTCATTTTTTGTTGCAGGACTATTAATTAACCTTGCAGAAAGATCACTAACCTCTTTTTTTAACCCATTCACTTCATCTTTCGTTACAAAATTCTCTGAAATTCTATGAACTTTTTCTTCTAGATCACTAAACCCGTATTTATTTTCTTTATCCTTTCCATCTTCTAATTCTTCTTTAATTGGAGTTAGCTTATTTTCTTCTTTCCTTAACCCTTTATTCGGCTCTTCGACTTCAGCTTTCGAGTTTTCTTGAGATTTTTTATTTTGTTTAATCATTTTATATGAAAACACAATTACTACTGCAGAAAGCGCAAATAAAATAAAAATAACAGGGGGAGCTATATTTAAAGCTGCAACTGAAGATAAAAATGCAACGTAAGGAGCTACAGCAAAAACTCCAGATGTAATTAATGTAAGGGAAGCAATAGCACCAGCTATAAAAAAAGTTATATTAGCTCTATTAGACATATTTTAGCTTATAAACAGTTAATTTATAAATAATACATTTAAAGAGTACAAGCTTTTCATAGTAAAGCAAGACTAACTTAAGGCATCCTTAATCAATCTATGATCGAGGTATTATGCAGTATTAAGATATAAGATGGTATGTTGTATTTTTAATTCAGTGTTCTTTTTCTTTCATTCCAGGGTACTGGAATGATAGATGCTATGATAAGAAATTCAATAACTTAAAGTAGGTAATTAAAGCCTCTAATTAAGATCTAAATCTATAGTTATTATAAGCAACACTAAAGAAGTGCGGAAGTAAAAATTTACGAAAGAGCATTATGTATACATATGCTTTGTAGATCTACACTTTGCCACCCTTCTGTTAAGCTTTGCCTCCCTTCCATTACGTTTTGTCGCTCTTTTATTTCTTTTATTTCGTTATCGAATTTTGACATTAGATATTTAGCATAACCAGATGTTAATGCTGTTGATGCAGATACAGCTATTGCTGCCGTAACAGATGTTAATGTAATTTCCATTGTCTCGGTTATAAAAAGCGTCGATGTTACAAAATTCCCTAACATGGCAACTAAGCCACCAACAACTACACTACCTTGAACTACTTTATTTTTTAAAAACCCTTTTATACTCTCTACCATATCTTCTTGGTGATTTATAATGGCATAATACAAAGGAGTTTTCTGCAAACTATCTTTTTCATAAACATCTGCACCTCTGTCTAGTAGAGCATCTACTATCTCTAAATAGCCATTTTTAGCAGCATAATGCAAAGGAGTACTACCATTTCTATCTTTTACATGAACACTTGCGCCTTCAGCTAACAGAGCATCTACTACCTCTATATGGTTACTTAAAGTAGAATAATGCAAAGGAGTACTACCACTTCTGTCTTTTACATTCACATCAGCACCTGTTTTTAGTAGAACATTTACTACATCTATGAATTTATATATAGTAGCATAATGCAAAGGAGTACTACCACTTCTGTCTTTTACATTAACATCAGCACCTTTTTTTAGTAGAACATTTACTACATCTATGAATTTATATATAGTAGCATAATGCAAAGGAGTACTACCACTTCTGTCTTTTACATTAACATCAGCACCTTTTTTTAGTAGAGCATTTACTACACCTACACATCGACTATAAACGGCATGATGCAAAGCAGTCTCTCTATTTTCACCTTCTACATGAACATCCGCATGCCTATCTAATAAAACATTCACTAAATCCTTACAGCCAGCTGCTGCAGCTGCAATTAATAATGTAAATTCGGCATCAGGATCACTTTGGATGAATGTATGATTTATACTAAAATTTTTATTTTCCCACTCTTGATACGCTATTGTATCTTCCCTTCGCAATACCTCTTTTATTTTATTAATTACATTATCTTTATTTACACTTGCATCTTTATCAATTGCACTTAATATCTTTTTCAGATTTTCAAAATCCATCTTTACCTCCTATAACTTTACGTTGCAGTTACTACACAATTACAAACAAAAGTAAACACATTTTTGGAAATTATTTAGAAAAAGAATCCATTAAAAAAGTCAGTGATTTGTAATAAATAACTGATCCATTTAATTGAAAGAAATATGTGATGTAACTATAGTCATTATAAACAACAATAGAAAAAACACGGAAGTAAAAAATTTATATTGATCTTATCATATTTATTATTAGCATAATTATAAACATGGGAAAGCAAATACAAGTCAACTTATCTAAAAAAATAGTGAGAGGGTCTTATCTGGCGCAAAATGGATGGCCAACCTTAGTGAAAATTATTTTGCATCATTGAATAATAACAGCATTAAACCAGCCAGCTCTATAAGAAAACTAATAGAGGCTTTTTTACTTGTTCCAATTATTACATCCAGTGCTATTACACTAGCATGTACCTATTTTTTTCTGAATGCAGTGAGTATTCAAAAATATGATTGCAGCTTTGAATAAGGGAAAAATTATGGCGCCTATGATTTTTGAAGGCTATTGCGATACAGACGTTTTTAATAGCTAGTTCAAGCTTTTTGCTGGGTGATTTTGGATAATGCAACTTTTCATAGAAAATAAGTGACTTTGTTAAAAGTGTCGGTGCTGAAGTTATATATCTGCCTCCATATTCTCCTGATTTTAATCAAACCATTGGTTTGTTATAAAAAATTTAGCCAGAAAGAATATTCAGCTATTCGAACTATTAGAAAAAGAGCTATAATTATAGACTCCGTATACACTATAACTAGACTTTTTTTTAAGAGGAATGATACAGAAGTTAGTACTAAGACACTAAACAGTTTTCAAAAATGAAAATTATACCTTAAAGCTGATTTTCATACAGTTCTTGCAAGCGATAGCACTCTCACTTCTCTTGCACCAGAGTTTAAAATTTCCTGAGAGCAAGACCTTGCGGTTGCGCCAGTTGTTACTACATCATCAACCAATATCACGATTTTGTTTTTGATAATTTCGCTGTTACTTACTTTAAAAGTATTTTTCAAATTTTTTTCACGCTGTTTAAGTGAAAGACCAGCTTGAGGTTTGGTGTGACAAATACGTTTTATTGCAAATGGTGTATAAGATAAATTAGATAACTTACTTAATTCCTTCGCGAGCAATGATGCTTGATTATATTTACGTTTAAATAAGCGTATTTTATGTAGCGGTATGGGAACTATGACCTCTGCATTTTGAAACATGTCTTTGTTAGCTTTGTACATCCACTTTGCATAGACTTTCACATAATTTAAATTATCAAAAAATTTAAAATTTATAATCATATTTTTGCTATGTTCATCATAAGCAAAAACTGATCTTAATACTTTAAATGGTGAAGGGTTACTGATGCATTTACCACATGTATCAATGTTATCTGGAATTACTACACCACAAACATTACAGTAATGCTTAGTTAAAAAATTGATTTTTTTATTGCATTCACTACATAAATCATAACTTTTATCAATTATACGTTCACAACTTACGCATACGTTTGGAAATATGAGATCTGTAGCTTTTTTTAATAAGAGAAGATTCATGAATTAAATATGTTAGGTATACCTTTTAAAATGCTCCTCATAACCTAATTATTAAGAAATAGTCGATACTTGATCCAATAAATATGTTTTAAGATACTTGCCTGTAACGCTTTTTGGAGTCTGTGCAACTTTTTCTGGAGTTCCTACAGCAACCACTTCGCCACCTTTTACTCCACCCTCTGGACCAATATCTATTATGTAATCAGCAGTTTTTATAACATGTAAATTGTGCTCAATAACTATAACAGTATTTCCTAAATCAACTAGCCTATGGAGTATTTTCAGTAAATTATTTACATCTTCAAAATGTAACCCAGTTGTTGGCTCATCGAGAATATACAATGTTTTCCCGGTAAATCGCTTTGATAGTTCCTTAGACAGCTTTATTCGTTGTGCTTCACCCCCGGACAACGTTGTTGACGACTGTCCAAGCGTTATATAGCCAAGCCCTACTTCCTGTAAAGAAATCAACTTTTCCTTTATCATTGGAAGATTTTCAAAAAAGTCACATGCTTGATCTATTGTCATATCAAGCACATCAGAAATTGATTTTCCCTTGTAAGTAACTTCCAATGTTTCTCGGTTATACCTCTGTCCTCTACATTGCTCACATTTCACATAAACGTCCGGTAGGAAATGCATCTCGATCTTTAAATGCCCATCACCTTTACAAGCTTCACATCTTCCTCCCTTGGTATTAAATGAAAATCGGCCTATATTGTAACCTCGTGCCTTCGACTCTGGGAGACCTGCAAACCAATTTCTGATGTGAGTAAACATACCAACATATGTTGCTGGATTTGATGCTGGGGTCCTACCAATTGGCGATTGATCAACTTCTATAATTTTATCTATATACTCAAGGCCTTCTATTTTGTCGCATTGACCATGCCTTGCAGATGAATGATTTATCTTGTGTGCTGAGTATTTATATAATGTTTCTATCACTAAACTTGATTTCCCTCCTCCTGATATTCCAGTAACACAAATAAAATTCCCTATAGGAAATTCAACATTTATATTTTTTAAGTTGTTCTCACAAGCATTAACTACCTTTATGAACTGAGTTGTTTGCTTTCTTCTTTTTGAAATTGAAATTTCCTTCTTTCCACTTAAATACTGTCCTGTTATGCTTTCTGAATTTTTTTGTACCTGATCTGGTGTTCCTTCTGCAACGATTTTTCCTCCATTCACGCCAGCTCCAGGACCAATATCAATCACATAATCAGCAGCCATTATTGTGTCTTCATCATGTTCAACAACAATCACAGTATTACCCATGTCTCTCAGATTTTTAAGTGTGGTAATTAATCGATCATTATCACATTGATGAAGGCCAATTGAGGGCTCATCAAGCACGTATAGCACTCCTGTTAAACCAGAGCCAATTTGCGAAGCAAGCCTGATCCTCTGGCTTTCACCACCAGAGAGAGTGCTAGATTCACGGTCAAGTGTAAGGTAATTTAGCCCTACATTCTTTAAAAATGTCAGCCTTTTGATTATTTCGTTTAATATTTTATTTGAAATTTGCCTTTGTTGTTCTGTAAGTTTGTCTGATAAATTTCCAAACCACTTAAGGGATTCATCGATGCTGAGCCTTGATATTTCACCTATATGTTTTTCGTCAATTTTCACTGTAAGTGCTTCTTTTCTCAATCTATAGCCAGCACATTCTTTGCAGTCAGTAACAGAACAATACCTATCAATAAGTGATGCATCGTAATCCATCTGGCGTTCTAGGATACTGACCAAACCTTGAAATTTCATTTCTCTAGAGCCAAAAAGTATTAAATCCTTCACTTTTTGGTCTATATTCTTCCACGGAACATCAAGGCTAAATTTGCAATTTTCAGCCAGTGATAGAATTGCATTTTTTAGCAATCCATAGTTTGTATGCACTTGACGGAACATTGATCCAATTGGCTTTAAAGCACCTTCAGATATCGAGAGCGTTTCGTCTGGCACTATTAGCTTTGCATCAACACTTAGTTTTTTACCGAGCCCACTGCATGAACTGCATGCACCGTAGGGGCTGTTAAAAGAAAACAATCTTGGCTCTATTTCTTCAAGAGTAAAGCCAGACTCAGGACATGCAAAATTCTCTGAGAAAGTTAAAGTTTGACCATTTTTATACTCGGAATTGTGGTTATCAGGTAAGTTCACTATTTCTGCATACATTAAGCCATGGCCCAGCCTCAATGCTGATTCTATACTGCCTGGTAGTCGATTTCCTATATCATCTGACATGGAGATTCTATCTGCAATAACAAAAATATCATGTTTCTTGTTTTTGTCGAGTTTAGGCAAGTCATCTATATTGTATGTTTCACCATCTATTTTTAGTCTCACGTAACCCTGCTTTTTAATTTCCAATATCTCTTTGAAGTGCTCTCCTTTTCTGCCACGCACAATAGGAGCAAGTATATATATTTTAGTTTCTAAAGGTAATGCTATAATAGTATCTACAATTTGAGATACAGCCTGTTTCGTTATTGGCAACCCAGTTACAGGCGAATAAGGTATTCCCACTCGTGCATATATCAAACGTACATAATCGTAAATTTCAGTAACGGTTCCAACAGTTGATCTTGGATTTTTTGAGATCGACTTTTGATTAATTGATATTGCAGGAGAGAGGCCTGTGATTGACTCAACATCTGGTTTATCTTGAATATTAAGAAATTGACGTGCATAAGCCGATAGACTTTCGACGTATCGGCGTTGGCCTTCTGCATAAATCGTATCGAATGCAAGGCTAGACTTACCAGAACCACTTAGTCCAGTTATAACAACTAACTTATTTTTTGGTATATTGACATCAATACCCTGCAAATTATGCTCTCTTGCACCTTTAACTCTGATCATACTTCATGTACCTTTGACCATTACAGCCTCAAAATACATAAACTCACAACAACTTGCTACTAATTTTTTTAACTGTTATGGAAAACAAAGTAGCATAACTAGTGCAAAACATTTTGCCACACAACTATATGAACATCTGTTTTCGCCAAGTTAGTTCGTACAACAAATGGTGTCATAAAAGTATGTTTTCTACAATCTCATCAAAAACATGCTTATCAATTTTTGGAAACAGGAAATTTTATTTTATATAAAATATAGAATTTTGATAAATTTAACTTTTTTGTGAGATTATGCAGTGATAAAAATAAATTGAGAGGGAAAGGTTGTGGCAATAGAGAAGGAGAAGTTTTTTGAAATAATAAATGAGGTAAGTAAAAGTGGAGGTTTGGATGAAGATAATTTACTTGAAAGAATAAAGAATGAGTTAAAAGGAAAAGATGCAGGAGAGTACAACAAGTTTAGTAAAAATTTTAGTAAAGAACATCAATTTAGTATAAAAATTTTAGAAGAAGCTGCAGAAGATTGGACGTTGTTACATCTTGCTACAGCATGCAACAATATGTTAATAGTGGAACTTTTACTAAAAAAGAAAGCAAGTGTTAGCGCTCGAGTAAAAGATGGCTCTAAAAATGATGGGCTAACTGCTTTGCATATTGCTGCTTCTTGTGGACATAAAGACATGGTAAAACGGTTACTAAATGACAATCGAGTCAATCCTTCATTAAAAAGCAAAAATAAGACTCC
Source organism: Wolbachia endosymbiont (group B) of Apotomis betuletana (assembly GCF_947250475.1). NCBI lineage: Bacteria > Pseudomonadati > Pseudomonadota > Alphaproteobacteria > Rickettsiales > Anaplasmataceae > Wolbachia > Wolbachia endosymbiont (group B) of Apotomis betuletana. The sequence continues at coordinate 280,608 of NZ_OX366320.1, read as the reverse complement.
AAGAGAGATAGTTGGTAATACAGAGAATAAAGAAGCTATAGAGGAAATGTTAAAGAAAGCAGAACAAAATTTTTATACAAAGCATGAGAAAAAAACTGATGTATCAGCAGATGTTATAAATTCTGTGAAACAATACAATACCATACGTAGTGGTGCACAGGCTCCTGTTACGTGCGAAAGTAGTGACAGTATAGTAAGTGAGCAATACTTACATGCTGGTGTTAAGAATATGGTAGAAAAATTTGAGTCACCACAAAGAGGAAGTGTTACATATAGTGGTAAACAGACTCCTATTGGTGAAAGCGTTAGTAGTGACGACAACGGTTTAGCACTTGAAACTACGTTTGATACTTCTTCCTACTCCGAAATAAATTACGACGGGGCAGCTAATGAAGTTGATAACCAAACTTTAGAAAGCCTGCAAACTCAAGTTCAGTTGAAAGATAGCCAAATTCGGAAGTTAGAAAAGCCAGGTAAATAATTAAAACATGTTGAGAAAGAACTAGAAAAATCAAAGAGTGACGTAGCTGGACATGAGACTCGGTTAGAAATAGTTGATAAGCTCAGTAAAGAGAATCAATCACTAAAGCAAAAAATAAAAGATCTGGAAAACGAGAATACAACACTTAATAGTGAATTAAGCAAAACCAAAGCAAATAAAGTATTACTAGAAAAAACAGAAAAAAGACAACTGTCTTTCTTAAAAATTGCTTCTGTAAACTTTGCAATCATGTTGACAGTAGGTGTTGCCTTTAGTATAGCCTTCCAATTACCAATTCTATTGATGATTGCAACTTCTGTGATGTCTTCATTGATAGTCGGTGGAGTTACATACGCACTATCACCGCAACCTACTGAATTAAAAGAAGTAAGTATTCAATGCTCAATGCAACATGATGCTTGTAAAACTTAACTTGTGCGCTTCCTGGTAATTTTGATATAGTTATTTCAGTTGAAATCTACAGGTTTACAAATGGCAATCTTAAGTGTAAGAGAAGCTTTATGCACAGCGATCAGAGAAGAAATGCAAAATGACCCTGATATATTTATCATGGGTGAAGAAGTTGCAGAGTATGATGGTGCTTATAAAGTAACGAAAGGATTACTGAAAGAGTTTGGAGAAAATAGGGTAGTTGATACACCCATTACTGAACATGGATTTGCTGGTCTTGCTGTTGGAGCAGCATTTGCTGGACTGAGGCCAATAGTCGAGTTTATGACTTTTAATTTTTCTATGCAGGCTATCGACCAAATTGTGAATTCCGCAGCAAAAACAAATTATATGTCGGGTGGACAACTTGGATGCCCTATAGTATTTCGTGGACCAAATGGTGCTGCAGCAAGAGTTGCAGCACAACATTCTCAGTGCTTTGCATCTTGGTATTCGCATGTTCCAGGGTTGAAAGTAATAGCACCTTACTTTGCCTCCGATTGCAGAGGTCTGCTTAAAGCTGCAATTCGTGACCCTAATCCGGTAATATTTCTAGAAAACGAGATCGCTTATGGACATGAGCATGAAGTTCCTGACTCTGAGCTATCAAACAAAGATTATCTACTTGAGATAGGCAAAGCTGCTGTTATACGGGAAGGAAAGGATGTAACTATCACTGCTTTTTCATTGAAACTAATGGATGCGTTAAATGCAGCAGATTTACTCTCTAGTGAAGGAATAGAAGCTGAAGTTATCGACCTCAGAACCTTAAGACCACTTGACACTGAAACAGTTATTAACTCTATTAAGAAGACCAATAGATTAGTAAGCATAGAAGAGGGTTGGCCATTTGCAGGAATAGGAGCAGAACTCTCAGCCATGGTTATGGAACAAGGATTTGACTACCTTGACGCTCCGGTTGTACGGGTAACCGGCAAGGATGTCCCCTTACCTTATGCTGCAAACCTAGAAAAGAAAGCATTACCACAAGTGGAAGATATAGTTGAAGCTGTGCACCAAGTCTGCTTTAGAAAGAAATAGTCCTATTGACTCTTTTTTTTATCTCCCGTTCCACATTCTTCCATAAAAGAGTCATTTGTAGAGTTTATACCACCCATTACTTTTATGACAATAGTTTTAGCGCCAAAAAACACAGCGCAAAATACACCGAGGGCGAAAAGAGCAGGCCACGGCATTCTACCAAATATTGCAAGTAAAGCTGCTCCTATTATCACTACGGTCATAAGCGGTCCACCTATTCCCCAAACGTAGCCAATAATATTACATATTACTTGAGCAGTTGTATCGTCATTAGAGTTAGCAGCACTTCCAACATGAGAAAAAGAAATAAATAATACTATAAGTAGAATACAAAAAACCTTTCTAATTGTAGGGTTCATCCCTATACCTTAAGTTTAAATATTATAATTATATCTAAAATAGTATAATTTTCAGTAAAACTAGCATTGTGATTTATACAATATTGCATAGCAAATGATGTCTATTGGTTATCAATCACTGTCAATTACTTGAGAGCTTATTTCGACTTTCGAAAAAGAGCAATAACACCCATGAGTAAAATTTCACATTACCACTTTTATGTGTTATGATAAGCTTAAATTTACAAAGAAAATAAAATTGAAAGAATTGAGAGAGAACCGGATAGCAAGAACGAGAAAGTTTTTATCTTCACTGTTTTTTTTGCTACTAATTGCGCTATCAATACGTAGTTTTTTATTTGAGCCATTTCATATTCCTTCTGGTTCAATGAAAAGCACTCTACTTGAGGGAGATTATATTTTTACTAGTAAATATTCATATGGTTATAGTAAACACTCTTTTCCATTTTCTCCAAACATCTTTAGCGGTAGAATCTTTTATACCCCTCCGGAGCGTGGTGATATAATAGTTTTCAAGCCTACAAGAAATGACAGCATTAGATTTGTTAAGCGGGTAATAGGAATACCGGGCGATAAAGTGCAAATGATAGAGGGGGAGTTATATTTAAATGATCAGAAAGTAAAGCGAAGACAAATTGAAAATTTTTTTGATTATGAGTCAAAGCGTAATATAGCAAGATACATCGAAACACTCCCGAGCGGCAAGGAGCATGAAATTCTAATAGATAATCTTTCTAATAAGTTATCATACAATACTCCAGTTTATTATGTGCCTGATGATCAATTTTTTGTTATGGGAGACAATAGAAATAATTCTTTTGATAGCAGGTTTTCTGAAATTGGGTTAATACCAACTGAAAATATAGTTGGGCGCGTAAGCATGGTTGGTTTATCGTTTAAATTAGGCAAAGTTGATTGGTTGCCGTTTGATTTTAGGTTACCTATTGCTCTGAGATTTGACAGGGTACTTCACAAAGTTTTATGAACTCTATCTGTCTGCTGATTCGCATAATTCTAAAGCAGAGTTTTCTAACTCAGAGATAGCATTATTAATGTTGTCTAAGTCATTTTCCTGTAAAGCGTCTTTTGCGTTCTGTAGTAAAATTTTTAACTTTTGCTCAGTGGAAACATTTTCAACTAGATGTATGAGCTTGTTACCGTTAATTTTAGCCTCTGCAAGGGAACGAGCCTTCATGTCTTCATCAAAGTTACTTACTGACTGATTGACCATATCTTGAATATCTTCTTCACTTAAGCCAGAGCTTGAATTTATTTCAACTGTCTGTTCGACTCCAGTAGTTTTTTCTCTTGCAGTGACAGTCAATATTCCATCAATGCTAACTGTAAATCCTATTTCAACTTTTGCAGAACCTGCAGGCAATTGTGGTATACCTTTGAGTTCAAATCGTGCTAGAGATTTATTATCTTTTATCATTTCACGTTCTCCTTGACAAACGTGAATTTTCATTGCTGTTTGCCCGTTAGCGTAAGTTGTAAACTCTTTTATTTCTGAAACTGGTAGTGGTGTATTTCTTGGTATAATTTTTTCAACTATTCCCCCCATAGTTTCTATGCCAAGTGATAAAGGCAGCACATCAAGGAGAATATTCCTATCTTTTGAGTTTGAAGTTAAATAATGAGCCTGCAAAGCTGCCCCATTGGCAACTGCTTTGTCCGGATCCACATCATTCAGCACTTTATTGCCAAAGAGTTTGATTAGTGAATTTTGCACTAATGGCACTCTAGTTGCGCCACCAACTAAAATTACCCCTTTTATATCATCGATTTTAAGATCTATGTTGCTTATAGTACGAGTAACTATATTTATAGTCTTATTAACCAAAGGACTGATTGCTTGCTCGAATTCTTCTTTGGTAATTTTGCACTTAAATAATTCACCATTGATGCTGAATTCAAAAGTGCCAGAGGTATCTTCACTTAGGTACTCTTTTATAGCACGTATATTGCAGATACCAGTTTTAGTGTATGAATGTTGTAATTTGTAGGTAGTTGTATCAGATGGTGTCATTCCAGTGCTTGACACTGGAATCCAGTTCTTATTATATAACTTTCTGGTGTGTTCACTTGCAATCAAACTTTCTGGATCCCAGTGTCGGAGCACTGGGATGACACTAGAGCATTTTTTATTTAAACCTACCTGTTCTCTATACTTTTCAAGCACGATTAAACTAAGTAGATGATCAAAATCATCACCACCAAGTTTAGTATCACCACCAACTGCAAGAACTTGAAACACTCCTTGATGTAATTTTAATATTGAAATGTCAAATGTTCCACCACCGAGGTCATAAACTGCATATATGCCACTGTTATTGTTCTTTCCAATGGAGTAAGAAAGTGCTGCAGCGGTTGGTTCATTAATGAGGCGAAGAACATCTATGCCAGCTAATTTTGCTGCATATTTGGTTGCGTTACGTGCTGAATCATCAAAATAAGCTGGTACAGTAATCACTGCTTTGTTAACTTTCATCCCTGTGAATTTTTTTACCCTCTTGCATAGAGTTTTTAGTATCTCAGCAGAGATCTCAATAGGAGTGAGATACTTTTCTTCTGAGCATTTTACCCTAATAACTTTTTCACTTTCGTTATCTATTTCACAATTGATACCTTCTTTATGCAAGTCTTTAACACTTTTACCCATTAAGCGTTTTATAGAGCAGATAGCGTTTTCGCCAACATCGTAGCCTACTTTTAGTACATCCTTTTCATATGAAATGACAGAAGGTAATAGTTCACGACCTTGCTCATCTTTAAATATTTCTACATTGCCAGCTTTATTTACCATGGCAATTAAAGAGTTAGTAGTTCCAAGATCTATACCAAAAACTACCTCATTTGAACTTGGTTCAGAAATTTGAACTGGCCGCATTTTCCTTTATCTCCTCAAATGACTTATATAAATATCTCAATCTAAAAACTTGCGTAGCAGCTTCATCAAAATTTTTTGTAGCAAAAGCATTAATTAGGTTTTTAGTACAATCTTTTACCTTTTCATCAATCATCCTACTTGCAAATTGTAAATCATCGCAGTCTAGAAAGTATTCTCTTATTTCCATTGATTCATTTAATATTTCAGGATCAAGATGCTCTTTTTTGCTTTGTACGTCAAAAAGATCCAACAAATGTTCGGCACGCTTTAGCGGTGACTTCAGTACCTGATAAGCTTTGTTGATATTTTCCATATTTTTGGACTCTCTTTCATTTATATCAGTTTTGCTTAGCTCAATATATTTTTTCTCCAGCTCATCAAAGCTGATGTTAAAAGCCGGTTCAATTCCAAATAATGTGAAATGGTTGCTAGACATGAAAACTCTCTCCACAACCACATTTTCCTTTCTCATTAGGATTTTTGAAAATAAAACCTGATGAGAATTTTTCCTCTACATAATCCATTTCAGAGCCAAGGATAAACATGATAGATTTTGGATCGATCAGCACCTTGACTTTTTGATCATCACTGCAGCTTTCTTCAATTACCGACTCCAAAGGACGAACATCATATGCATATTCAATATCATATTTTAAACCAGAGCATCCTTTTTGCTTAATTAGAACTCTTATTCCTATTGCTTCTTCAAGGTTAGCATGCTTCTTTTTGTCCAATAAAAACCTTACCCTCTCTACTGCATTTGCAGTTAGAGTGATAGGTTTTTTAACAGAATTTACTCCTTGAAATTCACTCATATTCCTCAATGTTTTTGTTTATTTTGATAATCATGAATAGCAGCTTTTATAGCATCCTCAGCAAGTACTGAACAGTGTATCTTTACTGGCGGCAAAGACAATTCTTCCACTATTTGAGTATTCTTTATCTTTGTTACATTCTCAATAGTTTTTCCTTTGATCATTTCTGTAAGCAAAGAACTTGAAGCTATAGCAGAACCACAACCAAAAGTTTTAAATTTTGCGTCTTCAATAACACCTTTATCGTTGACCTTTATTTGCAGTTTCATTACATCTCCGCATGATGGTGCACCAACTAAACCAGTACCAACATTTGGATCATTTTTATCCAGAGAACCAACATTCCTTGGATTTTCGTAATGATCTAAAATTTTCTCATTATAACTCATAGAACTACCCGTAAACCATTACTTACATTATAACATATTTAGGTTAAAAACTAAAGTAAAATACACTAGCAAGCGGTACATTTTACTCACAAAATATATAGGTTACTAGTGTATTTACTTTACAAATACATATAGTGCATGTCATTCTTTATATGGTAATTTTAGAAGGAGTATTTCTTGAGTTTATTAAGTAATCTTTATCAAGGACTATTAAAAACCTCCTCCCGTTTTAGTGATGGAGTAAAAAATATTTTTTCTGGCAAAAAAAAATTAGATCAGTCGCTTTTAGATGATCTGGAAGAGCTGCTGATCAGCATGGACATAGGTCATAAAACTTCTAGATTGCTTATTGATAAGCTCGCAAGTATCAAATTTGAATCAGAAGTTGAACATAACATTATCACACAGCAGTTAATGAGCGAAATAGAAACAATATTAAACCCTGTTGTGCAGCCGCTCATTTTGAATAAAAAACCACACATAATAATGGTATGCGGAGTGAATGGTAATGGAAAAACTACAACTATAGGTAAACTTGCCTATAAATATAAGGAAAAAGGAAAATCCGTTATGCTTGTTGCGTGCGACACATTCAGAGCTGCTGCGAGTGAGCAATTAAATATTTGGGCAGAACGTTCTGATTGCTCTATTGTTACTGGAGAGCACGGTAGCGATTCTGCAAGTGTGGCATATAGAGCTGTAAATCAAGCGATAAAAGATAGCGTTGATGTTGTTTTGATTGATACAGCGGGAAGGCTACAAAACAATGTAAATCTCATGCAAGAGCTGTCAAAAATACATAGAACGATAAAGAAATTGGATGATACTGCTCCTCATGATGTTATTTTAGTTCTTGATGCAACTACTGGCCAAAATGCTTATAGCCAATTAGAGGCCTTTAGTAAAATGGTTGGTGTTACCGGGTTAATTGTAACAAAGCTAGATGGTACTGCCAAAGGTGGAGTAGTGATTGGGCTTGCAGAAGCTTATAAGGTGAAATTACACGCTATAGGAATTGGTGAAAGTATAGAAGACCTGAGGGAATTTACTGGCAAAGAGTTTGCTGAAGCGCTGTTTAAATCTGATTGAAGATCTCTTTAATTTTCTCATATGACCAAGCTTAATTATCATGAGAAGCCGTTTTTAGATGGTATCATTCCAGTACTTCCTATTTGAGTAGCCTTTTCTTGTCATCCCAGTCTGGGATCCAGATTGCAAGTGGGTTGGGTGAGCCGTTAACGTATAAAAATTACTTCCGCATATTTTCAATCTCATTATAATTACAAATAGAGATATTTTAAGAGCTCAAAATCTATCTTTAGTCTGCAGACTTTTTAATCAAACTTATTAAAAAATGTATTCTTCAGTGTATATCTGTCGTATGTGCACTGCATTTTTTTCTAACTCTTTTTTATACAGGAGGATTTTATGTCCAGAATTCCAGATACTTGACCTTTACTTTAGCTAAAAACCAACTGGTACCTATGGTTTTAGAAAGTGTAGGAAATAGAAACGTTTCTGTTTTTTGAGTAATTAAAAACCACTTCAGCTTGTCACTCATGCTTAAAAAGTTATTATATTAATGTAATATTGATACTTGTATACTAACATAAATATATTTTAAAAATTTAAGGAGTATATTATGACAATGTCTACCACAAATTAGTGAGAAATTAGCAGCTAGAGCAAAAAGTCTCTTTGATGAGAGCGAAAAATTATTGCTTATAGCAGAGGAAATATATAATCAAGATCCAATGAATTTTTAATTACAGTAAAAACAGTAAAAAAAGAAGCCAGTGTCACCTACTCAGATGACATTATGGAAGCTGGGATAACATCCTTCCCACAAGCAAAATGTTCATGCAGATAATATTTAACTGTGATTGAAGATCTCTTTTAACTCTTTTATATGACCAAGCTTAATTATCTCAATATCATGAGAAGAATAATTGCCATTTTTAGGCATAATCGCTTTTTTAAATCCTAACTTTTGTGCTTCCCTTAGTCTGAGATCAGCATGCGAAACATTTCTAATTTCTCCTGAAAGTGCAACCTCACCGCAGATTATTGAAGAAGTTGGTAGCGGTAAATTTACTAAACTTGAAATAAGAGAAGCAGCAACAGCAAGATCAGCTGATGGTTCCTGTATTTTGAGTCCTCCTGCAATGTTTAGGTATACTTCTTTATCATGCAAAAACATTTTACAACGAGCACTTAGAACCGCGATTATCATAGCTAATCTATTAATATCCCAACCAACTACTGCTCTTCTTGGAGTTGCCATATTAGTCCTTGCTATTAATGCTTGCACTTCCATTAAGATTGGTCTTGAGCCTTCAACTCCTGCAAATACGGCGCTGCCAACTACTTCTCTATCATGTACGGTCAAGAATAATGATGATGGATTATCAACAGGCATGAGTCCTGCTTTAGACATCTCAAAAACACCAATTTCATTTGCAGGGCCAAATCTATTTTTAATAGTACGTAAAATGCGATATTGATTACTATTTTCACCCTCAAAATATAGTACTGTATCTACCATATGCTCCAGGGTTTTAGGTCCCGCTATTTGTCCATCTTTCGTTATATGGCCAACTATTAAGAGAGAAACACCATATTGCTTTGCAAGAACAGTCAATTCATGAGCGCAGGTACGGACTTGAGTTACAGTTCCTGGTGCTGATGTGACTTTGCTATCATACATAGTTTGTATAGAATCAATTATCAAGAACTTAATACTTTTATTTTTCCTTATTGTTGCTACTACATCAGTTAAAGATACTGTAGATAAAAGCTTAATTTTAGGTTCATTTATCTTAAGACGCTTTGCTCTGAGGCTCACTTGCTCTAAAGATTCCTCGCCAGATACATAAAGACATTCAAAAGAGGAAAGTTGTACAACATTAGCTGCAATCCTAAGCAAAAGAGTAGATTTTCCAATTCCAGGTTCACCACCAATTAAAATGCTAGCACCTTGAACGATACCTCCACCAAAAACTCTATCTAACTCTTCTATTCCTGTTAAAAAACGATCGGGGGTAATAATTTCACTATCTGATAACGCTTTTATTGAAATTGGTGCAGATGTACTTCTCGTTTCTGTTTTTAGTACTATTTCTTCGACAACCGTATCCCAACTGTCACATGCAATACACCTTCCTACCCACCTTCCAGTGCTATGACCGCAGAATTGACATACGTATGCAGTTTTCATAAAAGCCAAAATTATAATTGTAATAAAAATTAGCTAAATAAGTGAAATAAATTTAAATAGAGAAAATTACCAATCACACTTTTTATCTTGTGGTTTTATTTGCAATATTGCTACTAAGCTGACTAATAAGCAAAAAATTACATAAAGCCCAGCAGCAAAGTCTATTTTAGGAAACATTATAGTAAACCAAGTGCATATCATAGGAGTAAATCCACCATGCAGGGCATAAGAAATGTTACGTGATAAACTCACACCACTAAATCTAACATTAGTAGGAAAAAGCTCAGCAGTAACTATCCCTATAGGATTAATACCCCTCTCGATTATAGAAAGAGCCATCACACTCAACATAATTATTAGGTAGCTTTTATAGTAATATGCAATAGATAACATAGGACAACATATTACCATTGTTATCACTATAAATAAGATTGCAGTGCGTTCTCTTCCTGTTTTATCAGCTAAAATTCCAAGCACTATTGAAGATATCGGCATTAATATACTGGTTATAATGAGTACAACTTCGTTGACATACGTTGTTACATAAGTTTCAACAGACACTATTTCTTTTGCAATTGTTCTAAGAAATATGGTAAATCCAACAGCAACATTAACAGGTACAGATATTAAAATGGCAAGTATCAGGGCTCTTTTATAGCGTTTTGTAAGCTCTATTATTGGTACATTAGGTAAATTTCTTTGTTCTCGATTTTTTTCATACGCTGGAGTTTCTCCTAGTGTATATATACTATATGCGCTTATTAATCCTAAAATGGCTGAAAAAATAAACGGCAGCCTCCAACCCCAAGCGTTAAAATCAGTGGTTTTTTTACAAATGATCACTGCAACCACAGAGAGCAATATGCCAATAGAGCGACCAAAACTTATTATTCCAAAAAACATTCCTAGTTTTTTCTTATTAGGTAAATGCTCTATGAGATAAACAGAGCTACCTCCTTGCTCAGCGCCAAGTGCAACCCCTTGTATCAGATGGATTGTAAGAAGCAACATAGTAGAGGTTATTCCTATTTTACTATAACTTGGAATAAACGCAACGAGACTAGAAGGAATCGATATTAGCAAGATAGCAATCGTTAACGCCATTCTCCTTCCATACCTATCACCAATGTGACCAAATACGAATGCACCAAGTGGTCTTACCATAGCGCCCAGTCCTGCAATTCCAAACAATTGCAATATGCTGTAGTAGATATCTTTTGCATAACAAAATTCTCTACTAATTATATTAACCAGATCAATAAAGAGCATATGGTCATACCATATTGCGATTCTACAGAGTATTGTTGCAATCAATACTCTTGTTTGTTGATTGTACACTTAGTTTAATTTGTAAATGTCTACTTATTTTTATTTTGGCTGCTTTTTAGAACTTTGCAACTCAAGCGTATGGCTTATATGTAAATATTATTAAAATTGGAACTTGCATAACCAGCCAGTCTGGGATCAAATAAAAAAATCTGGTCATCCGCTGGAATGACATGGTGGAATGTCCTTCTTGTCATTCCAGTACTCCTTTTCTTGTCATCCCAGTGCTCCGACACTGGGATCCATTTTTCCATCATCAGAAACGTTGATTACTTTTATACTCGTAAATTTAACTGGATCCCAGTGTCGGAGCACTGGGATGACACCTCTCTTAAATTACTTTAGCTACAAATATCAAGAAATTTACCAAGTAGAAAAAAGACAAAAGAAACCCCCTATTAGCTAGCTCTAATCCTGAAAATTGGCCTGTCTTAAACAGCCCGTTTCAGCTTATATGGTTAAAAAACTGGAAGTTTTGTAAAGAAATAAGATGCACATAGTGCAAAAAATTAAAAATAAGACGACAACTGCGTTATGCTTTTGTCGTTTAATCTCCACAGACGAAGATAAATAGTATAGCGTTATCCTTATGGTAAGGGAGTTGGGAAAATTTGTAAAGTAGGCTCTTTCATTAGGTTTTTTGCTAACATTAAAACAATTCACTTAAAAAACTGAGAAGACCATTAAAATATTTTTTTACTTTTTATTCTATATATTTCAACATATTACCTTTAAGTACTAATAATTATGGCATTATTGATAGTTGAGTCGCCGGCAAAGGCAAAGACGATAGGTAAATATTTGAGTAAAGAATTTAAAGTGGCTGCATCCTTTGGCCACGTCAGAGATCTGCCAGCTAAGAATGGTTCTGTTGATCCTGATAATGACTTTGCCATGAAGTATGAGATTATTGAAAAAGCAGAAAAGTATGTAAAAGAGTTAGTCAAGGAAGCTAGTAAAACATCAGATATATACCTTGCAACAGATCCAGACAGAGAAGGGGAAGCAATAGCTTGGAATGTGATAGAGGCACTAAAGGAAAGAAAAGCAATCAATGATGAAAGCAACATTCATAGAGTAGTCTTTAACGAAATAACAAAAAGAGCAGTGCAAGAAGCTATAAAAAATCCACGTGAAATTAATATGGACTTAGTGCGTGCACAGCAAGCACGCAGAGCTTTGGATTATCTAGTTGGATTTAGCTTGTCACCGCTGCTGTGGACAAAATTGTCGGGAAGCAAATCTGCAGGGCGAGTGCAGTCTGTTGCATTAAAGCTTATATGCGAACGAGAGGATGAAATCAGTAAGTTTATAACACAGGAGTATTGGAGCATAAAGGCAGAAATGCAAAATAGCAAAGATGAGGCTTTTTTTGCTATGCTAAGCCACTATGACAATAAAAAGCTAGAAAAATTTGATATTAAGAATGAAGAAGAGGCAAAGAACTTAGTCAGGGAGATCGAGTCAAGGCAGTATGCTGTAAGCACAGTAGAACGCAAGCAAGTTAAGAGAAACCCGCTTCCTCCATTTATCACCTCAAGTCTTCAGCAAGATGCAGTGAATAAACTGTATTTTAATGTGAAAAATGTTATGCGAGTAGCGCAAAATTTATATGAAGGTATCAATATTGGTGGTGAAACCGTAGGGTTGATAACTTACATGCGTACAGATGGGTTTCATATTGCAGATGAGGCTATAAACTCAATCAGGGGATCAATTAAGTCATTATATGGTGATAAATATTTACCGCATTCTCCTCGTAAATATGTAAAAAAGGTCAAAAATGCTCAAGAAGCACATGAAGCAATCCGGCCAACTGATATTAATAGAACACCGGGTAGTATTAAGGATTACTTAACGCCAGAGCAATTTAAATTGTACGATTTAATCTGGAAAAGAACCATTGCAAGTCAAATGGAATCGGCGATTCTTGATCAAGTGGTAGTTGAAATTAGTTCTATTGACCAGAAAGTGATTCTGCGAGCAAGTGGATCAAGTATATTCTTTGATGGTTTTTATAAAGTCTATCAAGATAACATAGAAGCCGAAAATGAAGGCCTGCTACCTGCCATGAAGGAAGAGGAAGCGTGCAAGTTGATTTCTGTTGATCCGAAACAGCATTTTACTCAACCGCCACCTCGTTATAGTGAAGCGAGTATAGTAAAAAAAATGGAAGAAGTCGGTATAGGTCGCCCATCAACTTATGCAACAATTATTTCGGTATTACAAGATCGTGAATATGTTTCATTGGATAACAAAAGATTTATTCCAAGCAGCCGCGGTAAGATCGTGACTATATTTTTGGAAACTTTTTTTCAGCGTTGTGTAGAGTATGACTTTACAGCACAAATGGAAGAAAGGCTTGATTCAATCTCAAATGGACATGCAGATTGGAAAAAAGAACTAGGCTATTTTTGGGTGCCATTTTTTAATCATGTAAATTCTGTTAAGCAAATGACACATGATGAGATTTTTAGTGGTATTCATGATTTGGTAGTCAATTGGTTTTGCTCAGAGGAAGGAAAGGAAGAAATAGGTAAAAAATGTCCTAATTGCTCTGGTGGTATATTGAAATTAAATTTTGGAAAAGCCGGTGTGTTTCTTGGATGTTCTAACTATCCTGCATGCAATCATACAAAAGAAATTACGGGCAGTAATGACAATTCAGAATATCCAAAAAGTTTGGGTATAGATGATGTGACAGGCCAAGAGGTAATGATCAAAAAAGGTCCTTTTGGACTTTATCTGGAGTTTAATAGTGAGTCAGAAAAGAAAAAAAAGATTTCTGTACCAAAAGATATAAATGTTAATGATATTGATCTAAATACCGCCACTCGATTACTTTCCCTGCCGAAAATAATCGGAGAACACCCAGAAACTGGAAAGGAAGTAAAAATAGGTCTTGGACGATTTGGGTACTATATTCTCTATGATGGTCGATACTTTTCTCTTAAAAAAAGCTCTAAGGAGGTATTAGACACACAATTAAACGAAGCTATACAAATTATTGAGAGCAGCCCACGCAAAGAGCTAAAATCTCTTGGTTTTAATGAAAAGGGAAAAGAAGTTTTTATCTGCAACGGTAGGTACGGATTCTATATAAAATGCGGTAAAACGAACGTTGCTTTGGGCAAGAATGCAGATATTGAAAGTATAGATCTGAAGAAGGCTTTAGAGTTAATTAAGAATAAAAAGTAGACTTCTTGCATAACCATTCTTTATATGTTCTTTATTGTTGTTCCAGCGCTACACGCTGGAACTGAGAAAAAAAGAGCCTGAATTACAAGAAAGAAAATATTCAGATAACGAGAAAGTTGTCATCTGGTTAGCAGCTACAGTCGTGTGACGCAGACGTGCTAACAGGAAAATAGTCTCTATCAGAGTTAAGCTTTGCTGGCAAAATGAAAAGTAAGACCAGCTTCTATACCGTGTGTGTGAAACACTTGATTGCCTATACTGATACTTTCTTTGTGTAACTTCTGGTCCGATGGTTTTTGATTTTTATTCAATTCTAATATCTTTTTTCCATCTGAGTTTACCTGTTGCTTTGCTTTCATTTCTCCTAACACCTCTGCTTCAAAATCAACATTACTACCAAGAACACCAAAACCTCTATATCCGATGTGCATATTTACATCTTCGTTTATACGATAATCAAAGCCAGCTTTCAATTGACCTGCAGGTCTTATTGACGATTTTTCAAACATCGTCATTCTTGTTCCACCAACTCCAATACCAACGTAAGGAGAAAAAGAAAAACTATCACTTTTCCAATAATGATAAACATTTGCCATTACAGATGCGTTTTCTACTTGGTCATGATTAATTACAGTTTTATACATATAAGTTTTTTTATTAGTACTCTCACCAACGTCTTTTAGATACGAAACAGTTACTTGATTACTTGATAAACCAATATTATCTACTTTTACAGAAGAGTACATCCCTTCCAATTCAGCTCTATAGCTATTATTGCCTAGTTCTCCTGTGTAACCAAACGTTACATTTGCAGCAAAAGGTGGGTTATAATCTCCTTTATACTTACTTATTAACTGACCTTCTGTTCTCTGAGCGTCTATGTCATTTATAGATACACGGTTATCATCTGCAGCATCTTTGCCTCCAATTTTTGCTTTCAACTTACCCAAGTTCAAATATTGACCGTAATATCCACCACCAAAGTAAAATCCTTCCGTTTCACTTGCAAAAGATTGTTGTGACAACAATAAAGCAAGTGCTGTAACTGCTAATGTTTTTTTACTCATCATGACTATTCCTCTAGTTAAAATAGCTAATCTAGTACTAATTAATTAAAAATGATTTAATATGAAAAAACTAATTATTTTCTAAGCTAAAAAATAGGTAAAATTAACCTCTATCCTCGATTTTATTGCCGTCTAGTTTGTCCTCATCTTCAAATTCATCATCATCGTCAAATTCATCCTTACTGTCTTCATCATCAAACTCATCATCGTCTTCCTCATCATCAAACCCATCACCACCTTCAAACTTATCATCAATATCCTCGTCTTCAAATCCATCTTCAATCTCTGGCTCATCGTATATTGCATCTTCAGTTTTAGCTTCAACAGGATAATCAGCAGCTTCAATAGCATTACTCTCTTCTTCATTACTAATCTTATCTTTGTTAGCAGCAGAAAAGACCTTGTTTGGATCATATGGCTCTTGTGTAGGCACACGTGTTGGTTTAATCAGCCTTCTTGTGAATGTGCTATCACTATAGTACAAAATTTTCTTTGACTTAATTGGATAAGTCGATTCTATCAAAATTATCTGATCATCACGTGGCAGCATAATAATTTCTTGAGGTAAGAGCAATGCTCTCTGTGTTTCAGAGATATGCAATGATCTTGATGCAGGATTCAAGTCTAAAAATTTAGGTTTGTTTAATGATTCTTGTTGTACAGTTTTGTTTCCTATAAGCTGAGATATCAAATTAGCCGTTTCAATATTATTGGCTGCAAAAGTTATTCTATAGGTTGAGTTTGATAAAAAGGAGTTCATTCCTGCTTCTTCATATATTCCTTTAAGCTGTTCAGTATCTTGAACAATTAAAAATAACCTTACTCGATAGCCACGAAAGTATGCGATGCCCGTTTGAAATTGCTCCATTTTTCCAAGTGTTGGAAACTCATCCATTAAAAATAATACGCCGTAAGGCTCGTCATCCGATGGCAATTTTCTACATAAAAACTCAGTTGCCTGTTGGTAAAACACCTGCATTAAAGGCCTGAGCCTAGTTAAGTTATCAGGAGTTAAACCAACATAAACTGTAGTTTTCTTCTTTTTAAAATCCAAAATATTAAAATCACTTGATGCAGTTGCAGTATCGATCAATGGGTTTGCCCACAATTCAAGCGACGAGTTCATAGTTGACACAACACCTGATCTTTCTTTGTCAGCCTTTTGCAAAAAAGCTGCAATGTTCATATACGCTACCGGATGTATTATTTTACCCATTGTGTCCAAAACTACAGCAAGATTGTAAACTACGTCATCGCTACGCATCGTACGCACAACCTCACCAAAAGATTTAACTTTCTCTGGTGCAGCAAGTAAATATAGTACCACCCCAACAAATAAGCTTCTTGCTTCGTTTTGCCAAAAATCTTGTTCAGGCATGATTAGGTTAGCTATTTTTTGCACATCGTCAACCATCTGTCCAGGTTTTTCACTAATCCATTCCAGTGGATTATAACAATGGCTTACCCCATCTGGCTGCGCTGGGTTCCATACATATACTTTTTGTCCTTGTCGCTCTCGCCAACCACTTGTTATTTCATAGTTTTCTAATTTTATATCATGCACAATTACCGAATCATTCCAAAATAACAAATTAGGAATTACAAAACCAACACCTTTACCAGAGCCTGTAGGTGCAAAGAGCAATGCATGCTGAAACCCATCAGCAATAAAATATCCTCTCTTATCTTTACCAAGCAATAGACCTTTTTTGCTTCTTAATCCCGCTTTTCGTATGTCTTTCTCTGATGCCCACTGTGAATCTCCATGAAGTGATTCTTTCTTTTTAAATGGCCGCCACTCAATTAGTCTTTCTCTCACATTCCACAAAATAATCATCAAAACAATTTGAGGCAGTAGAGAAGATACAACTAATTTAATTTTGAGCTCAAAGCTATATAGCCCTGGATGATGCCAACAATATTGTATATGATCAAAAATTGTCGGCCAGAGAGCTTGAGGAAAAGGTGTCAAGCTAGGATTAATTGCTCTAAAATCTACACCATCTGGACCGTCAACAAACAGGTAGAATAATATACCAGACAAATAGAAGCAAAATTCAAATATGCTAAAAGATACTACACCTCCTATGAGAATATTGCGTAGGTGATTTCCATTACTCATAAACTACTTTTTCTTAACTTACGTATAAATTTAAGTATTTTCATTTGAAGATCTAGTAAATAATATCTCAGAAATGCTTCTTTTGCCTCCACTGGTTCTTTTTAGCTGAATAACAATATCAATTACATTTCTAATGTATGGTATGATCTGATCTGGGGGAATTCCAAGATTTGCTTGCATAACCATAAGTTTTATTTGCTCAAGAGCCATTGCCGGACTATCCGCATGAAGAGTTGATATTGACCCTGGGTGGCCAGTGTTTATTGCTCTAAGAAAACTAAAAGCTTCTGCTCCACGCAGCTCACCAACTATTATTCTATCTGGTCTTAAACGTAAACATGCCTCTATCAAATCTTGAGTGGTCACTTTTGCCCTGCCTTGCCCTCCTTTAGAAGCAATTAAATGGACTTTATTGGGATGATCATTCAAAACTATCTCTCTTGCATCTTCAACAGTAATAATTCTTTCTTCAGATGGAATAGCACGCAAAGTAGCATTAGTAAAAGTGGTTTTACCAGTGGAAGTTCCACCACTAATTATGATATTTTTCTTACTTATTACAGCATATTCTAAAAACTCTTTTATTTTTTTTTGTTTCAGTAGCAAATCTAGGTGACGATCTACTGGATTATCGGTCACTCCTATAACAGTGTTAGAAAAAGCCCCCATTTTTTCATAATCATCCAATGCCAATTGCATAGAAGAAGGTTTACGAATTGAAATGACTACTTTATCAGGCTCACATGCTGGAGGAAACACTATCTGTATACGATAACCATTTGGTAATGTAGCTGAAAGCAGCGGTGTCTCTTCGCTCAGTTTTTGTTCTGTAGCTTGAGCAATCAACCTGCTAAGAGATTTTAAATGATTAAGATCAAATATTTCTAACTTTTCGCATCTTATTTCACCGCGATTTTCAATCCATACTTCCTTCGGTTTATTTATTGATATTTCATTTACACCTTCCTCTTGAAATATCCCTTGTAATGGCTCCAAGTATGTATCAAGTGCAGCATAGTTCATTTCAGTTATTTAATATTGACTGTGGAGGAAATACTATATCTTGGTTAACAAATACTTTCAATGCAGTTCCTTGATTAACATAAATAGTTGGTTTTTTATCTACACTCCTATCAACTATATCTCGCATGTCTTTGGAAAAATCATTGATTGACTTCCCAATTGCTTCATCATAAACAGATTTGCTTCTTTTCTGAGTTTGCCTCAACAGTTGACGTACATCGTCTAAAGTTATACCGATATTGTCACTAGTAATTGTATCAACTCCACTAGCTCCAGAACTTTTTATCACACTTACTATTTCTTCCTTTATTATTCTCAGCAAATCCTGATCACTTTTAGCATTTCGAATTTTTTCAATAGCCCTAATACCCAATTTCCATTTTTCGTCTCCTACCTTCCCAACTTCAGTTTTTATAGAATTCTCCAATCTCTCAACAATAGCCCCTTTGAGAGAAGAAATATCTATTTCAGTTGCAGTAATAGACTTCACTGCATCCATGGCAGTTAGCGCATCGATAAGATTAGAGGCTTTTTGTCCTACAACAGCTGAACCAATCGAAACACCAGCAAGTGCCACTGAAGAGAATAATGCACTTGCTATTTTATTATCAACTATTCCAGCTATCCCTGCCCTTCCAAGCTCATCGGTACCAGATGATGCAATAGCAACATCTATACCATGAGGAAGAATGATCCTATTCCAATTTATGTTCACGCGGGCTTTTGCAACGTTTGAGTCAAATGAATAACCACCTATTAACCTTGAACCTTTTGGTATTAAAATTGTATCACCAGTTTCTGCATAAACGTCTCTACTAACAACAGCACGGAGCATTCCTTGTAAGTCAGAACTTATTGCAGTTTCAAGAATAGCGTCAATAACTTTACCTTGAATAATCATTAAACCAAGCTTTCCAGCTTTGGTAGCTTTGCTCGATTGTGCTGAGGTATTGGATAAAACAGCATCTGTAGCTTTACCTTCCCCACTACTACCTGAAATTGCTAACATTTGTGCACTACGTCTGTCTCTAGGATAACCGCCACCCCCTATTGTAGGAAATGAAGTAGGCAAATTGCTAATAACATTACCAGAAGGAAAATTTTGCTTTGGTAAAACAGGTATATTTGACAAGGGAATTTCTTTTAGTTGCTCTTCTTTTTTTGTCACTTCCTCTTTTTTGATTTGTTTTACTTCTGGTATGACTTGTGGAATAGGAAGAGGAGGTAAGGGTGGCAAGAGATCAGTTGCTATCCTCTCGGAAACTACTACATTATCTGGAACTTGTTCTAACTTTCCTTTCAATTCTTGAATGTTTTGCTTTGTTTCCTCTTTTTTAACAATCTCTGGACCCTCTTTATTAGAAGGACTAAAATAAAGATAGTACACTCCACCAACTAAGAGCGCTACCATAACTATCATCAATGCCTTATAACCTTGATTAGAGCCAACTGTTACTACCTTGCTTTCTATCTCTGATTCATCTTCTACACTATTATGCCTTTCTTTACTCATATTATATGTACCACAACTAAAGTGACCTATTTATAACTTCAACTTCACTACCTTCATAACGCATTAATAGCTTTTTATGTACTCCTTTTATTACAACATAATCATCAAATAACAGCCTTTTACAGGATTCGCCTTCTATAAAAATCTGAGGAATTTTATTACTATTTCTAAACTTTAAATAGGTTAAATAACCATCATCGAATAACTCAATTGGAACTATATCTACGTTACCACCTTCATCAATATATGTATAGTTGTACCTCGTATTATTTTCTTGTATTATTTTTTCTGGCTTTTCTGTAATGTATTGCATTTGAGTAGGTAAAGAAACCTCATCTAAATCAACATCAAATTCATCTTCTTCTTGAGGATAATAAAAACGTATTACGTAAGATATATCCTTTTCAACGGAATAATCATGATCCACTTTTTTAGCATTAGTATCTGGGTATTTATCGTAATTTGGTCTTGAAATTAGATCAAAAATGTAATTTCTCTTTTTAGTTGTCGTAATAATCATGTTAGTGCGACTACTGACTTCAAATGGCATGACAAGCAGTTTATTATCATAAGGATTAATTTTCCAACTTGATGCATCACCAACAGCAATATTTTTGACTTTTTCCCCTTCTGCAAACTCAATATAAGAATAGTAACCTTGACTAAAAATTACTGTAAACACCTCATTAGGGCTATATACAAAAGTCTTTATTCTACTATCTACAGAAATAGGTTTATTATTAATAGATGCATTTAAGTTGCCACTTATTAGTAAAGCTAAAACTAACAATATCCTACACATATTCATCATCTACTCTATATGAAATAACTTGAAACCCTAACGGGTTAATATATCTTTGCTGATCATTCATTTCAAGCGATGCATATTTATACGACATCACAACTATCTTATTTTTCCTTGAGGAATTTCCATCTTTTCGTGTAAATTCTATAGAAAATCTCACTTGAAGAGCATCATTACCTAATTTTTGAATTGAACGAATTTTCAACTCACCTTTAGCATCTGAATATAAATTAAAAAGGTCATTCATATTCTGCGATTTTATATAATTGCTAAATTCACTATATACACTAGGCGAAGAAAACAACCTTACTTTTGTATAATAATTATAATTATAATTATATGGGTCAAAAACCTCCCTTGCTTTTATATACTCTGAAATAAAATAATCGTTCAGCGTTTCATTTGCAGAATATTGTTTTACTGTAACAGGATCAACCAATTGCACTATGCCTGACTTTTTATCAATTTCTATAACGAATGGCTCAATAGTGCTACTTGTGCTAATTTTAAATATAGCTAATATGCTTATAGAAATTGCAACTAGTAATATTAATGTAAATAAAAGTAAAGTATTTCTCTGAGCAACAACTGTGCTATAGCGACTTGAATTCCAATTTATATCCTTATCCAATGACTCATTACTTTTTTCTTGTTTTAAAAATTTCAGCATCTCAATATTCTTAAAAATCTTAACTTATATTAATTAACATAGCAAGCTAACAAAGTAGTTATAACAAAAAAGCTAATAAACCCTTAATCCATGGCCTAACTTGCCAAATTTTGTTTCCATATATGAATCATTATATTCATTGCGTTCCATAATAAGTGGTACACACTTTGTAACTTCTATACCGTTATTTTTCAACTCTGATAACTTTCTACCATTGTTTGTAAGTAATTGTATTTTGTTAATGTTCAATTTCTTAAGTATTTTAGCTGCAACAGCAAAGCTCCTTTCATCATCTTCAAAACCCAATACTCTATTTGCATCAACAGTATCAAGATTATATTTTCTTTGCATACTGTATGCTCTTAACTTATTAGTTAAACCAATGCCTCTCCCATCTTGCATCAAGTATAATATAATGCCATTCCCAAAGTCGGTCATTATTTGAATCGCTTGATGTAACTGGCTTCTGCAATCACATGATAAGCTGTCTAATAAGTCTCCTGTATAGCATGCAGAATGAATTCTCACTAATGGCTCATTATCTTTATCTGGATTGCCAATGATAATTGCATAATGTTCTCTTCCGCCACTTTTGGTTCTATAAGATATGATATCTACTTCTTGAGTCTGTTTTAAAAATAATGATGTTTTGCACACTTCATACACACTATGATTTTGTTGAAAATCATTCACAAGTAACGTATTTAGTACAATAATGTCATTTTCTTCACACCAATTTCGCATTTCATGTTTATTCTCAAAAGTCATATCAGCCACTAACGCGTATGGCAATAATTCTGAGAACTTAAGCAAGGCAACAGCATACGCATCTATTGTCTTTGAGCATTGCAACTCTTTTATGCTACCTTCCTTTGAACAGTTTATTAAATGGAGCAGTTCATCAAAATTGCTTATCAACAGACGTTTGCTACTATGTTCTTTACTCTGACATATGTATTTTACCTTACTTGCAGTCAAAGTAACATACACATTACCTGATATAAGCTTATATTGACTAAATAAATTTTTTTCTAAAGTTTCAGCAGCAGCAAGCAATAGATAGTTATTTTCATCATCATATATTAAAATTGGAAGACCACGCCTGATTTCGCTGATAGCTCTTTCTACCTTATTGCTACTTTGATTTCCTATAAACATTTCACCTACACCAAACAACTTGGTGCGGTCGAGAAGACTTGAACTTCCAAGGCTTTGTGAGCCACAGCGACCTCAACGCTGCGTGTCTACCAATTCCACCACGACCGCACTTTATTCTAGTTTCTATATAATTACTTTAAATTACTTAATCATTTTAGGATTTTTCATCTAAAGTGTCAATCTGGTACTAGGATAATTTAGGAAATACCTGTATAATTTAACTATGAACTTTATGGTTACAAACTTTAATCATTTAAGATAATCTTACTACTAATTATTAATTTAGGTTTTTATACAAATGAAAATAGCTAATATCTTCATTTTTTTAATTCTATCTCTTACAATTAGCTTTCACTCCACTCATGCACAAATATTGTACACATGGTCTCAAATCATTCCAGAAAATAAATTAAGCATACGTGCGATTATAGACAATAACATGTGTCCCATTGCTTACGTCGATAATAAGGAAGTAGAAATGCTAAGTCGCAGCTCAATTAACAATACCGAAACAGTTTGTGAACTGATAGTAGAAACAAATGCTCAAAACATTAGTATTGACAATATAAAAGTTCCCGTATTAGCAGAAAAGATCAGCAAAATTGCCTTCATTGGCGATACAGGATGTAGAATAAATATGTTATTTCAGCAAGAATGTAATTCTGTAGATAGCTGGCCTTTGAAAAAAAATTTAGATTCAATCGCTTTTCATAAACCAGATTTAATTATCCATGTTGGTGATTATCATTATAGACAAACAAAATGTAGAAACACAAAAAAGTGCGGCGATATTTATGGATATAGCAAAGAAGCTTGGTACGCTGATTGGTTTGAGCCTGCAAAAGATATTTTAACACAATCTCCTTTTCTTTTTGTTCGTGGAAATCATGAGAGTTGTAATAGAGCTTATGAAGGATGGTTCAGATATTTAGATTCATACCCCTTTTTCTCTCAAAAATGTGAAGATCTTATTTCCAGTTGGTTCTTAGATGCTGGGCCGATGAAGTTTTTTATCTTCGACTCTTCATCCGGTGAGGAAATTTTTACAACCCAAAGCACAGTTGATGCTTTTGAGAGGCAGTTTGATAAATTGATACAAGATAAGCCCACGTGGTTTTTGACTCATAAACCATTTTGGAGATCTCCAAAAAAAGAATTTTTGACATTAAAAAGCCATGGTAATCTTACACAAATTGAAGCTTTTGGAGATAAATTTCCAAGCAATGTTACTACCATAGTTTCTGGCCACATTCATATAGCCCAGATTTTATTAATGGATAATGTTCCAGATCAGATTATAGTTGGAAACGGCGGTGCATTATTACACGCTCAAGATCAAGAACCTGTTTATCAAAACGTAGAATTTAACTATCCAAATAGTAGAAATTACTTAGCACACGAAGTTAGAAACTTTTTCGGCTTTGGCTTTGCAATATTAGGTTTAGACGATCACAAATTTACTTTCTATAACCAAGATAATAAGGAAATGTATTCTGCAAACCTAACGAAAGACTTTAAACTTAAAACAAATTAAAATTAGGACTATTTAAGGACGCAGAAAAAACGTGCTGAGCTTAAAAAACTCATAGCAACAAAAAACACTGAAATTCTTGTATATATCGACTAATCTGGAATTGATAACACAAAAGTCAGCGTATTAGTATGATTGCAGCTTTGAATAAGGGAAAAATTATGGCGCCTATGATTTTTGAAGGCTACTGCGATACAGACGTTTTTAATAGCTAGTTCAAACTTTTTGCTGGGTGATTTTGGATAATGCAACTTTTCATAGAAAATAAGTGAATTTGTTAAAAGTGTCAGTGCTGAAGTTATATATCTGCCTCCATATTCTCCTGATTTTAATCAAACCATTGGTTTGTTATAAAAAATTGAGCCAGAAAGAATATCCAGCTATTCGAACTATTAGAAAAAGAGCTATATATGAGCATGTTTTAGCACAGACATTATTTTTGTAACTAGGCAAATGCAATCAGTGTTAGCGGCTTGAAAGGATATCAATTAATAAAGAAATGCATCTAAAGTAATCACTTAACTAACGGCAAAGTGATACCATGTTGGTTCATATATTTTCCTTTCATATCATCATATGATTTCTCGCATTCACTTTCGCCGCTTAAAAACACAAATTGGCATGCGCCTTCATTAGCGTAAATTTTTGCAGGAAGTGGAGTGGTGTTCGAGAATTCAAGTGTGACGTGACCTTCCCATCCAGGTTCTAAGGGAGTAACGTTTACTATAATACCACACCTTGCATAAGTTGACTTACCAACACAAATTACCAGTACATTCCTTGGTATACGAAAATACTCCACTGTGCTGGCAAGTACAAAACTATTTGGTGGAATTATACATACATCTGTTTCCTTATCTATGAAACTATTCTCAGAAAAATTCTTGGGGTCTACAATAGCTGAATTAACATTAGTAAAAATCTTAAACTTATTACTAACTCTTGCATCATAGCCATAAGATGATAATCCGAAAGATACAACACCCTTACTGCTTTTATGATTCACAAAAGGCTCTATCATTCTAGAGTTTTCAGCCTTTTCCCTTATCCATTTATCTGGCATAACTGCCATAATTGTCCTTTAAAGTTTTGTAATACTTATAATAATATGTAATAGAATTTAAATGTAAACCTGAATTAGCGTTACACTCTGGAATGGCAAAGTTTCCAGTATAAACTACCTATACAAAAATAAATTGGCAATATTTCAAGCCTGCCAAGCAGCATCAAAAACGATAGAAATAGCTTTACTCCACCACTAAAGGAGGAATAATTACCTGAAGGACCTATTAGGTTACTAAATCCTGGGCCAGAATTTGTAAGCATTGCAGAAACAGAGCTGATGCTAGTTATAAAGTCCGCATTGCTCAAGTAAGACATCACTATTGATGATATAGCGAACGTTAACATGTAAATCGCAAAAAACGTAAAGACAGATTGAACTTCATCATTCTCCAGTATTTTACCATTGAGTTTTACTCTATCGCTTTCACTTGGATTTAATAAAGAGCTAAAGTAATTCCTTATAGATTTTAGAAAAATGACTAAACGGAAGATTTTGATTCCACCACTAGCAGAACCACCACATCCACCAATAAAGGCTAAAAAGAAAGCTAAGACTGAAATAAAGCTCCAATTCAAGTAGTTGCACATTATATAGCCAGTTGATGTGATAAAGGAGGTAATGGTGAATGTGCTGTACCTAAATGATAAAAATACTCCTAAGTCAAAATTTTTATATAACCAAAAACAAGCAAGCAAAGATGAAATAACAACTATCTTAATAAAGTAAGAGACCTGTTCATCATAACAAACGTCTAATCGTCTTACAATTTTTAAATAGCTCAGAAAAGGTAAAGAGCCTAAAATCATAAAGATAATTGTTATGACCTCCAATATAGGGTTATTGTAGTAGCCTATAGAATCGTTATAGTTAGCAAATCCACCAGTTGATACAGCGGACATTCCGTGACATACTGCGTCAAATAATGGCATGCCAGCTAGATAATAGGAAAATATGCACAATAAAATTAGGCAGTAATATATTTCTGCAATATGTATTACTACGCTTCGCGTATGTGGTAACTTTCTTTTAAGAGCATCTGAGTACTCAGAATAGAGTAAATTATTTAAGCTCAAAACCTTAAATATGGGAAAAATTGCAATTCCTACTGTAATTACTCCAAAACCACCTATACCGTGTAGCATTGCTCTCCACAGTAGTATCCCCGGAGATTGTTGCTCGATGTAACTTAGAACAGTTGCTCCTGTGGTTGTAATCCCAGATACTGCTTCAAACAGTGCATCAATGTAGCTTAAACTATCAAGATAAAATGGAATAGCTGCAAACAGAGATAATGCAATCCAGGTACAACTGGTAATCGCAAAAATTGCCGGCATTCCATGTACCCTATTTAGTTTACCCAGTAGAATAAAAGTCGCACTAAATGTGCAGGTAACTATAAATCCAACCAGAAAATTTTTCCATTCGTAACCTAGATAATTATTAGTAATAGCAGGAATAAGCATTGCTACGCCAAACAACAATAGGAAAATTCCCACAATAAATACAATTGAACGTAAAATTTGCAAATTTTCCATAGATAGTACAGTGAAAGCTATATGTTATTAAAAATTCAACTACTTTGCTAATTTTTTCTCTTGACTTGATTATAAATACGTATAATTATAGCGCTAAATTTGCCATAAGAGATAGAGGTAGGGTATGGTATTAGATTGTGGCCTTATTAAAACTCAAGAATCATTATATTTTGCAATTTTGAATAACAATCTTCAAGAGGTCCAGAATATATTCAATATTAATTCTTACAGTAATATACAAAAGGTTTTCAGAAGCCAATTCCCGAGTGGTCGTACAATCTTTGATGTTGCTAAATCCATAGGAAATGAAGAAATCATTCAGACACTTCAGCAGAAAGCTAATGAATACACTAATGCTTTATGGAATAAGCGTAAAGAAACTCAAAATTCATTACGTCTTGCAATTGTGAATAGCAATCTTCGAGAGGTCCTGAGCATACTCGAAAAAATTAATTCTGAGGAGGGTATAGATTATACACAAGAGGTTTTAAGGAGTAAGTTCGATGGTAATTATACTATCTTAGATTTTGCTATTTTACAACGAGAAAAAGATATCGTTAAGGCACTTTGGCAGGAAGCTAATGAAGACACTCGTGTCTTCTTGAGTAATAGCGCAATCAAATTAGCTAATAAGAGTTCAGATTATGATGTTAAAAAATTTATTCCAGAAGTTAAGGATTATAATAGAAAGTACACTGAAAAAGCCACTAAACAAACTTATGAAGAATCTAATCAGAAAAATGGTATTTGTGGTAGAGCTATACAAAAAGTGGAAAATTTAGAGAGAACAAGTGATCTTCACCATAAATTACGTCAAGCAATAGATTATTTAGATGTTAAAAAAGTTAAAGCAGTATTAGAAGATTGTGATACAAATCTAGCAATGATTTTAAATAGACCTATACATTCACAGAGCAAAACTACCTTTTTACTTTATCCTCTGCAAGTTGGTCTTAATAAACGATATATAGGTGATGGTAAAAGATTGAAACAAGAAGATCTGAGAAATATAAAAGAAATTACTAAACTTCTTTGGGATAAAGCTTCTCCTGATATTCGCAATTTCTGGTTTAAATTCCATCAAGATCAACAAGAAGAAAGTACAAAAGACACAAAAGCAACCTTTGAAGCTCATTTGAAAAAAGCTCCTCCTGATATTCGTGACTTGTGGCTTAAATATCAAAGAGTGCCTGAAAATCAAGGTGCAGCTGTAATAAAACTTCTTAAAGGTGAGCAACAACGACATGCCAAGATAGGTAGTGAGAAGTGGCTTGAAGATTTCATTCAAGAAGTTAAAGATTACAGAGAACAAAAAACCATAGAAGAAAACCTTGAAATAGCTACAGAGAAACCTACAACAAAATCTGTTCTACAAGACGCACAACTTTCTCAAATAAATAGAACTTGTTGTATTTTGTAGTAAATAAGTTCTTAGGAAATCTAAGTATGATAACAATAAAAACAAGAAATTTAAACGTTCTATTTTTAACCTAGTATCCAGAATAAAAAGGGAGTGTTAAATAAACTGTGTCAAACCTAATTTTTAGCTCAACTCAATTTTCAATCTACCAGGAAAGAAAATGTCGAGCTGGGATATGGTTAATGCCCAATCATGTACAGGCATAGTCCATTTCTCTTCCACCTTTTTTATAGCACAATATACCTGTTTATACAAGGCACTTATGCTGGTAAATGAGCCTTTGGTCTTGGTGAACTTTCTAATTTGCCTATGCAGCCCCTCTATGGGATTGGTAGTGTAAATTACCCTTCTGACTGGGCCTGAATACTTAAAATAACCAGATAAATTCTCCCAATTGTTCTGCCAAAACCATAGGATACTTTGCACCCCATTTTTCATCCAATTCCAATAAATAATTCTCAGCAACTTCCTTGCTTGAAGCTTGATATACCTTCTTCAAATCACTTAAAAAGCTCTTTACATCTTTGCTAGCCACGTACTTCAATGAGTTGCGTATTTGGTGCACTATACACAGCTGCACTTCTGCATTAGGAAAGACGCTATTTATAGCTGTAGGAAAGCTTTTTAACACAAGCTATCAGAATATCATCTACTCCTCTCTCCTTTAGGTCATTTAGTACTCCCAACCAGAACTTCACTTTCAGCCAAATAAAAACCCAAAACTTCTTTTCTGCCATTTTGCTAATATGTTATACATACATTTGCTTACACAATGCCCGTCCTCCTTGACCTTAAAAAACCATGAACACTATTGGATATACAGATTGCAGCGGACGACTGCGCCATTCGTTGATTACTGGTAGCAATTTGTCAGTAATACTTGATATCTCTGCTGCAGATATTTTATATTTCTTCTACATGCGATGCTATATCCCATGCCACTGGCATATGTACTTAAAACCTTTGCTTCAAGTTCGGTTGTTTGCCTTTTTCTGACTACTTGTAGCTCGAAACTTCCTTCTCTATCTCTTGGTGTCAATAGTTCAAATACTTGTCCGTAAAGTCTTTGAATTTCTTCGGTTGTTTTCTTCGCTTTCAGCCGACAAATGGTTTTCTATCTCGCCTTCCCTCTAGCAGTTTTTTGATAAATGGTGTTAATGCTCCATCTCTTCCTGTCAATGGTCTTCCTTCTCGTATAGATGATAAGATATTTGTTTCTAATTCTTTATAGTCTACCAAACCGGTAGTTGTGTTTGCTTGACTCATTGTCAAACCTCCATTTTTTTATCAATTTATTACTTTACTTCTCGGTTTGACACAGTTTATTTAACACTCCCCCGTTGCAGAAAAGTTTACTCAAAAGGGAGCTTCTTATTGATACTTCTCAACGTTCTGTTCAACAAACTAGAACTTCCATATTTAAACACGTAGAAATTAGATTTCTTGCACTACTGGAATTTAAAGAGTTCCAGCGCGTAACGCTGGAATCTAGATTTTCTTGCTAAATCCCAGCTGGGATGACGCTTAGTTATGCAAGAAATCTATTTTTTATCATAAATAACTTAAATATTATATTATAAACTCTGCTAAATTTATTCTCACAACAAAAACTTCTTCTCTACTTTTTTTTGAGTAAGGTCACCAATTCTATTTTTCTAAAAAAGTGTTTTCTGAGCTGAAAAGCCCAGAAAACATTTAGTCTTATATAAAATTAGTATCATCAGAAACAGGATTATCTTCATAGTAAGGACTCGCTCTTTGCATATCATCAAAAACAGTTTTTAACAGTACTTCCTTATCAGTATCCCATGCAACTTTCTTCATGATTGGAATATAATCCTTACACTTTTGGTCATTTCCACAGTCCTTGATTTTACCATTAGCCTTTAGATAAGGCTTTAATAAATTATAGTGTATTTGAGTGTTATTGCCCTCTTTATCTATCATTTGTCCTGAGTTATTAACAAGTATCAATGGTGCAACTTGTTTTGCTTTCATAACATTTATTTCACCGAACTCTTTAACGAGATCAGGACATGATTCTCTAGAAAAAAAATTCTTGTTGCATTCTTTAGTAGCATAGTAGTCGTTAGAGTAGCAGAAACTCTTAATCCCTTCTTCTTGACACGCTAACTCTTGTGGACTATTAATGCATTTATCACATTTTATATCACTAAAGTAGCCTATTGAACTAAGAGTATCAGTAAAGGCAAATTTAAAATTTACTGCACCATAACCACCCTCTGCTCCCTTTTCTATATATGGTGCAATTTTAGGATTACCGTACATCTCAGAATACAAATTCTTTAATAAATCAGATGTATTAAAACCTTGATAACCTATCTTTCCATTTTCTCCATAAAAACGAGCATAAGATCCACAAATTTCTTCCTTGCTACAATCTGGGGTTATTTTTTGAGACGTAATTTCTCTATTTTCATCCCTTCCTCCATTAGTAACAGGTTTGACTACATTAGTTTCATCTCCTCCTCCATTAGTAACAGGTTTGACTACATTAGTTTCATCTCCTCCTCCATTAGTAACAGGTTTGACTACATTAGTTCCACCTCCTCCATTGGGACAAGGTTTATCTGTACCACTTCCTTTCTCTTTTTTACATTCTTCAGCTTCTTTTTTATACCACTCAGTCTCTGCTTTTGCCGTGTCAATTTTACACTGTATAAGTTCTTCTTTATCACTTCCTTTCTCTTTTTTACATTCTTCAGCTGCTTTTTTATAACACTTATTCTCTGCTTTTGCCATGTCAATTTTATACTGCATAAGTTCTTCTTTTACCTTGTCAATTTTACACCGCATAACTTCTTCTCTCTCTTGTCCAATTTCGCACCTCAAAGCTTCTATTCTTGCTTGCTCAGCTTCCAATTTTGCTTGCTTAGCTTCCAATTTTGCTTGCTTAGCTTCTAATTTTGCTTGTTTAGCTTCTGCTTGAGCATCATCATACTTTGCCTGATTAATTGCCTGTTCAGAGCCTTCTTTCATCTTCTCAGCATCTTTTTTACACTGTATTAACTCATCTTTTGCTTCCTTAGCTTCATTCTTAGTTTGTTCTACCTTCTCCCTTTCTTTTTGAACCTGTAATTTTAACTCATCAACTTCTGCTTTTGCTGCCTCAGTTTCATTCTTAGTTTGTTCTACCTTCCCTTTCTCTTCTTGAACCTGTAATTTTAACTCATCAACTTTTGCCTCAGCTTCATTCTTAGTTTGTTCTACCTTCTCTCTTTCTTCTTGAACCTGTAATTTTAACTTATCAACTTTTGCCTCAGCTTCATTCTTAGTTTGTTCTACCTTCTCTCTTTCTTCTTGAACCTGTGACTTTAATTCACTAGCTTCTGCTTCTAATTTTGTAATTTCTCTTTGTGATTCCACAGCATCTTTTTTACACTGTATTAACTTATCTTTTGCCTTCTTAGTTTCATCTCTACAGTCACGAAGTAAATCCTCTTCTAATTTATCATCCTCTTTTCCCGCAACCTGATCTCCTAGATTTTCGACTTGCTCACCCTCTTCATCATAAAAAAGTTTGTTGGCATATAAATTACTATTATCAACTTGATCGCTATAGATATTGTTTGACATTGTGACCTCCTATATAGTCAAAACTGGAATTAAATTAGAGTATAAAAGCTAGGAATTCAACATGGGTAAAAGAAACCACAGCTCAGGAAATCTAAGGTTAACTCAGAAATTATTATAAGCCAAAATGATTAAAAATTTTACAACTTATATTGTAGATCTAGCATGATAACCAACAATTAGATTTTCTTCAATTTCCACCTTACTCACCAGCTTGACACAGTCCACCTTTATTCATTAGAGAGCCGTGATTCCTCTACTCTCCAATGATTAATCACTTGTCAGTTTTGAGTGTAGTAGTTGATAGCCTGTACGTAAATACGTTGCTTTTGTTCTTTAGAAATTTTTAGTCTACTATCTTTATCCAGAAAAAAATTGTAAAATTTCTATAGTTATGGTATAATTGTAAATACCGCTTGCCAATAAGCTGAGTATAAAAATGCCGTTCGGACAAATCATTACATATAGCACGATATTACTTACTATAATTGCAGTATTTCTCTTTTTGAGAAAAATATACAAAAATCATATTAGAAAAATTATATTTCCTCTAAAAGTTCTCAAAGAAGAGTGGGAAGAAAATAGAAGATTTAACGAATTATATCAAAAAAATAAGCAAAAAGAGTTGATGAAACAACAGGAAATGCTAAGGGAGAAACAAAAGAATATGCAAGTTTACAAAGAAGATCTAGAAATAGTTGATATAGCAAAACCGTTAGGTAAATGGACAAAGATGGTTATGATGGGTAATAGTTTAATGAAACATTTTGCACAATTGATACACAGAGAAGGTGATAAGAAAGGATTTTGGGAGCTATTTATAAAAGCTCAGTCTTCAACTAAGGGTAAATATAAAGGAAAAGGCAGATGACGTATCCGTTGTATAACCTGCTTTCTGGCATTAAACTTCTTAAGTGTTATAGTCAGTCAAGTATAAGGGTGTCATCCCAGTGCTTGACACTGGGATCCAGCTCTTCATGTAATCTAGTTAAAAATATTAATTTTAACATAAAGCAACTACTTTTATGCCAACCAGCTCAGCGTGCTTACTTAAAATTCCTGGATCCCAGTGTCAAGCACTGGGATGACACCATCTGCTACCTACAAACCCAATGTTCGTACAGTTGTATGTCAAACACTGACTGTTTGTTGTGCAAGCTATCCAATGTTCATACACTGAAGTGTTTAGGCTCCAAGTTCTCTTTAAAGGTCCAATAGATGCTTGAATGTAAAAATCTATCCTGTGCTCGTAATAACAAAGTATTATTTAAAAACCTCAATTTTAAAGCTGAGCCAAAATCAAAAATCTTAATCACTGGTCCAAATGGTAGCGGCAAAACCAGCTTAATCAGAAGTTTATCTGGACTCTTACCGCCAGTATCAGGCAATATAAGATACTGCGGAAAAGACATATATGATGATCCAAAATCCTTTATATCTTCCATGGTTTACGTAGGACATAAAAACGCCTGTAAAGATAGTTTAACAATTGGTGAAAACATAGAATTCTGGGCAAGAATACGGAACACTAGAGAATCAGTTATGGCAGCTGCTTATTGTTTAGAGTTGCAGCCTGTATTTAACATTAGATATGGTGAACTTTCTGCAGGCTGGAAAAGAAGAGTTGCGCTTGCTCGCCTTTTAATTTCTAATGCAAACATTTGGCTGATAGATGAACCATTCTGTAATCTTGATAGCACAACATGTGAATTAGTATTGAACCTAATCTCAATACGCTCTGAGCAGAACGGTACAGTAATTATTACAGGACATAGCTCTACAGAACAATTGTGTGACTTCAAGACAATCGACATACGTGATTTTAACAGACCTCTTGTATAATTTTTGGCCTTATTGTACTTACATCAATAATTTATTATCACATTTAATATTACGCATTAAAATTAACTCATCTCTTTCAAAGGCTCTATATTAAAAATCGAAAGTCCAGAAGCAATGACGTGTGCTAAGGCTTGGACGAGAAACATTCTTGCAGCGGTGAAATTTAAGTTATTCTCCAGTATAAAACGCATATTTAAATCACTTTTGCCATATCCCCATAAAACGTGAAACGCTTCTGCAACTTCAAGTAAGTAGAAAGTGATTCTGTGTGGCTCACAAAGCCTTGCAGATATTTCTACCACATCTGGCCACTTTGCTAAGGTTTTTATGAGGAATAGCTCCCCATCTGTCTTTAAAAGTGAAGGGTCTGCTGTTGGGAGCTCTTTTGGAGCATTACGCATTAACGAATGAGCACGGGCGTGCGCATATTGCACATAAAAAATAGGGTTGTCTTTTGACTGTTCTTTAACTTTAGCAAAATCAAAGTCCAAGACCATATCATTCTTGCGTGTTAACATTATAAAACGAGTTATATCCCTGCCAACCTCTTCCACTACATCCCTAGCTGTAAGAAAATTTCCTGATCTTTTCGACATCTTAACAGGTTTGCCATTTTCGAAGAAATTCACAATATTATGCAGTTTTACCTCTATCTTTGCTTGATCATCACTGAGCGCAGAGACAACTGCTCTAAGCCTTTTAATATAACCGCCATGGTCACTGCCGAGCTCTACGATCATATTGTTAAAACCACGTGATATCTTATCAAAATGGTAAGCAATATCCGATGCAAAATAAGTCCAGCTACCATCCTCTTTTTTTAGTGCGCGGTCAACATCATCACCAAATTTTGTAGAGCAAAATAACATTTCTTTTCTGGAAATCCAATTTTCATTCTCTTTACCTTTTGGTTTCTCCAGGTACCCTTCATACACTAGACCCTTATCAGATAATATCTTTATACTCTCTTCGATTTTGCCACTTTTTTGTAGCTCATACTCTGAAGTAAAGACATCATGACTTACTCCAAGTAAGTTCATGTCTTCCTTTATTATCTCTAAAATGGAACTTAAAGTATACTCTCTAATTATTTGATTATCATCCTCTTCTCTAAGCTCCTTGCCATATTTTTTAGCTAGCCCCTCCCCTATTGGTTTTAAATATTCACCTGGGTATAAACCTTTTTCGATGCTAATTTTCTCTCCCAGAGCTTCCTTATACCGCAAATATACTGACCGAATTAGCGTATCTATCTGCGCTCCAGCATCATTGATATAGTACTCCTTAGTAACTTTATAACCAACTTTCTTTAGCAAATTTGCTAAAACATCACCAAACACTGCCCCTCTTGCATGACCAATATGTAGTGGCCCAGTTGGATTTGCGGATACAAACTCAACATTGATGGCCTGATTGTTTCCAATGTTGAGAGTGCCAAACTCCGTTTTTAGCTCATTTATTTGCTTTAAAATTCCATGCCATACTTCTATTTTTAAGTGCATATTGATGAACCCAGGACCTGCTATTTCCACTTTTGCAACTTCATCAAAAGATTTAAATTCTTCTGCTAAGATCCCTGCAATCTCAACTGGATTCTTTTTTTCATGCTTTGCAAGCACCATAGCAACATTTGTGTAAATATCTCCATGCGCTCTATTGCTCGGAGGCTCTACAATAAAGTTTGTTGCATTCGTACTTATAACACCCCTTTGCTTCAACTCATTTAATTTACTAAAGATTAGAGAGGCAACCTGTTTAAAAATGTTCATTAACTAGAAAAACTATGAAAACCTCCAACAATATAGCAAATAAGTGGGGCTAGTTGAAGGTTTATCTTATGATTTTCTCTCTATTCTCTGTTTGGTGTAAGGCGACCTTTTCTGGGTCGAAAGAACCAGAAAAGTTATGGTTTATATTAAGTCGTTATTGCTAGTATAATAAGAAGCGTTATTGTTCTCATTTTCATATATACTTGTTGCACTTGTTGCCATATCGGACTTAAGCATCTGGTCATTAAACGCAGGAATTTTTAATATAATCGTTTTATCTCCAGCATCCCAAATGGATTCGTTCAGTGTTTTAATGCACTTCTTGCAGGCTTCACCATTACCACAATCCTCTATCGATTTAGGTCTACCATCATCTTTAAGGTAATGCTGACATACAGCATAATGCTGATCAGTTTCTTCACCATCTTTATTTATTATCTTTCCTGTTTTGTAATTAACAAGCAACAGAGGCATACCCTGCTTCGTAATTATATTTTGTTCTTCCGATCCCATTTGAATAGGTTTACTAACAAGGTTAGGACATTCTTCATTAAAGAAGTTTTTGCTATATTCTTTAGTGTCGTAACTGCTCTTTGCAGAATAACAAAGACTTTTATTCTCTTTGTCACTCTTGCAAACGTAGTCATTGGGAAGTTCTGTACACTTTTGACACCACATGTTGCTAGGGCTACCCCACGCATAGTTAATATCATCTGAAAAAGCAAGCTTAAAATTATGTGCTGAATATGGAGCATTTGCACCTGATTTTATGTGTTCCATAATTTTAGGGTTATCAAACATCTCAGGATACAGTTTCTTTAGTATATCTGATGTATTAAAAGCATAATGACCTACCTGATTCTCAGGAGAGTATTTATAATAGCCAGAGTAAGCTCCGCATTTGTTAATCATAGCGTGTTCTGGAGTGATTACTTTAGGCGTAACAATAATACCATCTTCAGGAGGACGTTCTTTATTAATATTATCTTTGACTTCGTCAATTACAGGATCTTTAATAAGTTCTTTCTTAACCTCATCCTTTATTAACTTGTCTTTTATTTTATCCTCTATCTCCTTCTGTATTGCATCCTTATCACATTTACAATCTATCTCATCCTTTACTTCGTCTTTTATTTTATTTTTCAATTTCTCCTTAGTCTTATCATCAAATTCACACTTAAGATCTTTCTCTAGTTCATTTTTAATCTTTTCTTTCAGTTCATTCTTAGTTTTATCATCAATCTTGGATTTAGGGTCTTTACCATCATCTAGCCTTGTATGTAAATTAATTTTCAATATATGTGGCAGTTGACATATATGACTTACATGCCTATTATTTGAATAAGGGGAAGTGTTCTTTAACATAAAATTGCTCCATTAATAAATAAAGGTTACTAAAAAGTTAACATAAGATAGAAGTGTATACTAACAATGTATACACCTTCATTACTTTCATATAATATAAACAATACCTTCTGGTACTGACATTTGTTCAGGAGAAAATGCTGATTCTGTGCGCGTATCTATTATAGAAGCATTTATCGCATCCACACAAGCTTTGCATTCAGGATTACTATCACATCCTCCTTTGAGACGATTGTCTGGACCAATTTCAAGATTGTTGTCACTTTTATCAATAATTTCTTTACATTTTGCAAACATTAAACCACTAGATTTCTTAGTAATGGCATCTTTAATCTCTCCAGAAACTGCATCAACTACTATTGAAAGCTTTGAAAAGTCAATTGGTTTTTTAGGTTCTGGACAAGCAGGACACTCAGGACAAGGAGGTATTTTTACCTCAGGACATTTTACATCAGGACAAGGAGGTATTTTTATATCAGGAAGCTGTATATTTAATTCGAGTCTATCACAACACGGATCAAAGTGGTCATGGCAATGTGGGTTAAAGTATTTATGACAATGTGGACCAAAATTATTATGGTACCGTGGGTCAGTTGTGCAAGCTGTGCGCGTAGGAATACATGAACCAACACGTGGAGATGAGGAAAAATTATAATTCATAAGAATCCTTTAAAAAATAACTATTAGATTATTATAGGATAAAAAAGTTAATGATTTAATAATTTTGAGGCTAAAATTAGAATATACAAACTTACAGTACATTTCAAAATACGACTTTAATATAGAAGATATTCGCATTGAAAAGCTTTGCCACAGCAAAATGCTGCTAAGATTTCAAGAAAAAGCTGTCAGTAGTCAAATTTATTGTATTTTAAAGCAAAATGTGAAGCACATGGTTTCCCATGTGCTATTGGAAGTACGTATAGCAAGAGTGAAAGAACGTACGTTTGTGAGTGATTTAAATCTAATCTCTTAGCAGAAAAAATCAAACGTATCACAAGGATTATAACATGTATCATAATAGTTATGATATGAGTTAAAATGATTGTGGCAGGAATTAGTAGCACAAGGTACAAATGGAGGTGTACAAGCTTGTGCACAATTCAATACTGGTCCTTGTAAGGCTGGTACTGGCAAATTATAACCCGTAAATGGTAGTTTTGGTAAATTACTGTAATTATAAACCATAATGATCCTTAAAAAAATACTATGATATTATTATAAGTTAAAATGATTAAAGATTTAATAATTTTCATTATCAATCTAGCATAACAACCAACAAGTATGACTCAAATTTTCCTTCAGTTTTTACTATATCTTCGCCAATTTTGCATACAGCCCATCTTTACTCATTAGAGAATCATGAGTTCCCACTTCTTCTACTTTCCCGCAATTAATCACTATAATCTTGTCAGTTTTGAGTGCGGTTGATAGCCTGTGCGTAATTATGATTGTTGTTCTATTTTGCATTAATTTGCTAAGTGCTTTTTGCACTAGGTTCTCACTTTTATAATCAAGAGCAGAAGTTGCTTCATCAAGTATTAAAACCTGAGGATTTTTTAGTATTGCTCTTGCTATTATGATGCGTTGTTTTTGTCCTTCAGAAAGTTTTAATCCTCTTTTTCCTACAAATGTATCAAATTTATCCGGCAGTTTATCAATAAATTCCATCGCATAAGCGCTGATAGCAGCTCGCCTGACTTCCTCATATTCAGCACCCGGTTTGCCGTATAGTATATTTTCCATTATTGAGCAAGAAAATATCATGTGATCTTGTGGTACTAAGCCAAACAGCGATCTTAGATCATTTAGCGCA
This sequence comes from Wolbachia endosymbiont (group B) of Apotomis betuletana, assembly GCF_947250475.1. Taxonomy (NCBI): domain Bacteria; kingdom Pseudomonadati; phylum Pseudomonadota; class Alphaproteobacteria; order Rickettsiales; family Anaplasmataceae; genus Wolbachia; species Wolbachia endosymbiont (group B) of Apotomis betuletana. Next base: position 242,146 of record NZ_OX366320.1, on the reverse strand, counting down.
ATTGTCTTAATATTCTGTCCATCGATAGTAATACTGCCTTCACTTGGATCGTGAAAACGGAGCAGAAGCTTTAAAATGGTGCTCTTGCCACTGCCAGATGGTCCAACAATTGATACTGATTGGCCTGCCTCTATAGAAAATGATACGTTATTTAATGCTGGCTTATCAGCATAAAAAAATGTTACATCGTTAAACGCAATTTCTTTTTGAATACTATTAATTCTTATAGGATTTTCGCCATTTACTATAGAGCTTTTCATGTTCGTAAACTCAAACAAACGCTCTACTATTCCAAGACCTCGTTGTAAATCACTGATATTATCGCTCAAATTATTTATAGCTCCTGCCGCAAGCGCTGAATAAAACACAAATGAGGAGAGTTCTCCAATGGTCATATTATTACTTAAGACTTCTTTTATTCCAAAAAAAAGCAAAATAACTAGCGAACCTATCACACACGTGATAACTAGAGTTACTAAAATAGCACGCAAGAGTACTAATTTTACGTATGATTTTGATACTGAGTTTAGATGTTTCTGAAAACGAATTTTTTCATTTTCTTCTAGTACAAATGATTTAATGGTTACTATAGATCTAAAATTTTCCTCACTAAATGATGCAAGCTCACTTAATTTATCCTGAGCAAAGCGTGCATAATTGCGAACTTTTTTTCCAAGTGAAGTCATGATAATGAGCAGTATGGGTATTATTGCAGCTGCATATGCGGTTAAATGTAGATTTGTGTATAACAGCATTGCAACACTACCAGTCAGTACCACTGCATTCCTCAATATTGTCAGTAAGCTGCTGTTTATTATCGATTGCAATGCAGAGGTATCAGTAATGAGTGCTGAGATAACATCTTGTACGCCTGTGTTCTCAAAGAAACTTGGTTGCAAGTCAGTGATACTGCTATATAAGTCGTATCTGATTCTTGCGATAACTTTCTCGCTGCCAATGCCAATGAAATATAACCGAATAAATGCAGTGAAAGAAATGCCTAAAACTATCAGTATTGAAACTACGAGCTTGGTAGTAAAGTTATGCTCTGCGCCAGAATCAATTATGTTGCTTAAGCCCTTACCAAAAAGAAGAATCGTTAAAGCTGAAAATAGAACTGCAATAAAAGCTACGGTAAAATAATGTAGATTAGGTTTTATATAATAAAATAACTGCTTAATGTTAGATCGCATTTTATTTTTAAGTTAATTATATAGATTTTAGCTTCAGGAAAAAGTTACAATATTAGTTTACAGTGTACTTCGTTAGAGCAATACGTTCAAGAAACTTTAGCTTGATTTCTACTGAAGGAAAAACGCTGCGAAATTACAGAAAGTTAGCAAAAAAAACTACTGAATAGACCAGAGTTTAATATTCATTTTGTTCCAATATGTAATGCTACTATTCCATAGCTCATATTATAGAACTCAACATTCTTAAAGCCTATCTCTTCAATTTCCATTTTAAAATTAGTTTGAGTTGGAAATTCTCTGATGCTTTTCACTAAATATTCATAAGAACCCTTATCTTTAGCAACTATGCTACCAATTTTAGGAATTACTTTAAATGAGTATAAGTCATAAAATTTGGTGAATATCTCATTTTGATAATGCATAGGGGCAAATTCCAAGCAGACAAATTGTCCATTTTGCTTCAATACCCTATATGCTTCACTTAAAGCCTTCTTACGGTCGGAAAAGTTTCGAATACCAAAAGCTACTGTATAATAATCAAATTCGGAATCTTCAAATGGTAAGCTCTCTGCATTTGCACATACCCAATTGAAATTTAGCTGATTTGAATTTATTGCTTTATCACGCCCTTTGTCCAGCATGTTTTGATTTATATCACATACTGTAACTTGAGTACTTGGTTCACCTCTTGCTATTCTTATAGCTATATCTCCGGTTCCTCCAGCAATATCCAAAACCTTGGAGTTCTTTTTAAAATGCACACTACTTACCATCTTCTCTTTCCATAGCCTGTGCATTCCAAGACTCATTATATCATTCATGATGTCGTAGCAATTTGCTACAGAATCGAAAATCTCTTTAACTAGTTGTGATTTATCCATATTTTATATAGAGATTGCTTACATAATTATTTTAAACTTTAGCAGTTAAATTAATATACTAATGAGAAAAATATACTACAATTAAACATATTTAATCCAGTAAATCATTAGTGTCGACAGCTTTTTCACAAAATATCATCTCTCTTATTATGATATTATCTGTAGCAGTTGTTGATATGGCAACAGACTTATACTCAGTTGCATTGCCAAGTATTGCCAACTATTTTAAGGTGAAAGGTAATATAGCGCAGCTTACGATCAGTTTAAATTTAGTAGGAGTTGCAATATCTGGATTAATTTATGGCCCACTGTCAGACTATTATGGTAGGCGCCTAATAATGCTGATTGGTATGACAATTTTTACTTTGGCAAGTATTGTATGTTACATAGCTGATAATATTATACTTTTAATATTAATCCGGTTTATACAAGGAGCTGGAGCTGGTGTTGCAGGCGTTGTCGGATATGCAGCAATCAGAGATATGTACTCAGGTAGTGAATACTCAAGAGTAATCTCAAAGTTAAATATGGTAGTAGCGCTTTCACCTGGAATAGCTCCAGTAATAGGCAGTTATATGATTTCACATGGATATAGTTGGAAATTTTTGTTTTTTATCATATCATTTGCAGCAATTGTTATGCTCATTTTTATTTACTTGAAGCTGCAAGAAACGCTCACTGTAAATAAAAATCAAACCAACATAGCAATCAATATCTTCAAGCAATATATATCAATATTCAGGAATTATCGTTTCCTTGGGTTTTCAGCCATTCATGGATTAACTTTCATGTGGCTTTGGGCATACATTGCTAACTATCCGTTCATATTTGAATCAATGGGTATTGAAGTACAATATTTTGGCTATCTCATATCAATCATAGTCATATTTTACGTAATCGGCACTTTAATTAACAGAAGGTACGTACCAAAAATAGGAGTGAGCAAGATGCTAATCATAGGTTTGGTATTACCAATAATATCTGATGGTTTATTGGTATATTTTTATTTCATGAACAAATTGAACGTACTTATTCTTCAAGTTCTTTGGATTCCAAGCAATATAGGACTTGCACTCGTAATCAGCAATAACGTAACTTCTGCTTTAGAAACGGTCAAAAGTATAGGGCTTGGTAGTGCAGTTCTCTCATTTTGCAATATGATGTTTGGGGCTATTGGAATATACATAGTAGGAAAATTCTTTTCTTATGGCATTTTACCAAATTTACTATTAACAGTTGTATGTTCTATAATTGCAATTCTTATATATAGTTTACTTAAATATACTGAAAAACACGAAGGATAATCATTATTTCTACAACCCAGATTTCATGAATTATTAATTACCTTACTATAGTAATGCAATTTTATAGAGAAGTGTTAAATGGATTATTTAATCAGAGATATAGATGCTGCTTTACTTGATGCTGCTAAAAGAGGTGATCTTAATGAAGCAAAGCGCCTAATAATTGAAGAAGCTGATGTTAATGCATATGATGGATCTCAAGGTAATTCTCTATATTGGGCTGTTAAAAATAATCATTCTGATATAGCAAAAGTTCTATTAGATAATGGAGCAGATTTTATTGCTTATGACTCTTCTCGAGAACGCCACGTGTTAAATAAATACGAAGAAGTAAAAGCTGAGCATTGTAAGGTTTCTCTACATCTGGCTGCCAGACTTGGCGACTTGAAAGCAGTAGAAGACCTATTAAAGAAAGAAGCAAATGTTAATACAAAAAATGATAAAGGACAGACTCCTTTAGATTTAGCTAAGACAGAAGAAATAAAAAATCTATTACAAAGCATAAAAGATGCCAATGACAAATTGCTTGAAGCTGCTAAAAGCGGTAATATTGATGATGTAGAAAATCTGTTAAATAGAGAAGAAAAAGTACAGGTTAACGCAGAAAATGAATTTGAAGAGACCCCTCTACACTTATCTGCTCAAAATGGACATAAAGACGTAGTGGAATTTCTACTCAGCAAAGGAGCAAAAATTGATGCAAAAAATGAATTTGAAGAGACTCCTCTACATTTGGCTGCTCAAAATGGACATAAAGGTGTAGTAGAATTTCTATTCAGTAAAGGAGCAAAGGTTGATGCACAAAGTGATGATCTAAGCACCCCTTTACATTTTGCTGCTAAATATGGACATAAAGACGTAGTAGAATTTCTACTCAGCAAAGGAGCAAAGGTTGATGTAAAAAATGAATTTGAAGAGACTCCTCTGCATTTTGCTGCTAAAAGTAGATATAAAGATACAGAAAGGATAGTAGAATTTCTACTTGATAAAGGAGCAGACGTTAATGCACAAAATAATGCAGGAGAAACCCCTTTACATTTAATTCTTCAAAAAATAGACCTAGATATAGATACAGATAAATTCTACACTCTACTGAACAAAAAAGGCATCAATGTTAATCTAACAGATAAAAATAAAGAGACTCCTTTGCATTTTTTTTTAAAAAAGAAAGCGATGGAGATACCTGAATTGGACGATCTACTGAAAGTAGAAAGTATCAATGTTAATTTACAAAATATAGATGGAAAGACTCCTTTACACCTGGTAATTGAAAAAAACAACTGGAATACATTACCTAATGTATCGTGGAGCCGTGAAAAGATGGTCGATATTCTAATAGAAATGAAGGCAAATGTTAATGCAGTAGATAAGGATGAGAGGACTCCTTTACATTGGGCTGCAGGATATGGTAGAAAAGAGATAGTAAAAGCTCTAATAAACGCAGAAGTAAATGTTAACGCAGTAGATAAGGATAAGAGGACTCCTTTACATTGGGCTGCAAACTATGATAGAAAAGAGATAGTAGAAGCTCTAATAAACGCAGAAGCAAATGTTAATGCACAAGATAAATATGGAAAGACTCCTTTAGATTTAGCTAGCACAGAAGAAATAAAAACTCTATTACTAAAACCCCCCAAAAAAATTGATGACAGTATAGCATCAAAAGATAATGAAGTAGGTCAAGAGGAAGATGCTGGACAAGAAGGTAATGTCCAACCAAGTTTACAAGAACAAAAGGAGATCAGTGCAAAAAAAGAAAGTGATGTAAAAATTGAAGCTGCTGATAATGGACATTCTATTGACATAACACTTACACACAATGATGTTAGTCCACGAAGTGAATCATCAACAAATGAAGAACACCCCAGCTCTTTTTTTGATAATTTGCTTAATATAATTATGAAGCCCTTTTCTTTAATTGCATCATTTTTTGGTGGGTTTTTTTCATGGTTGTTTGGGTCTGACACTGACGAATCTACATCACAAACCGATGCTAGATGCGAAGGAGAGAGTAGTAGTTGCGATTACGATGCAACGAGAATAGATGAGTAGGATAACGCAAGAGATCTCTACAAGGAAGGGTGTCATCCCAGTGTCTGGGCACTGGGATGACACCTCTGGGCACTGCCGTCATAAAGGAACCAGTGTCAGCTATTCGGATGACACCATCTTGGATGGAAATAACGTCACGCACTGGAATGACAGCAGCAGATACTGGGGACAGGAAAAGGCCACTTAAATGACAAGAAAAGGCTACTCGGATAACAAGAAGGGGAACACCGGTTTCAATACTTGCACATTAAAGTTTCTAGGTTTGAGTAGTGGAATCCGATTCAGTGTGAAAATTAGCAAACTCCTTTTTGAGCTGTAGAATAAAATTTTTTATTTTAATGAAAAAATTGCTTCCGCATACTCAAGATGCCATTATAATGATGGTAGAGATATTTAGAGAGCTCAAAATCTATCTCAGTCTGCAGACCTTTTAACCAATTTTTCAATAAAAATTCAGCCACATCTGTTGTGTGTACATTCTGAATCTTTTTTATACAGGAGGATTTTATGTCCAGAATTCCAGATATTTGACCTTTACTTTAGCTAATAACAGGCGCCTGTAGTTTTTATAATTAGTGTTAACACGGTTTTTCTACTTTTTTTTTTCTTAATGTTTTAACTCAATACACACCATCATCATTTACTGCTTCTAAATATATCATTGCTAAACACACGCCGCTGTGTATTTCTATAGATAACTCATTGCCTAAACTTCGATTAAAGCAAGAATTCTTTCCTGGAAAAGCAAGGTGACTAAGGTACAGTTCCCATTGTAATCCTTTAGTTGATATTTGAGCTTTCGGTATACCAAGTAAGGATATTTTAGTATTTTTTAGCAAAGAGGAAAAATAGCTAATACCTTTTTGTAAGGCGTACCCCACCATGGGAGGCGAAGGCATATAAAAGATACTATCTGTACTTAAAAAAAAGTTAATATTTTGTAGTATATGATCAATTGCTCCTCCAGTAATACCCGTTACTATTGATGGCAATAACTTTACTGTTTTTAAGTGAGCCATTGCTTTAGAAAAGTCGCAATAATCTTGATCAGGTAGATATACTGTATTTAAATTAGCACGTAAATTCGGATTTATACTATCCAAATCTCCTATTACAAGATCAGGTTTTACGCCAATTGATAGAAGCTTATTTGCTCCTCCATCTACAGCAATAACAGGTATATCTTGTTTAAAAAACGATGAATCAGGTATTTCTCCATTTAGTACTACAATAGAACGATATTCTTGCTCCACGCTACAATGTAGCATATGGTTATAAAACGCTTCGTGCAGTTTTTGCATCGTAGTAACATTTTTGAACAATTGATATTATACTGATCACTAATCCAGCAATATTACTGAGTATCACAAAAGTTAAACCCTGACAAATACCGTAAATAAGCCAAGATGATGAACAAATAAGATAATTCACCAACATTAGCATCGATACGTCACGAGTAAGTTTTGTGATATATGCTCTATATACTTGAGGCAATAACCCAATGAGAGATGTAATGAACGCGATGAAGCCAAAGCATTCTTCAATATTTATATACATACATTTTCCTACGTTTGTTTTAACAAGATCAGGTTCAAAGGGTTGTACTTTATGTACTCTCAGCTTTTTTAGAGCACCCCTAATGCGTGTAATTTATAACATCATTTAGTCTATTAATCAAGAAATTAACAGTGACTTGCATTCATGAAACCCAATCGGCTTCTATGCTAATTATTATCCAAACTAATAGTCGGCTGTGCATCCTGCTCAGAGATCAGAGCAACTAGCAAATTGTTTATCAATTGAACCTTTTGTTTTCCATCCAATTGTAAGCTTTTATTTTTTTCAAAATGGGCTATTACTTCTTCGATAATTCCTATTGCATTTTGCACTATATGCCTTCTTGCAGAGGTGATGGCATGTGCTTGTTGACGTCTCAGCATTGCTTGTGCAATCTCAGATGAATACGCCAAATGCGATATTCTCGCTTCTGTAATTTCAATTCCAGCAATATTCAATCTTTGTTGTAGCATTGATCTCAATTCATTTGAAATTTTATCAGAATTTTTACGCAAAGATTCCTCATCGTTTTCGCTATCATACGGATAATTACTTGCCAGTTCTCTAATTACCGAGTCACTTTGCACAAAAACAAAATCATGATAATTATTAACATTATAATATGCCTTCGCAGGACTGCTCACTCTCCAAACAATTACTACTGAAATCTCTATCGGACTTCCATTAGCATCATTAACTTTAATTTTTTCTGTATTGATATTCTGAAATTTCAAAGAAACTCTATATTTACTCGAAAATGGAAGCGTTACGCATATTCCAGACTTAAAATAAGTTCCAATATAATGACCAAAAAACTCTATCACTCTTGCTTCATTAGGATCATTAACGAAAAATCCTTGAGAAAAAGTCAATATTGAAACAGCAGCAACTCCAAGTGCAATTGTGCTGTCATACACAAAAAGTACCAATAAAATTAACCCTAGCGCTATTAGTACAGGAAAAGCCCGAATTTTACTTAGATTTCTATCATTTATTGTATTTTTATCTGTACTGTCTTCATCAGATTGCTTTTTCACTTGCACCCTCTCTGCTGATTATTTCATCTACCTTACTTACAAATAATTTAAACTCTCTTAATTCACGATCAGGCAACTTTATCTCATTGCCATGAGCTATCGTAAGCGGATCAATATGTTTACCATTATATATAACTTCATAATGTAAATGAGGTCCTGTTGCAACACCAGTGCTGCCAACATAAGCAATGATTTGTCCCTGCTTTACTTTAGAGCCTAACTTTACATCGCTACTAAATTTGCTTATATGTGCGTAACAAGTTGAATATTTATTGTTGTGCTTTATTTTGATGTAATTCCCATAGCCACCATTCTTTCCTATATATTCTATTACACCTTCTGCAGTGGCGTGTATAGGAGTGCCAAGTTTAGCTGCATAATCTACTCCTTTATGAAAAGCAATTTTACCATGAATGGGATGCTTTCTATTACCAAAATTCGAGGATATACGAAAATCTCCGTTTAAAGGATTTACAAAAATTTCGCTACTCTTCAAGCTTACCCCCTCTTTATTAAAATACACTTCTTTTGCTTCTTGTGACTCATAATGATACAAGCTAATGACCTTTTTATCTGTTGTCAGTGAAGTATATAAAATTTTTTCTTCAGCCTTCTGATTACTGAGTGATTTTTCACACAGCACCTCCAATTTGCTTTTGGGCACAATGTCTTTTTTAAAATCTACACCATAACCTTTATATATGTCGATTAATCTCATTACTGTATTTGGCGCCAAACCTTCTGCGTCAAAAAAAGAGGATTTTATGTCACTGGATATGAATAACAACTTTCTATCACTTTCTGTCACCAAAGCAGCTTTTTTTTTCCTGATCCCGTGCTGAAGTAACGCTGGAAAGTGGTTTAGGTTGCTTTCTGTTATTCCAGTGCTTGAACAGTTTTTTAATCGAAAATGTTGTATAGCGTGCTGTTTACAATCAATTTCCAGTGTCTGGGCACTGGAATGACAATAGTATTTCTGCGCAAATGTTTCAGTTGCATATGCTGGTAAAATACAAAGCAGTGGAAGTATTACCAGCCTCATAGTTTATCAGCAAAAATAAAATTACCTTCAACATACTGCACATCATCATTATCTTCTAGCTCTTCAACTAATGTAGATAATTTATCAATTAATTCTTTGTCGCTCACTTCAATCAGGTCCTTTGGTTGCCATGAAAGACGAGCAAGTTCTGGTTCTCCAAATTTTGTATAGAAAGCATCACGCACTCTACCAAAATCTTTCACTTCACAAGTTATAACATATAATTCTTCCTTGTTATTTTCCTCAACATTCAATACTTCTAATTCAATTCCATAGTTAAATAAATCTTCAAAATTTATACCCTCTGCTTTATAGACAATTAAGCCTACATGATCGAAAAGGTAACTCACACATCCTGTTTCTCCCAAATTACCGCCTTTGCGAGAAAAGATATAACGTATCTCAGAAGCAGTTCGGTTGCGATTATTTGTCAGAGCATGGACAATAAGTGCAGCACCAGAAGGTCCGCAGCCTTCATATTGTATTTCTTCATAACTTTCTCCAGCAACGTTACCAGCTGCATTTTTTATTGCTGTTTCTATTTTATCTTTTGGTAGATTTTCCTTTCGCGCAGAAAAGATAGCAGAGCGAAGACGTGGATTAAGCTCGGGATCAGGTAGCCCTTGTTTTGCAGCAACTGTTATTTCCCTAATGAGCTTCGTAAATTTTTGCGAGCGCTTTGCATCCTGAGCACCTTTTCGATGTTTTATATTTGAAAACTGTGAATGACCAGCCATAAGAAAACTAATTCACCCCTTCTACTAACATATTTTCATACTGCTCAGCTTCTAAGTCAAGGCCAAGAGCTAAGTGAGCTGTTATTAAATAACTAATAACTCTAGAAGAATATTTAGAATCTTTATCGCTTATCATATCTTGAAAACGCTTAATTGCTGCTAAATATTCACCACGCTTTAGGTAAAATTCACCAATAGAATACTCTTTTTTTGATATATGTTCTGTGATTAATTTTTCTTTTTCTTTGATCTCTTCTATATATTCGCTATTCGGAAAAAGATTAATATATTCAGTAGCTAGCTCTAAAGTTTTATATGTAATTTGTTGCCCAAGCTGCACTTTGTTAATTTGCATGTAATAAGATAATACTCTTAAGTAATATACATATGGCAAATCTTCACCATTTGGATAAACGTATATATAATCATCCATATCACTTGCAGCACCGCTGTATTTACCCATATTATAGTGAGAAACCCCAGACAATAATTTGGCTTTCATTGCCCAATAAGATAAAGGATACAAATCCTCTATCTTTTGAAATGCTCTAATAGCTTGCTTATATTTTTTCTGATCATAAAGCTTAACTGCCTCCTCATATAGTTCAGTTTCAGTGTGTTCAAGATCATTCGCATACGACTGCGTGAAGGGGCAAGTCAGAAGAAAAAAGCATATGATTAAAGTCTTATACATAAGATTTTTTTTGATCAAAATAAAGTATAGACTAAATATTACCTAAATAAACAAATTTTTGGCATTATCATCGAACGAAAAGCGTCTCTTGGCCACCATTACCTATATTGCTCGCACCACCACCTATTGCAACACCCTTTCCACTCACTTCTACGTTCTCTAGCTTTCTACTATAAGAATGTGTGATCAATCCACTTCCTACCATCAAAAGAGCAATACCTACCAGACCTAAAGCAGGCCCAACAGCAGATGATGCTAATGCTACTCCAGAAATCAATATTATTTTCCTGATTAGTAATAAAGAAGAACCAGCGAGCATTAACTTAGCTGAAGACATATTGCTTGTCTTTTTTTCAAACTTCTCATCAAAGTCTTGCTCTTTTTCTACTTCATATTTTTTACTTTTCTTGTACTCGCGATAGCAGAAAGTAGCACTCGCTACAAAGTAAAATAGACTAGAAATTGAAAAAGCTACGTCTCCTATTATTCCTTGCTCCAATGCTTCACCTACTATGCTAGCCACAATAACTAATGTAACTAAAGCAGCATCAGCATAGTTAAAGTAATCATCAACGGTACAAGGAAGGTCTCTCTTTTCTTTTTCTACTGTTTTCCCACTTTCAATATTCTCCAATTCTCGTTCTTTTTGTGCTATTTTTCTATTATTATAAATTAAATATAGCGTGCAAATAAGGGATAAGACTGTGAAAGGTAATATAGTATGGCCTAATGAGCTGCTTATAAGGCCAAGTAATACCTGACCGCTACATGTTTTTTCGAGCTCAATTGCCATCAATAATGCAAATGGAACCATTGTTACCAATGATACACATTTCCTATGTAGCTCTCTTTTTTTTAGTGTTAATAGTTCTTGTTCGAGCTTTTTGCTTTTTTCTTCCTCTCTTTCTTTTCTGACTTCTTCATCAACTGTTGGCCAAAAATCCCAGAAAAAATCTTCCATTTTAGCACCTTTTTTACCTTTGGATCTTTTTAAAAAAAACTTAGTGCCTGTAATACTAGTCATATGAACAGACCAACTTATGAACTAATACATTATATAGGATTTTAATTACTAAGTCAATGTTATGAAATTATTAACCTTCTTTGTATACTCTTAAGCAATTTAGTCAATCTGTTTGATGCCAGCTAGAACGTAATTATAGCCTGACCACATAGTCATAACAGCCGCAGCCCATAAGCAAACCACACCTATATATTTAGTTGCTTCATAATCACTCATTATTAACGCTACTATAGCAACCATCTGCAAAAATGTTTTAATTTTCCCAGCCTTACTCACAGGTAAACTAACGTTTGTAGCTATCAAGAACTCCCGCAAGCCTGAAACTAATATCTCCCTACAAACAATTATAACTGACGGTATAATTGTAATATCATCTATCTTATGCTTATAAACTAGCATGATTATTGTTGAAGCTACTACTAACTTGTCGGCAATTGGATCAAATAACTTGCCAAAATTCGATTGGACTTTCCATGCACGCGCTAAATAACCATCAAAAAAATCTGTAATGCACGCAAACATAAAGATCAATATTGTTATTAGACTTGCATACTTACTCTCTATATAAAAGCTTGATATTATTGCCGGTATTGCGAGCGCACGAGAAATTGTTAGCAAATTAGGCACGTTTTTCTTAAGCATGTCACATCACCCTACGTAGTAGATAAATTTATACAGAAGTACAATAGAGTTCACAAGCTAATAGTTGAACATTCATAAAAACCCCATATACTTAGGAAATTACTAACAATAAGCTCAAAGCATGAATAATGATTTAGATAACACCACAAAACAAGAAGCACTTAAGTACCATAATAAAAGTGGTAAACCTGGTAAGGTATCAGTTATACCAACAAAACCCTTATCCACACAGCATGACCTATCACTTGCTTATTCCCCTGGTGTTGCAGCCCCATGCCTTGCAATAGCTAAAAATCCTAAAGCTGTTTATGATTACACGGCAAAAAGCAATTATGTGGCTGTCATTTCAAATGGCACCGCAGTGCTGGGACTTGGCAATATCGGTCCTCTTGCTTCAAAACCCGTCATGGAAGGCAAAGCTGTTTTATTTAAGCGTTTTGCTGACATTGATGCAATTGATATAGAAGTTGACACAGAAAACATAGAAGATTTCATCAATGCAGTAAGGTATCTTGGTCCAAGTTGGGGGGGAATAAATCTAGAAGATATAAGATCTCCTGATTGTTTTATAATAGAGAAACGTCTAAATGAGTTGATGGATATTCCGGTGTTCCACGATGATCAACATGGCACTGCAGTAGTTGTTGCAGCTGGTATAGAAAATGCCCTCGATATTGCTGAAAAGAAATTAGAGAATGTCAAGATCATCATGAATGGTGCTGGAGCAGCTGGTATTGCGTGTTTGGAAATACTAAAGTCCATGGGCGCTAAGAACATAGTGCTATGTGACAAACAAGGAGTAATACACAAAGACAGAAAAGAGGACATGAATAAGTGGAAGGAAAAATATGCAATTGACACTAAAGAACGTTCTCTACTTGATGCCATAAAAGGCGCTGATGTATTCATCGGACTCTCTGCAAAGGATGTGCTCAGCGAAGAGATGTTAAAAAGCATGGGTAAAGACCCGATCATTTTTGCTCTTGCTAATCCTGATCCAGAAATAAGGCCTGAATTTGCAAAGTCTGTAAGGCCAGATGCAATAATTGCAACTGGTAGGTCAGACTATAACAACCAAGTCAATAACGTAATGGGGTTTCCTTATATATTCAGAGGAGCACTTGATGTACATGCAACGACAATAAATGAAGAAATGAAAATTGCAGCTGCAGATGCAATAGCGAAGCTTGCCCGCGAATCAGTGCCAAATGAGATATCTGCAGCCTATGGCGGTCGTAAAATGAGCTATGGACGTGAATATATAATACCTACTCCATTTGATCCAAGATTAATTTCTATGGTATCTCCTGCTGTTGCAAAAGCTGCCGTTACCTCAGGTGTGGCAAGAAAGGAAATAGAGGACTGGAATGAGTATGCAAGTCAATTAAAATCTCGTCTTGCTAGTGCTCTCAGCACGCTGAATCTATTGTCTTCACAATAATCAATTGCATATTTTAGACTTATAATTAAAATAAACCAATGACTATTACAATTCACGAGTTAGAGAAAATTATCAAACAATCATTTCCTGATGCTGATATAAAGATTAAGGACCTTGCTGGAGATGATGATCATTATCATTTAAAAATAACTTCCAAGTGTTTTTCTGGAAAGACAAAAATAGAACAACACAGAATGGTATATAAGGCTCTTGAAGGTCAGTCTATACATGCATTGCAACTAGAAACTGGAGCTTAAAATTAAGGTGATATTTATGAACAACTTTCAACAAATAAAAAAAGACATAGCAGAAAACGATGTAGTGCTGTATATGAAAGGCACCTCTGACTTTCCTCAATGTGGATTCTCTGGACTCGTCGTGTCAATTCTCAAAAAATTGAATGTAAAGTTTAAATGCATCAACGTACTTGAGAATGATGAAATACGTCAGTCCATAAAAAGTTTCTCTGATTGGCCAACAATTCCACAATTATATATAAAGGGAGAGTTTGTTGGTGGCTGTGACATAACCCGCGAGATGTATGAAAAAGGTGAGTTACAAAATTTGCTAAAAGAAAAAAAGGTTACACAAATACATCAAGAGATGGGCTAATGTACCCCCGTCTCGGTTGTACATGCCCACTTATCTCCTTTACATCACATTTTCAACTTATTGTCTTTGTGCTTTTCTTGATTTAGCATAAGATTCTACTTTTGCCTCTTTTACAGTCGTACCTGGAGCAGTATCTCCGTCACTTTCTAAGCTATCATTAGAAGAAGCTCTCCTGTCACTTTTTAAATTGTCATTGGAAATATCCATATCTTTAGCTTCTATGTTAGCACTTTGCTCAATAAGATTTTTAACTTTTTGGATAGTTTCTTCCGCAACTGCAGTCATCTTTTGGCCTAATTGTGGTTGCATTAGAGAACTTACTATTTCCATGTGATTTCTTTCGCGGGCTAGATCTAAAGGTGTTTTATTATTCTTATTTTTAGCTTCTATGTTAGCATGTTGACCCAGGAGAAATTCACAAAGCTCTAAGTGGTTATAAGCAGCAGCATAGTGTAAAGATGTCCATTTATCATTATCAGCATCATCAACCCCTATTCCCTTACTAAGAAAAAATTCCACTATTTCTTTATAACCTTTTTTAGCAGCAGCATGTATAGGCTTTTTACCATCACTATTAATTCTAGCATTAATATTAGCTTTTTTTTCATTCACAAGAAATTTAACAATCTCTTTATGGCCTCTCTCAGCAGCACGGTGCAATGGCGTCCATCCATTATTGTCTTTAGCTTCTATGTTAGCATGTTGACCCAGGAGAAATTTAGAAAGCTCTAAGTGATTATAACGAGCAGCATAGTGTAAAGGTGTCCATTTATCATTATCAGCATCATCAACCCCTATTCCTTTACTAAGAAAAAATTCTACTATTTCTTTATGACCTGCTTTAGCAGCAGCATGTATAGGCTTTTTACTATCACCATTAGCTTTAGCATTAATATTAGCTTCTTCTTCATCCACAAGAAATTCAACAATTTCTTTACGGCCTTTCCATGCAGCATAGTGTAAAAGTGTCCATCCATCATCGTCTTTAGCTTCTATGTTAGCACGTTGATCAAAATGTATGTATAACATATTAGCAAAATGGCAGAAAAGAAGTTTTGGGTTTTTATTTGGCTGAAAGTGAAGTTCTGGTTGGGAGTACTAAATGACCTAAAGGAGAGAGGAGTAGATGATATTCTGATAGCTTGTGTTAAAAAGCTTTCCTACAGCTATAAATAGCGTATTTCCTAAAGCAGAAATGTATAGTACATCAGATAAGAAATTCACTGAAATATGTATCGAGCAAAAGTTTTCATGAATGATTTGAAAAAAACATATCAAGTAGAGAAATAGCCGAAAATTATTTGCTTGAGCTAGAGGAAAAATGGGGAGAAAAATATACTTTAGTTTTGGGAGAATAATTGGGAAAATCTGTCTAGTTATTTTAAATATTCCGGCCCTGTAAGAAAATTAATTTATACCACAAATCCTATTGAAGGGTTACATAGACAGATCAGAAAATTTACTAAAACTAAGGGCTCATTTACTAGCACAAATGCCTTGTATAAACAGGTATATTGTGCTATAAAGAAGGCAGGAGAGAAATGGACTATGCCTGTACATGATTGGGCATTAACCATATCCCAGCTCGACATTTTCTTTCCTGGTAGATTGAAAATTGAGTTGAGCTAAAAATGCGATTTGACACAGTTTATTTAACACTCCCATTCTTCTATCAGTTAATTCATTCCCGTCAGATTAAGTTGTGTTTAGCACAATTTGTTCCACTGTTCTTCATCTAAAATTTCCACACCCAATTCCATTGCTTTTTTATATTTTGAACCTGGATCTTCTCCTGCAATTAAATAGTCAGTTTTAGTAGAAAGGCTTGAACTGATCTTTGCCCCTAAAACTTTAGCTCTTACTTTTGCCTCCCCTCTGCTCATAGCACGTAGCTTACCAGTAAACACTATAATTTTGTTATTCAAAAAAGAATCGCTAGAGTTGGAGCTCACGGGAAGAATTTGCAGATATGCAGTAAGATCATTTAACATTTTAATGTTACGTTCCTGAGAAAAAAACGATTTTAAAGATTCAGCTACTTTTTCTCCTATACCATCTATACCTACCAACTCAACATCATTTGATGACATCGAATTATACCAGTTATCATAAGATACATAATAATTTGCGAGCAATTCTGCTGCAACTTGGCCGATAAATCTGATACCCAAAGAAAATATGAACCTATCTAGAGAGATTACTCTTCTGCTTTGTATAGCACTTAATAGATTAGCTATTGACTTCTCGCCCCAACCATGATGCTCTTTTAAGGAAAACTCTTTTAATCTTTCCTCTAAAATAAAAATGTCTGGAATTTGTCTTATTAGTTCCAGATCATAAAAAAACTTTATTTGTTTTTCACCAAGGCCAACAATGTCAAATGCATCTTTTGACACAAAATGTTTTAGTTTTTCTACTATTTGAGCCTTGCAATTAAATTCTTCAGGACATCTTACTGCAACTCCTTCAATCTGCACTTTACTACCACATTCAGGACATATGTCAGGAAACACAAATTCAGGCATATTTGCATGACGAGAACCTTCATCTACTTTGACAATTTGAGGAATTACATCTCCAGCTCTTTTAATTATTACAACATCTCCTTCTCTTATGTCTTTACGTTTTATCTCATCTTGGTTATGTAGACTTGCTCTGCTAACTAGCACTCCGCCAATATTGACTGGTACCAAATCTGCAACTGGAGTTAAAACCCCCGTTCTACCCACCTGTATAAATATTTTATTTAACTTTGTCTTTGCATAAATCGCAGAAAATTTATATGCAAGCGCTGAGCGTGGCGCTTTGTGTGTACTTCCCAGACGACTTTGTAGCACCAAATCATTCACTTTATAGACTATCCCATCGATATCATAATCCAAGTTATAACGATAATCATAGATCTCGTTATAGAACTTTAGCATTCCATTCAAACTACTTGTTAAGGAACGATGCTCATTTACGCAAAAACCAAGTTTCTCAAGTTTTTCTAGTACTTCACTTTGACTTTTCTCTATTCCACCAATTAAAGAATAAGCAAAATATCTAAGAGGCCTTTTTGCTGTAATGTTCGCATTCAATTGCTTTAAAGAACCAGCAGCTGCATTTCGAGGATTAGCGAATTCATTATTTTCATTTAACTTTAAAAAGTCGCTGTTACTGATATATATTTCACCCCTTACTTCTAGTCTTCCTTGAACATCTTGTAAAAACTTAGGAAAGCCTTTTATTGTTGCAACATTGTGAGTTACATCCTCTCCTACAAAACCGTCACCTCGAGTTGCAGCTTTAACAAATTTCCCATCTTCATAAATTGCAGAAAATGACAATCCATCAATTTTTGGCTCACATAATATCTCTATTTCATCTGCAATTAAAAATCTCTTTATTTTAGACAAAAATTTTTCTACACCTTGTTCATCATAAGCATTCTCAAGAGAAAGCATAGGTTCTTGATGTTCCACCTTAGAAAATCTCTCATCAGGCGGAGCACCAACACTATCTTGTGTTGCATAAGCTTCTGGCTCTATTGCAGCTAACTTTTTTTTCAGTTCATCATATTCAGCATCACTTATCTCTGGCTTACTTTTTTGATAATATAAGATATTATGATAATTAATTTGATTTTGCAGTTTTTCTCTCATCTTTTCCAAGTCAGTCATGATACCAATATAATGCTCTTTGCCGTCAAGTCATGAATTTTTTCAAAAGGTACTATAAATTTATACTACTGCCCTGAAAAGCAATACTAATATTAATATAATTTTTGTACTTGTATATTAATGTTAGTATAGTTTTTAAATTAAGGAGTACATTATGAAAGAATACAATTACAAAAATTTGGCTGACGAATCAAACTTCGGCTCTCAAGTGTATCGTGCAGGAATGTTTGATAAAATTCTTGGTATAAGCAAAACAGCAAAAGAAGCTGCGAATCAAGTAATATCTAAAATGGGTAACGATTTAAAACTAGAAGCTAGAAAAGCAGCTCAAGATGAAGTAAAAAAAATAGAAGGAAAAATGCTAACTTTAGCTGAAGAGAAAGCTAACAAAATAGCTAGCGAAAAAGCTAATCAAATAGAAAAAAAAATATCGACTTCAATTGATAAGACAGTAAAGTCAGTAGAAGCAAATGCTGAAAAAGCAGCAAAAAATGCAGCTGAAAAAGCAGTGAAAAAAGTAGGACCAGAAGTTGCAGATTTGCTAAAGCCAGAAATAAAAACTCAGGTAGAAGAAGCAGTAAAAAAATATACTGAAGAAAAAATTGAAAGCCTTATAAAACCTGAAATTACAAGCAAAATAAATGATCTTGTCACTACACAAAGTAAAGAAGTAAGTACACTTTTAGAAGATGAAATGAATAAATTAGTCGAAGATGCACATAAAAATTTGAATGGGAAAATAGATCAGATTAAATGTGAACTTACAAAAGTAAAATCTGATCTCTTAGAAGCTAGTGCAAACAGTTTCCTTGAGAGCACAAAATTATTGTCGCTTATGGCAGAAAATGAAACATGTGAAAACCAAGATTTAGTGTATTTTTAATCACAACAGGGGTTTTATATAAGGTTTTTATGGGTTTTTTAACCCATAAAAACCTTAGGATAAATGAAGAGAAAAGTATCTGTTAAGTTGCATGGCTACTGTGCAAAATATTGAAGCAAAAAGGTTTCATCCCAGTACTTCCTACCTTGTCATCCCAGTGCTCAGACACTGGGATCCATTGTTCCTTTCGGGAGTGTTAAATAAACTGTGTCAAACCGAGAAGTAAAGTAATAAATTGATAAAAAAATGGAGGTTTGACAATGAGTCAAGCAAACACAACTACCGGTTTGGTAGACTATAAAGAATGAGAAACAAATATCTTATCATCTATACGAGAAGGAAGACCATTGACAGGAAGAGATGGAGCATTAACACCATTTATCAAAAAACTGCTAGAGGGAAGGCGAGATAGAAAACCATTTGTCGGCTGAAAGCGAAGAAAACAACCGAAGAAATTCAAAGACTTTACGGACAAGTATTTGAACTATTGACACCAAGAGATAGAGAAGGAAGTTTCGAGCCACAAGTAGTCAGAAAAAGGCAAACAACCGAACTTGAAGCAAAGGTTTTAAGTACATATGCCAGTGGCATGGGATATAGCATCGCATGTAGAAGAAATATAAAATATCTGCAGCAGAGATATCAAGTATTACTGACAAATTGTTACCGGTAATCAACGAATGGCGCAGTCGTCCGCTGCAATCTGTATATCCAATAGTGTTCATGGTTTTTTAAGGTCAAGGAGGACGGGCATTGTGTAAGCAAATGTATGTATAACATATTAGCAAAATGGCAGAAAAGAAGTTTTGGGTTTTTATTTGGCTGAAAGTGAAGTTCTGGTTGGGAGTACTAAATGACCTAAAGGAGAGAGGAGTAGATGATATTCTGATAGCTTGTGTTAAAAAGCTTTCCTACAGCTATAAATAGCGTATTTCCTAAAGCAGAAATGTATAGTACATCAGATAAGAAATTCACTGAAATATGTATCGAGCAAAAGTTTTCATGAATGATTTGAAAAAAACATATCAAGTAGAGAAATAGCCGAGAATTATTTACTTGAGCTAGAGGAAAAATGGGGAGAAAAATATACTTTAGTTTTGGGAGAATAATTGGGAAAATCTGTCTAGTTATTTTAAATATTCCGGCCCTGTAAGAAAGTTAATTTATACCACAAATCCTATTGAAGGGTTACATAGACAGATCAGAAAATTTACTAAAACTAAGGGCTCATTTACCAGCACAAATGCCTTGCATAAACAGGTATATTGTGCTATAAAGAAGGCAGGAGAGAAATGGACTATGCCTATACATGATTGGGCTTTAACTATCTCTCAACTTGATATCTTTTTTCCTGGTAGGTTAAAAATCGAGTTGAACTAAAAATGCGATTTGACACAGTTTATTTAACACTCCCTATTTCTCTAAAAAATACTATCTTCAACTTGAATATGTTGAAAAATATTTTGCGTATTATCCAAAAAGTCATCCTTTATAGCAGCTAGCTCGGATTGTTTTTGAGATAGATTATCTTCTATTGTTCTATTGAAACAATCAAGATCATTGCATTTTAGTTGAGAGTGCATGTCTCCATTTTCATATAAACCTCGTATAACGTCATAATATGCTCGAGTTTCATCAGTTTCTGGTTGTTGCTTTTCTTTGAGTATTGCCTTTAATTTCGAATCTATGTCTAATTCTTTTTTTATAGCTTCAGTAGCATTTTCATGATACTGTTTATAATCCTCAAGACTCTTTGATATTTTATTTTTTACTTCGTTTTGTAACATCCCTAGAAAATCTTTAGCGTGAGATTTTTCAATTTTTTCCTTCCACTCATCATACGTATATTCTTGTCGACTACCATATTTTGTATCTTGACACTCACTTCCTATGTTAAACAACTCTTTGTTACAGATTTTATCACCCTGATAAAAGTAATCGCTTATATTAATTTTATCGCTAGTTAAAGTTTGTCTAATTGCTGCTTTATTTTCTGCAAGTTCTTCTCTGTACTTGCTAATGCAATTTAGTAATTCTTTTTTGCAATCTGTAGTCATAAGCTGTTTCCTTTAATAAAATAAAACCTATTTTAGCATGAAATAATTAATACTTTATTACTAATCTGAGGTATACTAAGGTAGTGATAAGAAGTCCAGCATCTACAAAGTTTGTTTAAACTATTTTCAAAACGAATAAAATGTAATTTTAGGTAAATAAAATGAATTACGATGTAATCATTTCAGGTGGTGGGCTAATTGGTCTTATTACTGCTATTGGCCTGAGTAATGACTCTGTATCTGTAGCCGTAATTGAGAAAAATAGTTTACCACGTGCAGTTGATGATAATCGAGCATTTGCTATTTCTCAAGGGTCAAAAAAAATACTAGAAAAATTAGGAATTTGGCAGTTCTTAGAAGATGAAGCTGAACCAATACTTGATATATGCATATTAGATGGAGATAGCCCATTTACTGTTCATTATGACCATAAAATGGTTGGTGAAGAGCCAATGGGTTATGTAATCAAGAGCGCTATTATATGGAATGCAATTAATAATAATTTTTTGCATAAACTCAATATATATTCTCCACGTTTCTATAAAACAATCGCTTGTGACGAAGGATACGTGGAAGTTACTCTTGATAATGATCAAAAATTGATATCATCGCTATTTATCTGCGCTGAAGGTAAAAACTCTAAGCTGCCAGAGTTGTTTTCTATAACAATAATAAAATTTGATTATAAACAAAATAGCATGGTATTTAATGTAAAACATGAACTACATCACCAAAACTTAGCTGTAGAGAGGTTTTTTCCTGGTGGTCCATTTGCAATTTTGCCAATGAAAGGTGGCTATACTTCTTCAATAGTTTGGACAGAAAAATGCGAAATTTCAAAAATGCTGATGAGCTTATCTGAAGAGGAGTTTATCATAGAACTCAAAAAAAGATTTGGTTCTTATTTGGGAGAAATTGAATTAGAGGGTGAAAGAAAATCTTACCCTTTGAGTTTTACTTTTGCGAGAAAGCTTCATAAAAGCAGAATTTTGCTTATTGGCGATGCAGCACATTCAATCCATCCAGTTGCAGGTCAAGGACTTAACCTTGGAATGAGAGATGTAGAGAGTGTTATTAGACAAATAACTGCTGCAAAATCCTCTGGCATTGATGTTGGCAGTAATTATCTATTGAAGAAAATTTCACGTGATAGATACTTTGATAATTTTACTATGGCACTTGCAACTGATGGACTAAATAGAATATTTTCCAACAGAATACTTTGCGTTAAAGTTCTGAGCAATCTTGGTTTAATGGTAGTTGAAAATTCAGATTTTCTTAAAAAACGCTTCATTCGTCACGCTATGGGGTTGGTTCTGTCGCATTTGTAGGGAAGTAGAAAGAAGAATGATATAATTGTCTAAAAAAAAAGCAAAGATGTTTCGTATCAATCAAAAATTGTTGCCATATTTCAAAGGATTTAGCTTTTCAGCGGATGTTATCTGTATACATGAAATGTCGATTCTCTTTGAGCTATCGAGATTTGGAAGAAATGATGAGTATAAGGGGAGCAAAATGCTACGTTACAAAGGTGGGTTATCACCACTGATAGATGAGGCAGTAAGGAAAAGAAAGAAGCAGGTTGGTAGTAGTTGGAGAGACTTACATTAAATTAAACGGTAAATGGGTTTATTTATATACTGTAGACTTCCTCTTGTGTGTTAGTAGAGACAAGTCTGCAGCACTTGCATTCTTTCGTAAAGCCTTCAGGAGTAACTATCTTCCTGAGAAAATTGTAATTGATAAAAGCGGCAGTAATACTGCTGCTCTTGATGATTTGAATGCAGAAATTTCTGAAGATTACAGTTCTTCAAATAAAATATCTAAATAATATTGTTGATAGATTTATCAAAAAACTAATAAAGCCAATGCTTGGGTTTAAAAGCTTCCATTCCGCCAAGATTACCATCACAGGCATAGAAAATATTCGTATGATTCAAAAAAGACGAATTATTAAAATAATGTTTCTACTTTTGAGAATTTTGCTATGTTAATGGCTTCATAACTCCTATAATCCCACCTTTAATGATCTTCTTTCCTATGGTTTATAGATGCGACAGAACCTTTTTTTTGACTCTGTTGAATTAAAAAGGCTAACTACAGAACGGCCAACTCAGTCTAGTCTTGTAACGGCTTACTAAGGATTCTTTAAATATCGATCCTCAAAAAAATCGGCGTAGGTTTAGGCAGTGTAATGCCTAAGCTTACACATGCGTTGCACAGAGATTTTAAATCACGTTGTTCTTTTGGAATTTGCAACTGATCGAGTATCATTTTTGCTGACTTTGGAGCAATTGGCTGCAGCAAAATGCCAATCATTCTAATGTATTCAAGTAATTTGTAGATTACTAAATCCATGCGCTCTCTATCGGTTTTACTGAGTGTCCAGGGTGCACTTTTATCTATGTAAGCATTGGCCTTGGAAGAGATATTGATAATCAGGAGTATAATCTGGTTAAATTCATACTTTGATAGATGATCCATTACTTGATCAATTATGGCTTTGCAATTTGGTAAACTCTCATCATCTTTAAGCAAATTGCGATCGACCACTGGTACAACTCCAAAGCATTGCTTGTGCAGAAATGAAATTGTTCTTTGCACTAAATTGCCTATATTGTTTGCCAGCTCTGAGTTTATGCGGCTGATCATGTTCTTCTTACTGAAATTACCATCTTGACCGAAACTTGCTTCCCGAAGGAGAAAATAGCGTAGTTGATCAACACCAAACTCTTCTGCCAGACCAATTGGATCTATAACGTTACCAAGGGATTTGGATATTTTTTCCCCCTCGTTCAGCCACCAACCATGAACTGCAATTTGCTTTGGCAGTGATAAATCTGCTGCAAGGAGGATCGCTGGCCAGTATACAGCGTGAAAACGCAATATGTCTTTACCGATCACATGAACGTTGAAGGAGTTTGTCCAAAATTTCTTATATTCCTCATCTTCTATATTAGGAAAGCCTATTGATGTGAGATAGTTAGTGAGCGCATCTATCCAAACATAAATTACGTGCTTGTCATTCCCTGGTACTTTTATTCCCCAATTAAAACTAGTACGAGAAATCGAAAGGTCAGTAAGTCCTGATTTTACAAACGATACCACCTCGTTTTTTCTGCTCTCAGGAAAGATGAAATTCGGCTGATTTTCGTATAACTCTAGTAATTTATTTTGCCAACTTGACAAACGAAAAAAGTAGCTCTCTTCTTTTATCCACTGAACTTCAGCACCTGTTGGTGCTCTGCCATCTATCAACTCTGATTCCTGATAAAACGCTTCATCACGAACTGAATACCAACCTGAGTAAGAATCCAGATATATTTGCCCTCTCTCTTCAAGCCTATTCCATAAAGCTATAACTGCTTTTTCATGACGTTCTTCTGTGGTGCGAATAAAATCATCATAATCAAAGTTCATTAGCTCAGCCAATTTTCTGAACGTAACACTTATTTCATCTGTAAATTCTTTTGGCTCTATTCCCTTTACCTTAGCCGCTTTTTCAATTTTCTGTCCATGTTCATCTGTACCAGTGGTAAATTTGACGTTCTTTCCAGCTAATTTCATAAATCTAGCTGTAACATCACAGATAAGGGAAGTATATGCGTGGCCGATATGTGGCTTGTCGTTTACGTAATATATTGGCGTAGTGATGTAAAAGCTCTCAAATTGCTCCATTTTGTACTGTTTAAAGCTTTATCGTATCTGCACTAGTAATAAAAATCAATATATATCCTATCGTACAAGCAATCTGAAAAGCCATTATACCGCTGCGTTTTGCAGCGGTATAATGTGAGTAACTTACGTTTGAGTTGCTATGATATTGTTGTCCATAACTTCACAACTGTACAAACATTCGTCTGTGAAAGCAGTGTGTTAAATATTATAGCAGATTTTGCCTCAAACACAAAAATGTCATCCCAGTGCCCAGACACTGGGATCCAGAAGAATTAATTGTAAACAAACGACTATACAACATGTTCAATAAAATTACAAAAAAGCTGGATTCCAGTGTCAAGCACTGGAATGACACTATTTGCTGTACAATTTACCTTCTAAAATCAATGTTCATACATTACATCCATGATTTCCAGAATGTTTTTCCGCATTAGAATGAGAAAACAACCCACCAGGTCTGGTGTTATCATAAGAAGGAGCACTTGAAACAGTATTAGGGTAAGGAGGTGGTGGTGAATCATAACCTCCACAACTACGCCCTTGTCCAGGATAGCTATCTACCGCTTCTTCAGCCTTCTTAATATTTTCTGACTCTTTCTTATGTTTCATATGAAAAGCCACACCACCAGCAAGACACACAAGAGAATTAATGCCAAGAATGACTAAACCCCAAACTGGTAAGACTGGGTTAATAGCGCAACCTATCAAAGCTGCTAAAGAAATTGCACCAACTGCAAATTCTATATTTCTGAACATTTTAAGTTGACTATCTAGATAATCTATTTTTTCTGACTTTCTAGCCGTTTTTTCGCTGCTGTTGTACCAAACACACATTAAAGCATGGAAAGCAACACACGCAACTACAGCTACTATCCCTAAAGCTAATAATTTCCTGCTGTCTTCTGAGTCTTTTTTCTTATCTTCTCTGCTTTGGTAGCCAACAGTATCAAAACCAGGGTTATTTATAACTGTAGTACGACCACCAAACAGGTTGCTAAGTAGTAAATAATCCCAAAAATCTAAACCTCTATTATCGTTTATATGTACGTGCGTGACTTGAGGGCCTGTAGTTTGTTGCCTATTGCTTCTATCATATTCTGTACTGTTCTGCTCATTAGTTAGATTACTGAGCTTAAATTCCTTATACGCATCTTCAAAAATTTTATCACTCCAGTTCTCAATATTTTGCATACCACGAGAACGTAAAAATTCTTGAACACCATTGTCACTGCCATTTTCTTTTATATAGGCAAGTGCATACCTTTTTAAAACACTACTACGCATAAAAATTCCCCCAGAATTAAGATTAAATTAATAAAGAATTATTATAACAGAGTAACGTTTTCTTGTCAATTCAACCATACCCTAATACCCAGTTAATATCCTTTCCACCAATTCTTTTACTGTCGGTACGTAGCCATTCTCATAAAATGGGTCTTGCTTAAATCTGTAAACATTGTGTCCAGAAAACATGAGTTCATTTTCAACATTGCCGTCATGTACAATGTTTTGCAGTGTCTTTTGTATACAGAAACTCCGTGGATCTGGCTTTCGCCCTGTTGAATGGTCACCATGATCTTTCCAATTGCTAAACAGACAATGGCTCAAACATCCCATGCAATTAATTTGATCTTGTCTTATCTCCGCAAATTTGCTTGGTGTCACAAAAATAACAGTTGTATCTGGAGTTTTCATTGCCTCTGTATAACCTTCCTGAGTCCACTTATCTGCCAGTTCTTTGTCTTGTGCAGTAAGGTAAATCTTTCTACCTCTGCTGCCCATTGCAAATTCATTGTTAAACTCTCCGCTTGCACTTTCCGAAAATTTTATTTGACGTGAATTCCTCTCCTGTAGCTCACGTATGAAGTTATTTCTTACTGCAGATGAGTAAAACCCTGTTGGACTAAATTTGTTTAAAAATACATCACCTTCTTCTAAAGTAAGTAACTTCTTTTTCCACTCTGTAGAAATCGGGCTTTCTTTTGTTAAAAGTGGACGAGTACCAAGCTGAAAAGCTATTGGTCCGATTTGTAAATTGTCAAACCAATGTTCCCAATCCTTCAAATGCCACACTCCCCCTGCCATAACAATTGGCGTTTCAGCAAGACCAACTTCGTTCATGAAAGATCTAAGCTCTGCAACTCTTTCAAATGGAGCCTGTAGTAATTCCGGATCTTCACTATTACTTAGTCCATTGTGACCACCAGCAAGCCACGGATCCTCGTATACTACTCCACCAAGTAAAAAAGAAGATATTTTTTGGTAAGCACGTTTCCATAACGCTTTAAAAGCGCGTGCTGATGAGATAATAGGGTAATAATAAACTTGATATTTAGCTGCAATTTCTCCGAGTCTGTAAGGCATACCAGCACCGCAAGTGATGCCATGAACTAAGCCTTTTGCTTTTTCTAATATGCCATGAAGCACTTGTTCTGCTGCCCCCATTTCCCAAAGTACATTCATATGTACTCTCCCATGGCCTTTTGATATTTCATTTGCTATTCTTGCTTGACTAACTCCAGCCTCAATGCTATATTTAATTAGCTCTTCGTGCTTTTCATTTCTTGTTTTGCCTTTATAAATTAGTGGTACCAGCTCGCCATTGTCATCGATAAGTTTAGCATTTGCACCAGAAAACGTACCAACAGCATCCGCTGCAGCAAATGCCCCACTTGACCTTCCATCACTAATTGCAATACCTTTACCGCCCTCGATGATTGGCCACACTTCTTTTCCTGAAATCAATATCTTTTTTATCTTATTTTTCAAAATCTCCTCTTAATCTTTCACTCTATTTTACTTAATTGCTAAAAAAATAATAGCTTTTCTTTTGATACGCATGAATTCAGTTTTAAATAGACATAGCAGCTACTATAAATATAGTTTTACAAGGAATTTTGCTATATGATCATAGGTTTAACAGGTGGGATTGCAGTTGGAAAGAGCTTTGTAGCCAATTGCTTTAAAGAATTTGGTGCCGCTTTGTTTGATGCTGACTCTGTCGTGCACCAGCTTTATAAAGTGGACAAAAACATAATAAGTTATGCAGAAGAAAAATTTCCTGGGGTGATAGTAAATGGTGAAATAGACAGAGCAGTATTGTCTAAATATTTTTTGGCCTACGATGAAAATTGGAAGCAATTTCAATCTTTAGTGCATTCTGCTGTGCAGAGTGAATTAGCAATTTTTATTGCTCAGGAGAAAAAAAATGATAGAAAATCTCTAGTTCTAGACATTCCACTCTTGCTGGAAACAAGATTCCGTTTATATTGCGATTTTATTGTTTTTATCCATGCAGATAGCGCTGTACAAGCTCAAAGGCTCAGTGAGCGTAATATGGATAAAGAAAAGCTGAATCTAATGTCCAGTATTCAGCTACCTATTGAAGAAAAAAGGCAAATGAGTGATTTCATCATCGATACCAGCGCAAATGTTTTTTCTCAAGTAAAAAAAATAGTGGATTCATTAAACCTAAACACGTAGCTTTACGTCATACCGTCACTTGGCCGCTAACAAGCAGCGGGATGACGGTTGTCAGGGTAGCTGTCATCCCAGTAGCCTCCCTCTCCTGTCATCCCAGTGCTTGACACTGGGATCTAGCTTTTTGGTAATTTTATCGAAAATGTTTGCTCGTTTACAATCAATTTTCCTGGATCCCAGTGTCTGGGCACTTGGGATGACACCCTACTTAACCGTCATACCGCCGCGGTATCTCTTAGCCACTAACACGTAGCGGGATGACGATTGTCGATAAATCTAAGTTACTTTAGCAACAGTTATTCTCCACCAGATTACTCCGAATTTTAGCTGTACTATCAGCAGATTTTACCATTAAAATCTCAAACCTTGAGCCTGCGTTCAAAAATGATTCAACTGACTTACCGAAAAAATCATATCTCCACCCCTTGAATAGTTTATCTATCTGCCCAGATATTGAACCAGCTAACTCATCTTTTGATGAAACTAACTTTCTTGATATGTTATTTTCCTTACATTTGCTCTCTAAAATAATCGAGAGTATATCAAATACAGATTTATCATAATTATCTGACAGAGTATAATTTTGCTGCACAAACTCCTTCTCATTCTCATTGAAAATATTCATAAATTCTAATAAATCTTCCTCTTTTATATTTTTTGTGTTCCTCTCAAGATCATCTAAAACCTCGTCAATACGCTCCACATTTTTTTCAATAAGACCAATTATTACAGCATTATTAATTACTTTATTACGATTGATGTTATAGCGTTGTGCTAAAGTCTCTTGCCACTCACTCACTGCTTTAACAACTAACATTAGCCTCGGATTTGCTTCATAGTTAAATTTAATCCTCCTCCATGCATCTTTTGGACTATGCAAATACTTATTTATATCAACCAATAATTCCATCTCTTCTTGAAACCAACTCATCCTATTACTTTCTTCAAGTTTATTGCACAATATTTGGTATAGATCATATAGATATACCACGTCGTTTATTGCATAGTCTAGTTGATCCTCAGACAATGGACGCCTTAACCAGTCTGAATTTTTAGCTTTAATTTTATCCAGTGCTATTCCTTGATATTGCTCTACTACTTTTGAATAACCAATAAAGTCATGATAATAATGGCAAAACATAGCAGCAACTTGGGTATCAAAAATAGGAGTGGGAACACATTTAAACACAGTGAGTAAGGATTCTATATCCTGCCGGCAGCTATGAAACACTTTGATTATTCCCTGATTTAGCATCATTTTCTTAATGAATGATAAATCAATTTCTGGCACTAATGCATCTACAATAAAACTCTTCTCTCCGTAAGAAATTTGAATTAACGATAATTTTGGGTAGTAGGTTAAATTATTTCTAATGAACTCCGTGTCAATTGCTATAAATTTTGGATCTTTTTCCATCAATTCTTTACATGCATTTTCCAGTTCCGATGTCGTACTAATTAGCATATATTTTTTATTCAGTGGCTATATTTTACCACTTATATTAAATCTTTACAATTGATTGAAATTGAGAGCACAATTGTATAATAACTAACTCTTCTGTAAATATACAGTTTTGCCAGACACAACGGTACGTACTACGTGCCCTTTCACTTTGCGTCCACCGAAAGGCGAATTCTTTGATTTACTAGCAAAGTTGTCAACTTTAATTTCCCATTCATGATCCAAATCAACTAAAATTAAGTCCGCTACAAGGTTTTTCTGTATGCGGCCACGTGGCATATGTATGATATCTGCAGGCTTATATGTCAATTTTGCAAGCACATCAAGTAGACCCATTTGTCCACTATGATATAGTTCAAGTGAAAGGGGCAGCATTGTTTCAAGGCCAATAATACCAAATGCAGCATTTTCAAGTGGCAGATCTTTAGAACTAAGATCATGCGGAGCATGATCGGTTGCAATGCAATCAATCACACCTGTCTTTAAACCTTCAATCATAGCTAAACGATCCTCTTCAGTGCGAAGCGGCGGGTTCATTTTTGCGATTGCTCCGTGTTGTTTTACTATATCTTCAGTTAAAGTAAAGTGATGAGGAGTTACTTCACACGTAACATTTAATCCCAAATCTTTTGCACGTTTAATAGCATCAAGTGAATCTTTTGAAGAGACATGTAAAATATGGTAGTGTACATTTTCTATGTTCTTCATTAGCAGTATATCACGAGTTACCATAACCGATTCCGATGCACTCAAGATTCCCTTTACTCCCAATTCTTCAGAAATCTTACCCTCGTTAATTACGCCACCAGCAGATAGATTCAAATCCTCTGCGTGTTGAGCAATAGGAACACCAAGCATACTTGAATAAAGCAGTGCCTGTCTCATAATCATTGGATTCATAACTGGCATACCATCATCGGTGAACCCAACTGCACCTGCTTCCTTTAAGAGTGCCATTTCAGTTAATTTTTCTTCCGAAGTGGTGATTTTAGCGTAAAATTGAACATTCACATGCGAAGTTTCAAATGCTCTATATTTCAAATACTTAGCGAAGACAACACTATCAATCGCTGGAACAGTGTTTGGCTGGCAAACTACAGTTGTAACGCCCCCTGCAGCTGCAGATTTGCTGCCTGTATGTATAGTTTCTTTATGCTCTTGACCTGGTTCACGAAAATGTACGTGAATGTCAATAAGGCCTGGCATTAGAACAAGCCCTTTACAGTCTATTATTTCATCAACTCCACTTGTTGAAAATAATGATTCGCCAAAATCAACAATTTTACCCCCTTCAGTCAATAATGAACCTTTTATATCAAGTTTAGTTTCCGGGTCAATAATACGAGCATTGGTATACGCAATTTTATAGCCTTCCTTTTGCCCTGTCTGCAATAAATTCCAAATCATATTTGAGTATCGATTATAAAATAAATCTAAAGTTTTTTTAGTAAAATACAACCAAATTAAAGTGATGATATAAAACTAGCAATAAAGAATATTTAAATTAATACTCAAGCAGCTATTCTATAACTACCATTTTCGATTTCAACGTTATTAAGTGCGGTATTTGCGTTATAAGAACAGTAACATCCTACTGCAAGAAAAGTTAATGCAGCTACAGCAAGCGAAACACACATTGCTAAATGAACCATTGTTAGACTTGTACCAACAGCAAATGCTCCAGATAATACAAAAGAAACAGAAGCATAATTACCTTGCCTTTTACTATAAATTTTTGCTTTCAAGAATTTTTCATTTAGCTCTTCATCCTTGCTTTCAGATTGTTTCTATTGAGTTACTTCATCAGTTAGACCTTGCCTTGTATCATTCAGCTGCCCTTCCGGTTCTGTCGCATCTATAAACCATAGGAAAGAAGATCATTAAAGGTGGGATTATAGGAGTTATGAAGCCATTAACATAGCAAAATTCTCAAAAGTAGAAACATTATTTTAATAATTCGTCTTTTTTGAATCATACGAATATTTTCTATGCCTGTGATGGTAATCTTGGCGGAATGGAAGCTTTTAAACCCAAGCATTGGCTTTATTAGTTTTTTGATAAATCTATCAACAATATTATTTAGATATTTTATTTGAAGAACTGTAATCTTCAGAAATTTCTGCATTCAAATCATCAAGAGCAGCAGTATTACTGCCGCTTTTATCAATTACAATTTTCTCAGGAAGATAGTTACTCCTGAAGGCTTTACGAAAGAATGCAAGTGCTGCAGACTTGTCTCTACTAACACACAAGAGGAAGTCTACAGTATATAAATAAACCCATTTACCGTTTAATTTAATGTAAGTCTCTCCAACTACTACCAACCTGCTTCTTTCTTTTCCTTACTGCCTCATCTATCAGTGGTGATAACCCACCTTTGTAACGTAGCATTTTGCTCCCCTTATACTCATCATTTCTTCCAAATCTCGATAGCTCAAAGAGAATCGACATTTCATGTATACAGATAACATCCGCTGAAAAGCTAAATCCTTTGAAATATGGCAACAATTTTTGATTGATACGAAACATCTTTGCTTTTTTTTTAGACAATTATATCATTCTTCTTTCTACTTCCCTACAAATGCGACAGAACCCTTTGTAGTACTCTCTCAATTTCTTCTGTAAGTTTTTTACCATTATTCATAAAATATACTCCTCGTTAATAACAAATTGTTTTTAATTATTTACTGCTGTTTTTTATCAGCATTGGCATAAGGCCATAGCTTTCGAGTGAAGTCAAATCAATTTTTCAATCTTTTTTACTTATTTTTTCATCAAGAAATTAAGATATTAATAGATGCTTATTTTATCTAATTGAAAATTAATTCTTTATGTAAAAGAAGTTGTTACTATTTTAGAAATAACATCAGTAGAAAAACCTAACTTGAGTAAATTATTTGCAACTTTCATTTCCTCTACTTTATCAATCTTCTCTTTGTAAATTTGCTTTCTTTGCAATAAAAATTCTACCCATATATTCAGTTCATCTAGTGATTCTTGATTATCAATTTTTCTATATTCTCTTGCCCAACTTAATAATTCATTTTCTGCTTCACCATCTTTGCAATCATTTTCTTTATATTCCTTTATCAAATCTTCAACATCCACTGATAATTCTCTTACTATTTTCCATAACCTTTCACTTAAAATCGTAACACTCCCTTGCTCGTAGTGATGTATCTGTGAGGGTCCTATATTAAGCTTTTTTGCTAATTCTTCTTGCGTATAGCCTCTTCCACTTTTTTATCTCTTGTCCTCTGTTTGGCTCGTATCTCTCTTTATCAGCATATTCTTCGGTTGATAAGCCTGTTGCTTGATAGATAATCTCAGTATCAAGCCCTACCTTAACTAGATCCTTTGCAATTTTTATTCTTGCTGCTTTTATATTACTTTCTTCCTCAGTTCGGATAGATTTGGTTAATGCATAAATTGCTTTGCGTCCTTCTATTCTTTTGTATTTTTCTATGAAATTATACATTTCCTGGATCTTAGCTTTATCAAAACAACTGTTTTCTTTTAGTACTTTTTGTCTTGGAAAGAGATTTCTAATAGGAATTGATAACACCTCTGCTATAACTTTTAGCTTTTCAGTTGGAATGCCACATGTTCCTTGCTCATATCTTAGCAGTGTATGATAGTTTATGCCTGCCTTTTCTGCTAAGTTTTTCAGGGTATATTTTTGTTTTAACCCCCAGCTCCTTACTTTTTGTGCTATCTGGTACCTTATCGAGATGTTTATCATAAATATTATACAGGTTAATACTACCAAATAAAGATATACAAAAGGGATGCTTCTTTCTATGTTTGAATTTTAGTTGAATATTTCTTCACAATTGTGTATAATTATTAATGCTTTTTAAGTGGATTTTCTATGGCTCTCTCAAGATTTTTAGATCCTAAGCTTGATTTAACATTTAAGAAAATTTTTGGTACTGAAAAAAATAAGAATATCCTTATCCACTTTTTGAATGATATTTTGGGGTTTACTGAAATAAATACTATACAAGAAGTTGAATTCCTTAGCACCATTATGGACCCTGAAATTGCCTCTGATAAGCAGAGTATTGTCGATGTTCTGTGCAGAGATTCTACTGGGGCCAGATACGTGATTGAGATGCAACTCGCTCGTGATAAAGGCTTCGAAAAACGGGCTCAATTATATGATGCTAAGGCTTACTCAAGGCAGGCTGATAAAGGTGGTAAGTACATTGATTTAAAGAAGGTTTTCTTTATTGCTATTTCTAACTGTAATTTATTTCCTGATAAGCTTGATTATATATCTAGCCATACCATAAGAGATGAAAAAACTAACGAGCATGACTTAAAAGATTTTCAATTTATTTTCATTGAGTTACCAAAGTTTCCTAAGAGTAGAGAAGAGCAGCTAGAAAATGTAGTAGATCGTTGGCTATTTTTCTTCAAATATGCAGAAGAAACGACCGATGAAGATTTAAGAAAAATAGCAGAAAAATCACCAATAATAAAGCTAGCATATGATGAGTTAGATAAGTTTCATTGGAATGAGAAGGATCTTATAGCTTATGAAGAAAGGGTAATGGATTTACAGAAAGAAGCTGCTATCTTAGAACAAAAACTCGATGATGCTACTCAAAAAGGCATCCAAATCGGCCATAAAAAAGGTAAAGCGGAAGGTAGGGAAGAGGGCGAAAAACAGGCTAAAATAGCAGTGGCAAAAAATTTACTTGAAGCTGGTGTATCTATTGACTTAATAGCTGAATCTACTGGTCTTCCTCAAGCTGACATTACACAACTTAAGGAAGAAATTTTTTAGTGTCCCCCTTCGGGGATTGTCCCGCCTTGAGGCGAAGGGCAAGTTACAATAGTCGCGTATGCGACGTTATGGGTATAATGCACACTCTAAGTACGATATGAAAGTACACTTGGTATGATATCGCAAAAGGGTGCTAATAGGCCAAATTGCTGTTAGAGTTAGGGAGCTGTTAAGGCAGGTTACTATGGAAAATGAGATCCAAATTATCTCAGGCAAAGTTGCAGTAGATCATATTCATATGTTTATATCATATAAACCACAGCAAAGTGTTAGTAAAATTGTACAATTTTTGAAAGGAACAAGTTCAAGGTTGCTGATGCAAGATTTTGCAAGTCTAAGTAAGCAATTTTGGGGCAGGCACCTTTGGGCACGTGGATATTGAGCCGTAAGTTCTGACAGACGAGGTTATACAAGAGTACATATCTATCCAGAAGGCGGGAGTGTTAAATAAACTGTGTCAAACCGAGAAGTAAAGTAATAAATTGATAAAAAAATGGAGGTTTGACAATGAGTCAAGCAAACACAACTACCGGTTTGGTAGACTATAAAGAATGAGAAACAAATATCTTATCATCTATACGAGAAGGAAGACCATTGACAGGAAGAGATGGAGCATTAACACCATTTATCAAAAAACTGCTAGAGGGAAGGCGAGATAGAAAACCATTTGTCGGCTGAAAGCGAAGAAAACAACCGAAGAAATTCAAAGACTTTACGG
Organism: Wolbachia endosymbiont (group B) of Apotomis betuletana; assembly: GCF_947250475.1. NCBI lineage: Bacteria > Pseudomonadati > Pseudomonadota > Alphaproteobacteria > Rickettsiales > Anaplasmataceae > Wolbachia > Wolbachia endosymbiont (group B) of Apotomis betuletana. The sequence goes on along the minus strand of NZ_OX366320.1, from coordinate 207,198 downwards.
ACAAGTATTTGAACTATTGACACCAAGAGATAGAGAAGGAAGTTTCGAGCCACAAGTAGTCAGAAAAAGGCAAACAACCGAACTTGAAGCAAAGGTTTTAAGTACATATGCCAGTGGCATGGGATATAGCATCGCATGTAGAAGAAATATAAAATATCTGCAGCAGAGATATCAAGTATTACTGACAAATTGTTACCGGTAATCAACGAATGGCGCAGTCGTCCGCTGCAATCTGTATATCCAATAGTGTTCATGGTTTTTTAAGGTCAAGGAGGACGGGCATTGTGTAAGCAAATGTATGTATAACATATTAGCAAAATGGCAGAAAAGAAGTTTTGGGTTTTTATTTGGCTGAAAGTGAAGTTCTGGTTGGGAGTACTAAATGACCTAAAGGAGAGAGGAGTAGATGATATTCTGATAGCTTGTGTTAAAAAGCTTTCCTACAGCTATAAATAGCGTATTTCCTAAAGCAGAAATGTATAGTACATCAGATAAGAAATTCACTGAAATATGTATCGAGCAAAAGTTTTCATGAATGATTTGAAAAAAACATATCAAGTAGAGAAATAGCCGAGAATTATTTACTTGAGCTAGAGGAAAAATGGGGAGAAAAATATACTTTAGTTTTGGGAGAATAATTGGGAAAATCTGTCTAGTTATTTTAAATATTCCGGCCCTGTAAGAAAGTTAATTTATACCACAAATCCTATTGAAGGGTTACATAGACAGATCAGAAAATTTACTAAAACTAAGGGCTCATTTACCAGCACAAATGCCTTGCATAAACAGGTATATTGTGCTATAAAGAAGGCAGGAGAGAAATGGACTATGCCTATACATGATTGGGCTTTAACTATCTCTCAACTTGATATCTTTTTTCCTGGTAGGTTAAAAATCGAGTTGAACTAAAAATGCGATTTGACACAGTTTATTTAACACTCCCGAAAATGCTACCACTGAACAACAAAATATTCAAGGACAGAGCATATAGCTACTTTTACCGTTATCCCAGTGTTGTAAAACTGGGGTAACACCTTCCGCTACGCAAATCACCTACAAAACACAATCTTTTTATTCCCCCAAACAATTAGTTGTGAATTTAAGCAATCATATTAATATAGTAAATATTTACTTAATATACTAGTATTTACCTTGACTAAACAATTATAGTGCTGTATGATTTGTACTTAAGCTTTAATAGTGAGGTGTTGATGGACACACAAGAATTAGAAAACTTACAGAAAAGTTCATCAACAAAATCCCAAGATGCTGAGGAGAAAACATCAGAAGAGTTGGAAAGAAATTTAAACCCGAATGAAGCCAATAATGATATATTCTAAAATCTATCAAGAATACGAGGGAGAAACATGGACAGAGTCATTAATGAATGGTTTTATAGCAGCTGTTTCTTTGGGATTTGGCTTCCTTCTAGGAAAAATAATTACTCCTACAAACGAAGCTGTTTCTACAAATCTAGAAAACGCTGCTGTTGAACAACCCAATGTGCAACAAACCCTACCCTTATATATATAAAATGACAAATTTTATAACTAAAAAAGTACTTCCCCATTTTCAAAGCACTGCATACAATAGAATTATATTGCAGTGCCTTATACTCATCCTGAGATATAGGAAAACAATCTATACAACATTTTAAGCTGGCTCAGAGCGCTGGCAAACCCAATACCATAATTTACAAGGAGGACTTATGAATAAGAAATTTCTCTATTCACCATTGTCAATAAAAAGCATAGAAGAAAACGGAGTATTTTCTGGCTATGCGAGCGTTTTTAATATAGTTGATAAGCAAAATGATCTGATATTACCAGGAGCATTTAAGAATAACTTAAATAAAAGTCAGATAAAACTTCTTTGGCAGCACAATCCGAGCGAGCCTATAGGTAATATTACGGATATTTGCGAAAATGATGTTGGCCTATATATAACTGCACATTTGCTTTTTGGTATTCAAAAAGCAGAGGAAGCATATTTAATGCTCAAAACTGGAACTATTAACGGGCTTTCGATTGGCTATATACCAATAGAGTATGATGTTGATCATGAAAGCGGAGCTCGAGTGTTAAAACAAGTGGAGCTATGGGAAGTTAGTTTAGTCACTTTCCCTGCAAATTTGTCAGCTCAGGTAATCAATGTGAAGAATCATTACAATGAACAAGAAATGTTAGCAAGAGCAATAGAAAAAGCAAATTCTGTGCTTACGAACATGTGTATTTCTACTTAAAATCTATAAAAATTTTCACACAATTTAACATTTATATTATTATTTATTTAATAATTATATTAATATATATAACTTCAATACTTTAAAAATTAGGTAATTTTATGCTAAATGCTAACAATAAGGTTAATTACGAACCTAGTATTAAACAAAAGGAAAAAAAATACAGCTTATCCACTGTGCTTGCTTGGCTATATCTAAAAACAATCGGACGAATATTGCCAGGGAGATGGAATAAATGGGCAGAGAATATCCTACACCACAATAAAGTTATTGTGAATAATGGAGTTCAAACTGATGCTCCCGAAGTAGTAGATCAAAGTGTTCAAATTTCTGAAGTTGTAGCACAAGAGGTCCAAAGTAAAATAATTAGTGAAGGTAAAACTACATTTAAAGATACAGAAATTCAGACTGAATTTGTTGAGACAGAGGATAAGAATGAAAAATTAAAGGAGCAACTGGAAGGTGTAAGTCAGGCACTAGAGGTGTTCATTGAGCTCTGTAATAATCAAGCAGAGTATATTGAAAATTTACAATTAGAGAGTGATTTTTTAAAAGAGGAAAAAGAACAATTAAACTCCTTAATTAAAAAACTTAAAGAGAGTTATAAAGAATTAGCAAAAGTTGCACGAAAAAGAGGAGAAGAATTTTTAGTACAGTTGAAGAAAAAGTCTGAAGAGATATTACGTTTGCAGAAAGAATTAACTGAGCGCAGTAAAGAATTTGCAAATAAAATAGAAATGCTCTCAGTAAGGGTAGAAGAAAAAGATGGGGAAATAGGTAGATTAACGCAATTAAATGAAGTATTAGAACAAGAGAAAAAGGAAATGGAGACTAAAAATAACGAACAAAAGCAAGTTATATCTGATCTAGAGAAAAGAATAAAAGAGCAAGAGGATTTAATAAAGTCATTTCATGAAAATAAAGATATAAATGAAACTGTGAAGAAAGAGAATGAAAACCTACGAGTGCAAAAAACAGAACTTGAGAATGAAGTTAGTAAGTTAAAAAACGAATTTGATACTAAAATAAAGCAATTAAATGAACAAAAAAAAGCAGAATTAGAGCAAGCTAAGAAAAAAGATGCTGAATTTAGAAAAAAATTGGAAAGTGCTCAGCAACAATTAGAGCAAGAAAAGACTAATCTAAATACCATTGAAAAAAAGAAACAAGATTTAGAAAGTGAAATTAATGAATTGAAAGAACAAGCTAAGGGAAAAGATGCTGAAGTAGAGAATCTTAAACAACAATTAGAGAAAGACAAAAGTGATTCAATTAGTAAACTAAATGCTACTGAAACAGAGAAAAAAGAATTAGAAAGTAAGATTACTAGTCTACAAGAACAAGTACAGGCATTAGAAAAAAGTAAAGAGTGGGAATCAGCGGGAATAGATGATAGCTTAAAGGAAACTCATTCGAATCTGACAGAAATGTTAAAAGAAGAACTTGCAAAGCAAGAGAAGCAGATTAAGCAGTTACAAGAGGAACATAAGCAAGCAGAAAATCGATCGAAAATTGATATTACAAAACTACAGGAAGAAAATAAAGGTCTGTTAGCTGAAATAGATCAATTAAAGAGAAGCTTATCAAGCACGCCAAAGCAGTTGGAGCAACAGCAATTGTCAAATAATCAAGAACAACAAAAGTTACAAAACAAGCAAAAAGACGCTAGTAAAAAGCCAGAAGATATTAATAAAAAAACTAAAGCAGATACAAAGAGTATTTTTTCTACTTCTGGTTCTGTGAAGTCAAAATTTTCAAATACTTTATCTAAGCTTCGCGGGAATGACAGTCTCGATAAATTTTTATCTGATCAAAATACAAAGTTGAAAAAAAGTTTTCCTGAATTTGAAGGAAAACACTTTTGCCATAACGTGCTTGATGAAACTATAAAATCTTTATCAAATCAAGGTGATGGTAAACTTGAAAGTGATAAATTACTTGAGTTATTGAAAAGTAATTTGATGAAATCTGGAAGAGCGATTATAGAAATTAAGGTTAACACAGTTGTTGAAAAAGTTGGTAAAAAGCATTCTATCGAACAGGTAATTTTTGTTCAAGAGTGTGCAAAAGGGTTATATTTAAATGAAGAAGATAGTCAAGCAATAATAAGTTCCTTAATGGAATTTTTAGCTCACAAAAATAATAGCAATAATGATTCAGTCAAAAAATTTGTTGTGCAGAAGTTAACGGAAGCTGAAATGAAATGTTTTTCAGATAAGATTCAAGGATTACAACTAGCATCAAGCATACGAGATAAATTTTTATCTCCAGATCAGAAAATGTGCGTTCAAACTTCAAAAGAAAACAATGAATATGAATTAACAGATAAAGCTAAAAAAGAGGGAATGTTCAAAAAAGTGTGTCAAACCGAGAAATAAAAATAAAATAGAAACAAAAAATAGAGGTTTGATATATGAGTTACAAAATAGAAAATGGAACGACTGGCCTGGTAGATTACAAAGAGCTGGAAGCAAATATACTGTCATCAATAAGGGAAGGTAAACCATTGATGGGGAGAGATGGAGCATTAACACCATTTGTAAAAAGGCTGCTGGAAGCAAGTCTAGAAGGTGAAATAGAGCATCATTTATCCAATGAAAGAGAAGAAAAGAATCGAAGAAACGGAAAGAATGGCAAAACTTTGAAGACGAGTGCAGGTTCATTTGAACTATTGACACCAAGAGATAGAGAGGGAAGTTTCGAACCACAGATAGTGAAAAAAAGGCAAACAACAGAACTTGAAACAAAGGTCTTGAACATGTTTGCAAGCGGTGTGGGATACAGGGATATAGCATCCTATGTGGAAGAAATCTATGACCATAAAATATCTGCAGCAGAGATATCTGGAATTACAGATAAATTACTGCCTATAATCAATGAATGGAGGAGTCGTCCCCTACAATCAGTATACCCGATAGTATTTATGGATGGGATGTTTTTTAAGGTCAAAGAGAATGGACATTGCATAAGTAAATGCATGTACAATATATTAGGAATAGACCAAAATGGCAGAAAAGAAGTACTGGGTTTTTACTTAGCAGAAAGTGAGGGAGCTAACTTCTGGCTAGGCGTATTAAATGACTTAAAAGAGAGAGGAGTAGAAGACATTTTGATAGCTTGTGTTGACGGTCTGAAAAGCTTCCCTACAGCTATAAATAGCGTATTTCCCAATGCTGAGGTACAGTTATGCATTGTGCACCAAATAAGAAATTCACTAAAATACGTATCCAGCAAAGATATAAAAGTTTTTATGAATGATTTGAAAAAAATATACCGTGCTACAAGTAGAGAAATCGCCGAAAATTATTTACTTGAACTGGAGGAAAAATGGGGTGAAAAATATCCTTTAGTCATAAAATCGTGGCAAAACAATTGGGAAAATTTGTCTAGTTATTTTAAGTATTCTGGCCCTGTTAGAAGGCTAATTTATACCACCAATCCAATTGAGGGGTTGCACAGACAAATCAGAAAATTTACTAAAACCAAAGGTTCATTTACCAGTACAAATGCCTTGTACAAATTGGTATATTGTGCTATAAAAAAGATAGAGCAAAAATGGGCTATGGCTTTGCCTAATTGGGCTCTAACTATATCTCAACTTGATATCTTTTTTCCTGATAGGTTAAAAATTGAGTTGAACTAAAAATTCGCTTTGACACACTTTTTTGAACATTCCCAAAAAAGAATACGAATTAACACCTAACTCTTCCATGCGTCACACTACTTCATCAAACATTCAGAGAGTAACTAGAGTAGGCTCTTAGCATAAAGTATCAGCTCCTCCTTTGTTAAAGTGTAGGAGCTGTCTTCCCAATGTTGTCGTAGCAATTCCAAGTTTCTACCTAAACTTTTCCCTGGTTGATGACCTATAGTTATTAAATCATCACCAGATAAAGGAAATTTTGGAATGTTAAACATCTTAGCAAATGAAATATACTCATCAACATTTATTCCAGACTCAATACCACAAATCTTCATTAAGTCACAATATAATTCCTTACCAAATAAAGATATGTATTTCTTTTGCTCTTTTTCTGAAAGCTCTGTTTTGATATTGTTTGATAATAAAAATAATATTTTTTTCTTTTGCTTATTTGAAAGACGTAGAAGTTTGCTTACATATTCTCCAAGATTAAGCCTATCTTCAGCAGTCCTAAGAAGCAGCGCTAATTTTGTTAGTGCATCGATTGTGGGATCTAGGAAAGGCGTATGGACATACGCTGAGGGTTTTGTAGGAGGTTTAGTGTTGATAAGAAGTGGTGAAGATAAAATTTCGCATTTTACTTCTTTTGGAATAATTTTTTGTAAAACATCAGATTTTTGCATGCTCTTAAGTGTTGGAGCAGGATCATTGCATTCCAAGAGTTTAAATATTTCTTCTCTTATTCTCTCTCCAGAGAGGTTTTGAATCATGTGTGAATGCTTTTTGCACACATCCAATATTTCATCACTTAAATCTCCTATGCATATTTTAGCGTGAAAACGAAACGCTCTTAAAATACGTAGATAGTCTTCCTTAATCCTATCTTCAGCGTTACCTATAAAGTTTAACTTTCGTGCTTTTAAGTCCTGAATGCCACCAAAGTAGTCGTATATATGGCCATATTTGTCTGCATAAAGAGCATTAAACGTAAAGTCGCGCCTTGAAGCATCAGCTTGCCAATCATTAGTAAATTCTACCTTCGCATGTCTACCGTCACACTTTACATCATGCCTTAGCGTTGTAATCTCAAAGGATCTTTTATTTAAAATCGCAGTAATAGTTCCATGTTTTAAGCCAGTTGGAATAGTTTTTATATTACGGAGTTTTAACGCTTTAACTGCTTGATTAGGCAGCAGATTAGTAGCAAGATCGATGTCGTGAATGTCACGCTGTAAAATTGAATCTCTAACACATCCACCAACAAGCCTTGCCTCACCACCAAATTTCTCTATGGCCTCAATAATTACACTAGTTTCGTGATCAATTTGCATTTAGGTTACACATACTGAAAATCATGTTACAAAAAATGCGAAACTTTTGCAAAAATCCTCATATAAAAATATATAGGCAGGAGAGTGGTAAAATAAGAGGGTAAAGTGATAGAGTAAGTCTACAACAAATCCAGTGCCTAGAAACTTATAAGTATAAAAGTAATGTTAAAATACAATGTTTTCGATGATTATAAAAAAGCTGGATGAGCTACTTGCATGACACCTTTGTAGCCTTCTCTTGTCATCCCAGTACCTGCTCAAGTAACTGACACTGGTTCCCTTTATGATGGTGTTATCCGAGTAGCTCATCCAGCTTTTTATCAGGAACGTTGATTACTCTTTATTCTTCGCCCTTCCTGCACGTTTACGTTCATTTGGATCGAGGAACTTCTTACGCAAACGTATAGATTTTGGAGTTACTTCTACCAATTCATCATCGTCTATATATGCTATCATATCCTCCAGTGTCATTATTTTTGGTGGAGTAAGCTTTATAGCTTCATCGCTACCTGAAGCTCTTACGTTTGTTAATTGCTTACCTTTAAGTACATTTATTTCTAAATCATTGTCACGACTATGCTGACCGACAATCATACCACAATATACCTTATCTTGTGGCTTAACAAACATAATTCCCCTATCTTGCAGATTGAAAATTGCATACGCTACTGCTTCGCCTTTGTCTGTTGAAATTAAAACCCCATTACGCCTTCCGGAAATTGAACCTTTATGTGGAGCATAACTGTGAAATAAACGGTTGATTATACCAGTGCCGCGAGAATCAGTTAAAAATTCTCCTTGATAGCCAATTAATCCCCTTGATGGCACTAAAAATGTCAACCTAGTTCTGCCACTACCAGAAGGTCTCATATCAGTTACTTCACCTTTTCGAAAGCTAAGTTTTTCCATGATGATTCCACTATACTCATCATCTACATCAATTACTACTTCCTCTATAGGTTCAAGTTTTTTGCCATCTTCTTCTTTAAACAGCACTCGAGGCCGTGAAACTGAAAGTTCAAAACCTTCCCTTCTCATATTTTCAATCAGTACCCCAAGCTGCAACTCACCACGTCCACCTACTTCAAATGCTTCACCACTTGGAGCCAAAGTTACAGTAATTGCAACGTTTGTTTCTGCTTCTGCATATAAACGATCTTTTATAACAGTTGAGGTAAGTTTTGTTCCCTCTTGCCCAGCAAAAGGTGAGTCATTAACGCTTATAGTAATCGCCATTGTTGGCGGGTCAACTGGAGTTGAGCTGATCGCAGTTGTAACTTCTGGTGCTGCTATAGTGTCTGAAACTGAAGCTTTCTCAAGTCCTGCAATGGCAATGATATCACCAGCTACAGCTTGCTCTACTGGAACGCGTTTTAAGCCAGAAAATGAGAGTAACTTAGTTAATCTCCCTCGCTCAACCACTTGACCATCAAGATCAATTACCTTAAGATCTGAGTTAACTTGCGCGATTCCTTGGTAAATCTTTCCTGTCAATATTCTGCCAAGAAATTTATCAGATTCAAGTAAAGTAACTAGCATAGCAAAAGGTGCATTTTGATCATAAACGGAAGGTTTTATGTAATCTATCACCGTTGAAAATAATGGGCTTAAATCTTTTCTCTCATCAGATATCTCCTTAGCACACCAACCATTTCTACCTGAAGCATAGAGTACTGGAAAATCTAGTTGCTCGTTGGTTGCATCAAGGTTAAAAAATAACTCATATATTTCATTTAGTACTTCATCAATTCTGCTGTCTGGTCGATCAACCTTATTGATTATCACAATCGGTTTTAAATTTGCCTTTAGTGCTTTTGACAACACAAACTTAGTCTGTGGCATTGGACCTTCTGCAGCATCAACCAGTAGTAATACACCATCTGCCATGCAGAGCACCCTTTCCACTTCTCCACCAAAATCCGCATGTCCTGGTGTATCAATGATATTGATTTTCTCATCACCCCACATTATTGACGTACATTTTGCAAGTATTGTAATCCCACGTTCACGTTCTTGATCACCACTATCCATCACTCGTTCTTGAACTTCTTGATTCTCACGAAACGTGCCACTTTGTTTTAACATGTTATCAAGTAAAGTAGTTTTTCCGTGGTCAACGTGTGCAATTATTGCAATATTGCGGATTGATTTAAATTCACTCATTTCTTATCATTTCAAATTTAATTTAATAACAAGTATACGTATAATATATTTAGAGTAAATAACTAAAGCCGTGCTTTCAGAGTATTTTAGGCAGATCATGGAACTCTAACAAAAAGGTTTCATGTTCGCTGTACTTTGTAGCAACTAACACCAAGACAAAGAAGAATCTTGCTTTAGCAGTACATTTATATAAAATTAAAATAAACTAAAGTAATCATTTAAATGCTAACAAGATTCGCTCCAAGCCCAACTGGCTACCTACATGTAGGAAACATACGCACTGCACTCATTTGTTGGATGTACACACGTAATCAAAATGGAAAATTTTTACTACGTTTTGATGATACTGATCTTGAGCGTTCAGATATCAAATATGTAGATAATATCATAGAAGACCTAAAATGGATTGGCATAAATTGGAATTCAAGTTTTAAGCAATCAGAGCGTTTTGAGAGCTATAACGAGGTGTTCTTACAGTTAATGAAAGAAGGTCATATTTATGCATGTTATGAAACAAGAGAAGAATTAGACACTAAACGAAAATTGCAATTAAAACAAGGTCTTCCCCCTGTTTACGATAGAGGTGCGTTGCTTCTAACTGAGCAAGAGAAAATTCGTTATGAGCAAGAAGGACGAAAACCACATTTCAGATTTAAATTGAATAGAAACGAAATTGTAAAATGGAATGATGAAGTTAAAGGTGAAATAAATATTGCAACAATTCACATTAGCGATCCTGTGGTAAAAAGAGAAGATGGAATTTATACATACATGTTACCTTCTGTTGTTGATGATGTTGACTTTAATGTAACCCATGTTGTACGCGGGGAAGATCATGTAACTAATACCGCAGTTCAGATCCAAATTATTAAAGCATTAAAAGCGAAAATTCCTATATTTGCTCACCTTCCCCTACTACATTTTGATGATAGCAAGATATCGAAACGGAAAGGTGGGTTGGATATTAAGTCCATAAGAGAAGATGAGATTGAGCCAATGGCGCTAACTAGCTATTTAGCAAAACTTGGCACATCTGATCCGATAGAAGCTCATGTTGATATGCAGTCTTTAATTAACTCATTTGATATTAAAAAATTTAGCTCAGCATCTGCACAATTCAGCTTGAGTGAAATGTATAAGCTAAATAGCAAAGTGCTGCAACAAATGCCATTTGAAATGGTGCAAGATCGTTTAAGTCAAATTGGCTCAGAGTTTTGGTATTTTATAAGGAGTAATATAGAAAAGTTTTCTGAGGTGGCCAAATGGTGGAAAACATGCAAATTTGGTATAGAGCCTGTGGTTCTTAATAAAGAGTTTATAAAAATAGCGCTAAGTTCATTGCCTAAAGGTGATTGTAATGAAAACACATTATCAGAGTGGGTTAAAAATATTCGACAGACAGTTGATATAAAGGCAAAAGATCTATTTATGCAGTTGCGCCTCGCTTTAACAGGAACAGAAACAGGTCCAGAACTCGCTAAATTATTAATTTTTATCGGTAGAGAGAGCATTGTTGCAAGGTTAGAAGAAAATCATACAAAAGGTTTAAATGCACCGAATGTATTTGAATGACACCAATAAGCATTGTTCAGGAAATGTGAAAATATTAGATTTCTTGTCATTCCAGTTTCTGCTCCTGTCATTCCAGTGCTTGACACTGGAATCCATAATCTTGCCAAAACGTTGTATTTTAAAATAACTTCTACACATATCCCATATTTCTGGATCCCAGTGTCAGCTACTTTCATGACAACATTTAGTTGTTTTTTCTCGTCTACCTTATTTTACTACTCTGCTGAACGAATAACACCAATAGTTAATCTCATGCTGAAAGATCATTTTATGGTCCAAGTCAGTTCTTTTACAAGTCACTTCCAAGCTCATCAAATTTTCTAAGATCTTCTTAAGTTCTGAAAGTTGCAAACTTTTCAAATGAGATTTAAAACTCTGCAATTGTTTGAAGAACAATGGAGGACTCAGCTGGTCAATTGCAGCTTGTTCATTCATTCCATTTTGTATTAACAGCAAAACGCTTTCTAGCCGTAGAAAATAATTTGATATAATACGGATTAATGCTATCGGTGAAAAATTCTCTTGTAATATCAATACATCGGAAATTTTGATGAATTGTCCCATGTCTTTACTCACTATTGCAGAGCACAGATTATCAAGTGTAACATAATCATTGCCGGAGGTTGAAAAGCATAGATCTATATCAGCAAGTTTAAGATCTTTTCTTTTTCCTAGATATAAAACTAATTTTTCAAGCTCTGAATATATAGGCAGTTTGCTATGATTAAAATAAGACTGCAAGTGGTAGATTATCTCACTTGTGCACTCTATATCATTTTGTTTCAAGTAACTTGATATAATATCACAAAGATTACTACCGCTGTCCTTATAGCAGGTAATGACACCGAAAATTTTTGAGCTTTCCATATAACTTTTAGTTGTAGAACTATATGGAAGATCATTTGCTATCATTACTATATAATGATCGCCTATATTATGATCCAATATGTTTCTTAACTCTTTAGATATACTTCCACTGACATTTATCAGCTTAACTAACCTTTTTTTAGTAAACATCGAAATGTTTGCCAACTCGGAAAATAACAAGCCAGGCGACTTATTCACTACTGCAAAATCCATCACCTGAACTGAATACTCATTCAAGTTGGCAATTATTTCCTGTACAAAAATATCGACCTTACTATTGTCACTCCCATGAATTAATACACCACTTAAAGTATCGGGTTTCTCAAGGAATTTTTTAACTTTAGATGGCGTGATTCTCATGCCATCTATATTATATTATCACTACTTGGTGGTACATCATTTGATTGCACATCAGTTTCCAACAATTCTGAGCTTTCTTGATTTGCTGTATTCTGCATATCATCAGACACTTCTTTCTTTCCCGTAACATAATTATAAAAATTTTTTATAGGCTGTCCTATATATCTAGAAAAAAATCCTTCGGCCATATCTTTCACTCCACAAATTAACAATTAGCACATAAAAACAACGTAGCAAAAACTACTTTACGCTCAGATAGTTACACTCATTTGTTAATGAATTATGAACTTCCAAGACCAAAATTAAGTCGATCTACTTAACACCAATCTTATAAAATAAGCAATGATTAAATACACAGCTGCGATAAGTATAATTGCAGGTCCAGTTAATAAGTCAAAACTTGCAGATAATATCAAACCTGATACTCCAGAAATCACAGAAAAAACTGTTGCAACAATAATCATTTGCATTGGAGTTTTTGAAATGAGTCTTGCTGATGCAGCAGGTATTAACAAAAATGCAGCAATGAGTAATATTCCTATTAATTGAGCAGAAATTGCAATAAAGATAGCGAGTATAATCAAAAATTCTAGCCTAACAAAATTAACATGTACTTTCTCAACTGTTGCCAAATCTTGATTAATCGAAATCATCAGCCAATAGCGCCATCTAAATATTAATATCAAAGTAACTATTACGGAGGTTAGAAAAATTGATATTATATTACTTTGGTCAATCATTAATATGTCACCAAAAAGTGAGCTAATAATACTATTATTACCTGATGGAAGAAAAGACATAAGTATTAAACTCGATGATAAAACTACATTGGTAACTATGTTCAATATCGTATCAGCAGAGTATAATTTATTAAAATTAAGAGAAAGTAGTATAGCAAACATAATTGCAATGAGCATTATACTTACCGATGGGCTGATATTAAAGATCAAAGCAAGTGCAATACCAAGCAATGAAGAATGGGACAAACTATCACCTAAATACGATAACCTTTGCCATATCATAAATGACCCTAGAGCTCCTGTGACTAGGCTAATCATAATTACCGCAATTAGACTGTTTATAAAAAAACTCTGTGTAAATATCTCTAACATGCTATCAGATAACTGACAACAAATCTATCTTCAGATATTAAAACGTTATGGGTTCTGCATGCAGAACCCGTCGTCATAAATTCAAAATTTAAATTCTTTTGCTCCATAAGATAAGACTTCATTGAACAATCGCGTATCTTACCAGTACCTATTATCAAAATCTCTATTTCCTCTGTTAAAAAAGATTTAAAATACTCCTTGTTATTTATATCACTTTCTTTCAATTTAATCACCTTTTCAGGAAAAATTATAATTGAGCCATGATATTCTTGATTATTTACCCAAAATATTTCTTCCCTGTAACCATCTATAAGATTTTTCTTCTTGGAAATTAAGGGCATAAATCAAACTATTAATTCCGTGTCGCACACCCACCATTCTGGATATTCCTTTTTGATATTTGCCGCTGCAGCTTTTGCATTTTCTTCACTATCAAACATTCCAAAACACGCTACACCACTACCTGACATACGAGAAAGTATAGAGCCTTCTTGTGACTCTAGTGTTGATATTACATTCTGAATTTCAGGTACAAGACTTATTGCTGCTTCTTGCAGGTCATTTTTTGTCTCTTTAAGAAGCTCTAACAAATTCTCCTCAGTGTTATCACTCCACTTAATTGGCTGAGAGAAATCCTCTTTATACTTGGAAAATACTTCTGATGTATTCAAAAACTTTTTTTTCGGTTTCACAAGTACCAGACTTGTGGGTAAAGAGCATTGTTTAATGGGGCATAATTCCTCACCAACACCTCTGACAAAAACTGGCTTACTATCTATACTTGCAGGCACATCAGCACCAACTCTTAAAGCTATATCATTTAAAATTTGCCTATCAATGTTCCAAAGCTCTCCCAGCATGCGTATCACAGCTCCAGCATCTGAGGAACCACTACCAAATCCCGCAGCAATTGGTACATTTTTTACAACCTTCACAGTGACTTTAGTGCGTACAGGAGCATGCCTAAGCAGTAGACTCAATGCTTTCGTTATAGTATTATATCGATAATTTATTTTAAACTCAGAGTTTACAAATTGAACTGTAGAGTTATCATATCTAAAGTTTTTTTCTCCTACTTTTATCTCTAAAAAATTAGAAAGTTTAGCAAAGACAACCAAACTTTCAATTAAATGATACCCTCTTTCTTCTCTATTTATAATATGTAAAAAAAGATTGATCTTTGCAGGAGCCTTTACACAAAAACTTTCCATCTGTATATCTTCACTAACACTATCTTATTTACTATACTTGAAATGCCACTTCAGTCAAACTTTATACACTCCTAATGAGATCAAATACCATAAATCCTAACTTCTCTGTATGGGTAAGTGCATCAGCTGGTACAGGTAAAACAAAGATCTTAATAGACAGAGTATTAAGACTTCTATTAGAGAATAAGAGAAATATTCTCTGCTTAACATTTACCAATGCTGCAGCAAATGAAATGGAGGATCGCATTTACAGTACACTTAGTAAGTGGGCAATATGTCCAGAGGGTATATTGGTCACAGATTTAGAACAATTAGCCCAGTGTGTGACCAGAGAAAATAAAGATTATTTAACAAGAGCAAGAAGGCTTTTTTCTGAACTGGAAAATATTGGTCTTAATATTCAAACTATACACGCCTTTTGTTACAAATTAATCTCCAGCTTTCCTACAGAAGCTGGTATCGCTCCAAATCGTACGTTGAGCGAATGTAAAGAATTGCATTCCATCGTATTTGAAAAAACGCTTCATAATGAAACTGTGCAGGACGATATAAATATCATTGCAGCTGAAATTGATGAAAACAAGCTGAGTGATTTACTCTATACCTTATGTATAAAGAGATCAGCTCTAGAAAATAATTTAGGGTATATCAAAGATAAACTAAGTGCCCCAGATAAGATTCACGATTTACAGAGTGAAACGATTGAGCAGATAAAAAGATTAGCTAAAATATTAAGTGAGGGCAGCAAAAGAGATCAGAGTTACAGTGCGATACTTTATGATTGGTGTAATAGCACAAAATCGTCCGTACCAAATGTTGTCATCCCAGTGCTTGACACTGGGATCCAAAAAAAAAGAAATATGGATCCCAGTGTCAAGCACTGGGATGACAACAAGATAGAGAACTTAGCTAAAGTATTTCTCAAATCAGAATCGTACGAAAAAAAGAGCATATCATCCATTATAACAAAGGGTGCTTTGGAAAAATTTGAAGACGTAGAGCAAATGATAGAAAGCATTCAAAATGCATTGTTTACCCATGTAAAGGATATAAATTCTTATCAAATATTCGCAAGAACCAGTAGTTTACTTAGTATATTTAAAGTATATGTTGATCTATATAATAGTGAAAAATCAAAGAATGCACTGCTTGATTATGATGATATCATCAATTTAGCAACAAATCTCCTTAGCAATCCAGGCTATAAAGATTGGATATTGTTTAATCTAGATCAAAAAATAGACCACATTCTTGTTGACGAGGCACAAGACAATAGTATCAGTCAATGGAAAATTATAACAAATCTCTGCAATGAATTTTTTACCGGTGGTGACGAAAAGAGAACTTTATTCGTTGTTGGAGATGTAAAACAATCAATTTACAGATTTCAAGGAGCAAATCCCCATCTATTTAATTACATGCAGCAATATTTTCACACGAAAACCGGTGGCAGAGATTGGTTATCATGTCAACTTGAAAAGTCATTTCGCTCAACTCCAGAAGTTTTGATGCTTGTAGACAGAATATTTAACAATTTTCGTGAAGAAATATCTTTCAATGAGAACAAGATAAAACATATTCCATATAGAGAAAACGATCAAGGGTACATTGAAATCTGGCCGTTACTGCCAAGGTATAAAGAGGAAGAGCAGCAAGCCTTACAAATTCATTTAATACAGAGGAAAGATTATGTAGTAACAGATCGATTACTTGCTCAGGCAATAGCCCAAAGAATTCACAATTGGTTAAACGAAGGGCGGATTTTAGTCGCCAAAGATCGTCATATAGAACCAAGGGATATTATGATTTTGGTACGGCAGCGAAATGTGTTAGTTGATTACATAATAAGTGAACTAAAAAAAGTAAATGTACCAGTTATAGGCCGAGATTATTTTAGAATTATGGATTACATAGCTGTGCAGGACTTAATAGCTTTAGCTGAATTTTTGCTCCTCCAGGCAAATGATCTTGCTCTTGCAAATGTTTTAAAATCACCGCTATTTAACTTTACTGAGGACGATTTATTCAATATTGCATATAATCGTAAAGAGCAGTCATTGTGGGAAAAAATTCATGATTATCATGAGGTTATTTATAGCGAATTAAACTATCTGATTAACTTATCTCAGACAAAATCCCCTCTTACATTATTCACGCATATATTACGCACAGGTAAAAAGAAATTTGCTGCAAGGCTAGGTCTTGAGTGCTTCGAGATTCTAGACGAATTTATGAACCTCGTATTGCAATTTGAGCACCCATCTCTTCAAGCATTTGTTCAGTGGATCAAAGAAAATAATCCTGAGATTAAAAACGATATGCAATCAGAACTCAATGCTGTACGAATAATGACAATTCATAAATCAAAAGGTCTACAAGCTCCAATAGTGTTTTTAGTTGACACAAATACAGTACCAAGAAACAGCGAAAATATTTTGTTTGATGCAACGGAAGCACCATTTTGGTGTGGCAAAAATAGTAATGCTTATTGTAATCAAGTAAAAAGAGAGAAAAAACTAGAGGATTATAACGAATATTTGCGTTTGCTGTACGTGGCACTTACGCGTGCTGAAGATGAGTTATACATTTTAGGCAAAGAGCCAGTGCAAAAGGGCTCTTGGTATGATCTAGTTATTCAATATGGAGCATTATATGAGAGGAAAAAACTATACTTACAGCCGATATTTAAAGAAAAAGTTGAAGTGCTATGCATGAATGCAAACTACCCTTCTATTTATAAAAAACGTGATTATTTTGATGTTCCAGTGATTTCACCTCCATCAAACCTATCAATGTCATTGCAGCACGTAACGCTGGAACCTGGAGAAAAAAAGCCAGTGTCAAGCACTGGGATGACAGATGAGAATGCTGGAATGACAAAAAGGAGCATTGGGACGACAGACAGCTATGCAAGAGGCTTAATAATTCACAGTATATTGCAATATATGCCCAAGATAGAGAAAGACAGGAGAAAAAATTGGGTTAGGAAATATATTGATAGCATAAACACTAGTGAAGATAAGGATGAAATTTACAGCAAAATATTAACCTTTAATGAAAAATATGATTACCTGTTCGACTTGGAGGGCAAATCAGAAATTTCACTTAGTGGAACAATTGACGGAAAACCAGTATTAGTGCGGCTAGACAGACTGTGTATAACAGAAGACAAAGCAATCATAATTGACTATAAATCACACCATAACGTTTCTATTTCCTCATCAAATGAAATAAAAAAGCAAATGTTGATCTATAAAACCTTAGTGCAAGAAGTCTACCCAGATAAGCAGGTAGAGTGCGTGGTTATTTGGATGGAAGATTTAACCTTACAATCTTTGATCTAAACTCAAATGTTCGTATAGTAGCTACTTGCATTTGTTGTAAACTCACTTTTACTCTATAGTTATCTTTTTACTACTTTATCTATTTTCTGAACTGATTTTCGTATTAGAAAACATCCAATAAGAAGAATTATAAAAGGAATAAACCATAAAATGTAGGTACTAGATTTTACAGGTGGTACAATGATAATTGAATCTCCATAAGAATTTTTTAACTCTGAAACTATTTGCTCGTTAGTATATCCATCACTGATCTTCTTGCGAATTGTCTTACGCATACCATATGCAACTTGAGACTCAGATTCGGATAATAATTCACCAGAGCATACTGGACACTTTATTACTGCAAATAAGCTACTTGCTCGCTCTTCCATGCTTTCGTCTCTTAGTTTATCATCCAAAGTAAAAGCATTTATGCTTAAATGGAATATCAATGTAAAAAGTAAGCTAATTACTATTCTCATTCTTGGTGAATTGAGTGATAAAATCAGTAGTGGATAATTTTCCAATAAAGCCTGAACCTACATTATTGTCGTACTTTATTGAAAATTGAATGTCGTTATCAGTGATTTTTTCTGATAAGGAAGATATTGATTTTTCCAATTTATCTGCAGTCTTTGAATCATTAGTCATAAACGAAATTAATTCTTTATAATTTGATATGGCTACATTGATTTTATCTTCAAATGAAGATGTAACTAAATTGTAATTACTTACTCCACCATTCGCAGCAATAGAAAAGTTATTACTCTCAATCAAAAATTTTTCTATGTTGAAATTAATCTTAGAAGCTGAAATATGGTTTACAAATTCATAATCTAATTTAGCGTCGACACTAAGGTAATTTTCAGGACTTGCAGTATGTTTATAACGGTAAGTATAAAAATCAAATTCTAGTTTAGTATTTTCATTCAGTTCTTTATCAAAGTGAAATTGAATGTAATTACTTTTATCATTCACTTCAGTTATAACACTTTGCTGATTTTCTAAAACATCACATTTTAATCCATAATCTTCGTAACGAAATGTATCTATATAGTCTATTACAGTGCTATTTCTGTTGAATTTTAATGAAGATAGTAAATCATTTAGTTTAACAACAAAGTGGCTACTCACGTGTGTGTGACACTTTATATTCTTTTTCTCATCACTACGGACAGCAATGTTTACTTTGTTGCTTGGTATATAGATATATACTGACTTATCAAATAATCTGTTTTTTATCACTAAAGCTTCAGATGAAACAGTTAATTGCTCATTAGAAAATTTTGGATTCGTTACACGAAAAACTAGGTTAAAAGGAAATCCCTTAAAATCATGTGAAATATCAACTTTTTCGTCATTAATGTAATCAGTTAAAAGACTTTTTACCTTAAATGCAGAAAAATACCAAAAACCACTATACGCTAGAGGAATAAACAAAGGTAAGGAGATGAGAATATAGATAAAAATTTTACGCATTATCCTCTTATTTATCTAATGATATATTTCTTGTACCTCTGGGCACGGTTACGCACAAACCGTCAATATCTTTTGTGATTTTTATTTGGCATCCAAGCCTCGATGTCTCTGTTAAACCGAAAGCTAGATCCAGCATGTCATTTTCCTCATCAGATATAGGATTATGTGTTTCTACAACATCATAAAATTTTGGATCAACAATCACATGGCATGTAGAGCAAGCAAGAGAACCTTCACATGCACCTTCAAGCAGATCTGGATCACTTCTATGGGCTAAATTAAGAAGAGTTTCTCCCTCTGCAGCTTCATAACTTTTCTTACTTCCATCAGGTAAAATAAAAGTAACGGATGGCATACTATTAAAATCTCTACTAATTTCTCTATATTCTACAAATAATAACTAATATTTGCAAACTCTTTGTAATTCCATTGCCTATCTCTTGTCATCTATATTCCTATCAAGAAAGTAAGATAGATACCACCAGCATCTCACAGAGTTGCAAGTATAGAATTTTCTTAGTTTTAGATTTTACTAAATATATTACTGAATTAACACTATTAAACTTGATCTGCCATTTCTTCTGATCTTAAGTTATAATTTTACTAATGCCATTTGATTAATTGCAACTTCAGCATTGCTATCTTTCAATAAATTTCCAGGACTATTACAATGGTATATGATTGCAGCAACAACAAGACAACAAACTCCAATTCCTATCCCTAACGCTAACATTCCTGAGTAAACTGCAATAGCTACTTCTAAAGCAACTCCTACTACTGCTAACGTAGAAGCAACTATGATAGAAGTATTACGACACTTAATACGAAGCTCATTTAGTTTATCTAATGCAGTAGTACCATCTTTATATTTTAGCTCTCTTAGTACATCTTTATTTTCACATTTGTTAAGCAACTTCCAAGCATAACTTAACCTTGACGCTTGACCATAAAACCCCTTCTCAACATATTCAACCAAGAGATCAAACGGAGTTTCACCTTGGTCATTTTTAACATCAAATCTCGCACCTGCACTCACAAGTGATTCAACTTTGCAAAGCATTGACTTATCGAAGTGCAAGTTTCTTAAAGCATGATGTAGAGCTGTATCCCCACTTTCATCTTGATAGTCAATTTTATTTTTATGTAAAAAGCAACCAAAAATCTCTTCATTGCAATCGCTTGTCACGATATTTTCTAAAGTAATACTTGAAATTTTTATGTTATTTTCGACTAGGAGATCTAAAGCTTCTTTATGGTTACATTTAACAATAATATCTACTAGTTTATTTAATGCAGGTGTACCTTCTAGCTTCTTTAGCTCATCAGTTTTACAACAACTAAGCACCACCGAAAGATTATTTAATCTTTCTATTTTTTTCTTACGAGAGCAGTATGTAGCATAATTGACCAAGAGATCAAATGGAGTTTCATCTTTGCTATTTTTAACATCAAGCCTTGCACCTTTACTAAGAAGTGACTTGACAAAACCTTGGTATTTTGATTTATCCAAATCCAACCATTTTAATGTATGATGTAAAGATGTATTTCCTTTTTCATCTTTATAGTTGATATTTAATTTATCTAAGCACTCATTAAAAAAATAATCCAAAAACTTTTCAGATTGGTATTCATAAGCATATCTTAAGATTTCATTTAGTGATATTTCTATCCTTCCTTCAAAGAGCTCGAAAAATTCCACACGATCGTACGTAATAGCAATTTGCACTAGAAATGTAATGTCACCAGCAGCAATTGTAACTTTCTTTATTATATCACAAAACTCTTCATACTCATTTGACTGGATATTTAACAACAATTTCGGAATAGTGTCTACATATTCGAGTTCGGTTAATTTTTCAGTCTCTTTAGCTTTGCCCATCTTGCCTATTTGTTTAAAACGCTTGATTACCCTTTCTGATTCCTCTTTGATTAATTTTTGACTTTTCAACAAATACATATTACATATTTCATAAAAAATTTTCATTCTTTTATTTTCTTGTTTAAGTTTACTTATCAGTTCCATCAGTTTTGCCCGCAACAACTCCAGTTCATCACTACAATCCCCATCCTCATACTTTCCTCTATCGTACTGGCTTCTTGTTGTTGGGTTAGATAACACTTCGTGTGCTACTGATATTTCCTTGAACTTTGTCAATTTCTCTTCAAGTTGAGTCCGTTGATCTTCTTCCGACTGTGATAGTAGCTTTCCGTCCTTCTTCTTTCCTTCTAGCCTATCTAGCTCTTTCACTTCGTCAAGCAATTTATCTGGATGAAGCTTCAATGCTAATTTGCGATATGCTTTTTTTATCTCATCGTGAGTAGCATCTCTTTTTACTCCTAATATTTCATAATAATCAGGCATTTGTTTCTCCACTATTTTGATACATTTTTTATAACATTAGTAATACTATGTCTTTAAAAGAATTGGTACTATATAAGTATTTTAGCAAATATTATAATATTTATCAACAAATTGAGTGAAAATTTAAAGAGTTATTTATGGTAATTGAGGAGCTACAACCGCACGACGTCTGCCGTTAATAACTATTTCACCTATCGCAACTGCTGCAAAAACAAAACAATAATATACTTTTGTTAGTACGATGATAGGTGACAGAGAGGCAATGCTGCTTGCTAGTAATACGTGAGAACCATAAGGTAAGATACTTTTTGTGATAGAAGTAAATATCTCTAATAAGTACGCACTACGGTGTGGTGCAATGTTATATCTTTGCGCAAGCCTTTTAGCAATATTACTAGTTAATAAAATAGCAACAACATTGCTGGAAACTAAAATAGTAAACAGAGATGATATTCCCGCAATCATAAGTTCAGCTTGACTTCTTGTGAGATTCACCTCATCGGTGAATTTATCTATCTTTTTCTGACTGTATTCGTACATTAAGTGGCTTAATCCACTACTGAAGAGAATAAATATCATTACTTCATTCATCTTATAAAAACCCCTATATATGTCACGAGAATATTCAATAAGAGAATAATCAAAAAAAGCTATTCCTAATATCCCAGCAATAACCATATTAATAGCTAATGTTACCAGAGTGTTTATTTCAAATAAACCCATAATTATTAAAGATATATAAGGGATAATTTTGACTATGGATAAATAATTCAGACTTGAGATAGAAACAACTTCTGTACTATTTGAAATTATTACTAGATAAATAAGTATTATAAGACCTGTAACAGATCCTGTCTTGAAAGTGAGTTTTATTTTATCCTTTACTGAAGCTCCTTGTGAAGAAGTAGCAGCAATAGTAGTGTCAGATATCATTGAAAGGTTGCTGCCAAACATAGCTCCACCTATCACAGCTCCAACACCCACTGCACAATCAAAAGCTCCATTTTGTGCTAAATTAACAGCTATTGGTGTTATAAGTGCAATAACTCCGATTGATGTGCCGATTGCACTTGAAATAAAAGTAGAAAGTAAAAACATTCCAGGAAGTAATAATCGTGCTGGAAGAAAGCGAATAGTTAAGTTAGTAATAACATTTATACTACCAAGCGATTCAGTAATAGTAGAAAATGCTCCAGCAAATAGAAAAATCAAACACACGGTAAGAGTAGTTTTATTACCCATACCTTTTATAAGTGTATCAATACTATGCTGAATTTTGTTTTTATTGAATAGAACAGCAAAAAATAATGCTGGTAATAAGCAAACTAACGGTGAAATTTGATGAAGAGGATTGCCAAGTCCGATAAAAGAAAAATAAATACCACTTCCAAGGTATAAAGCTAGAAAGATAATGAGAGGAAGAAATGCAAACACTTATCGTAGTTGAACAAATCGGAAGTATACTAGAACAAGCTATTTTAAGCAATCATCAATATATTGTTTTTCTACCAATTTTGAACATCTTAAGCCATCTACTTTTGAATAAATTCCATTTGCATTTCTTGTATACTATCCTCTATTTGCTTTATTTGTTCTATTAGCCTTTCCTCTAAGTCAAAATTACCGCCCAGCCTTGCTTTAATTTTTTCTTCTTGTAATACATTTAATTCTTTCCGTAATACTATGTTATTCCAGACAGTTTCTGCCGATCTCTTCTCACTTAATTGACTATTTAATACGCTAGTTTTTTCAAATATAAACTTTATAACACTAGACTCCTGTAGCAGAATTTCTTTATTAAAGTTGCTCTCATTAGTTACCATATTAATTACGCACTGTTGTAATTTTTTCATCTCATTAGTAAATTCGAAATGAGAAAATTGCTCAAAAAATATAGGACGGTTCAAGATTTCAGGAAATTCTACGGCTATACGCAAAATTATGGCCTGATTTTGCTCTGCTTCAATTAGCTCTGGAGATTTATTGTAAAGATACTCACCTTTTGTTGCTTTGCTATTAAAAATCAGCTTTTTAAAGTTTCTTCTTAATTCACTGACCTTATTGTAAAAATAATCTCTATAATACCTTCTAATACTGCTGTTACCGATAGCATTGACATATTTCATGAACTTGTGCTCAAGAATTGAATATTTTTCCGGAGCAAATTTTTCATAATTTTGCAAATTGCTACCAATTATGTGATGCCATAAATATTCAGAGTGCAGTTCTGTTGAGCGGTTAAAAGCGGATAGTACATCTTCCGTCTTATATTCTAGTTCATTGCATATATCGTATGGGTCCTTGTTGCTTGGCAAAGTTACAAACTTCAATGTATACCCAGGCTTGAGTATCGGAAGAGCAAATTCCGCAACTCGGGTGGCGGCACGACGTCCGGCACTATCGCCATCCATACAGATGGAGATTTCTTTAGCAAATCTCCATAGATTTTTTATCTGCTCTGCAGAAATCGCAGTGCCAAGCGGGGCAACTGTATTGCTAATTCCCGCCTGATGTAGTGCTATTACATCCATATATCCTTCAACAACAAATAGATGCTGTTTTTTGCGTATTTCACTCAAAGCAAAGTTTAATCCATATAAATTTTCTCTTTTCTTAAAGAGCTGACTTTCTGGGCTGTTTAAATACTTCGGCTGTTGCTCAGAGTTCAGCGCACGTCCGCCAAAACCAATAACTTTGCCCGTGATGTTGTGTATAGGAAATATCAGCCGATCATAGAAATAATCACGAGAATTCTTATTTATTAAGCCAACATCAATCAAAATCTCGTCTTTAATACCAGAGGAGTTCAAATATTCTTTTAAACCAGAGCTTGGCGCATAACCTATTCTAAATTTATCTATGATTTCAGGTGAGATCTTGCGCTGCCTTAAATAAGCCATAACACCTCGATTTTTCTGCACGAACCAACTTGCAGCTAAGTCTAGCGTTGAAAACAGTGTGTCGTTTTCCTCGGTAGCATCAGAGTTTTCAGGTAACTCAACACCTGTAACTGACGCTAATCTCTCCAATGCTTCTTGAAAGTTCAGCCCTTCAGTTTGTGAAATAAACTCAAACACATCACCATGAGCTGAGCAACCAAAACAGTAGTAAAATCCTTCAGTGTCGCTCACAAAAAAAGATGGAGTTTTTTCGTTATGAAATGGGCAAAGTCCCACGAAATTATTTCCTCTTTTTATTAACCTAACTTTCTTACCTACTATGTCAGATAACAATAATTTCGATTTTATAATATCTATATGATCCATTTTACCGAATGAGTAGTGGTAGGATAAAAATTATATAGAATTTATGCATATCTGACTCGAAATTTATTCAGAAAGATCAGGAGAGCTTGACAAAAAGCTCAAAATAAATTACCCATATAAATATCCTTAAGTTGCAATTTCTTATATGTCAGATGTGATATCAATTGCTTCAGACCATGCCGGTTATGAATTGAAATCGGAGATAAAACCTTACCTGGAAACCCTGGGTTATGCAGTGATAGATCGTGGCTGCACTGCTAAGCAAAAAAGTGTAGATTACCCAGACTATGCTGTCAAAATTGTGGAAGATATAACAAACAAAAAAGCAAATTATGGAATATTAATTTGCGGTACAGGTTTGGGCATGAGTACTGTGGCAAATCGTTTTGAAGGAATCTACGCTGCTTTATGTAATAGTGTTGAGATCGCAAAATTAGCTCGCGAGCATGGCAACGCGAATATACTGTGTCTTGGTGCAGGGTTTACTGCGAGTGGATTAGCAAAAGACATAGTCAAACAATTCCTCGAAACAGAATTTTCAAAAGAAAGTAGACATAAAGAACGCCTTGATAAACTTAGCAATATTAGCAAGAAAAAAACCACAAAAACTTATAATGAAGATGAAATATCAAAATTCGCTAAAATAGCAGGTGAATGGTGGGATGAGAATGGCAAGTTCAAGCCATTGCACATGATGAATCCTGTGAGAGTATCATACATCGTTGAGAAAATAAAAGAATTAAAAAAATGCGATTTAAAAGAACTATCATTGCTCGATGTTGGTTGTGGTGGTGGCATTTTGTCAGAGTCAATGGCGCGTATTGGTATTAGCGTTGCGGGAATAGATGTATGTGAGGAAAACATAAAAGTGGCACAGTCGCATGCGAAGAAAGTAGGGTTAAATATAGAATACACACACACTAGCATTGAAGAGCTAAGCAATGACAAGAAGTATGACGTGGTTTTGTTGATGGAAGTGGTTGAACATGTCGATAATTTAGAGTTTTTCATGAAAAAAGCAATAGAGCTGTTGAAGCCAGAAGGGCTAATTTTTATATCGACGATAAATAGAACTATTAAATCCTTCTGTCTTGCAATAGTCGGCGCAGAGTACATATTAAACTGGCTGCCAAAAGGCACACATAATTGGAATAAATTTCTCAAGCCATCAGAAATTGCAAATCATCTAAGGGAAAACAATGTAACACTACAAGATATGACTGGTATGGAATATAATGTAATAAAGCGTGAATGGAACTTGACCAAAGGTGTGGATGTTAATTATATACTTTGTGGAAACGTTGTAATTTGAAATCTCATTCAAGTACTAGAAGGTAATGCAAATATTTTAGGCAGTTTTACTTTACTTAGCAGCTAATTTATCATATGTATTTCCATAGGATATCGCTATATTAGAATATGTTACAATTACTAACCTTACTTGCTGTTATCACTTCGGTTGTATTTTTTGGTCATCTAGTTCCAATGGAAGTGAAAACCTTCTTGTATTCAATAAGCCTTAGTATAAAAGAGATCTTACTATTTATAATGCCTTTTATTGTTTTTGCATTAATCTTTAGTAGTGTTAACAATCTTAAGCAGTCGGCTATAAAGTTTATATTGTTACTTATTATAACGATTTTCTTGTCGAATCTAGCTTCAAGTTTAATAGCTTATTCTGTTGGGCATTTCATCACACAAAACACTTATTCAATACAAGATATAACATATGAAGAAACAATTGTTCCTTTATGGTCATTTAGGATACCTGCATTGCTTTCTAATTTTTATGCCCTTGCTTGTGGATTTGTATTAAGCATATTAGTGTCCACAATATTACCAAAAAAAAGCAAAGAGCTCTCGAACAAAATGTTAGATTTAACTCTCTTTATTTTGAAGACATTTTTGACGCCAATTATTCCAATGTTTGTACTTGGTCTTGCTTTAAAAATGGAACATGATCAGGTTTTACCCATAATATTTAAGGATTACTCAATAATTTTTATTATTATATCATCTTCAACTTACCTTTATGTTTTTCTCTTATATGGAGCAGCAAATTCGTTCAAGATCACAAGCTGGATAGCTAGTATAGGTAATATGATACCAGCATTTATTACTGCAATGAGCACAATGTCTAGTAATGCAGCTATGCCGCTTACTCTTGAAGGAAGCAAAAAAAATGTAAAGCAGCATGATATAGCATCGTCTGTTGTGCCAATAACTGCTAGCTTTCATTTAGTAGGTGATTGCTTTTTTATTATAATACTATCAATGATAATGACTTTTGGTGGTGCATTGTCTGCAACAGACTATGTGACTTTCCTTCTCTACTTTCTGTTATTTAAATTTGCTATTGTTGCAGTTCCAGCGGGAGGAATTATGGTAATGTTGCCTGTTCTTGAGAAGTATCTTAAATTCTCTCCAGAGATGCTTTCATTAATTACAGCATTGTATATAGTGTTTGACCCAATAATAACTTCAGCAAATGTTATGGGTAACGGTGCGTTCACTATGATGTTTACAAAGCTCTATGATAAGCTTAAGTGATGTCCATTCTAGCAATTAATACTGTAGGTGCTGGTAGTTCAATAGCAGTAATTGATTACGATGGTAATTGTTTTGTAGAACGCAATTCTGCAAACAATAGCCATGCAGAATCATTTTTTCAAATACTGAATACTTTGTTTGATAAGCATAATTACAGCTACGATAAAATAGACCATTTAGCAGTGATAGTTGGACCAGGAAGTTTTACTGGAATCAGAGTTGGTATATCAACTGCACAAGGTATAAATCTTGCTACAAATAAGCCGTTATATGGGGTTAGTGCCCTGGAAGCTCAAGCATATGCAATATCGCTACTTTGTACAAATAGCAAAAAAAATATTAAAGCTATAATCGAAGATGATCAAAAGTTTTATACGCAGTTATTTGATTTCAATTTGTTACCGCTATCAAATCCTGCTGTAGTAAGTGAACTCCAGCCTGAAACGCACTGCATTACATATATGGATTGCAGTTTACCAAAGTTGGATGCTAGCCATGCAGGGCTATTAGTCCGTTATAGACTAAAAAATAAACAAAAATTAAATGGAGTTGAGGCTCTATATTTAAATGAGCCTCAGTATATGAAATCGTTGCCTATTGCGTAAACACTATTAATTTGGCCAAGTTTGTACATCTGACTTACTATTTCTTCTGCTACTTCTTTTATACTCATATTTGAATTTTCTACCTCTATAGCATTTTGTGGTACAAATAAATCTTCCTCCCTAAATTTAATACTATTTATATTAGTAACCTTCCTATTTTTTCTTTGCTTTTTTGATATAGTACGCTCTTGTAATATCAATGGATTGCACCTAAGTACTATAGGGAGGATTTTTGTGCTCATTTTTTTACTAAGTTCTACTACTGAGTTATATATTCTTATGTTGTAATCATTATTTTTAATTAATTCATCAACAAATATATAATTTTTTGAGTCAATAGGATAGGCTTCTATTGCCTGAAACATAACATGTGTAGCGTTATATATTCTATCTCGAGCTTCTTTGGAAGTTTGATTATATTCAAGTCCACTTACAATTACTGCATTTATCATACTAGATAATACTATTGCTGTAGAAAGTTTACCACTTCCTGGAAGAACAGTGATATATATGAAAAATTTTGTTAGCTGTTTTTTTATGTCAACGTTTATCATATTATTTTTAATATTAAAACCTACAATTATAATAACATAAAAACAAGGCTTTAAAACATATGAAATATTACATAAAAAGTCGCTTTTATAGTTAAAATACTATGTAATCTAGAAATGTAAACTCTAATCACCTAAGGCAAGTAAAAGTGCTTAGTATTTTAACGTAGGTTCACCTTTTAGTTTGTAATAAACTTTTTTTTACGTATAAATCTTTAGAAAATTTTAGTCAAGAGCTATGTTATTAACAAATAGTGAGTTGAAAAGAGACCTAGTTAACGCCTATCAAATTTTATCTTATCTTAAATTAGATGATCATACGTATACTCATCTCTCTGTACGTTCTGAAGATAAAAAGTCATTTTATGTTTATCCGTTTGGTATACGTTTTTATGAAGTAGATGAAAGTTCATTGATGAAAGTATCGTTTGATGGGAATATAATTGAAGGCAAAGAATATCAATATAATAAAACTGGCTATGTAATCCATGGCTTCATTTATCAAGCAAGGAAAGATATTCAAGCAATTTTTCATCTACATACACCTTCTATTGTAGCAGTTTCTTCTCTCAAGGATGGATTACTCCCAATAAGTCAGTGGGCGCTGCACTTTTATAATAAGGTATCTTACCATGATTATAATTCCCTGGCACTTGATGATACAGAAGGAAAAAGATTAATAGCTGATTTGAAAGAAAATTTTGTGATGTTAATGCGCAATCATGGATCTATAACATGTGGTCAGACTATACAAGAAGCAATGTTTTATACGTATCACTTAGAACAAGCTTGTAAAACTCAATGCCTGACGCTAGCAATGAATAGGGAGTTGTCAATTCCAAGTGAAGAAATTTGCTCAAAAGCCGTAAAGGATCTTCTGTCTTTCGAAAGCAATCTTGGTGAGAGAGATTGGCACGCATGGGTTAGGTTGATTAAAGGTAAGTTATAAAAGTTTCTGACTCTTCGATAGATATTAGATTTCTTGCATAACCAGCCAGTCTGAAATCCAATAATGGTTTCACACGCTGTAACTCTTCAATTCATGTAAGAAGTCTAATGTCTCCATCTCTACTTAAGTTAACACCCTTAACTAAGCAGATACAAGTAAATATAGCCCTTCCCATAATAGTCCAAAAAGGTCATAAGAAAGAAGAATCGACAGCATGACGAAAAGATTTGAATAAAGGAATGTTTTTCCTGGTTCTGTTTTTTATAGCAAACCAATAATGTTCAATTTTGTTAAAATCTGGAGAATATGGAGGAAGATATAAAATTTCTGCACCAACTCCTTTAGCAAATCTTATTAGACTTATGAAAAGTAGCATTATCAAGGATAACAGTTTGTCCAGGTTCCAAAATCGGTGTCAGAAACTGCTCAAACCATTTATTAAAGATATCCATATTGCAGTGGCCTTCAAAGGTTAACGGAGCAATTATTTTTCTTCCACTTAAGGCTGCAACCATGCTAATTCGTTGAGTTTTCTTCCCAGATTTTAGGGCATAAAACCGCTGTCCTTTCTGGCAATAACCATAGGTTCAGTGTCCAGACTCATCTATATACACTAATTCTTTAGGTTCTTTTGTTGCTATAACCTTTGAAAATTGAGCTCGCTTTTCTTCATTTCTTTCTTTATATCTGTAGGTCTTTTTTTTCTTGTGAATCCTATATTTTTAAGTGCTCGATGAATTGTTTGTCTACTAATATTGCCCCAGCATCTCTGACTGAGTTTTGCCACCTTGCTCATTTGCAAATTCGGCAAATGCATTCCAGTCGGTAATTTTATGCCACGCTTCCAGGCTTTTTTGACTGAAAATCTCCCGTTTTCTCACGTCTTTTCTTCCACTCATATAAAGTTGTTTTTCCGATCTTAAATCTCTTGGCAACAGTTTCTCCACTCTCTCCTTCATCCAATGCTTCCATTACCTTTTTTCTTAAGTCATAACTATATGCTACTGGCATCCTTACCTTCCACTACTATCAATCCATATCTTACTCTTTTTGGACTATTATGAGAAGGGCTATAACTAGTAAGTTTTTTCAATCCTGCTCCACAGCAAATTTTAATGCTATGTGAGTAGTTATAGTGCTGTTAACAATTAAAATGACAAAAACTAAGATGGTGATTAGTAGTGTATAAATATTCAAGGATAAATTTTCAAATTGAGTTAGCAATTTGAAATATACAAAAGTTGGCATTATCATTGGCAAAACAAGAATTTGCGACACTCCTGATGCTAAGTTATTTCGACCAATCATCAATGCATTTCCAGTAGCTGAAATATTAATGATTATCAGCGTATTAAATAATAAAGACACTCCAACTGCTATTGAATGTTCAATATTATTGCCTAGAATTGCAAAGCTGAACATGAAAGAAATCACTGAAATCGGTAACCCAAATAACAACCAGTGAGCGAAGATTTTATAAGCAACTATCAGCCTAGAAGAGAGTGGCTGTAAAAAGATTTGCTCTAATATTCCATCATGATAATCAGATGTAAATAAATTATTTGTAGAGATCTGCAAAACAAATGTAGCACATATCCATGTTAATGTTAATATGACTTCTTGTTTACTGTTGTTTTCAAGTGTATATGAAGATAAACTTAACATTATAATAAAAATACATACTATATAAGCAAGATTATTATCATTTATTACTAATTTTTTTACCAAACTAATCATACCAGGATTTTAAATGTTTATTATAAATTATAGTGTTTACTTTGAGGGTAGTATAATTTTTTGTGTTTATAAGTTATATAAGTTTTAATATATTTTATTGATAATGCTATGGAAAAATTAATAAAAATAAAGTTACCGGAAGATTACGTTCCTTCAGAAAATGAAGAATATATGAACGTAAAACAACTGGAATACTTTAGCTTAAAGTTACAATCAATACTCTCTGAACTGGAGAAACAAGATCTAGAAGATAGTAGTATTTATTCTGATAGTGAAAATGGAGAATTAATTAAGCGCCGAAAAGATAGAAAAGAAAAAATTAAGGAGGCGTTGGAAAAAATAAAATTAGGCATTTATGGTTACTGCGATGGAACGGGAGAAGAAATAGGAGTCGAAAGACTTAAAGCTAATCCGCTTGCTATGTATTGTATTGAAGAACAAGAGAGAATAGAAAAAGAAAAGAACGTGTATAACATTAATGATTAGAACTTGTCGGGAGTGTTAAATAAACTGTGTCAAACCGAGAAGTAAAGTAATAAATTGATAAAAAAATGGAGGTTTGACAATGAGTCAAGCAAACACAACTACCGGTTTGGTAGACTATAAAGAATGAGAAACAAATATCTTATCATCTATACGAGAAGGAAGACCATTGACAGGAAGAGATGGAGCATTAACACCATTTATCAAAAAACTGCTAGAGGGAAGGCGAGATAGAAAACCATTTGTCGGCTGAAAGCGAAGAAAACAACCGAAGAAATTCAAAGACTTTACGGACAAGTATTTGAACTATTGACACCAAGAGATAGAGAAGGAAGTTTCGAGCCACAAGTAGTCAGAAAAAGGCAAACAACCGAACTTGAAGCAAAGGTTTTAAGTACATATGCCAGTGGCATGGGATATAGCATCGCATGTAGAAGAAATATAAAATATCTGCAGCAGAGATATCAAGTATTACTGACAAATTGTTACCGGTAATCAACGAATGGCGCAGTCGTCCGCTGCAATCTGTATATCCAATAGTGTTCATGGTTTTTTAAGGTCAAGGAGGACGGGCATTGTGTAAGCAAATGTATGTATAACATATTAGCAAAATGGCAGAAAAGAAGTTTTGGGTTTTTATTTGGCTGAAAGTGAAGTTCTGGTTGGGAGTACTAAATGACCTAAAGGAGAGAGGAGTAGATGATATTCTGATAGCTTGTGTTAAAAAGCTTTCCTACAGCTATAAATAGCGTATTTCCTAAAGCAGAAATGTATAGTACATCAGATAAGAAATTCACTGAAATATGTATCGAGCAAAAGTTTTCATGAATGATTTGAAAAAAACATATCAAGTAGAGAAATAGCCGAGAATTATTTACTTGAGCTAGAGGAAAAATGGGGAGAAAAATATACTTTAGTTTTGGGAGAATAATTGGGAAAATCTGTCTAGTTATTTTAAATATTCCGGCCCTGTAAGAAAGTTAATTTATACCACAAATCCTATTGAAGGGTTACATAGACAGATCAGAAAATTTACTAAAACTAAGGGCTCATTTACCAGCACAAATGCCTTGCATAAACAGGTATATTGTGCTATAAAGAAGGCAGGAGAGAAATGGACTATGCCTATACATGATTGGGCTTTAACTATCTCTCAACTTGATATCTTTTTTCCTGGTAGGTTAAAAATCGAGTTGAACTAAAAATGCGATTTGACACAGTTTATTTAACACTCCCTGCAACGGAGTTATCGTAATAACACCCCTTATGTACGTTGCATGAGCAAATTGGTCAAATATACGAAAGAGTTATAATACAGATTTTACTCAAAAAATATTGAAACAATCTCACACATCTTAAACTAAGTTCTCAATTTCTCAAAGAAATCTTTTAACAAAAGAGAACATTTTGTTTCTAATATTCCACCATAAACTTCAGGTATGTGGTTACAGAATTGAAATATTCTAGTGCCGTTTTCAACTCCTCCACCTTTGGGATTGTAAGCCCCGAAGTACAGACGTTTAATTTTTGCAAAAGAGATAGCTTGAGCGCACATCGGGCACGGCTCTAACGTTACGTACATTTCAGCTTCATAAAGCGTGGAAGTTGAAAATGCTTGTCTAATTGTTAACATTTCTGCATGTGCAGTTGGATCATTAGATATATTGTGTGCAGAGGAGATGATATTGTTTCCATTAACTATTACAGCACCTATTGGCACTTCGCCATCTTTCTGAGCAAGTTTTGCTTGCTCTATGGCAAGTTCCATGTATTGGTACTTAAACATTAGGTGCTTGGGTAAATATAATTTTCTTTTCTTGGCTTTTCTATTTTTTCTAGGTTATAGAATTCACTAAGGACTATTGTCCTTTTTACAAGGCTATCTATTTCTCGCTTTAAATATTTTTTTATTTCTTCTACCGATTTTAGTTCGTTTATAGCTACAACTACTTCTTCCATTATATCCTCTATAATTTGATCCTCCTCTAATTTATATATTATTTGTTCTACATGCCTATTCAATTCCTCGAAGGTCGCAGATCCATATGTAATGCTATCTTTACTATTTCTTAGTAACATTTTTTACCTCTCTATTAGAATAGAGTTTATTCAGTTCTATTAAACTCTATTGTCAATAGCTGCCTTAATAAATGATGTAAAGAGAGGATGAGGAGAAAATGGTCTTGATTGAAATTCTGGATGAAATTGCACACCAATAAACCATGAGTGATTTTTTAGCTCCACTGCCTCTATGCATGTTTTATCTTCTGATATACCACTGCATATCATTCCATTCTCTTCTAAGTTATTTTTATAATCTAAATTAACTATATATCTGTGTCTGTGTCTTTCTGAAATAGTGACACTACTATACACATTTGCCATTTTTGAATTTGGATTTACATTACACTTGTATGTTCCAAGTCTCATGGTTCCACCAAGATCAACGCTCTTACCATCAGCGAGCTTGATGATTGGGTGTTTGCAAGTATAAAATTCTTCAGAGTGTACATCTTCAAGCTTAATAACGTTACGAGCAAATTCAATCACTGCAAGCTGCATACCAAGACATATTCCTAAAAAAGGAATGTTATTTACACGGGCATAGTTTATTGCTAATATTTTACCTTCTATTCCGTTATCACCAAATCCTCCTGGAACAAGGACTGAATTAGAGCTTTGTAATTTTTCTCTGATAAACTTTGCATCTATAGATTTTCCATTCTCTTCTCTTGAGTTGACCCAATTTATCTTCACTCTAGCTTTATTACTAATTGCACCATGGTTTAATGCTTCAATCAGTGATTTATATGCGTCAGGAAATTCAGTATATTTTCCTACTATGGAAACGATAACTTCTTGTGTTGGATGTCTCATAGAGTGTACTATTTGGTCCCATTCAGGTAAGCTTGGTTTTGGCTTACTTAAGTGAAAGTGATCCAAAATTTGTGTCCCGAGCCCACATTGATTATACAAGGACGGTAACTCGTATATATGGTTTACATCAGGAGCAGGTATTACGTTAGATAAAGAAACATTGCAAAGATTGGCTATCTTTTCTTTTTGATTATCGGAAATTTCTTTTTCACTGCGACATAATATAATATCTGGTTGTAACCCCGCAGAGTTTAACTCTCGAACTGAATGCTGTGTCGGTTTTGTCTTTAATTCTTGTGCTGCAGTGAGATATGGTATTAAAGTTAAGTGAATAAGGATAACTTTTTGCTTTCCTAGTTTATAATTAACTTGGCGTATAGCTTCCAAAAACGGTTGGCTTTCAATATCACCTACGGTTCCGCCTATTTCGCATATTACAAAATCTAAATCTTCTGTACCATTAAAAATGAAAGATTTGATTAAATCTGTCACATGAGGAATGATTTGCACAGTTTTGCCTAGATAATCACCACACCTTTCCTTCTTTAATAATTTATTATATACTTTACCAGTTGTTATATTGTCGTCCTTGGTTGCTTTAATTTTAGTAAAACGCTCGTAATGTCCAAGGTCTAAATCAGTTTCAGCACCATCCTCAGTAACAAATACTTCCCCGTGCTGAGCTGGGCTCATTGTTCCAGGATCAATGTTGAGATATGGGTCAAGCTTTCTGATGCGAACATTGAATCCATGAGCTTGAAGAAGTGCTCCCACACTTGAAGCAACTAAACCCTTACCAAGTGATGAAACAACTCCACCTGTAACAAAGATAAACTTGGTTTCTTTCATTAATTTTCAAATGGAACAGAAGTTGATTGGCCTTCTTGCTTCTTTTCTGATATAATCTTCTCTGCAATTGATTTTTTATGTACATCTTTTGAACATAATCCTGATAGTAACAGTGTATTTATAATGAACAGCCCAGCAACTATAGAAGTTATTCTACTGAGTGGATTTTCAGAAGACTTTACCGGAATTATTGAATTCATTCCCTGTTGTGAATTACTAAAGCCACTTAATGAACTACTTCCAGGTGGCTGCAGGAGCACTAAAATTACCAATACAACAACTAATATTATTTGAAGTACACTAAGTACTGTTACTGACATTATAAATAGAGCTAAAAATAAAGATTTTAGGAGCATAAGGATCATAAGTCAAGAATATCTTTACCCGAGTAACTTGACTACTGGAACCCAAGTATGTATTAAACCTTATTTAAATTATGAGCTATCACATTTTAAAATACAAAGATTATGAACCAAAAATGGATGAAAGTTCTTTTATCGCAGATGGTGTGCGTATTATAGGTAACGTTGAAATAGGAAGGAATGCGAGTATCTGGTTTAATTGTGTGATCAGAGGAGATGTTGGATCAATCGAAATAGGTGATGAAACGAATATTCAAGATGGCACCGTAATTCATGTAGATAGAAATCCAGGCGGTGACACGATTATTGGTAGTATGGTGACGGTTGGACATTTTTGTGTGTTACATGCATGCACGATACATGATAAAGCATTTATTGGTATGGGCTCTGTTATAATGGATCATGCGATTGTCGAGTCTGAAGCTATGGTAGCTGCTGGTTCACTGGTGACACATGGAAAAGTGATAAAAAGTGGTGAAGTATGGGCTGGCAGGCCAGCACAATTCTTCAAAAAAATGTCAAATGAAGAAATAAAACATATTACACAATCTGCACAAAATTATATCATGCTGATGAAAGAATATAAGGCTATATGCTAGGTTGAGAAATCTTCAGCTCTGATGCACATTCTACGTTAACTACTTCAAAAGTTTCTTCAACTATATAATGCTTATCAATATAAGCTTCTTCAACTCTAGGAATATGCTGATTAATAAAACTACCTCTGACTAGAATATCCTTTATTGGCCAGTTTGTTTCTGTTGGAGTACCTGATAGCATAGCTGCATATTGTGCTTTTGCTGATTTTAGAGAAAAAGACATAATATTGTTTAAGTTAAGAAAGAAATTTACACGACTCCTGCAGTATTCAAGCGATTTGCCCACTGGATAATATGGTATTTCACCTACAACCTTTCTTATTAACCAATTGCACTCTTTGGTCAGTATGCTTGCTTCTTTTGGAACTTGTAGCGGTATTATAATATCATTGCTAATTCTATTTTCTTCTTGAGAAAAAAGTTCGGTGTAAGCTCCTTTTTTTCTGTGTTTCTCAAAATACTTAGGAAAATAAATATTGAGATATTCAGAGTGTAATTCTATTCGATTTTTCTGATCATTTTCTAAGATAAACGTATATTTATCACCATTTTGCTTAAGTTCGCATAACTTAAATTTACTAAGGTCAGAGTCTGGAAATGGCTTTTCAATTTCAAAAGCAAGTGTAAGAGTGTGCGTTGTGTGATCAAATTCATTTTTTTCTTGTAGACCATCTTGTAGACTATAGTACTTATTTTTTTCATACTCTTTTCCTTCTATGTTAGCACTCACTTCCTCTTCATCCAAATTTTCAATAGCATCAAAAAATTCTTCTTCATCCAGATCTCTTTCTTTTTCACCTGGCTCTTGTTCTTTCAGAGAATCATACCATACATCCTCTTCATTAACTTTCGCCTCTATTGTATTTTCTACACTTATTTTTCTTGTATGATCATTTCCATTGCTAGCAGTTGTTTGATAATGTGTATCGTTAGTTTGAAAAAAGCTCTTTACTTTTGATATTAAGCTAATCCATGAAAGTCTGACTTGATTAAGTAGCAATTTAAAACTCTTCATTGTTTTACCCAACCTAATTACTAAAAATTGTAACAGAATAAATTAAATATGTCAATAAGATACACAAATTGTACTAACTGGGAATTAGTGGCAGCACTTAACATCTGTGTAAATTTTGACATAGGCGTTTTCTGCATTTTAACCAAATCAGTAAGGAGAACACCATTGATATTCTCCTTTTAGAAGCAACTTGAATAAAACTGATAAAGTTTGAATTAAAGTGTGATTAGGAAAGTGAGTGATGAGAACTCTTTATTTGGACTTCTTTTGATTCATCTATTTTAGTATTAGGTCTTAGTGCTGCATATGTAGCACCACCAGCTACGAGTGCAGATGATGTAGCTATGCCAATTATTGCTAACATACTTAGTCTAGTTGTATGTTCAAGTATAGTACTTGCTACCAGCCCAACAGCAAGACCAACACCAATAACAGCAGTGTACAACATTCTAGGATTATTTGAATTAGGCATATAGCTCACTAACTCTCTGCAACACTTTTCTGATTCTTTCTTTATGTCCTCGAGCTTATTTAGATCTTCTTCTTCTATTTTAGCATTTAATTCTAGTTTCTTACATAATTCTTGCATTTCTTTTACTTGTTTTTCTAATTTTTTTAAAAAATTTATTATTTTTGTTCCTTGTAATTTTATTATTGTTTCCTTAAGTAGTAACGTTGATATTGGCATTGCTATTTCTTCTATCTCTTTTTCTGTTTTCCTTTCCAATTCCACTACTTTTTCTATTCCTTCGTCTGATATTTCAGTGTCTTTTTTTAGTTCTATTTCAAACTTTCTTTTTTTTAACTCTGATTTTGCTTCTTGTAACGATTCTAATGCATTCCATAGCTTTTCACCAGAATTCCGACTCCGTTTTGGTGACATTTGTTGACTACTTTTGGACTTTTTTGGTGACATAAGCTGAAATTTAATTTCTTTGAGCTTTCTTGCGCTTTCACCTGCATTTACTTTAGCCATAATAAACCTCGCATATTAAATAATGCTATTACATAATATCTTTAAAGCTCAAGGTCAAATAGTATCTTTACATAATATAAATCATAAACAGAAAATTTTAGTGTAAATTGCCATATTTACTTTGTGCTACGGTTTGAGATAGAATAACAACTTGCTTCAAATATGGAAAGGCAGTACAACTCTATAATCAAGTTACTGAACTCTCATTTACTCCTCTTTTTTTGTAAAACAATCTACAATTCATTAGAAGATCTTCAGATAGACGTTGATCATTGGTTGTGTTTTTACAATGAGACAAGACCTCATTCTAGTAAATATTGTTATGGCAATGTAGACTTTCCTGAATAGAAAACATATTGCTTTTAGAAAAATATTAGTAGCATTACATAAGAGACTGATATTAGTTTTCAATTTTTCTGTTAGTTAATTCTTGCTTGCTAGGTTAAGTTGTGTCTAGTAACCATAATGGCAAATCTTGTTAATTTGAGGCGTGGATTTTAGCCTCTCTCATCCTTACATTAGTTACATATTCTTTCGCAGAGGGCTAATGAATTTATTAGTAAAATTCAGTAATTTATAACTGATAATTAGAGCTGTTAA
Organism: Wolbachia endosymbiont (group B) of Apotomis betuletana; assembly: GCF_947250475.1. Lineage (NCBI taxonomy): Bacteria > Pseudomonadati > Pseudomonadota > Alphaproteobacteria > Rickettsiales > Anaplasmataceae > Wolbachia > Wolbachia endosymbiont (group B) of Apotomis betuletana. The sequence continues at coordinate 168,114 of NZ_OX366320.1, read as the reverse complement.
TTAGCAACTCACTTTAAATAAGTTACTCAACTGTGACAGATTTAGCTAAATTTCTCGGACAATCTACATCTAACCCTTTTTTTTCTGCAATAGAATAAGCAAGAAATTGCATAGCAACACTGTAGATAATTGGAGAAACAAAATTGTCAACTTCTGGAAGTTGCACCACATCTATGCAAATTCCCTTTAAGAGCGGTACTCCTTGCTTATCACTAAAGGCAATTACTTTACCTTTTCTTGCAATAATCTCTTGTATATTGGATAGCGTTTTAAAGAATAAATTATCGTAAGGAATAATTGCGATAACAAGTACAGTAGAGTCTATCAAAGCGATAGAACCGTGCTTCATTTCTCCCGCTGCAATACCAATTGTGTTGATATATGAAAGCTCTTTTATCTTCAATGCACCTTCCATTGCAACTCCATATGAGCTTCCTCTCCCAATTATAATTATATTATTGTGCTCTAATATACTGCCTGATATATGTTGTATTTCCATCACATTCAAAACATGCTCTACATGTTCGGGAATGGAATTAATAGCACCGCTTAGTTCCTTTATCCTCTCTCTACCCAGTATACCTTTTATTTTTCCAAGCTCTACAGCAAAGCATGCTAAAATTGCAAGCTGCGTAGAAAAGGTTTTTGTCGAAGCAACACCAATCTCAGGTCCAGCAAGAGTATGCAATACAATATCTGAGGCTTTTTCTATGCTGCTATTAAATGTATTAATTATGCTAATGATCATTTGTTTCTGCAATCTCGCATAACGTAGTGCTTCCATAGTATCTGCAGTTTCACCAGATTGAGAAATGAATAAGCCAATACTACCTTCTTCGAGCTTGACGCTGCTATACCTAAATTCTGACGAGATTTCTAGATATACCCGAATTTGAGCAATACTTTCCAGCCAACACTTTGCTATTAGTCCAGCAAAATAGGATGAACCGCATCCAACTATAGTAATGTAACCTAGTTCAGAAAATAATTCTTTGTTGATTTCTTTATATTGTTTATAAAATTGATTTATTGTTTTGTTTAATGCATACGGTTGCTCAAAAATTTCTTTTAGCATAAAGCTAGGGTAACCATTTTTACTAATTAGAAAATTTCTTGGACTGCTATTTTCTGTTCTGCGTTTAACTTGTATACCATTATTATATATACTGAATTCGTTAGATTTTATTACTGCAATATCATTATCTTCTAAATGCAATATTTTTTCTACAAATGAATTCAAAGTATTAGTATCAGAAGCAGCAAACACTTTATTACAGTTATATCCTATTGCTAAAGGCAAATTTCTTTTTGCAACAAATAAAGTATCTGGATATTCTGCAAATAATAAAGCCAAAGCAAGTGAACCTTGTAAATTGTTTAGACACTGTAATATAGAATCAACTGGTGATAACCCTTCATCAAGATATGAAGTTAATATGTTTGGTATCACTTCTGTATCAGTATCGGTGTGGAAAGATACTCCCTTTTCCTCCAGATCCTTTTTTAATATATTGTAATTTTCAATTATGCCATTATGAGCAACAACAACATTATTTATATAAATGGGATGAGCATTTTTAAGATTTGGAGCTCCATGTGTAGCCCAACGAGTATGTGCTATACCAACTTTGCTACTAGATATCTTGCTCTCATGAACAACTTCACACAATCTTTCAACTTTACCTTCTGATTTTTTTACTTCTATCTTACCTCTATTATTTATAATTGCTATACCTGAAGAGTCATAACCTCTGTATTCCAATTTTTGCAACGCGGTTAGTAAAGTTGGTATTACTGAATCACCGCTACTTACTATACCTAATATTCCACACACTTCTTAAATTATGAAGCATTTTTGTCTTTTTTACTTTCCTCTAGTTTATTTTTCTTGCCATTCTTTTCAACTTTGCTTTTTTCAATAGATTTAGCTACTGGCTTTTGAATTTCTTTATTTAAGATTTCAGATATAGCAGACTTTAGGATTTTTATTTCAATTTTTGGTGCTATTTCTAGTATTAGTTGTGCATTTACTTCGTCAACTTTGTTTACTTCACCTATTATTCCACTAGAAGTAATAACCGTATCACCACGTTTTATTTGATCTATCATCCTTCTATGTTCTTTTAGTTTTTTGTGATTGGGGCGAATAATGAGAAAATAAAATACTACAAATATTAAAATGAGTGGAATAAAGCTAGCAACAGATGCTGATACATTGTTAGTCGCATCTGCCGCAAAAACCTCAGAAATGAACATATTTAATCCCAATTATTAATGATAAAATTAAATAGATTAAGCAGCAATTACAATATCATGTCAAGTCTCTGAAAGAAATTAATTCAAATTAATAAGAAAGTTAAAGAATTTTAAGATGTTTCTGCTGTAATGGCGGGAGTGATGAGACTTGAACTCACGACCTCATGCGTGACAGGCATGCGCTCTAACCAACTGAGCTACACCCCCCATTGCTTTTTAACGTTTGCAACCTTAAAGCTAATCAACGTGTTGCCACTTGTCAATATTTTTTGTTTGCGCTTTTTTGTCTTTTTTATTACTATGTAAATAACTTAATTTCACACATGGCTTATGCAAGTAGTCCCGTTAGGGTTATGCCATGGAGGATAAACTATTTGGAGGAGTAAATATGACAAATTTGCCTAAAGTCACTATACGTGATTTAGCTGAATCTGGTGTGCATTTTGGCCATAAAGTTAGTCGCTGGAATGCGAAAATGGCCCCATATATATATGGTATACATCAAGAGAATCGTATACACATAATAGACTTACGAAAAACATTACCATTGTTAGAGGCGGCGATGAAAGCTTTATACGATGTTGCATCTCAAGATGGTCGCATTTTATTTGTTGGTACAAAATTTCAAGCTTTAGATATTGTTGCAAGTGAAGCAGTTCGTTGTGGTCAGTATTATGTAAATGATCGATGGCTTGGTGGTATGCTTACTAATTGGAACACTGTTTCTTCTTCGATAAAAACTTTGATACAATATGAGAAAATATCCAATGATGAAGATAGCATCTTAACAAAAAAAGAATTAGGAAACATTGAAAAGAAAAGAAAAAAGCTTGATAAAGAATTGGGTGGAATTAGAGAAATGGGAGCAGTTCCTGATATTTTATTTATTATTGATACTAACAAAGAGCATATAGCGGTTAAAGAGGCCAAAAAACTGGGTATTCCTGTAGTTGGAGTACTTGATACCAATTCTGACCCAGATGGTATTGCCTATCCTATACCAGGAAATGATGATTCAAGAAAATCAATAGAGCTCTATTGTAAATTAGTTGCTGATTCTATATTAGCTGGAATAGAGTCTAGTTTGACAAGGTCTAGAGTTAAGGATGATGAGCTTATTCAAGAAAAAGAAGAGGATATTGTGCAAACTAAAAAGAAGCGTATTAAGGTTGAAACAGAAAAGGAGGTAATAGTAAGTAAATGAAGATGGATTCAAGTAGTATAAGGGAATTACGCGATAGAACAGGGCTTGGCTTAAGCGATTGTAAGAAAGCGTTAGAAGAGTGTGATGGTGATATTAAGAAAGCCGTTGATAGGTTGCGTACAATAGGATTTGCTAAAGCTGACAAAAAGTCTGATAGAGTAGCTTCGGACGGGCTTATTGCTATGTGCTTGGCTAAAAATTATGGTGTATTGGTTAAAGTCAATTGTGAAACTGATTTTGTTGCTAGAAATGAGAAGTTCATAGCATTAGTTTCAAATTTAGCATCAATTGCTTGTCAAGAACGTTGTACTAGTCTTGATGAGTTAAAAAATGCAAAATATGAAGATGTTGGTACAGTGCAGGAAGCTATTATGAGTGATACATCGGTTCTTGGTGAGAAGTTAGAGTTAAGCAATCTTTGCTACCTAGAGACTAAAGATGGGATTATTTCTGGATACGTACATGGTGATATGCCTGGCTTAGGTAAGATTGGTGCTTTAGTAGCATTGCAGTCATCTGGTGATAAAAAAGAGATTGGAAAGCAAATAGCTATGCATGTAGTTGCTATGAAACCTGAAGCTTTATCTATAAATGATTTAGATCAAGAAAAATTAAAAAATGAGCGTTCTATAATCGAGGAGCAAGTAAAGAGCTTAAATAAACCTGAAGAGGTAGCGAAAAAAATAGTAGATGGACGAATGGCTAAATACTATGAAGAAGTTGTTCTGCTAGAGCAGAAGTTTATAAAAGATGATAAAATGAAGATTGCTGATTTTATAGAATCAAGTGCTGTTAAATTAGCTAATTATAAGTTACTTACTTTGGATGGTGCAAATAAGTAACAAAACTTCAGAAGTAAAGTACCCCAGAGTGTTATTCAAAATCTCTGGGGAGGCTTTGATGGGATCAAAGCTATTTGGCCATGATATGGAAGTTATAGATAAACTATCCAAAGACATAGTTGAAGTTTGTAATCTCGGAGTTCAAGTTTGTATTGTTGTTGGTGGTGGGAATATTTTTCGTGGTGCATCAGCATCTTTAAGTGGCTGTGAAAGAGCAAGCAGTGATTATATTGGAATGCTTGGTACTGTCATTAATGCTTTAATTTTGCAAAATTTTTTAGAAAAAAGCTCTATAGTCTCTAGGGTGTTGTCTGCTATACCCATGACTACTATATGTGAGCCTTATATAAGAAGGAAGGCTATTCATCATTTAGAGAAAGGTAGAGTGGTCATTTTTGCAGCAGGCACAGGTAACCCATTTTTTACTACAGATACAGCTGCAGCTTTACGTGCTGTTGAAATGAATTGTGATGTTATTTTAAAAGGTACTCAAGTAAGTGGTGTATATTCTGCCGATCCAAAAAAAAATGAGAATGCTGTGATGTATGATAGGCTTTCTTATACAGATCTGCTAACTCGTGATTTAAAAGTTATGGATGCATCAGCAATTTCACTTGCTCGTGAGAATTCTATCCCAATTGTAGTTTTTTCTTTAAAAAGAGAAAAAATGGTTGATATTATTAAGGGTCAAGGCACTTATACTATAGTTTCAGATTGTAAACATTAGGTAATTTATGTTAAACGAAATAAAAGCTAAAACAAAAGAAAGAATGCTAAAAACTATTCAGTCTTTTCACGATGATATGAAAGGTGTACGTACTGGTAGAGCTAACGCATCATTACTTGATGGTATAGTTGTAAATATCTATGGTGGACATCAAAAACTGAACCAAGTTGCAGGCGTTTCAGCTATAGATAACAAAACTCTATCAGTTAAAGTTTGGGATGCTACTGTTATCGGTGAAGTAAAAAATGCGATAATCAATGCTAACCTGAATTTAAATCCTGTTGTTGAAGGAAATACTATACGTATAGTTCTTCCAGACTTAACACAAGAAACTCGTGAAAAATTAGTGAAATTATTGCATCAATTTTCTGAAAATGCACGAGTTGCAATTAGAAATATACGCAGAGATGTTATGGAAGAAATAGAGGAAATGAAGAAAAATAAGGAAATCTCAGAAGATGATTTTCATGTTGCCAAAAAGGAAATACAAAACATTACTGATGATAATGTAAAAAAAGTCGATGATGACTTATCTATTAAAGAAAAGGATATATTGCATCATTAAGTTAATATGAAAGAATTTTTCAGTATTGAAAAACATAAGAGGATTCGATATAGATACAGTTGTATGAATGCTGTGATTCAGATCTCATCATTACACACACATTTGATCGTTATACCTTTTGAAATCTAGAAAAAAAGCTTTTCAGTTTGATTTTTTATTACGATAATTAAGTTTACACTCTTGAGCGAAAACGATGCTGAAACGCCTTTTCCTTATTTTTGCATTTGTATTACTCATCCCACTGTCAAATGTTGATGCCAGAAGATATATCAGAATTGTTGGATCTTCAACTGTTTTTCCTTTTATCTCATTTATATCTGAAGAATTCAGCCGTATATTTTCCTTTAAAACTCCAGTTGTAGAATCGATAGGAAGTGGATCAGGGTTCAAAATGTTTTGTTCAGGAATAGGGGAAGGCACACCAGATATCACTACTTCATCTCGCCCTATGAAGGAAGTAGAGAGAGAATTATGTAAAAGAAATAAAGTGAATGAAGTAATAGAGATCATAATTGGCTATGATGGAATTGTTATTGCAAATTCAAATCAAAGCCATAGATTTGATTTTACAAAAAATGACCTGTTTGAAACTTTATCTTCATATTCTGAAGACAATGATAGATTAGTAAAGAATAACAAGAAATTTTGGTCTGATGTAAATCAAGCTCTACCAAAAACAGAAATTAAAATCTATGGCCCACATCAAAATACAGGTACACATGAAACTTTGATTAATTTTATTATGCTTGATCAATATTCATGTATGAACTCAAGGATTTTCAAAGAGAATTATCAAGACCAAGAAAAAAGAAAGAAAGCATGTAGTAATATCAGAGATGATGGAAGATATATAGAAGTTGGAATTAATGAAAACATAATAATACAAAAATTGAAGAGCAATAAAAATGCTTTAGGAATATTTAGCTTCAGCTTTTTAGCGAAAAACCAAGATGAGATTCAAGGAAGCACAATCGCAGGAATTGAGCCAACTTATAAAAATATATCATCGGGGGAGTATATGTTAGCAAGGCCTTTATATCTTTATATAAAGAAAGAACACTTAGATACTGTTGATGGATTAAGGGAATTCATTAGAGAAGTTATAGACTCTATTAGTACTGAAGGTGGATATTTATCTAGGCTTGGCTTAATTCCACTTTCAAGCGAAAATATGAAAAAAGTCTTGGAAAAGGTTCGTGATATAATATGATGACTTTGATATTTTTTTATTGGAAGTGTTAAATAAACCATACGCGTCAAGTTAAGGAAATATCGTGAAATATAGCAACATTTGAGATGGGCATTTTATTTGTTACATTTATTTTTTTAGGGAGTTCTTATCTAGAAGAAGATGATTTTTTCAGAAGAACCTATAAATTAATAACTTTATTACTTAATATATAAAATAGTTTTTTTTCGTTTCCTTTCTTCCTTATACCACTTTTCCTTAACTTGACGCGTATGGTTTATTTAACACTCCCTTCCTTTCTGGATTACAGCGTCACGCGCTGGAATGACACCTATTTGTTTTAGTAGTTCCTTTCCTGTCATTCAAGTAGCCTTTTCTTGTCATTCCAGTGCCCAGACACTGGTGCTCACAAGCAAACTAATCATAGGAGGTATTATAATAAAAACAACGTTTTCAATGAAACTACATAAAGCAAGTGTCACGAACCGGAATGACACCTATTATTGTTTTTACTTTATATCTTTATTTGTCTATCTTATTTTGCCATTCTGTTGAACGAATACAGGAAAATAAACTGTAATATCTAACTTTGATGCAAAAAGATTAACATATAACACGTAAAAGTTACTGAATCACTTTAGCCATATATAGAATTATTTTGTTAAATATTCTCTACTCCCAGGTTTCATTATAGGTAATTGTTTTAATTCACTTGGCAGTTCTTCCTCGCTATAGTTTTTGATATTTAGTTCAATCAAAGATATTACAGGAAAGGGCAGTTTTGTTTCACTATTTCTCTTGATCAAAGAAGCTCCAGCAACAACTTTACCTCCCTTCTCTTCTGCACATTTTACTGCTTCAAGTGAAGATTTACCTGTGGTAATCACATCTTCAATTAGTAAGATTTTCTCACCTTGTTTAATCTCAAATCCACGGCGTAATTCAAATTTACCATTAACACGTTCGCAAAATATTGTTCGGATTCCAAGCTGTCTACCAATCTCATAACCCACGATTATTCCACCAATCGCAGGAGATAGTATTAAATCTATGGGTTCAATAAGCTCTTTTCTTATTTTATTCGCCAATAGCTCACAAACGTTCATTGCTCTGCTTGGATTTTCAAAAATTTTAGCGCATTGTATGTAAGTGTTGCTGTGCAGCCCTGACGAGAGTACAAAATGTCCGTGCAAAATCGCACCAGCCTCTTCAAATTCTTTTATTATTGTATTATCTAATATCATTCTTGAGTTTGAAATTCTTTATTAATTATCTGCGTTATACAGATATCAGACCACACATTTATTGCAGTTTCAAACATATCAATGATTGTATAAATAGGCAAAATCAATCCCATAATGTACAAAGGAACATTCATTGATACCAAATAACTAGTTGCCATAAAATAGCACCCCATCGGCACTCCAGCGTTACCAATTGCAGCTCCTGTAGCTAAAAAAATCCATATGAACATCTCACTTAAGGAAAATGTGTGCCCATTCATCTCTGCAACAAACATCACTGTGATTAAAATAAATGCAGCACACGCATTCATATTGACTGTTGTGCATATTGGTAGAATAAAAGATGACAATTTCTTTGGTACCTTTAGCTGATTTTGCACACATTCTATAGTTGTAGGCAGCGTTGCACTAGATGATTTAGAAAAAAACGCAAGTGTAAGTGCTGGCATAACACCTTTCATCGTTTGAATTGGTGATATACCTTTATACCACATGAGTAGTGGCAAAATCACAAATGCTTGCACGAAATTTGCAGACATTATGCAAGCAAAATACCAAAAAAGACTATGGAATTCGCTGCCACCTTTTAACTCGTATAAAAAACATGTGATAAAAGACCATACAGCAAGAGGAATAAACTTTAATAACCCTTGAGCAATTCTAAGAAGTGTATCAAATAGTGCAGAAAATATTTGGTGTAATATATCTTGTTTTTCTTTTGAGAGCGAAATAATAGCTCCACCCATCAAAAAAGCAATCAATATGCTACCAATAACATTATTTTCAAGAAAAACTTGCACAAAATTCGAAGGAATGAGTGATTTTAAGTATGAAAAGTAATTGTGGTTGCTGTCACTCACACTTTCTATTGTGTTACTTATGAAATTTTTTCTTACTGGATCTATGAATAAATAGAAAGATAGCGCAACAAATGCAGCTATAATGGTTGTAAGCAGCGTATAAAACAGCGTCTTCTTAAGTAATACTTTAATTTCAATTGAGTCTTTAAGCCCTGAAATTGTGGACACTATAGATAGAAAAACTAAAGGTAAGCTAATCAATTTCAACAGACTGATGAATATATCGCTAAATAGCTTTGCTATTTCAAATATTACTTCATTGTTTAAATAGTAAGCAATTACCGCAAACAGTATAGAAAAGAGTATTGCAAGTTTGCGCATTGAAAATAAAACCTCAAAATGATATTATACAATAATTTTTGAAATTAGGTTAAGATAACTTTACAGGTTAAGTAAAGATGAGTAACATTTTATTATTAATTAAGTGTTAAGGAGGGGTATGGATAAAAAAACTAAAGAAGAGTTAATCCTTGTTGGAATATTAATGGGAATGAATATTTCAATAGGAGTGCTTGTAGGTCTTGGTCCAAGTTTCGCAATTTTATCACCTTCCATTATAGGTGGAATTATTGCTGCTGTTTCTACAATATTATCTATCGCATACCTTACATATTGTGATTATAAGGAAGATAAAGTAAATCGAGAATGCATTTTCCCTATATTTTGTATGGGCGTTACTAGCACTGCAATCGGGATTGGTCTTGGTGCAGCTATAGGTGCTATTTTTCCTGGTGTAATGTTAAATACAGGATCAGCAGTTTTGATGGGTGCGACAATAGGAATTATTGCCCCAATTACAGGCCTTATTGTTGTAAATATGATTGTAGAACCTATGATTAAGAAAATAAATCACTACATTATAGAGCCGGTAATTGAAAAAATAAAAGAATGCTTTTCTTCAAAGGAAGCATAAATTATCCTCGCAAAATAGTGTACCTTGGACTTAAATTGAAGTGTACTCAATTGAAATAGGTCATATTAGAGAAGGTTAGAAGTTACCTACCCAAAACCCTTATCTCCCACTCAAGTTCAATGTTAAATTTATCTTTTACTGCATCTTTTACTCTGTTGCCAAGGTTTTCTAAGTCAAGTGCAGTTGCATTATTGTAATTGAGTAGAAAATTACAATGTTTCTTAGAAATTTTAGCTACACCATTATCTAATCCTCGGCAGCCAGATTCATCAATCAGTTTCCATGCCTTGCAGCCTATTGGATTTTTGAATATACAACCAGCAGTTTTTCCTCTTACTGGTTGACTTTTATTTTTTTTATCAATAACTTCTTTCAATCTTTGCAATATAAGCTCATACTCTGAACTTACTCCTTTAAATTCAGCTTCAATAAAAATCCACCTGCCTTTTAGACTATGTCCACGATAAAAATATCCCATTTCTTCGCTGGAGAATTCATATAAATTTCCATCTTCTAGATTCACTGCCCTTATAAATTTTACAACACTCGCAATATCACTACCATATGCACCTGCATTCATTTCTATTCCACCGCCAACTGTTCCTGGAATTCCAGCAAGAAACTCAAGCCCACTAATTTGCTGTTCCCCTGCAAAGTAGGCAAGGTTACTAAGCAGTGCAGCACCACCTGCAACTATGGAGCTATTATCTTTACATTTAATATACGCAAATTCCTTACCTAATTTCACCGTTATTCCTCGAATGCCACTATCTCGAATTATTATGTTGGATGTTGCACCGATAACGCTAATTGGTAACTCCGCATCTTTTATCAAGCACATTAGATCTTCAATGTCACGTGGCTTAAATAGTACATCAGCTTGGCCACCAACATTTAACCAAGTCATTTTAGACATTGAAACATTATAACGGTAGATTCCACATACTTTAGGTAAGCTTATAAGCATTTTGATTTTAACTCTAATCCTGCATCCATACCCATTTTTTCTGCATCTTCTACAAACGAAGTGCGTTCAGTAAAGTATATAACTCTCTCGCCCGCTAACATACAATAAAGATGTAGCATGTTTTCACTCACATATTCTGCTAAAGCTGCAAGCGGTGTAAAGCATGAACCATTTACTGTCTTCATGAAACTGCGCTCTGATTTTGCCCTTATAAAAGACATATTATTATTAATTTTCTCTAAAAGATCGATAACTTTTATATCATTCTTTCGGCATTGAATGCAAATTGCCCCCTGCCCTACTGCGCTTAACATGACTTTTGGTGGCAATACCTCTGTAATTAAGTGATATTTTTTTAATCTTATCAGCCCTGCTTCAGCTAAAATCATTCCATCAAAATTCTGATTTTGCAGTCTAGTTGTCACATTTCCACGCAGTGTCACTACATTTAAGTCTGGCCTGAGATTTAACAGCTGAACTTTTCTTCTTATTGAAGAAGTTGCAATTGTAGCCTGCTGTGGCAAAGTTTTTAGGCTCTTATATTTATGAGAAATAAATACATCACATGGACTTATCCTCTCTAAAACACAAGGAATTGTTAAGTCCTTCGAGAAAAACGCAGGTACATCTTTTAGCGAATGAACCGCCATATCTATATTATTTTTGAGTAATTCAGCCTCAATCTCCCTGAGGAACAGTCCTTTACCTCCTATTTCAGCAAGGGTTACATTAGCATATTTATCACCAGAAGTTTTGATTTTAATGATCTCAACGGATAGATTAGGAAAAGACTCTAATAATCTTTGTTTTGCTTCCAAAGCTTGGATGATCGCAAGGTCGCTTCCTCTCGTACCTATTTTAACTAGCATATATCCTTCATATTATATGTCTATATTCTATGTCCATTTTTTATTATCTCCAGTTTAGTTATTGAATACTTTATAATTAGTGCATAGTATCACGAACATTTAGTAATCGACGAGTATGTATGTTTGATATTTTAAAAGATTCTAATGGCAGATTTAATAAAAAGAATATTTTACCCCTTGTAGGTGCCACTGTCGCTATTATTCTAACAGCATTAAGTTCAGTAGTAGCAATTCCCAGATTTTCCTCTCATCCTTCTCTATCTAGTCCTCTCGGTTGGAAAGATCCAAGTTATAGTGAATTTCTTGCTATTCACATACCAGCTACCATAGTTACTTTCTCAATACTTGGTTTATGCATTTACCTTCCGATTGATAGCATTAGAAAAAATAAACAAATAGAGAATCTTAAAGCTACCTCTGAACCTCATTCATGGATTTATAATGATATTTTAGAAAAACAAACGCAGACCATCAATTATAGATCAGGGCTTTAGGCGGTCCTAATCTTTTAGGTGCTTGTGATTAGCAACTATTCGGTCTACAATGCACTAATATAGTTTAAATTTATGCCAAACAAGATAATAGTTAAATCTCTTTCAGTGTTACTAATTTTTTTGCTGTCCTTATATATAATACTGCCAAATTTTATTGATAATAAGTTCTTTACCTCAAAAAAGAGAATAAATTTAGGGCTTGACCTGAAAGGTGGATCATCTCTGCTTCTAAATGTAGACTTAGATTTTTACTTCAAAGAGAAACTAAGCATGCTAACCGATGAAATAAAAGAAGGTCTGTTAACACAAAAGATTGAATTTAGCGCAAAAAACGATAAACAAGTGGTTGTAACTTTAAATAATATTGATGATTACAAAAAAGTTTCAACGTTAATACATAAAATAAACCCAAATTTAGAATTGAGTAGAAAAAATACTGCAATTTTCATTTCATATAAACCGCATTATAAGAATTCATTAATCAATGAAGTAGTTTCAGAGTCAATAGTTAATGTTCAAAGACGCTTAGATAAGCTTGGTACTAAGGAAGTAAGTGTGCAAAAACAAGGACAAAATAAGATATTAGTCCAAGTTCCTGGAGTAGAAGACACTCAGCAGATAAAATCTCTGCTTGGCAAAACAGCCAAGCTGGCCTTCCATTTGGCAAACACCAATGTAGCTAAAATGCAAGATATCGATCATGACACTACGATTATGCTCAAGGATTCTTTGGGTAATTCCTACCCGATATTCCGCAAAACTGAAATAGGCGGTGATTCATTAGTTAACGCATCAGTTAGATTTGGCAATTTAGGTAAACCAACAGTACATTTCAAATTCGACAGCATAGCAAGTAAAAAATTTGCAAAAATTACTAAAGAAAATGTAGGAAAGCCTTTTGCAATTGTTTTAGATAACACAGTCTTAACTGTACCAACAATACGTGAACCTATTCTAAATGGAGAGGGAGAAATTAGCGGTAATTTCACTGAAAAACAAGCGAGTGAACTTGCAATACTTTTAAAATCAGGTGCACTACCTGCACCACTTAAAATAATTGAAGAAAAAAACATTGGTCCAAGCCTTGGAGAAGAGTCAATAAAAGCAGGAGAAATTGCAGCAATAATCTCTATCATAGCCGTTGGTTTATCTATAATCATTACTTACGGCAAATTAGGCTTATTAGCGTCTGTTGCACTCGTTTTTAATGTAATCTCTATACTACTCATTCTTACCTTACTTGAAGCAACTCTTACTCTCCCTGGAATTGCTGGAATTGCGCTAACTGTTGGCATGTCAGTGGATGCAAATGTTTTAATATTTGAACGCATCCGCGAAGAAATAAGAGCAGGAAAAAGAACAGCTCGTGCCATTGAAGAAGGATTTAAAAACGCAATAAAAACAATTCTTGACTCAAACCTCACTACACTGATTGCTGCAGGAATAATGTTCATTATTGGTAGCGGAGCAATTAGAGGGTTTTCTGTCACTTTATCGATAGGAATCCTGTGCTCGATGTTTTCTGCAATTATAGTCACAAAACTTCTGATAGAATTGTGCATCAACCCACAAAAGCTAGTACTTTAGTATCTGTTCAGCAGAGTGACAAAATAAGATAGACGAGAAAAGACAACTAAATGGTTGTCATGAAAGTAGCTATCCAGTCTTTTCGTCGTCAAAAACGTTGTAACATGCTCACCAATTTAGTGAGCATAAAACCAATATATTTGTGGAGGAAAAGGAAAAAAGAAACAGAAACCATCTTCAGGCTATCACAAAGGATATGGCCATAAGATTAAAGATATGGATAGATTTATCAAATTTCTGAATGGAAATCAGGATATTAGAATTGAAAAGATATTATTACTAAAAATTAAACATCAAACCAACTTCAATATTATGAGTGGATATATCGTCTGCAATAGGTGTTGGAATATTAAAGTAACGATAGCCGAGAAAGGTTTTAACTTCTGGAATTACTGAGTAATCAACACCAAGCTTTATTTGATAAACAAGCCAAGGAACATTCAGTGGCATTAAATTTTTAGATGATTTATCAATCCTTTTTAATCTAAAAACTGTTGATCCTATACCAAGACCAATATACGGAGCAAATTGAGTATTTTGAACATTAGGGTTATAGTAAAAATTTAATAAGAATGCAGATACACTTGCTGATTTATCAAATACCGGAGGAGAGTTACTATCTTCAATATTGACTTTAGAATACATGGTCTCAAAATCAACTCGGCCATTTTCTCCAGCATAGTAACCTACAGATATGCTGCTAAGCCACTGAAAATCAATTTTACCGTTAAATTTTTTTATGTTTTTAATTTCATCTCCTAAGAATAGGTCTAAAAGAAAACCACCATAACGGCCCTCAGCTAAAGCAAGAATTCTTTTTCCTATTGCACGTATACCCTCCACAAATACTTCTGAGCTATCAGAATATATCTTACCACCATTAGCACTAACATAGAAATCAAGTTTTTTTGATTTTTCCTTTGTAGGTTCAGCTTGATCTGCAATACTTGGCCACATATTTTTCTGATTAGCTACTTGGAAAACAGAAGGTGAACTACTTTCAAGTTCTTGACATTTTATTGGCACTTCTTTTTCAGTAACTTCTTCAGAATGTATCACACTTTCATTATTGTCCGTTTCTAATTTTAAGGGCTGCACTTGCTCAATGTGTGTATTGTTACTGATATAAGTAATAAAAAAATAGACACACGGAATGAAGATGAAAAATAAAGCAATAGATATTCTAATTATCATAAATGAATTATCACTTATAGTATAACTACTATATCATATATTCCTTTAATGTACAAAAATTAAGAAATAATATTTCCAATTAAACAATTATTTTCTATTCCTTTAACATGAGCTTTCACAATACTTTTAGCTTGAACTCTTGATGTAAGTTTTATTAATGCAAAATTTTCTGTTCTACCAATATTATTCTGCTCAACCAAAACGCTTTGCTCAGTGCCGAGCAAAGATTGATAAAAACTGCTCATCATTTCTTTATTTATTTCTCTTAGATGCTTTACTCGTTCTTTACGTACATTCTCTGGTATTTGTGGCATCCGTGCAGCAGGTGTGTTTTTCCGCTCTGAATATGGAAAAGCATGTAGATAAACTACATTTATTTTTTTCAGTAAATCAACTGTATCCTGAAACATTTCATCAGTTTCTGTTGGAAATCCAGCAATAATATCAGCGCCAAATGCTATATTAGGTCTTAAGCTCTTCATTTTATGATAAAATTCTATCACTTGTTCTCTATTGTGACGACGTTTCATTCTCTTTAGTATTAAATTATTACCAGACTGTAGACTCAAGTGTAAGTGAGGCATAAGTCTTGACTCATTAGCTATTAAATCCATTAGTTCATCATCAACTTCAGCAACATCAATAGAGGAAAGTCTTAGTCTCTTTAACTGTGGTATATCCTTTAAAACTCTTCTAATCATTGAACTGAGTGATTGCTTACCAAACAAATCTGTACCAAAGTCAGTAATATCAACACCTGTAAACACCACTTCTTGATACCCATTTTCTATAAAAATCTTAATTTGCTCTATAATATTGTTTACTGGCACAGATCGATTATTTCCTCTTGCCTCAGTAATTGAGCAAAATGTACAACTATGATTACAACCATTTTGAATTTCAATAAATGCCCTTGATTTATCTTCAAATCCATTAATGAGAATAGGTTCTACTTGGTTATCACTGACTAAGATTTCATCATTATTTAGTAGATAATTTTCAGCTCTTAGCTTGTCTTGATTACCTAGCACTTTACTTACACCAGGAATATCACTATATGATTTAGGATCTAATTGAACGGCACAGCCAACTACGATAATTTCTTTACTTGGGTCGTTTTTATAGATCTTACGTATTTTTTGCTTCACTTGGCGTTCTGCTTCGTTTGTCACTGCACAGCTATGCACTACAACAACATTTTCTCTCTTTGCTTTTTTTAATGCTTCTTTGATTAACTCACTCTCGTAGAAATTTAGACGACAACCAAATGTTATTACTTCATTCATGCTTTTGCTTTAATAGATCTAAATTATATCAAATATCCAAGCAAAATGACTATTTTTTTGGTAGATATTATAATTTAAACATAACCTCTAGAGTTGAAAATCACAGGAAGAATTTGTAGATATACAGTAAGATCATTTAGCATTAAAAAAAGCTTAATGCCAATGATGTTAACCTCAAGCGAATATAAACCAAAAAACATTTTGCTAAACCTTGAAGCTCTACCATGCAAATTCATCTATATCATTTGGTACATAAGTGTCAGAATAAGCTTCATCCAAACTTTCTGCTTTCCATGGAAGCCATGAAGAAGGTTTTATCTTCTCTAAAACTTTACCTGGTATTGATGTTATCTCTTGCTTTACGTCTTCTTTTAATTTTTCTATTTGTAACCGAGCAAAATCTTCCACGCGAACCATGAGTTTATCTGTTAGCTCTTTTATCATGTCTTGATTTTGTTCTGCAACTTTCTTTGTAATAGGTACGACAATTTTACTTATAATCTCTGTTCCTAATGGAACAACGATTTGCTTTGCAACCTGATCACTAACAGGTTTAATAAGGTAATCTGCTATACTCTTTGCTGTATCTCCAGTCAGATTTGTTATTTTTTTTAAACTATCACCAATAATACCATAGTTTTTTTGGTACATCATATCTTCATCAGCAACTTCATATCTTCCTAAATCATCATACATTCCCATTTCTTGGTGAGACAATCCATTTGCATCAGATACATATCCGTATTTATTAAGTGAATTGGAATTAGACCGCATAACATTCTCCTAATTATTTATATATGCCTATTTCAGTATAAAACAACTAACAAAACATTAACTTTGAAGAACTCTTCTCAATTAATACATCAATAAAGGTAAGACCATATAATTTTCTCCTTTCTTGATACTATTCTCCTCCGAACTTAGTTCACACAGTTATTCAGACACTTCTGAATTTACCACCCCCAATTCCACTGCTTTTTTATATTTTGACTAGGTCTTCTCCTACAATTAGATAATCAGTACTCTTATCTGAAATGTACCATATAACTACACCAAGCTACAAATATGACACAAGAGTTTAGATTATTTTAGTTATTCTCTTGTATAAGATACTCTTTATATCAAAAAGAGGACCATATGAGTGAAGCAACTTTTTCTGAAAAAAATCAGCTTTCTAGAGAAGACATAGCAGAGTTAACAGAACTTATGTGTCTTGAACGAAGTGAAGTAAGTGAAAGTGGAACAGGGCTATTAGAACTTATAGCTGAACAGGAGCAAATACTTGAGGATTTAGGAATAGAATCAAAAGAGCTTTTATGTTCTCAGCATACAGGAATGTATGAGAACCTTAGTCAGCCCTATTCTACGGATCTCGAGGTTTTATAGCAGATATATAGATTATCATTATTATTGATACCTACTCAAGAGTTGCTATGGCAAACAGAGAAAACTGCAATTACTGCCGCTAATCTTTTTAATATATCTTTCTTTGATGGTGCTATTATCGCGCATTTTGACTGATATGGGCTATGATAAACCAGAAAATCACAGCTATATTTAGGAATTGAGACAAGGCCTCATTTAGGTAAATATTGCTATGCAGACTTTTCTTGATAGCAAGCATATTGCTTTTTAGAAAAATATTAGTAGCATCAAACATAGAGATTGATATTAGTTTTTCTGTCAGATTAAGTTGCGTCTAGTACAACTGACTATGCAAATAAGCTAACAGCGCTTGAAATATTTTAACTATTAGTTTTAGGGTGCATTTTCGTGTTCATTGCTATGAATGGGCAGAGCTACCTCTTCGAGGTAGCTCATCGGATCACCTAAATCATGCTCTATTTCTACTTCAAACTTGAACCCTAACTTCTCGCAGAATTTGTAGAAATATTCTTTAATAATATCAAATAAACTTCTGCCATCAATTTTGTAATCTCTCAATTTTCGGGGCACAGTAAGTGACAATTTGCCATCTTTATATATCACATCATCTTTCCCATCTTGAGATTCAAGTGTAAATTCCAGTGAGCTGGATAGATCACATACCTTGTCACCGAATTGACCATCACTCTCTTGGAAGAGTATCGGTAGTTTCATATCAGACCTAATACTCACATTATTTTGGTTAACATAATCGATATTTATAACTTTTTCAGGGGAACGTACTACAAGTGAATATTGTTCAAGCGCAATTTGAGATTCTATAAATACAATAGCTTCATACCCTGCTTGGTTGCAATTAACAATTAACTCCTCGAGGATAGAATCGCTTGGAACTTGAACTTCAGCACATTCAAATATTTCCTTAAAAACTTCTTTTACAAATGGTCGATAATTTCCGTTCTCTTCCTTTGGTAATAGGTGAGCATAATCTGCACCGAGATTGTAAAATTTTTCAAATTTCTTTTTGTATTGGTCAGTTTTTTTATTATCAGGAGTTTTTTCGTTTTTGTAATGTTCTGCCCAAACCTTGTCAAATTCTTTTTTGTCTTTATTTATCAGTGCTTTAATTAAGATTTTATCTACACTTTGACCATTAATAGTAAAATCCATTCTGTCAATGTCTTGATACGCCTGATAACCAGATTTCGCTTCAACACTATCTTCACGCGCTTTTAGCATACTAAAATTAAACTTTTCTGCCTGAGCTTTGAGTGTAACTACTGGATTTCCCTTTTTTTCCTGTATAGAGTTGTTCATTGTTAATACTTTGATATGAATTGCTGATAGTATAATAATACATAAAAATAGTTAATATGTCAATAATATACTTAACATAGACAGTCATAATAGGGTGACAGGATTTTAGTAAGGCTCTATTATGAATAAACGGTTTTACACAGTATGAATGTTGATGAGCAGTCAAGTGTGCTGACTTTTCTAAATAGTAAAATTGAGAATATACCAAGGTTTCATTCCGCAATATTGCCTAAACTTTGCGGTGGAGACAGAGTAATGGACTTGCTGTTTTATAGGCCGCTCAGTTATGTGGATAGAAGTAAATCACTACCTGATGCTCAAGTGGGAGAATTTACAACTTTTGTGGCAAAAGTGTATGAGCACCAGCGCCCCACTGTTAGAGGTAGGCCATATAAAATAATCGTTGAAAGTGAAAGTCAGTATTTATTTATAGTTTTTTTTAATTACTCAGTTAAATATTTGTATAAATTATTTCCAGTTGGAACAGATATAGTAATCAGTGGTAAACTTGAAAAGTTTGCCGAACATTGGCAAATTACTCACCCAGATTACATGTTGTCTGATATCAATCTATTTAAAGAAATAGCCTGCATAGAGCCAGTTTACCAATTATGTCGCGGTATTACTAACAAGAGCATTAGAAACATAATAAGTTCTAATCTAAAAGATTTGCCTGATTTATCAGAGTGGATAGATGAAACATTAATCAAGCAAAAGAAATGGCTGAATTGGAAAGAAAGCATCATAAGATTGCACAGACCGAGCTCACTCGTAGAAGCAGAAGTTTGCAGAGAAAGACTTGCTTATGATGAGCTATGTGCCTATCAGCTGGCGCTAAAACTTGCGAGGGAAAATCATGTAAAAAAAGGAGGAAGGGAATTTGTAATATTGAATAAATACAAAGAGCAGGTCTTAAATGAATTACCGTTCCAATTAACAAATGATCAAATTCGAGCGATAGGTGAAATTTCAGAGAGACAAAAATCTAAATACCGCATGGTAAGTCTGCTGCAAGGTGACGTTGGGAGTGGCAAAACTGTAGTTGCACTCTTTGCGATGCTGAATGTGGTAGAAAATAACATGCAAGTAGCTCTAATGGCACCAACTACTATCTTGGCTGAGCAACATTATAATTGGATCGAAGAAGCTCTATCTTGTACTGATATAAAAGTTGCTTTGCTTACCGGTAAAACTGCGCGCAAGGAAAGAAAGATTATTATGAACGAACTTGCAAGTGGTATTTTAAATATAGTAATTGGTACTCATGCATTATTTCAAGCCAACGTTACATTTAAAAATTTAGGACTCGCAGTCATAGACGAACAACAGCGATTTGGAGTGATACAGAGGAATCGGTTGGTAGGAAAAGGAGAAAATACCGATATACTTTTTGTTACTGCAACTCCCATTCCAAGAACCTTGCAGCAAGCTATGTATGGTGATGTTGAATGTTCTATTTTAAGGGAAAAACCAAAATCTAGATTGCCAATAAAAACCGTTATTATGAACGTTAAAAAAGTATCAGATATTATTCAAAAACTGAAAGATGCTATAAATAGAGGCGAAAAAGCATATTGGATTTGTCCATATATAGAAGAAAACGAAGAACTCAATATTGCCGCAGCAGAAATGCGCTTTCAGGAACTACAAAAGACATTTTTTGATAGAGTTGGAATAATACACGGAAAACTAACTCAAGAGCAGAAAGATCAAGTGATGTTTTCCTTCAAGAGAAATGAATTTTCTCTGCTTGTTGCAACTACTGTGATAGAAGTTGGCATAGATGTACCAGATGCAACTATTATGATTATAGAGAATGCAGAGCAGTTCGGGTTATCGCAATTACATCAGTTAAGAGGTAGAGTAGGACGAGGAAATAAACCGTCTTTTTGTGTACTGTTATATGACAATCTCAGTAAAAGTTCGTATTCAAAGTTAAAGATTATGTGTGAGTCACAAGATGGATTTTATATTGCTGAAAAGGATATGATGCTGAGGGGTAGCGGAGATATTCTAGGCACAAAACAATCAGGGTGCATGGAGTTTAAATTTGCTGATTTATATGAGGACAGAGAATTGCTCAACCTTGCATATAATAGTGCAAAAGGTACAATAGCTAATTTTGAATTACTGCTTGATATATTTGAATATAGAAGTAGACTACATTTTTCAAAATTTCAGTAATCTTCCAAGCCATAACCTTCATGAGTAGAAATTCCTTGACAGACGGGAGTATTTAAAAAACCATACGCGTCAAGTTAAGGAAAAATAAGAGTGAAGAAGAAGTTTTTACCATAAGAATAAATTGTGCAGAGTTAATAGCAGGCCCTGTAAACAAAATGTTAGCAGGTCAAATTAATCAAGGGCAGGAAGTATAAAAATGGAAAAAAAGCGGTAACTTAGCCTAATGACAATAAATATATATATAGAAGGTACCGTTTTAAAGAGCACAAAAGGAATACACAGTAAAAGCGAGAAGAAGTTGAGAATATGTATGGAAGCAGTGTGGAGAAGTGGCTGCCAATGATCAAAAATTTACCACAATTACAGAAGTATACACAAGAGGTTTAAAAGGTGATGCAAAAAGGGAATTTTGGCAAAATGACTTAAGTATGCACAACAAGATCCAGATTTGCATAATTGATGATCAGATGTCATTCATGCTCAGCCTATATATAGAAAAAATTCTCAAGCTCAAGAGGGCTTAGGGTGGAACTAAAATTCATGGACTTGTTGACGCACGTAATTAATTTCTTTTTTTTAAGTTAATTAATGTTAACAAGCCACGTCTGCCTGTAATCATGTTAATACCAAAATATAATGTAAGAGAAGAAATGGGCAGTGCTATGCAACAATTTTTGTTTCTTTCTAACCATGCTTCCATATGAAAAACATATGACATAAAAAGGAAAACAAAAAGCTAAGAACCTTGACGCGCTTTACATCTTGGCTTTACCTTATTTATAATATAAACCTTACCACCCCTTTTCACAACTTTACAATTTTTATCTCTGTTACGATGAGATTTTAGTGACCCTTTAACTTTCATATCTACAGTAAGAATAGAATTACCTTACATTATGATCACTGACAGAGAGTTAGTCAATTGATAAATTTTTCACATTTTATTAAAATACTGTATAATTGTTGCTGATACTTCTTCGATTGACCTTTGCGTGACATCAATAATTGGCCAGTTATTTTGCTTAAAGAACTCCTCTGCTTCTTTAATTTCCTTTTCTACTTTTCTAGGGTCAGCATATATATTATTACCTTCATTATTAATTGAAGTCAGTCTATTTTTGCGTATTTCTATTAGCCTTCTTACGTCTATTGTTACTCCTATAGTCAGTTTATTTTTTAATTTTGCTAAGTCGACGTAAAAGGGTATCTCGCTAACAAAAGGAACATTTGCAACTTTATAGCCTCGGTAAGCTAAATACATACTGGTGGGAGATTTTGATGTGCGTGAAACTCCAACCAAAATTATATCGGCTTTATCAATATCTTGAATATTTTGTCCATCATCATGATTAATGGTATAGTTTATTGCCTCAATGCGCTGAAAATATTCGTTATTTATCTCAGCATGTAAGTCAAGTTTTTCGTCTTTTTCAATTTCAAGATAGGATGAGATTTCCCTAATAATGTGTGATAATATCGCTCTGTAGGGAATTTTTAGCTTTATACAATTATTTTTTAGATATTTTCTTAGCTCATCATTAGTAATAGTGCATATAACAAAATTATGCTCATCACTTTTTCTATTAATTTCCTCTAAAATTTTGTCAATCTGCTCTTCTCCTTTTACGAAAGACCAAACATATTCGATCGTTTCTACAGAACGAAAGTGTTTCAGAGCTGATTTTGCAACTGATATAACAGTTTCACCACTTGAATCTGACACTAAGTGTAGGTTAAGCTTTTTAAGGATCATCAACGTTATACTAAAAATAATAGCAAGCAATCTGCTACTGAAATTGTGCTAATTTATTATACTACGTAAATATAGAAAAACTATCTTGTTGATAAAACTCAAACTAATTGATAAATTCTTAACACAATTATTCTCAAAACGAATGTTTTTATTAAAGCCTACAAATTTCACTTCTTTTGCTAAAAAAGCTCTACCTTGGCTTGGGGTTATTTGTTTCTCATGTTTTTTAATTGGAATGTTCTTGGCATTATTCTTCTCCCCAGGAGATTATAAACAAGGAGAAATTGTACGAATTATGTATCTTCATGTGCCTTCTGCATGGCTTGCTCTTGGAATATACGGACTCATTGCATCACTCAGTTTCATTTCGTTGGTATGGAACAATAGTGTTGCTAGTGTTTTGGCACATGCTGCTGCTCCTTCAGGGACAGTCTTTTCGGCAATATGCTTAATCACAGGTAGCGTCTGGGGAAAAGGAACATGGGGTACTTGGTGGGTATGGGATGCAAGGCTTACTTCAATGCTGATTTTGTTTTTTCTGTATGTTGGTTATCTTTCATTGTGGAGCGCTTTTGATAATCAAGCAAGAGCAGAGAAATCATCAGCAGTATTTGCCATTTTTAGTGCTATAAATATTCCCATAGTAAAATTTTCTGTGAATTTATGGTCTACTCTTCATCAGCCAGCAAGTATTTTTAGAAAAGGTGGAGTAGCAATAGAAGGTTCTTTACTGCTGCCACTCATTGCAATGTTTATATTTTGTACCACACTTTTTTTAGTAGTGTGGATACTTAATGCCCTTCATTTAATTAATTTGCAGAAGATAAAGAGAGAAATCAGCATGCGATATTAGGTATGCAGTTCCAGAGTGTAATGTTGTGAACAGCTACGGAAATTAAAATGTAGAGCAATCATCAGCAGAGACTAAGTGGTATAAAAAATAGCTGAAGAATGTAAAAAAGGAAGTGGTATAGATAAACCTGTTACCGATAGAGAAGGTGAAATTGATACGGGCGAACCTGTTACTGATGAAGGAGAGAATGAAAATGGAGAAATTACATCTCGAAAAGTAACCTCAGATTGTTCCAAGTATGAAAATTGTGGGCCATATTCTCATTTTTATAAAGTTGATAATAAGATAGGTTGTCAAGGTTTTAGTGCATCTGATTTACTAAAGGAATTATATCCTGAGATGTACAGTAATCCTAAGATTGCAAAATATATAGAAGAGGGAGCAAATGGTAATTATGGTGCAGTAAATTTTAAATTTGCCTTTACAGAGGATCTTAATTCAATATCCTGGCTTGGTAATATAGAATGTGAAAAATGTGTCGATGATCAAATAGAGTTAGCGTGTCAAGAAGAAGAGATTAAGAGTTTCTGTTACCCGAACGTTTACCGTAGTAATCCAGAATTCAACAAGAGCTTTTTTTCCAGAGGAGCATGTCCTAATCTCTTTAGAGAGTCCAGTGAAACAAGTGTTGTAAAAGCAAAACAAGTTGCACCATTGATACTTGTTAATACCTTAGGACAAATGATAGATAAAGAGGGTAATAACACTAAAGTATACTATGATGCATTGAAGCGTTATCTAAATGATGATAGTAAAATCAAGGATTGTGGAGATAATCAAAAGTGTAAGGATTATATTCCAATTATGGAGAAAGTTGCATGGAATAGTGATAAGGAAGTACTATTAAAAACTGCTGTTAATAATACGCAAGAAGCAAATCCTTACTATTATGGAAATGAGGATAATTCTACTTCCGTTGAATTTGGTTCTATATAAGGCTGAATTTGTCTAATTTTTTCTACACTCGACACAATTTAGTCGTATCTGAACAAATACATAATCTATATAAAGAGGACGTAGGTACCATCTGTCCTTTTAAGGCATTTATGTCAATGATATGCGTAATCCATGATTTTAAACATGATGATCCTCCTAAGTAATACAAAAAAACTCAGAAAAATGTACATAGCTATGATAGAAGTTATCTATACATAAGTACAATATACTTTAATTAGAGATTATAAATTAATTAAGTTGAAAAGTCTGCAGACGAAGATAGATTTCGAGCTCTAGAATATCTTCACTATCAAAATAACAAAGCTGTCAAAATTTGTCAAGTAATTTTTATCGCAACTGTACAAACATTGCACAGGACAAATTTAAAATGCTGTAAAATGGTGTCTGTTCAGACACATGTGAAACCAGTGCTTCTTTTCATCCCACTTCCATACGGCTAAACCCTTTTCATAATCTCCTATCTATCATTTCTTAAACCACTCCCCTGAACGGATACAATTAAATACATTTTTAACATTTTTATAGAAAACTATTAGTATAGATTTGTATGCTGCCCTCATGGCTATTTTAAAATGTTTAATACTCCTTTTCATTATTTCTTGTACACATCTACCTAACAAGCAACATTCTGTTAATATAGACAATTATAAGCACGATTATTCGTTGCAACAATATAATACTCCTTTGAAGAATAACGAACCAGCAATACCAGAAATGATACCTTTACCGGTAGAGTTTCCCGATCTTACAACCAGTAATCAGTTTCTTTCGATTAATGTTGATGAAAAAGTACCAGTAAAGGATTTACTGATTGAGATAGGAAAACTTTCTGACGTTAACTTAGACATAGATCCCAAAATATCAGGTAATATTATTTTAAAGCTAAAAGATAAGAACATAAACGAAGTAATTCAGAATATAGCCAACAGCGCCAAATTGCGTTACTCAATGAATAATGGTGTAATTAGAATTGAACAAGATTTGCCATATGCACAAAATTATTACGTAGACTTCATCAATATTCAACACTCTGCGCAAAGGAGTTTTATCATTGGTAACAATATTACCGACAGTGATGGTGATAGAAACTATATGAAATCTCAATATAGTAGTGATTTATGGAATTCATTAGAAAAAGGCTTAAATGCAATAATGGATGTTAACGGAGTAGATGATGGTGAGTTTCTTTCATCCAACAGAGAAGCTGGTGTCATTATTCTAAATGCTAGAAAAGATATTCACAAAGCTGTTGAAGAATATATTAATAAAGTTAAGAAATTGGCGTCTTCTCAAGTAATGATCGAGGCCAAAATAGTTGAAGTTTTATTAGACGATAAATACCTTTCTGGTATCAACTTAAATGATTTGCATAATGAAACCAAATCTATAACAAATCAAGGTAACTCTATTATTGACCTAGCAATTAACTCTAGTGTGAGTGATTTAGGAGATTTAGTAAAAATTTTAAATAAATTTGGCACTTCAACCGTAATTTCAAGCCCTAGAGTACATGCTATAAATAATCAGCAAGCAATGATTTCATTTACTAAAAACCATATCTATTTTACTTCCGATATACAGAAAGATACCGGAAACTCCAATCATGCCTTAATTACCAAGATGAATAGCACTCCAATAGGTGTGGTGTTAATAATCCACCCAAGCATTAACATTGATACTAATGAAATATTCATGGATATACATCCAACCTTATCAAGAATTAACGATTACACTAAAGACCCAAATATAGAATATGTCGCACAGCAGAATAAAATGAAATTAAATAGTGACATTCCAATTATTGAAACCAGAGAAATGCACTCTACGTTAAAAATTAAGAGCGGCGAAGTTATGGTAATTGGTGGGCTTATAGAGCATAGAAAAGATAACCAAAACTTATTGCATCAAAAGTCAAAAAAACTGGCTAAGACAGTAGAAACCGTCATCTTCCTGAAAGCAACAATCGTACCAACACTTGGTTTATTAGATATAAAAGATAGGAATTTATATATATATTAAACGTATCCGTTCAGGCAATGGCATCAACTTAAGGAAAGATGTTGGGGTTGCTATTATGATAAGAAGAGAGTATCAGAATGATAATTAAGACAGCTTAATCACAAATCTGTTGCGGTAAATTTAAGTTACTTTAGTCATATATTAAAGTTTTTAAACAGGTCTTAGTTTACTTACTTTATTGTTTTCTTTATTATCAAATATTGCTTTAAATAATATGGAGGAGCACATTGTCAGCAATTGCCGTTATTGATTTTGGTTCACAGTTTACACAGCTTATTGCAAGACAAATCAGGGAAATGGGCGTTTACTGTGAAATATTTCCAAGCAATATCGATTTCGAAACAGTATCAAAATTCAATGGATTTATTTTTTCTGGAGGACCGCAATCTGTAAATGACAATTGCTCTGAAGTAAGTGAAGTAGCACATAAAATTATAAAACTTAACGAAACAATAAACACTCCTATACTTGGAATATGTTATGGACAGCAACTCATTTGTCATTATTTCGGGGCAAAGGTAAGAAAAGAATTCAATCAGGAATTTGGCAAAACTAAAATCAAGATACTAAAAGAATCCCCAATTATAAAGGATACTTGGAACGTTAATTCCGAAGTCGATGTGCTAATGAACCATGCAGACAGTGTCGAAACTATACCGCAAGGATTTACTGCTATTGCCTCAGGTATAATAAATCAAACAATCGCAATAATTGCCAACGAACAGCGGAAGATTTACTGTACTCAGTTCCATCCTGAAGTTAAGCCTACGACAAATGGTAGTAAACTTCTCTCTAATTTCTTAGATATTGCAAATTGTGAGAGAGATTGGACAATGAAGTCATTCGTTGAAAAACAGAAGGAAAAAATTCAAAACTTAGTAGGGGAGAAAAAAGTAATTGCTGCAGTAAGTGGGGGGGTTGATTCAAGTGTTGCAGCAGTTCTTACACACAAAGCTATAGGAAAACAATTAAACTGTATTTTTATCGATACTGGGTTATTGCGTAAGAGCCAGACCACTACTATGTTAAAAGAAATTCCAATAAATTACGTTGATAAATCAAACTTGTTTTTAAGTAGGTTAAAGGGAATAACTGATCCGGAAGAAAAGCGAAAAATTATCGGCAATACTTTTATCGAAGTATTTGAAGAAGAGGCAAAAAAAATAGGTGATGTGGATTTTTTAATGCAAGGCACCATTTACTCTGATGTAGTTGAATCAGGGCACGCTTCAGGAAACACTAGTACAATTAAATCTCATCACAATGTTGGTGGGTTGCCAGAAAAAATGAATCTGAAACTAGTAGAACCTTTACGCTATCTCTTTAAAGATGAAGTAAGGCTGCTTGGCAAAGAAATTGGGCTTTCAGATGAGATAATATTTCAACATCCATTTCCTGGGCCTGGACTTGCAGTGAGGATCATAGGTGAGGTTGATGAAGAAAAGGTACGAATATTGCAAGAAGTAGATGAAATATATATCAACACAATGAAAAATTATGATCTGTATGATAAAATATGGCAGGCTTTTGCTGTACTGTTACCAGTAAAAACTGTGGGAGTTATGGGAGATAATCGTACATACGGATATGTTTGCGCTTTAAGGGCTGTGACTTCATCTGATGGCATGACAGCTGATGCATTTCCATTTGAAAATAAAGATCAACATTCGTTAGTATTTTGGAGGTTTTTGCAAGACGTCAGTAGTATAATTGTTAACAAAGTTTCCGGAATAAATCGAGTTGTGTATGATTTAACTTCCAAGCCACCAGCAACTATTGAGTGGGAGTAGCAATAATTTCATTCCAGTTTCAGCTACTCGAATCACACCAAAGAGGCTGCTTGCATAACTCAAATTTTAAGGAAAACTATTTAATGTCATTCCAGCGCGTGACGCTGGTTCCTGGATCCCAGTACTGGGATGACAACGAAGTTGAATGACACCACAGAGGCTACTTGAATCTAATTTACTATTCACAATCCCAGTTATTAGCTTGTTTTAATTGACTTTTTATCATAATCATGTAATAATTAAACATATAGTTTGATATTGAAGGTAAAATCATGACAGGAGAATGTGAATCACTGGAAACAGTACTGAGGACGATTGAGGCTAAGAAAGATTTAAATAAATATAATATAATTGAGAAAATACAAGAAGAACTAAAGGAACAGAATCAAGATCTATATCAAGAGTGGGAGAAAGGTAATTTTGATGTAAATCATGTATTTGATATTTACCCATACGAAAAGTGGACGTTATTAATTATAGCTGCTGAGAATGGTTACAAAAAGACAGTAGGGTTTTTAATCGGAGCAAAAGCAGATGTTAATGTGATAGATAAAAATGGGTGCACTGCTTTGTACTATCCTGCTTTGTATGGTTTCAAAGAGGTATTAGAGGTTTTAATCGGAGCAGGAGCAGATGTTAATGTGAGAGATAAAAGTGGGTACACTGCTTTGCACTTTGCTGCTTACACAGAGATAGTAGAGGTTTTACTCAAAGAAGGAGCAAAAGTTAATGCAGTAGATAAAGATGGAAAGACTCCTTTAGATCATGCTAAGAGTCAAGACGTAGTAAAAGCTCTATTAGACGCAGGAGGAGGCTCTTTTGTAAAAGCGCGTAATAAAGCAAAGATTGCCGGTGGAGTAACTGGATTATTAGGCACTGCTATAGCAGTGGCACTTTTTACAACTGGAACAATTACAGCTCAGTTGACACCTATCGTTATAGCAGTGGTTGCAGTTACAGCAGCAGCACTGGTAGTTGGTTGTGCTACATATGCATTACTAAAGCCTAGTACTAAAGTTGATGGAGCAGAGAAACCATCTGCCGCCTTAATAAATGGACAGCAAGCACCTACTTGACAGTAGAGCGTGTGACGCACAGCTGTATGAACATTATCTGTAGGATGCCAGTGTCTGGGCACTGGCATCCAGTTAAGTTGGTAAGCATAAAAGTAATGTAAAAATACAATGTTTTTGATGATGGAAAAATGGATCCCAGTGTCAAGCATTGGGATGACACCTTCCTGCTAGAAAATGTTCGCACAGTTGTACGTCACGCACTGATTGGATTTTTGCTTCGTGTAAAATAGTTTCAAGGCTGTATTTTCTTTATTTTGCTTATAGCTTCCACAAGCAATGCAAACATAAATGAAGAATACAAACATGCTTTTGGTAGTTCTATGTGAAGCCCTTCAAGTGTTAGATATACACCGACGAGTAAAATAAATAGAATGGCAATTACTTTTAAGCTTGGGTTGGATTTTATTACCTGAGCGGTATAACTTGATGAAAATAGCATCGCTAGTATGGAAAATGTAAATGCTATGGCAATGATTATCATATTGTGAGTTAATGCTATGGCAGTTAATATCGAATCAACCGAAAAAACTAAATCTATTAATATAATTTGTAGCACAACTAAAAAAAATTGTGATTTAACATTTGCCTTTGTTTTATTCTCCTTATGTACAAAAATGTCGCTCCATAACTCCATAGAGCTTTTAACAATAAGGAATAACCCTCCTGCAATCATAAGTAAATCCTTTACTGAGATATCCAGAGATACAGTGTGAAATATAGGCTTTTGCATTGATAATATATATGATGTAAAAAATAGTATTACAAAACGCATCAATAGCGCCAAGCCAAAACCTATAAGGCGGGCTCTTTCTCTCAGCAGATTTGGCACCTTATCTATTGCTAGAGAAATAAAGATTAAATTGTCTATACCAAGTATAGTTTCAAGTAGCGTAAGTATCAATAAAGTCCAAGCATCAGCTAGCATTTTCATTCCAAAGTCAGATTTTGTACTTTACAATAGATGTGTAAAAATTAAGTAACTTCGCCTAGGTAATTAAAAAATCAGCCTTACCCGAAAAAGGAAGAGAAAAAAGGTCATTTTTATAATAAAAGTACTTTTATAAGAAGAATAATAAAATTAAAAATCTAACTCTCTTTACGAAAATTTTAAATAGATTATAAAATAGTTGTACCATGAAAGTATATGCCTTCTTTGTAGACTAAGATTTTTCTTTAAATTAAGATAGATACATAGTAAAAGGAATTTATGACAAAAGAATCATTAGCAAAAACTGATATAGTGAAAGTTGAAGATCAGAAAGCACCAAAGAGCTTTTTTAAGATACTAGGTGAAGTAGCAAACGCTGTAAGATCATGGGTTGGCAATATTAACCCTGATTTAAGTAGTAGTCGCGATGTCGATAGTTTAGTCTTGAAGATGAACGAATGCTTAAACCCAAAGGGGGGTGAAGTCTCAGCACGTAAGAACACCGTATCTCTTGGTAATTTGTACTTGAGTTTATCAGAGGCAGGTCAAATAAAATTTTTACAAACCCTGGCAGAAAAGTTCAATCCGGATAAAACGAAAATAGATGAAGAAATAAAAGTATATAAGAAAAATCAAGATTCTGAGTCGAGCTATAAGTTTGAACAAGACTTAATAAAAGTCCTTGAATCACCACGCTCTAAAATATTGAAGCAGTTTATCTCCTTACCAGAAGGTCTTAAGTTTATTGTTGATATGCGCTCTGATGTGCTTAAGCTAAAGAACCAATATGAAAATCTAAACCCACTAGAAAATGAATTAAAAAATATACTCTGTACTTTGGTTGATGTTGATCTACTTGATCTTCATCAAATCACCTGGGATTCACCTGCATCATTGTTGGAAAAACTTATAAAATATGAAGCTGTACATAAAATTTCTTCTTGGGGTGACCTAAAAAATAGGCTAGATTCTGATCGTCTCTGTTTTGCTTTCTTTCATTACAAAATACCAAACGAACCTCTAATTTTTGTAGAGGTTGCATTGATGAATGAGATTTCAGATAGTATTCAACACCTTTTGGATGAGTCAGTGCCCTCAAGTGACCCAAGCAGTGCAAGTACTGCTATATTCTATTCAATATCAAACACTCAAACTGGTTTATCTGGAATTAGCCTCGGTAACTTTTTAATAAAGAGAGTCGTAGAAAAACTATCGCAAGAATTTAAAAGCGTAAAAGTGTATGCAACTCTTTCTCCAGTTCCTGGATTTACAAAATGGCTAAAAAATCAAGACGTAGCTTTATTAGGTAAGCTTAATATAAAACAATCAGGTACAGAAATTTTAGAAAGCATAAAAACTAACATTGAATGCGAAAAACAGTCCCTACTGAAACTTTGTGCACATTATTTGCTAAAGGTTAAAAGCAGTGGTGGGGGTGCTTATGATCCAGTAGCACACTTTCATTTAAGCAATGGTGCATCAATCAAACAAATCAACTGGATGGCTGATACTTCTGAAAAAGGCATTAGTCAGTCAGCCGGGATAATGGTGAATTATTTGTATGAATTGCCTAAAATAGGTAACAATCATGAGAATTATATGATTAATAAAGTGATTTCTCATTCAAAAAAAGTGTCAGCTATGTTAAAGGAATAATAGGAAGTGCGCAAGCATATAGAAAGTGCTAACATTCCCTAATGTTTATGTATATAATATTGAATAGTTTTATGAGGTAAAATGTATTAGTAGTGAGATATTAAAAAAAATAAAACAAAAAATACAAGATAGAGTAACACGTAAAGAACTGTACAGTGTCTTTACATATTCTGAAGAAATAAAGTCATTTAATGATTATGTTAGTAGTATTAAACGTGATGGAATAAACTCAGAGAAATCAAGTCTATTGAAAGATATTTATGAAGGCCTTAATTCTATGTTTACTAACATTGCTATCGACTGGGATAGCAATCGAGGTAGCCTAAGTAGTGAAAAAATTAATATACATTATCAAAACTTAGGGTCTATCTTAGAGATGGTAATCATAATTGAAGGATTGAAGACAGGATTGGGCCAAGCATACGTGATACTCGGCATTGATGAATCCACGTTAATTTGTGATATCGAATCACTTCAGAAAAAAATGGAAGAAAAGCTAAAAGGAATGCAACAACAAAATGAAGCAAGGCAAGAAGAATTAGAAAAGAAAATTGAAGAAAAGTTTAGAAAGTATATAGAAAACGGCACTATTGATGCAGTATCAATTGAAAAATATGATAATTGTAGTTTGTGTGATGCAGTAATCAATCTAAAAGACAACAGTAAAAGCATAAATATTGAGATAAGCGAGTTTTTAAATAATGATTTTCGTAAAAAAAACAATATTCATGAAATTCGTATTTTAAATGGCGATCAAGAAGAAGTTGTCTGTGGCTTTGTAGATAAAAATGGAGTGAGGTGTTATAATTTAGGTACTGCAGCTCAATATGGAATAAAGTTTAATTGGTATATAGATGAAAGGGAATTTATCATTATATTAAGTGCTAATAGCGATGGCACTATTAAAATAGCAAGTGATAAGCCAGATGATAAAGATTTAGAAGAAAATAAAGATGTAAGAATTAAAGTTGGTAATGATTACCTAAGCCTTGCTGATGCAGTAAAAACATGCAAGCAGGAAAAGAATGAGGAAAGTAGCAAACTGAGTCAACCATCAACTACTGAATACTTCCGACCAGTACAGACGCCAGCTTAATGTTTTCAGCAAAAAGGAAGATAAGTAATTGCTCTTGTAATACTTAAAATGTAAAATAGATCTACTTAAATAAGTAGATCTATGAACAATATAAGAAATTTTGCAATAATAGCACATATAGATCATGGTAAGTCAACTCTTGCTGATCGTTTGATAGAAGAATGTAACGGTCTTGAGACAAGGGAAATGACCAATCAGGTACTTGACTCAATGGATATAGAGCGTGAACGCGGAATCACAATCAAAGCACAAACGGTAAGACTCAATTACACTGCAAATAATGGTAATAAATATTGCCTCAACCTCATGGACACACCAGGTCATGTTGACTTTTCATATGAAGTCAGCCGAAGCTTAGCCGCATGTGAAGGCTCACTTTTGGTAGTAGATAGCAGCCAAGGAGTTGAAGCTCAGACTCTGGCAAATGTCTACAAGGCAATTGACAATAATCATGAGATAATAGTTGTGCTTAATAAAGTCGATCTTCCTGCTGCAGATCCAGAAAGGATAAAGCTTCAGATTGAAGAGGTAATCGGAATTGATGCAACTGAGTCAATTTTGATATCGGCAAAAACTGGTCTTGGGATAAAGGATGTACTTGAAGCTATAGTGACAAAACTTCCCGCTCCTCAAGGTGATACAAATGCTCCACTGCAAGCAATTTTAGTTGATAGTTGGTATGATCCTTACCTAGGAGTAGTAATTTTAGTGCGAGTTAAAAATGGAGTACTAAAAAAAGGCATGAGAATCGTTATGATGTCTAATAATGCTACATATCAGGTCGATAATATCGGTATTTTCACTCCTAAAAAAGTTATGACTGGTGAACTTTCAGCAGGTGAAGTTGGTTTTATAACTGCTTCAATGAAAGAAGTAGCTGACTGCAAAGTAGGAGACACTATTACTGAAGAGAAAAGGCCGTGCAGCAAGGCATTACCTGGCTTTAAAGAAGTACATCCTGTAGTATTTTGCAGTATTTTTCCCAATAACACAGATGATTTTAAATATTTAAGGGAAGCACTAGAAAAATTACATTTAAATGATGCTAGTTTTACATTTGATGCTGAAACGTCAAATGCCCTAGGTTATGGATTTCGTTGCGGTTTCTTAGGAATGCTACATCTTGAAGTCATTCAAGAAAGACTCGAAAGAGAATTTGATTTAGATCTAACAGCAACTGCACCGAGTGTTATATATAAAGTTGCAACACAAAATGGTAAAGTTTTAAATATCCATAACCCAAGCGATATGCCAGACCCTACAAAAATTGAAATAGTGGAAGAACCGTGGATCACTGCAACTATAATGGTACCTGATCAATATTTAGGAGAGATTCTATCTCTGTGTGAAGAGAGGAGAGGAGAACAGCAGGATTTATCTTATGTTGGTAATACGACAACAGCACTACTGAAGTATAAATTACCGCTGTCTGAGGTTGTTTTTGATTTTTACGATAGACTAAAATCAATTTCCAAGGGATATGCAAGTTTAGATTGGGAAATATCCGATTATCAGGAAAGTCAGATAGATAAATTAAGTTTTTTAGTTAATGGAGAACCTGTGGATGCGTTAGCCTGCATTGTTCATAAAAGCAGGGCAGAAAAAAGAGGCCGTGAAATATGTGCACGTTTGAAAGACTTGATACCACGCCAGCAATATAAAATCGCGATTCAAGCGGCAGTAGGCGGAAAAATTATTGCTAGAGAAACGATTAACCCGTATAGAAAAGATGTAACAGCCAAGCTCTATGGTGGAGACGTCACACGAAGGATGAAGCTGCTTGAAAAGCAGAAGAAAGGTAAGAAAAGATTGCATTCTGTAGGAAACATAAACATCCCACAAAATGCTTTTATTGAGGCTTTGAAAATAAATGATTAATATATATCCAAAAACATAAATTTAAAGAACTAAGTGATATTTTCTCAATAAATTTACTGACATTGATATGGGTAAATTTGAAATAGCTATGTGAATTTGTAAAACACTATATAAGATACCATACAACGAAATCATCCCAGTGTTAAACGCTGGGATGACAGAGAGCAGCTCAATTGCTCCACTCAATCAGTAAAAATCAGATATATGTAGACATTGGCTAAAACCATTCCAACAACATTTTAGTGAAACTTAACAAGCTTATCTATAGTTTTAGTGATGATTCTTGGAGTATTTGGAGAGACTTCTGAGCCCAGTCTATTTAACCGCTCTATAGCAAACCCGCTGTTCTCATTTATTATGAAATCACATAAAATATTTTCTATATCTTTAATAACACTTTCATGCTTTCTCAGAGGATGGTTATTCGGATATCTATGAATGGTTTTGATGCTAGAATACTCAACGAAAGCTTGATCTTTAAAAGCAAGTTGTCTCAATTTCTCTTTGAATTTTTCTTCTTCATCTCTTGCTAAAAGGCAAGACTTTATCAGTGATTTTATAATCGAGTTTATAGCCTGATGTATTTCAGAATGCACTATAACTTTGATGATATTTTCTTCCACTATGCAATCATAAGTGCTTTTTTCGCTCTTTAATGACTCTATAAGCATTTTGCTATTTTGCGAATTCAATTCCAGATTCTCTTCACTTATAGGAGTCATTATAAAGGTATTCTTATTTACCCTGATGTAAAATTGTGGCAACCCTTTAGAACAGGCAAATGCTACATCCTTAGACTCAAGTGCGTGATTGTATGAAGAAGAAAGGGTGCTTGCTATAACGCTACTTGGTACTTTCATTCCATGATTACTTAGGTGATTTAACACATTCTCAACATCATGATATGTAAAACCTGTATCTTTTATCAATTCAACAACTTCTATGCAATTGTGTTGTTTATACTCTATTGTCACTTCTTCTGTAAAAAGAGTTTTAGCTGCTATATGCTTATCAAGCACTGTGAAAATCTTGATGAAACTCTCTAAATCTTGTTTGTTAATTAATTCAATACTAATTAAGTTTTTGCTAACAATTATAATATTTTTTATCATTTTTTCCCACTAAAAAAACTCACTAGATGAATTGTATTTTTAATTCATTAAAAATTGTTTAAAGTGGGTATGCCAGCAACAGTAAGACAAAAAAATCACATAAAATCTTCATTATGTATTATATTACATCCCTCGTGTTCATCACTGCCGCTTGTGTAAGCTGTTGCATTAATGCTATCTTCATTGTTATTTAACATATTATCCAACTTTCCTTCTTTTTCAAGATCCATCAATTTGTCACATCCAGCAATATGATGTACATAATCACCATTTTCATCAGTAATAAAAATTTGTGGAACTGTCCTGACGTTATATTTTGATTTTATACCGTCAAACAAATCCGAGTTTCTAAGTACATCAATTTCTTCGTATTTCACACCTTTTTCATCCAATAACTCTTTTGCTTTCTTGCAGAATGGGCAGTACTTCTTCACATATATTACAACTTTTCCTTTAGTGTTTTTCACGATTTATCTCCATAGTTTATAAAATACAACTATTATATATAAAAAATATATATAAAATATCAAATTGTATGAAAATTATTTACAACTGTGAGCAAGGGATAAAAGATAATGTGGCACTAACTTTCGGAAATTTCGATGGCGTTCATTTAGGACATAAGTTTGCAATTTCCAATCTAAAGAATGTAGCACAAGAAAGAGGATTACCCTCTGCAGTTTTAACTTTTGAGCCTCACCCATCAACTGTTTTATTTAGTAGGAACAATTTTAGGTTAATAGATCAAGAACAAAAAAAGGAACTAATCAGCAGCTATGGTATAGATTACTTGTATATTATTAATTTTAGTAGAGGTTTTTCTGAGGTTAGCTGCGATGACTTTATTGGTAAGATTTTGGTAAAGAAGTATGGTGCTAAACATATAACTGTTGGAGAAAGTTGTACTTTTGGTCACAAACGATTGGGTAACATATTAACTCTAGAAAAATATTCTCAGATGTATGAATATTCTTTAACTAAATTAGAGCCATTGATAATCGATAGAAAAATTTGCTCTTCTTCCTCAATCAGGGAGTGTTTACAAAAAGGAGAAATAGAAATTGCTAATAAATTGCTTGGTAGGTCTTATCAAGTTTCTGGTATTGTAACAAAAGGTGCATGTAGAGGTAGAGAAATAGGGTTTCCAACCATAAACATTCCGATAGAAGATTACATGATAAAACCTAAGTTTGGTACATATTACGCCAAAGTTGCATTTTCTGAAAATAGTTCAAGTTGGCTATATGGAGTAGTCAACATTGGTATGAGACCTACATTTAAGGACTTAAAAAAACCTATAGTAGAAATGCATATATTTGACTTCAACGAAAATGTATACAATTTTAAGGTTGATATACAATTTTTAAAATTTATTAGGGCAGAAAAAAAATTCCATAGTATTAACGAGTTAACAAAACAGATAGATCGTGATATAATGAAGGCTTACCAGTTAAAGATAAATTTATGAAAAGGATATGTTTAGTTATTATATTGATTATAGTATCATTCGATCAAACAAGTAAATTGTATATAAACTCTTTGATTGATGAGGGGGAGTCAATCGAGATTACTAGTTTTATGAAATTAGTTGAAGTTTGGAATTCAGGAATTAGCTTTGGAATGTGTAGTACTCTGCCGCATGGCAGCTTCTTTTTTTCAGCATGTTCAATATTAATAATTGGTATACTTGCATACTTGATATATAAATCTAATGATAAGTCAATTTACCTTAGTTTTTCTCTGATGATTGGTGGAGCGATCGGAAATGTAATTGATAGAATCTATTGGGGAGCTGTATATGACTTCATATATTTTCATATCAATGATTGGTATTGGCCAGCCTTTAATTTAGCAGATCTATCTATAGTTTGTGGAATGTGTACATTGTTATATAAGTGGTATATATATGATAGGTCTATCTCTAAGCAAAATGAGGAATGAAATAATGCTTCGCAAATTCTTTAGTTTTTTTATACTATCTGTGTTTTTTTTCATTTGTCCGATTTCTTTGGAAGCTGAAATCATAAAGCATGCTAAGCTCAGTAACGGATTGGATGTTTATGTAGTACCTAATCACCGAATTCCAGCTGTTTTTCATGCAATAATATATAAAGTTGGGGGAATGGATGACCCAATTGGCAAAGCAGGCTTGGCTCACTACTTTGAACACTTAATGTTTGAAACTACAGGAAAATTTAAAGACATAGAATCCACTTTGGGCAGCATTGGGGCCCAATTTAATGCTTTTACCACTAAAGAATACACCTGCTACTACGAATTAGTTCTCAAAAAAGATTTACCACTAGCAATGGAAATTGAAGCAGATAGAATGGGCAATTTTGATGTTACTCAAGACAAAATAGATAGAGAAAAAAATATCGTATTAGAAGAAAGAAAGATGAGATTTGATAATAATCCTGAAGCTTTACTATGGGAGGAAATGAACAGTGCATTTTATCGTAATGGCTATGGTAGGTCTGTTATTGGTTGGGAGAGCGATATTAAAACTTACAATCAAGATGACATAACAAGGTTTCATGATAACTATTATCATCCAGGTAATGCTATACTGCTCGTTGTTGGTGATGTAGAATTTGAAGAAGTAGCGGGATTAGCAAAGGAAAAATATGGTGCAATTAAAGCTGAGCCTGTAGTTAAGCATTATCCGAACCAAGATTCAATACATAATGCAGATATATCGGTAATTTTAGAAAGCACTGAAGTAAAAGAGCCAGTTTTATACTTTCGCTATAGTGTTCCTTTATTTGAGCAAATAAGTGAAACTTTTCCTGTTGATTTGGCAGTTGATGTTTTGGGGAATGGCAAGTCTAGTAAGCTATATAAAGATTTAGTTCTAGATAAGAATGTAGCAGTAGAAGTGTTTGCTTATTATAATAGCTTAGCTTTTAGTAATGGTTACATTGAGATTCGGGTAACTCCAAAAAGCGGGGTGAATTTGGATGCTGTTGCAAGAGAGTTAGAAAATTCTATTAATCACTTTAACTCTGAAGGAATAACAAGTGAAGAGTTGCAAAGTACAAAGTCTAAATACAAAGCAGCACAGCTTGATAATCTATCTGATTTAACTAATATAGCAATGTTTTATATACCACGTCTAGCACTAGGTATTCCACTTGATGAAATAGACATTTCATATAGCAAAATTAATGATGTCAATCTAGAGGATGTAAATAATAAAGTTCACACTATCTTTTCTACTAATAAATTAGTTGGTCGTTTGCTACCAAAAGGAGGTAATAATGAAGATAAGTAAATATGTATTTCTATTTTTTTTCTGTCTAGGCTTTAATTTGCAAGCAAGCAGTCACTTAAATATAGAGGAGGTTACTACTAATAAAGGATTTAAGTTTTTATTTGTTGAAAACCATGATCTACCAAAAGTTTCACTTAATATATCATTCAAAGATGCAGGTTGTGTGTATGAAAGTGCAGAAAAGCAGGGGCTTGCTTGGTTTACTTCTCTTGTAATTCAAGAAGGAGCAGGAAAAAATGATGCCAAAGATTTTGCGAAAAAGCTTGAGGATAAAGGAATTAGTTTAAATTTTACTGCTGGTTTAGAAGCATTTAGGGTTTCATTAAACACTTTATCTGAGAATCTAGAGGATGCAATTTCACTACTGAGTGATGCTATAATGCGCCCTAAAGTTGATCCTGAGGGGTTAAATAGAGTATTCGAAAAAGTCAAAGTAAACTTTAATAATTTTGAAAAAGACCCTTATTTTATTGCTGCAAAAGAGTTAGATACATTGTTGTTCAAAAAACATCCTTACTCAAGAGATCCATATGGAACTCTAGACACTATAATGAACATTACTAGAGACGATGTTTTAACATACATAAAGCGTAGTTTTACTAAGGATAATATCGTTATTAGTATTGTTGGTTGTGCAACAAAAGAAGAAGTTAGTACGCTGCTCGATAAATATTTATCTAAGTTACCATCAAAAAGATCGAAAGTTAGGAAGGTATCTGTAAAAAATGAATTTGGGCCTGCAGAAAGTAAGAGCGTTTTTATGGATATACCACAGAGTGTAATACTTTTTGCTCAAAAAGGCATAGCATATGAAGACCCTAATTACTATAATGCTAGTGTTTTGATTAATGCGCTTGGTGGTATGAGTCTAAACTCAATACTGATGAAAGAGTTGAGACAAAATCTAGGTATTACTTATGGTGTTAGTGCACGTAATGTTCCTAATAAGCATGGAAATATTATATCTGGATTTATGAGTACTGATAGTTCCACTGCTAACAAAGCTATATCAGCAGTAAAAGATACATTTAGCAGAATAAAAGAGGAAGGAATTGACGAACAATTATTCAAGGATGCAAAAACCAGTTTAGTAAATAACCTTATCTTCTCTTTTCTATCCAATAATGCGAATACAGCAACGTTACTGGATAGTATGCAGATAGATGATCGTGATATTAACCATATAAATAATTATGCAAATATCATTAATGATGTTCAATTGGAAAAAGTAAACAAGCTGGCAAGTTCTTTACTGAATCCTGAAAATTTATTTTTTGTTGAAGTTGGAAGAAACGCTCAAGGTCAATAGTTAATACCTTCTACTATTGATCTTACTGCTTTTACATAACACTTATGCTCTTCAGCTAGAATGCGCTCTGAGAGACTGTGAACATCATCATTTGGTAACACTGGAACAGTAGCTTGAGCGATTATGGCTCCAGCATCAATTTCAGGAGTAACATAATGCACAGTACATCCTGTAATTTTTACACCCGCTTTCAGAGCTTGCTCCTGAGCATTTAGGCCCTTAAATGACGGAAGTAAAGAGGGATGAATATTTATAACTTTGTTATGCCATTTATTCAGGAAATTGGCCTTTATAATTCTCATAAACCCTGCAAGGCAAATTAAATCAACCTTATGTTGAACAAGTATTTCATGAATTTTATCAGTATCAAGTGGCTTATCTTCAACAACAAACGCTGAAACTCCTTCTTGCTTTGCTATTTTAAGGCCTCCAGCTTCACTATTATTTGTGATAACACACACAGTTTCAGCAGGGAAATTCTGATCTTGACATGCTTCTATTAAAGCCTGCATGTTTGATCCTCTACCTGAAATTAGTATTCCGAGTTTTATCTTTTTCATTTT
This sequence comes from Wolbachia endosymbiont (group B) of Apotomis betuletana, assembly GCF_947250475.1. Taxonomy (NCBI): domain Bacteria; kingdom Pseudomonadati; phylum Pseudomonadota; class Alphaproteobacteria; order Rickettsiales; family Anaplasmataceae; genus Wolbachia; species Wolbachia endosymbiont (group B) of Apotomis betuletana. The sequence continues at coordinate 126,766 of NZ_OX366320.1, read as the reverse complement.
AGTGCAGCCGTAAGAATGGATATTAATAAAATAGCTCAAAAGGAAAGTTTATTTTAGAATAAATACTATTGTGTAGCAATATTTTACACTGCTGGATAACATGGAATTAAAGAAATCATTCAGTTTGAAGTAACTTTAACATTTAATTTTAGGAATATTATATAATTTATGGTAAATAAATGCATATTTTTATGGCTGCGTTATTATTTATTTAACAAAGTATTAGTATAATTTACTACACTGAATTAAATGGAGAAAATTCAATGAATAAATTACCAAGCAATGCAAAAACAAGCAAGTCTCAGGTTACTCAGTGGGAGGTAATAAAAAATTGTGAATATTCTGATAATTGTTTATCAAAAGTAGTAACTTTATACGTCATTAAAATGGCAGAATTATCAGATATTTATACGAGTAATGAACCTGAAATTAATACTATACTTACAAGAATAAGCATAACAAGTGAAAATGCATTTTTAAATAAGGTTGTTGATATTGAAATTATGGAGGGCATTTTTCCGTACAAATTCAACAGCAAGAAGAAAAATAACATATCAAGGCTAGAAGATTTGTACAATTATTTATGTTCTACTGTTATTGATAGCCTTCCAAAAGAAATGCTTGAAAGCCTAAGAAGAGAATACAGAGACGCTGTTAACTTATTTAAAGCAATTACTTAACTAGGTGTAGCATTTTTAAGACTTTACCTTCTATTTCAGAAATGCCACTTTCAAGATCTTTATCTATCAAACATATGGTAGATAAATATGTTTTCTGCTTCTTTTCAACATTGATAGTTAAAGTTCCAGGAGTAATCGTAACCGAGTTAGCAAATAATGCAATGGTCTTATCATTATGTCCTATGCATTCTCTTACAATAACAATTGGCTCAACTGTAGATTTGAATCGTAGCACCTTTTTTGTTACATAAATACTTGAAAAAATAATTTGGTAAATTAGCCAAGGTATATAACTTATAAGCTGATAAAGTGACAGCCTACCACTATCATTTAGAATTTGACTAAGGGCACTTTCAGCATCAATTAACCTTTTAAAGATAATCAATGTGAACACAGAAGAAAATACTCCACAGAGAATAAAAAAAGGCTCAAAATAACCAGACAATGTAATCCATAGAGAAGACAAAATCACAAATGATAGAGAAAAAAACTTAATATTTTGCCTGACTTTCATGATTTGGAGTATAACTTAAATGATTTTTTAGGAAAATAAAAAGTTCTTGATTTTTGTGTCAAAGAACATAATAACCAAGTTATTTTAATAAGTAGTGGAGATTATGACGCTTGATGATTTTCTAAAAATGCTTGAAGAAATAAATGATACTTCAGGTTTAAGCAAGAACAACATAGTTGAACGAATAAAAATAAAATTAGAAAGAATTGATTTACGGAGGTGGGAAGATAGTGGATTTAATATCAATCATATATTCACTACACATAGTGATCTAGATCCTGTAGAAACTACATTGTTGCATTTTGCTGCTAAGAGTGGCTATGAGAACATAGTAATAGCTCTAATTGAATATGGAGCATATGTTGATGCATGGGACAGCGATGGATGCACTCCTTTACATTTTGCTTCTGAATGGAACCACAAAGGCATATTAGATATTTTAATTGAAAGTGGAGCAAATGTTTAATGCGTGGGACAATGATGTATGTATACACCTTTACATCTTGCTGCCGAAGGTGGGAATGAAAGTGTAGTAAGAGCTCTAATTGCATGTGGAGCAGATGTTAACGCGCAGAACAATGATGGACACACTCCTCTACATTTTGCTACTAAGAGTGGCTATGAGAACATAGTAATAGCTCTAATTGAACACGGAGCATATGTTCGATGCGTGGGATAATTATAGAAGCACTCCCTTGCATTTTGCTGCTGAAAGTGATAATGAAAACATAGTAAGAACTCTGATTGAACATGGAGCATGTGTTAATGTGTGGGATAGTTGTGGACGCACTCCTTTGCATTTTGCTAGCGATCATGAAAGTATAAGAGATATTTTAATTGAAAGTGGGGCATATGTTAGTAAACAGAACAATAATAGATATGCTCCTTTACACTTTGCTATTGAATGGGGCTGCAAAGATGTGATAAGTTCTTTGTCAGGTAATGCTAGTCCTAGGGCTGAAATGGCAGTAGGAAGAGTGGAACAAATTACACTTGCAGGAAGATTGGAGCTTTTTTAACCAAACTTGCATTTACTGAGATAATTGTTTTGTTATGAATTAAACCAAAAGTTCTGTAATATATTGAAGCTTAAAGATATCTTTAGATATGGAAGTTATTGCAGAAAATAGAAAAGCAAGGTTTGAATACTTTATCTTAGAAGAATTTGAAGCAGGTATGATCCTCTTAAGTAGTGAAGTGAAATCACTAAGGGAAAGAAAAGCAAACATTTCTGATGCTTACGTTACTGAAAAAAAAGGTGAAATATGGCTAAACAATATGCATATCGCAGAGTATAAAGCTGCAAACCAAAAGAATCACAAGCCAAAAAGAGAACGAAAATTGCTTTTGCATAAAAAAGAGATAAATAAGCTAATTGGTCAAATCAAAACCTCTGGAATAACTGTTGTGCCACTTTCTATCTATTTTAATGATAAAGGGTTGGCAAAAACTAAAATTGCCATTGTGAAAGGAAAAAAACTCTATGATAAGAGAGCAACCATAAAGCAGAGAGAGTGGGAACGTGAGAAAAGTAGATTGTCTAAGAATAATTTGTAGTAAAATATGTCTTTAAGTCCAGTTATTTTTAGCATCGGTCCTGTTTCTATATATTGGTACTCTTTAGCATATGTTTTGGGTATAGTTTTTGCATATTGGTATTTACATAAGCTAGACAATCAAAAAATATTTACTAAGAATTTTTACGATTCGTTATTAACAGCCGTTATTATAGGCATTATCCTTGGAGGTAGGCTTGGGTACGTATTGATATATGATCCAGTTCTCTATATAAGCAATCCTATCGAAATACTAAAGACCTGGGAAGGAGGTATGTCATTTCATGGAGGTGCTATAGGAGTTTTGCTTGCAGTAATAATCTCCTGTAGAAGACATAACATTCCTATATTTTACACACTGGATCTAATTTCTTGTGGAGTTCCGATAGGTTTACTTCTAGGCCGCATAGGTAATTTTATAAATGGAGAGTTATTTGGCAGGGTTACAAATATGCCGTGGGGTATGGTATTTCCAGAAAATGGTGATAATTTATTGCGCCATCCAAGCCAACTTTATGAGGCATTTTTTGAAGGAGCGCTACTTTTTGTAGTTGCAAATTCACTGTTTTTCTTGACTAGAGTGAAACTGTATTACGGTGCAACAACTGGTATTGCAGTTATGTGGTATGGAATAGCACGTTTTGTGGTTGAATTTTTCCGCGAGCCAGACTATCAAATTGGCTATTTATGGTTCAATTTAACTATGGGACAATTTCTTTCTATACCTATGATTTTGCTGGGAATGCTTATATATTTAGGTGCGTTGAGCTTAAGATTTAATACGAAATCTGTTCAATAGAGAAAAGGTAAGTTTAATCGAAAAATATAGTGGAAGTTTATTTATTCCATACTATGTACAATTATGTGAATTTTTTGTCTTGCAGAGAATAAATGTAAGACCAGCAAACCTTCGTTGTATAGCTATAAGAAAAACTTAGTAGCTACTGACCAAATTCATTACTAAGTAGATATTCATTTTCCACCAGAATGTTCCTGATTGAGAAGCTACTTTATTAAAACATATTTTTAAATTTTTGCCAAAAACCTGGTTGATTATCATTAACCTTTGTAAAGGCTATGTTTAAACTGTATCTCAGATCATTTGGCATATCATATCTAATATTCAGTATTGAAACTTCGTTTTTATTATGAACAGAAACATCGTCATATGATAACTTTGTCGTGTAGCACTTTATATGCTTTTGCTTATCATATACTATATCACCTGATTCCCCTTCTAGTTCTACAAATTTAGTTTTTTTCTGACATTCTTTTATTTTTATTAGATCCTTGTCTAGTGATATTGAAACCGGTAGTGTATTACCAGCATACTCTTTAGCTAAAAGCTCACTTTGAGGATACATTTTTATTTCCCTTCCAAAATGTGAGTCTATAAAATTATTGCTCCAAAATTTGTCTCCAGAATGTACATATTCGTCAGTAGCATACGGTACACCACCATAATTGCATTGAACTTTGTAATCTCCAACACCATTATTTTGAAAAAAATCATGAATGGCAGCGTAACTATCAGCAGCATCATTTATGTAATCCATTACCTACCCCTTAAAACCTTTTAATTTATTATATCACAAGAAATTAAATCTATCAATAAAAAGACTTTTTTTGATATCAAGTATCTAGGGAGCATATTGATAGGATTGTGACATTCGTATTTCCCAGTTCTTCACATACTGCTGGACTAATTCAGGATAATTTTCAATAATTAATAAATTTTCAGCGTTTCCCTTTTCAGCTGTCTTACTGAGGTTAAACGATCCTGTGATGACTTTTTGATTATCAACAATTATTACCTTATTATGAGCAATTTTTGGCTTATTATCGATCCAAATCGGTATTCCATTTGAAAACAATTCGCTTATGACACTATATTTTGAATGGAGTTGTGATTTATCTAAGACGACTTTAACATCAACACCACGCTCTTTGGCGTTAATCAAAGATTTTGCAACTGTTCCAAGAGTAAATGTATATTCTTGAACTAAGATAGATTCTTTAGATTGGTCTATCTCGCTGATTATCGGTACAGCACAGTCTTCTTCAGGTGAGAAGCAAACTGTTGCTTTTGGGCAAGGCGAGAATGTAGGACCCACATAGTAATACAGAGAAAAACATGCCGACAAAAATAAAAGATATAAAAGCCTCACAAACCACACCTAAATACACGGCGGTAGTCTACATCATATCTCAATCATCTGTCAACCCATATTCCTCCCACTTCTCTGTAACTTTCTTTATTATTTCCTCGCTCATTTCAATTTTTCTTCCCCATTCTCGTTTGGTTTCAGGTGGAAGTTTGTTTGTTGCATCAAACCCTATTTTACCTCCGAGACCGCTTTCAGGGGAAGCAAAATCTAAATAATCAATTGGGGCATTCTCTATCGTAATTGTATCACGCACAGGGTCCATTCTTGTTGACATTGCCCACATTACCTCTTTCCAATCACGTATATTTATATCATAATCAACAACTATAATAAATTTGGTGTATAAGAACTGTTTGAGAAAAGCGAGTATGCCCATAATAATTCTTTTTGCATGCCCTGGATAAGCCTTTTTTATCGACACTACCGCTATTCTATATGAACAACCTTCTGGAGGCAGATAAAAATCTACTATCTCCGGAAACTGATTGGTGAGAATCGGCACAAAAATTTCGTTGAGTGCTTCACCAAGAATTGATGGTTCATCTGGTGGCTTGCCAGTGAAAGTGCTGAGATAAATTGGATCTTTGCGCATTGTAATTGCAGTAATGTTAAACTCAGGAAACTGTTCAACAGCATTATAGTAACCGGTATGGTCTCCGTATGGCCCTTCATCTCTATACTTATCTAAACTTACATATCCTTCCAGAACGATCTCAGCATGAGCTGGAACCTGAAGAGGAATAGTTTTACAATTTACAAGCTCAAGTGGTTTTTTTCGCAGCAGCCCGGCAAATTGGTATTCTGATAAAGTCTCCGGCACCGGAGTTACTGCAGCAATAATCGTTGCAGGATCGCTACCAATCACAGCAGCCGCAGGAAACTTCATATTTTGCCCCCTCTCCTTCCACCGTTTATGGTGACCTGCACCACCACGATGTGCAAGCCAGCGCATGAGAGTCGTTTTTTTATTCACAACCTGCATACGATATATTCCAAGATTGAAATTATCTTGCTTGTCTGCTGTTGGTCCTTTTGTTACCACAAGTGGCCAAGTGATAAGCGGTGCAGGCTCGTTTGGCCAGCATGTCTGAATAGGTAGCAAACTAAGATCCACCTTATCCCCAGTTAGCACCAGCTCTTGACATGGGGCTTTGCTCACAACTTTGCTCCGCATCGACAATACAACTTTTAGTAGAGGAAACATTTTCACAGCATCTTTTAAGGTTTTTGGCGGCTCAGGTGATCGCAAAAATGCTAGAAGTTTACCCAGATCCCTTAATTCATCAGAATTTATACCAAGTCCGAATGCAATTCTCTCAATAGTACCAAATAAATTCACTAAAACGGGAATTGAATTTTTGCCATTTTCTGTGACAACATTTTCAAAGATGATAGCTGGTCCCTTGTTTGACAAAACCCTACGATGAATTTCTGTCATTTCAAGAATAGTTGAAACTTCTTTTTTAATTCTAATTAGATCTTTTTTTTCTTCTAATGCTCTGATGAAGTCGCGTAAGTTATTGTACATATTTTAAAAATTTTAAGCCTTTTAAGAAGTGCTTTTCCCAGCACAACTCATTCACTTATTATTATAGAGGCTCTAGAAAAATTATTCTCCAATTCGCTTTTTAAGTTTTTATATTCAGCAGTCTTTAACTCTTCATTGGTAATAAAACTTTTCTTTATGGTTATTAAATTGCTAAATTCGGTTCCATCATTTTGATATTTACACGACCTATTTACATATAACCAAGGAGAATTTATTTCAAAATTCAAATTTTCACAATTTTTAATTTTGATATCTTTTATTATCATATGGCTTTCCTTAGTTTTAGGAACACCAATAAAAAGGTCTGACACTTGGTCAGAAGCTGTATTGACAACATCATTAAGCCAATTATCTCCTAAATTCAAAGCCGGCCCTAGATTTGTCTTGAAAATCTTATTTTTTTGCTGGAACTCATATTTAATTGTCAGATCCTCTACATTACGCAAGGTAAGGTCAGGCAATTCTAAGAACTTCTTTTCTTCTTCATCAAGATATACTCCACTAATCATACGAAAAACAGAATCTCTTAATTGCTCATCTGAATAATATAATCCAACACCTGTTAAGCCTAAGGCTGCTTCCCCTTGCACGGTAAGCTGGCCATATTCATTTACAACATTATCTTCTATAGTTAATTCACTATGGGATATCACTTTTGAATTTTCACCTTGTACAGCAGGAATCTTTATGTAATCTGCTTCCTCAGAATCCAGTACTAGAGCACTCCTATCAGCAATGTCTGGAAAAATACCCTGTGCCATACTGACGGTATTAGTTGGATCGATCCAATATATTTTCCCACCTCTATTTGTTACTTTGAGCATCACATGATTAAAATTACCCATATTAGGTAATGCTTCAGGATTAGAAGTGCTAGTAGTTCCTCTCATAACTAAAATAGGTTGAACTTTATAACCAAGTTTTTGCAGAATAGCAGCCGTGCTAGCAGAAAAGTCTTTGCAATCCCCGACTTGAGAATCAGCAATTTTCTCTAAATCTCGTGGAAAATATTTTCCTGAGACTGTGCGCCAATCTCCCATATATTGAACTTTTTCATTCAATAAAGAAGTGACTGCATTAATTTTCTCCTCATCAGTATTTTTATTGGCAGCAGATTCTGCTATAGCTATAAAAGTTGCAGGAAGTGGCTGATTAATGACGCTATGATATCCAGGAGCTAATTTTTTAGCTAAATCATCCCATTTAGATAGGCTCGACAATGATACCCAAGTGTTGTGTTTTGTATTCAATATTCCATTATGTGGCTCATTTATTGTGTTTTCATAAACTGCTTTCTTTAAGGTAATGTTTATATAATGTACACCATCCTTTTTTTCCTCAGCAATCTCTAATACGCTTCTTGGATCATTAACTTTAATCTCTAGAGGCAATTCAGAATTGATTTTAGTATTTTCTGCTTGTAAATAATCCCCATAATACGAAAAGCTCAAGCCATAAAAATTATCAACGGGAACCTTTTTGTTAACTTGCTTATATCTTAAATATACTTCCGTACCAATTTCTATTTTAGGGAATGAGATGGTTACTTGCCTTAACTGATCGAAACCTTTGCTAGGGCTAGCCAGCGGTTTATCCTCCATCATGTCTTCAGTTACTATATATTCTTCTCCGTTGTAAGTTGTTTTAGCCTCTAAAACAGTAAAATCTGCACTATCATCATTGTAAACAAGACTGTATAGAGAGAACCTATCACGTCCGGATTCCTTGAGTATTTTTGCTTGTAGTTCTACTTCCGTTTCGTAGGTACCATCTCTATTAACATTAATGTTAACATTAGAAAACTTAACCTCAACAGAAGCATCTTCGTACTTGCTCCACCTTGCTTCAGCTATAGTAGACATGAAAAATACTAGTAATGCTAAGTTAAAGATAGTTTTTAGAAATTTCATTACGTCACCACATTTACTGAAAAATTATTTTACTAGACTTGTACAATTCCACCTACAATACAAACAGCCAACTGATTAGGGAAGAAGCTTATTTTCTAGAATGGCTATTTCTTTCTCTCTACCAATTATTGGTTCGCTCATATAATTCACCGCCGTGTTTGTCAGCATTATATGCGGCGGTTATAAAATAATCAACTTTTTTACCGCCGCGGTTACAATTGTTATACGCGGCGGTAAGGATTGCTTAAATTTCTCAAATGCCTTATTCTACACAAGTTTTCGTTACTTAATATCACCAGATTCTCTGATATAACATATATAAAGTTTGCATTTCTTGATAAAAATGTTTTAACATTGAGCATTTCTTTAATATTTGTATTCTTTAAGTAAGTATATGTCTAAGATACCATTTTTATTGATTTTTATACTTGCAGTAGCAAGTTTACCAGTAATAAACAATTGGCTTTCACACCGCAGTCAGAACTTAAATGATGATTATATAGGTGAGAGATTGGATAATTACATCAGTAAAAATTTTGATAGAGTTCTAAAAGCTCTCCAGGAAGAGTCAGCTAAAAATAGTTATGCTAATGCAACCAAAAATAAAATTTCTCAGCATAAAAATGAAATATTCGACTCCACTTATCCTTACTCAGGAAATGAAAATAGCAATGTCATAGCTGTAGGGTTCTTTGACTATTCTTGTGGCTATTGTAAGGCAATAAAGAATGACATAAAACAGTTGATCAATGATGGCAAAATTAAATATATCTTTAGGGATGCTCCAATACTTGGTAACAACTCCTTAAAGGCAGCAAAAGGTGCTTTAGCAACTTATTTTATCGATAAAGAAAAGTACTTAGATTTTCACTATGCTGCACTAGATCACAGAGGAGAATTTTCAGACGAAACTATATTGGATATAGTAAAAAGTATAGGGATTAACGAGGAAGATTTTAATAACTCTATGAAAAATAATGCAGACAAAATTGAGCACATGATAAACAATAGTAAACTTTTAGTAAGGGAGTTGGGAGTAGGCGGTACACCTTTTTTGATAATAGGAGATAGTCTTTTTGTAGGAAAAACTGATTTGAATATATTACGCAAAAAAGTGAATGGGTTAAAAGATTAATAAATTTCCTGCTTGACAGCATAAGAGAGTTTAAGTATAGTTAAGATATACTAAGTAACAATATGTATATGCTACATATTAGTTCAAGAAGAATAGGTGATGTTTGCTTGCAACATAGCACGACCTTAAGTAATTAGCCTTCCTAGGCTGATTAATCTATTAAAATACAATTATTATTTTGGAGTTATAACATGAAAAATTTCAACAGAGAACCAATTGCTCTTTTTCAACAAATCGAAGAAAAGAAAAAACCAAGTAATTTATTGGATAATTTAAAGAGTACTTATCCTAGAGAACTAAAAATCGGGGCTGCTATAAAGACAGGGGATTGCTTTTTTGACTCTGTGGCTCAAGGGTTGAATGAGCTAAATATAAAACCTGGTCATTATTTTACTGCAAAATCATTAAGAAAAGACTGCGCAGATTATGTTGAGCAACATGGTGAACAAGATAGTTGGACCTATAAAGCAGTAATAAAAGACGCTGCTATTGGTGGCTACTTTGCTGCGCTAGAAGGTCCACATGGTCCTATACAGGATCCAAAAACTAAAATGAATATAATAGATGAAGAGAAGACTTTTCGTCAGTACTTAAAAAACATTAAGAATATGGCTACAAGAAATGATTCTTCACCTATATGGGGTCGTCCAGAGATTGAAGGGAGAATGATATGCGACAAGTACAAAGTGGAACTTTATATTTATTCAATAGAGGAAGGTAGTCAAAAAGTTACGGGAACTAAAATTACAGCACATGATGATGATCCAGCAGTTTTTATACAAGATATAGATCTCAATCAACTAGAGATAGATAGTAGCAAAAAAACTGTAGGAGTAGTGAATTACATGAGGCATTTTGTGCCACTTCTTAGCAAAATCCCTTCTGATATAACAGAAAATCAATCAGTTTCTAATGAAGAAATCTTTGGTGAGGTTACAGAAGCTTCTGCTTCTGAGCAACCAGTACGACAAAAAAGCAGCACTAGTGAGCCGATTTTTTCGAATAAAAGCACTCCTATTTCTAATCAATCAGAGCAGAAACCACTAAAAGAAAGAGCTGCTAACAGAAGTATTGGTGAAAGAAATTCACAAAATCATGAAGCAATGTTAGAAAAAACACACAGTAAAACTTGTGAAAATACAGCAAAGATCTTGAGTGAAACTTCTAAGGATATGAAAAAAAATTCCAGTAAAGAAATTCTTGAAGTAGGTAACAGAGTTCCTGCTTCTGAGCAACCAAAGCAAGAAGAACAATATAATATCAGAACTAGCAAAGCAGCAATTGCGCAAGATCATAAAGAACAAAAAACACAAAAAGAGAGAATTAATACCAGCGCTAGTGAGCCAATTCATACGGATACAGTAATTACTATTTCTCATCCGCACGAGCAAAAAACACAACAAGAGGAAATACAAAAGAAATTAATCAATAGTTACAGAGGCGAAGCTATTTATAGCATAACTACTGTAATAACAGCTATAGCATTCACAGCATCTGCTATAGCTGCTGTTTTTACTCAACCAATTCCTTTAGCATGTCTTGCTGGAGTTGCTTTAGCCATTGCATGTGTTTGTGTATATCAGTTAACGCAGAGTCATCAAGACATTAACGAACTGAAAGGTAAGGTAGGAGAAAACAACACCTTTACTTTTTTAGAAGAAACGGGATTTAAAATTTATAGCCTGATTGATAAAGCAGCTTCAAAAATTTAAGATCTTTCCTACTTCATCTATATCAACTCAATTTTATTTTTACAGGAGGGCATATGTCATTTACAGAAATTAGATTTCCAGAAAATATATCTTATGGCTCTACTGGAGGACCTGAATTTTCGACTGACGTTGTAACAACTCATAATGGTTGTGAGCAGCGCAATATTAATTGGTCTCGTGCACGTGCCAGGTATAACATAGCTTATGGAGTTAGGTCAAACGAGCAGCTAACAGAACTCATAACATTTTTTCAGGCACGAAAAGGTAAAGCAATAGGGTTTCGTTTTAAGGATTGGTCAGACTTTACAGTTATCAATCAAGAAATTGGCATAGGAGACGATAAAAAAACGATCTTTCAACTGATGAAAACTTACATAAGTGGAAAAGACAAGCATACACGAACTATTAAAAAGCCAGTGCATGATACAATAAAAATTTACCTAGATGGTGAAAAGACAGAAAAATATTCAGTGAATTATTCAACTGGAGAAATAGCATTTATGAAACCACCAGCAAAAGGTACAATAATCACCGCAAGCTTCGAATTTGATGTACCAGTACGATTTGATACAGATTACCTAAACGCTTCTATTGATAACTATGGCAGCAACAGCTGGAATAATATTCCCTTAGTGGAAGTGAAATAAATTAAGTGGGCTACCATAAGCAATGCTAAGCCTCAGTAATCAACCATATATTTATCGAGGGTTGCTGTAAGTTATCTGGGTGTACATAGGCTCAACGAGCCTATGTCTAAATTCTATTGAGCACTATTGATTTCAGATTAAGCACAATATTCGAAAATATATTCGCTGATTTTTCTGACTCCATTTATTTTATTCTTAAAAATGCCTCTCTACCTTTACGTCTTAAGTTTCAATCCAGGTAACTGTTATTATAGCAGCATTAAATGCATCCATACAAGCTTGGCATTCACTATCATTGCACTCTCCTTCAAGCCTATCGTATTGGTTAAGTGTAATATTATCTTTATTCTTTAGCATAACTTTAAAGCATTCTTCATAATTTTTGCCAGTAGATTCACCTGTTTTGACATCAATAAGCTCGTCATTTTCAACCTTAAGTTCTATTCGAGAATTTGGTCTCTCTTCTTTTTTTGTAATAGCATGGGATTGTAATGGAAAAGTGTTATTATTACTCATAAAATACTCCTTAAAATTTATTCTAGTTATAGAATATAAAGTTTAAGAATCTGTAAACTAGTTTTGCTTGCCAAAATCTTCTTTGTGATATGGAAATTTTTTTATTGCTATAAGTTATCTAGGTACAATTAATGAGCCTGACCAATTGCCATTTAGTGTTTGCACAATTGTACATGCACAACTTGCTTCAAAATTTCTGCTTGTTGTTGAGCATGGACATTAGCATAACCACATGCAGGAGATGCAGCAGCAGGTCTTGCAATGCACTTAGGTCTTTTTGCTTGAGCATTGAGGCCAGACAATACCTCTTCTATCAATGGGTTGACAAAGAACCATCCTCCCATATTTTTTGGTTCCTCTTGACACCATGTAATTTCAGCGTTCTTATATTTTTCAAGTTCACTGCCTAGTTTATCGGCCGGGAATGGATAAAATTGTTCTAAACGCACTACTGCTATATCGTTTATTTTTTGTGCTTCAAGCATTTCAATTATGTCGTAATAAACTTTACCACTACATATTACAACTTTACGTATTTTATCACTTGCAACTAAACCTTTTCTACACTCTGGAATTACCGTAAGAAATTTTCCTTCAAAGTCAGAAAGGTTAGAAACTGCGCTTTTATGACGCAATAGTGATTTAGGTGTAAACACCACTAAAGGCTTATGAAAATCTCGATTAATTTGTCGGCGTAAAGCATGAAAATAATTCGCAGGAGTAGAGCAATTAACCACCTGCATATTATCCTCTGCACAGAGCTGCAAAAACCTCTCTATACGAGCAGAACTATGCTCAGGCCCCTGCCCTTCATAACCATGAGGCAAAAGTAAAACTAGACCACTTGACCGCAACCACTTTGTTTCTGCAGATGAGATAAATTGGTCGATCATAATTTGCGCGCCATTTGCAAAATCACCGAACTGCCCTTCCCAGAGCACAAGTGAATAAGGAGAATCAAGGCTATATCCATATTCAAAACCCATCACAGCATACTCAGATAGTGCGCTATCTATAACTTCAAAGCGAGCTTGCTTCTCACTTATGTTGTTCAGTGGAATAAACGTTTCTTCTGTTACTTGATCAACAAGTCTTGAATGACGGTGCGAGAAGGTACCGCGACCAGAATCTTGTCCTGACAAGCGCACTCCTATTCCTTCTTTAAGCAATGACGCGAATGCAAGACTTTCAGCAGTTGCCCAGTCTATGTTGCTACCGGAATTTATACTGTCTATTCTGCCATCAAGTATTCTTCTGACTTTATTATTGAGATTAAAACTACTTGGAATATTGCTATTTATGTGTACACCTAATTTTTTTAGCTCATCTGGTGAAACACCAGAGTCCGTATAATATTCACTCAAATCGTTCAACTTTGCTCTCCTGAGTTTTAACCACACTCCATCAAACCAGTCAGCTTTCTTCGGAGTATAAGTCGTTGACTCAGTAAGGCTTTTATCTAATCTTGTTCTAAATTCGCTGCGTAATTTACTTACTTCATCGCTACCTAGCACTTTCTCTGCAGTCAGCTTCTCTTCGTACAGCGTGCCTGGAGTTTTATGCTTTGATATTGCTTTATACATAAGTGGCTGAGTAAAATTTGGCTCATCGCCTTCATTATGGCCATATTTGCGGTAGCATATTATGTCAATCACCACATCCTTTTTAAATTTCTGCACATACTCCATTGCCAAATTCGCAACAAAACTCACAGCTTCTGGATTATCTCCATTAACATGAAATATTGGAGCTTCTATTGATTTTGCTACATCAGTGCAATAAAAAGATGAGCGTGCGCAGGATGGGTTGGCGGTAAAACCAACTTGGTTATTAATAACAATATGCACGATACCACCTACTGTATAACCTTCAATGTTGCTCAAAGTCAGGGTTTCAGCAACCACTCCCTGCCCGATGAAAGCTGCATCACCATGAATTGACACTCCAAGCACAGATCTTATATTTTGCTTCGCTCTTACTCTTCCAGCTAGAACTGGATTTACCGCCTCAAGGTGAGATGGGTTAGGACATAAACTTAAGTGTATTTTTTTACCACCAGCAAGTGCTCGATCAGAAGAGTAACCAAGGTGATATTTGACATCACCAGATACCTCAAGACCACTTGGGTATGCAAGATTGCCTTGAAATTCAGACAGCATTGCCGCATATTCTTTCCCCATAACTTTGGTTAGAACATTAAGCCGTCCTCGGTGGGCCATACCAAGAACTATTTCTTCAATACCAAAAGCTGCAGAATCACTAATAACTCTTTCAATTGCAACAATGGCTGACTCCCCACCTTCGATAGAAAAACGCTTATATCCAGGAAATTTCATATGGAGAAATTGCTCGAACATCTCAGATTCAATCAAGTGCCTTAGTATTTCTTTTTTATCCTGAGGGCTTAGCGTATAGACCTGATTTTCAATTTTCTCCTGCAGCCACACTCTTTCCTCATAAGAGGAAATATGCATAAATTCAAACCCGATGTTCTTGCAGTAAATATCTCTATATATTTCAGCATCATACGCTGGAGAGATATTCAAATATTTCTGATAATCTATTTCTTTATTTACATGCGGTGATAATGGATTTAAGTCCGCAAAAAAATGACCGTAAGATCTGAAGAAATTTGCTAAGCTAGAAATTGAATCATCCGACTTGACTGCGTGCTGTGCATTGCAGGCTTCCGTTTTATTCATTTCTAAATTGCTTGAAAAAATCCTATTCCAATCCTCCCCGATTGATTTATCGCCCTGCAGATAACGGCTATACATTTCTTCTACAAATTCTGCATTATCACCATAAAGGCAGCTTAGACTTAGCATAATCACTACAAAAGATATCAAATACTTATAAGTATAACTTAAGTTTTTTAAAAAAGAACTCCTTTAGTTTCTAATTATTAAGTTATACAAACACTGTAATCCGAGTTTTCCAGAAAGGGTGTCATTCTAGACTGACATCTAATCTTTCCATAAATGCTGTATTTCAACATAAAACAACTATACTCATCAACTTGTGCCCAATCATAATTCCTAGATTCCAGTGTTAGCTACTTGTTTTTTGGATTTCTATACTATTGCTGATTGAAGATTATTGAAATTTTTTGCACATTAAGGAACGCAAGCGTTTATGAGTCAGAGGATAAGTCATATAACATTTACTCGGTCTTAATACTTTGAATTTATATTTAAGTAAACGATAAACAGTAATTGGTATGAGTGATCTATTTAAAAGTGACAATTATGATAAAAATCTCAATTCTTTGATAAGAGTCATAAAGCTGAAGGATACAAAAAAAATTAATGAACAATATGATGAAACACTGAAAGATTTATCTCAAGCTCTGAAGAATTTTACAAACAACGCAAAAGATGTAGCCAAATTTGTTATATATAGCGACTTGAATAATTATGTAGAACCTTTGAGCACAAAGCCACTCGGTTTTATTGGAACATTAAAAGGGATATTAGATAGAGTCTTGGGAAAAGATATTCCAACTAATGATAATGACATAAAAAATTTTGTTGGTGATGAATTATCAGGTTTCACTATAGAAAAAGCAGCCGAATACACAAATATTTTAAGTACAATTAATCTATTCAAGAAAGGACTTAAAGAAATTTTAGATTCGAAACAGAGTGGAAAAGGCAATAAAGAACATAAATCATACGAAGTAAGCACGGAAAATAAAACGACATCAAAGCAGAAGGAAGATACTCCTAAGCTGCAAGAAGGAAAACAGCCGGTAGGAAAATTAGTTATGAAGAGAATAAAACGGCCAACAACAGCACCTCCGCCACCTCCTACTGCCTCAAAAAAGGTACACTTTAAACCAGAAATAGAGAATGTATCTCCTGAAGATTCAGGCTATGAAAGTTCATTAAGTGAAGAGTCTGGACATGAGGAAATATCAAATTATCAAGAGAAAAGCAGTAAATCTTCAACAAAAGATTCGGAAGACTCAAAGTTAGCTAAAAAGGAGCCAACTCACAAAACGAAACCTAAGAAAAATGCAGGAACAAGAAGAGGATATAAAAAGAGACAGGCTCCAGAGCCACCAGCGCTAAACGCTACCAATCAAGAAATTAGGCAAGAAACTAAAGAAGATAAATCTGAAATACTGTCAAATCCTAAAAGGCTAGATATTGTTGATCAACAAGTGAGCACGAAACCAATAATAGTAGAAGTGACTTCGCAAAAATCAGCTGAAAGTAAACCAATCCTGAAAAAATCTGCTGATAAAGCAGCATCAGAAGTAAAAGCGGTTATTATAAAAGAAAAAGTAAATAGCAAGAAGGACGGTAGAGTAAAGTCAATAGTAGGAAAATTTGAGCAAAATCAAGTTGCTAAGAGCAAAGCCACCCCTGCAACACAAGCAGATATCGGTATGAAGAAAGATCCTGCACCATCGCAAAAAACTGCCTCCCAATCTCACTCATTTCCGGTAGGAAATAAAAGATCTAAAATGAACCCCATAACAGCAAAGTCCGATTCTAAACTTCCGGTTAGTAAAAAACCTCTTCTCACTCATGTTAGTGTAAAGAAAATAGCTGCACGATTTGAAAGCCATGGGAAGAAATAGTTGTAACCTATTGAACAAACCCTATAATATCCTTGATCTTTTTTATATTGTTATTTGCAATCTCTGCTGCTTTTTCTGTACCTTCTTTTAATATTTTATGTAAATGGAGCTGATCCTTCAAAAGACCGTTCAACTTCTCACGTATGGGTGATATAACACTGATGATTAAGCCAGCTAACTCTTTTTTAAAGTGTTTCATATCATGTTTATTCACTTCTTCACACACTTTTTCCACATTTAAATCACTAAGCACTGAATAAATGTTTACCAAATTGTTTACTTCTGGACGGCACTTTAAAGTAGCAAAATCAAAGCCTAGAATTGAATCTGTTTTTGCTTTTTCTATTTTCTTGACAATCAAGTCATCTGTATCGTCAAGGTTAATGCATGAGTATTCTGAAGAATCAGATTTGCTCATCTTGCTTGCTCCATCTCTTAAGCTCATTATTCTTGATGTGCAATCCAAAGTTAAGATTTCAGGTATGATGAAATGACTACATTTATAATGATTGTTAAAAGCTGATGCAATATCACGTGCAAGTTCTAAATGCTGTTTTTGATCATCGCCAACAGGAACATATTTAGTTTGATACAGCAATATATCCGCAGCCATAAGTACTGGGTAGCTATATAACCCAAGAGAAGCTTTTTGTCTATCGCTTCCAGCCTTATCTTTAAATTGAGTCATACGATTAAGCCAACCAATTGGTGTATAGCACCCTAGCAGCCAGCCCAATTCTGCATGACCACTAACTGCGGATTGATTGAAAATAATCGACTTTTCCGGATCTATTCCACATGCAATATAAGTTGCTGCTGCTTTAAAAATATTATTTTTTAATTCATTTGCGGGAAGCTTATTTGCTGTGATTGCATGCAGATCAACAACACAAAAAAGAGATTTATATTTATCCTGCAAGCCTATCCACTGCTTAATTGCACCAAGATAATTGCCCAAGTGTAATACTCCACTTGGCTGAATACCTGAGAAGACAACTTCTTCCATACCTTGAGTGTGTTATTAGTTACTTTCGCAATCAGCAGATTTTTTAGAAAGAATAACCATTGCAGGACGAAGCAACCTATTTTTAATTGTATAACCAGTTTGTAGTACTTCTACAATAGTGCCAGGCTCTTTTTCATTATCTTCTCTTTCCACAACAGCTTGATGTAAATTGCTGTCAAAAGAGTTACCTATTGGATCTATTTCTTCTATTCCATGTTTTTTTAGATCACTCACAATCTTTTGGTGCGCCACTTTTATTCCTTCATGAATAGGATCATCATCTTTCAAGTTTTCCATTGCTTTTTTTAAATTGTCACAAGAGTCGATCATATCACGTGCAAATTTTGTGACTGCATAATCACTTGCATCGCTAATTTGCTTTTGCATTATACGTTTAACGTTTTCATTATCCGCAACAGCGCGACGTAAATGATCTTCAAGCTGAACTGCGCGTTCTTTTAATATATTAAGCTCTTCACTTAAATCACCTGTTTGCTGATCTTCTTGATCATCCCCTTTTCGTTTACTGACCATATCGGCAAATTTCTTTTTTTTCTCTTTATTACTATCTGACATATCATTCACCCTTACAAACTTAATAAATATATAACAATCAATCTAAAAATATCAAGCGTTAGCTATCCTTGTCTTTCTATGCTTGCATTTAAAAAGTCAATCAAAGCAGTTTTATAAAGAGAATCAGAAAAAGTATCAATATTACTTTGCGCCATATTAATATAGTGTTTAGCTTCTTCCATAGAAACATGAATGGCATTATGATGATTAATATATTGTAATGCTTGGTCAAAATTGTGTCTAGCTGAAGAAAAAGATTTCTCCCAGAATTTTTGTTCTGATGGGCTGCCTTTTTCATATGCTATAATAGAAGGTAAAGTAACTTTACCTTCAAAGAAATCTTTTCCAAGTTGCTTTCCTAAAGTGCCTTGATTAGCAGTATAATCTAGCACGTCATCAATTATTTGGAATGCCATACCAAAATTAAACCCGAAATTCCTTAGCCTCTCTGTTTCGTCACTTGTGGCTCCAGATACTACTGATGCAGCCTCGCAGCATGCAGAAAATAAAGATGCTGTTTTTTCTCCAATGATATTAAAATAATTTTTCCTAATTGTGTTAGGGTCAAAACGCGTTGTCATCTGCTTTATCTCACCCTTGACAAGCAAATTAGATGCCTTAGATAAAATAGAGAGAACACTTAAATTCCCACATTCTATAAGCCATCTAAATGCTAAGGTCAATAATAGATCACCAACTAAAATGCTTGATTTATTCCCCCAAATTTTATTTGCTGTTGCAACTCCATGGCGTGCCTTACTTTCATCAAGCACATCATCATGAAGTAAAGTAGCGTTGTGTATAAATTCTACCGATGCAGCAATGTTGACCCTACTCTCTCCAGAGTAATTCAGCATTTTACACATAATAAAAATGAGCTTAGGCCTTATCTTTTTTCCTCCTGAATTAATAAGATGAGATGTAATATCGGTAGCAAGCTTAGTACCTTCATCATTGACATTTTTGAAGATAAAGTCATTCATAGCCAATAAATCAGAAGATACAATATCATCTAATTTACTACTTTTTGTTAAATCAGTGTTTAGCATTTAATAGGACTTATGCTTCTTGCCCTTGTACTTTCTCAACTTTTTTCTTTTCTATTTTTTTCGATTCTGTTTCTAAATCTACTATGCCTTTTTTAATGAACCACATTACCCTTTCAGTTGCTTGCGCTCCTACACTTAGCCAATGTTTTAATCTATCAGCTTTTACCACAACACGATTTTTATTGTCTTTTGGCAACATTGGATCATATTGTCCTATTCTCTCAATAAAGCGCCCATCTCTTGGTGCTCGTGAATCGGCTACAACTATCCTATAAAAAGGACGTTTCTTTGCCCCAAACCTTGCTAACCTTATTTTAACTGCCATGTCAACCTTTATTCATATATTAATTACAATTTAAATACAATAAACAGCTCAAGTCAAACTAATTGTACCTCTTTTACCTAAAAATACAATATAGCCCCCTCCAATCACTCATAAAAGGAAGATAATAAACTTTTTTATATATCATCAATCATAGCATGATTAACTTCTACTCTATACTTTGATTTTAGATAGCTAATTAACTGTTCCTTTAGCGATATCATCACACGTTTTCCGGTGTCAAGCATGTTTAATTTACCATTTGATGAATGCATTTCTTTTAGAACTCCTATTATAATTTCATTATTGTATTGAATAGGATCTGTTACCGAATTAGTTGTTTTCATATTGAAAATCTCTTCTATGAAAGAAAAAGGGTAGTTTTGTTCATTGCGTTGTATTTGCTGGCCTTTAACCAATTTTATACCTTGCATTTCTTCCAAATCTGTCTTTTCTCTTAATTGAACTGCTACTTCTTGTCCCATTTTAAACATTCTTTCTTTTATAAATTCACTACGCCAAAGCTTTATGGCTGATTCCCTACTTTCTTCAAAATTTTGTAATTTAGGAGGAACGATATCACTGATTTTCACACCAACAACAGTATCTCCAACACCCTTAAAATAACTCTTCTGATCTTTCTCGCGTGAAAAAATGAAAGAAATGAAATCACTGGAATTTCCTACTTCATTACCACTTTGGTCTTTTCCACTAGCATCTACTGGACCAATGGTTTGTATAGGTAAATTGTAATTATTGGAGATTTCTTCAATCGTTGCACCATTGTATATCTTATAATTCACTTGATTTATGAAATCATTGACTTTTTCAAAAGACTTTTGATTGGTTAAAACTGACCTTATGTCTTTTTTTAAATCAACCAAGTCTTCATCAGAGATTTGATGTATGCTTTCTACCTTTATTACGTGCCATCCAAAATTGCTTGTTAAAACTTCACTTACTTCACCTGTTTTAAGAGCAAATACCTTTTCTCTCATATTTTCAGGTAAGAAATCCTTAGTTATATTATTTACTCTGGTTTCATCGAGTTTCACTTTATTAAACTCTTCTATTATTTGTTCAAAGCTTGCTTTACTTTCTTCAAGTGCTCTTCTTGCTATTTCAGCTTTTTCTTTGGTAGGAAATATCACATTGAATATGTCTCTTTGATTTTTAAGTTCCTGATGTTCTATTATACTATCAACCTCTTCATCTGAAATTCTGATTTGATCTTCAAAATATTTTTGATCCAGAGAAATGTATTGCGCAGTTCGATACTCAGGGTAATAAAAATTGGACTTATTTCTTTCATACAAATCAAGTAAGGCTTGATCATCTGGTTCAGGAACGTCTGTAATTGCATCCTCAGTTATTTTAACAATATCAACTACTCTAGTTTGGTAGCGATTTTTGTATATCTGCTCATCAACACCCTCACCAAAAGTTACCGGATAATTATCTTTAAATAACGAAGTCATGAACATCATTGCAGGCAGGATTTTCTCTAGTTTTTCTATATATTCCTTTTCTGTTATATGCAGGCTATTTAGAGTTTGATGGAATTTATTATGGTCAAATTCTCCTTTATCGTCCTGAAAGTACTTGGTATTTTTTATATGGCTTTTGATAGATTCTTCTCCAACTTTTAATCCAAGTTCGCTAATTAGGTTAAACAATAGTTTTTGCTCTATAAGTGCGTTAAGTAAATCATATTTCAGCTTTTTTACTTGTTCTTTACTTACATCAGATCCAGAAATTTGCTTTTCATAATTTTGATATAGTAATTTATATTCATCTGATGTTATAACTTCCTTTCCTACTTTAGCTAATTCTTTCCTTTCATCATCATTTGATAAAAGATTGCCAATCCCCATAAAGATTAATAAGCAAACTAAAAGGAGAACGATTGCCTTGGTAAAAAAATTTCTAATACTCATTGTAAACTCAGTTAACTAACACTTAAATTTAGAATAGCAATAATTTAATATTTGTAAATCTATTAACAAATTAGCTAATATATGTAATATTGTAGTGTATTAAATTGAGTGGAAGCTTATATTAACCTAAGAGCCTGTAAGTGATCTCTGAATATGGTAAGATGAGGTATAGTTGACATGAGGCAAAGTATGAGGAATACATATCCAAGTGACATAAGTTGTGAAAAATTCGAAAAGATTAGACTAATTTTAGAAAGCGTGCGAAAGAAAACAAAGCCAAGAAGATTAGGTTTATATGAGTTATTTTGTGGTGTGCTTTATGTACTAAAAAGTGGCTGTCAATGGCGAATGCTTCCAAAAGAGTTTCCAAGATGGCGAAATTTTTACGATTACTTCAAGAAATGGAGTAAAAAAACGAATGAAGATAGAGAAAATGTTCTAGAAATTGTCTTAAAAAAAATTGGTTGGAGAGAACAGTGGTCGGAATACCAAAACAAGCTTCTGCATCATTGATGCCCAAAGTGTAAAAAATACCGATACTGCTGAAGAAAAAGGTTATGATGCTGGCAAGAAAATTTCAGTAATAAAGCGTCATATCGCAGTTGATACACAAGGTTTGACACACGCAATTCATATAACAACGGCAGAAATAACTGATCGTAGCAGTGCTTTGACAATGGTTAAAAATGCTAAAGAAAGTCTCTCTGAAGTTAAAAACATACTGGTTGATGCAGGCTACACTGGAGAAAATTTTGCAACACAGATGAAAGTAACTATTGGTGCAACTGTTGAGGTGAAGCACCTTTGCTGTATTGCCAAAAAGATGGGTTGTTGAGAGATCTTCTTTTGCCTGGTTGGAAAAATGTAGGCGACTTTGGAAAAATTGCGAGCGTAAACTTAATACTAGCCTACAAATTTGCTTTTACTTCTTTCCTCCTCAAAAGATTATGAACAGGTTCTTTGATGATAGAGGGTTTATTTCTAATAGTCTTTATGTTGATGTGACAATATTTGGTACTTTGTCATTGTTAGCACTGCTAGCTACTGAGATATTTAGTCCTACATTTTCAAAAGGTTGTGAAATATACACTGAAAAACACATGAAAGATTTACTTGAGGAAGATCCAAGAGATAGAGTGCAAAAGGAGACTGATCTGTTAGGACGGTATGATCCACGAAGGCTATTAATGCCGATAATTATGCCTCTTGTTAGAAAGTATTTTGAAAAAGTGGCAAGCGAATTTGCTGAGAGGAATTTTGATGAGGTAAAAACTGATATGTCTGATGTTAATATTGAAGGACTATCTAATCCTCAAGCAATTGAATTTGCACAGCAAACAGTATAGTATAAGCTTTTAGCTCTATGCATGGACTCAAAAAAAGTAGAATTAATATTTGAAAAATTTCAACAGTCAAATCCTGCGCCAAAAATAGAGCTAAATTATACCAATCATTTTACATTATTAGTTGCAATAGTTCTGTCAGCGCGGACGACCGATATAAGTGTTAATAAAATTACAAAGGAGCTATTTAGTATCGCTGATACGCCAGAAAAAATGTTGAATCTTGGGCAAAGTGAGCTGAGAAAATGCATAAGCAGTATTGGTTTATATAATTCCAAAGCAAAAAATATAATCGGGCTCAGTAAAATATTGATTGAGAGGTACAATAGCAAAGTGCCTACTAATTTCGATGATTTGGTATCTTTACCAGGGGTTGGGAGAAAGAGCGCTAATGTGTTCTTAAATTCAGGGCTTGGTATTCCAACATTGGCAGTTGATACTCACGTTTTTAGAGTGAGCAATAGAGTTGGGCTTGTGAAAGAAAAAGATGTACTTAAAACAGAGCAGTCTCTTTTGAATGTAGTGCCAAAAAAATACCTACTTTATGCTCATCATTGGCTAGTTTTGCATGGTAGATATGTTTGCAAAGCGCAAAAACCTTCGTGTGAAACATGCATAATTCATGATTTATGTGAGTTTGAATGTAAGAGGTATAAAGTCTAGCACAACACTTCGATATTTCTTACTTTTATCATCCAAGTAGCTGATCTCTATGATGGTGTCATCCGAGTAGCTGACACTGGGATGACAATGAAGGGCTACTTGATGACGCCTCTGTGCACTGCCGTTATAAAGCTGCTACTTTGATGAATAAAA
The DNA here is from genome assembly GCF_947250475.1 of Wolbachia endosymbiont (group B) of Apotomis betuletana. Lineage (NCBI taxonomy): Bacteria > Pseudomonadati > Pseudomonadota > Alphaproteobacteria > Rickettsiales > Anaplasmataceae > Wolbachia > Wolbachia endosymbiont (group B) of Apotomis betuletana. The sequence continues at coordinate 102,742 of NZ_OX366320.1, read as the reverse complement.
TGATGTCATTCCAGAGCATGGAGCTGTAATCCAGTTCTTATTACCTGATATGCTCATTTGACAGTTAAGTCTTCTCTACCCCTATTTGCATAATACCTTGACGATTCCGTTCACGGTTAAAAGATACCGAGGTAGTAGGGTGTATTAGTTTTTGCAAGCTGTTATTTTGCTATGGATTGCTGTAATGGCATCATCTATTTTATTGTTATCACAGCCTGTTTGGGCAAGTTCGGCATTTCCACCGCAATCCCTTCTGGTTACAGTAGATACTAGCTCTTTTGCATTGATCTTATTAGTTAAATCTTTACTTACTTTGACAATCAAAACTGTTTTATCCTTTTCTGTTACCATGAAGGCTATTACAGTTTTCGGTTTTTGTTGCTGTAGAGCAAATTCCCTTATTATACTTCCTGGAACGTTATTGAAAGTGTGGCTTACGAAATTTATTCCATTTATTTCGGTACTTTTTACAGTTTCTACACTGATAAGCTTTTTATAAAGATTTTTTATTTTGACTTCAAATTCTTTGCGCTCCTGGCTTAAAATACTGAGTCGACTTATTATTTCATTTACTGGTGCTTTTACGCATTCTGCAACTTTTTTTAAGCTAATTTCGTTATTGCGTACATAATTAATTGCTTCTTGACCGGTTAAAGCTTCAATTCTTCTTACTCGAGATGCAACGGAACATTCTGCTGCTATCTTAAACAAACCAATTTCTCCGGTACGCTCCACGTGTGTACCACCACATAATTCTTTTGAATCTCCAATTTTTACAACCCTAACATTATCACCATATTTTTCACCAAATAAGGCCATCGCTCCTTCGTCTATTGCCTCATCCATACCTTGAACTTTTGTGGACGTAGAAAGATTTTCTCTGATTAGAGAGTTTACTATATCTTCTACTGAAGACAGCTGATCCTGAGTGACTGGCTTATTGTGACTAAAGTCAAATCTTAGTCTATTTGGTGCTACTAGAGAACCTTTTTGAGTAACGTGATCACCTAAGATTTTTCTGAGTGCAAAGTGTAGAAGATGTGTAGCTGAATGATTTCTTCTTAAGTCTTGTCTTCTTTTTTTATTAATACTAGCTGTAACTGTGTTACCTTTACAAATTGAGCCGACGCACCTGTGCAAATACAAGTCATTAATCTTGTTGGTATTTTCGACTGTTACCATACTTCCATCAGACTGTATAAGATTTCCAATATCTCCCACTTGTCCACCTGACTCTCCATAAAAAGGTGTTTTATCAAGTATAATAGTTATCTTTTCTCCTTCTTTTGCAGAATCAATTACTTCATTTTTAGAGGAAATTATTGCGAGTACTGTTGCATCCTTTACTTCATCACGTTCATAACCAACAAATTCCGTTTTGCCAAACTGATCGATTAAATTAAACCATACTTGTTCAACAGATTTTTCACCAGATCCAGTCCAATTAGCACGTGCTCTTTCTTTTTGCTCTTTCATTGCATTATCAAAACCTTTTTGGTCAAAATTTATTTTCCTTTCTTTCAAAATATCAAGTGTGATATCCAAAGGAAATCCATAAGTGTCATATAGTTTGAATGCTGATTCTCCAGATAGAGTGTCACCTGATTTTAAATCTGCAGTGAATTTGTCCAAGAGATTAATGCCTTTCATTAAAGTGTCTTTAAAGTTTTCTTCCTCTGATTTTAACGTTGTTTCTATTAAGCTTTTAGCTCTGATTAGCTCTGGATAAGCATCTCCCATATAAGCCAAACTTGTGCCATCTATGAGTGCAGGAAAAACAAGGTTCAATAGAGAATCATTATATCCAAGTAGGTGGATATAACGTACTGCTCTCCTGATCAATCTGCGTAGTACATAATTTCTTCCTTCATTTCCAGGAAGCACTCCTTCTGCGATGAGAAGTGCAGCTGCACGAAGGTGATCTGCGATAATCTTATGAGCTACTTTATTTTCCGTATTTCCACAGTACTCTTGCGATTTACTTACCAGAGCAGAAAATAGGTCAATATCATAGTTATCATGAACGTTCTGCATAACAGCTGCTATTCTTTCAAGGCCCATTCCGGTATCGATGCATTTTTTTGGTAATTTTTGTAAATTACCTTCTTCATCTTTATTAAATTCCATGAACACCAGGTTCCAAATTTCAACAATTCTGTCGTCTTCATGTAAAGCGGAATTTCCATGATCGTAAAAGATTTCAGAACATGGGCCACATGGACCAGTATTGCCCATGCTCCAAAAGTTATCATCTGTTGTAATTCTTATGATTTTATCATCTGAAAAGCCACTTATCTTACGCCAAATTTCATATGCTTCATCATCAGTGTGGTAAACAGTTATGGATAGTCTGTTTTTATCAAGAGACAATTCTTCAGTAATAAATTTCCACGCAAATTCTATCGCAGTTTCTTTAAAGTAATCACCAAAGCTAAAATTTCCGAGCATTTCAAAAAATGTGTGATGCCGAGATGTATAGCCAACATTTTCAAGATCATTGTGTTTACCACCTGCTCTGAGACACTTTTGACTTGAGACGGCACGTTTCATTTCAGTTTTTTGCGTGCCGGTAAAGATGTTTTTGAACTGTACCATACCAGCATTTGTAAACATGAGTGTTGGATCATGCTCTGGAATCAAAGGAGAAGAAGGAACTTGCTCATGATTATTATTTACAAAAAATTTTATAAATCTTTCTCTAATTTCGTTTAGCTTCATCGTTTTTACTGAGGTTATCTATGCATAATAAGTTGTAACAGAAGTAAAATCAATTTATCAATCTAAATATTAATATATACATTACTTAGTATAATAAGGGTAACTTTTACATAAAAATTTTAATAAAAAGATATAGGTTTAAATATTTTATCCACTAACATAGAGAAGTATTTGTTAATTCAAATAATACTTTTATTAATTCATTTAAGGAGTGTGAAATGCCAAAAAAATTCCAAAACACTAAGAATAGCATGCGAAAGAGAGAAACAACAAATAAGCAGGAGATGGATGGTCCAACAATTAGAATTGTATCTGACTTGGAAAGTATAAAACAAAACAGAAGAGTAGAATTTTTAATTAAAGGAGAGAATTTAACAGTAAAAGACCTCTCTATATCTTCTAGAGCAGCTGAGATAGGCTTGGTTACAGGAATAGTAAATTCAATAGACATTCCTCAAGCAATTCGTGAATCGACAATAGATGGAATTATTTTAGGTCTTAAGAGTGGAGAAATAGAAAAAGGTAAAGAATATAATTATAGAGAATTTAAGAAAATATATCTAAAAAACCTTGTAGATGAATTGGGTAAGGATAGTTCAAAAAAGCTAAAAGAAAGAACTGATGAAAATAGCCAATTGAGAGAATCTACTACTGAAGAAATTGATTATCAGATGCAGGAAGATGTAACTATCGAATCAGCTTCTTTAACAAAACAAGAATTCGATTTTGCATCAAGCAAAGTAACTACTAAAGAGATTAATGACGTAATAAATGAAATAGAAGAATCAAATGCTAGTTATGGAATTACTCCTGAAGATATAAGTAGTGTTTCCCGTTTTGATAGTAATTCACAAGAAGTGTTAGATCATTCTATATTTAATAGCACAGATGTGGAAGGGCCTAAATTACCCGAAATAAATGGAGGACAGTATATAGGAATAGCAGGGATTGCTGGTGGTATATTGGGTGGAGTGCTAGCAGTAGCTTTTGCAGGATTAGGATACTTTGTATGGCATAGAAAAAATAGGGAAGGTAGCTACGATGTTGAAAAAGCGATGAAAAACCTTCCTGAACAAGCTCAACTTGAGCATTCCGGATCTACATCAGAAATAGAATCTTTGCTCAGCAATGCTACATCGGTAGCACATCTATCTTCTCAGATTAGTGTCGAGTAAGATTCCAGAGTTTGATGGCACAACAGTGCCATCAACTTAGCTCTTACAGCACTTATATGCTCTGGAACCAAAGGAGAAGAAATTTTCCTGTCTTACAAAAAATTTTATAACTCTTTCTCTAATTTTATATCGTTTTTACTAAGGTATAATAAATTGCAATGAGAAATTCAGATATTAATATATGTATTATTTAGTATAATAAAAATATAAAAATCTTAGTGAAAAGATGTGGACTTAAATAATTTATCTTTTATACATAAGGAAATATTGGTCAGCTTGGGGGTCATATATGTCAAGAAGATTTAAAAATACTGTAGGAAAAAAAAGATCAATCAATAAAGAAAAAAGGAATAGATGGATTAGTATTGAATCAGAATTGCGAGATGTAGAACAAAACAGAACAATATATTTTCTATTGGGAGGAGGTGATTTAAAACTTAAGTATGTATGTATGCTTGACGATACATCTTATCGTATTCTTGTTGCTGAAGGAGAAATAGTGCATGCAGAAAATCCAAAAGTGATGATTGATGATATTGTTTCTGATCTCAAGAGTGGGAAAATACGAAGTTATAAAAGATATAATGCCAAAGAGTTTTATGAAAAGTATCTCAAAGAGTTTTTGAGTAATGAGAACTTGCAAAAGCTGGAAGCTGGTGATATTGAAAATACAACAACAGAACTACCAAACTTAAAACAAGTAATGGAAGAAATGAAAAAATCAAACGCTAGCAATGGAATTACAATGCGAAATATAGAAAGTGTTCAAAATACGACGAATATTTTGGGTAATCCTATGATTCATGATACAAACTTGAGAGGGTTTAAATTATTGGAAACACCTTCAAACGAGAAAAATAATATAGTGTTCACAGTAGGTATGTTAGCAGTAGCAGTAGCTTTGGTAGCAGCTATCGCAGCAGCTGTACCATTTAAATGTTGGTTTTATAATAGAAAAAATAAAAGCCATAGTAGTGCTAAGGAAGAAACTCCATCTAGTTATTTATTAAGTGCAATAACTTTAGAAAGTGGAACTAATTCTATTCGTTAGCCAAAATATTGCAAAAATAGAATTTTTTTATTATTTTTTTACAGTTTCCTCATTTAATAATTTTTATGCTCTAATTATTATACTTAATTTATCATTACCTGTTGTGTAAACAGGATGAGAATTTTCAATAATCTACATCCTTTAGTAAGAAAAAATCAATACATTCACGATAAATTTACCTCATATCTGTGTTTTATATGTGGAATTTCGAATGGAAAATTATGCAGGCAAAGAAAGAAGAATAGTGAATATAGTTACTCAACATTGGAGTGATATAAAAGGATCAGAGAGAGAATGGCCAGAAAGACATGAAATAGACACTGCAGAAATCATGGAGTCATGGCAGCATTGTTTTATCATTGAAGTTAAAGATCGAGGTTATATTTGTGAAAATGCAGGAGAAAAAGCTATTGAATTTTATGGTTTTGAAAAAAAGATGTACATCGATAATAAATATGCAATTGATGCACCATTTTTGCGGCTATATAAAATAGATGCAGTTATTGATAAACTTGAGACTGTAATAGAGAGTAAATGCTCAATTAACGAAGAGGAAGAAAGTGAAAGTGTTAAAATGAGGCAAGTATTGTTGCCAATTGGAGATAAAGAAGGTATAACACATATACTGGGTGTGATTACATTCAAGCTGCTTTAAAATACAATTTTAATTTGATTTTTTAATAAAGTTATCTATACTCATACTTAATTACTAATAAAGAACTAAATAGTGGTGTTTGTAAATTTGTTTAGAATATGACGAAAATAAAATTAAAAACCAAATCTTCTGTCAAAAAGCGCTTTCACCTTACAGCTAAGGGTAAAGTCATCTCTACTCAGTCAGGTAAAAGACATGGTATGGTAAAGAGAAGTAAATCTAATATTCGTAATCAGCGTGGTACGACGATTCTTAGTAAATCTGACTCGCGTATAGTTAAGCTTTATATGCCTTATGGTATTTAACAAAATGGAGGTAAAATAAAAATGGCTCGAGTAAAACGTGGAGTCACTACTCATGCTCGTCATAAAAAAATATTGAAACTAGCAAAGGGTTATAGAGGACGGGCAAAAAATTGTTATAGAATTGCATTACAAAGAGTTGAAAAAGCACTCCAATATGCTTACAGAGACAGAAGAACCTGTAAACGTGATTTTCGTGGTTTGTGGATAATACGTATTAATGCAGCAGTAAGAGAACATGGACTTACTTACGGTAGATTTATGCATGGTCTTAAACTTGCTGAAATTGATTTAAATAGGAAAATTCTTGCTGAGATGGCTGTTAATCATAAGGATGATTTTGCTAAATTAATAGAAATTGTAAATAGTAAGTTAGCTTAAAGCAAAAACACCATGAGAATTATTTTCATGGGGTCACCGGAGTTTGCTGTTGGTGCGTTAAACTTACTATTGAAATTACAGAGTGAAATAGTAGCAGTATATACCAAAGCTCCAAAACCTTCTGGACGTGGGCAGAGGTTAACAAAATCCCCAGTACACATCGTTGCTGAAAAAAGTGACATAGAGGTATGTACTCCTGCCTCTTTAAAATCTTCGATAGAGCAAGAAAAGTTTGGAAATTTTAAGCCAGACGTTGCAGTTGTTGCTGCGTATGGATTGATACTTCCAAAAGAAATTTTAAATATTCCCAAATATGGTTGTATTAATATTCATCCATCATTGCTGCCTAGGTGGCGCGGTGCAGCTCCGATACAGCACACAATTTTAGCCGGAGATCAAGAAACCGGAGTTAGCATTATGCAGCTAGATGAAGGATTAGATTCTGGCCCTATTTTAAAACAGAAAAAATTTCTTATTGAAAAAAGCGATAATTATAAGACGTTGTATGATAAATTGTCTGAATTAGGTAGTGATTTACTGCTGAAAGTACTAAACGAAATTGAAAAGCAAGTTCCCTTAAAACAGAGCGATAACGATGCGTGCTATGCTGACAAAGTAAAAGACTATAAAATTTACGCAAGTGACGCCTGTGAAATTGCTTATAGAAAGGTTAAAGCATTTTATCCAAAAGCATTCATTAAGGTAGAGAATAAACGTATCAAGATACTTGATGCTGAATTTGAAGCCTTCACTTCAGGACAAGGTGAGATCATTAATGATAATATGCATATAAGTTTAAAAGGTGGTACTTTAATTCCTAAAGTTGTACAAATGGAAGGAAGAAATCCTTGCAATATTAAAGACTTTGTTCGTGGCTTAAAATCAAGTTTAACAAAAAAATTTATAGAATAGACTACTTTGAAAGGAGGGTGAGGAGAGCTAAAGCAACTTCTACAATTTGGTATTCCGCTGCTTGTTAGCGGAATCTACAACAAGATACCGCGTTTTGGTGTACGAACATTGCAATTTGCAGGTAATTTGAGTAGTAGATGGTGTCATTCCAGTGCTTGACACTGGAATCCAGTTTCTATTGTACAGCCACCTGGTGTGCTCATTTAAAGTGAAGTTTTCTGGATCCCAGTGTCTGGGGACTGGGATGACATCTTTCTTGGTCTCTTGTATCACAATGTTCGTACAGCTATGTGCTTGTTAGCGGAATCTACAACGAGATACCGCAGTGGTATGACGTAGTAGCTATATATAGACAAATTTTCTTTTCTTAGATATAATCTTAAGAAACCTTCCATATGAAAATTAAAAGAGCTTTAATATCAGTATACGATAAGACAAATATAATTGAACTTGCATCGTTTTTGATGCAGCAACAAATAGAAATTCTCTCAACAGGGAATACTTATAAAGTGCTATCAGGTGCGGGAATAAAAACGCAAGAAGTTTCAGATTACACACAATTTCCAGAAATACTAGATGGCAGAGTGAAAACTTTACATCCTAAAATTCATGGAGGAATACTCTGTGATCGAAAAAGGCACGAAAAGGAAATGCAGAATCTAGAAATTAAGCCGATAGATCTGCTTATAACTAACTTATATCCATTTTGGAAAACGGTTAATAGCAACTCAAGTGAGAAGCAAATCATAGAACAAATAGATATAGGTGGAGTAGCATTAATTAGAGCTACAGCAAAAAACTTTCATTTCACTTCAGTGATTTCTAGCATTCAAGATTACGAAACACTGAAAGCTGAGATGATCAAAAATAACAATCAGACAACATTAGAATATAGAAAACATCTAGCAACTAAAGCATTTGCTCTGACTGCACAGTATGATTCTAATATTTACAATTGGTTTTTATCACAGGGTAAAAGCAATGAGTTACCAGAGTTTTTTACTTTATATGGATGTAAAGCACAAGGACTCAGATATGGTGAAAATCCTCATCAAAAAGCTGCATTTTATAGCAATCAATTTAGCAAGTATCCACTGGAGAAAATACATGGAAAAGAGTTGAGCTATAATAATATAGTCGACATAGAGTCTGCACTTAACATAATTTCTGAGTTTCAAGAACCTGCAGCAGTGATAATAAAGCACAATAATCCATGTGGCGCTGCTGTTAGTGATAGTGCTTTAAAAGCATATGAAAAAGCTCTATCATGTGATGAAATAAGCAGTTTTGGTGGAATAGTTGCTTTCAATCGGGAGATAGATTTAAAGCTAGCAGAGAAATTAAACGAGATATTTTTGGAAGTGGTGATAGCACCATCGGTAAACAATGAGGCACTAAAAATTTTACAAAAAAAGAAAAATTTAAGAGTGATTATTCATCAATCTCTTCAGCAAAATGCAAAATATCAAATCAAAAATGTTGTTGGCGGGTTCTTAGTGCAAGAAAATAATAACCATACAGTAAAAGTAGAAGAAATAAACCGAGTGACAGAATGCACTACAACAAAAAAAGAGAAGGAAGATCTTATTTTTGCTTGGAAAATATGTAAACATGTAAAATCCAATGCAATAGTAATAGCAAAAGACGGTTGTGCTATTGGCATCGGTGCAGGACAAACAAGCAGAATAGATAGTGTGAATATTGCAGTAAAAAAAGCAGGTGAAAAATGTAAAGGCGCAGCGCTTGCTTCAGATGCATTTTTTCCATTTCCAGATAGTATAGTAGAAAGTGCAAAGCATGGAATTACAGCTATAATTCAGCCAGGTGGCTCATTGAAAGATCAAGACGTGATAGCAGCTGCAAATGAGAATAAAATTGCCATGTTTTTCACTGATGTTCGTAACTTTCTCCATTAAGCTTTGTATCCTGTCAAAATTATACCCACACAGGGCTTTGTTGCATAGCAGCTTATAGGTATGAAAATTGTAGTAAATTTATGTAGTTACTTTAAACTCAACTATACCTATCTGTAATTGTAAGCTGTACTCTTGAGCTCCTGATGCGATTTATAGCAAATCCTAAAATGCCTTGCTGTTTTTCCTTATAGACATTCAGCTTACCTTGTACATTAGTCTATCTGGATGACATTTTACTTTTTCTAGAATATAATAATTCCCTAGAAATTACCCTACTCAATTCTATTGTACCTTGTTTAACATTGAAACATGAGTCTGGAATCTAGAAATTTTTTAAGAACAAAAGTTATTCTAAGTTTTTGTTGGTAAGAAAAACTGGATTACAGCTCCATGCACTGGAATGATATCTAGGTCTAAAGTCTACATAAAAATCGTTTACAATCGGCGTTCAATGTGATAAGTTGAAAGCAGTTTATTCCTCGGTAGCTCAGTGGTAGAGCAGTTGGCTGTTAACCAATTGGTCGCTGGTTCGAATCCGGCCCGGGGAGCACTATTTTATACAATCTGTACATTTCACTTTTAGCACAAAATTCACTACCTTTTTTTTGTCTCTTAAACAGACAAAACGTGTGAAGTTATATAGTTTTAAGGCCTTTACTGTCAAAATGCAAAGATGTCTGCGCTTCACTTAGCTTGCTATCTGGCTCCTCTCCTATTTTTCTTTTATTACATTTCCTTTTTAATTGAGGAAGGACATTTTTTGGCAATGTTTCATCAATACTGCAATAATTGTAAATGAGCGAAGTAAGACGCACCAAATTTCCACTCGCCAAAGTCTGTACATCTCTGTAATTAATGCTGTTATCATATACTTTAAGTGTAATAAGATTTTTAAGATTTCCACTTGCTAAAGCCTCTGCACCTTCATTACTGATTTCATTCCATCCTAAACTCAGTAAAGTAAGCTTTTGAAGGTTTCCACTTGCTAAAGCTTTTGCCCCCCTATCGCTAATTTTATTATCATATAATTTAAGCTCAGTAAGACTTGTAAGATTTCCACTGGCTAAAGCCTCTACACCTTCATCACCAATTTCGTTTCCTCCTAAATCAAGCGAAGTAAGATTTATAAGATTCCCGCTTGCTAAAATCTTTGCACCTTCTGTACCAACATAACTGCAACTTAGATCAAGTGAAGTAAGATGAGAAAGCTGAGCTAATTCTTTTATAACCTCATAATTAATTTTTGAACATCGTAAAATAAGTCTTGTAATGTTTGTATTGTTTTTTAAAAAGTTTACTAATCTATCAACATTAATTATAGCACCTGATGTTGCTAAAGTATTATCCTTTACATATTGACTATAACTCATTTGACCTCACTATTAAAGCTATGCAAGTGTTTTAGTAAACACTTCAGCAACTGTCAATCACTTTGATAAAATATTTTATGAAAAACTTCATATACCATTGCCTCCAAGCAGCTTTTTCTATCTCTTATTTTAACACAAAAGTTGTGAGAAGAGTTTGTTTTTGGTACCATTGAGGGTTTCGATGTTAACTTTTATATGAACTTTAAATCAGTCGTTTTATGTATACTAGATGGCTGGGGTAATGGAATAGAAAATAGTAAATACAATGCTATTAGCAATTCAAATCCACCTTGTTGGCAACATATTAGCTCTAATTATCCAAAGTGCAGTTTATCTGCCTGTGGAACTGATGTTGGATTACCAGAAGGCCAAATAGGCAATTCAGAAGTTGGTCACATGAATATTGGTAGCGGTAGAGTGGTAATGCAAAGCCTTCAGCGTATTAATCAAGCAATCGAAACGATAGAAAATAATGCAAATCTACAGAATTTTATTAATGATCTAAAAAGTAAGAATGGCATATGCCATATAATGGGATTGATATCAGATGGCGGTGTTCATTCGCATCAAAAGCACATTTCAGCTTTAGCAAACAAGATATCACAGCGCGGAATTAAAGTTGTAATACACGCATTTTTAGATGGCAGAGACACACTGCTAAATTCAGGGAAAAGATGCATTCAAGAATTTACAGAAAGCATAAAGGAAAATGATATAAGAATCGCCACTGTCTCTGGGCGTTATTATGCTATGGACCGTGATAATAGGTGGGAAAGAACAATTGAAGCTTATGAAGCCATCGCATTTGCAAAGGCGCCTCGTTATGATGATGCAGTATCGCTTATTGATGAAAATTACCAAAATAATATAACCGATGAATTTATCAGGCCCGCAATAATAGGAGATTATCAAGGTATAAAACCAGAAGATGGATTGCTATTGGCTAACTTTCGTGCTGATCGAATGATACAATTGGCAAGTATTTGTCTTGGTAAAGCAGGCTATACTGAAGTGGCAAAATTCTCTTCAATTTTAAGTATGATGCAATATAAAGCGAACTTAAAAATCCCTTATCTCTTTCCTCCTGAATCTTTTGCCAACACTTTGGGACAGATAATAGAAGACAATAAATTACGGCAACTGCGCATTGCAGAAACTGAGAAATATGCGCATGTGACTTTCTTTTTTAATTGTGGAAGAGAAGAACCTTTTTCTGGTGAAGAAAGAATACTCATTCCTTCACCAAAAGTTAAAACTTATGACCTGCAGCCTGAAATGTCAGCCTTTGAGCTCACAGAAGAGCTTGTAAAAAAAATTCATTCTCAAGAATTTGCGCTGATAGTTGTAAACTACGCTAACCCTGATATGGTGGGACACACAGGTAATATAAAAGCAGCCGAGCAAGCTGTGCTCGCTGTAGATGATTGCCTTGCAAAAGTACTCAGCGTTGTCAAAGAAGTGGGTAATACTGCACTCATTGTTACAGCAGACCATGGTAATGTGGAATGTATGTTCGATGAAGAAAATAATACACCTCACACAGCTCACACTTTAAATAAAGTGCCATTTATTATATCTTGTGACAATTTAAAACTAAGAGATGGAAAATTATCTGATATTGCTCCTACTATTTTACAGCTACTTGGGCTCAAAAAGCCAAACGAGATGACAGGTAGTTCGTTAGTGCGTTCCATGTTGCTATAACTCTATTGTTAAGGGTTGAGGAAATAAAACACTGTGTATAGAAGATAGCATATCTATTTGCTGCTCTAAATGATCATGCTCAGCTTCCACATTAGAGTACCGAATATTATTCTTCCCTACATATACAGATAAAGAACCATCATCTTCAACTGCTTTGTTATTTTGCAATACTATATTAAAAATTTCTTTCTGTTTTAAAGCATCGAACCAATCTTCAACTGTCGTATAGAAAAACTCACCCGTTCCACTTTCCGGACACACTTCTGGAGAAATCTTTAGCACATCATGAGAAAGTGGTGGAGAAAAATAGCTCTTGAATGAGTAGCTGGGAGAATTGTAGTTATTGTGCAGAGCGATAACGTGATCTTGACCAGGAAGTAAAAAATCTAAAATTCTTTCTGCAAAGTTTCTAACAGCTCTCAAAGCATCTTCTGAAACACTGCCAAACTCTCTTAAGCTAGCTTCTGCACCTACATCATCAAACATGCGATTGGGATCGAATTCATACCGCTCACCATTTAAGTAAAATTCTACATTACGCGGAGTACCATCACCATGAGTAATGTATAGCATTCTTCCACCAAACTGCTGGAGTATATGCTCACCAGCCCCTTTTGAAGTTACTTCATTTTGATGCACATTAATAAAATTGATCCCACTTGTATCGCTACTTTTAATAAAAAGCTTAACCGTGGTATCACCCAACGCTAGATCATATTCTTTAGTGTCGATGTTTGACATTCCGCTGCTATCAATAATCAAAGCAAAAAATAGTACAAATTTTACTTTATGTTAGTTATAAGCTTTTATTTTTAAATTTTTTGCTGTCAACATTAATGATTCATCAAAGAAGCTATTAATATCACCAATACTATCTATATTTTTCACACTGATAGATTGGTCAATTCTTTTAACTAGATTAGATAAAACTTTGTTAGGGCCAACTTCAACAAACTTATTAGTGCCATGGCTTATCATATATAAAACCATCTCTCTCCATCTTACTCTACTTACAACTTGCTTAGCGAGCAAAGCTCTTATGATCTCTGGATCACTTTCTTCCTTAGCTGTAACGTTTGATACAAAAGGAATCGAAGGGCGAGTTATGTTGATGCTTTTTAAAAATTCCAGAAGTTTTTCATCAGCAGGTTTCATAAAAGATGAGTGAAAAGGCCCACTAACTTGTAATTTTATCATTTTCTTGACACTTGAGTTTTTGAATAAATCAGGTAAGACCTCAAGAGCCTCTGCAGTACCACTCACCACTACCTGCCCACCACCATTATCGTTTGCAATTTCACAATCAATTTGAGCTGATTTTAATATACCTTCTACTTCACTTATTTCTGCTCCAAGTAGAGCAAACATTCCACCTTTGCATTTTAGTGAAGCTTCATGCATTGCTTCGCTACGAACTTTTAGCAATTTGACCGCAGACTCAAGCGTCAATGCCCCTGCAGCACACAGCGCTGTATACTCGCCAACTGAATGCCCACAAACATACTGAACGCTGTAAAGAGATTCACCAAATACGTGCTTCATAACACGTAGCGTTGCAATTGACACCGCCATTATAGCTGGCTGAGCGTTTTCCGTGATGGTTAATTTCTCAATAGGGCCATTGAAAATCAAATGAGACAGCTTTCTACCCAATATGTCATCTACTTCATCAAATACGTTCCTTGCAACTGAAAATTCATCATATAAACTCTTTCCCATTCCTACAAATTGGGAGCCCTGACCAGGAAAAGCAAAAATCATAAAAAATTTTTCATTCTTCATTGAGAATACTACTTTATTTATTTTTTGTCAATATTTCACAATAATGATTGACCAAATGAACCAGATTCACTAAAATCTTAGCTGGTAAGAAATTTGTAAGAACAATGGCAGAAATCGATTATCACAAAGTTACTATAGTTATGACAGATGGTCAAGAGTTTGAAACTTATTCCACTTATGGAAAAGAAGGTCAAAGAATAAAGCTTGATAGAGATCCTCTTACTCATCCTGCATGGACTGGAAGTTTGACAAGCGGTTCAGGGGAGAAGGATAGTAAAATAGCTAAGTTTAATGATAAATACGGGAGTCTTTTTTAGTTCCTCCCCTCTTTATTTAACATGTATAAATATAAAAATGTAGGCTATATTGCTTCTTCGCTACCCAAGCCTCAGGAAGTATCTAAACTACTACAGAAACTCAATTTTATCAATATAGCAGAAGCAGGTAAGCATGAAGTTGATCTGCTGATAGTTGTTGGTGGCGATGGTTTTATGCTACGCACCCTACACAACTACGTCATAGGAAATAAAGATATACATGTGTATGGAATAAATACCGGTAACGTCGGATTTTTGATGAATAAATGCTTTGAAGATCTAATTGATCATATAGAACATGCAGTTCCTACTCAGCTAACTTTACTAAAAATGGAAGCCACAGACATAAGTGGCAAAAAACACCATTACATCGCAGTAAATGAAGTGTATGTCTTTAGAAATGCAAATCAAATAGTGGAGATGAATATTACCATTAATGATAAGCTAAAAGTAGAAAAATTCAGAGGAGATGGAATTATATTGTCTACCCCAACAGGTAGCACTGCATATAACTTCTCTGCCGGTGGGCCAATCTTACCACTTAATTCAAATTTACTTGCACTGACTTCCATTAATAGCTACTACCCAAGGCGTTGGAATGGAGCGTTAATCTCAAATGATACAATAGTGCAAATTGATATCAACGACGTGGAAAATCGTCCAGCACTTGTAGTATCAGATTACAAGGAATTTCACTACATATCGCAGGTAAAAATACAGAAAGATCACGAAAATACAGTCACTCTACTTTTTGACAAAGATTGCCCTTTGAATGAAAGGATCTTTGATCAGCAGTTCTTATACTAATATTTATTCTTAAATTAGTATTCACTATATCTTAATAACTATAGCGTAATCAACATAACATTGTAATTAATTTTGGAGCGAATATGCCTGGATCAGGAAATAAAGATAACGTCACACTGGTTTCTCATACAACGGTGAGTGAAAATAGTGCAGCAACTTCACCAACACCAGCACCTAGAAACACAGCGTTACAAACAAATTCGGCTAGCGAATCAAGTTCTGATGAAGAAAGGCAAAAAGAATCGAATGTTGCAAATACAGAAACTATTTATGCATCCATAGAGCCAAATACAAAATCTTCAAAAAAGAGTTCAGATAGTGTATCAGCTAGCAGATCATCTTCTCCTCTACCATCATATCAAACAGACGGCTCTGAAAATTCTTTGCTTGGAGATAATAAAAAAACAAACAGATTTTTACAGAAAGTAAAATATACGATGCAAAAGAAGAAAGTTACAATGCCTTTCGTAGGTCTTATTACGGCATGTTGTATTACGTCAATCGTTTTAGCTGTGAAGCAAAGAGAATTCATTGGATTCATCGGCAGCATAAATCCTGTTACTATATTTGGCGGAGTATTAGCGTCTTGTTTAGCCTTGGGAATTATGTGGGAATTTATGCAAGCAGTACGTACTAAGGAGCACAAGATCACAAAAAGAGATACTCAAGAAGTTTTAGATGAGATATCAAATACACTTTCAAAAGACGAGGAATGCATCAAATCTTTGGTATTAAAATATAGCAACGGTAATCGTGTTTACTTTACGTTTCACTCTCTTCCAGAAAAAGCAAAAAGTAATCCGAACATCGTAGAACTTACAGGCCAGCCAATCTATTACAAGAGTAAAGTAAATTCATTAATCAATGATAGAATATGGCTTCCTATCTTAGGAACAGTTCTTATTACTGGAAACATAACCTTCCCTTTAGCACTTTATTCAACAGGTGGTTTGAGCAACATAGTAAGTTCATACACAAATCCTACTATTTACTGGCCAATCGTTGCAATTTCAGGCACTCTACTGCTTTTCACTTTAGCTTGCACAATTCATCATTGGAGCAAAACTGATTTTAAAGATTACTTGTTATTAGATACAAAAGATGCTAATAGTGAAAATCCTAATGAAACAGCTAATGAAACAGCTATTAAAACTGTAAAAAGCAGTCAAGAAAAGATTAGTTCAAAATTGTTACAAGTAGTTGCTGAACGATGTGGCCATCCAGATATTACTTATATTATTAATTAAATCTGGCTCGTACTTCTTTTTATCGCTATTCCAGTACTGTAACTGCAACGTTTTGAAGATTTACACTTGCTAAGACCTTGCTATTTTGATAGCTTGAGATGATGACAAGGAAGGGGTTTGTTTATGAAAAAAGGTTTAATATTTATATCTTTAGTAGCGGCTTTATTGATAGTCGTTAATTTTTTATATAAAAATAGCGGAATTGATGATTCACAAGTAGTAAACGTTTATTCATCACGTAAAGAAGAATTAGTACATAGTTTGTTTGATGATTTTACAAAAACCACTGGCATCAAGGTACGTTATATCATTGACGATTATTCCCAATTGCTTTCACGCATGGAAAATGGTGGTGAAGCTGATTTGTTTTTAACTGCAGATGCAGTGAATTTGATTTTAGCCAAAAAAAGAGGGCTCTTATCTCAAGTGGATTCAGAGACTCTAAAAAATGCCATACCTGCAAAATTTAGAGATCATGAAGATTATTGGTTTGGTCTCACAAAAAGAGCTAGAATATTGGTTTACAATAAAGAATCAGTAGATCCTAAGGAATTAAGTACCTATGAAGATTTAGCGAATGAAAAATGGAAAGGGAAAATATTAGTACGCTCTTCCACAAGTCCATATAACCGATCATTGATCGCTTTTATGATTGCAAAAAATGGTTTTGAAAAAACAAAAGAATGGGTGAGTGGAATTGTAAGCAACATGGCAAGAAAACCAAGCGGTGGTGACACAGATCAAATTTATGCTGTAGCCGCTGGTGAAGGCAATGTTGCAATAGTAAATAGCTACTACTTTGCAAGAATCCTTTCATCAGAAAATAAAAAGAATATCACAGAAAAGTTAGGAGCTTTCTTTCCGAGTGATGGTGTAATGGTGAATATTAGTGGTGCAGCAGTAACAAAAAACGCAAAACACAGAGAAAATGCCATAGCTTTATTGGAGTTTTTTGTAAGCAAACAGGCTCAAGAGCTATATGCTAAAAAAAATCAAGAATATCCTATTGTTGAAGGTATTGAAACTTCTGATGTGTTAAAATCTTGGGGAAATTACCTACAAAGTACTCTGCCTATAAGTGAGCTTGAGAAGCATCTCTTTGAGGCTGTTATGATAGCAGATGAATGTAAGTGGAAATAAAATTTTATAGCTTCCTTCTACTTTACTTTACAGTTGTGTAATTGAAATTAAGAAAGTAGAATAAGCTCAAAAAAGGAGCTATGGACAAGAGAAGGAATTTATTAAATATCTCAGACCTCACAATCGGTGATGTAGAAAATATAACTAAATTAGCCAACCAATACCTTGAAGAAAAAGTTGAAAATAGTCATGTTCTGAAAAATAAAATAGTCATAAACCTATTCTTTGAAGATTCAACACGTACGCTCGCATCTTTTGAAATAGCAGCAAAAAGCCTTGGAGCAAATGTTATAACTTTACCAATAAAATCTTCTTCTATTAACAAAGGGGAAGATCTAAAAGATATGATAAAAACACTAAATGCAATGAATCCTGACTATATGATAATCAGGCATAAAAGTAGTGGTATTATTAATACATTGGCAAAGCATGTCAACTGCTCGCTAATCAACGCAGGCGATGGAAGCAGTGAACACCCAACTCAAGCTCTTGCAGATTATCTCGTAATTATCAGTCATAAAAAGCAAATAAAAAACCTCAAAATTGTGATATGTGGAGATATTTTGCACAGTAGAGTTGCAAGATCAAATATAAGATTGCTAAAAATGTTTGGAGCAAAAATAAGCTTAGTTGCACCACCAGCTTTGATGTGTAAACATTTTTCTGAAGTAGATTCACTTCACTACTCACTAACTGAAGGTATAAAGGATGCTGACGTAATTATGCTTTTAAGGTTGCAAAAAGAGCGCATGAATAATAATTATTCAGAAAAAGAATATTTTCACTTGTATGGACTTGATGCACAAAAACTATCGCACGCAAAACCAGATGCAATTGTTATGCACCCAGGACCAACAAATAGAGGTATCGAAATTAGCAATGATATAGCAGATTGTGTTATTTTACAGCAAGTAAAGTTTGGATTAGCAACGCGTAAGGCAGTACTGCACTATTTAATAAATGTTTAAGTTAAAAATTAATGTTTAAGGAATTTTAGACATAATGACCCTCCTATAAAGAAAAGATTTAGAAAAATATAACACACCTTATGACAGAAATTAAGCGTACGTGTACGCACTGAAGTAGACTGTGCTATATTTTTTATTGAGAAATTAATTGAAAAGTCTGCAGACTTGAATAAGGTGGATTTCGAGCTCTAAAATACCCTCATTTTTACTGACAATAATCAACTTACCAAATGTGTCAAGTATTTTTTTGCATTTAATTTACAACTACGAACGTTTATTTGCAAAAAATACTATAAACATAAAATGATAGATGTCATAAAAGTAGCCAGTACTGGCATCCAGTTAAATTTGTGAGTTAAAAGTTATGCTAAAATATAACGTTTCTAATGATGATGGAAAATGGATCCCAGTGTCGGAGCACTGGGATGACATTGTTTAGTACGCAAATTACCACAATGTTCATACAGCTGTATACTGATTTCTTTAATGTCCGTACAGTTGTATGTCAGCTACTCGAATGACAATTTCAGATAAAACCTAGATAAAAGAGAAAAATAAATTTTTACATAATCATACTTGTACAATAACTAAAGCACTTTTTACTGTAGATTAATCATTTGATTATAGTATCATTTTAATTAAGCCTATATTTGCAATGTTTATGAAATATAAAGCATTCTTCATACTATTAATTGTTATATCTAACCTGCTTGCTGCAGAACAGCCTGAAGAAAATAAAAATGAAAGCAGTATAAATCAAGAAGACGTATCGAAAAGCAACACTGATGCTGAAAAAACTTCTCCGCTTCTGAGCGAACTCAAAGAAATCACAGACCCAACAAATGTAATCAATAAAGAAGTACCTTCAAGTAATCAAACAAACCTACAGTCTGAAGAGGAGACTAATATAAAAGATACCAAAGCTCTAACAAGTCCTTTATCAGAAGAAAAAAAAGAAGAACCTGAAGAGAAGAAAATCAGTTACAATAATCAAACAAACCTACAGCCTGAAGAGGAGATTAGCAAAAAAGACACCGAACTTTCAACAAGCCAATTAACAGAGAAAAAGAAAGAAGAACAGCCTGACAATATAACACCTGTGAACAAAGAAAATGAAGAAAGCGAAAAATGGACAAAGCTAAACAAAGAAATAAAAAAACATAAAAGCAAGTCTATATATAAAAGACAATATGATAGCCTAAATGAGCACCTTCCTAAAACTATATTTACTGATGATTACAGTAAGCAATTTTTTTACTGCATCAAGAAGGGCAACTTAATTTGTCTAAGAGGAGTAATAAATAAGCTAGAAAAAATTGGATTAACAATTCAAGAAATACTAAGATTTAGAAATAAATTGGGTGATACTCCTCTAATTTATGCAGTGAAACAAGGTCAAATAGACACAGTTCGCTTTCTCTTATTACAAGGTGCTGATCCTAGAGTAGTTGATAATAATTTTAAGTCCCCTATTGAAATAGCAATCGAAAGGAATCAGATCAACATAATAAACGCAATTGCCGAAATGATGCCATACCTTTTAGAGGATAAAGAAATAAACAATCAAGAAAACTCAGAGATGTATAACTTTGCTATAAAAACAAAAGAAAACACGTGTGATGCAAAAGATAATTAGACTTTTGATATTAATTTTAGTTGGTCATTTATGCTATGGAGATGATGCAATCAATGATTTTTTAAGCGCTCTGCATGATGTAAAATACGTATCTTACAATACAAAAGATTTTGCTAAATTTTTAGTACAGTGTAATAAAGCCAGCATACCACAAGATTTTAAGAAAGGTTTTGGTCCTAATTTAAATGGTGCTAATTTTAGTCAATTGTATTTAAGCAAATCTATTTTTGATGGAGTAAGTTTAATTGGTGCCGATTTTTCTAACACCGATTTATCAGATGTGTCTTTTATCGATGTTGATTTACGTGGTGCCAATTTTTCCAATGCTAATTTACATGGCGTTAAAATAAAAGGCACAAATTTAAGTTTTTCAAAATTTGCTTCTACAAATTTAACAGATATCATATTTGATCAGTCTAATATCAGTTATGCTGATTTTATCAATTCTAATCTCAACAAAGTAAGTATGCGTAATATAATTGGTTTGCATACCAAGTTTTTGAATGTAAAAATGAATTTCTCCAATTTATCAAACTCAAGTGCCAGCTACATCAATTTTAGTGATAGTGAAATAAACGACACTGTTATGCAGAAAAATAATTTCGACAACGCAAGTTTCTTTGGAGTGGATGCACATAAGCTCAAGGTACAATTTTCTTCATTAAAAAATGCTAACATATATGGTGCAGAAATAAAAAAATCGGATTTTACAGGTAGCAATCTTTCAAACGCCTATTTTAATTCTTCCATTATAGTCAACAGTAATTTCGAAAAAGCCAATTTAAGAAATTCACAAATTTCCTATGTGAAAGGGGATAATTCAAACTTCATTAAATCTATACTAAATGGTTCCAAGATAAAACATGCATATGTTTTCGAAGCAGACCTTCAGGATGCTGACTTATCTAATATTGATTTTAGTTTTAGTGAATTGTATAAAGTTAACGCCTATGATGCTAACATTTGTCACGGAAAGTTTCATAATACTAAAGTTGTGAATTCTGACATGAATGGTTCGTTCTTTGACCATTCATTGTTTACCTCTGCAAAAATAGAAGATTCAGATCTTTCCACAACTTCAATGTATAAGACAAAAATTAAAGACTCTCAAATTTATAATAGTACTCTTTCCCACCATAATATGGATTCGAGTGAGATAGAAAATTCAATATTCTTCAAATTATTAGCTGATAATTCGAGCTGGTCTAAGTCAAAAGTCACTAATTCAAACTTTATTGAAAGTGATTTCAAATCCTCCGTGTTTTATGATAATGCCTTTAGAAAGACTAGTTTTTTTCTTAGCAATTTGAGTAATTCAACAGTGAGTGATGTCTCTTTCCTCTCTTCAAGCATATATAAAAGTTCAATTGCTGATATTCATTTAACAGATTGCAAATTTGATAATTCAATTTTGATTGACAATCAAGGACAGACAAAAATTACAAATCTAGAGAATGCCATAACTTCAATTAAAGATCTGCAAGAGAAAATATCGCAGGGCAAAAAATTTGATGTAAATTATTCTTACTTTGAGTTTAAGGATATGAATTTAGAAAATGCTAATTTTTCTAATTCAATATTAAGTAGAGCAAAGTTTGTAAACGTTAATTTGAATAAGGCAAATCTTGAAAAAGCCGATTTACGTTATACTGTCTTTGATAATTCCTCTCTTATTGATGCCAATTTATCAAATTCTAATTTAGAGGGCTCTAGTCTTTTAAACTTTGATTCAAAAAATACAAAGTCTTAAAAAAGCTCTATAATGTACTTGTTAAATAAAGAAAAATGACCGTAAAAAATGAGGGCATACTACTGATTCTATCCTCTCCTTCTGGAGCTGGAAAAACTACTATATCAGAAAAATTACTTGAGCAATCAACTGATTTAGTTATGTCTGTTTCTATGACTACACGCAAACCTCGTCCCGGTGAAGTAAACGGAAAAGACTATTTTTTCGTTACTGAAGAAAAGTTTCACGAACTATGTAAGGCTGGTCAAATGCTTGAATATGCCAAAGTTTTTGAGAATTTTTACGGTATACCAAAAGATTTTATAGAACAAAACCTGAGCAGTGGAATAAGTGTTTTACTGAATATAGATTGGCAAGGAGCATTTCATTTGTTTGAAATCTTAAGAGAAAAAGTTGTAAGTGTTTTTATACTACCTCCCTCAATGGAAGAGCTTAGACTGCGTCTACAAAGGCGTAATAGTGATGATGAAATTGAAATAGAGCGTAGATTAGCCGAAGCGCAAAAAGAGATAAGTAAAAGTAATAAATATGATTACGTAATAATTAATGATGATCTTGATAAAAGCGTAGAAGAGATAAAATCAATACTAAGTAAAGGAATGCTTAAAAAATTAGAAGAAAAATCAAGTTTGAAAGATCTATAAAAACATTGGTTTGTCTCTTTCAGAGCACTCATGCTTCACAGTTTAGCCACATTTATTATTTTTTAAGATAAAATAGTTAAAATAGTAGACAAGTGCTAAAGTGGGGATTTGACTATGACAATAGATTTTCTAATAGAAACTAGTTTTCTGCCTTTTCACCTATATTTCGATAACATCTAGCTCAATTTAAAAGTTTAATACAATTCGTTAACGCCAAATAGCTTTTAATATTGAGGTTTTAATATGAGTATAGATCTAAGTGTATCAGTTACTAATGCAAACAAACTAGATAAACATATAAACAAAAATGAAAAACAAGATAAAAAAGACAAGCAATTGTATAATATTATAGAGAGAAAGGTAAAAAAAGAAAAACATCAGCATGAAAAACCAGGAAGTCGAGATGGAACACTCAAGGAATGTAAAAGGTTATTTAAGGAAGGCGCTAGTCCTGAAGTATTAACTAAATTAGAAGAATCGCTTAGAGAACAGGAAAAATATCACAGATATTATGTCCAATGTTTCCTTCCAGTGCTAGGTGAAGTAATAGAACGATCGAAAAGAATATCAAATGAAACAAAAAAACAAGTAATTTCTGAAGTCACTAAAAGTTGTTTTAGTAGGCACAGCGAACAAGACAGTGGCTACGGTAGCGATTTTGAAGATGAAATAAACGGAATATCAGATTCTGATAGCGATTTTGAAGATGGAATAAACGGAATATCGGATTCTGATAATGACGTTCAATTACTAAATGCAATCCAAAATGGAAACAACAGGAAATTTAGAAAATACCTAAAAGATTGCACAAATGTCAGTGGCATAACAGATGAAAAAGGAAATAATATTTTACACCTTATTGCATCGCTCAAAAAGAAACAAAAGCTTAAGTTTCTAGATACCTTGATAAAAATAGCTAACGAGAAAAATTTAGTACAACTTGTTGATAGTGAAAATCAAGAAGGAAAGACTCCTTTTCAGGTAGCACTAATTAACAAGATAAAAAAAGGGAAACATGATTCTCACACAATCCAAGATAACGATAACACACTTAAGTTTCTTGTAAAATTGTTAAAGTATAGAGCCAAGCTAAGCTTACCTACAGAGGATTTAGAAAAATTATCTAAAAAGCAAAATGAATACTATCTTAAATTTTTAGAAAAATTGGCTGAGCGAAAACCAGAAATAAAAACAAAAGTTGAAGAAGTTATAGCCCATACCATAAATACTCCAGATAGTAATGATAATTATCAACTACATTTAGCAATTAAAGATAATGATAAAGAACGTTTTGAAGAGTTATTGCAAAAAGGGGCAGATATTAGCCTGAAAGATACAGATGGTAATAATGCTTTACATCTAATAGTTTTAGAATTAAAGCAAAAACGAAAGTTTGAATTTTCAAATATAATATTAAATGTAAGTAAGGAGGAAGAAAAAGAGTATCTTAAAGCACAGTTTAAAAAAGCTATAAATGCTGAAAATACAGCAAAACAAACACCTCTACATCAGTTATTCCAGCATATAAAAGAAAAAAATGAGAATCGATCATGTACAGATAAAAAATTTGAAAAAACAAATAGATATAAAGCCTTAGAGTTATTTCTCCAAAATGGCGCTGATATCACTGCTCAAGATAAAGAGGGTAATAATATTCTGCATCACATTGCTTCGCTAAAAGGAGAACAAAAGGTTGCATGTTTGGAGTTGATTTCCAGTTTAGTAAAAGAAAAAGAAATATCTGAAGATCAGTTGGGTAAGGCCATAAAGGCCATTAACGAAGAAGGACAAACACCGCTACAAGTATCACTAACAAAAAAAGCAGAAAAAGGCAACCACCTTTCGCAAATGAAAACAATTTTTGATCTAGGGAAAAAGTACGACAATACAACAAAGTTTTGTGCAAAGCTGCTAGAAATAGGTGCTGATTCCCGTTCTCTGAAACTAAAAGATCGAGAATTTCATACTGAAAAATATTATTGCACTTTACGTAATTTAGAAAATTACTCAAAAACTCCACAAGAAGGAAAGGTAAAAGCTAAAGAACTAAGGAAAAAACTTGAAAAAAAATATAACGTTAGAACTTTTTCAAAAAAATGTCAGCATATTCTACACAAAACAGGAGATGGCCTAAAAGCTGCATGGAAATGCATTGATCCGGGCAGGAGAGCTAGTGTATTGTTAGCAATCACAGTAGCAACTACTATTATTACAATGGTAACACTTTCTTGCTTCCAAGGACAAATTGCAATTGGAGCAGCGTTACCCATCATAGCTATAACAGGAGTGGTGTGTCTGATATTCACTTTGGAACTTAGCGGCATTAGGAAGTCTGTTAAGGAATTAACCAACGATAAGCAAAGCCGTAAAGATGATCACCTAGCTGCAAAACAACCTGAAAATATTACTGAACAACAAAATTTAGCTAACAACTCAGCAGAGCAAGAAGTACAAAGATCGTCAAATCAATCGGAGCATAAAGAAAGCCCAGCTACTCAAATGAACTATGTATCAATACTACGTCAATTTATAAATAAACCAGATGGGTTAACTAATAAATTCTCTTTTCCGGGGCGATGAAATCAATCTCATCGCTCAGAGTTTTTTCAGCAACTTTTTTATAGTCAATTTCTACACTGACTTGGCTTTTCTCTTCTTTAAGCCATGCCATAGTATGTTTCATCCAATTTTTATCATCACGCTCGGGAAAATCTTCACGAGCATGAGCACCCCTGCTTTCCTCGCGATTAGCTGCGCATTCCATGGTAATAACTGCTTGTGGAATCATATTGGCAAGCTCCAGCGCTTCAACCAAATCACTATTCCATATCATACTGCGATCTTCAACTGCAATGTTAGGCATCATTTTTGCTACTTCTTTTATAGCTTTTTTACCTTCCTCTAAAACTTCAGCAACACGGAATACCGATGCATATTTCTGCATAGTGTGCTGCATTTCACTTCGTATTTTTGCTACTTTGAACTCTCCAGAAGCAAATCGCATTTTATTAAATCTATCTACTATCAAGTCTGTGCAGTCTGAATGCAATTTTTTATGTGGTGTATCAGGTTTCAATTTTTCTTTTGCCCTAAGCGCGGCAGCTCTACCAAAAACCACAAGATCAAGAAGCGAGTTAGAGCCAAGTCGATTTGCACCATGTACAGAAACACATGCCGCTTCTCCAATTGCAAACAATCCATCCACTACTTCTTCCTTACCTTCCTTCAGTGTTATCACTTCTCCATGATAGTTGGTTGGAATACCGCCCATGTTGTAGTGAACAGTTGGAATAACAGGTATCGGATCTTTAGTAACATCAACTCCTGCAAAGGTCTTTGCTGTTTCACTAATACCTGGCAATCTGAGCTTTATTACTTCCGGATCAAGATGAGCTATATTCAAGTACATGTGATCTTTCTTTGGCCCAACTCCCCTTCCCTCTCTAATTTCAATTGTCATTGCTCGACTTACTACATCACGAGAAGCCAAATCTTTTGCCTTTGGCGCATAACGTTCCATAAACTTCTCACCCTGAGAATTAACGAGGTACCCACCTTCACCGCGGCATCCTTCCG
The DNA here is from genome assembly GCF_947250475.1 of Wolbachia endosymbiont (group B) of Apotomis betuletana. NCBI lineage: Bacteria > Pseudomonadati > Pseudomonadota > Alphaproteobacteria > Rickettsiales > Anaplasmataceae > Wolbachia > Wolbachia endosymbiont (group B) of Apotomis betuletana. The sequence continues at coordinate 76,691 of NZ_OX366320.1, read as the reverse complement.
TCATCAAGCACCCTGAGCCATATATTCCTGTTGGATGAAATTGCACAAACTCCATATCTTCAAGTGGCAACCCAGCTCTTACCACCATGCCATTACCATCACCTGTGCAGGTGTGTGCACTTGTTGCAGAAAAATAAACACGTCCATAACCACCTGTTGCTATTACCACAGAATGTGCACGAAATCTATGCAACGTACCATCACACAGCGACCAAGCTATCACCCCACAGCATGTCCCTTTGTCCATAATCAAATCGATTACAAAATATTCGACAAAAAATTCAGCGTTAAATTTAAGACATTGCTGATATAGAGTATGAAGAATTGCATGCCCAGTTTTATCTGCTGCTGCACAAGTACGCTGAGCCGATTTTCCTTTACCAAAGTGAGTTGTCATTCCACCAAAGGCACGCTGATATATTTTTCCATCTTCCGTACGAGAAAAGGGTACACCAAAATTTTCAAGTTCAATCACAGCTTTGGCAGCATTTTTACACATATACTCTATTGCATCTTGATCGCCAAGCCAGTCTGAACCTTTTATTGTATCATATGCATGCCAGCGCCAGTCATCTTCAGCAATATTACTCAAAGCTGCACTAATTCCTCCTTGCGCTGCAACTGTATGACTTCGTGTAGGGAAAATTTTAGAAATGCAGGCAACTGAAAAATTAGTTGCAGCCATTCCAAGTGTTGCTCTAAGCCCTGCTCCACCTGCACCTACTATCACCACATCATACTCATGCTCTATGATTTCATACGCTGACTTATCCATATCCACTTATTTTATCATCACAGGCTTATAATATCACAGAAGTAGAAAAAATCTATACAAGTTTTCTGGATGTAAGCTTCTGAAACAAATCTATAGTAAACGATGTAATAACAATCATAGGGCGTCATGAAAGTAGCTGAAATTGGAATGACACTATCATAAAGGAATAAGTGTAGTTATTTGCATAACATTGATGACTTATGCCTATTTAATTAGATCTAAAATTAGATAGAAAAAGGTAATCTTGATAAAACTCATTTACAACAAGTTCTCTCGCACTTGAATTTTCCGTTTGCACTTTTTTGTATCCTAATTTATGGCTTATTGAATCTTTATATGCACTAACTGCTTTATATATCTTACTTACCTCTCCTGGAAAGATACCACCAACAATTATAACGCATAACCCTGCAACTGTTGCAAAAGCTAGAGTTAAACTTTGCCTCCAGTTAGCTTTTTTTTCTTGTATACCAGCAGGGCACAATTCACTTGACATTTCTTTTAGATACTCATGCCACATGTGATTGCAGTTTGTACATTTCACTTTTCTTCCAGATTCACCTATTTGCCCACGAGATACTAAGTAAGTTTTAGTACAATTATGACATTGTATTTTCATAGTGCTTACGTATAAAATAATATAAATTTGATATCAATATGTATATAATAAATGAAAAATTTGCAACTAAAAAATTACAAGATGAGATAGAAAATATTTGGAAAGATAAAGAAAAACTTAACGACTATAATCTAAAACACGAAGCAAGATTAATAATCAAAGAGGTAATTGAGTTACTTGACAGTGGTAAAATTAGAGTAGCAGAAAAGCTATCAAGTGGAGAATGGATAGTACATAAGTGGATAAAGCAGTCAATATTATTACATTTCCTCACTGAGGAAAGCAAAATAATAGACAACACCAATTGCTGGTTTGACAAAATCGGTAGTAAGTTTAGTGAATGGAATGAAGAAAAATTTTACCATTCAAAAATTAGAGCAGTTCCTGGGTGTTTTGTCCGCCAATCTGCTTACATAGGTAAAAATGTTGTTCTAATGCCAAGCTTTATCAACGTTGGTGCATACATTGATTCTGGCACAATGATAGACACTTGGTCAACAGTTGGTAGTTGTGCACAAATAGGGAAAAACTGCCATATTTCCGGTGGAGTGGGAATAGGCGGAGTTCTTGAGCCCATTCAAGCTTCTCCAGTCATTATAGAAGATAATTGCTTCATTGGAGCGCGTAGTGAGGTAGCCGAAGGTGTTATAATAAGAGAAGGATCAGTCCTTGGCATGGGTGTGTTTATTGGAGCATCAACAAAAATTATTGACAGAGAAACAAGCAAGGTATTTTATGGTGAAGTACCACCTTACTCTGTAGTTGTACCAGGATCTACTCCACCTAAAAATAACATTTCAACCTATTGTGCAGTTATAGTAAAAAAAGTGGACGAGAAGACGAGATCAAAAACTTCTATAAATGAAATATTGAGAACCTAACTACTTGCAGTCATTTTTTTTATCATTATTACTAACTACAGTAATAGCATATGCGCATAATTCTGGAAAAGAGATCCCGTTTTCTTGAGACAGCTTGTATAATTTTTGCAAACTTTCTTTAACTTTATTAGGAATGTTTCCTCCACGCTCCTTTGCAAGCCATGAATCTTGATGGTGAATTGGATGAGTATCACCCTTTGGATTTCCTATATATACTGCAAAAGGTGCATTCTGTCCTTTGAAATCACACTGTACAGTAAATTTTTTTATAGACTCAGCCATTTAAAGACCTCTACTTTTCTTTTTAACCGATTTTATAGAAGATACAAGAGGTGGTTTTTTGATAAAATCTTGCCTATTAAACACACTTTCTTTGCCTTCTAAAGCTCGACGAACATCGGCTCTGCTTAGCTGTGACTCTTTTGCTAACCTCATTCCATGCTTTACCATAATATTAGCATATGCTAACACTTTTTTTACTAACTCTAGGTCACCATTCAGCATTTTAACTAATGCTTGAAATACCTCCGCTAAAGTTAATCCATCAGCACCTACAACCTTATTTTCTACAAAATTGACAACTTCTTCAAATTTATATTCAACACCATCATCTTGAGGTATAAGGGTAACATAATCCGTATCTTGACTATTCATAACCAAAGCACTATCGCCTTTAAACTTATATTATATATATAAATACTCCACTATTTTATAGTATGGCACGCTATAGTTAAACATTTATTAATAATATGCTTACTTATATACACGAATTAATTGATAAAAGCCAAGGATCAATATCCATCAGTAATTTTATGAATGCTGCTCTATATCATAAAGAGTACGGCTATTACATGAATAAATTACCACTTGGCAAAGATGGTGACTTCATTACTGCACCTGAAATTAGTCAGCTATTTGGTGAAACAATTGCAGTGTGGATAATGAATACATGGGAAAAATTAGGAAAGCCATCAAAATTTTCTCTAGTTGAACTTGGGCCAGGTAAAGGAACACTCATTCATGATGTAATAAGAGTCACCAAAAAATATAGCTGTTTTTTTAGCTCAATGGACATTCATCTAGTTGAGATAAGCCCTATTTTACAGAAAATACAAAAGGAAAAATTAAAGGGATTAGATATTAATTGGCACACAGATGTCGACAACTTACCAAATCAGCCAACTATTTTTTTTGCAAATGAGTTATTTGACGCCCTTCCAATTGACCAATTTATTTATCGTGATGAGCAGTGGTATGAAAATAGAGTAATAAAACAAGATGATGGTAGTCTTTCATTGTCACTCCAGTGCTTAACCAGACCAAAAACTGGATTCCAGACTGGAATGACAGGGGGTTTCAATGGTGCAGTAGTGGAAGTATGCCTAGCCGGAATCGAAATATTAAAGAAACTTGAGAATAAGATAGTCAATAACGGAGGAGCTGCCCTGATTATAGATTATGGTTATGTATATCCTGAATATAAGAGCACTTTGCAATCGATAAGGCAGCATAAATATACTAATTTTCTTGAAAACGTCGGTAATAGTGATATTACTGCACTTGTGAACTTTCAATCATTAAAAGATTCATTAAAATACTTAAATTGTGAGATTTTAACTCAAAGAGAATTTTTATATTTGTTTGGTATAAAGGAAAGAGCGCAAGCTTTAATGGAAAATGCAAGTAATGAACAGAAGAATAAGATCTTCAGTGAATTTTTAAGGTTAACTGAAAATATGGGTACTCTCTTTAAGGTAATGCTGATTCACCATTTGTAGTCTTGTGTAGTTCTTATGTTAAACATACAAATACTAAAAAATTTACAGAATAAAAAAGGTAAAAAAAACGTATCTGTTCAGCAGAGTAGCAAAATAAGATAGACAGATAAGACTATCATAGGAACAAATAGGTGTCATGCAAGTAGCTGACACTGGCATGACAACAAAAAAGTTACTCAAATGACACCCTTTTGATGCACAATTTTTGGTGCATCACGTACTGATTTTCATCCAAGACGATGTCATGCAAGTAGCTGACACTGGCATCCAGCCTTTTCGCGCAAAAAACGTTGTAAAGTGTTTACCAACTTAGTTGGATCCCAGCTGGAATGACACTTGGTTATGCAAGAAATCTATTGTCAAAAAAAATTACTTCCGCATATTTTGAATCTGATTATAATAACAATTAGAGATATTTTAAGAGCTCAAAATCTATCTTTGTCTGCAGACTTTCAGTTAACTTTTCAATAAAAAACGTAGCGTATCTTTTTCAGCGTATACACACATCTGTCATATGTGCGCTGCATTTTTTTTCTAATCTTTTCATACAGGAGGATTTTATGTCCAGAATTCCAGATACTTGACCTTTACTTTAGCTAATAACAGGCGCCTGTGATTTTTATAAAGAAAGTGTAGGAAAAACTGTTTCCAGGCATAAATTTGCCATGTATACCTAAAAAGTAATTATATTAGCATAATATTCATACTTATATGCCAATATTAATATTCTTTGAATGGAATACGAAATTAATGTTGAAAAAATATGTACCAAAAAATTTATGTGGGATCTATGCCGAAGCTCAAATTGCATGACACCATTTATTTTTATGGTTTTGTCTATTTTATTTTGCCACTCTGCTAAACGGATACATTTAATTCCATTTTTATCGAGCAGATAATTGTCATATATTAGCTTAGTTCTCCTGTTATACTTAAATATAAATCAGCATAGCCCTAATTTTTTTATATATTTTACTTCTTTCTCTATATTTAATAATAGGCTTGAAAATAAATGGTAAACCTATAATTGTTAAGCTTAGAGCTAGGATTGAAAGTACACAAAAGGCTTTGTGTTTACTATGTAGCTCTTTCAAGTAAAGCATCAAAAACCTACAAAATTTTTTGTAATTTTCTTCAATATTTTTTTTGCTATGAGCCTTGTCAATAAACATATCTATTGCAGTATAATCATTACTACAATTAATTGCCCCTTTTTCTATTAATAGCTGAGCTATATCAAAATAATCCTTTTGAATAGTAAGATGCAGAGGTGTAAAACCTTGTTGATCACAAATATTCATATTGGCTTTTACTGCTAACAACATTCTTACAATTTCTACATGGCCTTTTTTAGCTGCAAGTAGCAGAGGAGTTCTGTTGCATCTAGTGACGGCATTAACGTTTACCTTAAGCTCCAATAAGAACTTAACTGCTTTAGTATCACCATTATAGCTAGCTTTATGTAACCTGGTGTTACCGCTACAATCTTGGTCATCTGCTTCTATTCCCTTTGAAACAAGAAATGTTACCATTTGCCTATTATTATGCTTAATAGCGCAATCCAGTGCATCAAAACCATGTTTATTTTTTGTGCAAATAAACTCTTTTAACTTAGCTTTTGCTTGCTTTACAATAAGCTTTACCAGTTGCATTTTGTTGTTATATGCTGCTAGAAAAAGCGTAGTATTATTTTCTGCATCTTTTGCTTCTATGTTTGCACCTTTCTTTATCAGATATTCTATAATCTCTGCTCTACTTTCATAATGTGTAGTACATTGATAAATGGTCAAAAATAAAGGAGTACGAAAGTTATTATCTTCACATTCAAGATTTGCTCCGCTATCAATTAAAATCTGGACGCTCTTTTTAGAACCGTATAATGAAGCTATGTGAAGAGGAGTATAGCCTTCCTCAGCATCTTTTTCATTAACTTTTGCGCCTTTTGTTATTAAAAAATCCATTAATTCTGTGTCATCTTGTAGTGTAGCAAGGTGAAGTGGAGTAAATCCATTTTTATCTCTAGAATTAATTGTCAGTTGATTAACAAGAAGTTTAGCAATTTTTTTGTGTCCATGCATAATAGCATAATGCAGTGGATTTCTATTTTCATTGTCCACAACATTAAAGTCAGCTTCGTGCTCTAATAATGATTTTACTCCAACTAAATCGCCTTCTTTTGTAAACTTATGCAAGAGAGTGACTCCGCTTACATCTTTTGAGTTAATATCAAATCCACTTTCTACCAATTGATGTATGTCTTCCTCACACGCCATACCATTTTAATTAAACCCTTTTCGCATTAACAATACTCCCACTTAATTAAGTTTGAATGAATCTGTAAGAGATATATCACAATTTATTGAAGTTACTAAATTCCGATATATTAAAGTCCACAATTTCCTGAATAAAGCCCTGACGATATTTTGCACACATCCATCTGCACACGCTCTCCAGGTACTTTACAGTTATAACGCTTGACCTGTTTGCGATAATGACGTTTAACATGCAGAAGACTTACATCATGTTTTTTGAAAATTTTGTGTATAGTAGCCAATGACAAGGATAAATCATATAGACGTCTTAACTCGGTTTGAATACGCCTTGCCCCTAGCTTTCTAGTTTGTCTTAGATGAAGAATAAGCTGCTCATCTGGTTCATTGATCTTTTGCAAAGGTGAAGTTTTAGGCTTACTACTGAGATCTACTAATCCTTTTTCACCTAACTCTTCATAACGTTTGTACCATTTGCGTAAGGTAAAACGTGAAACACCATAATGCTGACATACCTTTCCTGCATGACCCAACTCTTTGTATAGTTTTATCCAACTCAGACGTAGTTTAACCCTAGATTAACTAATTTATCCTTTGCAATTGTAATAAGGTCTATAAACTACTGCAAATCCAAATTTCTATTTGATCTTACATTCTTATTGTAATAACCTCTATGGATCACACAGCATTAGTCGTGTATCTGAACAGATACTTTTGTACATGGATCAGCTTTATGTGTATCAATTCTGTCTACTTCAAGTTTCCAGTAAAACTACTTTCTAATGTATTGCTTTCAATCAAGTTCTTTGTTAAGCTCACTGTTAGTGGATGTTCAATTATCTTAACATAAAAATCAAGGCAGCTTTAGGTATAAATACGAGTAACTCGTATAAGTAAAGAGGCTATAAGAAGTTTCTTACCATTCTATTCAAACGGGTTTTAAACTTTTGAAATGTCATGACATTGTTGATACGTTTGTCAAGAAACGACAGGGTATCTGCAAAATCTTCTGAATAATCATTGATAAAAAAAAGTATCGTACTTAAGTACACTCCAGCTAATATTGCTCTTTTTGTATAGTAGTTAAAATCTGTTGATTGATCATGAATGCCATACCAAATCGCGCTAACAGTTCTGTACAAGAGTTTACTAGAAAAATATGTATTTTGGGGTAATATAGAGAATGATAAAACATTTTTTAAAAACTCTCTGTAATTTTGTAACTTAGCATAGTTTGAAAGGCGTATTTGGACAGCTAACTTTATCCGCTCTCTTACCTTCATATCTTCTAAATTGGAATTCCAAAGTTCAGTTTCCATTGAGCTATTTAAGTCCTCTGCTATGTACTCCAAAGCACTATATATTCCATTTTGAAATTTACAAAAACTATTGGCTAGGTTAAGGTTCGTGCACACTTTCAATAAGGTTGCATCACTTATTCCTTCAAATGGAATAACCTTAATCAGCTCATCTACTATTAACTTTTGTTCCATACAATACTATACTAAACATCACATATAATTGTACCTGAGATTTTCAAACATTCTGCAAAATGCTTCACCGCGCTCTTCAAAATTTTTCCACTGATCAAAAGAAGAACATGCAGGAGAAAGTAATATCGCTACTTCTTCTTTGCTATTTATGGCCTCTTCAAAAGCCAGTTTAAATGCGTTTTCTAGATTATAGCACTTCATATAATCTATTTTGTTCTCCATAATGTTTGCAAAAACTTCAGTTGATTCTCCAATAAGAAAAGCTTTTCTAATCTTGGTGAAATGCTTGCTTAATGATTCTATTCCGCCTTTTTTGCTTTTTCCGCCAACAATCCAATATATGTTTTTATAAGATAAAATTGCCTTTTCGGTCGATTCTGCATTGGTTGCTTTGCTATCGTTGATAAAAAGTACATTATGTATTTTGCCAAGAAATTCATTTCTGTGTCTTAGCCCTGGAAAGGATTTGATTTCATTGACAATAGTGCTGCTATCTACTCCAAGTAACTTGCACACAGCGTGTGCAGCTACTATATTTTCTACATTGGATACTAGGTTTATTTTCACGTCGCTTACTGATAAGCTATGATTCTCTAGTTTCCCAGTGCCTAGGCACTGGGATGACAAAGAGGGTGACATCGAAGCTGAGATTGGAATTTTGTTCCCAGTGAATTTATTGAATACATCAGCGGTAATTTTGTTATCACATCCTATCACGGCAATCTTGCTACTGTTTATCAGTTTTAATTTAGTTGCTATGTAGTTATTCATACTTCCATGTCTATCTATGTGGTCTGGTGTGATGTTGAGCAATACAGAAATGTCTACATTCATTTTATTTATTAGCTCCAATTGAAAAGAGGAGAATTCAATTACATAAATTTCTGCATCTCTTTCTAAATCCAAAATAGGCACACCTAAATTCCCGCCAATAGCTACTTTTTTCCCTGTGGATTTTAATATGTGCCCTATTAGTGACGTGGTGGTTGATTTGCCATTTGTTCCAGTGATGCCTACAACCTTCTGGCTTGTAGTTTTAGTTTCAAGAAATAGCTCAATGTCTGATTTTATTTTGCAGTCAAAGCTTCTTGCAAGTTTTACTACCCAATGCGTTGGTATTGGCACTCCAGGGCTCAAAATTAGTGTGCTTATCTCATGCCAATTATACTCATTGGGATGAGTAAAGTTACACTCTTTATATATCTTTTTTGCATTTGCTATTTGCTCTTTATTATCATCCCATGCATATATTTTTGCACTGCTTTTTGTTAGAGCATTAATAACGGACAAACCAGTTTTACCAAGGCCGAAAACCGCAACACTTTGATTTTTGTATTTGTTTAGTTGCACTTCTAGATAACTTATGCGAACCATTTTATAAAGATATAATACAAATTATAATGACTTCTTCCATAGTTTTTGGCAGTGCTTAACTTTATTGTCACAACCTTAGCCAATAGAAAACTCCTTGACACATTTTGCCAACTCCCTTGCCATGACAATAAGAGTATTTATCCTTTAGAATTAATTAAGAGAAAATTTTTTCTTGACTTGTTGTATAATTTGATAAAAGTGATCAAAATCTAAGCTTGCACTACCAATTAAAACTCCCAATAGATTTGGAATACTGAGCAAGTTTCCTATATTTTCTGAGCTGACTGAGCCACCATATATAATGTGTTTTTTACCAGTACACAATTTTATTATCTCTATCACCTCAGCAATTGCGTCATTATTTGGCACATTTCCTGTTCCTATTGCCCATATCGGTTCGTATGCTATGGTATATTCACCTTGTGTTGGCAAACGGTTTTTGCATTGATATTCTATTACTTCTTTTGTTTTTTTATTTTTATAATCTTCTGAGTTTTCACCTACACAGATGATTGGGTGTAATCCTGATTCTATTGCTGTTTTCGATTTAAGTTTTATTTCACTATCTTTTTCATGAGCCCTTTCAGAATGTCCAAGTATTACGTAACTACATCCTAGTTCCTTCAACATTCCTGCACTAATTTCACCTGTGTAAGAACCGAACTCTTTATGATGGCAATTCTGTCCTCCTATTTTAATATTGTTATTCAACTCTATATTGCTTGGAAATGATGTAAAAGGAGGGCAAATTACTAATTTAGAGGTAATTTCGTTGCTCTTGTTGTTAAGTTTGCCTATAAAGTCAACAAATGAAGAACGTGTTCCATTCATTTTCCAATTTGCTACTATTAAAAAAGACATCAATTTTTCTTATATGAATGAGAGTGCCGGCTGTCGGACTTGAACTGACAACCTACTGATTACAAGTCAGTTGCTCTACCAATTGAGCTAAGCCGGCATTAAATACACTGACAATATACAATTATTGATGAATTTTCGTCAACTAATTTTTAAAATACTGCATACTAAGATCATATGAAAAAATTTTTACTGAAGCCAAAAAAGAGTCTAGGGCAAAATTTTATTTTATCGAATGAGATAATAAAAAGAATAGTTGCCTTAGCTGGTAGCCTGAAAGATTTTAATGTTATTGAAATTGGTCCTGGGTATGGTGCGTTAACAAGAGAAATATTGGCATATAATCCAAAGTTTCTACTTTCTATAGAAAAAGATAGTAGTTTAGTGAAACATCACGAACAATTGCTAAATGAGCATCAGGGAAAATATAGAATTATAGAAGCAGATGCACTTAATGTTGTAGAAAAAGAGCTGGTAGAATGTCCAGTCAAAGTCATTGCTAACTTGCCTTACAATATCTCAGTAGCGTTATTTTTAAAGTGGTTAAATAATATAAAATTTTTTACGAATTTGACGTTAATGTTCCAAAAGGAGGTAGCAGAGCGTATTACAGCAGAACCTAATTCTAAAGATTATGGTTCCCTATCAGTGCTAAGCCAGTTACTATGCGACATAAAAAAGGAATTTGATATTGAACCTAAGGAATTTTTTCCAAGACCAAAAGTATATTCTTCAGTAATTACAGTAAAACCTTTACCCACTCCAAGATTTGCAGTAAATTTAGAAACCTTAACAAAGCTAACACGTGCTGTGTTCGCTCAAAGAAGAAAGATGCTGAGAAATAGCTTGCAAAGTATAACTAGTGATGTCTCAACTACTCTTGAGAATGCTAAACTGAGTGGAGACGAACGTCCAGAAAGCTTAACTATTGAGCAGTTCTGTTTGATAGCAAATAATATAATTATGCGATAAATATATTAGGAGCTACATACCTCTTCTATCCTATTTTGATCTAAAAATAGCTGGAGCCAGGCTAATTTTGCAAAAGCTCTATTGCAATTTCATTAATTGGCGTATAAGCTTTAAATAAAGCATATGAAAAAAATGGAAGCTTGTTATTCGTTTGACGATGTACTTCTCTTACCGGCCTATTCTGATGTATTGCCTCGTGATGCAGACACAAGAACTTATCTAACAAATAATATAGAACTAAATATCCCTCTCATATCCTCTGCAATGGACACTGTCACTGAATCAGGCTTTGCAATAGCTATTGCCCAACATGGTGGAATAGGTTGCATACATAAGAATTTATCAATAGATGAACAAGTGTTAGAAGTAAGAAGGGTGAAAAAATATGAAAGCTGGATCGTGTATAACCCAATTACAATTTCCCCAGATAAAACGGTTGCAGAAGCAGTTTCATTAATGAGAGAGTATAATTATTCCGGCATTCCTGTAGTTGATCAACGCAAGTTAGTGGGAATTTTAACTAATCGAGATGTGAGGTTTATTGAAGACCAGAACATGAATATAAAAGTTTCCGAGGTAATGACAAAAGATAAGTTAGTAACAGTTCGAGAGCAGGCAGTAAACAGCGCCTCAGCAATGAAATTGTTGCATGCAAATAGAATAGAGAAGCTTTTGGTTGTTGATGAAAATTCTTGTTGCATAGGTCTAATCACAGTTAAAGACATCGAAAAATACAATAGATATCCAAATTCATGTAAAGACAGTAAAGGTCGACTCAGAGTTGCCGCTGCAATTGGTACTGGTAAAAAAGATGGTATAGAAAGATGTGAAGCTTTGATCGGAGAGGAAGTCGATGTGGTTATTGTAGATACCGCTCACGGTCATTCCGAGAACGTTATCAGCACCATTAAGGAAATAAAAAAGATGTATCCGAATACGCAATTAATCGGCGGAAATATTACAACAAAGGAGGCTGCTGAAGCGTTAATTGATGCTGGTGTTGATGCAGTAAAGGTTGGAATAGGGCCCGGATCAATTTGTACTACCAGAATAGTTACAGGTGTTGGTATGCCGCAATTCTCTGCAATCAAGAATGTTGCAGAGGTGTGTAGAGCAAAAAACGTCAGACTAATTGCTGATGGTGGAATAAAATATTCGGGAGATGTTGCAAAAGCTATTGCAGCTGGTGCTGATACTGTGATGATAGGTTCAATCTTTGCTGGTACTGAGGAAAGCCCAGGTGAGATTATCATGTATAAGGGTAGAGCATATAAGGAATATCGAGGAATGGGATCTATTAGTGCAATGAAACGAGGGTCAGCTAGCCGTTATTTTCAAGATTCAAAACTTGATTTAGTCCCACAAGGAGTAGAAGCAAGAGTTCCTTTTAAAGGTCCAGCTTCAGGAGTGATCTGTCAGTTAATTGGTGGGTTGCAAGCTGCAATGGGTTACACTGGCAACCGTAATATAGAAGAGATGAAAAAAAACTGCAAATTTGTCACTATTACTTCATCAGGGTTAAGAGAAAGTCATGCTCATGATATAATCATTACACAGGAAGCTCCAAATTACGCTTACCAAGCATCTAATTTATCATCTGATTCAGAGTAAATACAATCCCCTTTTGAGTGGGTCATTTCAACACTGGTACACAATTGTATAAACATATTAATATTAAGAGTCAAAAAGATGTCATCTAAGTGGCTGACACTGGAAAATCGATTGTAAATAAACTGACTACATAAAATTTTTGATCAAAATCAGTGCTATAAGTTGGAATAGCAACTTAAGGTAGATTGCCAGCTTAATATATTTTGATAAATCCAAATTATTTTAGCTATAAGAGAGCTTTGCTTTTTTGCTCCATCAGAATTGGCTTACTTTTAGTGATTCATGGAGTTAAAAAAGTCAGCATTGCTCTTTGTTAAAAGTAATTTGTCACGTAAAAACTCCATTGCTTCAACAGATCCCATAGGGTTAAGTATCCTACGCAATACCCATATTTTATTTAGTATGGCCTTATCAACTAATAGCTCTTCCTTCCTTGTTCCGGATTTTGTAATATCAATAGCAGGGAATATACGTTTATCAGCAAGTTTTCTATCTAGTATAATTTCAGCATTACCTGTGCCTTTAAACTCTTCAAAAATAACATCATCCATTTTTGAACCAGTTTCTATAAGGGCTGTAGCGATGATTGTCAAAGAACCACCATTTTCAATATTACGAGCTGCTCCAAAAAAGCGTTTTGGTCTTTGCAGCGCATTTGAATCTACACCACCGGTTAGAACCTTTCCAGACGAAGGAATGACTGCATTATAAGCACGTGCAAGGCGAGTTATAGAATCAAGCAAAATCACTACATCTTTTTTGTGTTCAACCATTCTTTTAGCTTTTTCTATTACTATTTCAGCAAGTTGGACATGACGGTAGGCAGGTTCATCAAATGTAGAGCTTACCACTTCACCCTTTACAGAGCGTATCATATCTGTTACCTCTTCGGGTCTTTCATCTATAAGTAATACTATTAGTTCTATTTCAGGATGATTTGTAGCTATAGAGTGAGCCATTTGCTGAAGCAATATCGTTTTTCCTGTACGAGGTGGAGCAACTATCAATGCTCTTTGTCCTTTTCCAAGAGGTGTAACTATATCTACAGCACGCATGTTTATATCTTTTTTATTATCTCCGCTACTGTTGTTTTCAAGGATGAGGCTTTTTTCAGGATAAAGTGGAAGCAAATTATCAAAATGTACGTACTTTCTTAATTCACTGATTTCAGTAGAGTTTATACTGTGAACCTTAGTTAAAGTAAAATATCTTTCCTTATCACCAGGTGGCCTTATTTCTCCACATGCCATATCTCCTGTACGTAAATTAAACTTCTTTATTTGGCCATTGGAAATATAAACATCATCGGTACTTGGAGCATAATTTGCACTTGATGAACGTAAGAAACCAAAACCATCAGGCAATATTTCCACTACTCCACTTCCTGTGGTTATGCCTCCTTCTTCACTCATTTTCTTCATTAAACTGAATATCATTTCCTGTTTTAGCATCCTGCCATTGCCTTTACCACTAGTTGAAATTTTTCTTTCTTCAGCTAGCTCTAACAATTCTTCTGCTGTTTTCTCTTTCAATTCGCTCAGGTCCAACGTTTTCTTGTTTTTTTCAGCACCTTCACTGGTCATTTGTTTTACTGCGTCAGCATTATGAATTTGTTCGCTTTTTTCAGGTTGACCTACAACCTCTCCTTTTGCTAAGACATCTTCATTGATTGTTGTCATAATCCTCCAAAAATTTTAATTGATGCTTACTAACCTAAAATGTGAGTATAAAACAATAAATTAGGCTGAGCTAGTTTTTAGTGCGTATTTAGACTTAATTATTATTAAACTAGATACTTTACTTACATTATACTGATAAAAACTAACAAGTCAAGTCAATTTAATATTAACAAAGTACAAGAATTTGAGAATCATCAATAGCTATTATTTATATTTTTTAATCTTTGTTTCTTCTCTTCTTCTACTTTCGCTTTTTCTACTTCCGCTTCTAAATTTTCCTGGCTACATAAACCAAGTAGTACAGGATCTTGAGGTTTGATATTGAGTATGTTATGATGAGATCCATCTCTTACCTGCTCAACTGTGTAATTTGTTGTACTAACTAGCTTAGCTATCACATTATTGTTCAAGATAGGAAATTTTTTTACCAAATAATAAATCGCATTAGGTTTATCTCTACGCCTTGCTGTGGAAGCAAAGGCAAGAAAGCTAATCGTCTTTGCCCTTTTTTTCATATTTTTTATAATCAAATTTGGTACACGATTTGGATTTTTTTTGCAATTATCGATTTCTTTTTCAGTAATTATTTCAGAAATAATAGGGTCATACTTTTCAACTTCTATTTCCTCATCAGCTATGTCTTGTACTTTTTCAAGGGATAACTTGCAACATTGTGCTATTTGATCAAAAGTTAAGCTAGTGTTATCAACCAACCAAGCAGCTACTTGCATGAGAAATTGTTCATTTCTATCTTTATTGTCTTTAGAAGATTCCATTGACATCGAAAAAACATCTCCCATTTTAATATTCCTTTACTGTTATAGAAATAAAATATAAACCATTAAAACTAAAAAAGCATTAACTTTGTCATCCAATGGCTTTTTGGTTTATATTTCTTATCTCTTAGAACCTGTTCATAATCTTTTGAGGAGGAAAGAAGTAAAAGCAAATTTGTAGGCTAGTATTAAGTTTACGCTCGCAATTTTTCCAAAGTCGCCTACATTTTTCCAACCAGGCAAAAGATCTCTTACGTTAGCTAGTTGTTACTCTCTAATCCTGAAAATTGGCGTTCTATACTGTCTTAAACGTTTTATAAGCTCGTTTCAGCTTATGTAGGTAAAAACCTAGAAATATTGTGAAGACATAAGGTGCACATAGTGCAAAAAATTAAAAATAAGACGCCAACTGTATAATACTTTTGTCGTTTAATCTGCACAGATTGAAGATAATAAAATACCTTCAGTCTTATGATAAGGAAAATGGAAAAATGTGTAAAGTAATCTTTTTCACCTCTGTGAGCTACTTGAATTAAAAAAGAAGAGATACTAACCTCTTGCATTCAAACTCACATAAATCATGAATTATGCATGTTTCACACGAAGGTTTTTGCGCTTTGCAAACATATCTACCATGCAAAACTAGCCAATGATGAGCATAAAGTAGGTATTTTTTTGGCACTACATTCAAAAGAGACTGCTCTGTTTTAAGTACATCTTTTTCTTTCACAAGCCCAACTCTATTGCTCACTCTAAAAACGTGAGTATCAACTGCCAATGTTGGAATACCAAGCCCTGAATTTAAGAACACATTAGCGCTCTTTCTCCCAACCCCTGGTAAAGATACCAAATCATCGAAATTAGTAGGCACTTTGCTATTGTACCTCTCAATCAATATTTTACTGAGCCCGATTATATTTTTTGCTTTGGAATTATATAAACCAATACTGCTTATGCATTTTCTCAGCTCACTTTGCCCAAGATTCAACATTTTTTCTGGCGTATCAGCGATACTAAATAGCTCCTTTGTAATTTTATTAACACTTATATCGGTCGTCCGCGCTGACAGAACTATTGCAACTAATAACGTAAAATGATTGGTATAATTTAGCTCTATTTTTGGCGCAGGATTTGACTGTTGAAATTTTTCAAATATTAATTCTACTTTTTTTGAGTCCATGCATAGAGCTAAAAGCTTATACTATACTGTTTGCTGTGCAAATTCAATTGCTCGAGGATGAGGTAGTCCTTCAGTATTAACATCAGACATATCAGTTTTTACCTCATCAAAATTCCTTTCAGCAAACTCGCTTGCCACTTCTGCAAAACATTTTCTAACAAGAGGCATGATAATTGGCATTAACAGTTTTCGTGGATCATACCGTCCTAACAGATCAGTCTCCTTTTGCACTCTATCTCTTGGATCCTCTTCTAGTAAATCTTTTGTGTGCTTGTCAGCATATATTTCACAGCCTTTTGAGAAAATAGGAGCTAATGCTTCAATTAATACTGCCAATAACAATAGTGGACCAAGTACAGCTCCACCAACAGTTAATCCATTAGCAATGAAATTTATTGTAACTAAATAAACAGAAAAAGCAGCTAAAGGATAGTTGATAAGAAGTTTACTGCTTAGCTCGATATAGCTCATCTTACTTATGAATTCATCAGTAGAAATTTCTGAATTGGCATGCTTTTTCATATAATGACCTACTAATAAACGAGAGGCGTTATCAATAATGATATTAAGTGCTATGATCCACCATGAAAAATAGCAACCTATAGTAATTATAGTTAATATAGCTAAAGGCAGAAAACTTATTTTTGGTACTAACATTAGAGCATTTTTGCGCTCTATAAATTTCAATGCTAATGTCTTTTTATCTTCTTCAATTAGGCTTCTCTTTTCTTTTAGAGGAGTAATATAATTGAATAATTGTATGCTTGGCTTTGCTATATATTGATATAACTCTTGCATTAACTTTGCACTTTGTACACTCTTCTGAAAATTATCTAAATTTGGATTTAGCAAAATCCTCTCTATTTGAGCCTGAAGTTCATTATAGCTTTTTAGGTCTTCTCCAAACGAACAATCATTTCTTTTTAGTATAGCAATCAACCCATCAAAATCTTTACCTACAGCTTCTTCCTCACTGATTTTTAGCTCGTTAAACAACTTTCTCCTATAGTGAAACTCTCTTGCCGTTAAACGTCCATTACTTTCAGCACCAACACTGACTTTAACACAAGGATTTCCTGACTCCAAAGGTTCAATGTACTTTTTTAGCTCTTGATAAGCTTTATAAATCTGATCAAATCTATTTTTGTCTCCACCTTTGTCAGGATGGTTTACAAGAATTAACTTCTTATGCTGCTTCTTCAAAATTGCGCTAAGCTCTTCATAATTCTTGTCTACAACTTGCTTAGCTTCTATTTCTAATATGTCGAACAGATTAGCATTATCACGAAACTCCTGATTAGTTAACTTAAAATGTTGACTCATTACTATTCCTCACATAAATATATCATATTTAGTGTTTTACGCAAACACAAAAACATTAAGCAATAATCAGGAGAAAAAACCCTCTTTTCCATCATATAAATACAATTTATCCATTCTCACCACGTCAAAGCTATTTTCTTCAAGTTTGATTAGCAAGTTATTCACATCAATATTTGTAATAGCTTGCTTTTCATTATTTGCGATAAACCTGCAGGTTATTTGGTCACTTGAAGATTTTGAGCCTCCTGGCCAAATTGCAAGTCCTTTTGAGTATATTGCTATCATTTTCAGATTACTCGATTCAAATAATCTTACTATTTGATCAAAATTGTTGGATTTGTCCCAAGCAAGCGCTATATCACTACCCACTAGCTTTTTAACTTTGTAATCTTGTTCGTAATGGTCTTGTACTTTATTTATTTTACTATCCAAATCACTGCTAATTATAATCTCAGGTAATGTTGCAGGTTTCTTTCCTAGATTATCTATAACAGCTTGTGCAAATTCTTTTGTCCCAACTTTCTGCTTGCTCTTTTTCTCCTTATATAAATCAGCAGTGTGTATTCCATCTTCTAAGGTTTTTAACCATGCATTGTAAATTAGCTTTGCAGTACTCACTTGACCGATATAGACCAACATATGCACTGCAGCATTTAAAAGACCAGAAGGATTAGCTATGTTTTTTCCTGCAATATCAGGAGCAGAGCCGTGAACCGCTTCAAACATTGCATATTCATTACCTATATTGCTACTTCCTGCAAGCCCTACAGAACCTGAGGTTTGTGCCACTATATCTGATAATATGTCGCCATATAGATTTTCAGTTACTATAACATCGAAATTCTCGGGTTCTGTGGCAACACGTGCCATTCCAATATCAACTATATAATGTTCCGCCTTTATATCCGGATATTCTTTTGCAATACGATCAAACGCTGCATGAAAAGCGCCGTCAGTCATTTTCATTATGTTGTCTTTAGTCAGGCAAGTTACTTTCTTTCTGTTATGTTTTTTCGCATATTCAAAAGCGTACCTGCATATTTTTTCTGAGCCAGATCTAGTAATAATTTTAGTGCATTGGTACGAGTCACCAGTGAGCCTATGCTCTATTCCGGTGTAAACATCTTCTTCATTTTCGCGTATTACTACGATATCAAACTTACCGAATTTATTTTCTATAACAGGATGATATGAAATGCATGATCTGATATTTGCATATAACCCTAGGTTCTTTCTGAGCGCCACATTTAGGCTTTTGTGCCCTTTGCCTTGAGGAGTTGTCGTCGGAGATTTTAGTAATATCTTTGTCCTTTCAATAGATTCCCAACCACTTGGAGAAATGCCGTGAGACCATTCTTTACTATAAACACACTCTCCTATTTCAATAATATCTACTGAAATCTTTGCTTTCGCTTCACGCAATATCGACAGCACCGCTTCCATAATTTCTGGTCCGATACCATCACCATACGCAACTGTGACTGATGTTGACATAACTTCCTTAACTGTAAATGATTTAATGTTAATTCAAATAATATAGTGGCACAAGCAGCTAGTACTGTACAAGTTGACATATTTACAGTTATTTAATAACATGTTCTTATGTCAGTTAGTAATGCGGGTGGGGTTGTATGGATACTAAAATAAGCTATGCAAGAGTTACGAGACGCATTTTTGCATTTGCGTTTGATCATATTTTATTAACGGCGATAAAGTATTTTATTGGATTTAACGTTGGATGTACCTTAGGTTCTTTAACACCCAATGCGGTTAAAATAATTTCAGACAACGCAACAATTCTTAATGTAACAGCACTAATATTGGCATTAGCATTTTATGCATTTACGATAATAGAATTCGGCGGAACTCCGGGACAATTATTGCTTCGTATGCAGATAAAAGACAAAAATACACTTGAAAAAATCACTATAACACAAACAATAATCAGAACAGGAACTTTTGGAGTGTTATATTTTATAATTTTTTATACAATATTGAGTATTTCTAGTCTATTTATAATTTTACCAATTATTATAATATTGTTTGCAACATTTGATAAGCATAAACAGTTCCTTAATGACAAAATTGCAAAAACAGTAGTGATAGACTATAAACCTAGTTGATGTTTTTCTTTAGTTGTTATCACCAAGGGTGTTATTCCAGCGCGTGACCCACATCTGTACGAACATTGCAATTAGCAGGTAATTTGCATAATAGACGGTGTCATTCCAGTGCTTGACACTGGAATCCAGTTTTCCATATAATCTCATCGAAAACGTTGTAACCACTTTCTATGCTAGTGTGCTTTCATCAACCTGGATCCCAGTGTCAGCTACTTTCATGACAAGAAAAGAAGCACTGGTTTCACATGAATCTGAACAGATATCATGTTTTTCTTTAGTTTACTGCTTACAAAGTGACTTTTTTTGTTTCTGCATGAGCTAAATTAACTACCAATATCATACCTGAAGAACCCACCTGACCATTCTAGAAAATTTAACGCTGAGTACACTTTACTTTTAGCTTCTTCCACAGTATTTCCTTCTCCTACTATATTTAGCACCCTTCCGCCATCGGAAATCCAATTACCACTTTCATCCAACTTAGTACCAGCATGAAAAACTAGCACACCAGGAATGTTTTCAATTTTATCCAATCCTTTAATTACCTCTCCTTTTTGATAATCACCAGGATAGCCTTTACTTGCAACAACTACACAAACTGTAGTTTTGTGATTAAACTCCACCATTTTTGTATTTAACTTGCCTTCTGCAACTGACAACATCAACTTTAACAAATCACAATTTGGATCAAGTCTAGGTAAAATAGATTGTATTTCCGGATCCCCAAACCTAACATTATACTCAAGAAGCTTTGGACTATCTTTGCAAATCATTAAACCAGCAAAGAGTACGCCTTTATAGGATGTTCCCATGTTAGTCAGTGCTTGAATTGTAGGATATATTATTTTTTGGATAATTTTTTGCTCCATCTCCTTACTTATAATCGAAGGTGATGAGTATGACCCCATGCCTCCAGTATTTTGTCCCTCGTTATTTTCACCAACTCTCTTGTAATCTTTTGCACACCCAAGGGTTACTACCTTCAACCCATCAATAAGAGCAAAAAAACTTACTTCCTCTCCAATTAAAAACTCTTCTATGATTATTTCTTCACCTGACTCACCAAGATTTTTCTCCACTAGCATTGAATCTATTGCTGAAAAAGCTTCATTTTCTGTGTGGCATATTATGACGCCTTTCCCTGCTGCAATTCCATTTGCTTTAATTACAAGCGGAAATTTTATTTTATTACTACGGACAAAATTTTTAGCTAACCTTTCATCAATAAAACGCTCATACTTTGCAGTTGGTATACCATACTGTTTACATAGTTCCTTCGTAAAAGACTTTGATGCCTCAAGTTTTGCAGCTGCTTGACTTGGAGCAAAAACATTTATTCCCTCTGCAGCTAAATCATCAGCAAGTCCATTAATTATCGGTTGCTCTGGACCAATAATTACTAGCTCTATATTTTCTTTCTTGCAAAATTGTATAACATCCACTGAATCTTGAATATTTAGATTCACAAGAACTCCAAAATTTTCCATGGCCGGGCGACCAGGAGTAACATATAACTTAGTCAAGGTAGGAGACTTCTTTAAAGCCCAAAGTAAAGCATGCTCACGCCCACCAGAACCTATAACCAGAACCTTCATCTTTATTTCCTCGCTTTTCTATATGTCAAAATTATTGTTTGCTTATAACAGTATCATTACTCATGTATCTTTGCAACACGTTTGGTATTGTAACTGACCCATCGGAATTTTGATAGTTCTCCATTATGGCAACAATTGTTCTTCCTATGGCTAAAGCTGAGCCGTTTAAAGTGTGAACGTATTTTTTTGTTTTTCTGTCAGTTTCTAAGAAGTATTTAGTGTTCATTCTTCTTGCCTGGAACGTACCGCAATTTGAGCAGCTTGATATTTCTCTGTACTTATTTTGCTCAGGTAACCATACCTCTATATCATAAGTCTTTTGTGCAGCAAAGCCCATATCACCACTACAAAGCAGCATTATTCTATACGGTAGTTCTAATTTTTTTAATATTTCCTCAGCAGCATTTGTCATGCGTTCAAGCTCATCATTTGACTGGTCTTCAGTTGTGATGCTTACCAACTCCACTTTACCAAATTGGTGTTGCCTTATCATACCTCTTGTATCTCGTCCTGCGCTACCAGCTTCTTTACGAAAACATTCTGAATATGCAGTAAAACGAATAGGCAGTTCTTTTTCTTCTATTATTTTGTCAGCAACTAAATTTGTTAAAACTACTTCACTTGTGGGAATTAATCTTAATTTATCGGTAGTTAAATATGAATCATCAAAAAATTTTGGTAGTTGACCAACATTATACATCGCCCTATCCTTTACTAAAACTGGATGATGCACTTCAGTATAACCAAATTCATTAACATGTGTTTCCAGCATAAAATTTATTAATGCTCGTCCAAGCTTAGCTAACTGTCCTTTTAGTATTGTAAACCTTGATCCAGAAATTTTTGCTGCTTGTTCAAAATCCATCAAGCCTAACCTTTCTCCGAGTTCATAATGAAATTTTGGCATAAAACTAAATTGCCTTTTTTCTCCATATTTTCTGATTTCTACGTTGGAGCTCTCATCTTCACCTATTGGTACATTTTGTGCAGAAATATTTGGTAAGTTAGATAAAATATCCACTAACTTATTTTTTTCTGTTTGCTCCTTGAGGCTGATTGTCTCTATCTCACTTGTGATGCTTTTTGATAACTTTACTTGTTCTTCACATGGGCTTTTGTTCATTTTAAGCCTCTTTATTTCTTCCGTGACCTCGTTTCGTTGCTTATTTAAAGCTTGCAATTTAGTAGTCAGTGATCTTTTTTTATGGTCAATCTCTAATATTTCTTCTGTAGTAAATTCTTTCACCCCTCTGCTTTTTATTGCTTTTTCAAATCCTTTAGGGTTTTTGCGTATATGTTCTATATCATGCATATGTTGTGCTATTACTAACATCATTACTCTACTTCAAAAGCTTTGAATGCTCAATATTTTTACATATAAATGCTAATATTGATTTTACCTTCATAATTTGCTAGAATTGATAAACGTGAAATATAATATGTTAGCCATCATAGAAAGATACAATAAATCTAAAGAGAGTACTCACTTCACTAAACTTAAGGCTAGTGGAAGATTTGCTGTCTACGCTTTTTGTATATATTTGGCGACTACATTTACCATTGGCTGTTTGGGATTAATAATGGGATCTTTCCTCTTAACCTTACCACTTGCTATGCTCATCTCCAACCCTATAGCTTGGATCTTAATGGGAATAGTGCTTGCAGCGACATACAAGATGGTTATTGAACCTTTATTTTACTTGGTAAAAGGTTATGTTGATGAAAAAGGAACTGTAAAGGAAGAAAAGAGTCCAAAAGAGCAAAAATTCACAAGAAGTAAATCACTGGATAGTGGACTAGATACTATATCAAGACAAACAAATGATTCGGATAAGAGGGTACGTAGAAATTCCTATTCTCCATCTACAGATAGTGGTATTGTACCAGGAAGTGAACCTGCCTCAAGTAACAATAGTCGTAGAAATTCTAATGCTTCAGGAGATAGTGGTTTGGGTGGCAAAGAGTTTCATGAAAATTTACAAACTCTTATGCATCAGACAAATAGAGAAAATTACTATTACTGGCTACAAGAACATGATATTTCTCATATTGCAAGAGCTGTATATAACTATTCAGAAAATTCAAGTGGCAATGTAGTTTTTTGTATTCCTGGTGATGTGAGTACTTTAAACTCAAAACTGAAAGAGTATAAAATAGAACAAGGGAACACAAAAAAAATCTTTGCCTCGATTATTAATTTAGGAGGAAATCACTGGGTAACACTGATAGTCACATGTAATGGTAACAGACAATTTAGAGCTTATTATTGTGACTCATTTGGTAATAAATTACCAAATGAGGTTGAAGGAAAGGTAAAAGACGATATAAGTCTTGCTAATGAGATTGCTGAGAAGTGTCTAGTACCCTTAAGTAATGAGGTGGGAAGTTTAATACGGGAAAGAGAAAATAATCCAGATAATGCTAGCCTTAAAGAGAAAAAAGATGATGTTGAAAAAACATTAGGTCATGCAAGAGAAGATAGAAATAAGTTAGTTAGTAAGCCAATTGATACTAGTTATATAGTGGGCATATTGCAGGAAACCTTAGAGATAGGAAATGATAGCATAAAGAGTTCTGCGGTTGATCAGCAAAAAGATGGCTGTAATTGTGGAGTATTTGCTTTAGAAAATGCTCATAGGATTACGGAAATGCTCAACGAGGATAAATCATTTGATGAAATTGACAGAGAGTTATCAAAGTACAAGCCTAAGCCAGAAGAATTGCAAGAAAAAAGAAGAGAGTTCGCAAAAGCACTTATGGAGGATGAAGAGTGGAAAGAATCCATTGCTGAAGGTGGAATTTTACATGATGCTCTACAGCAGCTTAGTCTTGAAGATAGTAAGAAAGAGGAGGCACAATCTACCATAAGTTCGATTATTCAAAATGTTACTACAACGTGTGCAAGACGTTTGGGCTTAAGTAATTAATCTATAAAATCTATGTCCCTACAAATAGGAAGTTTGACGATTGATTCTCCAGTTATTTTAGCGCCAATGTCTGGAGTGACTGACTATCCATTTAGGAGTATTGTAAAGAAACTTGGTGCAAGTTTGCTAGTCTCAGAAATGATTGCAAGCAGAGCTATGATCATGCAAACTCGCCAGAGCATGCAAAAAGCAAAAGTCGATGAACTAACCGCTGTACAACTTGCTGGTTGTGAGCCTGATGTTATGGCGGAAGCTGCAAAGTTAAATGAGGGCATGGGTGCAAAAATCATAGATATAAATTTTGGTTGTCCAGTTAAAAAAGTTGTAAACGGTTACGCAGGGTCAGCACTTATGCGTGATGAAAAAAAGGCTGCTGAGATAATAGAAGCTGTAGTCAAGGCAGTGAGTGTGCCAGTTACAGTAAAAATGCGTACTGGATGGAATGACGAAAATCGTAATGCTCCGCGCTTGGCAAAAATTGCAGAAGATTTGGGAGCAAAGATGATTACTGTACATGGAAGGACAAGGGCACAGCTTTATAATGGTCAAGCAGATTGGAAATTCGTTAGAAATGTTAAAGAGCAGGTAAAAATTCCAGTTATAGTAAATGGAGATATTAAGAGTTTGAATGATGTTCAAAGTGCACTTAAAGAATCTGGGGCAGATGGAGTAATGATAGGTCGTGGTGCTTACGGCAAACCTTGGCTGATTAATCAAGCAATAAACTTTTTGAGTGGAAATAAAGTTTCTGAGCCAACAGCCTCAGAGAGATTAAGCATAATACTCAAGCATTATGACAGTATTCTTGAGTACTATGGAAGCGATACAGGAATAAAGATGGCCCGCAAACATATAGGATGGTACAGTAGCGGGCTTCAAAACTCATCTGAATTTCGTGTAAGAGTAAATAACATAATAGACAGCACAGAGGTGAAAGAAAATATAATTGATTTTTTTAGTTAAAAACAGATTAAACATACTACCTCATTAGATATATTCAATTTGACTGATCATAGTGCGATGCCACCACACTCTCTTCTTCATCAGAATGTAATTGATAACTATTATCACTCAGCAATTTTTCGTCATAAGTCTCAATATCAAAATATTTTTCATATTTATCTATATTTTCACAAAGCGAAAGTGCTTTCACCTTATTCATAATCAGACCCGTACCAGCAGGAATTAACCTTCCTACTATAACATTTTCTTTTAACCCACTCAAAGGATCACTCTTTCCGCAAAATGCTGCTTCCGTAAGTACTTTTGTTGTTTCTTGGAAAGAGGCAGCAGAAATAAAGGAATTAGTTTCAAGGCTTGCTCTAGTAATTCCCTGCAGAATAGGAAGATAATGAGCAGGTCGTTTTCCAGAGTTATTCATAGCATCATTTTCTCTATCAATTTCCAGCCTGTCGATATTTTCTCCAATTAAGTACATAGTATCACCAGGATCGGTAATTTCTACTTTTTGTAGCATTTGCTTTAAGATCACTTCTAAATGCTTGTTATCTATGCGCACACCTTGCAATCTATAAACTTGCTGTATTTCAGAAATCATATAGTGTGCTAACGCTTCTAACCCAAGCACACGTAGAATATCATGAAGATCAGGATCGCCATCCATCAATAAATCACCTTTACGCACAAAATCACCTTCATTGACTATTACATGCTTACTTCTTGATACTAAATACTCAACTTGAGAAGCTTGCTCATCTACAGGTTTAATTACTACACTGCGTTTTCCTCTACGGTCTTTTTCAGAGAACGTTACATAGCCATCTATTTCACTAACGATAGCATGCTCTTTAGGACGACGTGCTTCAAATAATTCTATAACCTTAGGCAAGCCACCAGTAATATCACGAGTTCTAACTGACTCTCTCGGCGTTCTTGTGATAACATCACCTGCATGAACCTTTTGGCCATCCTGTACATTAAGCACTGCACCAACTGGTATAAAGTAACATGCTTCCACACCACTTGAAAGTGTTATTACTTTTTCATTATCATCAAGCAGTGCAATACGAGGACGTAAATTAGCTACACCAGAGTGCAATTTCCAATCTTTTACTACTCTATTTGATATTCCTGTAGATTCATCCATCACTTCAGTGATTGAAATTCCATCTTTTAAATCCTGGTAAGATATTGTACCACTCTTTTCCGTAATAATAGGTAGTGTATACGGATCCCATTCCGCAACTTTATCACCAATTTTTACTAACTCACCCTCATTTACATAAAGTTTAGCACCATAAGGCACACTGTGCTTCAATTTTTCACTACCAAGGCTATCAATTAAAACGACTTCACAGGAACGGCTTATCACAATTTTATTTCCGTTTTTATCTATAATTATATTACTATTGTTTAGTTTTATTCTAGCATTAATAGAAGCTATAATATTTGAGGATTCAATACCTCTAGTCATTACCCCACCTATATGGAAAGTACGCATCGTTAACTGAGTACCTGGCTCTCCAACAGATTGAGCAGCGATAACACCAACTGCTTCACCTATTGAAACAATTTTACCAGTTGCAAGGTCTCTTCCATAACACAAAGAACACACACCAGGACTTATTTCACAAGTTAAAGGCGATCTAATTTTTATAGCATCAAGACCTGCAATGTTGATTTGCTTTACTTTACCTTCATCAATTAATTCCCCTGCTTTTAATAATAATTCTTTGGTTACTGGGTTATATATATCATTTGCAGCTGTTCTACCCAGTACAACACTCTCTAGAGATGCAACTATAGTACTACCTTCAACTATAGCTCTTACAATAAGGCCATTTTTCGTTTTACAGTCATGTTTTGTAACTATGCAATTTTGAGATACATCAACCAAGCGACGAGTTAAGTATCCAGAGTTTGCAGTTTTAAGTGCAGTATCAGCTAAACCTTTACGCGCACCGTGAGTAGAATTAAAGTATTCAAATACATTTAATCCTTCGCGAAAATTAGAAATTATAGGTGTTTCTATAATTTCACCAGAAGGTTTGGTCATTAACCCTCGCATTCCTGCTAACTGCTTCATCTGGGAAGTAGAACCTCTTGCACCTGAGCTAACCATCATATATATTGAATTGTACTTACTATTTTCATCATACACAGATATCGCTTTTAACATATCATTCGCTATTATATCTGTGCACTTAGACCACTCATCTATAACTTTATTATACCTCTCACTTTTAGTGATTAGTCCGTCTTGATACTGTGCAGAAAATTTCTTAATTTCACCCCTTGTATAATCAACGTGTGTAGCTTTAGTTTCAGGTATGACCATATCGCAACGACTAAAAGAAGTACCAGAAAATGTAGCATACTCAAAGCCAAGTGTCATCAATTTATCAGAAAATACCACTGTAGCACTTTGACCGCAGCTACGATATACTAAATCAACAATACTAGTTATTTCCTTAACTGTTAATACCTGATTTATTAAATCGAAGCTTAGATTCTCATGTTTAGGAAAAATCTGCCATAATATTAAACGTCCAGGAGTTGTACAAATAGTTTTATACTGAATGTTTCCATCGCTATTGATGTATTCCATTTTGTACTTTATATGAGAATGAATATGTAGAGTACCGTTGTTTAAGGAATGCTCAACTTCACAAAAAGAACAGAAAAGTAGTAAATCATCCTCCTTAAGTTGCTGTAAAGTTAGGTAGTATATACCAAGCACTATATCTTTACTAGGAACTATAATCGGTCTTCCATTAGAAGGACTTAAAACGTTATTAATTGACATCATCAACACTCTAGCTTCAAGTTGAGCTTCCAATGAAATTGGCACATGTACCGCCATTTGATCACCATCAAAGTCAGCGTTAAATGCTGTACAAACAAGTGGATGAAGCTGTATTGCTTTACCTTCAATAAGGACTGGCTCAAAAGCCTGAATACCAAGCCTATGTAGCGTAGGCGCTCTATTTAGCAAAACAGGATGCTCTTTTATTACTTCTTCAAGCATATCCCAGACTTCTGGCTTTTCTGCTCTTATTAACTTACTAGCAAATTTAATAGTTGGAGCCATTCCATATATTTTAAGCCTTGAGTAAACAAAAGGCTTGAATAACTCAAGAGCCATTCTTTTCGGTAATCCACACTGATTTAGTTTTAAAGTTGGACCAACAACTATTACAGAACGTCCAGAATAATCTACCCTTTTTCCTAAAAGATTCTGACGGAAACGACCTTGCTTTCCTTTCAGCATATCGCTAATAGACTTTTTATATCCAGTAGCGCCAGCTTTATTTACCAGAGCATTACGACGACTATTATCAAAAAGAGAATCAACTGCCTCTTGTAACATTCTTTTCTCATTACGAATCATAATCTCAGGAGGATTCAAACTTAACAATTTTCTCAATCTATTATTTCTATTAATAATAGTTCTATAATGATGATTTAAATCAGAAACTGCAGGTCGACCACTTTCAAGCGATACCAAGGGACGCAAGTCAGGTGGTAAAATAGGTATAGCTGTAAGTATCATCCACTCAGGTCTGTTTCCAGACTTGATAAAATTTTCAACAATACGTAATCTCTTTATAATTTTCTTTCTTCTCATTTCAGAAGCAACAGACTCTAACTCCTGTCTTAAATTCTTCCTAATTTCATGTAAATCAAGGCGTATTAGCAATTCTCTTATAGCTTCAACACCTTGCATAGCTATAAAGCTATCGACCCCATAGCTATCTTTAGCTTCATTATAAGCTTTCTCACTAATAATTTCACCTTTTTCAAAAGAGGAAACAAGAGGATCTATTACAACATAATTATCACTATATAAAATACTTTCGATATCTCTAAGAGACATATCTAATAATGCTCCAATTCTTGAAGGAAGTGACTTCAAAAACCATATATGAGCAACAGGAGATGCAAGCTCTATATGACCCATTCTTTCTCTTCTTACTTTAGAAGATGTAACTTCTACTCCACATTTTTCGCATATACGGCCCCTATGTCTTCTTTTTTTGTACTTTCCACATAAACATTCATCATCATTGACAGGACCAAAAATTTTAGGACAAAATAATCCACCTTTCTCAACTTTGAATGTACGGTAGTTTGCAGTTGAAACATCTGTTATCTCTCCATAAGACATACGTTTAATACTTTCAGGGCTAGCAATGGAAATGCTAACCTCATTAAAAGATTGTGCGATATTAGTGTGAGATATATCTTCAATTACTATGTCATTTTGCTTCAAATCCACATTAAAACACAAGGAACGCAACTCTTTTATCATGACATTAAAGGATTCAGGAATTCCACATTCAAAGTTACTGTCACCTTTTATTACCGATTCATAAATCTTAACCCTGCCATTAATGTCATCAGACTTCACAGTTAACATTTCCTGCAAAGTGTAAGCAGCACCGTAGGCTTGCAGTGCCCAACATTCCATTTCACCAAAACGCTGACCACCAAAATGAGACTTTCCTCCAAGAGGTTGTTGAGTAACCAAACTATAAGGTCCTACTGAACGCGCATGAATTTTACCATCTACTAAGTGATGCAACTTAAGCATGTACATGTAACCAACTGTAACTTTGCGATCAAACTTCTCACCCGAGCAACCATCATATAATACAACTTGCCCAGAGTTATCCAATCCAGCAAGTTCAAATAGCTTTACTATTTGTTCATCTTTTGGACCTTCAAATAC
Source organism: Wolbachia endosymbiont (group B) of Apotomis betuletana (assembly GCF_947250475.1). Taxonomy (NCBI): domain Bacteria; kingdom Pseudomonadati; phylum Pseudomonadota; class Alphaproteobacteria; order Rickettsiales; family Anaplasmataceae; genus Wolbachia; species Wolbachia endosymbiont (group B) of Apotomis betuletana. The sequence goes on along the minus strand of NZ_OX366320.1, from coordinate 46,765 downwards.
AGGTGCAGTAACAGGAATGCCATCACGCAACTTATACGCAAATTCAATGAGGTGATTATCATTAATATCGCGAATGTTATTACAAATAGATAAATTACTGCCACAACTATAAACCTCAATCAGGAAGTGACGTAAACTACTGTGTGCATCTTTACAAGAGTTGAAATAATTCTCTACTAATGTAGTCAATTCATTATTTAATTCATCCTTATTAGGCGTATCTAAAATAGAAGCCGTTATTTCATCATCATTAATATCCTCAAATTTTTTATTATCAAGATATAATGCTGCAAATTTTTCAAAATCATCATCACTGAGAGATCTAATTGCCTCACAAAAAGCACGTTTGATTTTATTGATCTCATCAAGAATATTGCCTACTTTTTCTCCTAATTTTTTACAAGCCCAACCTACATGCGTTTCCAATATTTGACCTACATTCATTCGCGAAGGAACGCCAAGAGGGTTAAGAATAATATCAATAGGAGTACCATCTTCTAAATAAGGCATATCTTCTACTGGAACAACTCGAGAAATCACACCTTTATTTCCATGTCTACCAGCCATTTTATCCCCTGGCTGCAAACTATGTTTTACAGCAATAAAAACTTTTACTGACATCGACACACCTTGAGGCAGATCATAGCCTTCATGCAATTTTTCTACTTTTCGCTTAAAGTTTGCTATCGCATGTGATACTTTTTCATCAAAATCTTTTTTTAAGCTCTCAACTTGCTTAGAAATAGATTGGTTTTTCAATCCTATATCCCACCATCCCTCACGTTCAATAAAATTAATACTTTCTCGATCTTGCGAGCCAGAATTAATAAGAATTTTTCTTAATTCATCATAGAAATATTGATTAATAACATTGATTATATGGTCCCGCTCTTTCTCAAAATCATTTACCTCTTTTTGCTTAATAAGAAACGCCCTTTCGTTTTCTTCTTCCCCTCTGCGTGTAAAGACCTGCACATCAATCACTATCCCTTCAATATCTGGAGATGTATATAAAGAGGAATCCACACAATCAAATGACTTTTCACCAAAAATTGTCATTAACAATTTTGTCTCAGGAGGCAATGAAAGAGAATGCTTAGGTGTAACTTTCCCCACCAAAATATAACCTGGACCAACTCTTGTACCAACCTTTACTATACCACTATCATCCAAGTGATAAAGATTTTCTTCATTAACACCGGGTATGGCACGAGTTATTTTTTCCGACCCTAAAGGAGTGTCATGTACAACACATTCAAATTCTTCTATATGAATAGAAGTAAATAGATCTTTTTTAACAACTTCACTAGAAATAATGATTGAGTCTTCAAAATTATAACCTTGCCAAGACATAAAAGCGACTAGCAAATTTTGGCCAAGTGCCAATTCACCGTTATTAATAGCAGGACCATCAGCTATCACATCACCTTCCTTAACACAATCACCTACATGCACCAGTGGTTTCTGGTTAATACAAGTATTATGGTTAGAACGCTGAAATTTTCTTAGATGATAAATATCCACATCCAAGTAGTTAATTCCTCCTTTGTCAAAAGCACGTATAACTATAGAGTTACTATCTGAGCTGTCAACTATGCCACCACGTTTTGCTAAAACTACAGCACCAGAGCCAGAAGCTACGAAAGACTCCATGCCAGTAGCAACCAAAGGAGCAGTAGGCTTCAATAAAGGTACAGCTTGACGCTGCATATTTGAACCCATTAACGCTCTATTAGCATCATCATTTTCTAAAAATGGAATTAAAGAAGCAGCAACCGATATTACCTGCTTAGGAGATAAATCAATGTAACTTACTTGATTACTATTTACCATTACAAAGGTACCAGCATACCTACAGTATAACATATCATCAACAAAGCAGTTGTTCTCATCAAGCTTTGCGCTGGTATCGGCTATATAATATAAACCTTCATCTATAGCATACAGATACTCAATTTGATCAGTAACAACCTTATTAACTACTTTCCTATAAGGACTTTCAATGAACCCATATTTATTAATACGAGCGTATATAGCTAAGCTATTAATTAAGCCTATATTCTGCCCCTCAGGAGTTTCAATAGGGCAAATTCTTCCGTAATGAGTTGGATGAACATCACGCACTTCAAATCCCGCCCTCTCTCTTGTTAAACCACCAGGACCTAACGCTGACAACCTTCTTTTATGTGTTATTTCAGATAATGGATTAGTCTGATCCATAAATTGAGATAATTGGGAAGAGTTGAAAAAATCTCTTAAGACATTGGTTAACACTTTTGGATTTATAAAATCAGATGGAGAGACTTTATCTAAACTAGAAGTAGACATAGAATCAACTACTGCCCGTCCCAATTTTAATAATCCAGTTCTAAATTGATTTTCTATAAACTCTCCAACTGAACGGACTCTTCTATTTGCTAAATGATCAATATCATCTACAGATCCTTGACCATCACGTAACAATACTATTTTTCTTATAATTTCAATAATGTCTTCATGTGTTAAAGTAGTTAAATTTTCCTCATAATTTAACCCAAGGCAAGAGTTAAGTTTTAATCTACCAATGTTAGACAAATCATAATATTCCGAACTGAAGAAAAGATTACGAAAAAACTCCTCTACTATCTTTAAAACAGGAACTTCACCAGGACGCAAAACCTTATATATTTCATATAGAGCGTTCTCATAAGACATGTTTTCATCTAAGAAAAGTGTGTTTAATATGTAAGGTCCAACAGAAACATTATCTATGTTCAACACTGATATTTTATCTATAGATAATAATTCAAGCTTTTTTATATCCTCTAATTTTATAGATTCACCAGCAGATAAGACTTTTGTAGAACTAGCACTATCTATTAAATCTTCTGCAAGAAATAAACCACATATAGAATCATAAGGAATTAGATACTCTTTCAATCCGTTATCATATAGATTTTTAGCTAATTTTGAAGTAATACGAACATTAGCTTTAAGTAACACATTGCCTTCAACATTCTTTAAATCAAAAGGAAGCCTCACTCCCTTGAATTTATCAGGGGAAAAAGGTACTCTCCAGCCACTTTTATGTTTTATATACTCTATTTTTTCATAAAATTTATTAAGTATGTCATTATTTGATAAGCCCAAAGCCTTTAATAAAACTGATATTGGCAACTTTCTCTTTCTATCAATACGAAAATACAAATGATCTTTAACATCAAACTCAATATCAAGCCAAGAACCCCTATAAGGAATCACTCTAGCAGAATAGATCAATTTGCCAGAATTGTAAGTTTTTCCCTTATCACTATCAAAAAAGACTCCAGGAGATCTATGCATTTGTGAAACGATAACTTTCTCTACGCCATTGATGATGAAAGTACCTTTATCAGTCATCATAGGCAGTTCACAAAAGCGAACCTCCTGCTCTTCAGCAGATTTTATAACAGTTGCAAGCTTAGAATGATCATCATCTTCTTTAATCTCTTGATATTTTTCAAGAGAAACACCATCCTGCATAATAACAAGACGTATAGAAGCAATAACCTGAGCAGAAAAAGTTATACCACGTTTTATACATTCAGACTCACTATACTTAAGATCATCTACCCTACAATTCAAAAATTCGATAGTAGCCCTATGCAAAGGATCAGATATTGGAAAAATTGTATGAAAGATAGCTTCAAGTCTTTCATTACTCTCATTATTAGGAGTAAAGGAATTATATGACCCCTTTTGGACTTTAACCAAATCCAACAAAGAATCTTTTAAATCAATCGACCTGGAATAAGAAACTCTAGGAACAAAAGCACTAGAAGCACACATATAAGAAGAATCAACCATTAAAATACCTTCACTAATTAAAAGAGCTATATCAACATAAAATTAATATACTAACATTTTATTCAAGCTCAACTTTAGTTGCTCCTGCTTCAATAAGTTTTTGCTTTATTTTTTCTGCTTCGTCTTTAGAAACATTAGCAGTCAAATCTTTTGGTAAAGACTCAACTAATTCTTTCGCTTCTTTTAAATTCAATGTAGAATTAACTTCTCTAATAGCTTTAATCACTCCTATTTTTTTGCTTGCATCAATCTCTTTGATTACAACTTTATATTCAGCTTTTTCTTGAGCAACAGGAGCATTAGCATTATCACTAATAGGCACCCCAGCACCAACAGCTCCACCAAGAAAAGAACCACTAGGCAACCCTATTTTTTCTTCTAGAACTTTTACAAGTTCAGAAGCTTCTAATAGATTTAAAGATAATATTTTATCAACCAAATCACTTGTTACATTATTCATACTGACCACCTTATTTAACAACAAATTTATTTTTTAGAACTATAGTAATCCAAAACTCTCATAAGCCTCATAGAAGATGAATTAATAGACAATGCTAACCGAGCAGGAATATCATAAGATATTAAACGCATAATTTTAACACGCAATTCATCCAGAGAGGGAAGCTTAGCCAATTTGTTAACATCTTCCACTGTTAACAATTCATTTATATGAGCCGCACAAATCACAGACATTTTTTCTTTGTTAGCATTAATAAAATCAACTATTAACTTTGCAGCTTCTACTATAGCACTAGAATATATAATAGCAACAGAACCAGAAAATTTACCTGATAAATAAGAAAATTTACCAGTCCTTTCCAAAGCCAAGCAAGCTAGAGTATTTTTAACTACTAACATCCCACCCATTACAGATTTTAGACTATTCCTAAGAATTAATGAATTGCTAACATTCATAGACTTGAAATTTACCAATATTAAGAAATCATTATTTACAAACACATTCATTATGTTTTGTATAAATTCATCCTTATCTTTACGCTTCACAATTTCGCTCCCTTAAATTATATCTTCTACTTTGTTTATTTTATGAGCTTTACCCATAGTTGAATTTAAAAAAACGCTTTTAAAGTAAACTCCTTTCACAGAAGCAGGTTTATTGTCTCTAATTACTTTAAGAAAGGCTTTTAAATTTTCCAGCAAATCATCAATATCAAATTTAATACTTCCTAATTTACCATGAATAACCCCATTTTTATCCGTCCTGAATTTTATTTGACCAGACTTAATGGTTTTAGTAGCTTCCGCAATGTTAGAAGTCACAGTACCAAATTTAGGGTTAGGCATCAGCCCTTTAGCACCCAATACTTTTGCAATAGGAGTGATTTTTGCCATGAAATCAGGAGTAGTGATGCACCAATCAACATTCAACTTTCTACCTTTTTTTATCTCTTCAATTAAATCTTCTCCTCCTGTAATATCAGCACCAGCTTTTTCAGCTTCTAATAAATGTTTATCTTGAGCAAAAACAGCTACTTTAATATTCTTCCCGATACCTTTAGGCAACACTACTGTACCACGCACCTGCTCTTCAGATTTACGTGAATCTACACCTAAATTGACTGCGATATCAACTGATTCATTAAATTTTGCTGAAGCAGACTCAACAATCTTCTCCAAACACCGCTTAGAATCATCATTATATGTACTCATTTACCTAACCTTCCACAACTTCTATACCCATAGATTTTGCAGTGCCTATAACCATCTTCACTGCTGAATCTTCATTATCCACTTTCATATCAACCATCTTACACTTTGCCACTTTAATGATAGCAGACATAGATAATTTAGCCACTAATTCTTTACCAGAATTACCAGAACCTTTACTTAATTTAGCTTCCTGCTTAAGCAAATAAGCCACAGGCGGACCGCTGACAGTAAAATCATGAGAGCGATCATCCTTTATGGAAATTCTCACTGTTACTAAATCACCTACTTTATAACTAGCGTTAGCAGCGCTAGTAGCTTTATTAAAAGCTTCACAAAATTTAGGAACAGGTATACCACGCGGGCCAAGTACTGAAGCAATTTTCGGTCCTGGAACTGCTTTTCCAGCTTCCATAAGCAAGTTAATCTTAGCAACTACATTACTCATAATTAATCCTCTATTTTCTCTACTTGAGCCAAATCAAGCTCTATTATTGTTGGCTTACCTAAGATTGATACTTCAATATTAATAATTTTTTTCTCATCATTTACCATATCTACCTTACCAGTAAAATTTTGAAAAAGACCATCATTAATTTTTACTTTTTCACCTTTCTCATAACCATAACTCAACTTTTTCGTTTCTTGAGCATTGTAAAGCGCACTACACATTGAGCGAATCTCATTATCCTCAATCACCTTTGGAACATTACCATTTTTTAAAAATCCATAAACCTTAAGAGATTTTGGTATATTATTAATAAAATTTAATACCTCATCGCATAAATTCATGTATAAAAAGACATAACCAGGAAAGGACTTCCTTCGTTTAGCATTTTTTTTAGATTTTAAATCCATCTCACTTAATTCTTCACAAGGAATAAAAACCCTATTAAAATAATTATTAATATTCAATCTCATAGAATTTTCTAATATATATTGGCGCACTTTCTCTTCATAATTAGAGGCAACTCTTAAAATGTACCACTTATATCTATTAAATTCCTTACGTTTTAAAATTACCTCATCATCTGAAATCATCTCAAAATGACCAGACTCATCACCACAAAACCCAGTCATTTGATTCAAAATATTTTTGCTTTCATCACACAGATGCATACATATATATACTTCACATAACTCTTTTATATCAGATTTTACATCACATACTGTCTGATAAGGAATAAACACCTCCTTAAAGTAAACAGTATTGGTTGCCAACTCGCATATATCCTTCTCATACCCGTAATCGACTTTAATGATATACCATTTATACTTATATTCCATAAATAATTCCAAATAAAGTCTTAATTACGTAAAGAGACATAAAATCTACGAAGCAAAAGAAAATCGAAAAGCATAATATAACAGTTATTACAATAAACAAAGATGACAATACCTGCTGTTTTTTTATCCAAGCAATTCTCCTTATTTCTTGCTTTATATCGCAAAAAAAAACATACAGGTTTTTTAACATTTCTACCATAATATTAATGCAGGAGCGATAGGAATTGAACCTACAACCTCTGGTTTTGGAGACCAGCGCTCTACCAATTGAGCTACACTCCTATAATTCAAAGTTTACTCTAAAATTTCCGAAACAACGCCAGAACCAACAGTTCTACCACCTTCTCTTATCGCAAAACGTAATCCTTTATCCATTGCTATTGGTACTTGCAACTCCACTTCTATACTTACATTGTCCCCTGGCATTACCATCTCCTTTCCATCTAGCAATTTTATGCTCCCAGTTACATCCGTTGTCCTTAAATAAAACTGTGGCTGATAATTTCCAAAAAATGGTGTATGCCTTCCTCCTTCTTCTTTCTTCAATATATACACCTCCGCATTAAATTTCTTATGCGGGGTTATTGTCCCTGGTTTTGCCAATACTTGCCCTCTCTCCACTTCTTCTCTCTTTGTTCCTCTTAGTAGTATTCCTACATTGAGTCCTGCACTTCCCTTATCTAGCAACTTCTTAAACATCTCAACACCAGTACATGTCGTCTTTTGCGTCGCTTTCAGACCTATTATCTCTATATCATCCCCTGTCTTTATCTCCCCCTTCTCTATTCTTCCTGTTACTACCGTCCCTCGGCCCGATATTGAAAATACATCTTCTATTGGCAACAAAAACGGCAAATCTACAGGCCTTGGAGGTACTGCCACATACTCATCTAACTTCTCCATCAATTTATCTATTGATTTCTTTCCATACTCACTATTATCATCCTCTAATGCTTTTAACGCAGACCCAACTATCACAGGCACTTCATCACCTGGAAATCCATACTTACTCAGCAACTCTCTCACTTCCATTTCTACCAAATCTATCATATCAGCATCAGCAACATCAGCTTTATTTATATATACCACGATATATCCAACACCCACCTGTTTTGCCAGCAATATATGCTCTCTCGTTTGTGGCATCGGCCCATCAACCCCTGACACTACCAATATCGCTGCATCCATCTGTGCTGCACCTACTATCATATTCTTTACATAATCAGCATGTCCAGGGCAATCAACGTGTGCATAGTGTCTCTTTTCTGTTTGATATTCAACATGCGCTGTTGCTATTGTTATACCTCTCTTTCTCTCTTCTGGCGCTTTATCTATTTGATCATATGCTACAAAATTACCATAATGCTTTGTTATCGCCGCTGTTAACGTTGTCTTCCCATGATCCACATGTCCTATCGTTCCCACGTTTACATGCGGCTTTCCAAATGCTTCTACTATCGCTGTCATAATTACTAACCTTTAATTATACTTTAACTTTAACTCATCAACCACATATTGTGGCACTTGTTCATAACAAGAAAAATGCATACTATACTGAGCTCTTCCCTGAGATATAGAACGCAAAACATTTATATAACCAAACATATTTGCAAGAGGAACCGAAGCAGTAATTATTTTGCTATTATTACCTAAATCCAGCATATCAACAACACTGCCTCTTCTACTATTTATATCACCCATAACATCACCCATATATTCTTCAGGAGTAATGATTTCCACTTTCATTATAGGTTCTAGCATTTTTGGACCAGCTTTATTTGCCATTTCCTTAAAAGCACCTTTAGCAGCAAGTTCAAAAGCCAAAGGACTAGAATCAACATCATGAAAAGCACCATCAAGAAGAGTAGCCTTAAAATCAATCAATGGAAAGCCGGAAATTATACCACCTTCTTTTATCAACTCCAAGCCATTTTGCACTCCAGGTATATACTCTTTTGGAATAGCACCGCCTACAATTTTACTTTCAAACTGAAAGCCAAAACCAGGCTCAAGAGGTTCGAATTTTATTTTAACTTTAGCAAACTGACCAGCACCACCTGATTGTTTTTTATGAGTGTAATCAATTTCAACAGATTTAGTGATAGTTTCACGATATGCAACTTGAGGCGCACCAACGTTAGCTTCAACATTAAACTCGCGCTTCATTCTATCAACAATAATCTCAAGATGCAGCTCACCCATACCTTTCAATATAGTCTGCCCACTCTCTGCATTTACTGACATCCTTAAAGAAGGATCTTCTGCAACCAATCTATTCAAAGCAACACCTAATTTTTCCTGATCTGAGGTGGTTTTCGGTTCTATAGCAATTTCAATAACAGGATCAGGAAATTCCATACGCTCTAATAGTATAGGAAAATCAGATGAACATAAAGTATCACCAGTAATTGTTTTCTTTAATCCAACTAAGGCAACTATATCACCAACTTTAGCTTCGTTTATATCTTCTCTGTTATTTGCATGCATAAGCAACATTCTACCAATTCCTTCAGTCTCATTCTTTCCAGCATTTAACACAGCAGATTTAGATTTTAACTTACCGGAATAAATACGAATAAACGTCAAGCTACCTACAAATTTATCCGTCATCACTTTAAACGCAAGAGCAACGAATTTCTCTTTTTCTGAAGGTTTGATCTCAATTTTCTTTTCTGAATCTTTAGGATCAGTTCCAATAATTACATCAACATCAATAGGAGAGGGTAAAAAATCAACCACACCATCTAAAAGTGATTGCACGCCTTTGTTTTTAAAAGCTGACCCACATAATACAGGGACAAATTTTCCTTTAATGGTCCCGCTTCTCACACACTTTTTCAACAAATCAATTGGCAGATCGTTAGATTCAAAGTAAGTATTTATCGCCTCATCATCCATTTCAGCTGCAGCATCTAATAAAAGATTTCGATACTCTTGAGCCTTATCAAGCAAATCAGAAGGAATATCTTCATAAGAAAATTTAGCGCCTAATGTTTCTTCTTGCCATATAATAGCTTTCATAGAAATAAGATCGATTATGCCTTTAAAATCTTTCTCACTTCCTATTGGCAACTGAATAACTAAAGGTGATGCGCCAAGCTTCGTTTTTATCATATCGACACATCGATAAAAATTTGCCCCGATTCTATCCATTTTATTAACAAAGCAGATACGAGGAACGTTATATTTATCAGCTTGACGCCAAACTGTCTCAGACTGAGGCTCAACTCCAGCAACTCCATCAAATACAGCAACCGCACCATCCAAAACCCTCAAAGATCTCTCAACTTCAATAGTGAAGTCAACATGACCAGGAGTATCTATTATATTAATCCTATGATCATTCCAAAAACATGTTGTTGCAGCAGAGGTAATTGTAATGCCACGCTCCTTCTCTTGCTCCATCCAATCCATAGAAGCTGCACCATCGTGCACTTCACCAATCCTATTTTGTTTGCCAGTATAAAATAAAATACGCTCTGTTGTGGTGGTCTTGCCAGCATCTATATGAGCCATTATTCCTATATTTCTATACCTAGATATTAAAACTTCCATACCACAATCAATCAGCTAATATTAAAAACGAAGATGAGAAAATGCCTTATTAGCTTCAGCCATTTTATACTTTTCTTCACACATCTTAAATGCACCACCACATTTATTATAAGCATCTAATATTTCAGACTGCAAACAATAAACAGTAGTTCTACCGCTCTTTTTTCGAGCAGCAGAAGTTGCTCTAGCAATCCACCTTAATGCCAAAGAAATTGCTCTATCTTGACGAATTTCAACAGGGACTTGATAAGTTGCACCACCAATACGCCGAGAGCGTACTTCTATAGAAGGGGTAACATTTTCTACTGCTGTTTCAAAAATTGATAAGGCATCTTTGCCTATTTTCTTTTCAGCTAAGGACAAAGCACTATAAGCAATCTTTTCTGCAATAGATTTTTTACCACATTTCATAATTATATTAATAAAACGCATAAGCAAGACACTACCATAACGAGAGTCAGGGCTTGTTCTTTTTTTTGCTTTATTACGACGTGCCATAAATTTTAACCAGATTTCTTTACACCATATTTTGAACGAGCTTTCTTTCGATTTTGCACACCACGTAGATCAAGAGCACCTCTTATTATGTGATAACGTACACCCGGCAAATCCTTAACTCGCCCACCACGTATTAAAACAACAGAATGCTCTTGTAAATTATGACCTTCGCCAGGTATATAAGCCGTCACTTCACCGTATCCACTAATCTTTACTCTAGCTACCTTACGTAGTGCTGAATTAGGCTTTCTAGGAGTTGTAGTATATACCTTAGTGCAAACACCCCTTCTTTGAGGATTGCATTTTCCCAAAGCTGGCACCTTCTTCTTGCGAGTTAACCCTGATCTACCTTTACATATTAATTGATTTATCGTAGGCATATACTGTAAACTTAAAACTCTAAAAACAACTAAGTCTTAGTTATAAAATAATAAACCTCAATAGTCAATATAAAAATAAACATTACTACTCTAATAATCTCAGCCTAATTGCTTTGAAAGCTACTGATAATTATATGCTAAAGCGCATATTGGTTTTAATATTAAGAAATTATCACTTGCTGTGGTCGAATTAATATAGATATGGAACAAGTAATATACTGTGATGGCTATCAAAGAATATGCAGAAAATAATGCTTATAATAGAGCCAAGAGCTTCTAACATTAATGCAAAAATACCAACCGAACTAACCGAATTACCAGTAAAGCCGGATGATTTTTACAATCCTACTCTTGACACTTAGATTTAATGCAGCTACCCTAAGTTCAAAATTCTATACTCAATTTTGCTGTTCTTGCATACAAGGAACACGTTTTTAGAATAATGAAAACAATCAGCGCTTTAATTAAAGAAGGGTCAAAGCTACTATCATCACATAGAATTGAATCACCACATTTGGATTGTGAAATCATCATGCAGTACGTACTTGGAGTAGAAAGATCATTCACAATCATGAATCACATCAATCAGGTACCAAGAAACAAAGAACTTCTATTCTGGAAATTAACAAAAAAAAGAGCAGAAAGATATCCAATATCGCAAATAATAGGTAATCGTGAATTCTGGAGTAAAAATTTTATAGTTAACCAACATGTTCTAGATCCAAGACCAGATAGTGAGACAGTAATTTCAACAGTGTTAAAATATTACCAAAATAAGAAGCAAAAAATAAAAATTGCAGATTTTGGCACAGGCACAGGCTGTTTGTTGATCTCCGTACTTAGTGAGTATGAATATGCTATTGGAGTTGGTTTTGAAAAAAGCCTGGAAGCATACAAAATTACCTACCAGAACACAAAGAAACATAATCTTCTCAACAGAGCTAAAATATTTCCAAATTCGTGGATAGAATGCAGAGATTTATTTGATCTCATAATAAGCAATCCTCCATATATTAAAAGAAGTAAGTTAAAAGATCTGCAAGCTGAAGTGCAAAAAGAGCCAAGAATTGCTCTTGATGGCGGTATCGATGGATTGAGCTGTTACCTGAGTATTTTTCCAATATTGAAAAAGTGCCTTAAAAAAGATGGGTTTGCGATATTGGAAATAGGCGAAGATCAAAGCAATATTGACAAAATAATACCCTTATATGGACTGGCTTTTCAGGAATACGTATACGACTTGGCTGGAATGAAAAGATGCATTGTTGTAAAGCAAGATAAAGAACATGACTAGTAGAACGCTAGCTTTCTAAGAACCTGTTCATAATCTCAAGAAAGGCATAAAGTAAGAAATAGAGTGTATAAATTAGGATATATGAGGAGTGTATACCCAAGTGACATAAGTCGAGAGAAGTTTGAGATTATTTCACCAGATCTGGAGTCTTGTGGAAAAAACAAAACCAAGAAAACTTGATTTGTATGATATATTTTGCGAAGTGTTGTACGCCCTAAAAAGTGGTTATCAGTGGAGGATGCTACCAAAAGAGTTTCCAAAATGGCGCAATTGTTATGATTATTTCAAAAATGGAGTGAAAAAGTAAAAGGAAATAAAAAAAAGTATTTTGGAGTGCATGTTAAAAAAAATAGTTAGTGTGGTCCGACAAAACAATGTTTGGAAAGAAAAAATCAGCTTTTGCATAATTGACACTCAGAGTGTAAAGAACGCAGACACTGATGAAGAAAAAGGCTATGACGCTGGTAAAAAAATCTCAGGAATAAAACGCCATATCGCACGAGATATAGATGTTTGCTATTTATTCTTAAGCTTGGGAGTGTTAAATAGCATTTTACTTTTTTTAGTATGTAGAGATTTTCTAGGAATTATTCTATTGAATTCTATGATATTATTTTTTGTAACATTGTTATACATACCATAAGAGTGAACTGACGAAATTTGTAAAGGAATTTTATGGCTTAGCTACATGGTACTAACACTCAAGTAAATTTTCATCAATGACGCAATTTGCTATGTCTATATCTCACATAGCTTACAACTTGCTTTACTCCTTTTACTTTTCTTGCAATTGCTATTACAGCTTTTAATTCCGCCTTATTTTGAGCTATACCCATCAAATAAACGACTCTATCAACTGTATTAACGCTATAATTAATTGATTTAATATTTCTTTTTCCCAGAAGCCTCGTGCTTATCTCTGCTGTTATCATACCATCTACAGTAACATCTAGCATAGAAGCCATTTTAATTGGTGTGACTCTTATTTCATTTATCACTTCTTTAATCTCTTTTTGCTGCCAAGCTATTTTCTCTGCTGTGAGTTGCTTTTCATGATTATCAACATTTCCAATGAGTAATACTCTTCCTTCACTCACTTTAACTTTTATAGATGAGAACAGTCCGTGTTTTAAGAGTCCCTTATTGATTCTTATTACTATAGTTGTATCATCAATAATGTTTCCCAAGGATTTATCTTGCATTGTTATTGCTGTAGCCGCTGCAGTTGCTGTTACCACTATACCACTCACAAGAGTCGTACAGCCACTCTGTGTAATCAGAAAAATTGCGAGTAAGAAGCTTGCTATTAATCTCATTATTAATTTCCAGAGTTTAGAGCTTTAATTAAAGAATATTAATAAGCTTTTTTTATTGTGTAAATACTATAAATTGAATAAGCCTTGAATATTTCTAAGACAGTACTTATCTCAATAATGTTAGTTAAAGTAATTCAGGCTTAGATTCATAGTGGAGTTAACCAGTATTATAAGTTCAGTCTGTGGTACTAAAATCTAATCTTTAAATTGCATAAGATGAAAGAAGTGGTTATCTATAAGTTAATGAAGGGTTCTTGCGGATATGGCGAAATTGGTAGACGTGCCAGGTTTAGGTCCTGGTGAGCTTGCTCGTGGGGGTTCAAGTCCCTCTATCCGCACTTAAAGTCATGTAACTCAGGTTTTAAGAGAAAATTTATAATCACTAAGTACACTTTTGTTTGTATAAGAACCTGTTCTTAAGGATTGTATTTAACTTAAATTCTGGTAAAATGGCTTTATTAAAACATAAATAAAATATTGATAACAGGTTGTAATGTCTAGTAATATAACTCAAAATGCAGTCGAAGCAGATACATTAAGTAATATATATACCTATAAGGAACTTAGTGTAGATAAACTAAAGTATGAGTATGAAATCACAGTTAGTAGTGATTATATAGAACAAAAGATAAACTCTAGATTACAAGAAATAGCGAAGGATGCAAAATTGCCTGGATTTAGATCCGGAAAGATGCCTTACGATCTTGTTGTTACAAATTATAAAAACGAAGCTTTGGAATATGTGATAAAAGATACGATTGACTATTGCTCAAGTGATTTAATGAAAAAAATCGAAGTTAAGTCTCACATCCATCCTAAGGTTGATATTATGTCATTACCAAACCTGGATAAAAAGGATGAAAAAGGCGACTTTCTGTACAAATTATCTTTTGAATCGATGCCAAAAGTGCCAGTAATAGATCTTGATAAAATAAATTTGAAGAAAGTTAAGGCAAAAATCAAAGAGGGAGACATAAAAGAATTTATTGATTCTATAAAAACAAAATTTCCTAACTTTGTCTCTGTTGATGATGCTTCTTATCAAGCAAAAAACGAGGATAAACTGATAATTGACTTTGAAGGGCGAATTAGAAATAAGCTCTTTCAAGGTGGAAGTGGCAAAAATTTTACTGTTAATTTAGGATCTGGAACATTTATAAATGGTTTTGAAGATCAATTAATTGGCATGAAAAAAGGGGAAACAAAAAGCTTTAAGTTGAGATTTCCTGAAGATTACCAGGTAATTTCCCTTGCGGGGCAGGAGGCTGCTTTTTCTGTTCGAGTTAATGATATTCAGATTGCCGAAGATTTGCAAAGTGATAATGAAATAGCTAGGAGAATTGGTTTTGAAGATCATTCTTCGCTAATAAATCATGTAAAAGAAGTAATTGATAATCAGTGTAAAGAAATGGGAGATCTCTTAATTAAGAAAGAGCTATTTGATTGTTTGGATGCTAGTTATAGTTTTGATTTGCCTATAGAAGTAGTAAAACAGGAACAGCAGAGAGTGGAAAGAGAGTTGAATGCTAAAGATGATTCTTGTAAAGAAGCTGAAAGACGTGTAAAGCTTGCAATGCTATTTATGGAGTTCAGTAAAGAACATGAAATATCATTAACTCAAAGTGATATTATGAATGTTATTGTAAATCAATATGTCAGTAAAGATGTATCATTTGACAGAGTATTTAAACATTTTAAATCAGACGGACAATTTCAGGAATTCGTTAGAGGGCAAGCGCTTGAGTATAAAGTGACAGATTATATGATAGAAAAAGCTAGTAAAGAAGAACAGATTGTTTCTGTGAAAGAATTAAAGGAATTATTTGATAATATTTGATAGGAAAAGGTATGACTCTTATACCAATTGTAGTTGAACAAACTAGTCGCGGTGAGCGGGCTTATGACATATATTCAAGGCTAGTAAAAGAAAGAATAATTTTCGTAACTGGCCCTATTGAAGACAACATGGCCAGCGTAATAGTAGCACAGCTTTTATTTTTAGAATCGGAAAATCCTGATAAAGACATTCATATGTATATTAATTCGCCAGGCGGTGTTGTAACTGCTGGTTTATCAATCTACGATACAATGCAGTACATAAGTCCAGACGTTTCAACTTTATGTATAGGTCAAGCTGCATCTATGGGTTCTTTGTTGCTTGCAGCTGGTGCGAAAGGTAAGCGCCACTCTCTACCTCATTCAAGAATTATGATACATCAACCATCTGGTGGTTATCAAGGTCAAGCAACTGATATAGAAATACATGCTAAGGAAATTTTGCGAATTAAGAAAAAGCTAAATCAAATTTATGAAAAACATACTGGGCATTCACTCAAGAAGATTGAAGGAATGATGGAAAGAGATAAATTTTTGGATCCTATAGAAGCAATGAAACTTGGCTTGATTGATAAAGTAATAGCTGAGCGTAAAGATATGAAGATTGAAAATATTAAAGTTAAACAAAAGGTAGTTTAATGGATAACAATAATGATTTACACTACTGTTCTTTTTGTAACAAGGCACAAAACGAAGTAGATAAATTGATTACTAACTCTTCAGATGGTTTAAAGGTGTTCATTTGTAATGAATGCATAGAGTTATCCCATAAAGCAATAAGTCAAAAGAAAGAGAGAGCTTTTAATTCAGATCATATATCTGATATGAAGCTATTACTAAAGAAACCTGAAGATATAAAAAATTTTCTTAGTAAGCATGTTGTAGGTCAGGAACATGCGCAACACGTTTTATCTGTGGCTATGTATAACCATTGTCAATCCATGATGCAACTTCATTCTATAAGTGATATTGAAATTGAGAAGTCAAATATAATGCTTATTGGCCCTACTGGTTCTGGTAAGACTTTGCTAGCAAAAACACTTGCTAAAGTTTCAGATGTGCCATTTGCTATGGCCGATGCGACAACTTTGACTGAGGCAGGTTATGTAGGTGATGATGTAGAAAGCGTGTTGTCACGTCTATTACAAGCTGCAAATTATGATGTTGCAAAGGCACAGCATGGTATAGTGTTTATCGATGAAATAGATAAGATCACAAGAAAGTCTGAAAGCGCTTCAATAACCCGTGATGTTTCAGGTGAAGGGGTCCAACAAGCTCTACTAAAAATCATGGAAGGTACGGTTGCTTATGTTCCTCCACAAGGAGGGCGAAAACACCCGCAACAAGAGTTTATACAAGTAGACACTAGTAACATACTATTTATTTGTGGAGGAGCTTTTGAAGGCCTAAATAAAATTATTGAGGCAAGAAAAAAGGGAACATCAGTTGGCTTTGGAGCAGATATAAGTCAGTCTAAAACACAAAAGAAAAAAAATGCTTTACGCGATGCTCAACCTGAGGACTTAATCAAATTCGGTTTGATACCCGAATTTGTAGGACGGGTTCCAATAACTGCTGTTCTAGATGAGCTGGATCACGAGGATTTAATACATGTGTTGACAGAGCCAAGAAATGCGCTAGTAAAACAATATAAAGCATTGCTTGCATTTAGTAAAGTAAACCTTGAGTTTTCAGATGAAGCAATATCAGCTATTGCTAAAAAAGCTATAAGCTATAAAACAGGTGCAAGGATGTTACGTGCTATCTTAGAGTCACTTTTGCTTGATGTTATGTATACAGCTGGCAATGGAGGTTTTGAAGGTAGCGCTATAACGGTTACTAAGAAAATGGTAGAATTAGGCAAAGCGACGATTAATCATAATAATAAGGGTAGTGTTATAACGGTTAATGATTAATTTGAGGCATATATTATGAGTATTGGACGTGCTGTAAACTTTAATTCTACTGTATTACCAGTATTACCTCTAAGAGATGTAGTAATTTTTCCAAATATAATGTTGCCTTTATTCGTAGGTAGAGAAAAATCTGTTCATGCACTAGAGTATGCAATAAGTAGCAGTAGTCACCAAAACGAGATTTTTCTCATAGCACAAAAAGATGGTTCTATTGATAATCCAGAGCCAGAGAATCTTTATGAAGTAGGCGTGTTAGCAAACATTATACAACCATTAATAAAACTGCCTGACAATGCAGTAAAAGTCATGATTCATGGGGTAAGAAGGGGAAGAGTTATAGAATATATTAGCTCTCACACTTTGTTACAGGCCAGAGTAGCGTTAGATGGTCATTATGAGTATGGAGAAAATGAAGATAATATTGATTTAGAAGCTTTAAGGCGTTCTGTTATAGATGCATTCGACAATTGGTGTAAACTAAGCAAGAAAAGTCGACCCGAGATTATTATTGACCCCATTGATCAAGTTAAAGAGGTTAATCAAATTGTAGATATGATAGCTTCGCACTTAAATATAAAGGTATCAGATAAGCAAAACATACTTGAAGTTTATAACCCAAAAGAG
Organism: Wolbachia endosymbiont (group B) of Apotomis betuletana; assembly: GCF_947250475.1. Classification (NCBI taxonomy): domain Bacteria; kingdom Pseudomonadati; phylum Pseudomonadota; class Alphaproteobacteria; order Rickettsiales; family Anaplasmataceae; genus Wolbachia; species Wolbachia endosymbiont (group B) of Apotomis betuletana. The sequence continues at coordinate 28,566 of NZ_OX366320.1, read as the reverse complement.
CGTTTAAAAAAAGTTTTTGCTCTTATTGAGAGAGAAATAAGTATTTTGAGTGCACAAAACCGCTTGTATAAGACAATTAAATCACAGGTTGAAAGTACTCAAAAAGTTTACTACCTTAATGAGCAATTAAAAGCTATACAGAAAGAATTAGGTGAGTTTGAAAATGGAGATGAAGGGAATATACTCAATGAATTTGAAAAAAAGATAAATGAAACAAAGCTTTCTGAGGAAGCAAAAGAGAAAGCCATAACTGACTTAAAGAGATATAAGAAAATGAATCCCATTTCTCCTGAAGCAACAGTTATATCTAGTTACTTGCATTGGTTGCTTGATTTGCCATGGGGAAAGTACAAAGATGCAAAAATTAACTTAAATGCGGCTAAAAAAATCTTAGATGAAAATCATTATGGCATAGAGAAAGTAAAAGATAGAATAATAGAATTTTTAGCAGTATTAAAGAGAGTAAAAGAGATAAAGGGTCCTATACTTTGCTTAGTTGGACCACCTGGTGTTGGTAAAACTTCTTTAGCTAAGTCTATGGCAAAAGCAGTAGGAAGAGATTTTGTTCGCATATCTCTTGGTGGTATACGTGATGAGTCTGAAATACGAGGACACAGAAAAACTTATATTGGCTCAATGCCTGGTAAAGTCATTCAACACATGAAAAAAGCTAATTCATGCAACCCGCTTTTTCTGCTTGATGAAATAGATAAGATGGGTTCTGATTCGCGTGGTGATCCTGCATCTGCATTACTTGAGGTTTTGGATACTGAGCACAATAAACACTTTACGGATCATTACTTGGAAGTTGAATTTGATCTTTCAAGTGTAATGTTTGTAGCTACGGCAAACAGCTTAAATTTGCCACATCCTTTGCGTGATAGGATGGAAATTATACAATTATCTGGATATAGCGAAGATGAGAAGATCAGTATTGCTACGCATCACCTTATTCCAAAATTAAAAAAAGAGCATGGTTTGCATCAGAAGGAGTGGAAAATAACTAATGAAGCATTATACGAGTTGATACGTTTATATACACGTGAGAGCGGCGTGCGAAGCATGGAAAGGGAACTTGCAAAGCTCATGAGAAAAGCAGTTAAAGCAATATTAACTGATAAAAATAAGAAAATATCCGTAGAGGTTGGTAATTTACAAGATTACCTAGGGGTACGTAAGTATACCTTTGGCATTGCAGAAAATGAGAGTTTGGTAGGGGTAGTAACTGGTCTCGCCTATACTGAAACAGGTGGTGATATTTTAATGATAGAGTCAGTCCTAATTCCGGGCAAGGGGGAAATAAAATACACAGGAAAGCTTGGAGAGGTTATGCAAGAGTCTATAAAAGCTGCGTATAGTTATGTGCGATCAAATTGTTTATTTTTCGGTATAAAACCCGAAAAATTTCAAAATAATGATATACATTTGCATGTACCTGAGGGTGCTGTGCCAAAAGATGGTCCCTCTGCTGGCAGTGCAGTATGTACATCTATTGTTTCTCTTATGACAAATATACCAGTTAACAAAAGTGTTGCTATGACAGGTGAAGTAACATTGCGTGGTAGAGTGTTGGCTATTGGGGGTTTGAGAGAAAAATTGCTTGCTGCGCTAAGAGGATCAATCAAAACTGTGATTATACCAAGTGAAAATGAGAAAGATATGCAAGAGATTCCTGCAAATATAAAAGAAGAAATCAATGTAATTTTTGCTGAGAATATTGATGAAGTTATAAAAGTTGCTTTGATGCACCCTATTACTTCAATTGATGATAATAACGAAATTAGTGTGTCTACCTCCATAGAAAATAAGGATAATACCTTCCCTTCATCAGAAACATTAAAGCACTAAATTGAAAAGGTTTATGCAATTTTCGTTTCTTTTTTTTAACCTCAAAGCTCTGATTTGAATATATAAATTACAAGTAACATATATGGCAATTTCATAAGTTCATTTTTCAAGCATATATTGCAATATCTCACTAGCAATTGCAACATCTTGGCGTGGAGTTTTACCATGTTCTATAAACACTGAGATTGCATAGCGCGGATCATGGTAGGGGCCATAAGCGATAAACAATTTATGACTTTCACCTTTAGAGTTTATCTCTGGTGTTCCGGTTTTGCCAGCAATTTGTATACTGCCTAGTCCTTTTCTATAGTTAGAATTCACCACGTCAAACATAGCTTTTCGAACCACACTAAGATGCTCATGATTCACATCAATATCAAGAAAGTCTTGCCCTGATTTACTCATCTCAATGTGGGGAATTACCTCCTTTCCTGTTGCAACCCTCGCTGCAAGAACCGCAAGCTGTAATGGCGTTGTAAGTAAATACCCTTGTCCTATAACTAAGTTAATGGTATCACCTAAATACCACTCTGAATATAGCTTGCGTGCACGCCAATTCATGTCAGGCAACAATCCCGGAGCTTCTTCCTTAAACATTCCAATTAATGGTCCACTTCCTATACCAAATTTGCTAGCCATTTCTAGTAGAGAATCTACATTTATTTTTTTTCCTATATTATAAAAGTAAGTGTTGCATGAGAGAGCCATTGCCTCATTTAAAGATACATATCCATGAACTTTGCTTTTCATGCAACGAAATTTCCGCTCACCTATCTTCATATATCCCCTACACGAGAATTTTTCTTCTGGTGTTATTATTCCATCTTTTAAACCCGCAAGCGCATCTATTATTTTAAATATTGAACCAGGTGGAATTTGATATGATAATGCACGGTTTACAAGCGGTAACGAAGGAATATTTAAACTTTCCCAAGTTTCATTTGATAATCTGCTAGTGAAAAGATTATTATCGTAAGAAGGTGAGTTATACAATGCTAAAATTTCTCCGTTATTTACATCAATTACCACTGTGGAACCTTGGTGGTCTTTAAATATCTCTGCGATTTTTTTCTGTAAATCAACATCAATTGTCAGCTGTACATCTTGTCCGTCTTGTTGAGGTATGCTAGACAACTCTCTCATGATACGCTTCTTAGAATTTATTTCCTGCTCAGACTTGCCTGTCCTGCCTTTTAATATATCATCATATGTATATTCAATGCCACTAACCCCTGCTTCGTTTATGCCTTGCTGTCTTTTCGTGTATCCGATTATATGAGAACATATCGAACCAAATGGGTAGTAACGTTTATAAAGAGCAGTTATTCTTCTTTCTGATGATTTTATCGCATCAGGTTTAATTTCTGATAACATCTGAAAATCAACTTCCCTAGTAAAGGTTTTTTGCCCATCAAATAAAACAATATACGAAATTTTGTTTACTGCGAGTTCAACGCTATTCCTATCCAAAATCCTGCCTCGTTTAGGCACAATAGTAACAACTTTTATCCTATTATTATTGGATAGCACTTCATATTTTTGTCTATCTCGTACTTGTAAAGTATACAACCTATAACTAAAAATAGCAGAAATAGTAAGCTGAATACCACCTAATATGAATGCCCTGCGGTTGAAGACCTTGTTTTTTGTCCACATAGAATTCCTTTAGAACGCACTCATCCTCCTTTTATTGGCACATTTCTAGCTTTCACTACATCACAAACCCTTTCTTCCCACTCACTTAAGGTAACAAGTTTGTAACCCGATTTTTTTAGTATTTCAATAATCTGAGGTAAAGCTTCAACTGTATTTGATTTGTTATCGTGATCATGGAACAATATAATCGCTCCATTATGTACATTGCTTAAAACTCTTTCAACCAAAATCTCTGATTTATCACCTTGCCAATCCAGAGAATCGACTGTCCATAATATGGAATACATATTTAATCGATTAGTATTTTCGATCAAATTATCGTTATGACATCCATATGGTGGGCGAAACCATTTTACATTCTGTTCTGTTGCATTTTTAATTGCCACATTTGTCTTTTCCAGCTCTTGCAATTGTTCCTCACTTGAAAGTGATGTCAACTTCCTATGCGACCAAGAGTGATTGCCTAACTCATGACCTGCTTCATGGATTTTCTTTACTATCTCATATGTTTTTTTATTTATACGTCCACCAAGCACAAAAAATGTCGCTTTTGTTTTATTGCTCTCCAGAATATTAATAATATCTCCTGCTCTATTATAAGACGGTCCATCATCAAACGTAAGTGCAACGAACTTATCTTTGTTATTCAATAATTTCTTTATATTACTTAAATTTCTATATGATAGATCCAAATCACAACTGAGCCCACGATATGGTAAGTTAAAGTTACAATCACTACAGAAAACTGCGCTTGAATATAGCAAAAGAAAAGCGATTATTCTTATAAACATATATAATCAGCAAAGTGATAGAGTACTACACTTTTTTGCTAAATTAAACCACTTTTAACAGCTACTGTTTACTTCGTTACTTTGTCAATATATTATATTAATAACTTTATATAATATAGTATGATTGCAAATATAAATACCGTTGCTCTTCAGGGAACCAGCACAGTAAATGTTAATGCACAAATTCACATGGCAAATGGTATTCCAGCTTTTAAAGCAACAAGGACAACATTGCAAATTTAGAGTTCAAAAGGGTTATTCCTCGAGAACTACTGCGTCAGAAAGCTGGCGTTGAATTTGTATATAATGTTGACCTTGGAGGTTTTTATGAATAATAGTGAGAGAAAAGAAAAATTGGAAACTCGCATTTTATCAAGTAGAGGCAGGTCTTTACTTGACCATGAGCTACTGGAACGTACTCTATCTGAATGTGAAGAAGGAAGAGAAGTGGCCAAAAAGCTAATAGAGCTCTTTAGTAGTTTAGGAAGGGTAATTAACGCTGACTTTCATGAGCTAAAAAATGTTACAGGAATGAATGATGGAGCAATAGCAAGTATCTTTTGTCTGAAAGAGATTTTCGATAGGATACTGAAAGGTAAGTTAAAAAAGCTGTCGATTCTTGATAACAGAGAAGAGCTACTAAAATACTTTAAAACAGCAATAGGGCAGTCACGAAAGGAAAGCTTGCGAGTAATATACTTAGATCGAAGTGGTCATTTGATATACGAGTATATTCAAGACTGTGGAACTATAGACAGAGTACCTCTATATGTGAGAGAAATAATCAAACAGGGATTACTGATCGATGCATCATCTATTGCAATTTCACATAATCATCCAAGTGGAGATACAGAACCATCAAAGGAGGATGAGGATAACACACTTACATTAGCTGCAACCTGCGAAAATGTAGGAATGAAATTAATAGATCACATAATCGTAACACAGAAGAGCCACTTTAGTTTTTATGATAGTGGTTTATTGTAATCTGTAGACCGGAAGGAAAGTTCTCCAACTTTCCTTCTTTTTTTCTACTTCATAAATTAAAAAATTCAATATAAGCTTGAGCAGCTAAAATTAGTAATGAAAGGTGGAATTAGGCAAAAAAATAAAAGAACTTAGATTATACTGTGGTTTAACACAAACTGAGTTGGGAAAGAAAATAGGCGTTTCGTATAGACAAATACAAAGGTACGAAAATAGTTCAAACCAAATTTTGGCCAGTAGGCTATACGACTTAGCAAAAGCACTATCGATTAATGTGGCTGATTTTTTTACTGATGTGCATGTCGACTCACATGAAACTTATGATGAAGAAATACTAAAATTAGTCAAAGGATATAATGAAATTAAAAGCAAAAGGTTACGTAGCGTAGTTTATATATTGGTAAAATCTTTTTCTCAAAGTTACAATGAGAGTTAGTATTGCTTCAATACCTCAGTTAATATATTAATAAATGATTGTACAAGATGAACAACATCCTATTGATAAACAAATAGGTGAAAGAATAAGGAAGAGAAGGTTAATATGCGGTTTTAGCCAAAGAGACTTAGGAAAAAAGCTCGGAATTTCATTTCAGCATATACAAGGATATGAAACTGGAGAGGTAAGGCTTGTAATTGATAGATTGTATAATTTGGCAGAAGCTTTGTCCGTTGATATGTCATATTTTTTTACCAAAGCTTCTGAAGACTTACACGATAAGGCCTTTTGTAGCGATGTGGGTAGTGAAGAAATATCAAGGCTAGTGAGGGAATACAGGAAAATTAAGGATGAAACGTTGCGTGATATTGTGCATTCAGTGATAAAAGCGCTTGCCAATAAATAATATTGCCTGAATATATCTTCAATCCACTTCTACAAGCAATGCTAGTTAAGGTAAATTTTTTATGGTAATTTTGATTAAATTTCAAGAACTACTTTACTTTGCAATAATTATGGCTATGTAAAAACATAGCCACCAATCAAGAACGTCCTACAGATGTCGTTTTGGTATCTTTTAATTTGCTCACCCAAGAAAAGGTCTCACTACTTTTAGAATTTTGGTCGCCCCACCTTCCACATCTAGTAAAGCTGCCTTTTTCCACTACTTCTTTAACAGACATTCCACCAAATAAACAACCCTTTCCTACGATTTCTCCTATTTCTTGCAACTCGTTCCACATTTCTTCATCTTCTACCTCAACTTGTACTTGATGATAGTCTTCTGTGTCATGATATATCATTAAATTTAGCTCTCCTAGGCTAGTGCAAAGTGTTACTGTAAATACACCTACGACAATGTTGCAAATTTTTATTTTCCTTTCCATTATGTCCAGAAGAGTTCGGTAGCTCTTTTACGCGAAATACCACATTTACGTCCTCAAGGTTAATTTCAATTCTCTTGACCAATGTTCTGATAATATCACGTTTAGTTAACCAGTCTGCGTTATCAAGGTTTAACGTAATATTGGAAGAAAAGTCTTCTAAATTGGCCACAACCAGAGTTACCTCCTGTTCTAATTCCTTTTGATAAAATATCTTTTTCTTCTCTTCTTTAATTGTTTTTAAGCTTTGTTTCATTGCTTTAATTCGTGGTTCAAATTCCTCTTGATTGATATATTCTTGAGCATAACTATCGATAAGTCTAGCAATACCACGTTTTAATTTATTTTCTTGTTTCTCTAGCAGGTCACTTTTTTGATCCAATGATGATTTTTTTAGTTCTGAAAGCCTACGCTTGTATTCTTCTAAAATCCTGTTTGGATTTTTCAATAACTGCTTAACCTCTTCCCACACAGCTGTTTCTAATGCATCTGAGCGAATGGGTTTATTGTCACAAATCTTATTACCACCAAAACGGTAAGAATCTTTACCACTACAACGGTAATATGCATAATGACCACCTTCTTCTTCTCGTCTACTTCTCATGCAAGTTCCGTAACATCCGTAATTACAACGCTTACATATGACTAAACCTTGTAGTAAGTACTTTGCTCCTCTTTTTCTTGTCCTTGCTACTTTTCTATTTTCAGCTAATTGTTCTTGAACAATATCAAATATATCTTCATCTACTATATTTGGCACTTTAATATAAATCCAATTTGCTTTTTCAACAGGATAGACAGAGTGGTTACTTTTTGGCTGCTCACAAGAGCCTTTCTGTGGTCTTACTTGCTTTAATCTTACTCCTAACCTTCTTCTACCAAAAGCTGCTTGTCCTTTGTAAGCAGGGTTTTTCAACATACTCCAAATTGTACCTTTATTCCAGCGTTCTTTTCCTTTTTGTGTCTTAATGGACATAGTATTTAGCCGACGACATACTTCCCCAATACTTGTTCTTTCTCTGCCTATCCACAAAAATACTTTACGAACGACATCAGCTTCTTTTTCGTTAATCTCAAATAAAGCTTGTCCTCCTCCCATATGCTTATCTATATAACGATAACCATAAGGAGCTCCTCCCATTACATTTACATAGCCTTTGTTAGCTGCATAGATTTTACCACGACGACTTCGTTCCATAATTTTCGCACGTTCATATTCTGCTATCATACCTTGCATTTGTAACAGTAATTGAGATTCTGGGTTACCGTTAATCTCATAATTTAAAAAAACCACTTTTGCTCCTGCTTTTTCAAATTCTTCAATCAGCACCATTTGATATGCATATTTTCTAGATAAACGATCAGGAGAATGAATGTAAATCTTATCAATTTTACCTTCTGTTACTTTATCACGTAATTTTTCTAAATCAGGGCGGACTAAATGAGATCCACTGTAGCCGTTATCAATAAATTTATACTCACTTAACAATCTGTATCCGTCCAGATTAATTTGCTTCTCTAAAGCTGCAATTTGACTTTCTATCGTATTTCCTTCTACTTGTTTCCCCGAAGAAACTCTCGCATATAAACATACTGTTACCATTTGACCCTCCTTGAATCCCATTTTTATGTTTTAAGTTTTTTTGACTTATTTCCTTTGACACTACCTTTTCATAAGCATCTGATAAGCATTGTTCTGCTAACCGATTAGGTTCATAGCTACAGCTAATTTGGATAGCTAATCTCTTGTTTCTCATGACTTTTCCTTGAAATAATATGTTCATATCATTCCTTAAAGCCGATGGTTAATTGATTATTAGCGCTATAAGTAAATCGGACTCTTGGTTCTGGACACAGAAGTTTTCGAGAAATGGTTTTCTCTAGTTTTATTTTTATGTTTTTTGCAACATTGTCGGTAGTGTAAAAGCGCTGTTATCGGATATATCTACGTAATTTCTTTTACCGTCTTTCCCAGTTTTGACCTCAACTTCACCATCACCTATTTTTATGATATTGCCACCGAGATTTAAATCTCCCTTGCTCAGGCCCAAGTTTTTTGCGCCTTCTACAACTTTGGCAACATCAACTATGCAGCTATGTGAAAATTCCATATAGAAGGTCTTATTATCAATTTCTACATTTTCAACAGTTCCTTCTATAGTAGCGTTCTCTCCAACTTCCCTGAGCTTTTTGAGCCTACTATATATTTGTGGCTCAATTTCTTTTTGCACTTTTTCAGCTATTTTCTTATCAACTTGTACATTAAAATCTGCTCCATGTAAGGCTAACTTCCTGATTATATCTTCTTGTTTATTTCCTTTGAACTCATCACGATACATCTTAAACATTGTAACGTTAGCAAAGCTAAAGCCATCCTCATTGGCAGCATTTATTCTTATTCCTAAATCCAAAACTTCATCGACAATTTTACTTAATTTGTCTATATTTTCAGCTGCAATAGCTTTTTCCAAGAATTCATTTAGTTTCATATTTTCATATTCACTTAGCCTTATCTTGCATAAAGCTGATCGAAATGGATTGAGCTCCTCAGGATATGTTAAGACAGGTAATTTACTAATCTTTTTATTTGCTGTTGGAGCAGCTTTTATAAAATTAGGTAATAACCCTTCTTTTGCTATTCGCTCTACCGCTTTTAACATTTTACTAGACAATTTTTTACCATTTATTTTTTTCATTGTAACCCTCACTTAATTTCATTACTATTCGATCATATCGTGATAAATATTATTTAATTGTTAATATTATACGACTTATTGATTTACTGTATATTATAATAACAAGTTTTGCGGGCATCTACACTAGAAAAACACATCCTATAAAAATTATTTCAGTTTCAACAAAAATGGGGTATCGTAATCGTAAAATTGAAAAAAATGGATATCCTATCTTACTCTACTGAAAAGCTGAAAAAGCATTGTCAGCTACTTGATGATGAAGAAAAAATAGTTCTATATGAGCAGCTGCTAGACAAGGCTAAAGACATACTTGAAAATTCAAGAGATAATGTTTCTGAACTGAAAAAGATCAGTAAAGCTGCTTTAGCAATAGAGGAAACTACCGATAAGCAGTTACTAGAAAAGTTTAATGATGACCACCCGCTAAGAGAATTGGATATTCTGATCTATTCTCCTCAAGGAAACACTGACGTAGCAAACTATTTATTCAGTATAGATAACTCATCAGAGCTTTATGATTTAAAAAAAGATAAGGATAAAGCTCTTTATAATGCAGTTAAGTCAAATGATGTTGAGCTCATAAAAAAGCTGCTCATGATTCTTGTACCTGAAAAAGTAAGTAATTTTGATACGAAATATTTGGAAGAATTAAAAATATCGTTATCAGGAATTCACAAAGAATTTCAATTATCACAAGATATGAAAAATTATCTTGTGAAGACGATAAAGTTCTATAGTTTTTTATGTAGTAATTTTAGCTTATTAGTTGCAAATCCTACTGATGTAAAAGCTATGATCAATCTGTTTGCTACCCAACCAAATATTGATTACCAAATAGATAAGCTTCTGCTTTCTTTTATTGTGAAAGATGTTGAGGAAAAAAAGCTGAATTCTGAAATCAAACACATGATAGAGCTTCTTGAGCAGCATGAAAGATTTGTTGAGCTCGAATATAAGGTTAGAAGATTAAGATCAGAGTTTGCATGTGGCAAAAGCAGATACTCGGCTGAAGTAATACGAAATAGCATTGCAGAACGAGAAAAAGAGATGAGGGAAATTGAGAAAAAATACGTAAGGCCAAACGATTTAATTAGCGAGAGGCAGAAATTATTAAAGCAATTACTTTGCTAGCTTTTTTTCCACTTCATAAAATTTGTTGTAAATTTGAATAAGAGGTGAAAAGTGCAATTAGGTAAAAAAATAAAACAACTTAGGTTAGATCGTGCTTTGACACAGACCGAATTGGGAAAGAGAATAGGTGTTTCGTATAGACAGATACAAAAGTACGAAAATGGTTCAAATTGTGTTTTGGCCAGTAGATTATATGATTTAGCAAAAGCACTATCGATAGATGTTGCTAACTTTTTTACTGATATGCACACTGACTCACATGAAGCTTATGATGAAGAAATACTAAAGTTAGTCAAAGGATATAATGAAATTAAAGGCAAAAGGTTACGTAGTGTAGTTTATACATTGGTAAAATCTTTTTCTCAAAGTTATAATGAAAGTTAGTACTACTTTAATATACAAGTTAAGGTATTAATAAGTGATTGTGCAAGATAAACAACATCCTATTGATAAACAAATAGGTGAAAGAATAAGGAAAAGAAGGCTAATGTGTGGTTTTAGTCAAAGAGACTTAGGAAAAAAGCTTGAAATTTCATTCCAGCATGTACAAGGATATGAAAGCGGAGAGATTAGGCTTGTAGTTGATAGGTTATATAAATTAGCAGAAGTACTATCGGTTGATATGTCGTATTTTTTTACCAAAGCCTCTGAAGACTTACATGATAAGGCCTTCAATAGCGATGTAGGCAGCGAAGAAATATCAAGGCTAGTGAGGGAATATAGAAAAATTGAGGATGAAACTTTGTGTGACATTGTTCATTTAGTGATTAAGGCTCTTGCTCACAAATAATACAGGTTTTAAAGTACAAATACCTGGATATTTTCATAACATGAAGAAGTTTTCAATAAACCATTGCGTCAAGTTAAGGAAAAGTAGAATAAGGAAAAAAGAAGATGAAAAAAAACTATTTTATATATTAAGTTAGTAATTTATAAACTTTTCTAAAATAATTGCAACCGTTCACAGAGATAAGGTAGTGCAAGAAAAGGTTGTAGCAGAAAACGCTTCTAAGAAACTCCCTCAACCAGTTCATCTTTTTGAACTAAGATGTAGCCAAATTCCTGTGCTTTTTTGGGGAATGTTCAAAAAAGTGTGTCAAAGCGAATTTTTAGTTCAACTCAATTTTTAACCTATCAGGAAAAAAGATATCAAGTTGAGATATAGTTAGAGCCCAATTAGGCAAAGCCATAGCCCATTTTTGCTCTATCTTTTTTATAGCACAATATACCAATTTGTACAAGGCATTTGTACTGGTAAATGAACCTTTGGTTTTAGTAAATTTTCTGATTTGTCTGTGCAACCCCTCAATTGGATTGGTGGTATAAATTAGCCTTCTAACAGGGCCAGAATACTTAAAATAACTAGACAAATTTTCCCAATTGTTTTGCCACGATTTTATGACTAAAGGATATTTTTCACCCCATTTTTCCTCCAGTTCAAGTAAATAATTTTCGGCGATTTCTCTACTTGTAGCACGGTATATTTTTTTCAAATCATTCATAAAAACTTTTATATCTTTGCTGGATACGTATTTTAGTGAATTTCTTATTTGGTGCACAATGCATAACTGTACCTCAGCATTGGGAAATACGCTATTTATAGCTGTAGGGAAGCTTTTCAGACCGTCAACACAAGCTATCAAAATGTCTTCTACTCCTCTCTCTTTTAAGTCATTTAATACGCCTAGCCAGAAGTTAGCTCCCTCACTTTCTGCTAAGTAAAAACCCAGTACTTCTTTTCTGCCATTTTGGTCTATTCCTAATATATTGTACATGCATTTACTTATGCAATGTCCATTCTCTTTGACCTTAAAAAACATCCCATCCATAAATACTATCGGGTATACTGATTGTAGGGGACGACTCCTCCATTCATTGATTATAGGCAGTAATTTATCTGTAATTCCAGATATCTCTGCTGCAGATATTTTATGGTCATAGATTTCTTCCACATAGGATGCTATATCCCTGTATCCCACACCGCTTGCAAACATGTTCAAGACCTTTGTTTCAAGTTCTGTTGTTTGCCTTTTTTTCACTATCTGTGGTTCGAAACTTCCCTCTCTATCTCTTGGTGTCAATAGTTCAAATGAACCTGCACTCGTCTTCAAAGTTTTGCCATTCTTTCCGTTTCTTCGATTCTTTTCTTCTCTTTCATTGGATAAATGATGCTCTATTTCACCTTCTAGACTTGCTTCCAGCAGCCTTTTTACAAATGGTGTTAATGCTCCATCTCTCCCCATCAATGGTTTACCTTCCCTTATTGATGACAGTATATTTGCTTCCAGCTCTTTGTAATCTACCAGGCCAGTCGTTCCATTTTCTATTTTGTAACTCATATATCAAACCTCTATTTTTTGTTTCTATTTTATTTTTATTTCTCGGTTTGACACACTTTTTTGAACATTCCCAAACATCAAATTTTCTTGCTCAAAGACCTTGCTTTTTCTCCAACCTTACTCAAACGTACTCTAGCTTAATGCATAATTTTACCCATAAACAACCTTATCTTTGGTACTTTTATTAGTTACAAGTCATCTAGAAAACCCAGATGCTCTACGAAGCCCACCAATCAATATCAGATCCTGCTCTTGTCCTACAGCATTTAATATAGCGTATAACAAAACCATCGCATCTCCCCCAGTAATACGCTTGCATCCTCCACAAAATTCGTATTCACTTAACTGTCGATTTGCCTCCACCCTTTTTCGTTCAACTTGTTCTGCGGTGTTAGCATACTTCAACTCTATTCCAATTGGATGAGTATCATCATTTTCCGCAGATTTTGATAATACTAGGTCTATTTTCCTTCCTCTCTGTAGCTGGAACTCAATAATTACCTTGGCAGGATTATCGCAACTTTGAAATATCCCACGCAACAAAGCCTGAAATTTAGCTTCATTGTTCACGAGTAGACGGTTTCCATTTAATAACGGAGACAACAGACGAGAAATCTCATTAAATAAAACTTCATACCTAGCCCTGTACTCACCATTAACATTACCATCATTACCAAAATTAGGCTCAGCACTCATCAACTGATCTGCAAGTTGATGTAAATTCCTAACATTACCCATTTGTTCTGAAAACCTTCCCTCGAAATAACCTTCACTATGAGAACGTGAGTAAGCACGTAGTGATTCGAATTTCTTTGCAGAAGCCACTTCCAGATGACCCTGGACATCTACTTCACAAAGTACTTGACGCACCTTAGCATCATCTGTGGCTTGAGGCAGTAACGACAGGTTCAATGCCTTGTCTGGTAAAGTCTGCCACTTTAAACGACGAAAAATGTGAAGCACAACAAAACCAATATTTGATAAAAATAGAGCTAAAGTTAACGCATGGCTTACAATATCTGCTGCATCTCCCCTACCACCTGTACGTTTCATTTTCTCTCCCTGAGAGTGGTTAAATAGATACTTGGTAACCCTTACCTCCCGCCCATCATTTGTTTCTAAGTCCCTCCTTGTAGATAAAACATTTCCAAAAACAAACGATGACGTACAGGAAAAAGTGTTACAATGAGGCGATTGAGTGAACTCTGATGCTATGGGTTGTAAAAAACGTTTTACATTTCCCCTAACTCCATTTCCATGAGGATGTAGTAAACCCGGTATTAAGGAAAGACCACCTTCTGAAAAGGCCTGCACAGAAGTTCGGAGACCAGCACCTCCACGTAATTGAAAATTTAACGCTACACAAACAGCACTTGGTGATGAGGTATGAATAGGCAAAGACGAAACAGAACAACTTTTAGCATAATCTTTAGCTTGCTCTAATCCTTCCTCATCACCAACCTTCAACTCAATTATAATTGGAACCGAATCATTTGTCTGATCAACACCACGAACAAGCAAAACAACATCTGCATAACCTTTTCCTATAAGTAGCTCTGGGTAGAAATCAGCCACAGCTCGGTATCTAAAATTTACTAAAAACCCACACAGAAAACCGTGGTAATCAGACTCTGCACGAAACACTAAGCTATCTTCATGTTCATCATGGATATCAATAACATATTCCAAAATTCTTTTAACATTAGTACGCACTTCTCCTGTATCATCATTTGCCAACTCACTCATCAGGTCTAACAATTCACCTTGTTCTCTGATTGGGTTAATTTCATGAAAAATTGGAGCTCCAGGTTCATCACGTTGAGGAAATCTATCTATTTCATGAATAAACCTACATTCTTCTCCAAACCGAAATATTTTATACTCTTCCCAATCCAGATCCTCATCTTCCTGTAATTCTTGTGGAAGATTCTCTTCTACCTGCTGCTTCTCTTCTGCACTAAACCTTGACCCAGGGCTGTTCTCATTATCAGCAACAGTATAACACCTGACTATTCTTCTATTTTCTTTATTAGTGAGAACAGCAACTTTTAGATTTCCATAATTGTCAAAACGAAAATAGACTCTTTCATCTTCAACTAATATACCTGCATCATGTGCAGTAGAAAACATACCAAAAAAGAATGTAGGAAAAAAGCCAGGCTTATTAGCCGAATGCAAAAAAGATGGACAGTTGTTTAAAAAACCTACAAATTGTCTACTAAACTCATCACAACCTCCACTTAATAAAGCCCTAACTAATTCACGATCTTCATTATTACCATGCATAAATACTCCTATTTGTTAACAACTGCAGCAGGCGAAATACTAACATTAGTACCCACTAACGTAGATTGAGGACCTTCAGTGCTAGCAGAGAATAAATTCAAATTTCTCGCTGACTTACACAACTCTTCTATTAAATTGCAGGAGCTAGTTGCATCTATCATCTTAGAATTCCTTGTTTTATCTAAACTATTTGCTATCCTCTCTTTTAATGATTTAAAGCTTTTGTCTGAACAACAATCTTTAGCAAACTTTAAAATACTCAAGACCAAATCAACTTTTTCACCATCGCCAGCACTTTGAGTATCCTTGCTGTTCTCCTGATCTACAATCAAATTTGAAATTGCATTTTCCATTGCAACAAAAGCAATCCTATCTTTAAAAGGATCGACAACATTTATTTTATTTTGGTTAAATACACTAGATTCCCAAAGACTGCTAATAGCTGACCTTGCTTCATTCCTGTTATCCAAGTCATAATCTTTAGAAACTACAACAAATGAAAGCGATGAGAGAAGATGTGCATATCCTCTAGGTGAAAGCATTTTCTCTACTTCAGATCTTGAACATCCCTCGCTCAAGTACTGGATAACATACTTAGTTGTGCAAAGAAAACCGTGCTCTACTAAGTAACTAAGAGGACGATAGATCACACCCCTATCTTTCTTATTCGGTAGCCCAAGTAGTGACTTATGATCTACTTTTGCGCTTATGACTTTACCTAGAAGGGAACTTAAGGTAGAAGCAAGTTTATAGCTAGATTGCAATGGAGATAATTTTGCAATAGCAGAAACTAGCAATTTTTCTCTCTCTTCTTTCACTAATTTTTCTTCAGAACACAGACGATTATAGAAGTGTTCCACTCCCTTACTCCACTTGAAATCTACAGCCTTATTAAATCCATCTTCTGCTTCTATATTTTCTCTAAGGTTACCTGATTCTTGATCAATCCAGAAATTGAAAACAGGATCACGTCTTCCCATGGAACTTAACAATTCAACTCTTGCAAGCTTATCACTGCAAGCTAAATTCCTATCTTCCTCACATGCACCTTTATGAGATAAGTCAGATCTAAAAGACTCTAACGCCTTGTCAAATAATTGCTTAATTTCACTCTCTACACACTCAATACATGCTATTTTATATATAGCAAATGGATTCAACACACCTGATTTAGCTAATTCTCCTACCAATTTAGCAACATCTAGTGTCGCACCTGACCAACAAGATTCATCACGAAACGCATTACATAAGAGGTCCGATTGCTCAACGGTTAGACCCTCTACTGTTACAGGGTGAGCCTTGACCCATTCCTCAATAGCTGAAGTTCTATCACCTTTAACAACATCCTTCAGCTTACTTATTACTTTGCTAGAGATAATCTCTTTATTTTTTTTAGGATCAGAACTGAGACGAGATCTTTTGCTTGGGCCTGCATTACCCTTCAAATCTTCCGTTCCACGTTTAGTTTTACTTTTTGGCATCTAATTACCTCAAAATCAAATATTCAATGAAGGTATTATACAAGCATTAGAATAATATATAAATCGAAAAATTAGTGTGCACCTAAATTTAAGCAGTAATTATAGACCTGCTGCAAAAGAGGAGATATTAAAGAGAGATGTAGCAAGAGGGAATGAGCTTAAATTATCAAATTAACGTTATTCTACTTTACCTCACTAGCATTTTCCTTACCTTGAGCCTTACTATTACTCACAAATATAAACGTTCGTTACATAGCTCTTAATATGTCTAAAGAGACGAAATTTCCCGAATTATTTATAATGAACCCTTACGATCACATTCTGGGGACGTACATCAGAAAACTTTTATATTATTAGTTTTGTAGTAAAATTATATGAGTACATCGTATCTATTAAATCAGAAGCTTTATGGATTACAGATTGAGAGCTTATTTGTTTGGGGTTATCTGGTTTATACTTAGCTTACTTAGTAGTGTAGCTAATGATACTATATCAAAATATCTAAGTTTACATCTTCAGAGTTTTGAAATAATTTTTTTCCGCTTTCTGTTTACCACTATTACCCTTGTACCTTTTATGTTTTACTATGGAATGGAAGCTTTTAAAACAAGTCAAATATCTATTCAAATAACTAGAGGTGCATTGTTGTTTTGTGGAATGTTCTTATGGACCTATGGATTGAGTATTTTCCCCATAGTAACTGCAACGATTATAAGTTTTTCTATACCATTATTTGTTATACTTCTTGCAATCCCTTTACTAAACGAAAATATAATTTGGCAAAGATGGATAGTAACTATTATTGGTTTTGTTGGTATTGCTATTACCACCAAAGCTCATAGTGAAGACTTTAATCCTAAAATTCTTATTTTTATTGTATCTGCGTTAATCTTTGCTATATTAGACATACTTAATAAGAAACTTGTGATAAAAGAGTCAGTAATAAGTATGTTATTTTATTCAGCTCTAACGACAACTATTTTTTCTACTCCACCTTTGTTATTTTATTGGCATATGCCTTCCTTGTTGGAATTAATATTACTGCTGATTCTGGGAATTAATTCAAATCTAATTTTGCTCTTTATGTTAAAAGCTTTTACTCTTACTGATGCTACTGCACTTGCACCTTATAGGTACATAGAGCTAATAATTTCTGCAATAGTAACATACGTTATATTTAATGAATTACCTGATAAAAGTGCTTTATATGGTACTTTGATATTAATACCATCAACCTTATTTATAATTTATTCGAAAGGTAAGGCAATTAAGCAAAATAATGTAACAACAAAAGTTTATAATTGTTAATGGTATTTATTTAAGCTACATTTTTAAGGTGATAGTAAAATGCACATAACTATTATAGGAGTAGGGTATGTAGGATTAGTATCTGGTACAATGTTATCGGAGCAGGGCCATAAAGTTGATTGCATTGACATAAATACTGAGAAGATTGAACTTTTGAAATCAGGGAAAATTCCCTTATATGAACCTGGATTAGCAGATTATTTAGAGAATAATATAAAGTCACAAAGGATAAGATTTTTTGATTCGTATTCTCAAATAAATCCCAATGCAGAAGTAGTATTTGTAACTGTAGATACTCCATCAGACTCCCTAGGAAATGCAAATTTAAAGAATGTATATAATGCAGTAAGTGAAGTTTCTGAGAGAGTTAATCAAGATTGCTTAATAGTGATAAAGTCAACTGTTCCTCCTGGTACTGCAGAAAATATACATAATTATTTATCTAATAAGGGCTATAACTTTGATTTAGGAGTTAATCCAGAGTTTCTCAAGCAAGGCTCTGCAGTATCAGATTTTTTATACCCAGATAGGATAATAATAGGAGTAAAAACTAAGCTAGCTAGGGCAAAACTAGAAGTTATATATAGATCATTTATAGATAAGAATATTCCGTTAATAGTCACTGATACAGTTACTGCTGAAATGATTAAATATGCTTCTAATGCCTTTCTAGCAACAAAGGTTGCTTTTATCAATGAGATGGCAGGTTTATGTGAGCTATTAGGAGCAGACATTGACCTTTTAGCTAACAGTATGGGAATGGACCATAGAATAGGTAAGGAATTTCTCAAAGCTGGTCCAGGATTTGGAGGATCATGTTTTCCTAAAGATTTGTCAGCTTTAATAAGGCTTGCTGAAGACCACAATGTTAAGCTACAAATTTTAAATTCAGTTAAGGAATCTAACTATAATCATATAACAAACATTGCTAAAAAGGTAGAATATGTATTAAATGGAGTCCAAAATAAAAAAATAGCGATATGGGGGCTAACTTTTAAGTCTGGTACTGATGATGTAAGAAATAGCCCAGCTATAGATATTGCACAATTGTTAGTGAATAACAAGGCTAAAGTTACTGCATATGATCCAATGGGGATGGATAATGCTAGGCAAGTTCTAAAGGATATAGAGTACGCAGACAATGCTATAGGGGCTGCAAGGGACGCGGAAGCCTTGTTATTGTTAACGGAGTGGAAAGAATTTAAAAATCAAGATTTTGCAAGTTTAAAGAGTATTATGGCTGCACCTAATGTTTTTGATTTCCGTAATTTATTAGATAGTGAGCTGTTACTAAGATATGGTTACCATGTTTATTCCTTGGGTAAAAAATCTATCTACAAAGTTTAACTGTTGAGAAATGTTTTTTACACCGCTTTACTTAGTTTTTTAAGGCCTTTGCTTGATAGTATGGAAAAGCAAACGAGTGCAACAACAGAGCAAATGGAAAAAAATGAAAACATAATACTGTTACCACAGTGCTTAACAAGCACTCCTAAGAGCACGCATGAAAATATTGAACTTGCAATATACCCAAATAATCCTGTTAAGCTTACAATTGCACATACATTATTTTGTGGAGCAATTTCTACAGCTATAACACCTGTCAGTACTTGCACTCCAAATATAAAGAATCCTGATAAGATTGCACCAAGGTTCATAAGAATTATATTTTGACCAAAGTTCATTGCAATAAAAGTGAGTGCTATACCCAACATATAAAGTGATGCCAGCAAGCTTCTATTTTGAAAGAAGTACATATCACTAATTCTTCCTGTGATTAAAGTTCCAAGGATTCCACCTAAATCATATACGCCTGTTATTAGTGAGGATTGTACAAGAGAAATTTGTAATTTATCCTTTAAAATTATAGGAAACCAAAAGAAGATTCCCATTTTTATAATATAAGCACAAAAAGTAGCACAACATAGAAACCATATAGAACTTTTCACTTTGATACCTATCTGAGATTTTTGCACCTTATAATAGGTAGTAAAGTTGGCACTTTCTTTGTAATATGCTTTTAATATTATATAAATTCCAAAAAGTAAGCATAAGAGACCAGAGTACAAAAATGCACTTTTTGCATCATAAATTTTAATTATGCTTGGTAATATAATCAAAGTAACACAAGAACCAAGTTGCTGAGATGCGCTCATAACTCCCCATGATGATGCAATTGAAGAGATGCTAGAGTTTGTAACCATAAACTTGGTAATAGCTGGCCAACCTAACCCTTGTGTCCAAGCTAATAATATTAATGTTAACAGTAATAAAGTTAGATTATTATATGATAAAGTTATACCAATGGTTAATAATCCAGTTGCAATATTGCATAGCCCAAACATAAATAATGGATTATTTTTGGAGTCCATGATTATTCCATTAACGAATTTTGATACTCCATAAAAAAAAGAAAAGCAGGCAAAAAAATAGCTTAATTTTACATGGTCAGTATCTATTAACAGTGGTAGAGCAATTGGTATACTTTGTCTTGATAAATAAAGCAGCATATATCCACAGAAGAATAGCAAATATTGAAAGAAGACAAAGTTCACACCTATTCCCAAATAGCTCTATGCAGATGCTAGCATAATACTATATTGGTATAATATTGTTTGACAAGAAGTTTGCAAACAATTAGTGCAGAAAATTACTTACTTAGTATCTTTCTTATAGCAGATACAGTAGTATTAATATCTTCATAGCTTATATCTCTATGTGTTATAGCTCTGATTTTACCTCTTATGTTAGCCATTCTAATTCCATAATTTGTAACTAGTACGTTTATTAATTCTTGAGTAGATATACAATTAGTACGTAATGAAAAATACGCTATATTAGTTTTGTATAGGTCGATATCAATTATAACTTGATCTATGGAGTCTAGGCCTTCTATAAGGTGCTTCATCTTTTTATGATCTTCCTCTAAACAATTTATATTATTATGTAAAGCATATAAACATGCAGCTGAAATAATGCCAGCTTGGTGCATACCTCCGCCAATTTGAAACTTATAGTACCAAGCTTTTTCAATAAACTCTTCACTTCCAAGCAATATTGCGCCCATTGGAGCACCTAATCCTTTACTAAAATCAATGAATACCGAATCAAAATAACTTGCATACTCTTTTGGAGATATTTTAGTATGAGCACAAGCGTTGAACAGTCTTGCTCCATCTAAATGAGTGAATACGTCATTCTCTTTGCAGAGACTTGAGATCTCTTGAATATATTCTAAAGGCCACACAGCTCCACCACCAAAATTTGTCGTTTGTTCGATAGAAACAAGCCCAACTCTCGGAATATTTCTTAAACTAGGACGAGTAATAAACTCAACAATTTGTTCTCCAGTAAATATTCCTCTCGTACCTTTGATGGGCAAAGGAGTGGCATGTGCCTGGGCTGCGATCAAGCCAGATTGTACTATGAGTGGATGTGAAGTTTCATCAAGCAGCAAGTAATCACCAGGTCTTTGAATGTGTACTTTATAAGCAATTACATTGGACATCGTTCCTGAAATCAAAAAGATTCCTGCAGGTTTACCTAATATTTTACATGCGGTTGCCACTAATTCGTTTACAGTTGGATCTTCACATGCAGCTTCGTTTCCAACTTTTGCTTTAGCCATCGCTTCCCTCATTTTAGCTGAAGGGTCAGTGTTTGAATCGCTAAAGAAATCTATTTTTATTCTCATATTAAATTTAACACAACCTCCTTTATAATTTCAGCAGCTTTCATGATGTCTGTTTCCTTTGTGCCAAGATGGGTAACTGCTCTTATATGAGACTCGAGCCAAGGAAAAAGTAATAAACCATAAGCTTGGCACTTACTCAAGAAAACCTCATTAGTTACATTTAGTGCTTTTATACTAAAGCTTACTATATTAGTTTCTGGATAAGGTAGTACCAGTTTTATGTGTGGAATTTCCTTAATCTTGTCTGCAAACAGTTTGGTGAGTTTATTGTCTTCTTTAAGCCTAGAAATATTGTTCTGTAGTACATACTTTGCTGCATTAGCACAATACCCTATCTGATGATAACCACTACCTAGCCAAACCTGTAGCTTTTTAGCCCTTTCAATTATCTCTCTTTTACCCATAAGCATTGAACCAAAAGGAGCGCCAAGTCCTTTAGTAAAAGAAAAGCTCATTGTATCCACATATTTAGCATAATCTGCTAAAGCAATATTTGTTTCGATATGAGCATTAAATATTCTTGCACCGTCTAAATGAAGATTTACATTGTGAGCTTTTAAAAAGTGATATAACTCAACTTGTTTTTCAAAAGGATAAATTTTACCATTAAACCCATTTATACTATTTTCTATAGAAACAAGACTCACCTGAGCAAAAATTTTATACCTCGGCTTAGAATTAATAGCATATTCTACTTCATCAACATCTAAGATTCCGCTATTATTTCTAATACAATTAAATACGATATTATTTACTTTTGCATTGCCTGCGCTATCGAAAAAATTAACGTGATAATTATAATGAGTTATTAGTTCATCACCAGGACTTGTTTGACTGGCAATGGCTAATCTATTTGCAAGCATACCGCTGGTTACAAATAATGCTTCTTCTACTTTGAATAATTGTTTGCAATATTCTGATAAGTCATTACAGCTTTTGTCTTCACCATAAGCAAAATCTCCAACAGTTGCATTACTTATTGCATGTATAACGTTGGAGCTCTGCAGAGTTGTAGTGTCACTTCTCAGATCAATAATTTTTTCCATCTTATTTTTTGCCATTCAAACAACCAATTTGAGCATTCCAAAGTTCTTTATAAAGACCGTGCTTAGAAACTAGTTCAGCGTGTTTACCATCTTGGACAATTTTTCCTTTGTTAAATACTAGAATTCGGTCCATGTGTAAAAGTGTAGAAATACGGTGTGCTATAGTAATCGTAGTTTTATTTTTCATCAGTTTAAATAAACTCATTTGAATTGTTTTTTCTGTTATAGAATCTAACTGACTAGTTGGTTCATCGAGAAATAATATTGGAGCGTTTTTTAAAAATGCCCTGGCTATTATTATTCTTTGTCTTTCTCCTCCAGATAGCTTGATGCCTTTTTCTCCAACTGTAGTTCCATATTGATCTGGTAGAGTCATAATGAAATCGTGAATACCAGCCAGCTTTGCAGCTCTCATTATTTCTTCTATAGTAGATTGAAGTTTACCATATATGATGTTTGCTAAAATAGTATCATGAAATAACAATGGGTCTTGAGGTATTACAGATATTTGTTGCCTCAAAGAACTCTGTGTAACTTCTGATACTATTTGATTATCAATCTGTATATTACCTTTTTTAACATCAAATAGCCTTAGAATTAAGTTTATAAAAGTAGATTTACCACCTCCAGAATAACCAACTAGACCTACCTTTTCGCAAGGATTAATGGTAACTGAGAAATCTTGAAATAATGGCTCCTTACCTTCATAAGAAAAAGAAACATTGTTAAACGTTATTCTTCCACTTAATAAATTTAATTCTTTAGCATTTTCCTTATCTTGAATTTCTGGTACGGTAGTCAAGATTGGCAATGCATCTGAAACTTTGCCGAAATGAGTAGAAAATTGGGTAAGATTCCTAGTTAGATGGTTAAGAAACTCTATAATCGATATATTAATTCCAAGTACAAGAACAATATCTCCTATTGCGATTTTGTTCAATTGATAATCATGAATTAAAAAATACAAGTTTACTGCTTGGAGTATATCGAATGAATAGCCATATATAAACCAAAGACAAAAGTATGCCCATTGTAATTTTCTCTCTGCAATAGTTCTTTTCTTGCATATTTGAAAAAATTTGTGTCTCTCATGTGCTTGCTGAGAAAATAACCTTACTGATATAACATTTAAAATACTATCTGCTATACTAGCTATTACTTGTGAATTTTGTTTAGAGTAATTATCAGCTAGTTCAGTAAGTACACGAAAGCTGAAAATCGATACTAAAATAAAAATGCTTACCCAAGTGAATGTAGCGATTGCAAATTTTATGTTTACTAATGATAAGGTATAAATAGCTAAGACTAATGCTATGCTGTAACCGAAAAAACAATCTATAAGCAATCTTATTAACTCTATCACACTATCCATTAAGTTACTGACCTTATGTACTAAGCTTCCAGATAAATTGTTCTGATAATAGGAATGGTCGTGTTGGAGTAGCCTACAAAAAGACATATCAGCTATCTTTTGACGCATTAAGGTAAACATTCGAATGTCAACAAAATAGCCATAGAATCTAAAAGCAGTAGTGATAAGTAATGCCATACCAAGATAAGCGCTTACAGGTAATAAAAGATTTTCAATTACATTACCTTCCTGATATTTTACAGCTGTATCTAGAATATTTTTTACTAAATACTTTCTAAAAGACAAATCAACAGCTACCACCAGGGCAACTAAAGACATTATAAGTACATTAAGTTTGAATTTAGATACTATATTCAGGATGAACATCAATACACATTTGAAGCTATCAACTCTACTTCTGTTCATTTATAATGCTAGCTCCACTACGTTGACTTTTTTATTGAGAAATACAAGTAGTGAAAACCATAAATTTTTGTATATTTTTCCTGAGATGTCTCCAGCATCATGTAGTGCTGATGCTTGATTGAGAATAAGTAGCTTATATAAATCTCGCTTAGCCTTAGTAGTGTCGATCTCAGAAATATTTGTAGTTGTGTCTGTAATAAAGGCTAACCAGCTCTTGATAAGTTCTTCCATGTTTTTTGCTTTTATACTTTCCTGGTAGCCAAATAATGACAAGCATTCTCTCAGTATAGATTCTGTTAACTCACCACAATTGAGTATACCAAAAACTGAAGGCTGAGGTTTTGGCACATAGGGAAGGTTTTGATCTTTTACAATCCACCTTGTTACATAAGCAAATCTATCTTTAGCATCTGTATTCTTATCACTACCATGCCATAACCGTGAATCAAAAATTATTGCATCTCCTGCTGAAATAGGTAGTGACTTAATTTTGTAATTTTCTCGGTTATTTGAGTACTGATCAAAAAAATATGGGTACCAAAAATCAACTAAAGGCTGTATTTTCCATTTATGACTGTTTTCTATAATTTGTAGTGCACCTGAAGTTTCACTGACATTATTCAAAGCTAACCAAACGGAAAAGTGGTAAGGATCATCGAAACTATAGGAGATGTCTTGATGGAAGGGAACTGCATCTATTAAATCAGCAGTTTTACATATAACATTTGATTTTTTCTGCAGTATCTGACACTGAAGTGACTTTTCAAGGTAATTTTTAATAATTTTATCTAATGCTTGAGAGATAATTCTAGTTACTTGAGATAACATGCCCCATCTGCCGGTACAGTTTAAGTAGTCAGAAGTTGAAACACTTAATTCTTGGGATAGCTTTGATATTTTATTTGTTATATCACTTAAAGACTGAGTTATTAGCTTTAAAGGAACCAGATTTTTGATAATAAAAAAACCATTTTTTTGTAATGTTTCCATGTGATTAACATCTGACATCAATAACTGATAAGTAATCTGTTAAAGGTAAAACAGCAAAAATTTTGAATCCTTTTACTTGTTTGAGTATTTTTTCCCAATCGTTTAATGTTCTTAGTTTACCTCCTGTTTCAACCATGACATTAATATCTACAGAGCCTCCAGTTGGAGAGCGGTAATCTAAAATAGTTTCTATCAATAAAATACGAGATATTCCTTTGACCAATTTTAAATAAGACAATACTTTATCATCATCATAGTGCTGTAGAAAGCGGCAAAAGACACCTAATTCATAATTTGTAACTGATAGTTCTTCCTGAGTTATAAGTTTGACTTTTAAATTTTCTACTAACTGTCTTGGTACTTTATGTTCGTTATATAGGCCTATAGAACCTTTATTGTGTATATCAGAATAAGCAAGAAATAAAGAGTGTACACCAAATAGCAATATATTCTTAGCATCATCTATATTAATTCTAGAATTAAACTCTTTAGTATCAAACCTAGAATATCCTAGCAATGCTTGGTAAAACGCTATTTTCTTATTTTCTGATGCTTCTCTTTCCTTAAAAGATTCAAATGAAGAGATTGACTTCTGTTTTAGTATATCGGCAATATTTAACCAATTCTTTTCAGCGGCAACTCTTGCCCACATCGTTGCTGCTTTTGGCAAAAATGGTATTCCCTTAAAACACTTACCTTTTGATGATAGTTGCCATAAGTCCTTGTCCTTATCGTAATCAATAAACCCTATTTCCCACAACGCCCTTAACAGCCTTTCTAGATTTGGTACGATAATGTTTAACTTTTTAGATAAAACTGGCGTAGTTGCAGGTAAAATATTTAACAAATCAAGTTCAATAGCAACGCTTGTTAGGTAAGTTTTCCAAAAGGCTGAAAGTTCTGCAGAAATCCTATGCACTTGAGATTCTTTACCTAAATCAAAAATACTAAACTTTACATTTCCGGTAATATCGATTTGTCCTAACACACCTTCAAAAGTTTCAACTTTTGCCATCCCATTATAAAATGCTTCTACCATTTTAAATCTCTGCTGGTAAACAGGATCACCATTAATATCTATATGAAACCAACCATGTTGATCTTCTGCAATAGAATACCCTTTATGAAAAACATTAAGTTTTTTATACCATTTATTATGTACTAACTTTCCATGATGATTAATATGTGTAGCTTTACTATCCTTATAGACTACAGCGATACCATCCTTAAAATCTCCAACATAATCATATTCCTCCTGATAAATCCTGTTGCCATTTAAATTAATATGAAAACATTTATCATGTCTTCTAACTACACAAGCATCTTCCTGATAATTTCCAATCCATTGATACGACTGTTTGTATACTCTACATCCAGATGAATCAATATGGTAACACCCTGTATCATCTTCTACAGCCGCTCTATTAAAGTAGAATCCAAAAGTTTTTAGAAATCTATGATGATAAACTGCTTCTCCTCTCACATTGATATGATAAGCGCCTATCTGATCATAAACCGGTGCAAGAACGGGCTCATGAAATTTACCAACCTTTATAAACCTATTTTCATACAAAGGATTTCCTAGCAACTCGTGAAACCTCTCACACGGTGAAATTTTAATAGATCTAAGATTATCTTTGATTAATTGATCAAAGGTTTTCTCATGTTGCATGTTTTGCATAATTTGTAATTTAAATAATTCTTTTGTAAGCTTAGGTACTCACTACTCTGCCATATTTCCTCGAGTTTAACCTCATTAACATTACCAAAATTTCCTAATGTCTTACGGAGTTCATCTGGGGCACAGCAAGGACTAAACTTTCCTTCATTGTTTATCCATGCTTCTTTACCTAAAAATGGGCATTGACCACCTGGAGCCAAATCCTTAATACCTTCTTGAGAAAGGATTGTGAAATTTTCTAATTTTATCTTTTTACCATTTGGCAATAGCATATTATCTCTAAGTTCGTATAACCTTCTCACCTCCGTGTTCCATCTACTAATTGCTAATTCATCTCTTCTCATAGATAGATCCTTAATTTCCTCAAAATGTGCCCAAAGATGATGTCCTTTAACTCTATCTATGCCATTTTTTATGGCCATCTTAACTATGTCATAGAGTTCATGTAAATTACTTTCCAAAAATGTTAATTGTAAAGTAACGGTACACCTTTCACCTGTATCGCTAAAGTATTTATCTCTAACTTCAAGGAAAGTTTTTAAATTTTCTGTCACTACTTCCCATTTTGAACCTTTCATGATTCTTTCATGAGTTTCTTTAGTTGCCCCATTCCAGGAAATCTTAACATCAGATAAAATTGGTACCAATAGTTCAGCCCATTTTCTAGCTCCTTTAATAGGAAAAGAACCATTGGTTGTGAGGTTAAGCTTAAGGCTGAACTCATGGCACAAATTGATTATTTCATCAAAGCTTTTATACATTAAAGGCTCACCCATAGTAGAAGGAATGATTTCCCTTAAAGGTGTGCCAGCTGCTTCCTTAATTACTTTTCTGATAGTTTCTATCGACAGTATCTTAGGTTTTATTCCTTTAGCTTTCTTTTCTTCTTTAACTTTGCTGTATGGTGAAAAACATTCGCACATTATACAAGCAAAATTACAGTAATCTGGATTAGTATCAAAAGTAATTCTCCAAGGACCGGGTTTAACAGCTACTGATTTGCCTTTCTTTTCAATAGCATTACGGTAAATCTTGTTAAGTTTTTCAGTATGCTCACTTATAGAAGGTATATTTCCATTTTCAGTATAAGGATAGCCTTTTTGGGTAAGTTTATTGTATAACTCCTGATTTGTAGATAGGACTTGCATTTTTTCTGACAAACTACTTGCATCTCTGCGCTTAAATAATAGTCCATCTCTTACATATTCTGCCATACCACCATAATCGGCTGTTATAACTGGTATTCTAAGTTGCTGTGCTTCATGTATTACTAACGGTGAATTTTCACCCCAAATTGAAGGAACGACTATTGCATCGACTTTATTAAATACGTCAGTAACTATATTCTTATTATCATAACTTCCCATCCACTCTATTCTTTCTTTAACAACAGGTGAAAACTGATCGGCAATTGCTTTTAAAGCTTTAGTTTCTTCTCTTGCTGCTCCCCAGATTCTAAGTTTTGCTTTAGATGGTAAGTGAGAAAAAGCCTTTAGTAATAGGTCAACACCTTTTTCGGGAGTATGAGTACCAAT